>CAWIEE010000015.1:0-146228 GCA_963835075.1 uncultured Actinomycetota bacterium | reverse complement strand
CGCAGGCGACGGTTCTTCAGCGGCAAACCGGTCGGCCGTCGTGGCGATGGCGGAATGCCCGATATCACGTGGTTTGCGCCGGATGGCACGGAGATGACGGAGGAAGACTGGGATTCCGGCTTCGCCAAGTCGATCGCCGTGTATCTCAACGGTCAGGGCATCGCCGATCCCGATGTACGCGGTCAGCGCGTCACAGACGACTCATTCGTGTTGTGCTTCAACGCCCACTATGAGCCGATCGAATTCACCTTGCCGCCAAAGGAATTCGGTGAAGCGTGGGTCGCGGTGATCTACACGGCCGGCACGGCCGCCGCCGGGGACGCCAAGCCGGTGACCGCAGGGACCAAGGTGGCCATCGAGGCCAGAGCGGTGATGGTGCTGCGAGGCCTCGACGGACTAATTCAGTCGACGACGACGAAGAACGAGTCGCCATCCTCCGGCGTGCCGTCGATCTGGCCGCGCTCGCGTCCGTGCTGCTCGGGGTCCAGGTGGTCGAGGGCGTCGTCCGACATCGATTCGACGGTCGGCAAACCGTCGTCGGCGTCGCGGAGATCGATGTCTGTCTTCAGACACGTCGGGGGTCTCCTCCGACAACCGTTCGTCGAGCGATTCGTGGTCCTTGGCCTCTATCCAGCGCTCCGGCGGGTCGACCACCTCGTCGCCGTCGTCGTTGCGGATCTCGTCGGAGTCGAGTTGCTCCTCGGGCTCCAGGGGGATGTCGTCGAACTCGTCACCGGCCATACCGCCATGGTGCCCGACGCGCGATGCGGCTAAACGGCGCGGTCGAACTGACCCGCAATCTACCGCGGCCGCGGTCGCTACATCCCGATGTCACCGATCGGGGCCCGAACGACGCGGACACGTTGGACGAACGGATCGTGTTGGTCGCCCGAAAACTGTCGCGACTGACCGACAAGACTCAGAAGCGTTGTGCGCCACCACGCTTGCCGATCGAGTTCACTCTATCCGTACCAGGCCGTATGGTACGGTTACTTGCTGTAGCAACCGTGGCCGCCGCCATGGCACTCGGGATTTCTAGAAATTTCTCGCTGACGCCGCCGGCCGGGCGGGCCGGTGTAGGAGCCGAAGAGCGGCGGCACCCTACTTGGCGGCCACGGTTGCCAGCACCGCCCCCATACGTAATTTTCGCTGGTGTCAACAACGGTGCTCTATCTCCCCGTATGCTGCCCGGCATGACGCCGCGCCGCGGTGGCCGTCGGCTATCGACCGACGACTGGATCGAGGCCGGATTTGCTGTGCTTGCCGACGGCGGACCAAACGCGCTGCGGATCGACGCGCTGTGCGAGCGGCTCAGCGTCACGAAGGGCAGCTTCTATTGGCATTTCACCGATATGCCCGCATACCGCGACGCACTGGTCGAGGCGTGGGGCGCGCTCCACGACCGCAACCGGCGGCCGTTCGAGAACATGCCGGACGTCGACCCGCGGGAGCGCCTCGATGTGATGATGAGGACGCTGGTCGCCCCGCAGCACTGGGCGCTCGAGCGTGCGATGCGGGTATGGGCGCTCACCGACGACGCGGCACTGGCAAGCGTCCAGCAAAGCGATGGGCGCGTGGTGCGGGCCGTCCGGCAGGCGTTCATCGACTACGGGTTCGAGCCCGAGGACGCCGAACTGCGCGCGTTTGTGGTGTACGCGGCGGGCGTCGGACTGATGCACGCATCGGGCCCTACCCCGTCAGCGCCCCCCGAATTGCGCGACCGGTTCCTGGACTTCATGCTGCGGCCGTAGCCGAGCCCTCGTCCACCCTGCGGCGCCGCCGTCGATGGCCGAGACTGTTCCGCATGTTCTCACTGGCGGGTAAATCGGTGTTGGTCACCGGCGGTAGCAAGGGAATCGGTCGCGGCATTGCCTCGGTATTCGCCACGGCGGGCGCGAATGTCGCGGTCGGGGCGCGTTCGCGAGCCGACATCGACTCCGCTGTCGCCGCGCTCGACGGCCTCGGCGCGGGAAAGGTCATCGGCATCGCGGTCGACGTGTCCGATCGGGAGTCCTGTACCGCGATGGCCGCCGCGGCCGTCGAGGCCTTCGGTGGGCTGGATGTGTTGTGCGCCAACGCCGGAATCTTCCCCGAGGCCCCGCTGCAGACCATGACTTCCGGCCAACTGACCGAGATGCTGGACGTCAACGTGAAAGGGACCGTCTACAGCGTGCAGGCCTGTCTCGACGCGCTGATCGCGTCGGGCCGCGGTCGCATCGTGCTGACGTCGTCGATCACCGGCCCGATCACCGGGTTTCCGGGCTGGTCGCACTACGGCGCATCCAAGGCCGCCCAACTGGGTTTCATGAGGACCGCCGCGATCGAACTCGCCCCCCACAGGATCACCGTCAACGCAGTGCTGCCGGGCAACATCCTCACCGAGGGACTTGCCGATCTAGGCGACGATTACCTGGCTCAGATGGCGCGCGCGATCCCGGCTGGCGCGCTCGGCGAACCGGAAGACATCGGCTACGCCGCGGCGTTCCTCGCAAGCGACGAGGCCGGCTACATCACCGGTCAGGCGATCGTCGTCGACGGTGGCCAGGTATTGCCGGAGTCACCGGACGCGGTGACGCCGTAGCAGGCAAAATACCTCTGCGACAGAGGTAATATCGGACGGGTGGACACCCGCACCGACCTGATCGCCGAGCTGTTCAGCGTGGTGGGGCGGTTCCGCCGCCAGCTGCGCCGGTCGACGGGGGGAGGGTTCGACGCCGCAGGCCTGACGCAATCGCAGGGCGAGATGTTGCGGTTGGTCGGCCGCCAACCGGGTATCTCGGTGCGGGAGGCGGCCACGGAGTTGGGTTTGGTGCCCAACACGGCGTCGACACTGGTGTCCAAGCTGGCCGCCGATGGCCTGCTTGTTCGCACCGTCGACGCCGATGACCGCAGGGTGGGCCGGCTGCGCCTGACCGAGCCCGCACAGCGCATCGCCGACGAGTCGCGCGCCGCGCGACGGGCCGCACTGTCGACGGTGCTCGACGAACTCGACCCCAGCCAGCTCGACAGCCTGGAGCGCGGTTTGGAGGTCCTCGCCGAGATGACCCGCATGCTGCACGAGAGGCAACTATGACAACACCGCTTGCGATCGACTGCCAGCACCTGACCCACCGCTACGGCGATTTCACCGCGGTCGACGACCTCAACCTGCAGGTTCGTTCCGGCGAGACGGTCGGCCTGCTCGGACCCAACGGTGCGGGCAAGACCACGGTCGTACGCGTGCTGACTACGCTGACACCGGTCCAGGACGGCGAGGTGCACATCTTCGGCCTCGACTCACGCAGGCACACCATGGACATCCGGCACAACATTGGCTATGTGCCGCAGCAGCTTTCAATTGAATCCGCGCTGACCGGCAGGCAAAACGTCGAACTGTTCGCGCGGCTCTACGACGTTCCGCGCCGCGAACGGTCCGATCGGGTCGATGAAGCGCTGCACGCGATGCAGCTGCTCGACGTCGCCGGCGGGCTGGCAGGCACCTACTCAGGCGGCATGGTTCGCAGGCTCGAGTTGGCGCAGGCGTTGGTCAACCGGCCATCGCTGCTGATCCTCGACGAACCGACGGTTGGGCTGGATCCCATTGCGCGCGACAGTGTCTGGGCTCAGGTGGAACGCATGCAGAACGACTTCGGCATGACGGTGCTGCTCACCACCCACTACATGCAGGAGGCCGACGCGCTGTGCGATCGGGTGGCCCTGATGCACCACGGTCGGTTGCAAGCGGTCGGCTCGCCGACGGAACTCAAACGAACGGTCTCGGCTCAGGCACATGTCGCCGCCGACGCGGCTCCGGAAGCGACACTCGAGGACGTTTTCCGTTACTACGCAGGCTCGGATTTAGCCGAGGACAGCTCGCAGACCGGATTCCGTGCGGTCCGGTCGAATAGAAGGACAGCGCGCCGTGTCAGTTGAGCCGAAGGTGGCCGTAGACATCGTCCGTGCGCCGCGCGGCTGGCGTCGCGTCCGCGGAATGGCCATGCGGGATCGGCGCCTTCGCGATAGTGGAGCTGCAGAAGCTGCGCCACGACCGCACCGAACTGTTCACCAGGATGGTGCAGCCTGCGCTGTGGCTGTTGATCTTCGGGCAGACGTTCTCCCGACTGCACGTCATCAGACACCGGCGACGTGCCGTACCTGGCGTTCTTGGCGCCGGGCATCATCGCGCAGTCGGCGCTGTTCATCTCGATCTTCTACGGCATCCAGATCATCTGGGACCGCGATGCGGGCATCCTCGCCAAGCTGATGGTGACGCCTGCGCCCGCGTCGGCACTTATCACCGGGAAGGCTTTCGCGGCAGGCGTGCGCTCGGTGGTGCAGGTGATCGGGGTGGTGGCGCTGGCCTACCTCATGGGTGTGCACATGACCGTCAACCCGCTGAGAATCCTTGGCGCGATGGGTGTTGTGGTGCTTGGGCTCGGCGTTTTTCGCGTGTCTGTCGATGACGCTTGCCGGCCTTGTGCGCAACAGGGACCGGCTGATGGGCATCGGGCAGGCAATCACCATGCCGCTGTTCTTCGCGTCGAACGCGCTCTACCCGGTGGACGTGATGCCGCAGTGGCTGCGTTGGCTATCGGCCGTCAACCCGCTCAGCTACGAGGTAAACGCGTTGCGCGGACTGCTGATCGGCTCGCCGACCAACGGACTCGCTCGACATCGCCGTGCTTGTGGTCGCCGCGGTCGCGGGCATCGCCATGGCGTCGGCGTTGCTGCGCAGGCTGGTGCGTTAGCGCTATTTCGGCGCCGACAAGTTGTACACGGTGGCGTCCCCGACCGTGGACGAGTGGAAGGTGGCCGAGACCCAGTTCGCGATGTCGGCGTGCCCCCGATTGCCCCAGCCCGGCCCGCGGCCACGCGTGTTCATGACGATGTAATAGGCAACCCTGTGCTGTGCCACGTCGTCCTGGAACTGGCTCAGGGTCGGGGCCGGGTCGCTGCCCGAGAAGCCGCCTATCGCCATGACCGCTGTGTTCGTGGACAATTCGAGGCCCGCGGCACTGGATGAGCGCAGGATCGCGGCGGACCACTCGGTGTTCGTGTCCTTCAGCATCGCGTTCAGGTCGGCGTTATCCGACATCTGACCGAAGCCGGAGTGCTTCTGCCCCGCCGCCCCCGCCGGACCGACGGAAGGTCCGCCACCCTGATGCGGCTGGCCGACGGTGGCGATCGCATACGCCGTGGGGCCCGCAAGCGCGCTCACAAGTCCGATGGCAAGCGCGCCGAGCGCCACCCTGTGACGCGCCCCCGTCGTCCACGGCGCGAGCAGCGCGACCGCAGCCGCGATCGTCAGCACCAGGATGGTCCATCGCAAGGCAGGCAGCCATTCACCGTTGCGCCCAAGGATGAACCAACTCCATGCTCCCGTACCGCCGATCAATACAGCCAAACCACCCCTGTAAAACCACTTTTCGCGGCGCTGCCACAGTTCGTGCACGGCGATGGCGAACATCGCTGCCACGGGCGGCGCGACGGACAGGCAGTAGTACGCGTGGATCGAGCCGTGCATGAAGCTCAGCACGAGTCCGTCGATGATCAGCCAGCCGCCGAACAGAATCGCGCCTGCCCGCGCCAGGTCGGTCCGCGGTGCGCGCCCGCGCGAGACCAGGACCAGAACGGTCGCCAGCAGCGCGGCGGGTACCAGCCAGCCGATCTCGAAGCCGAACTCGCCGCTGAACAACCGCGGCAAGCCCTGCGCTTGATCACCGAATCCGCCCTGGGCCCGCCGTGTGCCCTGCGACGTGTCAACTGTGCGCCCGCCGCCGCCCCGACCAGGTTCTGCGGCGTACCGAACCCCATGTGGTTGCGGCCGAGAACGCGGGCGAACCCGTTGTAGCCCAACACCAGATTCATGAAGTTGTCATCGGTCGAACCCGCGATGTACGGCCGCGACGACGCGGGCCACAGCAGAGTCAGCACCACGAACCAGCCCGCTGAGACGACGAACGCAATGGCCGCCACCCCAACGTGTCGCAGGCGGGCCCGCAGCGTCGTCGGCGCGGCAATGAGATATACGGCGGCGAGGGCCGGGGCCACCATCAACCCCTCGAGCATCTTGGCCAGGAAAGCGAAACCCAGTGCGGCGCCGGCCCATGCCAACCATCTCGGGTTCGCCTGCTGCAACGCCCGCACGGTGCAGTACGCCGCGGCGGTCATCAGCAGCACCATCACGGCGTCGGGATTGTTGAACCGAAACATCAATGCAGCCACCGGCGTCAACGCCAGAACTGCGCCTGCAAGCAATCCGGTTCGCGGGCCGCTGATGCGTGCGACCGCACCGTAGATCAGGGCGACGGCGGCCACCGCCATCAACGCCTGCGGGATCATCATGCTCGCGCTGCTGAAGCCGAATATCTGTCCGGACAGCCCCATCACCCACTGCGAGACTGGCGGCTTGTCGACGGTGATGAAGTTGTGCGGGTCGAGCGAGCCGAACAACAACGCTTCCCAGTCTTTCGAACCTGCCTGCGCCGCAGCGGCATAGAACTGGTTACCCATGCCGTTGTGGTGATGTTCCACAGATACATGCACCGCGGTGCCGACAAGGAGCACGACGAGGCCCACCCGGTTCCACGTGGCCGCGGTCAGCCGGGTTGGCGGCGCGCTGTCGTATCGGCTGGCGGCGCTTGCGTCTCTAACGTCGATGTCACATCTGCCAGTGAGTCATCGCTAGGTTGCGTGAACCTGTGAGGAACCGGCGAGACTGCTGCGGGTTGCCCGCTGCGCATCGGCGGCTAGCTAACAATTCGCGCAATGGATTTCACCGGGATCGGCAGCCAGCTCGGCCGGTGCCGCGCCTCGTAGGCGGCCTCGTACACCGCCTTGTCGAGTTCGTAGGCCTCGAGCAGATGCACGGAGTCGCGCGGGTCGGCACCCGACACCGCCGCATAACCGTCGCAGAACGCGGCGGCGTTGCGGTCCACCCATTCGCGTGCCCGCGCTGCCAGCTGCCGGTCCCGATCCTCGGTTCCCGACTCGGAGGCCTGCTCCATCAGCCGCTGGTAAGCGGCGTACTCAAACGACCGCAACACGCCTGCCACATCGCGCAGCGTGCAGTCGGGTCGGCGTCGTTCATCGAGCGGCTGTCCCGGCTCGCCCTCGAAGTCGATCAGCAGCCACCCCTCGGGAGTGCGCAACACCTGCCCGAGGTGCAGGTCGCCGTGGATCCGTTGGACGGTCATCGTCTCCTCGGCCAGCTTGCGGTAGCGCTCCTCGATCAGCGGCACGTACCGCTCCAGTTCGGGCACCGACGCCGACGCAACCGCACAATCGTTCGAGCACGACGTCGGTCGGGAACAGAACGGTTGACGTGCCGAGCTGATCGGCGAGTGTGGCGTGCACCGACGCAACCGCCTCGCCGAGGCGGTAGGACTCGCCTGCGAAGTCGCCGCCGACCTCGTCGGCGTAGAGGTCGCCCTCGGCGAACAGGTCGCGGGTGCTTGCCATGGCCATGTCCCAGCCCTCGGCAGAGTTGGCGGCGAACTCGGTCACCATGCCGAGCGCGCACGGTTGACCGTCGGACGACGTCTCGTAGGCGCCGAGCAACCGTGCCACGTGCGGGTTTTCGGCACGGGCCAACACCCTGTTGAGTTCGATGTCTGGATTGGTGCCCGGCGTGATCCGGCGGAACACCTTGAAGACGGCCTCTTCCTCGAAGATCACGCTGGTGTTGCTCTGCTCGGCGCTCGTCACGCGCGGCGCCGCCTCGAGTGGAAGCGCGGCGCCGGTTTCCTTGCCGAACCTGACATCGCCCGACTGTTGTCGGACGAATCAAACAGCGACAGTAGGTATTTCGCGTCGGCCGGATTGTAGAGCGCGTCGTAGGCGGTGCGGTCGTCGTCCACACCGATGGTGGCAACCGTGAGGAATTCGGAAATCGGGCTCCCGCTGGATGTCGCCGTCTCCGCGGGCCCGAAATCCCAGCGCACGATCACCTGGTAGCGCTCGGACGAGCCGTCGGTGTACGCGACGTCGAGCAGCACCAGGTCGAGGTCGTCGCGCAGCGCAACCACGACGCCGGGTTCGGCCGAGGCCAGTTCACGATTACGTCCGGCATACCAACGTTGCTGGGGTAGCCATTCGTCGAATGGCAGGTTCATGACTGCTCCTCAGGCTCCCGCAATTGGAACCAGTAGAACCCGTGACCGGGCAGGGTCAGCAGGTAGGGCAACTGGCCGATGCGGGGGAACTCAACGTACCCGGTCATCTCGACCGGCGTGAACCCGTTCCAATGCTGCAGGTTCAGCTCGATCGGCTGCGGGAACCGCGACAGGTTGTTCACGCACAACGACGGTGTCCGCCTGCTATCCTCCTCGATCTCGCGGACATAGGTGAGCACTGACGGGTTGGAGCCGCCCAACTCACGGAAGCTGCCGATCGCGAACGCGTCGTGGCGGCCCCGCACCGCAAGCATGGTGCGGGTCCAGTTCAGCAGCGACGTCGAACTGTCGCGTTGCGCCTCGACGTTCACCGACTGGTAGCCGTAGATCGGGTCCTGATTGGGGGGCAGGTACAGGCGGCCGGGGTTGGCGGTGGAGAAGCCTGCGTTGCGGTCCGGCGTCCACTGCATCGGGGTGCGGACCCCGTCGCGGTCGCCGAGCCAGATGATGTCGCCCATGCCGATCTCGTCGCCGTAGTACAGCACCGGCGAACCCGGGAGCGACAGCAGCAGCGCGGTGAACAGCTGCATCTGGTTGCGGTCGTTCTCCAGCAGCGGCGCCAACCGCCTGCGGATGCCGACGTTGGCCTTCATCCGCGGGTCCTTGGCGTATTCGGAGTACATGTAGTCGCGCTCTTCGTCGGTGACCATCTCCAACGTCAACTCGTCGTGGTTGCGCAGGAAGATCCCCCACTGCGCCATGTCCGGTATCTCCGGTGTCTGCGCGAGGATCTCCGAGATCGGGAACCGCGACTCGCGCCGCACCGCCATGAAGATGCGCGGCATCAACGGGAAGTGAAACGCCATATGGCACTCGTCGCCGCCTGCCTTCAGGTCGCCGAAGTACTCGACGACGTCGGCAGGCCACTGATTCGCCTCGGCCAACAGCACCCGGCCGGGGAACTCGTCGTCGATCACCTTGCGGCAGTGCTTGAGGAATGCGTGCGTCTCGGGCAGGTTCTCGCAGTTGGTGCCTTCCCGCTCGAACAGATAGGGCACTGCATCAAGCCGAAAGCCGTCGATGCCGAGGTCGAGCCAGAACCGCAGCACGTCGAGCATCGCTTCCTGCACGGCGGGGTTGTCGTAGTTGAGGTCGGGCTGATGGCTGAAGAAGCGGTGCCAGTAGAACTGGCGTCGGACAGGATCGAACGTCCAGTTCGACTCCTCGGTGTCGACGAAGATGATTCGTGCGTCGGCATACTTCTCGCTGGTGTCGCTCCACACGTAGTAGTCGCCGTAGGGCCCGTCGGGATCGCGCCGTGACTCCTGGAACCACGCGTGCGATTCGGAGGTGTGGTTCATCACGAGGTCGGTGATGACGCGGATACCGCGGCGGTGCGCGGCGTCCAACAGCTCGACGAAATCGTCGACGGTGCCGAACTCGGGCAGCACCTTGTAGAAGTCCCGGATGTCGTAGCCGCCGTCGCGCAGCGGGGAATCGTAGAACGGGGGCAACCAAAGACAGTCGACGCCAAGCCACTTCAGGTAGTCGAGCTGTTCGGTCAGGCCGCGCAGGTCGCCGGCGCCGTCGGAGTTGGAGTCGTAGAACGCGCGCACCAGCACCTCGTAGAACACCGCGCGCTTGAACCACGTGCGGTCCTCCGGCAGGGCGCGGGCGTGCCCGAAGTCTTCGGCGGTGGGATGTTCGACCACGCCGCCCTCGACGTGGCTGCCTTCTGCGGGATCGTGTACCGCGGCTTCCCCGGTGCTTTGGTCCATCAGCGTTCAAACCTACCCATGTCCGGCGAAACTGAATCACCGTCGAGGGCGGCGGCGACGATGTGCGGGGATCCCGCAAACTCGACCTCGCCGAGGCGCCGCCGCGGGCCGACTAATTCCTGCTGGGCACCGGTTGAATCCGCAATCAAGTCGGGTTACGGTTTCGGCGTCCTAGATCCGTCAGTTTGGCGATCTGGCCATCACTGGCGTTGTTTGTACGACAAGGAATCGAGTAGTCGTGGCTGAATCGACGCCGAATGATGGTGAAGCTCCAGTAATCGTTGGTATGGCCGATGCGGCGATGCATATGTACACCGCCGCCATCGACACGCTTCCCGACTCGGGTGACCCCGAGTTCCCACACCGGGCCGGCATCATCCTCGCCGGCCTCCGCAAACTTCAGGGCTCGTTGTCGGAGGCGGCTGGCCGTAGCCGCGTCACTCCGTCGGTGATCGTCGCGCTCAGTGGCGTGCGGCACCGCTACGACGAGCTGATGGAGACGGCCGCACACGGACCCGGCGCCACGCTGGGTCAGCGCCTGTACGTCGCGCGCGGACACGCCAAGCTGTCGACGAAGGAAGCGGCCAACGGCGTCGGTCTGCGCAAGGACCTCATCGAGGCCGTCGAGGCGGAGGAACCCGCCACCGAGGACGAGACCTCGCGGATCAAGGACCTGATCGCCGCACTCGGCGGCTAGCGTCCTAGCGCAGGAAGCGCTCGGCGTCCTGCGCACGGAGGAACCGGACGCTGTTGGCCTGCCGGTAGCCGATGCACCCGCCGCTGAAGGTGAGGAACATCAGTCCGGCGACGCCGGGCAACGCGGCGGCCGCAAGCTCGCCTGCCGCCGGGGTCCGCAGATAACGCGGATAGCCAAGCCGCGTCGCCTGCTCGCTCATCGCCTGCCCGCTCATCGGTGTCAGCGTCGCGGCAGGCGGTTCCACAGTCGGAGGCAGCGAACCGCGAATCACCGGGGCGTTGGCCCCAACAGCGACGGATTCCACCGCAACAGGTGGCGGGGTTACGCCGGCCAAGACTGCGGGCGGTGCCAGGGGCGCGACCGCAGGCGGGAGGGGGATCGGGAGGGGCGCAATCACCAGCGGGGCCTGCAGAACCGGAGGCTCGGCGGCGACACCCGTGGAAACCGGGTCGACACCTCCGCCACCCGAGTCCGCCACCGGCGGTCCCGCCTCCTGCGTCCTCAAGGCGGCGCGGGGCGCCGGTGAAGGTGGGGGCGGGGGCTGCATCGCCGCGAAGACGTCGCGGCAAGCGTCAGCACCGGTTTCACCAATGTCGTATAGAAGAAGCACGGATTGGGTAATCCGGTCGCCGGCAACTCGTCCTTACGGGGAATGCGCTGGATTGGGTCGGTAATCGAACCGTTCGATTTTTTGCTGTCGGCCGAATTGCCATTCTTTGAATTGAATCCGACTGCCGATTTGACGTCGATATCGTCGCGGCCTGACCCGCCCGTGCTGGTCGGGTGGTCGGGCTTGGTCGCGCCGCTTTCGCGGCCAGAGCCACCCTCGACTTTGCTGGTCACCGACGCGCGCTCGGTTCCACCGCCCGCTGAGTCACCCGTGTCGGCGACGGCGATCCCCGCGCGCGCGGCGGCCATCAATAGACCGGTAGTAAGCAGCCCGGCACATGCGGTCAACCGCAAAGCCGAACCAGCCACGACGCCCCCGATCTCGAAGAGAATGGTTGCCCGCCGAATAATCAATTCTGCGCAATTCTCGCATATTCACACCAATTAATCCGACGAAATTCGGTGCTGACATCAAAATCTATTCAACGGGGCGTCAGTTTTTGCCCGGACGTCTGGCAACCACGCCGTCGTTGGGTATCGTGCCGAGGTGCCTTCCCGTGATCACGGCGACCCCGGCGATGCCCCGTCGGTCCCTCCCCCGCTTACCGATATCGCCCATTCCGTTCGCCCGTCGGCCGCCGAGGAGGCGCGCACGATCGCCGCGGCGACCAATACGGGCACGCTGGCGACGCTGACTGCCCACGGCGACCCGTGGGCGTCGTTTGTCACCTACGGTCTGCTCGGCGGTGCGCCGGTGCTGTGTGTGTCCAATCTCGCCGAGCACGGCCGCAACCTCGCCGCAGACCCGCGCGCCAGCATTGCGATCGTTGCGCCGCAGCGCGAAGCCGATCCGCTGGCCAGCGGCCGCATCACCCTGGCCGGTG
Source organism: uncultured Actinomycetota bacterium (assembly GCA_963835075.1). Classification (GTDB taxonomy): domain Bacteria; phylum Actinomycetota; class Actinomycetes; order Mycobacteriales; family Mycobacteriaceae; genus Mycobacterium. The sequence continues at coordinate 134,167 of CAWIEE010000015.1, read as the reverse complement.
TCGTCGAGGCACCCACCGGCGATGAACGGGTGGCCGCCCGCGATGCGCACCTGTCGGCCGTCGCGGCCGCGAAGTACTACATCGACTACAGCGACTTCTCGCTGTGGGTGCTGCGGGTGCAGCGGGTGCGCTGGGTCGGCGGGTACGGCCGGATGGATTCGGCGACCGCCGAGGCATACAGCGTCGCCGAACCCGACCCGGTTTCGCCGCTGGCCGACGGGGCGATCGCTCACCTCAACGCCGACCACGCCGACGCCCTCGTCGCGATGGCGCAGGTGCTTGGCGGATATCCCGACACCACCGCGGCCACCTGCACCGGCGCCGACCGGTACGGACTCGATCTGAGGGTCGTCACGCAGCGCGGCGTGGCCTACACCCGAATCGGTTATGCCGCGACCATCGATTCGATCGACGAATTGCGTTCGGCTGCCGTGGAGTTGACGCGTCGGGCGCGGCAGGCCTGAAATACCATCCTGATATGTCTTCGACCTACCGACCGGACACCTGGCAAGCGGCCTTCGATCTCATCCGCACGCGTGGTTATGAGCATCGCGCCGAGCCGTTCAGGTTGGCCAGTGGCCAGCTCAGCCACGACTACATCGACGGCAAGTTCGCCGTAGACACCGGGGAGCGGCTGGCGATCGTCAGCCGCGCGGTGGCCGACCTCGCGGCCGCACACGGCATCGAATTCGACGCGGTCGGCGGCCTCACCATGGGAGCAGACCCGCTGGCGCACGGCGTCGCGATGGTCACCGGCAAGGCCTGGTTCTCGGTGCGCAAGGAGCAAAAGCAGCGCGGCCGTGAACAGTGGGTGGAAGGCACCCGGCTCTCGACGGGCACCCGCGTGCTTCTGGTCGACGACGTGATCAGCACCGGCGGCTCCACCGAGAAGGCGTACGAGCGGGTAACGGCGGTTGGCGCAGTGGTGACCGGCGTAATCCCGATGGTGGACCGCGGCGACATCGCCGCCAACCGATTCGCCGCGCGCAACGTGCCGTTCGTCGCGTTGGTGACCTACAAGGATCTCGGAATCGAGCCGGTCAAAGACGTCTGACCACACCGCATCAATATTTGCCGACTGCGCGTCAAGGACCTGTCAAGACACGTGCCATCCGGCCGTGACCGGCGCACGGTGGCCTTATGACATTGCTGGACTATCTGCCGTCCCTACACCACGCCGCCCCGACCCGAATAGACCCGGCGATCTGGCCGTTGACCGCGGGCGTCGACGACCTGGGCCGCCTCTGCGTCGGAGATGTGCCGTTGACGGACATCGCCGACGAGTTCCGCACACCGGCATACGTTCTCGACGAGACGGACTTTCGGCACCGGCTCACCCGATACCGCACCACACTGCGCAACACCGAAACCGTCTATGCCGCCAAGGCGCTGTTGACGACGACCGTCGCTCGCTGGGTGGCCGAGGAGGGTGCGGGCGTCGACGTCAGCTCCGGCGGTGAGCTGGCGACCGCGCTCGCTGGGGGCGTCGATCCGTCCCGCATCGTCATGCACGGCAACGCCAAATCGCTAGACGAACTCAACGACGCCGCCGAGGTGGGTGCCGGCCGGATTGTCGTCGACTCGCTGATGGAGATCGCGTATCTGGCCTGCGAAATGCGTCGGCCGCAACGAGTGCTGATCAGGGTGACACCGGACATCGACATCCACGGCCATGCCGCGGTGACGACCGGTGTCAACGACCAGAAGTTCGGCTTCACGCTGGCAGGCGGTCACGCCGCCGAGGCGGTGAAACGGATTCTGCACCAACCGCTTCTGGAATTGGTCGGGTTGCACTGTCACATCGGATCGCAGATCACCGATTCAGCGTTGTACGGCGAGGCCATCCGCACGATGATCGCCGCCATGGCTGACATCCGGGCCAACCACGGCGTCATTCTTCACGAACTCAACATCGGCGGGGGGCACGGCATCCCCTATGTCGCGGGCGATCCCGAACTCGATCTCGCCGAGCTCTCCGACGTCATCGACGACGCCCTTGACTGGGCGTGCGCCTCGGAACGGTTCCCGCGACCTCGGATCGTGGTCGAGCCAGGACGCGCGATCAGCGCGCGCGCAGGGGTGACGCTGTACCGGGTGGCGTCGGTGAAGTCGCAGTCCGGTGGACGCACGTTCGTCGCGGTGGACGGCGGCATGTCCGACAATCCGCGGGTCGCGCTCTACGGTGCGAAATACACTGTGGCGCTGGCCAACCGCCATTCGGTTGGCCCCACCAACATCGTCACAGTCGCGGGCCGTCATTGCGAATCGGGCGACGAGATCGCCCGCGACGTTGAGCTGCCTGCCGATATCCATCCCGGTGATCTGCTGGCCGTCGCGGCCACGGGCGCCTATCAGCACAGCATGGCATCGAACTACAACATGGTTGGCAGGCCGCCGATCGTCGGCGTCCGGTGGGGACAGGCGCGTGAACTCGTGCGCCGCGAGACGACCGCCGACATGCTGGCGCGTGACCTCGGATGGTCAGGCGGCGTCCTCAGCCTTCACGACTAACACGCCGGAGGGTTCGACTCCGACGGAGACGGATGCCCCAGGCGTGAATCCCCTTGCCTGCGAGCTCGCCATCTGAGCGTTGATCACCGAGCCATCCTGCAGCGTGCAGTACACCCGCGAGATCGGCCCGAGGAACGCCACCGAGCTGACGGTCGACGTGCCCGCGGGGTCGGGTGAGACGGTGACCGATTCGGGCCGGACCATCGCCAGTCCCTTGCCCGCGGAGATGGAGCCCGCCAACGCGGGCACCGACGTTCCGAGTAGCTGTGCACGGCCGCCCGACACCTCGGCAGGGACCTTGTTGTTGAGGCCGACGAAGTCGGCAACGAACGGGGTCGCGGGGTTGGCGTACAGATCAGCGGGGGCGGCCAGCTGCTCCAGCCTGCCCTGGCTCATCGACGCCGACCCGGTCCGCGACGGCAAGCGCCTCCTCCTGGTCGTGGGTGACGAACAGCGTTGTCGTGCCGACTTCGAGTTGGACGCGGCGGATCTCGTCGCGCAGCTGTGTGCGCACCTTGGCGTCCAGTGCGGACAACGGCTCGTCGAGAAGCAGCACCCGCGGCTGGATCGCCAGCGCCCTTGCCAGCGCGACGCGCTGCTGCTGGCCGCCCGAGAGCTCGCTGGCGTACTTGTGTGTGTGCGCCGAAAGGCCCACCAAGTCCAGCATGTCGGCGGCTCGAGAAGTCCGGTCGCTCTTCGGTTTTCCGCGCATCTTCATGCCGAACGCGACGTTGTCGAGCACGGTCAGATGGGGGAACAGGCTGTACGCCTGGAACACCATGCCCATGTCACGCTTGTTCGCAGGCACGCCGCTGACATCCTGGCCACCGACCGACACCGTGCCCGACGTGGCTTCGTCGAGGCCCGCCAGGATCCGCAGCGCAGTGGTCTTGCCACAGCCCGACGGGCCGAGCAGCGCGACGAGCTCGCCGGGCGCCATGTGCAGGGTGAACCCATTGAGCGCCTTGACGCTTCCGTACACCCGGGTCAGGTCGTTGAGTTCGACGGCAACACCGTTCGTCATGCAGTCACTCCTTGAACACGGCGCCGTCCCCTGCGTAACCAGCGAAAGGATCAGCAGCAGTACGAAACCGAACAGCAGCACGGCTAGCGACGCCGCCACCGACGTCGCGCCGTCGGTCTTACCGATCTGAACGATCTGAACCTGCAGCGTCTCGTACCCGGAAAGCGACGCGATCGTGTACTCGCCGAGCACAACCGCGATGGAGATGAACGCGGCAGACAGGATGCCAGACCAGATGTTGGGCACCACAACCCGCAGGATCGTCGTCGGCCAGCCAGCGCCAAGTGAGCGTGCCGCCTCGGCGAGCGTCTGCAGGTCGATCGACGACAGCGCGGCGTCGATGGCCCGGTACGCGAACGGCAACACCAACACGACGTAGACGAATGTCAGCGTCAGCGCGGATTCGCCGAGGAAGTACGTCACCCACAGATACACGTTGCGCAACCCGACCACGATCACCAGTGCCGGGATCGTCAACGGAAGCAGACACAGGAACTCCACCATGCCCTTCGCCCACGGTGCCCGCAACCGCACCCAGATCATCGTCGGCACGAGGACAAGCAGCATCGCCACCACCGTGAAAACTGCCAGCAGCAACGAGATCACGATCGCCTGATAGAGCGCATCGTCGGCGATCAGGTTCTTCCACGCCTGCACGGTGCGGCCACCTGCGATCAGGTTCCTGGTGGAGAAGTCGGCCATCGCGTACAGCGGGAACAGGAAGAACAATCCGAACGCCACCCACAGCGCCCCACGAAAGACCTTGCCGCCCAATGTGGTGCGCCTCACCTCAGCCACCTCGCCGTGCGCCTCACCAGCGCGCTGTAGGCCACCATCACCAAGGCCACGACGACGATCATCTCGACGGCCAGCGCATAGGCGAACCCCGACTGGCCGAGCACCAGCTCGCTGGTGAGCGCCGACCGGATCAGCAGCGGCACGATCGGGCTGCCCTGGCTGACCAGCGCCGCCGCAGTCGCGTATGCCGCAAAGGCATTGGCGAACAACAGAAGTGCCGAACCTAGAAACGCAGGCATCAGCAGCGGGACGGCCACTTCTCGCCAGTACCGCCACGTCGACGCGCCGAGGCTGACCGCCGCCTCGCGCCACTGATCGCGCAGTCCTTCGAGAGCGGGTACGAAGACGATCACCATCAACGGGATCTGGAAATACGTGTAGACCAGGATCAGTCCGGTCAGGCTGTACAACCAGCCGGAGCCTGCAAGGTTGAAGCCGAACACCTGCTGGACCCACAACGTCAGGACGCCGTTGAGCCCCACAGTGGCCAGAAAGGCGAAAGCCAGTGCCACGCCACCGAACTGGGCCAGCACGCTGCACAGCGAGATCACGGCGCGGCGCGCCATCTGAGGGCGGACGAAAGGAGCATTGGGGTCGGCTGCGGGGCTGCTGACGATCAGCCACGCCAACACCGCGCCGAGTACCGCGCCGATGATTGCGGTGCTGCCCGACAGCAGCACACTCTTGCCGAGTGCGGCCAACGCGGTGTCGCTGAACAACGCCTGAATCCGCGCGAACGAGAACACGCCGTCGGCATAGACCGAACTGACGATCACCGTCACGGTCGGGATGATCAGGAAGATCACCACAACTGCCAGGAACGGCAGCAGCGGCAACGCCTCCCGCAGCTTCCGGACCATTTCAGCCGATCGCCTTGGCCCAGTTATCCGCATAGATACTTGGTGGCCTTCGCGGTCTGGTCGGGCGAAGGGACGGTGACCGGGCCGTCGATGACCGGCAGCTGCGCGGCGACTGTCTTATCGAGAGTGCCTGCGGTCATCATGTTGTCGGCCCGCACAGGCCGAACACCGCCCTGGGCGAACAGGTTCTGGCCCGCGTCGCTGTAAAGAAACTCCTGCCACAGGCGCGCGGCCGCGGGATGCGGGGCGTCCTTGTTGATGGCCTGGTAGTAGAAGCCGGCGACGGTGTCATTCGGCGGAACAACCACCTGCCACGAGGGCAGCTTCTTGGTCTCGGCCGCGTTCAGGTAGTTCCAGTCGATCACCACCGGTGTCTGGCCCGACTCGACGGTCGCCGGAGTCGGATCGACCGGAAGGAAGTTGCCTGCCTCCTTGAGCTTGCGGAAGAACTCGACTCCGGGAGCGATGTCGTCGGCCGATCCACCCTGCGACAGCGCCACCATCAGCACGCCGGAGAACGCGGCGCCTGCCTGCGTTGGATCACCGTTTAGCGCGACCTTGCCCTTGAACTCCGGCTTGAGGAGGTCGGTGACGCTCGTGACGGGCGGCACCTTTGCCGAGTCGAAGCCGATGGACATGTAGCCGCCGTAGTCGTTGACCCACGCGCCGTTGGGGTCCTTGTATGCCATGGCGATGTCGTCCCAAACCGCGACCTTGTACGGCGCGAACATCGAGGTGTTGGCCAGCGCCACCGACTGGCCCAGATCGAAGGCGTCGGGCGCGGTGCTCTTGCCCTTCTGCTGGTTGGCGGCGTTGATCTCGTCCTGGCTAGCGGCGTCGGGCTGCGCCGAGTTGACCTTGATGCCGTACTTGTCGGAGAACGCCTTGATGATCGCGCCGTAGTTGGCCCAATCCGGCGGCAGAGCAATCACATTGAGCTCGCCCTCCTTCTTGGCCGCCGCGACGAGGGCGTCCATCCCGCCGAAATCCGCGGCGGAGGTCGCCTCGCTGACCTTGACGCCGGAGGATGTTTCGCCGCCCGTGTTGTCCTTCTGGGGCGGGGCGCAGGCGATCAGGCTCGCGAGTACGAGTGTGGACGCCGCAGAGGCTGCCACTACAGACTTGTTCATTGCCGAACCTTCCGATGAATGGGAGGCGGCGCGGTGGCGCAGAGGTTACGACGCCGGATCGCCGCGGTGAATGAGTCCAACGGGGCGACCGAACCCTACCGTGGCGTCGACCGCGCCGGTGCGAGTTCTCATGACTCCGCCCGGTTTCCTCTCGGCCGCGCATATGCCCTGGTACGGGGGCTAGCATCGGTATGTGGTTGAACGCGAAGCCTCGGAGGACTTCGACTATCTCTGGGACGACCCAGCCGAGTCCGACGGGTTGACCAGCGGTGACGAGGTCCCCGAGGTCCGGCCGGCCGAGGAGCTCGAGTCCCTGCCGAAGGACCCGGGCGACGATCTGTGGGACGAACCGGACGACAACCTCTGGGACCGTGGCCACTTCGACGCGTTCGACGACAACACCTGGCGTTTCTCACCGGCACCGCCGCCGTGGTACCGCACCAAGCAGGCGCTCACGGCGATCGTCGCGGCGTCCGCCGCCCTGGTCGCGATTGTGGTGTCGGGTGTGCTGCTGGTGGTCCGCGGGCCGGCGAACGTCGACGGGGTGACGGGGTCGGTGACACCGACCGCACCGACCACCGCCGGACCGGTTCCGATAGCAACCAGCGCGCAACCACCACCCGCTCCTCCGCCGCCGCCGACGGCCTCTCAGGTGAACACCGCGCCGACGTACTACCCGACGTATCAGCCGCGGCCGACCAAGGCGCCGGAGATCGGTGTGACGCGTACGCCCGTCACCCGGGAGCCGCTCAGCGTGGCCCCGCAGCCGCGCACCGGGCAGAGCGGACACCATTAGCGCTGACGGTCGCGCCAGGCCAGCATGTCCTTGAGCTCGCCGAAGTCGTAGCCGTCGTCGGTCGGGTGGATCTCGCTGGTGAACAGCGTGACGCCCTCGGCCACAAACGCGTCGGCATTCTCGCGTCCAGTCCAGTGCACCGCGCGCTCGATGCGGCTCTCGTCGCGGCCTGCTTCGGCCGCGAGGTCCTTGAGGATCGCGTTCTTGCGCCGATACTCCGGAACGCTGGCGAAGGTGTGCCAGATGTCGGCATGCTTGGCGACGATCGGCAGCGTCCTCTTGACCCCCATGCCGCCGATGAGGATGGGGATCCTGCGCACGGGCGACGGGACCAACCGGGCGAGCCTGTCCTCGATGCGGACCAGGTTGTCCTCGAACAGATCCATCCGGGACTTGATGGTGCCGAAGTCGTATCCGTAGACGCTGTAGTCCTTTTCGTACCAGCCCGAGCCCAAACCGAGGACCAGCCTGCCGCCGCTGATGTGGTCCACCGTGCGAGCCATGTCGGCCAGCAGGTCGGGATTGCGATAGCCGATGCCCGTCACCAGGAGACCGACCTCGGCGTGGCTGGTGATCTCACCCCACGATGCGAGTGCGGTCCACCCTTCGAAGTTGTTGACATCGGGCTGCTCGGGCAGCAGCAGCGGCAGGCCATCCCCCGACGGCTCGGTGAACGGCTTGTGGAAATGGTCGTAGCCGAAGATGGCGTCGGCGCCGAGTTCCTCAGCGGTCAGCACAGCTTCGCGCCAGCTTCGGTAGGAAGGTGTACCGCCGGGCCATAGCTGGACGCCGACGCGAATGTTCTTGGTCATGTCGGTCAGAACGCAGGCAAGCGCGCAGCTATTGCGGCCGTCGATATCCGCGACCGATGGCCGCCATAAGTTTCGTGCATCGCCGGTCCGGATGCGGTTGGCCCGGCCCGCGATTGAATGAGGTATGGCTACAACACTCGAGGGCTCAACCGCATTGGTTACCGGGGCGACCGCAGGCATCGGCAGGGCGATCGCGCAGCAGCTCGCCGCGCTCGGCGCCGAAGTCGTGGTACACGGCCGCAGCACCGAACGTGGTGCCGAGACGGTGCAGGAGATCGAAAATAGCGGCGGAAAGGCACGTTTCATCGCTGCTGACTTGTCAAGCGCCGACGACGTGCGCCGCCTGGCCGACGTCGCGGGCCCGGTCGACATCCTGATCAACAACGCAGGTGTCTACCGGTTCGGGGCGACGGCCGACACCGACGACGCGTTCTTCGACGAGCATGTGAACCTGAACTTGCGTGCGCCCTACATCCTGGTCCAGGAGCTGGTACCCGGTATGGCCGAGCGCGGGCATGGCGCCGTTGTCAACATCAGCACGCTCGCAGCCTCGACTCCGGCGCGGCAGGCAGGCATCTATGGGGCGACCAAGGCCGGCAGTCGAGCTGCTGACACGAGTGTGGGCCGACGAGTTCGGCCGCTCAGGCGTGCGGGTGAACACGGTGGCGGCCGGGCCGACAGAGACGCCGGGCACGGCCGTCACGCCGGGACTCACCGCAGCACTCGCTACCACCACGACGCTTGGGCGCGTCGCCGATCCGGACGAAATCGCCCGCGCGGTAACCTTTCTCGCCTCTCCCGACGCCAGCTACATCAACGGCGAAATCCTGCACGCCACCGGCGGTCAGCTCGCCGTCGCGCCGTAGCGCTAGTCGTCGTCCGGGCTGTCGAACGATGTGACGAAATGTCCGACGTCGCGCCTGCGTGAACTGGACAGCCAAACCGCCCACGTTCTGCGCACCAACGGGTTGCCGACGAGCTGAGCCCAGACGACGGCCTCGGGCAGCTGATCCAGCCCGCGCCGTGGCGCCAGGGCGAACGCGTGTCCGGAGCCGACAGACGCGTATTTCATTGCGGCGACGAGCTCGAGGTCCTCCGGCACGGGCAGACCGACGTCGATACCGTGGCTGCGCAGGATCGACGTGAGTTCGTCGAACCACGCCGGGCTGCCGGCGCGCGGAAAACCGATCCATTTCAACCCCTGCAGGGCGTCCAGCCGCACACCATCGGGGCCGACGAGGCCGTCGGCCAGATCGGCTGGAATCAAAACGCCGAGGTTCTCCCTGGAGACCAGCATCGCGTCGAACTCCGGGCCCGCCGACCGTTCGCGCACGAGTCCGACGTCGAGCGTGTCATCGCGCAACGCTGTGAACTGCGCCGCGGTGGACAGCTGGCGCGGAACCACCCGTGTCTCAGGGTATTTCGCGGTGAACCGGGCGAGCGCGCTCGGCAACACGTCCGGGTCCAGCTCGAGCGGGATCCCCAGCCTGATGGTGCCGCCGCCGTCGGCGGTCAACTCTGCCATCGTCGCGACGGCCTGGTCGCGGCGCGCGAGCAGCCCGCGTGCCTCCGCAAGGAACACCATCCCCGCCTCGGTTGGCGCCACGCCGGTGCTGCTGCGCACCAACAGCTTGACACCCAGCTCGCGTTCGAGGCCGTTGACGGTCTGCGACAGCGCCGGCTGGCTGATGTGGAGGCGGCGCGAAGCGGCCGACAATCCGCCCTCCTCGGCGATGGCGACGAAAGCTGCGAGTTCCCTGAACTCCATGCTCACGCCGATCCCGCCATACGCCGAGCGTATCGCCGCGTTCGAGCTATGCGGCGCTCTCGTCGGCGCTCCACAGTTGGTCGATCGCCGACAGTGCCCGACTGAGGCTTTCGGCGGCGAGCGGTTTGAGTTCAGCCATGGCCGGATTGACGTCGGCCATGGTCAGCTCGGCGGTGATGAACCGCGGCTGCAGACCCGTCAGCGAGACGGCATGTGGTAGCCAGGTCTCGGCGTGATCCCAGCCTTCGCGGGGGGTGCCGGGCCCGTATCCGCCCCCGCGGCTGGCGAGCACGATGAAGTCGGTGCCCCCAAGGAGTCCGCCGCCTGTCTCGGCATCCATCGACAAGCCTGGCGCGACGATGTGGTCGACCCAGGCGTGGATGGTGCTCGGCGCGCCGAAGTTGTAGAGCGGCACGCCGAGCAAGACGGCGTCGGCGATCTTGATCTCGCCGACCAACGCGACGCTGAGCGCGAACGACGTTTCCTGCGCGGGCGTGCGCGCCTCGGCGGGCACCAGTCGGGCAGCGCCGGTCGCGGCGTCCAGGTGCGGAATCGGGTTCACCGCAAGGTCGCGATAGGTGACCGTGCCATCCGGATGCGCGGCGCGCCAACGGTCAGCGGCGTGGGCGGTCAGGCGCCTGCTGACCGACCGATCTCCCTGCACGGACGTGTCGATGTGGAGCAGGTTCGGCATTGCTAGTTCTCCATAGATAGTTTGTGTAGCACTAATTATCTATACCACGGGAACAGTTGGTCTATTCCAGTAGCCTGGACAGGTGGATGACCTGCCCATTGTCCGGCCCGCGGAGCATCTGTCCGCGCCGCTGCTCGTCCACCTCGCGCGCCGGATGCAGACCGAGGCCGAGCTCGAACTCGAGGCATTCGGCCTGCGCGCCCGCCACGTCATCGCCCTCACCCTGTTGCGAGATCACGGCGAACAGAATCAGTCCGACCTGCCCGCGACGCTTGGAATGGACCCCACCAATGTGGTCGCACTGCTGAACGAGTTGGAGGCCGACGATCTCGTGGAGCGGCGCCGGTCGCCGCAGGACCGTCGCCGCCACACGGTTTCCCTGACGACGACGGGCACCGCCCGCCTCAAGGAGGTCGAGGACCTTCTCACCGACGTCGAGCAACGGGTGCTGGGTCCACTGACCCCCGACGAACAGCAGACGTTTTACACGCTGCTGTCGCGCGCCACGTCGAGCCCCAGCTGTGCAGGACAAATGGACGCCAACAAGGCGTGCCTTGAGGACTAACAGGCTAGGAATACTCTGGGACGATGGCCGATAGCGAAACCGTGGCCATGTTCGCCGAATCGCCGGTAGCGATGCTTGCCACGGTGGCAGCCGATGGAACACCACACCTGGTGCCGGTGGTCTTCGCCGTTCACGACGACGTCGTCTACACCGCCGTCGACGCCAAACGTAAGTCCACCAAGAAACTTCGCCGGCTGGCCAACATCGAAGCCAACCCCAAAGTCACCATGCTCGTCGACCACTATGACGACGACTGGGAGCAGCTGTGGTGGGTGCGCGCCGACGGGATCGCGGCGATCCACTACCGCGGCGAGGAGATGGCCACCGGCTACGCGCTCTTGCGGCGGAAATACGTTCAGTACCAACGAATTGCGCTCGATGGTCCCGTCGTCACCGTCGAGGTGAAGCGGTGGGCGTCCTGGCAGGCTTGATCAGCCCGCGGCGGGAACCTTGTCGAGGAATCCAAGCACCGTCTGGATGCGGCCTGATGCGTCGCTGACCGCGACGTCGAATCCGACGATCGGTGCCGGTGATCCCTCCGGGCCTAACTCCCAGCCGAACCGGGCCTGGTCGTGGTGGCCGTCGACCGGACCGGCCAACCGGAACCTGAAGTCGGGGAACTGCTGCTGCACAGCCCCGATCAGCGACGTGATCGCCTCCTGGCCATCCGCGGCGGCCATCGGGTCCACGTAACGGGCGTCTTCGGTGAAGAGCTGATCCACGGCGGTGCGCCGGGCGCTCGCGTCGGTCTCGTTCCAGGTGTCGATGTAGCGCTGTGCGAGTTCGTCATAAGTTGTCATGGCTCCAGCCTCATCGCGGGCCGACCGTGTGTCGATTACCTCGCGGGTAGGCGCAACGTCACTGCGCTGGGCCCAGCATGGCGTGCATTCGGCCGATCTCCAGTTGCTGCCAGTCGACGATGACCTTGGCCATCCTCACCGCCGTCGGATCCTCGCCATGCGCAATTTCCGGCTCTGCCATCGCGACCGCACCCTGATGGTGGACGATCATCGATCTCAGCCACAGCTCGTCGAACTCGGCGTCTTTGAGCGCGGGCAGCCTGTCCATCGTGGCCGCGTCGACCATGCCGTCCATGCCCATCCCGTCGTGTCCCATGTGGTCCGCCGCAGCCGGTTCGCCCCACTGCTGGAGCAGTCGCTGCAATGTGTCGATCTGTGCCTGCTGATCCAGCGCAATGTGTTTGGCCATGACGATGAGCTCGCGGTTGGTGGTGCGGGGCGGCACCATCGCTGCCATGTCGAGCGCCTGTTGATGATGCGGAATCATCTTCTGCGCGAACGTCACGTCTGCCGCGTTGTGCTTGGGCGCCTGCGCGTCCGGGATCGACGCGGACTCCTGACACGAGCTCACGATGGTGGCCATGACCACCGCGCCAAGCAAGGCGGCAATGCGCATCCCGATGGACGGCATGCATCTCAGCGTAGCGACTCAGGCGAAAGTCATCGAATCTCTTGTGCTCGGTGTCGGTTCGGGGAATTGTGGATTAACAGCAGCAGAGTAGCTGCTCGAGCTCATTGTCGGCTCAGCCGACGGGAGGGACCGTCATGGCCGACAAGACGACAACTTCCCAGGCCGGAGCCGCCCCCACCGCGGACAGTCCGGCCGCCATCCGCAATGTGGTGCTGGTGGGCCCATCGGGTGGCGGCAAGACCACACTCGTCGAGGCCCTCCTGGTCGCCTCCGGCGTCCTCACCAGACAGGGCTCCGTTGTCGACGGCACCACGGTGTGCGACAGCGACGAGGCGGAGCTCGCACAGCAGCGTTCGGTCGGCCTCGCGCTCGCGCCGCTCGAGCACGACGGGATCAAGGTCAACCTGATCGACACCCCCGGGTATGCCGACTTCGTCGGCGAGCTGCGGGCAGGCCTGAGAGCCGCAGACTGCGCGCTGTTCGTCATCGCCGCCAACGAAGGAGTCGACGACCCCACCAAGTCGCTATGGCTGGAGTGCGCTCAGGTGGGCATGCCGCGCGCCGTGGTGATCACGAAGCTCGACCACGCTCGCGCGAACTATGAGAGTGCACTCGCGGCGGCCCAGGCAGCGTTCGGCGACAAGGTATTACCGCTGTATCTGGCCGCCGACACCCCGTGTACCGGCCTGATCGGCCTGCTGTCGCAGACACACTATGAGTACGCGGGCGGCAAACGGACCGACACCCACGCCCCGGACGCGTCGTATTCCGAACCGCTCGAGGTACTCCGCGGCACTCTGATCGAGGGAATCATCGAGGAGTCCGAGGACGAGACGTTGATGGAGCGCTACCTCGGTGGCGAGGAGATCGACCAGGCGGTGCTGATCGACGATCTGGAGAAGGCCGTCGCCCGCGCGTCGTTCTTCCCGGTGATCCCGGCATGCAGCGGTACGGGTGTCGGCACGTTGGAACTGCTGGAGATCATGACCAGCGCGTTTCCGTCGCCGCCGGAACACAAGCTGCCCGAGGTCTTCACGCCACAAGGCAAAACCCGCGAGGGGCTGGCATGCGATCCGAACGGGCCCGCTGCTCGCCGAGGTGGTCAAGACGACGTCGGATCCCTACGTCGGCAGGGTCAGTCTGGTCCGGGTGTTCTCCGGGACCATCAGGCCCGACGCGACGGTTCACGTGTCGGGCCATTTCAGTTCTTTTTTCGGGTTCGAACGGTTTCAGCGCGTCCACCGGCCATGTCGACCACGACGAGGACGAACGGATCGGCACGCTGTCGTTCCCGCTCGGCAAGCAGCAGCGACCTGCCCCCGCCGTCGTGGCGGGCGACATCTGCGCTATCGGCAGGCTGTCCAAGGCCGAAACCGGCGACACGCTGTCCGACAAGCCCGACCCGATGGTGCTCAAGCCGTGGACGATGCCCGAGCCGCTGCTGCCGATGGCGGTGGAGCCACACGCCAAGACCGACGAGGACAAGCTCGCAGTCGGCCTGCAACGGCTGGCCGCCGAGGACCCAACGCTGCGCATCGAGCAGAATCCCGAGACCCACCAGATCGTGCTGTGGTGCATGGGTGAGGCCCACGCCGGCGTGGTGCTCGACGCGCTGGCCCGAAGGTACGGCGTTGCCGTGGACACCGTCGAACTGCGCGTGCCGCTGCGAGAAACGTTCGGCGGCAACGCCAAAGGCCACGGGCGCCACGTCAAGCAGTCCGGCGGGCATGGTCAGTATCGCGGTGTGTGACATCGAGGTGGAGCCGCTGCCTGAAGGTTCGGGATTCGAGTTCGTCGACAAGGTGGTCGGCGGTTCGGTCCCGCGGAACTTCATTCCGAGCGTCGAGAAGGGCGTGCGGGCGCAGATGGAGAAGGGCGTCGGCGCGCGGGGTATCCGGTGGTCGACATCCGGGTCACCCTGTTCGACGGCAAGGCGCACAGCGTGGATTCGTCGGACTTCGCGTTCCAGATGGCCGGCGGGTTGGCGCTGCGCGAGGCGGCAGCCGCGACCCGGGTGAACCTGCTCGAACCGGTGGACGTGGTGTCGGTGCTGGTGCCCGACGACATGGTCGGTTCGGTGATGAGCGACCTTGCGAGTCGCCGCGGCCGTGTGCTGGGCACCGAAAATGTCGGCGAGGATCGCACGCTGGTGAGGGCCGAGATACCCGAGGTCGAATTGACCCGGTACGCAATCGATTTGAGGTCGTTGTCGCACGGCGCAGGATCGTTCACGCGGTCGTTCGCACGCTACGAGCCCATGCCCGAGTCGGCGGCGGCCAAGGTGAAGGCGTCTGCCTGAGGATTACCGGCTAGTCCCGCTTGTCGTCGGGTGGGTCAGTGTTGCCACCGCGGCCAGGGCAATAGGCGGAGACACGTGCTGAGCGCTACCTGCTAGCGGGGGCCGCAATTTGGGCGCCAACACCGAGGCCTCGTACCTATCGCGAGGGCAACTCTGGATCGTATGAACATTAAACGAGTTGTTAGCAGTATTGCCATCGCCGGTCTAATCGCGGCCTCCACGCTGGGAATCGGAACCGGGATCGCGACCGCCAGCACCGAGCCGTCGAATGCCGGAACGGCCACGGTGCAGCCGGTTGGCTGGCACGGTGGCGGCCATGACTTTGGGCACGGCGGGCGCGGCTGGGGAAACGGTTATGGCGGTGGGTGGCACGGCGATCCGTTCTGGCACCCGTGGGGTTGGCCCTGGGGATGGCACCGCTAGGCGCTACGCCGCGCACGGAATGGTCGCGGCAAGCGACGTGCCTGCACCGGCCGGGCTGCTGACCGAGAGGTGACCGCCGACCGCTTCGACACGGTCGACCAGACCGATCAAACCGGATCCGTTCGCCAGGTCGGCACCGCCGGCCCCGTCGTCGGAGATCATCAGGTCGAGCTGTCCATCAGCGGCTTTCACGCTCACCTTGACCTCGGCCGCGTGTGCATGCCGCGCCGTGTTGGTAAGCGCCTCAGCCACAACGTAATAGGCGGCGACCTCCACCCGGTCGGGCAACCGGCCTTCGACGCCGACGTCGAGTTTGACGGGAACCGCCGAGCGGCACGCCAGCGACCGCAGCGCAGGACCCAATCCGCCCTTGGACAGGATCGCTGGATGGATGCCGCGAGAGATCGCGCGCAGTTCCTCGGACGCATCGCCGAGGCCTTCGACGATCTCGGCGAGCTGTTCCTTGATAGCGTCCTGACCCGCTGGCAACGACACCTCGGTCATCCGGGCTTTGAGCGCAAGCGACACCAGGCGCTGCTGCGCCCCGTCGTGCAGATCCCGCTCCAACTGCCTGCGGGCGTCGTCGGCGGCGCTGACGATGCGCGCCCGGGATGCGTTGAGGTCTGAACGAGCCTGTGCGTTGGCGATGGCCATCGCGACCAATTCAGCGAAGTCCATCAGGCGTGCCTCGGTGTCCGCTGGAAATGGTTGGGCGGGAGAGGAACTCACCACGGCCACGCCCCATTCCTGGCCGTCGACGACGATCGGGGCGACCCGGCCCTCGCGTAACACTCTCGCCGCGCCGTCGTCGCCCGAAAGTGAGAAGCGTTCGCCGACCGACATCGGCTGTTCGCCGGATTCGTCGTGGACCGCAACCAACACTGCGCTGCCGTCGGGTTCGTAGCGAAACAGTGCGGTGTGCCGGACGCGCAGCGCGTGCGCCAACTCCGTTGTCACCGTTGAGAACACGTCGTAGGGCGGCACCCCTTGCGCCACTGCGGTCGCGACGCGTCGCAGCGCACCCTGCCGCTCGGCGCTGCGATCGGCTTCAGTCGCCCTGGCCCGAGCCACCCCGGCGAGCATATTCGCCACCAACGTGACGACAAGGAACACGCTCATCGCCACCCAGTTGCGCAGGTCGGTGGGATCGAAGGAGTCGTTCGGCCAGTCATGGAAGTATCCGAAGGCCAACACGCTTACAAGAGAGGTCACCGCTGCCAGGCCCGGTCCCCATCCGATCGCGACGACCAACGCGCCCAGGAAGTAGAGCACGCCGAAGGTGTCCATCGGGGCGACACGCTTGAGCACGATCATCAGCAGGGTCTCGCCCGTGATCGCCGCTGCGGCGATCAGGAGGCCCAGCCAGATCGGCGGCGCGGTCGGGCGGACCAGCACAGCTAGCACCCGTCCACCCACACATCCTGGTTAGCTTCTGCGACTGCAGTGCCGCTGTGTGCGCGCTGTGCGCCCGCTGAGATACCCAGCAATGGCCGCTAGCGGTAATCACAAATGGGGGCCACCGTCGACGACGCACGCGGCAGAAACCGCGATCGTGGACAGCGATGGACTCCACCGACACCCGCCTGCTCCGCAGCGTCCTCACGACCGCCCTCCTGGCGGCCAGTGCGTTGGTGGTTGCCTGGCAGGTCCTGTTCACCGGCCCCGATATGGGGGTTAACCGGTATGCGCCGGGTCAGGTTTCCAATACCCCCATTGGGGGGCCAGCCGTGCAGACAGGCCGTCGGCCAACCGTGAGAGTTGTCGGCATACAACAAGATCCGTTGCCGTCAGGAGTGGCGCATGCGCAATAGCACCGCAACATTGCAGGCCGAGACCGATCGTGCGCTCATCGCGCGCTTCGAGCGTGACGCGATCCCTTTGCTCGATGGGTTCTACCCGCAGGCGATGAAATTGACCCGGGATCGTACGGACGCGGAGGACCTGCTGCAGGAGACGGCGGCCAAGGCGTTTGCCGGCTTTCACGGGTTCAACGACGGCACCAACCTCGGCGGCTGGCTGTACCGGATTCTGGTCAACACCCACATCAGCGGCTACCGCAAACAACAGCGGCGGCCGACGCAGTGGCTGACCCATGAGATCACCGACAGCCAACTGGTCGCCGAGGCCGGGCACTCGTCGAGCGGGCTCCGCTCCGCCGAAGATCAGGTGCTGGATCGGCTGGGCGACACCGACGTCAGGGCAGCGATGCAGAAGCTTCCCGAAAAGTTGCGCACCGCAGTCTATTACGCCGATATCGAAGGACGCCGGTTCAAAGAGATCGCCGAGCTCACCGACGTCCCGATCGGGACGGTGATGTCGCGGCTGCATCGCGCGCGGCATCGGCTGCGTGCCCTGCTGGCCGATGTCGCCAGGGAGCGCGGATACTGCTTGACCGACGTCGCCTAGCGGGGCGGATCGCCCCGCCAGGAAAAGCTGTTGACGTATTTGCCCATGTCCAAAGCGATCTGGAGACTGGCCCCCGACGGCTTACCGCTACCGGAGTCCGGGCCGAACGCGCGGAACGGGCCGACCGCGGCCGCGACGAGTGCCAGGTCGTCCTTCACCGCGACCATCACCAACAACCGCATCTTCATGTAGCTGCTGTTGGCGCCCTGTGGCCAGCAGTCGGCGGCCTCGCCGTATCCGGGGTGATAGCCGACCATCGCGTTGGGAATCAAATACGCGGTGCGGGTGTCTGGGAAGGTCTGCTTGATCAAGTCCTTCGCGATCTGTTCAGGCAGACCGATTGCCGGCCGGCTGGCTGAACAACTGCATCGTGCCACCGTCTCCCGCAAGCAGATCCGCCGTTATCCCGTTGGGCTTGGTGGTGATTTTGTATGCCGCACCCGCGGCGGGATACGACACCGCGAACGAGCCGTCGGGCGCAGTGAACCTCGGATTGATCTCCACCGGCGTGCCTGTCGGCGGCCGCCCGCAGTCCGGCGGGCACGCGTAGCGCACCGGCGGCTTGGCTGATCATCGACGAGACGCCGACCAAAGCGACGGCCACCACGGCGATCGCGCTGAACCAGATCAGTAGTACTCGGGCACGCGAATGCCGGACCGGCGCAGCGCTATATGCCCCTCGCGGCACCGCGTAGCCAGGGAAGTACTCTGTCGTTGGCGTGCTCATCACCCGTCGGACTCCTGGTCGCTGCGCACCGGGCGAAGGTCACGTCGTGCCGACCGTGACGTACGCGACGACGCGCGGGTCGCCACACCGCAGGCCGGGCAGAACGCCATATCGGGAACGACATGTCCGCAGTGCGGGCACAGCAGCGGTTCGTCGGACTGGATCTCGTCGTGGGCTTCGTGCAGCAGCGCCAGCTGCAACCCGACGCGCAGCAGGAACAGCGCCACCGCAGCCAGCGCGAGGTAGAGCACCAACATCAGCACCTGCGGGAAGTGGACGACGTCGATCAGGCCCAGGCCCACGTACAGCCCCAGCACCGCCACGGCGAACGACACCAGGAGCGCACGCACTAAGCCGGGATGCTGGCCCTCCTTGCTCGGCGGACGCTTGAACCACAGTGCGGCACCGATCAGCCCGCCTGCCGCCGCCGCAGTGAGCGGCACCGCCACTCCCCGGATGCCCGCCTCGACGAGAAGGCTATCCATCGGTCGCTTGCTCACCACACCGCTGCCGAACTGCGGGGCCAATCTCGTCAACGTCGCTGCCGCGGTGAAGGTCAGCGCGCCAAGAGCCCCAATCATGAAGCCGTCCAACGATTCCCGCGATGGCGGCCGCAGAATCCGCACGATCACCGCGGGCATCAGCATCAGTATCACGCCGCCCAGCGGTATGCCGATGCCCATCTGCAGCATGCGGGCGCCCACAACGCCTGCGCCCAAAGCAATTCCGTACGAGCGGGCGACCAACGCACCCGTCAGGAGCACCCATCCGACACCCGAGCCCGATGCCGAGCGCTGCGGTGAGCGCCCACGTGCGCGCCGGCATATCGGCGAACGCGTCGGACTCGCGCAGATAGAGCAGGAACAGGAACGGGAAGCCCAGCGCGGCGACCGTGACGAGCGCGGCGGGCAACCGCAACAAGGCGAACGCGACCAGCGCTACGAGCACCACCGCGAGCCCGAACCGGAACACGATGCGCGACCGCGGCGGCAAGTGCGGGAACAGTGAACTCGCCAACGACGGCTGCAGCAAGTGTTCGCCCGGCGCGGCACCGAAGTCGCGGATGCGCAGCCAATCTGGGCCTTCCCCGCGCCGGGGGGTGAGGTGACACCCGCACAGACCGCAGTACTCGCCAGCCGGGACGTCGGTCTCACACACTCGGCATTGCGCGGTGGGAACTTGCTCGTCGTTCGTTTCGGATCCGGTGCTCATCGGGTGGCCTTCTGCAGTACGAGAATGTTGCGGACCAGGTTGTCCACGTCGGGCGTGCCGAGGCCGGTGACCATGTCGTAGCCCGGCCCGGCGTCGGCGACCGCATTGCCTCCGAGGGTGATGTCGCGGAAGCCAGGCAGCGGCGCGCCCCTGGCGATGCGATACAGGACCGGGTTCAGGTCGCCGAGCGCCCTGCCACCGTTGCTGATCAGGTACTGGTTCATCACGGCCGCCATCCCCGCCCAGATCGGGGCCGACTGGGAAGTGCCTCCACCCACCACCTCCTGCTGGTTCAACACGATCCGCACACCGGTGAACGGGTCGGCGACCGCGGCGACATCGGGGGTCAACCGCTTACCGGGATCCTGGTCGGGCGCGACGCCGCGCTGCCAGTCGGGACGGTCGAACAACGAGGACACGCCGCCGCCGGTGCCCTGCGACAGCGGAACGTCGAACCACGTCTGCTCGGCCAGCCACACGCCATTCGCATCGGTGGACAGCGTCGTGCCGCCGACATCGGTCATCTCGGGCAGCGACGCGACGGAATCCAGCCCGACGTCCGCGGGGCCCGGCGGTGACGACCAGTCCTGGCCTCCCCTGCATTCCAGTCCCGCGAGGTCACCGCTGGCATTGAAACGCCGAGGTGCCGTTCGAATGTGCGGTCCTCAACGCCGATCGGACCGGCGCCAGATCCGCCGCTGTGTGCAGTTTGTCGCAACCCCAGCCGATCGAAAAGCTCCACACCGCACCGGGAAACTGCCGCTCCGCCGAGTCGAACATCTGCGCAATCTTCTCGAAGGCGCCGTCGCCTTCGACTGTCGGACGCGCGTTGATGACCACCTTCGTGGCGTCGGGCGCGATGGCGTGGGCGACCTCGAGATCCATCGTCGTCTCGCCGTGCGGTTCGCTCGGCTGGCCGCCGACCAGGGTCGGGGTGAACTTCGGCAATCGGTACATGGTGGCGAACGTGTCGAGGTCGGCCTGGTCGAATCCGTCGAAGGCGAAGAACACGATCGTGGTGCCCTTGCCGGTGAAGCCGGCGTCGGCCAACTTTCCGAGGTTGTACGTGTTGCGCAGCGCGGCAGGCGTCAGGCCCTTGTCCGGCACGTCGAGGGGAATGAAGTCAGGACGATTCGTGCGATGCGGCGTGTAGCCGAGGATCCGGCCCAGCTCGGCGACCTCACCGCGCAGCGGCTCGGGGATCTGCGGCTGCTGCGGCGACGCGTAAAACACCTGCCCGCGCATGCCCAGGTAGTCGTGCACCTCGACGCCGAACGCGCTGGCGACCTCCTCGGCGGCGCCTTCAACGATCGCCCAATCGTCGCCCGGCTTCCAGCGCACCGCCAGCCCGTTGTGGTCCGCCCAACCGATCAGCGCTTCGGGGCGAACCGCATCACGCAGTGCGGCGGTCAGCTGGGTGGTCGCGCGATGCGATGGCCCGAGATCGGTCGAACTCGCCAGCAGGTAGGAGTACGGACCGGCGATCATGCCGCCCCGATAGGGATCCGATGCCGGATGCAGGTCGGAGACGAGCACCGCCAGCGCAGCACCGACCACCGCCAGCACGCCTAGCTGCCGGGCAACCACAACTCGCCAGCGTACGTCCGAGCTGGCCTGACGTGGTTCTAGTGATCGCCAGGGATCGCGGTCGGCGCAGGCGGCGCCTTCACCGTGGGCGTGAACAGGTTGCCGCCGGTCGGGTTGATCGACTTCTCCGTCGGCGCAACCGTCGGCGGCGCCGACGTGGCAGGCGCCGAAGTCGTCGTCGTGGTGGTTGTCGTCGACGTCTCCGGCGCCTTTTTCTCTTCCTTGGCGCACGAGGCGGTCAAGCCCACCATCGTCACCACCGCGGCACCACCGACAAGCGCCGCGACACGGCGAGCCATCCGACCCATGATTTCTTCCTATCTACCCGACCGTGCCAGCTGTTTTGAAGATCAATCTGGCCAACGGCACTCTATTCCACCGTTCTACCAGGCGCACAGCGATTGTGCAGGTGGCCTTCAGCGCAGGGTTGAAATCCGCCGACGCGGGCTACCCCGCGGATGTCGCTTGTATCGCCGTGCCCACGAGGTGGTCGCCGTGTACCAACAGATTCTGGATCCGGTTGCGCATTCCCTGGCGTGGAGCTCGCTTGTCGCGGCGCTGCCACTGCTGTCGCTGTTCCTAATGCTGGGTGTGCTGCGAGTGACGGCATGGGTGGCGTCACTGGTGTCGTTGGCACTGGCGATCGTGCTCGCCTTCCTGGTGTACGGGATGCCGTTCGGTCAGACGCTGCTAGCCGGGACGGAGGGCGCTGCCTTCGGGTTCTTCCCGATCCTGTGGATCGTGATCAACGCCATCTGGGTCTATCAAATGACCGTCGAGACAGGGCATTTCGACGTGCTGCGGCGCTCGTTCGCGCGCGTCAGCGACGACCAGCGGATACAGGCGGTCATCATCGCGTTCTCTTTCGGAGCGCTGTTGGAGGCGCTGGCAGGGTTCGGCACGCCGGTGGCGGTGACCTCGGTGATGCTGATGGCCCTCGGCTTCCGGCCGCTCAAGGCGGCGGCACTCGCACTGACCGCCAACACCGCGCCCGTCGCGTTCGGCGCGATGGCCACCCCGATCCTGACGCTGGGCAAGGTGACCGGGCTGCCGAGCGACACCCTCGGCGCGATGGTGGGTAGGCAGACCCCGCTGCTGGCACTGTTCGTGCCGCTAGCGCTGGTGGCGATCGTCGACGGCTGGCGCGGCATCAGGGAAACCTGGCCGGTGGCGCTGGTCTGCGGCCTCGTCTTCGCCGTCGCGCAGTACGGGACCTCCAACTTCATCTCGGTGCCTCTGGCCGACGTGGTCGCGTCCCTGCTCTCGGCCGCCGCAGTGGTCGCGATGGTGCGCGTCACCCATCCGCGCAGCGAGCAGGCACCCCCGGTCATCGCGGGCGGCGCCGCGGACGAGCCGACGCCAGAGTTCGCGCAGCGCGTGAACGCCTCCCAGCCGGACCCCGACGACCGCGCGGAGGTCGTCCGCGCGTACGCCCCCTACGCGATCATCATCGTGGTTTTCGTGATCTGTCAGATCACCCCTGTCAAGAATCTGCTCGACAAGGCGGCGACTTTCAAGTTCCATTGGCCGGGACTGCACGTCGTCAGCCCCGCGGGGAAGCCCGTGTCGCTGACCGAGTTCACGCTGAACCTGCTCACCACGCCGGGCACGCAGATGCTCATCGCGGGCGCGTTGACGATAGCCGTGCTCAAGCTGTCGGTGCCTCGCGCGCTTAAGGCCTACGGCGCCACACTGTTCCAGCTGCGGTTTGCGATCGTGACCGTGATGGTGGTGCTGGCGTTGGCATTCGTGATGAACCTGTCAGGACAGACGATCACGCTCGGCACGTGGATGGCCGGTGCCGGCGGAGCGTTCGCGCTGCTTTCGCCAGTGCTTGGCTGGCTCGGCGTCGCCGTCACCGGTTCCGATACGTCGTCGAACTCGCTGTTCGGCGCCCTTCAGGTGACGGCGGCGAATCAGGCCGGACTGTCCGATGTGCTGATGGCTGCGTCGAACAGTTCCGGCGGAGTGCTCGGCAAGATGATCTCGCCGCAGAACCTGGCCATCGCGGCGGCCGCGGTCGGTATGAACGGCAAGGAAGGCGACATCTTCCGCCGAGTCATCGTGTGGAGCGTGGTGTTCCTGGCGCTGCTGTGCGTGCTGTCGGCCCTGCAGTCGTCTGTGCTGTCCTGGATGGTGCCCTGACCCGGTCTGCGGAACCGGATGGTGGCCAGGTTATTTCGAGTTGGTCTTGACCGCCGTCAGCGCCTCTGCCAGCGTCGGATACAGCTCGAAGATCTGGTCGAGTCCGGTCAGCTCTATCGGTCGGCTGGTCGACGGCGCTGTTCGCGACGACCGCAAACTGCGCGGACTGGCTGACGTTGGTGTGCGTCGCGACCAAAGCCTGAAGACCCGCGGAGGCAAGGAACCCGACCTCGGAGAGGTCGATCACCAATCCGGTCGGTCTTGGGTATCAGCGCTTCATCGATGGCGGCCTCCAGCGCGGGCACGGTGGCGAGGTCGATATCACCGCCGACCTTCAGCACCGCGATCCCGTCCTGGTAGGCGATCGCGGTCGCGATCGCATCCTGGTCTGACAACGCTCGATCCTCCGTCTTGCCGCCCTGGCGGGCATGCGCAGAGCCTAGCCTTCAATGGCCGTTGGAGATTGGTTACTTCGACGCTTCCGCGCCCGGCGCTGGACTAATGTCGGCACAGGACCTCGTGCACCGACACCGTCGCGCGAGTGGAGCTGGGAGGCCGCAATGTCTGAATCGTCGACGGATTTCGCAAGTACCGACGACAAGCTTGTGGGCCAGGATCTGCTGCCCCAGCTCGTCCAGCATCTGCGCCAGAACCGCACCGCGTTGCGTGAGGAGTGGGCGCGCCGAATCACCGAGGCCGAGCTACTCACCGCGATGTCGCCCGAGGAGATCTTCTCCGAGGCGACGACGGTCTACGACAGTTACGTCGAGGTATTGGAGACCGGTAGCGTCGAAGCGCTGCAGGACTACGCGCGCGACCTGTCCGAGCGGATCATCCCTCGAGGCGTCGAAACCGACGAGGTGGTCGGCATCGTGCTCCTTCTGCGCGACGTGCTGGCCCGGTCGCTGTTCGAGAAGTACCAAACCGACTTCGACCTGCTGAACCGGGTGCTCGACGCGTACGAGCCCGCCGCCAACCGCATCGCGAACACCGTGGCCGTCGGCTTCGTGCAGGAACGCGAGCGCATCATTCGCCAGCAGCAGGAGGCCATTCGCGAGCTATCCACACCCGTGCTCCAGGTCCGTGAACAGCTGCTGATTCTGCCGATCATCGGCGTGCTCGACAGCCAGCGCGCCCGTCAGGTCACCGAGCAACTCCTGCGTGCTATCCGCGCCAACCGCGCCAAGGTGGTGGTCATCGACATCACCGGTGTGCCGACGATCGACTCCACCGTGGCGAACCACCTGGTGCAGACGGTCGACGCGTCGGGCCTAATGGGTGCGAGCGTGATCATCACCGGTCTGTCGTCGGATATCGCGCTGACGCTGGTGACGATCGGGCTAGACCTGTCGAAGATGAACGCCGTCGGCGACCTGCAGGGCGGTATCGAAGAGGCCGAACGGTTGCTGGGCTACGAAGTGACCCGCACCGGCGAACCCAACGGCTGACCACCGCTGTCGCGGCCTTCTCATGCCAGTACCCATCCTGAAGCAGGGCACCATCCTCATCGCGTCGGTGCAGGCTGCGCTCACGGACTCCGACGCCGAGCGGTTGCGCCACGACCTGATGGAGCGCGTAAGCCGCTACCGTGCACACGGGATCATCGTGGACGTCACGGCGATCGATGTGATGGATTCGTTCGCTGCCAGGTCGATACGCACGATCGCCCACATGACCCGGCTGCGCGGCGCGGACACCGTGATCGTCGGGCTGCAGCCGGAGGTGGCCTTCGCGATGGTCCAACTCGGGCTGATGTTCGACGACATGTACACGGCGTTGGACCTCGAAGAGGGACTTGCGCTGCTGAATCGGCGACTGGAATCGCGCAAGCCGACGATCGGGCGTGACGGTGCCGACTGACTTCGTGGTCGACGTCAACAACTCCGACGACATCGTCATCGCCCGCCAGGCCGGGCACGAACTGGCCCGACAGCTCGGCTTCTCGTTGACCGACGTCACGATGATCGCCACCGCGATCTCCGAAATCGCCCGCAACATCACGAGTTACGCCGGCCGGGGCGAAGTTCGAGTGGGACTGCAGTATCGCGACGGCCGACAGGCGCTGGTGGTCCGCGCAGAAGACGACGGCCCAGGCATCGCGGATGTAGAGCGGGCACTCGAGGACGGCTACTCGACCGGCCGCGGGCTTGGCCTTGGACTGCCCGGCGCGCGGAGGCTGATGGATCGGTTGATCGTGGAATCGGCGCCCGGCAAGGGCACGGTCGTCGAGATGTGGAAATGGATTCCTTCCAATGCGTAGGCAAGCCAATGCGTAGGCAAGGTTGGATCGGGCCGATCGAATGGGCGGCGGCGCGCCGCCCTCTACCCGGAGAGGAGGTGTGCGGAGACTTCCCGATCGCGGTCGAAGTCGGCAGCACCGCCGCACTGTTCGGCGTGGCGGACGGCCTTGGTCACGGCACTGCGGCCGAGACTGCGGCACTGCGCGCCGCGGAGGTGGTTGAGCGTTGCCGCACCGAGCCCCCCGATGTGCTGCTGCAGCTGTGCCATCGTGGGCTGGCCGACACGCGCGGAGCCGCAATCACGTTGTCCCGCATCGACTTCGAGACCCGCACGCTGAGCTGGATTGGGATCGGCAACGTCACCGCCGACCTTGTCACCAAGGGCCCCGGCGGTGTTCAGATCCGGGCTTCTGCCCTGTTGGCAGGCGGAATCGTGGGCTATCGCATACCCCACGCACTGGCCACGCATCAGGTGTCGATCGGTCCCGGCGACCTCCTCGTCATCGCGACCGACGGCATCCTCGAAGACCATGTTGCCGGCATGGACTTCGCCGCCCCCGCCATGGCTATCGCCGAGCACATCCTCAACGCATACAGCAGGGAGTCCGACGACGCGCTGGTGCTCACCGCGCGTTACCGGGGCGCCTCGTCATGACGGGGTCCGCCGACTTCCACGCGCAGTATGCCGCGGCGCTGCGGGCCTATGTCGCGGCGCAGGGCGAGGACACCCTTTCCGTAGGACATGAGCTTGGACGCAGGCCCTGCAGGACCAGATCAGCATGCTGGAGATCGTCGAGAACCACCACCTCCTGGTCGACGCGCCAGACTCCGGGATCGATACCGTTGTCGCACTGCGGTTTCTGCTGCAGACGCTAGCGGCGCTGGACGTGGTGACGCGCGGATTCCTCGACGGCACAAAGCGATACGAACAACAGCGGGCCCGCGCCGAGGATCTCGCCGACCGTGACGAGTTCCGCACCGCGCTGGTGAATTCACTGCAGGAGGGCTTCTTCGTCGCGGACCGCAGCGGGGCGGTCATCGAGATCAACGAAGCGTTCGCCGACATCACCGGCTACGGCGCCGACGGCGTCCCTTATACGTGGCCGCACCCGTGGATGGCACGCGACACGGCCGCAAGGAGCGATTGGCCCGGCTGCTCGCGGAGGGCACGCTGGAGGCAGAGGCGCCGATCCGGCACCGCGACGGCCACCTCGTCTGGGTGGCGACGAGCGTCAACGCCGTCACGTCACCGCCGCTGACGGGGACACCGAGGACACTTACGTCGGCACCATTCGCGACGTCACTGCCGCACGTTCCGCGGCCGAACGAGAACGGGCAGTCGCCCGCATCGCCACCGCCGTCACCGTAGCCAGGAGCGTCGGCGACGTGCTGGTCGACCATGCTCGACGAGTGTCGCGCCACGCTGGGCGTTCGGCACGTCACGGCCATCATGTGGCCGACTGGCGAGCACGACCCCGCCGTCCACCTTGCGGGAACATCTCGGACGGCGCAATGGCGTGACCTCGACCCTCCGCTACGCAGGTGCGCTCGAGGACGCCCGCGGCTGGCTACCGCTGACCGCCGAACCCGTCGGATGGGGGGCCGGATACCGACACCGCACACGGAATCGTTGCCACGCTGTCGCGTGAAGCCACCCTCTGGCTCGAGTTCGGTGAATCCGCGCAGGGTCAGCGCAGAAGACAGGCATCTCGTCACCGCGCTTGTCGGACACCTCAGCCTGGCGATGCAGCACGTCCGCCAATTCGAGCAGGCCCGCGACACGTCGTTGACGCTGCAGCGCTCGATGCTCGCGCCGACCGAACTGCCTGCGGGCTTCGCCGCGCGCTACGAGCCCGCGGTGTCACCGCTTGAGATCGGCGGTGACTGGTACGACGTGTTGCCCGTCGGCGACGGCCGCATCGGTGTCATCGTCGGCGACTGCGTCGGCCGTGGCCTGCCTGCGGCCGTGGTGATGGGCCAGCTGCGCGCCTCGGCCCGTGCGCTGCTTCTCACCGGCACCGCGCCGGCAACCATGCTCCAACAGCTTGATTCTGTCGCGGCCTTGATACCCGATGCGTTCTGCACCACGGTGTTTGTGGCCATCCTTGACACCAGGGCGGAAACACTGACGTATAGCAGCGCCGGCCACGTTCCCGCGGTGCTCGTCGCGCCGGAGTCACGGCCACACCAGTTGACAGATGCGCAGTCGGTGCCTCTCGCGGTGCAACGCGACGAACCCCGTCCACAGGCCGTCGCGGCACTGGCCGCCGGATCGACTCTGTTGCTCTACACCGACGGGCTCGTCGAGCGGCGTGACGAATCCATAGACGACGGGATAGCCCGTGTCACAGAGGTACTGGCGCAGACCATCGAATTGCCGATCGACGCGGTTGCCGACGCGATGCTGGACAGACTGGCCCCCACCCTCGGATACGACGACGATGTCGCGATCGTGCTGTATCGCCATCCAGGCTCCGCGCTCGTCATCGAAAACGCCGCGGTCCCAGCGCTGTTGAGTGACATCCGACACCGGCTCGCCGATTGGCTTCGCTGCGTGAGCGTGCCGGAGACACTCACCGCGGACATCGTGCTCGTGGTCAACGAGGCGTGCAGCAACAGTGCCGAGCACGCATATCGCGGACGCGAGCCCGGGACGATGCGCGTGGAGGCCGTACTAGGCGACCGCCACATCCACGTCCGGGTCAGCGACTCGGGTTCGTGGAAGACACCACCGGCTGACCCAGGCACCCGTGGCCGCGGACTGCTGCTGATGCGGACCCTCAGCGACGGGGTGGACCTCGATGGAACGGCGGAGGGCACCACCGTCGGCATGCGCTTCCTATTCGGAGAAGGCGCGCGTGAGGAGACCCTCACGTGATATGACAACAACGGCCATTTGCGACTGTCAAGGAGAGGCACGCAATGCGGGGGAATTCGTATACGTTCAGGCGGCCATTCACGCTGGGCTGCCGCTAGACGTTCGGGAGGTGCTGGTGACAACGATTCCCGGCGCCGACTCCGTCAGACCTGCACCGTTGCGGATACTGCTACCGGCGATCCCAGCCAGCCTTGCCGTCATTCGTGCCCGCCTGCGCACCTGGCTGCCGACCGCCCAGGTCACGCCGTCGGCCGCTGCCGAGATCCTGCTCGCCGTCGGAGAGGCGGCCTCCAACGCCGTTGAACATGCCGTCCGCGGTACCGCCAGTGACGTCGAGGTGGAGGTCACGGCGCGGGCGACCACCACCGGTCTAGCGTTGACGGTCAAGGACAACGGACGCTGGCATGCACCGCGGCGAAGTGCTCAACGCGGGTACGGCAGCAGGTTGATAAGCGCCCTCGTCGACACGGTCACAATCACGCCAACCCCGCAGGGAACAACTGTGGAGATGTGCAAGGAGCTGCATTCATGACCTTCCGAAGACGACCGCGAGTGACGATCGCAGCGAGGCACGAGCGAGGACCGGAGCGAGCGGAGTCGAGGCATGACCAATAGCCAGTTTCGGCATTTCGCTGCCGAGGCCGAGCAACCGCCGGTGGTCACCGCGTCCGGCGATATCGACCTGGCCAACGTCAACGAGTTCTCCGACGTGCTGAACGGAGCGGCAGCCGAAAGCGACGCCATCACGGTCGACCTTTCGGACGTGTCCTACTGCGACAGCGCGGCTGTGCGGGCGTTGTTCGCTGTGGCCGCAAACACCAAGCTGGGGCTGATCGTGCCCGCGACGGGGCCGATCATCACGCTGTTGAGCATCTCCGGGCTCGACCGCGTCGCGACCGTCGCAACACGCGACTGATCATGGCCCCTCCGCACTTTCAACCACGCCAACACCCGCAGCTGGTGGCGCTGATGCAACGCATCCTCGAGCGCATGCAGTCCGATCTGCTGGATGCGGTCGGCCTGGCGATCACCGTCCACGACAAACACATTGACGAGCACCCATCGGTGATCGCGGCGCTCGGCGTCGGCGCTGATCTCGTCGAAGCCCAGCTGGCTGGCATCGGTGGCCCCGTTCCCGATGCGCTTGCCTATCAGGTGCCGGTACTGAGCCCCGACCTGTGGACCGACGACCGATGGCCCGGGCTGACCCTGGCTGCCGTGCGCGACCGCGCACCGCAACACGCGTCGAGCTGGGACCAGGTCCACGGCGCCGCCGCCGTGCCCGGTGTCTGGGCCGACGACGCGACCGTCGTCGTGTGCTGTGCGCTGAGCCAACCGGCGGGCGCATCGACGGTGGCCAGCCTGTTCAACTACGAACAGCTGGTCTCCGCGGCGCTGATCACCACGGCGGCAGAGAACGCGACCGCGATCGCGGACATCATCACCGTCCTGCAGTCCCGCGGCGCGATCGAGCAGGCCAAGGGCGCACTGATGGGCCTGGTCAGGTGCGACGCGGAGCACGCGTGGAGCATGATGCGCCGCGCCAGCCAGGAGTTCAACGTCAAACTGCGGGACCTGGCTGTTGCGCTTGTCGAGCACATCAGCGGTGCGCCAGCCGAACAGCCCGACACGGGAACGCCGATCACGCCGGACGATCGCACGCGCGAGGCGGCCGGCTTGATGTGGGCGGCCCTGTCGGAACCACCGTTACCGCAGTAGTTCGGCCCCTTGGCCCGCCCGCGTTCTAGTGATCGTCGGCGGGTTGTAGCCTGCGGCGCCCACCGCGTCGCGGATCGCGGCGGCGATGTGTGTCGGCCTTGTCCAACGCGGCCAACGCGATGACACATCCGCCGAACCCGCCACCAGTCATGCGTGCGCCGAGTGCACCCGCCTCAACAGCGGTGTCGGCGATCAGATCGATCTGGTCGGTGGTGATCTCGAAGTCGTCGCGCATGGACGCCTGAGACGCAGTAAATAGCCTGCCGATTGCCGTGAAGTCCGACTCCTCCAGCGCTGCAACGACATCGACGACCCGTTGGTTTTCGGTCAGGATGTGCTGGACCCTGCGCGCATCGACGGGGTCGGCCACTGCTGCCAGAGCCGTCACGCCGATGTCCTGCACCTCCCGCAGTGACGACACCCCGAGGTCGGCGGCCGCCCGTTCACACGACGACCGGCGGAACGCATACTCTCCGCCCGCATGTTGGTGCGGCGCACGCGAATTGATCAGCAGCAAGGCGATATCGGATGCCTCGGGGTCGAAAGCCACCGGTCGCACCGTCAGTTCCCGAAAGTCGATCATCAACGCTTTGCGTGGCTCTCCGCACAGCGCGGCGAGTTGGTCCATCAACCCGGTCGGCGCTCCGACATAGTCGTTCTCGGCGCGCTGTGCGATGTGAGCCAGCTCAATGCGGTCGATGCGCAGGCCGGCCGCGCTCGTGAGCGCGCCGAGCACCGCGCACTCAAGCGCAGCCGAAGACGCTACGCCAGAGCCCATCTCGACGTCGCTAGCGATCGACATCGTCCCGCCCAGGATGCGGCGGCCTGCCGATCGCAGCGCCCACATCACGCCCGCCACATAGCTGGCCCACCCCGCCACGTCGCCGGGTGTGGTGTCGAGCGCTATCCGGACCTCGCCGTCCTCTCGGTCGCTGTGCACGGTGATGTCGGGGATGTCGTCGGGGGCGTACGTCACGACCGTGCGCTCTGGGAGCGCGATCGGCAACGCGAAGCCAAGGTTGTAGTCGGTGTGCTCGCCGATCAGGTTGATCCGGCCCGGCGCCGCGTACCTGATCGCGCTCAACCGATCTCCCGCAGGCGCTGTGCCACGCTCTCCGGAGTGACATCACTGATGAACGCATCCATCGCGGATTCGGACCCGGCCAGGAACTTCAGCTTGCTCGCACTTCGCCGCACCGACATCAGCTCCACGTGGAAGTAGCCTTCGCGTTGTTCGTCGGTGTTGGCGTACTGGTGCAGCGCTGAGATGTAGGGCAGCGCAGTCGGATACATCCTGTCGAACCGAGCGAGCACGTCGAGATAGATCTGTGCGAACCCGTCGAGCTCGGCCTCGGTCAGGTCAACGAGGTTGTGCACGAACCGGTTCGGATAGATGTGCACCTCGACCGGCCAGCGCGCGGCGAACGGTACGAACGCGGTGAACTGCCCGGTCGTGCGCAACAATGCGGCTGCCGTCGGCCACCTCGCTGGCGAGGATGTCGGTGAACAGGTTGCCGCCCGTGCGGTCGGCGTGGGCGCGCGCTTCACGCAGCATCAGTGCCACGCGCGGCGGCAGGTACGGATAGCCGTAGATCTGGCCGTGCGGATGCGTCAACGTCACCCCGATCTCCTCGCCGCGGTTCTCGAAGCAGAACACGTTCGCGATACCGGGGCGTGCCATCAGATCCGCGGTGCGGTGCCGCCATGCGTCGACGACGAGGCGCGCGTGCGGCGCTTCGAGTTGGCTGAACGAGCCGGTGTGATCGCTGGAGAAACAGATCACCTCGCACCGCCCGTGCCCCTGCGCGGATTGAAACACCTCGCCGTTGACGGAAGGCAGGTGAAACGGCGCGCTCGCTGCGCCGGACAGGCTGGGAAACCTGTTCTCGAAGACCGCGACGTCGTAGTCGGGTGCGGGGATCTCACTGGTCAGCCCAGACGGCCCAGGGCACAGCGGGCACGCCTCGGCAGGCGGCAAGTACGTGCGGTCCTGCCGTAGCGCCGCGATGACCACCCACTGTCCGGTCTGGCGATCAAACCTCAACTGCGACTGGTCAATTCCGCGCTCGGGCAACGGGCGCCGGTCGGGCACCGGATCCGGGGTTCGCCCTTGCAGCGCGAACAGCAACAGCTCGCGGCCGTCGGCAAGCTTCCACCGCGTCGCGGGTTCTTTCATGGCTGTCGCATCACCGTGGCGATGCTCAGGCGTCCGACATGCTCTTCGATGACGCCGCGGTCGGCGATCGCCAAACCGTCGTCGACGATCAGGTTGTCCACCCGGCGCATCCGGGCAAACACGTTCGTCCCCACCTCTCGGTACTTCGTGTGATCGGCCACCACAATCAACTGTGCGCCGATCCCGATGAGTGTCCGATTCGTCTGCGCCTCGGCGATATTGGGTGTGGTCAGGCCTGCCTGCGGATCGAAACCGTGCACGCCGAGATACGTGGCGTCCACCCGGAACGACGAGATAGCCGCGTCGGCGATCGGTCCGACCAGCGCGTTGGACGGGGTGCGCACTCCACCGGACAGATACACCTGCGGGGCGTCGGAGGCATCCGCGCCGGGATCGGTCAGCACCTCGAAGACGCTGATGGAGTTCGTCACCACGGTGATCGACGACCGGTGCCGCAGCCTGTGGGCGAGTTCGGTGGTGGTGGTGCCCGCGCTCAGCGCGATCGTCATTCCGTCCTCGACGGTTTCGGCGGCGACCGCGGCGATCGCGTCCTTCTCGGCGCGCTGCTGAGCGGCCTTCTCCGACGACCGTGGTTCTTCTCCACGGTTGTGCCTGCTGACCGCACCGCCGTGCACCTTGCGCAACAGGTTCTGTGCATCGAGGGTGTCGAGGTCGCGGCGGACGGTCATCTCCGACACGTCGAGTTCGGCGGCCAGGTCGGCGACCCGGACCGCGCCATCCGCGTTCAATGCCCGCAAGATCGCGTGGCGGCGTTCGGCGGCGAGCATGACACCGCACATTATCAAACAAAGTATTTGATTCACGTCAGAATTTGGCGGCAAAGCTGTTAGTTTCTGGTGGATTCTGTTGGAACTTGTGCTTGCGCCGATGAAGGGGTTGATGACCACGATGAGCCACCACGACGCTGGCTGCAGACAACGTATTGCGCCTCAACCTCGGTTGGCTCGACTACATGCTCGTCGCGATCTACTTCGTCTTCGTCCTCGGCATTGGCTTCATCGCCAGAAGTCAGATCTCGACCAGCCTGGATTTCTTCCTGTCCGGCCGTCGCCTGCCGGCCTGGGTGACCGGGCTGGCGTTCATATCGGCGAACCTCGGCGCCATCGAGATCATGGGCATGGCGGCCAACGGTGCCCAGGTCGGCCTGTCGACCATGCACTACTACTGGATCGGCGCCGTGCCCGCGATGCTCTTCCTCGGTGTGGTGATGATGCCGTTCTACTACGGCTCCAAGGTGCGCAGCGTTCCCGAGTTCATGCGTCGCCGCTTCGGGCCAGGCGCGCACCTGGTCAACGCCATCAGCTTTGCGCTCGCCCAGGTGCTCATCGCAGGCGTCAACCTGTTCCTGCTGGCGACGGTCATCAACGCGCTGCTCGGCTGGCCGCGGTGGATATCGCTGATCGTGGCGGCCGTCGTCGTGCTCAGCTACATCACGCTGGGCGGACTGTCGGCCGCGATCTACAACGAGGTGCTGCAGTTCTTCGTGATTCTGGCGGCGCTGATCCCGCTCACCGTGTTCGGGCTGATCAGGGTCGGCGGCTGGAACGGGCTGAAGGACAAAGTGATTGACACATTTTCCGACGGGAAGGTGACCGCGTCCACGCATGATCAATTGACGACGTGGCCTGGCCAGGCGCTGTCGGGGTTCGACAGCCCGGTGTGGTCGGTGATCGGGATCGTGTTCGGCCTCGGGTTCGTGCTGTCGTTCGGTTATTGGACGACCAATTTCGTCGAGGTTCAGCGGGCGATGGCCTCCAACTCGATGTCGGCGGCCCGTCGGTCCCCGATCATCGCCACGTTCCCGAAGATGTTCATTCCGTTCGTGGTCATCGTGCCCGGCATGATCGCAGCCGCGGCGATCGGTGACATGATCCGCCTGAAATCGACTGGCAAGGGCGACATCACGTACAACGACGCGATGCTATTGATGATCCGCGACATCCTGCCAAACGGCTTGCTCGGTGTCGCCGTCGCCGGGCTGATGGCCTCGTTCATGGCGGGCATGGCGGCCAACATCTCCGCGTTCAACACGGTGTTCAGCTACGACATCTGGCAGGACTACGTGGTCAAGGACCGCCCCGACGGCTACTACATCGCGGTTGGCCGGATCGCGACGGTGGCCGCGGCGATACTTGCGATCTTCACTGCGCTGATCGCCGCCGGTTACTCCAACCTGATGGACTACCTGCAGACGCTGTTCGGGTTCTTCAACGCCCCATTGTTCGCGACGTTCATCCTCGGCATGTTCTGGAGGCGAATGACCTCAACCGCGGGCTGGGTCGGCCTGGTCTCCGGAACTCTTTCTGCGGTCTTCGTTTTCATCCTCGGTGAGGCCGGGGTGCTCAACCTTCCCGGCCAGGGTGTGCCGTTCATCGCGGCATCGGCCGCGTTCGTCGTCGACATCATCGTCAGTGTGGCGGTCACCATGGTCACCACTCCGAAGCCTGTGGCCGAGTTGGCCGGGTTGGTGTACTCGGAGACACCGAGGGAGGTCTTCCAGGATCCGGACAGCGCCGGAAAGGCTTGGTACTACAGGCCTGTTCCGCTCGCCTCCGTTGCGCTCGCTCTGACCGTCATTCTCAATATCGTCTTCCACTGACCGCTGATAGGAGCAACTGTGGCCAGCAAGCTGTCCCAACTGTTCGACATCCGCAACGTCATCGGCGCATTGTTGGCGATCTACGGTGTCGTCCTCACCATCGCCGGCTTCGCCCCCGGACTCCTGCGGGAACGGGACAAGGCGCACAGGCAACAACCCGGTGGATCTTTACGTCGGCACCGACGCGAACTGGTGGGTCGGGCTCGCCCTGATCGGGGTCGCGGTCGTGTTCTTCGCATGGGCGTGGCTGCGTCCGGCGTGCGCGAGGAACTTCCGCGGAAACGCCTCACAGACGACTACCCCGCCCGACTTCGCCATCGCCGCCTCGATCTGTTCCTCGTAGGCACCCTCGTCGCGCCCCAACGCGATGGTTGCCGCCGCCATCGCGACCGCGCTGATCGCGATCAGCACCGTATCGAGCTCGACTGACGTCGAGGTGTTCACCGAGCACGACCGCGCCGAGCACCACGGCAATGACGGGTTCGAGCACCAGCATCGTCGGCACCGATGTCTGCAGCGATCCCGCGTGAAACGCCGACTGCTGCAGAAACGTCGCGAAGACACGCGATCACCACAAGCAGATACAGCACCGGTGTGGTGAGCACCGCGCGCACTCCTTCATGAATCAGCACGTGCATCACCAGCTTGGTGAGCACCGCGACGACACCGAACAGCACACCCACCGCGAGCGCGAGTAACACCGCACGCTTCCACCCCATGGTGCGAGTCGCGACAAGGACGCACGCGCACGATGGCGGCCGTGCAAATCACCGCGACCGATGCGGATAACGCCAGCGACGCCTCGTAGTCTCCCGGGCGCGTTTTCGCCAGATATGACGAACACCGCCAAGCGCCGCCGTCAGCACCATCGCCCACACCCATTCACCGCGGGTGACGCGCCGGTGGGCCAGCCGGGCGCTCAACGGCAACGCGAACAACAGGCCGGACACCAGGATCGGCTGGACCAACAACAGCGAGCCCTTTGCGAGCGCCAGCGCCTGGAAGACGTAGCCCGCGACGGCCGCCGCGGTGCCGCCCCACCACAGCGGTCGGCGAAGCAGGGTCAGGAACATCACGGAACTAACGCCGTCCTCTTGCGGGACATCCATGGTGGCGCGCTGGCGCACCACGATGCCGATCGCAAGGAACACCGCGGCGAGCACGGCCAACAGCACCGTCAGACCATGGCCTACCAAAGCGTCCAGCTCCTTTCAGGCCACAGCCACCACACCGAACAAGAACAGCACATCCGTTGACGCGACGCCCAGCGCGAACCGAGTCTCGAGCATGGTTTCGAACCGGACCGATTGGGCATACCCAGCAGATGAATTTGCAGAGGTTGATCCTGCTGGCGGGAGCGGTCGCGTTGATCATAGGCGTGATCGGTCTGCTCGTAGGAGTATCGGTACCTGGTCCCGACAACGCAGCATCGGATGTGGCAACGGCGTCGCTGCCGACTATCGGCCGCCCGGCAGGCGAACAACAGCAACCCCGCCAACCTGCCGGTACTCAACCAGATCATCCCGCACAGCGACTACGTCGCCCTGTGCCAATCTGCGGTGTCCGGCCGGCGGGCGTGGACCATTCCGGTGGCCGTCGTGGGCCTGGTCGTGATCGCGGGCTCGTTCTTCGTCGGGGGTCGCGCAGGCAGCGTGCGGACGCCGTAGCGGCTAGCTGGCCTCGCGCCCGGCAACCAGGTGAAGCTGCGGCCGCTGGGGTTCTTCGGTGCCGAGCCGGTCGTTGACCGTCGCGACCACC
The DNA here is from genome assembly GCA_963835075.1 of uncultured Actinomycetota bacterium. Taxonomy (GTDB): domain Bacteria; phylum Actinomycetota; class Actinomycetes; order Mycobacteriales; family Mycobacteriaceae; genus Mycobacterium. The sequence continues at coordinate 97,588 of CAWIEE010000015.1, read as the reverse complement.
GAATCGACCCGGTCGACGGCCCTGTCGCACAGGTCGCGCACCTTGTCACCGGCGGCGTCGACATCGTCGGCGGCGCTGAGCAGATACGCCCTGACGTTGACGCGCAGCCGTTCGCCTGCGCGGCGCAACCGACGGCGCAGCCGGTCGTCGATCTCGACGGTGACGTACGGCAACACCTGAAGCTTCATACCTCGCGCCTCCCCTTCGTGGATGCCTGACCTCACCTTAATGGGCATCGGCACCGGGGGCGATCGGCCAGCTATCCGCCAGAGCCGCCGGACGCCGTTGCGCTGCCGGCCTTGATGGCCGCCCGGCCCTCGGGGCTGCCTGGCCGAGTTCCCTGGGTCCTTGGCGGTCGCGACGGTCGCGTTGCAGTTCAGGTTGACCAGCACCGTCTTGGTGTCGGGCTTGAATTGCTGACCCTTGATCCACGGCGCCGCCTGCGAATGGGTCACGATGCACTTGTCGTCGGTTAAGTGTGTCGCCCTGCCCGGCTCGCGACGACCGCCTTCTTTCCCGCGTTGCTGATGGCTGTCTTGGCGTCGCTGTACGTCTGGCCCGCGTAGTCATCGGCGGCGGCGATGCCGGTTCCGAAGAACGCCATCGCCACCACCGTCGCACCGGCACGGTGGTGGCGGTGGTGGCGTAAGCGCCGAACTTCCTCACTTGTGACCTCCGTGTGGCCGACCTGTGGATGTGCTTCGCAGAAACTGGGTGTCTCGTGCTCAGGAGGCTAGGTTTGCCACCTGGCAGGACGCTGGGAAGAATAGTCGCGGTTCCTGCGAATCGCGACAGTTGATCTTGACAATCCCTCTTCCAGTTGGACTTCATCGTCTGTAGCGCGACAAAGCAAATGTCGACAATGCATGCGGTGTCATGCGGTTTACACATTGACGCTGCACTTTTTTGGACGATATAGTTCACTTCTCGACACAGATAGGACTCAACATGAAGTCAGGCCGACTGGCTCGTCGCCTCGCCGCAACCGCGGGTATGGGCGCGATCATCGCCATGGGCGGGCTCACCGCCTGCGGACAGGGCGCAAAAGCGCCGGAGACCACCACGCCCACCACCACGACACCAGCTCAACGACCTCGGCGCCGTCAGCTCCGCCCGTGGCGCCGACGGAGAAGTCGATCAACCCCACTGGCGGCAACCTGTTCACGCCCCCGGTCAAGGCACCGCCGGCGCCGACGGCCATCCCTGGCCAAAACCACTAACCGCCGGACTGGTCGATCAGTCCAGATCGCGGCCGCCGTCACCGCACTGCTGTGCCGGCGGTCGCGAAGGACGCCACATGAGCCGATGGCCATGTTCAGCGCTGACTGCATGAGCCTCGGGTCGCGTCCCGTCTGCGACAGCAGGTAGCCGCCTTCCACCGCCGCAAGTAGCCCCGTCGCAAGGGCTTTCACGTCGACGTCGGGGATAAGGGCGCCGCCCTCGCGCATTCGATCGAGCGCCGCACCCAGTAGGCCTTGCCATTCGGTGAAATGCTCGGACAGCGACGCCCTGGCTTTGTCGTCGGTATCGGACAATTCGGCGGCAAGAGAACCGAGTTCGCAACCCCACAGTCCGCGCCGCAACGCGCATCGCTGCACCATCGCGTCGCGCCACTGATAGAGCCCGCGGAACGAATCCACCTTCTCCAGTCGCAGGCGCTGCCACGACAAAATCTCGTCGGCGCGCATGGTGATGACGTCGTACACCAACTCCGATTTGTCGTCGAAGTGTTGGTAGAACTGGGATTTACTCGTCGCAGCTGGCCGCAAGCACGTCGTCGATGGTTGTTGCCGCGACGCCCTGCACATGCATCAGCTCGGCGGCGGCAAGGACGATGCGGTTGCGAGTCGCGGCGCCGCGTGATGTCAACTTGGGCCGCGTCGCGTGACTGGATTGCGGCGGCACGCCCTAACTGTAACTCTGTCGCTACCTCAGCGGTCGCCGCCCGGTGGACATCGGCCTCGGATTGGAACATTTCGTCCGCTACGGCACTGCGGAGCGGACGCCCTGCTGTGCCCGCAGCGATGACTCTCGCCCTTGCGTGTGTCTACAGATCGGACCGATTCGAAGGAGATACCACGATGGACTTGCCGCCAGTCGTCACACCGCAGGAGTGGGATGCCGCCCGCCAGGAATTGCTGGTCAAAGAGAAGGAGCTCACCCGCGCCCGCGATGCGCTGGCCGCGCAGCGCCGGAGGATGCCGAGGATGGCCGTCGACAAGGACTACCTGTTCGACGGACCGAGTGGCCCCGCCAGCCTGCTCGATATGTTCGAAGGCCGCCGCCAGCTCATCGTCGTACCGCTTCTTCTATCCAGCCGGATGTGGACGGCTGGCCCGACCGCGGTTGCCCCGGTTGTTCGATGCTCGCCGATCAGGTCGCCCATCTGGCCCACCTCAATGCCCGCGACACGACGCTGGTGTTCGTGTCACGGGCACCTCAGGACGCCATCGCGCGACTGAAGAAGCGGATGGGTTGGGACGTCCCCTGGTACACCATCACCGATTCGTTCGACGCCGACTTCGGTGTCGACGAGTGGCATGGCACCAACGCCTTCCTGCGCTCGACTGATGAGGCAGGCGACGGCATCTTCCGTACGTACTTCATCGACAACCGCGGAGATGAAGCGATGGGCGGCACGTGGGCCTACCTCGACATCACCGCGCTCGGCCGTCAGGAGGAGTGGGAGGACTCACCCGACGCATACCCGCAGACGCCGCCGTACGCATGGTGGCGACGGCACGACGAGTATCCGGGTGAGGACACTACGTCGCCCAGAACGGGCGAGTGACCAGAACGTAAAGCACCAGCACAGCCAGTGGCGCCAGCAACGGCACCCACGGCAGCTGGATCGGAAGCGACGCCGCAGCCAGCCCCGCCGCGGTAAATCCCACGGCGCCAACCACTGTCGGTGCGGTCACCGCGGCGGTGTGCCGCAACACCAGATACGCTGCAGCGCACAACCCACACGTCGCGGTCAACAACGGCGGCACGTCGGCGAGCACGATCACCGACACCGTCAGAAGTACGGCGATGGTGGCCGCCGGTCGAAACACACTGCCCACCAACACCGCAGCCGCCGCCGCAACGGCGGCGATCACGCCCGGCCGGTCGGCCTGCGCGGCGGCCGACGCCACCATCAGCAACCCGAACGCAGTCGAGACGAAGCGAGTAATGGCTACAGTTGCGGTGCTCATATGAATGCCGCTCTCCGCCGTACCGAGCGCCGATGGTCCGGCACCAGTTGCATTGCCTGATCGAGCGTGACATCGCTGTGCCAGGACACCACGTCGACGCCGATCGTGCCCATGTCCCGGTACATGAATGACCGCTGCAGTGACCACATTCGAGCCACCAATCCGTCGCGCTCCTCTTCGAACGGCGCGCCCTCAAGCACGTCGACGGCGACCACGGTGTGGCCGCGCTTGCGTAGATCGATCAGCGCCAGCGCGAATTCGGTGTCGAGCAAGGTGGAGAACGCGATGACGATCGCGCCTGGCGGAACCGCCGCCCGCGGCGCCAGCGTGCCAGGCGTGTTCTCGAAACCGTCGCCGGCGGCGAGCACAGCGTCGAGTATCCGATAGAACTGGCGCCGACCGATGTCAGCGCCGAGCCAGCGCGGGTGGCGGTCTCCAAGCGCGACGACGCCTGCGCGATCGCCACTGCGCAACGCGCTCTGGACGACCTGTACCGCACCGCGAACGATGCGGTCGGTTGCCTCGGTAGCCGGGCCCGGCGGCTGTGGGTACCCGTCGACGAGCACCACGACGTCGGCGGCGCGATCGGTCAGCCGCTCTGTGACGTGCAGGCTGCCGCGCCGCGCACTGACCGGCCAGTTGACCGTGCGCAGTTGGTCGCCGGGCACGTATCGGCGGATATCGGCGTACTCAACGCCGGGCCCGATGTGTCGAGTCAGGTGGGTGCCGAGTCGGTCCAGCAGTTCGGTGCGCGGGATCGCCGTGGATTGCGGCGGCGCCAACGGAAATACGAACACGTCGGCCGCGTCGGCGGTACCCCGTCCCTGCACAAGCCCGCCGCGCGAAACGACATTCACCCGGGCCACGATCGGATACCGGCCCCATCTGTCGGCGGCGACGACCACCGTCTGGCCCCGGTCCGAAGCAGGCTCGACGGACTCGAGCCGCATGCCGCCGACGGTCTGGATCGTCAGATCGGTTGCCGCATCACCGAATTCGGTCCACACGCTCAGCCGGGTCAATTCGGATTCGAAGCACCGCTGGGAGTCGGGCTCGGCGTGCACGTGAACCTTCGGTACCCCGCGCTGCCACCCGATCGACACCAGCACGCCGATCAGCGGTGCCGCGAATGCCACCAGTTGCGCGTAGCCGCCGATCAGCGCGACGGCGAGCGCGGCCACTGCACACGTGACAATGGCCAGAGCCAAAGGCGATGGGCGCCATCGTAATTCGACTTCGGTGCGGCGCGTGTCCATCACACCGTCAGGCCTTCGTCCGCGGCACCGGCAGTCGCCGCAACAGTTCCTCAACGACGTCGGACCCGTGCACGCGTCGCACCCACATCTCCGGTCGCAGGCTGATCCGGTGCGACATGGCGGGAACGGCGAGCGATTTGATGTCCTCGGGTATCACGTAGTCCCTGCCTAGCAACAACGCCCTGGCGCGGGCAAGTTGCACCAGGTCGAGTTCTGCGCGCGGGCTGGCGCCGACGGCGACCTGCGGGTGCTGGCGCGTTGCGGTCGCGATCGACACTACGTAGCGCAGCACGTCGTCGTGCACGGTCACCTGCTCCACCGATTCGCGCATGGCGAGAAGGTCGTGTGCGTCGACGACCTGATGCACGGTCGGTTGTGCCGAACCACGTTCGAGGCGTCGCCGCAGCATCGACTCCTCCTCCTGCTCCGACAGATACCGCAGTTCGAGCCTGATGGTGAACCGGTCGAGTTGCGCCTCGGGCAACGGATAGGTGCCCTCGTATTCGATCGGGTTGTCGGTGGCCAGCACGATGAATGGTGCGGGGAGTTGGTGGGTGACGCCGTCGATGCTCACCTGGCCCTCTGCCATCGCCTCCAGCAGCGCAGCCTGGGTCTTGGGCGGTGTCCGGTTGATCTCATCGGCGAGAACCAGGTTGGTGAAGATCGGCCCGCGGCGGAACTCGAAGCGGCCGGACTGCATGTCGTAGACCGTCGACCCGAGCAGATCGGCGGGCAGCAGATCCGGCGTGAACTGGACTCGGGTGAAGTCCAGGCCCAGTGCGGCGGCGAAGGACCGGGCGATCAACGTCTTGCCAAGGCCGGGCAGATCCTCGATCAGCACATGTCCACCCGCGAGGACGGTCGTGAGGATCAGCGTGAGCGCCGCTACGTTTGCCGACGACCGCGCGCCCTATTTCGTCGAGGACCGCCTCACAGTGCGCCGTCGTCGTCGCTGCCGGTAACCCCATGTTCGCTGTCATACCTGCTCCAACCGTCGCAGAATTTGGTCGAGGGCGTCTCGCCCGGGGCCCGGTTCATTGGCCTCGGTGCGGGACACGTTCTGCGGGTCCACCCACGCCCACAGCTCAGCACCGAAGAGCATGCTGCCGGTGGCGTGAAAGGCCACCCGATCCTTGGCCTGCCGTTGACCCGTGGCCATTTCGAACTGACGGGCCAGCATCGGACGCAGGTGCCGGTCCCAGTCCCTTCTCGTTGACTCCGAGCGGCTGATCAATGTCTCCGTCCGAGACAGCCAGCGCCGCAACGACTCCGCCGGGTCGTTGGCGGGCGCATCGCCTGTGTCGTAGCCGGGGTCGCGCACCAGATAGAGGCACAATGTCAACAACACCAAGGCAGCCATGACGCCTACGACCACCGGCACCAGCTGGCGGTCGAGTATCGCGAGCGCCACCAGCTCGACGAGCGCGACGACGAAAATGCCGGCAGCCACAATCTTTTTCATGCCATGCTCCGCAGATCGGTCAGCACCAGGCGTAACGCGTCGACGGCAATGTCGCGATGGCCTTCGTTCATCACGTGCGGGCTGAAGCGCGCCTCCTCGAACAGTTCCACCAGTTGTGACGCGCTGTCGGCGCGCAACGCGTGGTGCTCGACGGCGCGGGCCAAGACCTCCGAAGGGGTGTCACAGTCCTGAGGAACCGCGCCGGGCACATGCGTCAGTTCGCGCTCCATCGCCGCGTAGCACGCGATGATCGCCTCGCGCGGTTCGCGGCTGAGGTCACCGATCTCGGCAAGCCCGACTTCGGCTGCCCGAGCGAGCGTTTCGGCCGCCCCCGGCGCAGCCGGTGCTTCTGGGCCATCGGCTCTCGCGGCCCACGATGTCGCGACGCGCCGCTGGCGACGGGAGGCGATCGCCGTGCCGACGACGATCAGCGCCATCAGGATCAACATCGGCGGTACCAGGTAGCCGATGATGCCGCCGCCCGGATCGCCGGGCGAATCCGGTCGCCGCGGCACCGGATTGGTGGTTGGCGGCGCGCTGCCCGGGTCCGGCACCGTCGGTAGCGCCGACGGCCTCTGATCGCCGGGGCTACCAACACCCATCCGCATCAACACCAAGACCAGCAGCAGCCACCCGATCATCAGGCCGAGCGCGATCAGCGAGAAGCGCCACGTCGGGCGGCCTATGGTGCCCGGGCTCTCCGGCAACTGCCCCATGCCAGGGCGCCTCGCCTGACGATTGCGCAACCGCGAGACGATTGCGATGCCGATGATCGCCACCGAACCGGCGAGCAGGGCGACGTCGACGACCAGCGCGGCGGGGCTGCCGGCCGGCCGCTGACGATCGGAAACGGGTTCGACGCCCGGAAGATAGCCGCGCAGTGCCCACGCGGCGACGAACAACAGCGCGACCACCGCAATCGCACGCGCTGTCGACTTGTCGATACCGGCCATCGGCACACCAATCGGCTGGGTTCTATCCATCCTGGCATGTCAACGCGGCTCATTGGCGTTGCATCGCGATACGTTGCGATATATCGGCAGCCCGACTATCTTCGGTGCAGTGACAACAACACTTCAGGCCGCCAGAGTCGCGACCGCCCTTGACCGGATGTACACCGAATCCACCGAACAGTTCGCACGGCTTCGCGAGAACCGTGACGTGTTCGAGCGGGTCGCCAACGCAAGCGCACAGGAGCGCGCCGACGCGCTCAGCGACTTCTACCTACCGGTGACGCCAGAGGCGGGAAGGCTGCTCTACGCACTGGTGCGGGCGACGCGGCCCAGCACGGTCGTCGAGTTCGGGATGTCCCTGGGGATCTCGGCCATCCACCTCGCATCGGCGGTGCGGGACAACGGCAGCGGGCGCGTCGTCACCACCGAGCTGAGCGCGGCGAAGGTGGCCGCGGCTAACAAGACGTTCGCCGAGACAGGGCTCGACGATCTGATCACCGTGCTGGAAGGCGATGCGCTGACCACGCTGGCGGACGTCGATACCCCGGTCGAGTTCGTGCTGCTCGACGGCTGGAAGGAGCTCTACCTTCCGGTGATCAAGCTGCTTGAACCCCGGCTGTCCGCTGGTGCGCTGATCATCGCGGACAACACATCAATGGACGGCCTCAAGCCGTACCTTGATCACGTCCGTGACCCCGGCAATGGCTATGTCAGCGTGCACTTCCCTGTCCGCGACGGTGACAGCATGGAGATCAGCTGCCGCGCAGTCACTTGAGCGCGTCGAGGAACGCCGAGATGCGGGCGCGCGTCTCTTCCGACTTCCACATCGCCTGCACGTCCGCGTCCAGTTCGGCGCCTGCGTCGATCGCTTCGCGAGCATGTCGATGCAGTTGCTCCTTCATCGCCGCATAGGCGGTTGGCGAATGCTGTCCCAGTTCGCTGGCGGTCGCGACGGCTCGGACCACCAGGTCGTGTGGTGAGACCACTTCGTCGACCCAGCCGCGCTGCGACGCTGACTCCACGTCGATGTTGTCCGCCTCCAGCACCGCGCGTGTCACCGACGTACCCATTGCGTAGCGGCAGATCGCCAGCGCCGCCACCGGGAACGGCACGCCGACCGCAACCTCGCTGAGGCCGATCAGTCCTGACGACATCAATCGGATGTCGGCGGCCATCGCTATTACGCACCCGCCCGCGATGGCATGCCCGTTGATCGCGGCGACCGCGGGTGCCGGATGGTCGAAGACGGCAGGAACGCATCGGATATCGCGGCAAGGAAGCTCGGTGTAGTCGGCTCCCCCTTCGATGATCGCGCGTAGGTCGACCCCCGCCGAGAAACACCTACCCGCCCCCGTGAGGACGATCGGCCCCCGGATGCCGCGCACGGTAGCCACGGCATCCTCGACAAGCCCGAGATCGAAGGCGTTCACGGGCGCATTGTCGATTCAGACGATTGTGACGCCGTCGGCCCATTCCACCTGCATCTTCGGCTACCTACCTCAGCTTGGCCTTTGCCTGCTTTACCACCGCTGCCGCCTCGCGGCCTGTCTGCTTGCCCGTGTCATAGGCGTCTTGGGCTGCGGTCAACGGCATTTTCGGCGTCCCGCAGTCTTCTGCGCGCATCGTCGCGGCGCAGTCGCGCGGTGGCGAGATCGGATTGCAACTCGGTCAGCGCCGCGTCGATGTCAGCCTTCGCGCGTTCTGCGACGGCCAATGCCGCCCGCGCCTTCGCGCGTCTTGTCGTCGCGCTTCGGCTCGTCGCGTTGTGGCTCCTCGGGTTGTGGCTCCTCGGCAGGCTGCTTGCGGCTGGCAGGTCTTGTGCGTCTGGGTGAAAACCATTGTCGTGTCGCCGAATTCGCCGAAGCCGGACCACTGCTCGGCCTTGGTCAACCGGCCGAGCCGCGACGCGACATCCGGATCGGCGATCGCGGCCTGCAGGGTTCCTGTGACGTCGTCTCGCAGTGCGGCGGACGGATCGGCGAGTTCGGCTTCTTCGAATGCGGCGCGGGCCACATCGTCGACCAGTCGGCGCTGCTCGGCGGACAACGCACGGATGCGGTCTCCGTCCATCGCGGAGTGGGCGTCCTTCAGCCGCTCGCCGAGGCCGGCGAGACGTGCTCTGATATCGCGGTCGCGCAGCGCGAGCCGGTTGACCACCCACGCCGCCGCCGTCGGCTTGCGCGCGGCGGAGATCATTTTGGCGGTCTCCGTGTCACCGCGCTGTTTGGCCGCAGCGGCGAGCTTGGTGCGCAGGGCGGTGAATTCGTCCTGTTTGACCTCGTACAGCTCGTCGAGTTCGTCGGCCATGGCCCCCATGATCCGCTGTCTCGGCGCGAACTCGCGATGTCAGGGTGGGTTACGGCGCCTGGCCGTGATCGCGAAGCCAGCGGGCGGTCAGCTGCCGATAGGCCTGCTGGCCGATGCTGCCGCGCCGCCCGTCGAATACATGGTCGGCGTACGGAACAGCGACGAGTTTCACGTCGACTCCAGCCGCCCTGGCCTGTTCGGCGAACCGATAGGCGCCGTCGACCGGCACCAGAAGGTCCGACTCGCCGAGGACGATCAAAGTGGGCGGCGCCGCGGCGGTGATGTGCGTGGCGGATCAGATGTTGGCATATCGATCCGGAAACTGCTGCGGTGTGCCGCCGGTGTACGCGCCGAGCCCGCCGCGGGCCGTCGCACCGGACGTGGGATCGCGGTTGGCGTATGTCTCCACCGCATCCACGACGGGATACATCACCGCCACCGCACCCACCTTCGGCATCGTTCCGCCACACGACGAACTCAACCGGCCGGCCGCCGACAGATAGGCGGTGTTTATCGTGAGGTTTCCGCCCGCCGAGTCACCAGACATCGAAAGTCCGGGTCGCGTCGCCTCCATATCTCGTCGCATTGTCGACGACCCACCCGAGGGCTCATCCGATCTGGTCCTGGGTGACGTTCCAGAGGTGGTGATCGGCGGAGGACAGCGTGTAGTCGACGCTGACGACGAGCCACCCTTTCTCGGCGAACCACCGCATGTCTGTGCTGTGTTCGCTGCGGTCACCGCTGACCCACCCGCCGCCGTGTACGAACACGACAACGGGTGCGTGCGAACCGGATCCGCCGGGGCGGTAGATGGACAGGCGGAGGGGCTGACCCTCGAACGTCGTATAAGTCGCCTCGTCGTCCGGCGAGGCCTGTCTCGGTAAGCCGATGCCGAGCGTGTCGATGAGGCTAAAGTCGGCACCGGCGTGTTCGACCGCGGCGGTCATGCGTGCAGTGATGACAGACGCGCCTGCGACAGTCAGCGCCGCGACGACTGCGAGCACGGCAGCGATACGACTATGCCGCAGGCGCCAGTGGACAAGAGCAAGTACGCCGCCTGCCAGCGACGCCACCGTCAGCCACGGCAAGTACCACGTGACGTATGCGGCTGCCAGGCCGACGTAGGGCATGTCGGCAAGGAATGTGGCCGAGCACACCGAGCGCAGGCGGCGCGATCAGCAGGGTCGCTACGACGAGGACGACAACGCGCACTGCCTCATCTTTGCCGACTTAACCGACGAACACCCGCGCACTCGGCAACGATGTGAATCGTGGAGGGTCAACAAACGCTTCGGGCGGGGATCGTGATCGGCGCGCTGGGCGTGGTCTTCGGTGATATCGGTACCAGCCCGATCTACACGATCCAGACCGTCTTCAATCCCGGCGACCCGCATCCCGTGCCGATCTCCGGCGACAACGTGTACGGCGTCGTCTCGACGATCTTCTGGTCCGTGATGATCATCGTCACCCTGACCTACGTCATGCTGGTGATGCGCGCCGACAACGACGGCGAGGGCGGCATCATGGCGCTGATCACGCTGCTGCGGCGATGGACCGGACGGCGTGGCCGCCGCACCGCTATGTTCCTGGCCGGCCTGGGCCTGTTCGGCGCCGCGCTGTTCTTCGGCGACAGCATGATCACGCCGGCGATCTCGGTGCTGTCCGCCGTCGAGGGCCTCAAGGTCATCAATCCCGACTTCGGAGATTTTGTCGTGCCGATCACGGCGGTGATCATCGTTGGGCTGTTCTCCGTGCAGCGCCACGGCACCGCGGCGGTCGGACGGTTCTTCGGGCCGGTGATGATCGCCTGGTTCGCGGCGATCGGTGCGTGCGGGGTGAGCGGGATCGCCGGCAATCCCGAAATCCTGAAGGCGCTCTCCCCGACGTACGCCGTTACGTTCTTGGCCGGGCACTTCCACATCGCGTTCTTCTCCCTGGCGGCGATCGTGCTCGCCGTGACCGGCGCCGAGGCGCTGTACGCCGACATGGGCCACTTCGGCCGCAAGGCCATCACGTACGGCTGGCTCGGGCTGGTGCTGCCCGCCTGCACGCTGAGCTACTTCGGTCAGGGTGCGCTGGTGCTCGCCGACGAATCCCAGGTGAGCGCGCCGTTCTTCCTGCTCACCCCGGAGTGGGCGCGGATTCCCGATGGTGCTGCTGGCGACGGCGGCGACGGTGATCGCATCGCAGGCGGTGATCACCGGAGCGTTCTCGGTGGCGTCGCAGGCGGCCCAGCTCGGCTACCTGCCGCGGCTGCGCATCGCGCACACGTCGGCCTCGACGATCGGCCAGATCTACGTGCCGTGGATCAACGGGCTGCTGATGGTCTCGGTGCTGACCCTCGTCTTCGCGTTCCGCAGCTCGGCCGCGCTGGCGTACGCGTTCGGCATGGCGGTGACCGGGACGATCACCATCACCACCCTGCTGTTCTTCTACTACGCCCGCACCCGGTGGGGCATGGCCGCTGTGGCTCGTGACCATCGGCGGCGGCCTGCTCCTGCTCGTCGACCTGATGTTCCTCGCGGCGAACATGACCAAGCTGGTGCACGGCGCCTGGCTGCCGCTGCTGATCGGCATCGTCGCGTTCACGGTGATGACGACGTGGGAGAAGGGCCGCGAAATCGTCACGCGCGCAAGAGACAAGGCGGAGGGCCCGCTGCGCGAGTTCGTCGACGGCCTTCGGGACTGCGAGCCGCCGCTGACGCGCATGTCGGGCACGGCGGTGTTCCTCAACCGCGGCAAGGAGACCGCGCCGCTTGCGATGCGGGCCAACGTCGAGCACAACCGGGTCCTGCACGAGCACGTCGTCATCATGTCGATCGAGACCGTGCCGGTGCCCCGGCTGCCCGACGGCGAGCGGATGACGATCGACGAGCTCGGCTACCACCAGAGACGGCATCATCCACGTCAGCGCCTGCTACGGGTACATGGAGAAGCCGGACGTCCCTGCCGCGCTACGCCTGCTCGACCCCGCGCACACCGAAGGCCACATCGATGTCGAGACTGCGTCGTACTTCCTGTCGAAGCTCGAGCTGATGGCGGGCGACGAACCGACGATGGCAGAGTGGCGCAAGCGGCTGTTCATCGCGACGTCGTACATCACCTCCGACGCCGCAGGGTATTTCAGCCTGCCGCTCGACCGCACGGTGATCATCGGTTCCCGCATCGAGGTCTGAGCCTCAGTCGTCGTCCTTGCCGTCGTCGTCCTTGCCGTCTCGTCCTTCCGTCGTCGTCCTTGTTGTCCTTCTTCTTTTTGGCGCCTTTGCCGAGTTCGATCGTGGCCCAGTGACCAGGGGAGACGAAAACCGTCCAGTCACCGTCCTCGCGGCCCAGCTTGAGCACTCCTCCGTCGACGTCCCATTTGGTGCCGTCGTCGTAGTCCGATTCTTGCCCGTCGGTGTATGTGAGTTTGAACGCCATATTGAGGAGTACCCGCATTTGCCGGTGCTCACTCCAGCGGCGAAAGGCCCGCCGCGGTGAGTGTGTACGCGCGATGACCGCGTTGCTGACCAATGGCGATGTCCAGTACCGACTTTCCTACCTGCTCCGCGGTGAGGGCGGGTCCCAGCGCCTGGACGAACGCAGTCGACGTCGACGCCTTGGCGCTCGGCGTAGGCCGCCACCGCTTTCGCGCCGAGTTCGGTCGCAGGCGTCAGCGCGGGCAGCACCGAGACGAATTCGATGCCCAGCCCGGCCCGTTCCGATTCGAGAGCGGCGTAGTTGGCGATGAGCCTGACGGTGGCCTTGGCACCCGCGTAGCCGCCGCTGAGCGGCGAGCCCTTGATCGCAGCGCCGCTGGAGACCGCGATCACGGTGCTGCCAGGGGCCAGCGGGCGCTGCAGCACGTAATGGATCCAGTGGAATGCCTGGGCGACGTCGACATTCCAGTTCTGGCTGAACGATTCCCACGTCTGTTCCTGCAGGGGGCTCATCTGTGGTGCCGCCCCGGCGCACAGCACGACCGTGCGCGGTCGGTGCTCGTCGATGAGCCGGCCGGCGGTAGCGGGGTCGGCGGCATCGGCAGATACCGTTGCGCCGCTGCGAGCCACGCCGATGACGCGCGCTCCGGCTGCGGTCAGCGCGTCGGCGATACCGCGGCCGAATCCGCGGCTGGCTCCGGTGACGATCGCAGTCGAGCCGGCCAGGTCGATAGGTGAGGGGTTGATGTTTTGGGTCATATCAAGTCAGATACGACCCGCTTGCTGGACTCATCGGTCGACCCGCGATGAATCCGCGCCTCGGGGCGTATCTGTATTGGAGGGGAGCAGCTTCAGCTTTCTCGGATAGGAGAACGTGCCGTGCCGGCCCAGCAGGATTTCATCGAGCAAGCGGCGCCGTTTCGCGCCGAGTTGATCGCGCATTGTTACCGCATGCTCGGCTCGGTGCACGACGCCGAGGACCTCGTCCAGGAGACGTACCTGCGCGGCTTGCGTGGCTACGAGGCGTTCGAGGAGCGCGCGGCGCTTCGGACCTGGCTGTACCGCATCGCGACGAACGCGTGCCTGCGTGCGCTGCAGAGCCGCGCCCGCCGGGTGCTGCCCGCCGGGCTCGGCGCCGCGTCCGTCGATCCCGAGGTGGACATCGACGCGAGCAAGGCCGGATATCCGTGGCTGGAACCGATTCCCGACAACTTCACTCCGGAGGCGGCGGTCACCACCAAGCAGAGCATTCGGCTGGCCGTCGTCACCGCGCTGCAGGAACTGCCTGCCCGGCAGCGGGCGGTGTTGATCCTGCGTGACGTCGTGCAGTTCAGCGCCGCCGAGGTGGCCGAACTGCTCGAGACCACGCCGGCCGCCGTGAACAGTGCGCTGCAGCGAGCCAGGGCGCATCTCGCCGAGGTCGCTCCCAGTGACGAGGACATCGCCGAGCCGGCGGACCGCGAACTCCTCGCGCTCGTCGAACGCTATTGCGCGGCATTCGAAAACAGCGATATGGGCGCGCTCACCGCACTGCTACAAGCCGACGTCAAGCTCGAAATGCCGCCGTTCGCCGTCTGGTTCACGGGGCGGGATGCGGTGACGCGATTCCTCGCCGCGCGCGCGTTCGCCGAGCCGGGCAACATGCTGATGATCCCCACGTCCGCGAACGGGCAACCCGCCGTTGCGGATTACCGGCGCGATGGCGACGGCGTGATGCGCGCCCACGCGATACATGTCCTCACCCCCGGCGAGAACGGAATCACGGCGATCACAGTGTTTCTCGAACCAGCGCTGTTCGCGGTGTTCGGCATGCAGGAGACCCGATGAGTGGCGGTCAGCGCCTGAACACCACCCAGCGCATCGCGCTGTACATGTAGACCGCTTCGCACGCGCCTGCCACGATCCGTGCGACGTGATACTCGACGCCGAGCGCCGAGAGCGCGCTACAGACGCCGAGGATGAACGCCAGGTAGTTCACCACGACCACCACCACGTACACCGCGAACTGCGGCCCAACCGCTCCGTGTGAGCGGAAGTTCAGAATGCGGTTGAGGAAGTAACTCAGCGTGAACGCGCAGGCGTAGGCCGCGGTTACCGCGACGGGAAGCGCGACGTTCAGCCTGCCGTGCACCAGCGTGAGGAGCGCCAGATCGACTGCGAACGTGAAGCCGTTGATCACGACGAAGCCTAGAAATGTCGGCGCGACAACGGAATCCAGCCCGAAAGGCAGGCGGGCGACGACCACCTCACACAGCCGGTGGAAACGATCGACCGGCCGTGGGGACGCCTCGGGCTCCACGCTCATGCCGTCACGCTGACATGGCCAGGTAGCTATTCGCTGAGCAGCAGGCAAACGTCAGGCGATACCGAACAGCGCGAGCAGTTGGGTTGTCCGCCACCAGATCAGCAACACGAACGCCGCCAGGATGGCGACCGTCGCCGAAACCTGGATCACGGTGCGGCCCTTCGCGAGGTGCATACGCGTAGGCGGCGGCGACCAGTGCGCCGGTGATCAGGCCGCCGACGTGCCCCTGCCAGCTGATGTTCTGCCCACCCATGAGTGGGATCACGAAGGTGAAGGCCAAGTTGATCGCGATGAGCCCGACCACCCACCGGACGTCGAGGTTGAGGCGCTTGCCGATCACGAACGAGGCGCCGAAGAGGCCGAAGATCGCACCGGAGGCACCGGCAGTCGCCGCGTTGAGCGGTGAGAGCAGATAGACGAGTACCGAACCGCCGAGCGCGCTCAACGCATACAGCGCGATGAAGCGCGACCGGCCCAACCACTTCTCCAGCGGTGGCCCGATGACGAACAGCGCGTACATGTTGAACAGCAGGTGCGTGACGCCGTAGTGCATGAACGCCGATGTCAGCAGTCGGTACCATTCGCCATCGGCGACCGCAGGCGCGAACAGCACGAGTTCGCTCTTCAGGCCCCGCGACGCCGTCTCGAGCACGAACATCAGCCACGTTGACGGCGATCAGCGTGTAGGTGATCGACCGGTCGCGCCCCGTGCTCCCGCCCGCCGAAGCTGGTGCTGCGGCTGACGCACCGTTTTCGCCCCGGCGCCGACGCACTCGTCGCATTGATGACCGACTGCGGCGTCGTTCATGCATTCGGGGCAGATGTACCGGTTGCAGCGGCGCAGCGGACGTACGTTGCGCGGTCGGGATGCCGGTAGCACGTCGGCGTGGCCTCCTGCGGCGTGCCCGGGACGCTCACAGCGTTCCGAATAATTCAATCCAGTTGCCGTCGGGGTCGGCGACGTACATCCAGCCCATGCCGGGCACCGGCGCGAACTCGGTCACCGGCTCGACCACTTCGTACTCGGAGCCGTCGAACGCTTCCGCCACTGCCCGCAGGCTCTTCACCCCGATCGTGAAGTACCTGACGCCCGCCTGCGCGCGGCCGCCGCCGGGAGTGGCAGGCATGGGCGGCGCTGTCTCGTAGGTGACGAGCTTGACCACGCCGTTGCCGAGCGAGTAGCGCCGCTGCGACCCGCCGGGGAACTCAATCTCGCCTTGAAACTCCAACTCGAGGAAACCTTCGTAGAAGGCGACCATCGCGTCGAGGTTGGTGGTGACGAGACCAACTTCGATGCCGGGGGTGAGCAGGTCGAGCCGCACGGCCACTCAAACCTCCAAAATCTGTTGTTTCAACGATGCCGACTACGAGTATGCCGATCGGAGGAGAACCTACGCGTTGCCGAACCCGACGCGGCTGCGGATGAGGGGCAGCGACGCCGACGTGGCGAAGCCTGCTGGCGCATCGCACAACGCGGGTACGGCATTGAGGACCTGCATCGCCGTCGCCACATTCGCAGAACGCACGTGTTCGTCCATGCTTGCAGGACGTGTGAAGCGCGCAAGCGAGAAGAAGTGTGTGCGCATCGACGGGTCGCCTTCGATGGTCAACGTCCAGCCGTCCTTCGGACGCGGCCAATGGTCGGGGTACTCGCCGCCAACGGTCCACAGGGTTTCGATCTCGATCAGCGGTTCGCCATTGCGACGGCCGATCCAGTTCCACCGTTGCCCCGCCGTCGTGCCCGCGCGCAGCACGTGCTCGAAGATCTGGTGATCCTCGCGCGCGGCAACGGCTTCCACGGTTGCGGTCACATCATTAATGCCGGCGTTCAGCGCATCGGCCAGTAACCATACCTGCTCGGTGAAGATCGAGCTGTTGAACGCCAGGAACGCGTTGGTCGCCGTGCTGATCTGCTCGACGGGCTGGCCGAAGGCCATGTTGTCGAATGTGATGCCGGTGCTGGGGTACACCGACCAGTCCGCACGCTCCTGCAGGGTGATCTTGTCGATGGTGCGGCTCATCCCTGACAGCGCCAGCGGCAGCACGCCAGAAAGGTTGCCCGGGTTCAGGCCGCTGCCGTGCACGCTGGTGCCGCCCCGTTCGCAGGCGGCCAGCACGCGATCTCGGTCGGGCGCGGGCAGGCGGACTCGGGTGGAACAGGAACGCCGTCGTTGCGACGTTCTTGCCGCTGGCCAGGATCGCGCACACCTCGTCGAGATCGGTGGTGCGGGGTGTGTAGAGCACGCAGTCGGCGGGCATCGCGATGACCTCGGCGGCATCGGCGGTGGCGAGCACGCCGACCGGATCGCGCCCGACGAGTGTGCCCACGTCCCTGCCGTGTTTGGCTTCGGAGTACACCTTCGCCCCGACCATCTCGAGGCCGGTCCTGCCGTCGAGCACCGCGATCATCATCTCGGCGCCAACCGCGCCGGTGCCCCACTGGATGACTCGATATGGCTCGCGCGGCGTCGTCACATCGAGGCACGCTACCGCGAATCCGATAACCCCGAACCAGTGCAATGTGTCGGTGCTGCCGCCCGATCTGGCTCCGGCCTACGGCCAGTTCGTGGCCGGCTAGTTCAACAGCGGCTTTTCGTTAGCCGGTCTTAGCGACTACTCTGGCATCTATGTGGTCGACAAGGACAGCCGCTGTGACGGCGATGGTTCTCGTGCTGGGCGCTCGCCGCGTCCGCCGCGATCGCCCAGGCCGATCCCCCGCCAGGGCCGCCGCCTGCGCCCAAGACGACGATCGATGCCGACGGCACCTACGCAGTAGGCAAAGACATCCAGCCAGGCAACTATAGCTCGGCAGGCCCAGTCGGGAACGGCGCGTGCTACTGGAAGCGCGTAAGCGGGTCCGACATCGTCGACAACGCGCTGACGAAGAAGGCGCAGATCATTCAGATCGCGCCGACCGATACCTCGTTCACGACGAATGAGTGCCAATCGTGGCAGCTGACCGACGCTCCCGTACCCGCGCAGAGTCCCGGTGATCTGCTCGGCCAGCTGGGCCAACTCGCACCGATCATCGCCCGCGGGCCAGGGGCACCCGCCCGCCGCGCCCGCTACTCCCTGACGGTCAGCGGATCTTCTCGCCGTACACGCGGTCGATCGTCATCGCCATCAGCACGCGGCGATCGGACACCATGACGGCGCGGTATTCGTCCCAGTCCGGGTGCTCCCCTGCGGCGCTGCGGTAGTAGTCGACGAGCGCCTCGACCTCGGGACCGTGTGGGTCGGTGCCGGGTCCGGTCAGGGTCACGGTGCCTTCTGCGGTCGCCCACGCCCAGCCGTCGGAACTGGTCACCTCGAGCGCGGCGCGCG
This sequence comes from uncultured Actinomycetota bacterium, assembly GCA_963835075.1. Lineage (GTDB taxonomy): Bacteria > Actinomycetota > Actinomycetes > Mycobacteriales > Mycobacteriaceae > Mycobacterium. Next base: position 79,365 of record CAWIEE010000015.1, on the reverse strand, counting down.
GGTCGCGGCGCAGGTTCGCCGTCTTGGCGCGACCCTCGGTCATCGACACGTAGATGACGCCGGCGTCCCTTTCGTAGAAGGGTGTCACCGGCGACAGCTGCGGCAGGCCGTTCGACTTGATGGTGGCGAGTACGCCGAGTCGGGCCTCGGCGATCAATGTGTGTGGGTCGAATGTGGTGGCGGTCATACCAACGGGCAACCCACGGCCGCATGCCTGCTATTCCGTGGTGCCGCCGTAGGGTGGCGGACGTGGCCGATCTCCACCCCGGCATCGCTGTCCTGGCTCCACTGCTTGGCACCTGGTCAGGCCGAGGCGCAGGCGAGTACCCGACGATCGAGTCGTTCGGCTATATCGAGGAAGTGACGTTTGGTCACGTCGGCAAGCCGTTCCTGGTGTACGGGCAGCGGACGAAGGCCGTCGACGACGGCCGACCGCTTCACGCCGAGACCGGATATCTGCGGCTGCCGTCGCCGGACCGCGTCGAGCTCGTGCTTACCCATCCGACCGGTATCACGGAGATCCAGGAGGGCACGCTGTCGATCGCAGGAACGACGCTGGAGATGGAGCTGACCGCGACGGCGATCGGGCGCACTTCGTCGGCCAAAGAGGTGACGGCACTGAGCCGTTCGATTCGGGTCGACGGCGACGAACTGACCTACACGTTGCGGATGGGCGCCGTCGGTCAGCCACTTCAACACCATTTGGCCGCGACGCTGCGCAGGACAGGGGCATGACGGGCGTCGAGCCATGACGGCCGACGGAAGGATCCGAGTCCCCGCCGACCTCGATGCCGTCACGGCGCTCGGCGACGAGGACCACTCCGGGATTGATTCTGCTGCCGTCGAGCGAATCTGGCATGCCGCGCGGCACTGGTATTCGGCAGGCATGCATCCGGCGCTGCAGCTGTGCCTGCGGCACAACGGCAGGGTCGTGCTCAACAGGGCGATCGGGCACGGCTGGGGCAACGGCCCCGACGACCCTATCGATGCCGAAAAGGTAACTGTCACAACGGATACCCCGTTCTGTGTGTACTCCGCGGCCAAGGCGATTACCACGACCGTCGTGCACATGCTCGTTGAGCGGGGCGCCTTCTCCCTCGACGATCGAGTCTGTGACTACCTGCCCGGCTACACCAGTCACGGCAAGGACCGCACCACGATCCGGCACGTGATGACGCACAGCGCGGGTGTCCCGTTCGCCACCGGGCCGCGGCCCGACCTCAAGCGCATGGATGACAGCGCGTACGCCCGCGAGATGCTCGGCAACCTCAAGCCGATCTATCGGCCTGGGCTGGTGCACATGTACCACGCACTGACGTGGGGGCCGCTGGTGCGTGAGATCGTTTCGGCAGCGACGGGCAAGAACATTCGCGACATTCTGGCCGCCGAGATCCTCGAACCGCTCGGTTTCAGATGGACGAACTACGGCGTGACCGAGAAGGACGTCCCGCTGGTTGCGCCGAGCCATCCAACGGGTAAGCCGTTGCCTGCACCGCTCGCGACTGCGTTCCGCACCGCCGTCGGCGGCACGATGCACCAGATCATCCCGTACTCGAACACGCGGCGGTTCCTCACCGGTGTTGTGCCGTCGTCAAACACCGTCTCTACCGCAGACGAGCTGTCCCGCTTCGCCGAGATCCTGCGCCGCGGAGGCGAACTGGACGGCGTGCGCATCATGCGGCCGGAGACCCTGTACGCAGCGACGAGGGAGTGCCGCAGGCTCCGGCCGGATATCGCGACGGGGCTGGTGCCGCTGCGATGGGGTACCGGATACATGCTGGGCTCCAACCGGTTCGGGCCGTTCGGGCACAATGCGCCTGCCGCATTCGGCCACACCGGGCTGGTGAACATCGCGGTCTGGGCCGACCCTGAACGCGGGCTTTCGGCCGGCCTGATCAGCAGCGGCAAGCCCGGCGGGCACCGCGAGGCCAAGCGCTACCCGGCACTGCTGGACCGCATCACCGCAGAGATCCCGCGTCGCGGGGGTAAGCGCTAAACCTCAGAGAGCGGGCGATTTTCGCGCACTCCCCGATAGATGCCCCACCGGACGATGAGCGGCATCAGGACACGGTCGAACGACCATGCGGGGAAGCGGAAGGCGCGGCCGTTCGGCGCGAACACCTCAAGACCATCGCGCTGCGGGCCGAGCACTGACCCCCATCGCCCCTTCGGCGGACGGTAGCTGCGCAGCGGCCGTCCTTCGAACTCCGCGAGAATGTTATGGGCCAGAAGTCCGTCGGCCCTATTGCGAGCCGACGTCCGAAGCGGGTCCGTCGCCGCGACATCGCCGACCGCGAATACGCCCCGGTGACCGGGAACCTGTAGTTCCGGAGTGACACGGACGAAGCCGTGTTCGTCGAGCAGGTCGGCAGGCAACCAGCCAGTATTGGGCCGCACCTTTCCGATCGCCCAGAGCACGGCATCTCCCTTGGTCGTCGGCTGACCGGTGCTCCATTGGACCGGTTCGTCGGTGATCTGATCGCACGCGAATCCGTCTGGTATCACTGCGCGGTGGCCCGCATGGAGCACCACCCCGACTTCGCCGAGGCGCTGCTCGACGCGTTCCCACGCCCGTGGATGATGCTGCAGCAGGGCGCGTTCGCCGGGGAAGTAGAGGTCGACCCGCTTCTGCGGCCATGTCCTCGCCAAGTTGGCGGCGCTGCTGACGGCCGCCGCACCGCCGCCGACGACGATCACCGAACTCGCGCCCGCCAGGTGGTCGTGGGCGGCGCGTAGGTCCGCTCCGATCTCGTCTGCCGACTGGAAGTTCGGCTGGCGCCAGAATCCGTTCGTCACACCCGTCGAAATGACCAGGGCGTCGTAACCCTCGACCGAGGTCGAGCCGTCGTCGTACCTGACGTCGACTGTGCGGGCGGCAAGGTCGACGCTCGACAGCGTGCCGTGGACGGTACGCACCCGGTCAAGGCCGCGGAACCTGTCGAACGGGATCAGATTGGCGCGCGCCCACTCGTGCGGACGGGATAGCCGCCAACCCAGCTCCTGACCACTGACCAACGCAGGTTTCGCCGAGATTCCGACCACCTCCGCATGGCGAGCCAGACGGATCGCGGTTAGCACGCCGCTGTCGCCGAGGCCCGCGATCACGACCCGCTTGTGGCTGACCATGACGACACGCTGACATACGAAGAGGGGCACCCGCTAGTGGGGTGCCCCTCTTGGTGAAATGCAGTTGTCAGCGGCTCTGGTGCACGCTCGAGTCGACCTGCGGCACGGACACCTGTGGCTGGATGTCATTGACCCAGCCGTGGTGGACGGAGTCGGCCTGCGCCGGTCCCGCGAAGCCGAGGACGGCGGCGGCCAGTCCGCTGGCGATGACTGTGGCAAATCCGAATTTCTTCATCTTGCTGCCTTCTCTTCGTCTGTGTTCCGAATGTCTCGTCGGCCGGTTCTGTACTTCCTCTTCGCCGGTCTGACTGCTTAAACCGACAGCTCAGGGCTTTAATTCCGATGGCAGAAATTGATCGGCGGGTGGCAGGAATGGACCGCATATCCGGCCCTCGCCGGTGTGGCCCTGGGCCACACATCGGCAAACGGCAGCGGCGCGTCAGCTAGCGGCGGGCCGTCGAGCGTCGGCCGTCTGCACGACCAACGGCCTCCTGACAGGTATTACGTTGAAGATCGATGGTGGCCAACCGCTGACCTGAGGAGACAGCATGGGTGCCCGGCTGGTATCCGTCAACGTCGGTATGCCCAAGGATGTGTCGTGGCGCGGCAAGACGGTTCACACCGGAATTTGGAAGTCCCCTGTCGCCGGGCCAGTGATGGTGCGCAGGCTCAACATCGATGGTGACGGCCACTCCTCGGAGGACAAGATCTCCAGGTTCGAGCCGTTCATGCCAGCCGGTACGCGACCGGCGACTCTTCGCGGAATCCGCCTGAGCGTCGACCCGTTCGCCGCAGGGTAACGGGGGGTGGGCGGCGAACGGGGGGCCGGAATATCCCGTCGCCTAACGCCGTTGGACGACCCGACGGTGCCATGCATGCCCCGGGCCCCTACCATCCGTCGCTTGGAGCGACCACCCGCCGAGAGGCGCCATCGCGGCACCGTCCCAACTTTCCACCTACCAGGTATCCACAAACCGGCGGCCGCGCGGCGGCTGTCCGCGTGATTCGGCCGCAACGAGAGTCGCGGCGATCAGGCCGCGGGTTTCGGCGGGGTCGATGACGTCGTCGATCTCGAACAGCACAGCGGCGTTGAGCGCCTTCGCATTCTCCTGCGCGGCGGCGGTCGCCTGCCTGACGCGTTCCTCACGCTCGCCGTCGTCGGCGATCTTCTCGAGCTCCTTGCGCAGCCCGAGCCGAACGGCACCCTCAAGGCCCATCGGGCCGAGGTGTGCACCCGGCCACGCCACGGTCAGCAGCGGCTCATGCAGGCTGCCGCCCGTCATCGCCTGTGCGCCAAGGCCGTAGCCCCGGCGCAGGATCACCGCGATCAGCGGGACGCTCAGCGCTGCGCCGGCGACGAGCATGCGCGACGCGCGGCGCACCAGAGCCTCGGCCTCAGCCGCGGGGCCCACCATGTAGCCCGGGCAGTCGACGAGCGACACCACCGGAAGGCCGAACGCATCGCACAGTTGCAGGAAACGGGCGGCCTTGTCTGCCGCGGCGGCGGTGATCGCGCCCGCCATCACCCGGGTGTTGTTGGCGATGACGCCGACCGCCCGGCCGTCGATCCGGGCGAGGGCGGTCACCATCTCCGGTGCGAAGCGCGCGCGAAGAAACGTCACCGAGCCGTCGTCGGCCAAGGTCTCGATTATCGGTGCCACGAAATAGGCGCGCCTGGCGCGCTCGGGAATCATTGTGCGCAAACGTGTTTGGTCACCGGCGTCACCCGGGCTGGTCGCACCCTGGAAATACCCCAGCAGCCGCTTGGTCACAGCGACAGCCTCGGCCTCATCGGCGACGACGATGTCGACCACCCCGTTGGGCTCTTGCATCGAGATCGGCCCGACGTCGTCGGGGTGGATGTCGCCGAGGCCGCCGCCTGCGATCATCGCCGGTCCGCCCATGCCGATCGAGGCGTCCTCGGTCGCGACGATCAGATCGGAACACCCCGCGATCACGGCATTGCCCGCAAAGCAGCGGCCCTTGACGATCGCGATCCTCGGCACCAGCCCCGACAACGCCGCCCACAGCTTGAACGCCCGTGCGTCGAGCGCGGACACGACGGGGTAGTCGGTGTCGCCGGGACGTCCGCCGCCGCCTTCGGCAAAGAATACGGTTGGCAGCCGCATCCGCTCGATGATGTCGAAGAGCCGGTCCTTCTTGCGGTGGCCGAGCGCGCCCTGGGTACCGGCGAGGACGGTGTAGTCGTAGGACAGCACCGCGCACGCGCTGCGTTCGTCGCCGAATAGGTCGCCGTTGATGCGTGCGGTGCCTGCGATCAACCCGTCGGCGGGGGTGCGCGCGATCAGGTCGGCCAGATCCCGGCGAAACCGCTGGGCCGCGATTGCGAACCGGCCGTACTCGACGAACGAGCCCGCATCGATGAGATCTTCGACATTCTCCCGTGCCGTCCGGCCCTTGCCTGCGTGCCTGCGCTCGACCGCATCGGGGCGCGCCGCGTCCTCGGTGAGCGCGCGACGGCGCAACAATTCGGCGTGATCGTCGCGGATCGGCTCGTCAGCGTCGGTCATCGAGGCTTGCGATCGTCGTTTCGAGCCGTTCGAGGAATTCGTCGACCTCGTCTTCGTTGTATCCCCGCTTACCGATCGACGGCTTAGAGAAAGACACGGCGTGGACGTCGTCGACCGACAGGTTTCCGCAGCCGTCGAGCCGGCTGGCAGCCACCTGCGGGAAGGCGTCGACCGCGTCGTTGTTATAGCCGCGCATACCCCGCGGTGGTTTACCGAACGTGGAGTGTCGGACGTCCTGGGCGGTCAAGCGAGGGACGCTCATGGCGTTTGATGCTAACGCTGCCGAAGTTATCCACAGGGCATCGGCGGACGGGGGAGTTCTGTCGGCGATCTGTCTTAACGTGCGGTGATGACCAACTGGATCAATACCGTCAGCCGTGACCACGTCGAGCGTGGGGTACGGGGCCGCTTTACTCAGGCCAACCACGGCAAGCCGCACATGCTGAAGAAGATGGCCAAAGGTGACTGGATCGTCTTCTACTCACCGAAGACCGTGTTTCCGGACGGCGAGCCGTTGCAGGCGTTCACCGCTATCGGGCAGGTCGCCGACGACGAGACCTACCAGGCCGAGATGTCGCCGGACTTCACGCCGTGGCGGCGCAACGTCGACTTCCTGGACTGCGCCGAGACGCCGATCCGGCCACTGATAGAGCAGCTTGACTTCATCGAGGACAAGTCCCGGTGGGGCTACAAGTTCCGCTTCGGCGTGTTCAAGATCGACGACCACGACCTTGAGGTCATCCGCTGCGCGATGACGGGCGCCGCGGCCGAGGGGGCTACTCTGAGCCCGTGAGCAACACCGACGCCGCGCCTGCCGAAGTCGCCTGTGTGGCTTCGCCATTCGCCGGTGTGCTGCATCCGCGAGAGGTGCCGCTTGGCGGCCCGAGGGCGATTCGGGTGCGACGCACTCTGCCGCAGCGGGAGCGGTCGCTGATCGGGGCGTGGTGTTTCGCCGATCACTACGGCCCCCACGACGTACGCGGCGGGCCGGGAATGGACGTGCCACCGCATCCCCACACCGGATTGCAAACTGTCAGTTGGCTGTTCAGCGGTGAGGTGGAGCATCGCGACAGCGCGGGAGTACACGCGATGGTGCGGCCCGGCGAGCTGAACCTGATGACCGCGGGTGCAGGCATCTGCCATTCCGAGGTCTCCACTGCGGCCACCACCGTCCTGCACGGTGTCCAGCTGTGGGTGGCGCTGCCCGACTCCGACCGCGACACCGGTCGCGACTTCGCCCACTACGTTCCCGAGCCCCACCCGGTTGCCGGCGCCGCACTGCGGGTGTTTCTCGGCGAGCTGGCAGGCGACCGCTCGCCCGTGCACACCTTCACTCCGCTGCTCGGCGCGCAGATCGACATAGATCCTGGTAGCCGCCTGACGCTCGAAGTCGATTCCGGCTTCGAACACGGTGTGCTGCTCGACCAGGGCGGCGTCGAGGTCGGGGGTGCCGCGCTCGCGGTGGCCGATCTGGCGTTCCAGGCGGCCGGTGCCGACTGTCTGGAGGTCGTCAACCGCGGCGAGGGCCCGGCGCGTGTGGTGCTGCTCGGCGGTCCACCGTTCCCCGAGCAGCTAGTGATGTGGTGGAACTTCGTCGGACGCAGCCACGAGGACATCGCGGCCTACCGGCAGATGTGGGAGGACCACGACGGCCGCTTCGGTGCGGTGCATGGTTACCAGGGAGCGGTCTCGCGCCTGCCCGCCCCGCCGCTGCCAAATGCGACGTTGCGTCCGCGGCCCAATCCCGAGGTATAGAGGAAGAATGGCCACCGACAAGACAGGCGCCTCCACCGCCGTCACCCAGGAGTCAGACCGCTTCACCATTTCCGTTGAGGGACAGAAGGTCGGCTTCACCGAGTACGCCGATCGCGACGGCCGGCGGATCTTCCCCCACACCGAGGTGGCTGACGAATTCGGCGGGCGCGGTCTGGCAACGATTCTCGTCAGTGAAGCGCTGCAGGCAACCCGCGATGCAGGGCTGAGGATCGTCGCCGTATGCCCGCTGGTGACCGGCTTCGTGGCGAAGCACCCCGAGTACGCCGACGTGGCCGACCCGGTGGATGCCGACGTCAAACGCTGGCTGGCGAACTCTTAGCCGAACTAACCCGATATCGTCGGTCGCGATGACCACCCAGGATCGCGGCGCGACGGGCGCATCGGCCGGCAGGCGCCTGCCACCGGCGTTCTTCATCCCCGATGGTGAGGCCTTCGTGCCCACAGCGCTCGCACGCGGGCCGTGGGGTCAGACGATCAGCGGCATGGTCACCGGGGGCATCCTCGGCCACGTGATCGAGCGTGACATCGGCGATCCCGAATTCCAGCCCGCTCGGCTGACTGTCGACCTGCTGCGTCCGGCGGGGATGGCTCCGCTACGGGTTCAGACAACCGTCGCACGCGCGGGAAGGCGGTTGCGGCTTGCGGACGCGGTGGTGACGCAATCGGATACCGTCGTCGCCCGCGCCAGCGCGCTGTTCCTGCGCCGTGGTGACCAGCCGACCGACGAGGTGTGGACATCACCGGTGACGATGCCGCCGCTGCCTGCAGCACCGGATCCGATACCCGACGACCTGAGCATGCTGGTGTGGACTTACGGCAAGGACGACCACACGCCCGGCCCTGGTTTCGGGCTCATCGCGTGGCAGCACGCGGGCCCGAAGTACGTCTGGGTGCGCGCCATCCGACCGCTCGTTGACGGCCAACCCCTGACACCGTTCACCCACGCCGCCATGGCAGGCGATATGGCGAGTTCGCTAACCCATTACGGCACAGGCGGTTTGCGGTTCATCAATGCGGACTACACGCTGTCACTGAGCCGTCTCCCCGACGGCCCGTACATCGGTCTGGCTGCGCTCACACACACCAGCCACGCCGGCGTCGCCACCGGCACCGCCACGATCGTCGACCGACACGGACCGATCGGCACCGGTGTCGCCACCGCGTTGTCCAACCCTGGTTTCGACCCGCCGCACCCTTAGCTAGCCGCGCGATCGGGTGCGCTCATATCCCCCGTCGCGGGCGTGCCGTCGGCGAGGCCGTAGCGCAGGTACACGGTGCCCTTCGGACCGGCTGCAGGCGGCTCGAGCAGTGACACGTTCGTGGGCACCGCGCCACCGTCGAACACCTTCTTCCCGACACCGAGAATGACCGGGTGCACCCAGAGGTCGAGACGGTCGAAGAGCTTCTCGCACAGGAGGGTCTGCACCAGATTCAGGCTCCCGACGACCCTCACGTGCTCGTGCCGGTCTCGGATCTCGCGCACGGCGCCGGGCAGATCCGGGCCGAGCTGCGTGGACCCGGCCCAGGAGAGATCGGGCTTGCCGCGGGACGCGACGTACTTCGGGACGCTGTTGAAGAGAGTGGCGATCTCCCCCTCTTCTTCGTCCTCGCCGCCCTCCTGGTGCGGCCAGTAGCCGGCGAAGATGTCATACGTCCGCCGGCCGAGCAGTACAGCGTCCGTGCCCTCGTACGCGGCAGCGACCTGCGCACCGGAGACCTGGTCCACCAGGGGTGCCTGCCAGCCGCCGAACGGGAACCCCACCGGGTCCTCGCCGGGGCCGCCTGGCGCCTGCCCGACGAGGTCAAGGGTTGCGAACAGCTCGATGTGGATGAGGCCCATGGCTTACTCCCGATGAGTTGGTTGTCTCGTTCGGGAGGTAGACCTGTGAGCGCAGGCATACTCATCGCTGCCCGCCGCATCCCTAGCGCGGCCGCAACACCACCACGGGGATCTCGCGGTCGGTCCAACTCTGGTAGTTGTCGAAATCTGCGTAGAGGTCCACCAGTTTCGGCCAGAGCCGAGCCCGCTCGTCGGCATTGGCCGTGCCCGCGCGCACCGCACGACGGTCAGCACCAATCTCGACGAAGCTGTCGGGGTTGGCCACCAGATTGCGGTACCACTGCGGGTTCTCGGGCCGTCCACCTTGGGAGGCGACGATCACCACGTCGGCGCCGTCGACCATGTAGAGCAACGGCGTGACGAACACCGTGCTCGACTTACGGCCCCGGTGCTCCAGCAACAGGGTGGGCACGGGCTTGCGAAAGCCCGCACCGATGCGCCACTTCCCGCCGATTCTTCCGCCGGTGCGGCGATAGACCCACACGTGCGCCTTGCCCGCGTACTTGAAGATCTTGGGGAGCAGCGGGGAGTCCAGCTGCTTGGGGCGGTCCTGCGGCATCAGAGATACTGCGCGGTGCTGCCGCCGATCGGCATCGCGCCCATCCCGAGCTTTCGGTGATCCCAGCTGCGTCGCCTGCTCGGCACGACGCGCACGCAGATGCGGTTGTTCATCATCTGGTCGATAAAGGGCTTCATGTCGTCGCTGTAGGGTCCGGTGTAGCGCTCCCAGACGCTAATCCCAACGCGCAGAATGGTTTCCGGGTCGTCGACGATCTCGGCGTTACCGTCGATCGACACCCCACGCAACGTGTCGTAGCTCTGCCCGTCCTCGATCATCACGGTGATCGTCGGGTCGCGACGCAGGTTGACGGCCTTCTGCGACTTGGCCTTGGTCTCGAACCAGATCTCGCCGTCGACGACGGCGTACCACATCGCGACCAGGTGCGGCCTGCCGTCAGGCAGCACGGTCGCCATCGTCGCGGTCCTGCTGCGCTCAATAAATTCCACGATCTCGTCGTCGGTCATGACGATCCTCGCGCGTTGGTTAGTGCCCACGCGGAGATACTTTCAGGTCGCCACGGGGGTGACGGTCACCGGGATGCCGTTCAGTGCGCCGTTGCCCGACGGTTCATCGATGAACGTCGGCGGCGACAGGATGTTGGTGTTCACGCCTGGCGATTCGTTGGCGACCGCCATGCGGGTGCCTGGCTTGCCGTGGCCCCAGCCGTGCGGCATCGACACAACCCCCGGCATGATCTCGTCGGTCACCTCGACGGGCACTTCGATCTGGCCGCCCGACGAGGCGACGATGACGATATCGCCCGACGTCACGCCGCGTTTGGTCGCGTCGTCGCCGTGCATCAGCAGTGTGCAGCGGTCCTTACCCTTCATCAGCGGTCCGACGTTGTGCAGCCACGAGTTGTTCGACCGCAGGTGGCGTCGGCTGACAAGCACCAGTTCGTCGGGTGCGCGCTCGAGGCGTTCCGCAAGCCGGGGCAGGTCGTCGAGCAGATACTGCGGAGCGACCCGGATCTTGTGGTCTGCGGTACCCGAGGATCTCGGGGATCTGCGGCACCATCGGCCCGAAGTTCATGCCATTGGGCGCTGCCTTCAGCTTGTCCAGCGTGATGCCGCCGGGGTTCTCGCCGTATCGGTCGCCGAACGGCCCGGTGCGCAGGGTGAGGTCGAGGACCCGCTCCGGTCCGCCACGCTCGTAGTGGCTGCGGATGGTCGCGCCGTCGAGCCCCTGGGTGAACGCCATGTAGTCGAAGAACCCGTCGTCGATGGCTGTGACGTCGACGTCCTCGGCAGGCGTGCCGGTGCACAGCCCCGTCAGCCGGATCAGAATCTCCCACTCCTCCGGCCGGTCGGGATCCTCGGGCGCGAACACCGGAGGCGAGTAGTTCGCGATGCTGTTGATCGCGAAGTTGAGAATCAGATCGTCGTGGTGCGGCTGCTCTAGCGGCGACGGCGCGGGCAGGATCACGTCGGCATGGCGGGTGGTTTCGTTGAGCCACAGGTCGACGGAGATCATCGCGTCCAGCGTCGGCAACACCTCGTCGAGCGTGTCGCCGGCAGGCGTCGACAGCACGGGGTTGCCCGCGACGGTGATCAGCGCCTTGATCTGCCCGTCCCCCGGCGTCGCGATCTCCTCGGCGAGACACGACACGGGCACCTGCCCGAGGACTTCCTTCGCGCCGCGGACCCTGGTGCGATACCGGCCGAACTCCGGCGCGCCGTCCTCGAGGCCGGGGATCGGCTGCACAGTCACCGACCACGCCGCGGCGCGGGGGAACATCAGACCCGCCCGTGGTGTCGAAATGCCCGGTGAGGATGTTGACGACGTCGACGAGCCAGCTCGCGAGGCTGCCGAACTCCTGATTGCACAGGCCAATTCGGCCATACACGACGGCGCGGTCGGTGCCGGCCAATTCTCGAGCCAGGGTTCGAATGCGGCCTGCGGCGATGCCGGTGACCGCGGCGACCCGCTCCGGCGACCAGTCGGTGGCCGCATCACGCATCCGGTCGACGCCGTCGAGATACGGTTCGACGTCGCCGAGGCGCACCAGGTTCTCGGCGAACAGCGTGTGTACCACCGCGAGCAGCAGTGCCGCATCGGTGCCCGGCGTGATCGGCAGCCACTCGTCGGCGCGGGCCGCGGTCGCGGTGCGCACCGGGTCGACCACAATGACCTTGCCCCGCTTGCGAATTGAGTCGATGATCCCCATCACGTCTGGAGCTGCCAGCAGCGACCCCTGCGACGCCGCGGGGTTAGCGCCCATCACGATCAACAGGTCGGTGCGCTCGATGTCGGGCACGGGGAAGCTCCACCAGCCGCCGTACATCAAATGCGACGATAAGTTCTTCGGCCACTGGTCGACGGTGCCAGGGGAGTAACTGAGCGGAATGCCCGACATGCCGAGCAGCACACCGGTGTAGCGGCCGAGGGAGAACGAGTGCGCCAGCGGGTTGCCGGTGTAGCAGGTAACCGCGCCGATGCCGTGCTTCTCGATGACCGGCGCCAGCAGCTCGGTGCAGCGTCGGAAGGCGGCATCCCAGCTGACCTCCTGCCACTGCCCGTCGACCTTGATCATCGGGCGTCGGATGCGGTCGGGGTCCTGGTGTACGGCCCCGAGGGTGGCGCCCTTCGGGCAGATGTGGCCGCGGCTCCACGTGTCATCACGGTTGCCTCGGATGCTCGCGACTCGACCTTCTTCGACATGAATCTCCAAGCCGCACATGGCCTCACACAGTGGACAGGTGTAGAGGTGCCGTCCGTCCTCGCCGACGCCAGCCAACGGTTTGGTGAGCCCGGTCGTCATAACGGCCTCCTGGTTTCCCGCCGATTGTTGTGACACACTGTAACGACAAATCGTTGTGGTGGGAAGGCAATCGTGGAAGCGGTGCGGCGGCATCGGCGACAGGGCTCGCGCCGAGATCCGTCGATCGACACGGCAGTGCTGGCCGCGGCGCGTCGACTGCTCGTCGAACGTGGTTATGCGGCGACGACCATCGACCTGATCGCGACCGCGGCCGGCGTCAGCAGGCCCGCGGTGTACCGCCGCTGGAGTTCCAAGGCACAGCTGGTGCACCAAGCGCTGTTCCCAGATCTCGGACCCGAGCCGCAGGAGGACGAGTTCGTCGACGAGATCACCCGGCTCTGCCGCGGGGCGATGCGAATGTACGGCGACGCCGCGGTGCGCGAGTCAATTCCCGGTCTGCTCAACGATTTACGGTCGGACCGCCGGATGCGCCGGGTTCTCAGCGATCGCCTGGAGGCCACTGCCCGCAGTCAGCTTGCCGGGCGGGTAGGCAGCGCGGTCGCCAATGGCGCTGTGCGTCCCGGTGTCAACGCCGACACCGTTATGGACGTCATCGCGGGCGGCGCCTGGTACGCGGTGTGCGTACGCCGCATCAAAGATGTGGACACGGCAGCCAAGGAGCTGACCGAGCTGGTGCTGCGGGGTGTCCTCGCCTGAAACTCAGCTGCTGAGCAGCATCGCGTACTGGGCGGCGACCTGCTGCTGGGCAGCCAACAGGTTGGCCGCGGTCGTTTCGATCGCGTAGCGATCCGCGGCGCCCAGACAGTAGAAACTCTTGTCCTTCAGCTGAAGGCAGCGGCTATCCGGCAGGTTGTTGACCGGCTTGGCCGGCTGCGACGTCGGCTGCAGCTCGGTGTAGAAGCCGTCCACGATCCGCGCCGCGCTCTCTGAGTCTTTGGTCTGATAGACGTTCGTCTTCGCCATCGCCACCAGATCCGTGCCTGTCTCGGTGAACAACGGCGCCGACCGTGTCGGATCGCTCTGGTACTGCAGCGCGCCGCGTTGTTCGTAGGTGGTGTTCTGGATGGTTGTCGCTTCTTTGTCAGGAACTGGCAGAGTCTTGGCCAGCAGTCCGGTGGGGTCTAGCGAGATATCTGCGAATTCGCCCGGATCGGTGGCGCGGAACTTGTCGATGGTCGGGCCCTGCAAGTCAATGGTTTTGGCGACCATGCCGAGGGCGGGGTTGATCCCGTCGACGGCCTGCGCGAGTTGCATGAACACGTAGGGGCCATGGGCGGTGAACGCCCTGACCGCACCCCATCGTTTGCCCGTGGAGCCCTCAGTCTGTGTGTAACTCGCGGCCTGTGCGTCGGGATGCCCAGGGATCTGGGCGCGCTGAACGCCCTCCCCGGTCTTGGTGGCGATGTCGCCGAAGTCTTTCGCCGCGGCGGCGGCGGAGTCCTGATCGGCGAACCGCAGCACCGTATTCATCAGGACCTTCTGGCCTGCCGCGGTACGCACCGACGCGAAGCCGTTGATGTAGCCATGCTGGCCGGCCGCCGCCGCGAACGGCTTGGGGCCGATGGCGGCGAGGGCATCGGCGCTCTGCAGGACAGTCGCACCAAACCCGAACCAACCGGACAGCGTCGGGTCGACTTCCCACGGGCCGACGACGTTGTTGGCCATCCGCTGGGCCTCGACCAGCACGCCGCGGACCGGATCGCCCGTCACGCCCAGCGGCTGGCTCGGCTTCGTGGGATACGGCCCTACGTCGAGCTTGCTGATGTCGACCGTCGGAGCCTTGGCCGCGCCTGACTCTCTCACCGCCGACCCGCCGACCTGTGTTGAGCACGCCGCCGACAGCAGCGCCACCGAAATTAGCGCGATATACGCGAGCCGCATTCGCAAAAAGCTACCGTGCGCGACACCAAATACAACACGCGCCCGACGCGGTGTCGAAAAGCAATTCATGGGGTTATCGGATTTAAGAAATCGAGGCGAGTCACCCGAAATCGGTGACTCGCCTCGTGTCGATTTTGTGGGCGAAGGGGGACTTGAACCCCCACGTCCCGAAGGACACTGGCACCTGAAGCCAGCGCGTCTGCCATTCCGCCACTCGCCCCAACAACCGGGGGAGCCTATCACGCGGGCCACCTCGCTCCCCAACCGTGGCGGGAGTCCTCGACGGCCGCCGAGGGCCGCTGCCGAGATCAAGATCAGGCAGCTGACCTGCGTCCATTTGATTCTCAGAATACTGTTGGTCCCGCTGCGCTGCGCTCGGCCGATACCATGCAAGTGAGCCAAGTGGCCAGCCGACACGCTGGTGCATTGGTGCATGAGCAGGACCGACGGACAACAACGAGTGAGGCGGGCGGTGAAATGGGGCTAGTCGACCGCATCGAACGCAAGCTCGAATCCACCGTCGGCGACGCCTTCGCCAGGGTGTTCGGCGGGTCGATTGTGCCCCAAGAAGTCGAGGCGATGCTTCGCCGGGAGGCCGACACCGGCGCGCGCGAAGTCCTCGGCGACCGCATTTTGGCCCCGAACGACTACGTCATTACCCTCAGTGTGCCTGACTATCAGAAGGTGAGCGCCGACCCGGACCTCACATCGACGACTTTTGCCAAGCACTTGGAGGGATACATCCATGAGCAGGGATGGCAAACGTATGGTGATGTGGTCGTCAGATTCGAGGCGTCACCGAACCTGCACACCGGACAATTTCGCGCGCGCGGTGCGGTCAACCCCGATTCGACCACAGGCGAGCCCGCCCCACCTCGACACCTCTCGTCCAACGCAGAACCAGGAGTACCGATGACTGACAACCCGAGCTACCGCGGCGGCCAGGGACCGGGGCGCCCCGCCGATGAGTACTACGACGAGCGGTACCCCCAACCGGACGAACGTGGCCAGGATCCCCGTGGCCAGCACGCGCCGCAGGATCCGGCAGGCTACCCACCCCCGGGCGAGCCGGCCCATCCACCGCGCCAGGGCTATCCCGACCAGGGCGGCTATCCCGACCAGGGCGGCTACCCGGATCAGGGCTATCCGCCGCCTCCGCCGCCGCCGCCCTACGAGCAGCGTCCGCCCGCCGGATACGGCCAGCCGCCCGCAGGTGGCTACCCCGACCAGGGCTACCGGCAGGCACCCGGAGGCTACGGCCAGCCGCAGGGCGGCCCGCCCGGTTACGGTCCCCCGGCCGGGGACTACGACTACGGTCGTCAGCCCGTGCCCGGACGCCCGGACGACGGCGGCTACGGCCGCCCTGAGCCGCGGCCGGCGTACCCCGATCAGGGTGGCTATCCCGACCAGGGCGGCTACCCCGACCAGGGCGGTTATGGAGGCCAGGCATATGGCCGCCAGGACCAGGGATATGCAGCCCCGCCCGACTACGGCCGCTACGGCGAGCCGCCCGCTGGCGCCGGATACGCCGAGCCCGGTTATGCCGAGCCCGCAGGCGGCGGCTACGACTACGGCCCACCTGCAGGCCAAGCCGGTTACGCCGGCGGCTACGGCCAGGGCGACTACCCCGCCGCCGGCACTGCCGTCACGCTGCAACTCGACGACGGCAGCGGCCGCACGTACCAGCTGCGTGAGGGCGCCAACGTGATCGGCCGCGGACAGGACGCCCAGTTCCGGCTGCCCGACACCGGTGTATCCCGCAGGCATCTGGAGATCCGCTGGGACGGACAGGTCGCGCTGCTATCGGACCTCAACTCCACCAACGGCACCACGGTGAACAACGCGCCGGTGCAGGAGTGGCAGCTGGCCGACGGCGACGTGATCCGGGTCGGCCACTCCGAGATCATCGTCCGCGTTCACTGAGGGATCCGTCTGTTCCAGGCGGCGACAGGCGAAGCTGGACGCTTCACCCTCACGTCGATCGCTGTCCAAGTATCGTGACGTTGCCGAAGGTGGCTGAGCTGTCCGGTGGGCAGAAGCGAAGCGAACGGAACGGGGACGGAGAGGACGTCAGATGCAGGGGTTAGTACTGCAACTGACGCGCGTCGGATTCCTGTTGCTGCTGTGGTTGTTCATCTGGTCGGTGCTGCGGATCCTTCGGACCGATATCTATGCGCCGACGGGGGCGGTCATGGTGCGACGAGGGCTGGCGCTGCGAGGTTCGTTGTTACCGAACAGGGGCCGCCGCAACGTGGTGCGGCAGCTGATCGTCACCGAGGGCGCGCTGGCCGGCACCCGCATTACGTTGGGCACCCAGCCCGTCCTCATCGGCCGGGCCGACGACTCGACGCTGGTGCTTACCGACGACTACGCCTCGACGCGGCACGCCAGGATCTCCCTGCGGGGTTCGGAATGGTATGTCGAGGACCTAGGATCGACCAACGGCACATACCTTGACAGGGCGAAGGTGACGACGGCGGTACGGGTTCCGATGGGCACGCCGGTTCGAATCGGCAAGACGGTAATCGAGCTACGCCCGTGACACTGGTACTCAGATACGCCGCTCGCAGCGACCGCGGTTTGGTCCGTGCCAACAACGAAGACTCGGTGTACGCCGGTGCTCGCCTCCTCGCGCTGGCCGACGGGATGGGCGGCCACGCCGCGGGCGAGGTGGCCTCGCAACTGGTGATCGCCGCGCTGGCCCACCTCGACGATGACGAGCCGGGCGGCGATCTGCTTTCCAAACTCGACTCCGCGGTCCGCGAGGGCAACTCGGCGATCGCCGCGCATGTCGAAGCCGATCCCGAGCTCGAGGGCATGGGCACCACGCTGACCGCAATCCTGTTCGCGGGCAACCGCCTTGGGCTGGTCCACATCGGTGACTCCCGCGGCTATCTTCTTCGCGACGGCGAGCTCTCCCAGATCACGAAGGACGACACATTCGTCCAGACGCTCGTCGACGAAGGCCGCATCACTGCCGAGGAGGCACACAGCCATCCGCAGCGCTCGCTGATCATGCGGGCGCTCACCGGCCACGAGGTAGAGCCGACGCTGATCATGCGCGAGGCGCGAGCAGGCGACCGGTACCTGCTGTGCTCTGACGGTCTGTCGGATCCGGTCAGCCACGAAACGATCCTCGAGGCGCTGCAGATTTCCGATGTCGCCGAAAGTGCCGACCGGCTTATCGAATTGGCGCTTCGCGGCGGCGGACCTGACAATGTCACCGTCGTGGTGGCCGATGTCATCGACTACGACTACGGCCAGACCCAGCCCATCCTGGCGGGCGCGGTATCAGGGGACGACGATCAGGTAGCGCCGCCCGACACCGCGGCCGGTCGCGCATCGGCGTTCAATCCGCGCCGCAACGAAGCCAAACGCGTTGTGCCGCAACCGGAGGAACCACCGCCCAAGCCACGGTCACGACGCCGAATGCTCATCGCGGCGGCCCTGCTGGTATTGGTTGTGCTGGCCGGGCTTGCCATCGGCCGCGAGATCGTGCGCAGCAACTACTACGTCACCGAGCACGACGGCACGGTGTCGATTATGCAGGGCGTGCAGGGTTCTTTTCTGGGTTTAGCGCTACAGGAGCCCTACTTGTTGGGGTGTCTCAACGCGCGGAATGAATTGTCGCTCATCCGCGCCGGGCAGTCCATCGACAATCTAAGCTGCCGCATGCTCCATGTCGGTGATATGCGGCCATCGGAACGGGCGCAGGTGATTGCGGGCCTGCCTTCGGGGACGCTCGACGAAGCGATCGCCCAGATCGAAGAACTGGCCCGCAGTTCGGTACTCCCGACGTGTGCCGCCCGGACTCCGACGACCGCGAGCACAACGACTTCATCGTCTCCGACGCCCCATCTACCGGAAACGCCTGTGAATCCTGGCATTCCAGAATCCGGCAGTGGAACGCCTGCCCCGGAGACTCCCACCACGGTGACCGCGCCGGCCCCAGCGCCCCCTGGTGCAACGTCGCCAGTTGCCCCGCCTCCGCCGCCGTCCCCAACGCCGCAGCCGACCGTGACAGCCCTGCCTCCCCCACCACCAGAGCCGGGTACGAACTGCCGGGAAGTGTCATGACGACGCAGCCGCAGTCGCCAGTCACCGTCACACCGCCGCTGCCGAACCGGCGCAACTCCGAACTGTTCCTGCTCGGGTTCGCCGCGGTGATCACCACCGTGGCGCTGCTGCTTGTCGAGGCGAACCAGGAGCAGGGCCTGCATTGGGACCTGGCTCAGTACACGGTCGGGTATCTCGCGCTGTTCACCGGCGCGCATTTGGCGGTTCGGCGGTTCACGCCATACGCCGACCCTCTGCTGTTGCCGGTCGTCGCACTGCTGAATGGCCTGGGCCTGGTCATGATTCACCGCCTCGACCTCGCGGCGGGTGGGCCGTCAAGAGGCCTCGGCGGCACAGCCAACCAGCAGATGTTGTGGACACTCGTCGGCGTGGTGGCCTTCTCGCTGGTGGTGGTCTTCCTGCGCGACCATCGGCTGCTGGCGCGCTACGGTTACGTCTGCGGCCTGACGGGCTTGGTTCTGTTGGCCATCCCCGCTGTGCTGCCACGGTCGGTGTCGGAGCAGAACGGCGCAAAGATCTGGATCGAGTTGCCGGGCTTCTCAATTCAGCCTGCCGAGTTCTCCAAGATTCTGCTGCTCATTTTCTTCGCCGCGGTGTTGGTGGCCAAGCGCAGCGTGTTCACCAGCGCGGGCAAGCACTTCGTCGGCATGGACCTGCCGCGGCCCCGCGACCTGGCGCCGCTGCTGGCGGCTTGGATCGCCTCGGTCGGCGTGATGGTCTTCGAGAAGGATCTCGGCACCTCGTTGCTGCTATACGCGTCGTTTCTGGTGATGGTCTACATCGCCACCGAGCGGTTCAGCTGGGTGGTCATCGGGCTCGCGCTGTTCGCCGCGGGAAGCGTTGTGGCGTATTACATTTTCGCTCACGTCCAAGTCCGGGTGCAGACCTGGCTTGACCCGTTCGCCGATCCCGACGGCGCCGGCTATCAGATGGTGCAGTCGCTGTTCAGCTTTGCCACCGGCGGCATCTTCGGCACCGGTCTTGGCAACGGTCAGCCCGGCACGGTGCCTGCGGCGTCCACCGACTTCATCATCTCCGCGATCGGCGAAGAGCTCGGGCTGGTCGGTTTGGCCGCGGTGCTGATGCTGTACACCATCGTCATCATCCGCGGCCTGCGGACCGCGATCGCGGTTCGCGACAGCTTCGGAAAGCTGCTGGCCGCCGGGTTCGCATCGACGCTGGCGATCCAGTTGTTCATCGTAGTGGGCGGCGTCACCAGGCTGATCCCGCTGACCGGGCTCACCACCCCGTGGATGTCGTATGGCGGTTCGTCGCTGCTGGCCAACTACGTGCTGCTGGCGATCCTGGTGCGCATCTCGCACGCCGCACGACGCCCGATCATCACCCGGCCGCACACCACGCCGATTGCGGCCGCTGGCACCGAGGTGATCGAGAAGGTATGAACACCTCGCTGCGCCGTATCTCGGTGATGATCATGGTGCTGATCGTGCTGCTATTGGCCAATGCCACACTGACACAGGTGTTTACGGCCGATGGACTGCGGGCAGATCCTCGTAACCAGCGGGTGCTGCTCGACGAGTATTCGCGCCAGCGCGGCCAGATTTCCGCCGGTGGTCAGCTGCTCGCCTACTCCGTGTCGACCAACGGTCGGTTCCGCTTCCTTCGCGTCTACCCCAACCCGCTGACGTACGCCCCGGTTACCGGGTTCTATTCGCTGAGCTATTCGAGCAACGGGCTGGAGCGCGCCGAGGACACCATCCTCAACGGTTCTGACCAGCGGCTGTTCGGTCGACGGCTTGCCGACTTCTTCACCGGCCGCGATCCGCGCGGCGGCAACGTCTCGACCACCATCAATCCCCAGGTGCAGCAGGCCGCATGGGACGCGATGGAAAACGGTTGCAATGGTCCGTGCAAGGGCGCGGTTGTGGCGCTTGAGCCGTCCACCGGCAAGGTCCTCGCCATGGTTTCGGCGCCGTCGTACGACCCGAATCTGCTGGCCACCCACGACATTGAGAAACAGGCGGCGGAGTGGCAGCAGCTGCGTGACAACCCCGACTCGCCGTTGTTGAACCGGGCAATCTCGGAAACCTACCCACCGGGGTCCACGTTCAAGGTCATCACGACGGCCGCCGCACTCCAGTCCGGCGCCACAGTGAACACACAGCTGACCGCTGCGGCCCGAATCACGTTGCCGGACAGCACCGCAACACTGGAGAACTTCGGAGGGGCCGCGTGTGGCGCAGGCCCGACCGCCTCCCTGCACGATGCATTCGCGAAGTCATGCAACACCGCATTCGTCCAACTCGGCATCAACACAGGTGTCGACGCGCTGCGCTCGACCGCGCAGGCGTTCGGGCTGGACACCCCTCCCCCGGCGATTCCCCTTCAGGTGGCCCAGTCCACCATCGGCCCGATCACCGACGCCGCAGCGCTGGGTATGTCGAGCATCGGGCAGAAAGATGTCGCGCTGACACCGCTGCAGAACGCGGAGGTGGCCGCAACCATCGCGAACAGAGGGGTGGCCATGCGGCCGTACCTAGTCGATAGTCTGAAGGGACCCGACCTCGCGAACATCACCACGACAGCTCCCTTCAAAGAGCGACAGGCGGTGTCCGAGCAGGTCGCAGATACACTTACGGACTTGATGGTCGCCGCCGAGCAGGTGACTCAGCAGAAGGGAGCCATCGCCGGCGTGCAGATCGCATCGAAGACCGGCACGGCAGAGCACGGTACGGATCCGCGCAACACCCCGCCGCATGCCTGGTACATCGCCTTCGCGCCTGCACATGCGCCCAAGGTTGCGATCGCTGTCCTCGTCGAGAGCGGTGGCGACAGGCTGTCTGCCACCGGCGGCGCCCTGGCGGCGCCCATCGGGCGAGCCACGATAGCGGCAGCGCTGAGGGAGGCATCGTGAGTCCCCGCGTGGGTGTGACGCTGTCCGGCCGCTACCGGCTGCAGCGGTTGATCGCAACAGGCGGCATGGGTCAGGTCTGGGAAGGCATCGACTCCCGACTGGGCCGCCGAGTGGCCGTCAAGGTGCTCAAGGCCGAGTACTCCGAGGACGCCGAGTTTGTCGAGCGGTTCCGCGCCGAGGCGCGCACCGTAGCGATGCTCAACCACCCGGGCATCGCGAGCGTCTACGACTACGGCGAGACCGACATGGACGGCGAGGGCCGCACCGCATACCTGGTGATGGAACTGGTCAACGGCGAACCGCTCAACTCGGTGCTCAAGCGCACCGGGCGGCTCTCGCTGCGGCACGCCCTCGACATGCTCGAGCAGACCGGGCGCGCGCTGCAGGTCGCTCACACCGCAGGCCTGGTGCACCGCGACGTCAAGCCGGGCAACATCCTCATCACGCCGACAGGGCAGGTGAAGCTCACCGACTTCGGCATCGCCAAGGCCGTCGACGCCGCGCCCGTGACCCAGACCGGCATGGTGATGGGCACCGCCCAGTACATCGCACCCGAGCAGGCGCTTGGCCACGACGCCACCGCGGCAAGCGATGTTTACTCGCTGGGAGTTGTTGGCTACGAATCGGTTTCGGGCAAACGACCGTTCACCGGCGACGGTGCGCTCACGGTCGCCATGAAGCACATCAAGGAAACACCTCCCCCGCTGCCCGCCGACCTGCCGCCGAACGTCCGCGAGCTGATCGAGATCACGCTGGTGAAGAATCCCGGCATGCGGTACCGCTCCGGCGGGCCGTTCGCCGACGCGGTCGCCGCTGTTCGATCCGGCCGCCGTCCGCCAAGGCCAAACCAGGCGCCGTCGATCGGCAGGGCGGCACCCGCAGCCGTGCCCTCGGCCGCGCAGGCCCGCGCCGTTGCGGACCTCACCGGGCGGGCTCCGGCGGCCGCTGCCCGGCCGCGCCCCGCGACCGGCAGCCACCGCACGCCCCCGCCACGACGCACGTTCTCGTCGGGTCAGCGCGCGCTGCTGTGGGCGGCAGGCGTGCTCGGCGCGCTGGCGATCGTCATCGCCATCCTCATCGTCCTCAACGCGCAGGACCGCAAGGTCCGGCCGTCAACGCCACCCACGGTGACGAATACGATTACCCAAACAACCCCGTTCCAGTCGCCTGCGGCGATGCCCGGTTGGACCGATCAGGTCGCTGTCGGTAATGGTGGACTTGAACAACCAGGAAACGGGGTAACCCGAATCGACGCGATCGCGTCACCCGCAAAGGTGCAGGTGGCGGGTTTGGCCACGGAGCCGGAGGGCCGGCGACAAACAGCTCCAGAACAGACATGGCAATGACCACCCCGCAACACCTGTCCGACCGGTACGAAATCGGCGAGATCCTCGGCTTCGGCGGTATGTCCGAGGTCCATTTGGCGCGCGATCTGCGGTTGCACCGCGACGTGGCCATCAAGGTGCTGCGCGCTGACCTGGCCCGCGACCCGAGCTTCTACCTGCGGTTCCGCCGCGAGGCGCAGAACGCGGCGGCGCTGAACCATCCGGCCATCGTCGCCGTCTACGACACGGGTGAGGCGGAAACCGCGGCCGGTCCCCTGCCGTACATAGTGATGGAGTACGTCGAGGGGGTCACGCTCCGCGACATCGTGCACACCGAGGGCCCGATGCCTGCCAAGCGGGCGATCGAGGTCATTGCCGACGCCTGCCAGGCGCTGAACTTCAGCCATCAGCACGGCATCATCCACCGCGACGTGAAACCCGCCAACATCATGATCAGCAAGGCGGGCGCGGTGAAGGTGATGGACTTCGGCATCGCCCGCGCGCTGGCCGATGCCAGCAGCGTCACCCAGACCGCCGCGGTGATCGGCACCGCGCAGTACCTGTCGCCAGAGCAAGCCCGCGGCGAAAAGGTCGACGCCCGCTCCGATGTGTACTCACTGGGCTGCGTGCTCTACGAAATGCTCACGGGTGAACCGCCTTTCACCGGTGACTCGCCCGTCGCGGTCGCCTACCAACATGTGCGCGAGGATCCGGTGCCGCCGTCGCAGCGCCACAACGACATCGCCCCGGAGCTGGACGCTGTGGTGCTCAAGGCGCTGGCCAAGAATCCCGACAATCGTTACCAGACGGCCGCGGAGATGCGCTCCGACCTGGTCCGGGTGCACAGCGGAGAGGCGCCGGAGGCGCCCAAGGTGTTCACCGATGCCGAGCGGACCTCGCTGCTGTCGTCGTCGACGCCGTCGCATGACCGGACGCCGCCGACCGACCATCTGCCGACACAGCAGACCGGTTATGCCGACAGGGAGGAACGCGGCGGATCGGTGGGCCGCTGGCTCATCGCGGTCGCGGTCCTGGCGGTGCTGACAGTGGTGGTCACCGTCGCGATCAATATGTCCGGCGGCACCACTCGGAATGTTCAGGTACCGGACGTGCGGGGCCAGGCGCTCAATGACGCCACCGCCACCCTGCAGAACGCCGGCTTCAAGGTCCGCAACCAGCAGAAGTCGGATTCCAGAGTGCCGCCCCAACACGTGATCGACACCGACCCGGCGGGTGGCGCGTCGGTCGGCGCAGGCGACGAGATCCTGATCAACGTGTCGAGTGGCCCTGAGCAACGCGAGATCGTGGACTGCAAGAACGTCAGCTATGCGGATTGCGTCCAGAAGCTCACCGAAGGCGGGTTCGGCAATTTCAAGGAGTCGAGGTCACCGTCGACGCCGGATATGAAGGACAAGGTGCTCACCACCATCCCGCCGGCCAACCAGACCTCGGCGATCACCAACGAGATCACGATCGTCGTCGGCTCGGGACCCGAGAGCAAAGCGGTGCCCGACGTGAAGAACCAGACGGAAGATCCTGCCCGGCAGATCCTGACCGCGTCGGGGTTCCTCAACGTTGTGACGGTTCCGGTCGACAGCCCGACGTCCTGCGGTCAGGTGGTCGGCACCCTTCCCACTACCGGACAGGACGCACCGGTCGACACTCCGATCCAACTGCAGGTATCGAAGTGCAACCAGTTCGTCATGCCCGACGTGCGAGGCGGTTTCTGGACCGACGTGGAGCCGAACCTGCGCAACGCTTACGGCTGGACAGGTCCGCTGATCAGGGGTCCCGATGTGCAGAACAGCGGCCAGCGGTCCAACGCGGTTGTGACTCAGAGCCCGACGGCGGGCAACCCGGTGAATAAGGACGCCCCGATCACGCTGGCGTTTGCGTCGTAGCTGCCTGCACCGCGTTAGCCACCTCGTCCTCGAGCTGACGCACCAACGACTCGGCGGGCGCCGTGCCGCAGTAGGTCAGCCAGTTGGCCAGCATCCGATGGCCGCCCTGCGTGAGGATCGATTCGGGATGGAACTGCACGCCGTGGATCGGCAGCTCGACATGGCGCACGGCCATGATGACGCTGCCCTCGGTGCGTGCGATCACCTCGAGTTCGGCGGGCACGGTGTCTGGCAGGATCGTCAGCGAGTGGTAGCGCGTCGCGGTGAATGGGTCCGGAAGTCCTTGCAGCACACCGGCGTTGGTGTGGTGGACGATGCTCGTCTTACCGTGCAGCAATTCGGGCGCACGGTCGACGGTGCCGCCGAATGCCACGCCGATGGCCTGATGGCCGAGGCACACACCCAGCAATGGGGTCTGCGCAGCGGCGCACGCCTTCACGAGTGGGATCGAGGCACCGGCGCGCTCAGGGGTGCCGGGGCCGGGGGAGAGGAGCACCCCGTCGAACTGCGCAGCGGCCTTGGCGATATCGGCGTCGGTGGCCAGGCGATCGTCGTCGTTACGCCAGACCTGCGCATGCACACCAAGCTGGCCTAGGTACTGGACGAGGTTGAACACGAAGCTGTCGTAGTTGTCGACGACCAAGACCTGCATTAGCCCAGGCTACATCGCGATTTCAGCGTGATTTCCACAGCGTGGGCCGGTGCCGACTGGCCTACCTCACGCGCACTGGACGCGATAGGACACCGCGTACCGCTGCACACCGGGTCGGGGTTGAAACAGGCATCCGCCATTGACACACCACCCGACGACCGCCAGCAGCTGCTTTTCGGCGGGCAGTCGCTGCGCGACTAGCTTGGCGAGCACCGTTGGGAACTGGTGTTGTCGTGCGTCAACATCGTTGGGCACGACGACATCCCACAGCGTTTCCTCTATCGGCATGTCACCAGTGTTCGGCGCCAACGCGGTGACATGCCCGGGCGACTCACACTCAACGGCCGATCTTTGCCAAATCGTGTCCTTGCGTTCGAGCTATGCCGGGCCGCGGCTCAGTAGCCGATGGGACCCGCCGGCTTCGCGAACTTCATCCGCACCGGCTCGGTATGGCCGACGAGTTGGACGTCGGCGCGCGGCTCTTCGGTGTATCCCAGCCCGAACCGCACGACGTACTGCTTATAGAGAATGACCAGGGGTGCCGCCGCCAACGCCGCCTTCATGGCGGGGGCGTCGCCGATCGCCGTGATGACATACGGGGGGCTGTACGTGCGGCCGTTGAGCAGCAGCGTGTTGCCGACGCATCGCGGGGCCGACGTGCCGATGATGCGCTGGTCTTGCACCTGGATGCCCTCGGCACCTGCGCTCCACAACGCGTTGAGCACCGCCTGGATGTCCTGCTGGTGCACCACCAGGTCGTCGGGGGTCGCATCGCGTGGGAAGCGGCCCTCAGCGTCGCGCTGCGCGTCGTTGAGCGTGACGACTAGGCCCGGCCCATGCATCGGGTCCAGGCCCGCGTCCAGCGCCAACTTCGCCGAGCGATTGGTGATCGCAGCGAGGGCCGCGTCAGCGCCGGGAGAGCCACCGTGATGCGTGTCGATCGTCGTCACCAATGCGTCCCGCGCAGAGGTGAGCCTGTCCACCGACTGCCGTGCCTCGCGGACCAAGTCGACTAGTCGCGGCGCATCGCTTCGCCGGATCTCGGCGCCGCCGGATACGCCGTGGGTGGCCGCCAGCAGCAGGCCCGCCAATAGACACACCACCGGGACGCCGAAGCGCCAGGGGGATCGGCGAGGCTGGTCCATCGGCTCCTCTCTCGGGATTCGGGGCTGGCAGGGTGGCTACGTTAGGCTCGTCGGTACATCGTCGCACCGTGTGCCCCGACTGTCCGCGAAGGTAGCCATGCCCAAGTCCAAAGCCCGCAAGAAGAACGACTTCACTGTCAACCCGGTGAGCCGGACGCCGGTCAAGGTCAAGGCCGGGCCGTCGAGCATTTGGTTCGTGGTTTTGTTCTGCGGTTTGATGCTGATCGGCTTGATCTGGCTGCTGGTGTTCCAGCTCGCGTCCAACGCGATTCCGTTCCTCGCCGACCTTGGTCCGTGGAACTACGCCATCGCCTTTGCTTTCATGATCACCGGCTTGTTGCTCACGATGCGCTGGCGGTAGCCGTACCGACCAATGGTATGAATTTATCTTGGACTCCGCGCGTTACCCGTTTAGCAACCTCGTGGTCATCAGATCACACTGATGTGATTCATCCCCATTGGGGATAGCACTTGTGGATAACCTCATTAGCAACGGTAAGAGGGCGTTAATACCCCATGCAGCAAACTGAGTGGAGCCCGTCGGCTCTCGGAATCGCTGCTTGCGGCGTAGTGGGACTCATCTTGGCTACCGGCGCTGTGACCCTGATCACAGACGTGCCCGGCCGCATCCTGGTGGGCATTGCCGCCGTGGGACTGGTCGTGTTTGCAAGCCTGTCGTGGCGCGCCCGGCCTAAGCTGGCAATTCGTGACGATGGGCTAGTTATCCGCGGCTGGTGGCGGACGAACCTGTTGCGCCGCAGCGACATCAAGCTCATCCGCATCACCGAGTTCCGCCGAATGGCCCGAAAGATGCGACTGCTCGAGATCGACACCAGCGATGATCGACTATTCGTCCTCACCCGATGGGATCTGGGCACCGACCCGTTGGACGTGCTCGACGCCCTGACTGCCGCCGGCTACGCCGGCTCCCGCTAAGACGCCTGCGGCGTCAGGAAACCGTGATCGACTCGATCACGACGGGATCGGTCGGCCGGTCGCTGCGGTCGGTGGCCGTGGTGGCGATGGCGTCGACGACCTTCTGCGACTCGGGGTCGACGACCTCACCGAAGATTGTGTGCTTACGGGTGAGGTGGGGCGTCTTGCCGACCGTGATGAAGAACTGTGAGCCGTTGGTGCCTGGCCCGGCATTGGCCATCGCGAGCAGATAGGGCTTGTCGAACTGAAGCTCGGGATGGAACTCGTCGGCGAATTGGTATCCGGGGCCACCGCGGCCGGTACCGGTCGGGTCGCCGCCCTGGATCATGAAGCCGTCGATCACGCGGTGGAAGACCGCGCCGTCGTAGAACGGTCCCGCCGAGCTGCCGGATGCGTTCTCGGTGCTGTAGTCCTTGGTGCCCTGCGCCAATCCGACGAAATTCGCGACGGTCTTGGGGGCGTGGTTTCCGAAGAGTGCGATCTTGATGTCGCCGCGGTTGGTGTGCAGAGTCGCGGTCGCTGTCTGAATGGGGCTCGTCACGGGATGCCAGTGTGCCACCCGCTGTCTAACGGCCTCCGCGGGGTGGCAGTTGGTGGCAGGGTGGATGTCGAATCTGATCACGCCGCGAATGAGGTGCCAATGAGCTCGAAGACGGACGTCCCGTTGACCCCCAGCCAGCGGTTGAGCCGCGGCCTGAAGTACTCCGCGGTCGGGCCGGTCGACGTCACCCTCGGCACGGTCGGGCTGAGCTGGCACGGCGCGCGGTCGGCAGCGGGCAGCGTCCGCCGCCGCATCAACAAGAGCCGGCTCACCCAGGAGTTTGGCGCTGCGCAAGACGCGATCACACAGGAGTTCGCCGCGGCGCAGGAGGTACTCGCGAACCTTCCCCAGGTGATCGCCGACGCACGTAAGCCCAAGCGCAGGCGGCGGCCGTTCGTGTTGGCCGTCGTGGGCGCCGTGGCGTTGGCCGGGGGAGCGGTGGCATTCACGATCGTGCGCAGGTCGATGCAGCCCGAACCGTCGCCGCTCCCGCCCACCGTCGACGTCGTTCCCAAGCCGTAGTTTGCTCTAGGTACCGCGCCATGGCCGTTTCAGTTTTTGACTTGTTCTCCGTCGGCATCGGCCCTTCGAGCTCGCACACGGTCGGTCCCATGCGCGCCGCGAGTCGGTTTGCCCGTCATCTCGCCGCCGATGGGCTGCTGCCCAGCGTGGCGCGCGTGCGGGTCGAGCTGTACGGCTCGCTGGGGGCGACGGGCGCCGGGCACGGCACGCCCGGCGCCGTCGTGCTCGGGCTGGAAGGAAGTGCGCCCGAGACAGTGGATCCCGCGCTCGCAAAGGCGCGGGTCGAAGAGGTTCACGCTGGCGGGAAACTGCTCCTGGCAGGCGCTCACACGATAGACTTCGACCACACCGTCGATATTGTTCTGTCGTTGCAGGCCATGGTATTTCACAGCAACGGCATGGTGTTCCTCGCCTTCAACGGCGCCGGCGATGAACTGAGCCGCCGCGTGTACTACTCGGTTGGCGGCGGATTCGTCGTCGGCGAGCATGAGGCCCAGTCGGGACCGCGCAAGGATGACGCCGTGCCGTATCCGTTCGGTACGGGTGCGGAGCTCGTGCGGCTGGCGACGGAGAACGACTGCAGCATCGCCGAGCTGATGGCGCGCAACGAGGCCGCGCTCGGCCGCGAGCCCGACCTTCGGGCCGGCCTGCTGCGGATCTGGGCGGCGATGCGCGAGTGCGTCGAAGCGGGCCTGACCGCATCCGGAACGCTGCCAGGCGCACTGAAGGTCCGCCGCCGCGCGCGTTTGCTGGCGGAGACGCTCGATCCCGACGACCCGCTCTACGCGATGGACTGGGTCACCGTGTACGCGCTCGCGGTCAACGAAGAGAACGCAGGCGGCGGTCGGGTGGTGACGGCGCCGACGAACGGCGCGGCGGGCATCATTCCCGCAGTGCTGCACTACTACTCGCGGTTCGTCCCCGGTGCCGCCGACGACGGCATCGTCGAGTTCCTGCTGACGGCGGGCGCCATCGGTCAGCTGTTCAAGGCCAACGCGTCGATCTCCGGCGCCGAGGTGGGCTGCCAGGGCGAGGTCGGGTCCGCATGCTCGATGGCGGCGGGCGGGCTCGCCGCGGTGATGGGCGGAACACCGGCGCAGGTGGAGAACGCCGCCGAGATCGGCATCGAGCACAACCTCGGACTCACGTGCGACCCGGTCGGCGGTCTGGTGCAGATTCCGTGCATCGAACGCAACGCTGTCGCGTCGGTCAAGGCGATCACGGCGGCGCGAATGGCGTTGCACGGAGACGGAACTCATCACGTGAGCCTGGACACCGCGATCAAGACGATGCGGGACACCGGGGCCGATATGAAGGACAAGTACAAGGAGACATCGCAGGGCGGGCTGGCCCTCAATGTGGTGGAGTGCTAGCCGTGCGAAACGTAGTCGCCTATACGGGACCGTGTTTCAAAGGATCCATATCCGCGCTGGGTGCGTTCGAATCGGTTTGCAAACGCGGATCGGGCTGCTGTTCAACGGGTTACGTCTCGATACCAGTGGTTTGCCGCCCGCATCCTGATGGGATGCGGACGGCGGCCCTTGGTTAATTACCGGTTGTTACCGGGAGCATTCCCTGAGTTCCCGCGACTGGTTCCGGCATTCTGCGTCACGTCGACGGACCCACCGGGCAGATTGCAAACGTCTGCGTATTGCCCGTCTGGTCTACTTGCCCCAAGACCGCGGCGGTCACATCAGTCCCGCAGAGTGCGGCGATGACCTGCGCCCGCCCACGTTCACATCCTTGGCGATCGTAACGTTCCCCACGCCAACATTCACCAGCCCATCCTGCAGGTTGACGGGGGGCGCCGCATTGGCGATCCCGATACCAGTGAACAGCAGCGATACGCCGAGTACGGCCGCGCGGCGATCGCCGTTGACGTGCTCTCCTACCTGTCGGGCGGACCGTCAAGATCGTTACTCGATGCTTGGCAACAGTACTTAGCCACAGCAGTGGGCTTACGGTGCGGTTAATAATGGGCGCAGCGGGTATTCCGTTCCTCGACGAAAGGACGCCCAGTGGTCGGCAGTGCCAGCACGGAACCGGCGCTCGCGAACCCGTTGGTCCCAGCGGGGGACCGCCTGACCGTTATCGCCTTGGACGCGCTGACCGTCTGTCCTGCTTGCGGCTATCCGAAGTTCGGTCCTGGCCTATGTGCCTACTGCCGACTCGAGCATCGGGCCGTTTGACCCACTTGACGAGTCGGCTGATTACGCTTCCGTGAGTCGATCGACTCCATGCAAATGAACGTAGATCCTTGTGGAGCCTAGGGGATTCGAACCCCTGACTTCTGCCTTGCAAAGGCAGCGCTCTACCAACTGAGCTAAGGCCCCTGATTGGTCAGGTCGGCGCGTCAGCTGCCGCGTGCCACACCTCGACGCTGTGCCGTGATTTCCACACGACCACCGCGATCACCGCAGCGAGCCCCGTGGCGAGCAACAACACCGGCCTCATGGTGTGGACCTTTCCGTGGGGCTAGGAGGACTCGAACCTCCGACCTCTTCGTTATCAGCGAAGCGCTCTAACCGCCTGAGCTATAGCCCCGTACTCTCGCACGACCGAGCGACGAGACTACCGCAATCGTAAGCCGCCGCCCAAACTCAATCTCGATCCGCCAGCGTCACCTCGACGCCGCCGACCAGGTCGGTGGTTAGGTTGTAAATGAACGCGCCCGCCGTCGCCATCGCCGTCAACAGCACGATGTTCACCAGGCCGATCAACGCGGCCCCACCGAAGATCGTTCCGCTGGATACCAGCTCGCCGCCGGTTTGACCGCTGGCACTGGTCAGCAGGTCGCCGACGTTGCTGTTCAGCTTGCTCCACACGCCCATGCCGCCGAGCACCAGATACAGGAATGCGACGGCGATCATCCACACGAAGAACAGTGCGGCCGATAGCACCAGCGACACCTTCAGCGCGCTCCACGGGTCGACCCGGCGGATCTGCATGGTGGCCCGCACCGGGCCCTTGTGCTTGGTGCCCACCTGGATGCGACTGGCTGGCTGGCTGGGCCTGCTCGCCGGTTCCGGGGTGGACCGCTCGGGCGCGGGCTTGCGTGGCTGCGGCGTACGCGGGTTCGGGCCGGACAGGTCAGGCAACTCGCTGGGGTACGCCTCCGGCCGCACGCCCTCGGTCCGGTCCCCGCGCGGCGGGGCATCCTGCTCATGCGCGGGCGGCGCAGCCGACGACCCCGCCCCGCCTGCGATGAAGCGGTTCAGCCGCGCATCGACGCCGGGCGGATGACCGGCACCGCCGTGCGACTCCGGCGTCTGACGTTGCGCCGGTCGGGCCGCTCGTGCGGCCGGGCCGCGCTGCCACGGCGGGACGTCGCCGGAATCGCCGGCGCGCCCTCCGATGGAGCCGTTGGCGCCACCGGGGGGATCACCCGCACGCGGGTACCCCGGCTCGTTCGGTGAACTCACCTACGGCTCCTTAACGTCGTTACGTTGCGTCGGCCTCGGCGTCGTCCGCCTCGGTCTCCTCGGCGTTGCGTGCAACAGCAACCAGTGTGTCGCCCTCGCCCAGGTTCATCAACCGAACGCCCTTGGTCTGCCGCCCAGCCTTGCGAACCTGGCGAGCCGCCGTCCGGATGACACCTCCACCCGAGGTGATGGCGTACAACTCCGTGTCGTCGTCAACAATCAACGCTCCGACAAGACTGCCACGCCGCCTATCGAACTGGACTGTCAGCACCCCTTTGCCACCGCGGCCCTGGACCGGGTACTCATCGATCGCGGTGCGTTTGGCGTACCCACCTGCCGTCGCGACCAGCAAGTATGTGCCCTCCAGTACGACGTTCAGCGACAGCAACCGGTCGTCAGCGTTGAACCGCATGCCCTGCACACCGGAGGTGGCGCGGCCCATCGGCCGCAGCGCCTCGTCGGTTGCTGAGAATCGGATCGACTGACCCTTGGCCGACACCAACAGGAGGTCATCCTCGGCCGAGCACAGCACCGCGCCGACCAACTCGTCGCCGTCGCGCAGGTTCACCGCAACGATGCCGCCGGAACGGTTTGAGTCGAAGTCGGTGAGCTTGGTCTTCTTGACCAGGCCATTGCGAGTGGCCAGCACCAGGTAAGGCGCGTCCTCGTAGCTCTTGATCTGGATCACCTGCGCGATGCGTTCCTCTGGCTGGAACGCGAGCAGGTTCGCGACGTGCTGACCGCGTGCGATCCGCGACGCCTCGGGCAGGTCGTATGCCTTGGCGCGATAGACCCGGCCCTGCGTGGTGAAGAACAGGATCCAGTCATGCGTCGAGCACACGAAGAAGTGGTTGACGATGTCGTCCTGCTTCAGCCCTGCGCCCTGCACACCCTTGCCGCCGCGTTTCTGGCTGCGGTACAGATCGGTCTTGGTCCGCTTCGCGTAGCCGGTCTCCGTGATCGTGACGACGACGTCTTCGCGGGCGATCAGGTCCTCGTCGGTCACGTCGCCGTCCGCCGCGATGATGCGGCTCCGACGGTCGTCGCCGTACTTGTCGACGATCTCCTTGAGTTCATCGCGCACGATCGCACGCTGACGCTCGGGCTTCGCCAGGATGTCCTCGAGGTCGGCGATCTCGGCCTCGATCTTGGCCAGATCGTCGATAATGCGCTGCCGTTCCAGGGCGGCCAGGCGGCGCAACTGCATGTCGAGGATCGCCTGGGCCTGGATCTCGTCGATGTCGAGCAGTTCGATCAGGCCTTGCTTCGCAACGTCAACGGTCTCCGACGCACGTATCAGTGCGATGACTTCGTCGAGCGCGTCGAGTGCCTTGACCAGACCGCGCAGGATGTGGGCGCGTTCGTTGGCCTTGCGCAGCCGGTAGGTGGTGCGCCGGACGATGACGTCGAGCTGATGGTTGACGTAATGCCGGATCAACTGGTCGAGTCGCAGTGTGCGCGGAACACCGTCGACGATCGCGAGCATGTTCGCGCCGAAGCTAGTCTGCAGCTGGGTGTGCTTGTACAGGTTGTTGAGCACCACCTTGGCCACCGCGTCGCGCTTGAGCTCGACGACGATGCGGATGCCGACCCGGTCGCTGCCCTGATCCTCGATATTGGATATGCCGTGAAGCTTGCCGTCGCGGACCTGGTCGGCGATTCCTGTGATGAAGTTGTCGTGGTTGACCTGGTACGGCAACTCGGTGATGACGATCCCCGTGCGGCCGCGGGAGTCTTCCTCGATCTCCACCACGCCACGCATCCGGATCGAGCCGCGGCCAGTGGTGTAGGTGTCGTGGATCCCCTGCGAGCCAACGATCAAGCCGGCGGTGGGGAAGTCGGGCCCCTTCACGCGCTCGCAGACCGCGGCCAGCGTGGCCTCTTCGTCAGCCTCGTGGTTCTCCAGGCACCAGAACACCGCCTCGGCGAGTTCCCTGAGGTTGTGCGGCGGCATATTGGTGGCCATGCCGACGGCAATGCCGCCCGAGCCGTTGGCGAGCAGGTTGGGGAACCGGCTCGGAAGAACCGTTGGCTCCTGCACCCGTCCGTCGTAGTTCGGGATGAAATCGACTGTCTCCTCGTCGATTTCACGCAGCATCTCCATCGCCAGCGGCGTCAGACGCGCTTCGGTGTTGTGGCTGACGAACCCGTTCGTGATGAACGCGTGGTCGGCAGTGTCGACGCGCAGGCTGTACACCGGCTGGACGCCGGCGTCTGTCACTGACGCGACGCGCGCGTAGTAGAACCGCCCGTCGGTCAACTCCGAGGCGATGGCGTGCGCGTCCGGGTCGTCGCCATGCATCTGTAGGAAGCGTCCGAGGCCCGGTACATCATCGACTGTGGCGGTTATGTACGGCGATACCCGCGTTTCGCGTCCATAGCCCACACGCTCTGCAGTCAGTACCGCGTAATCGCCGGGTTGGATCTCTTCGATCAGCTTCCACAGAAGCGTCGGCACACCACCCATGTCGACGAGGCACAGTAGCGGGTGGTTGCCGGTACCGGTGACCTCACAGCCTTCGGCGGTGCGCACCGTATAGGTCCGATGGTCTCCCGAATGGAACAGACGGTCGGCGACGACAGGATTGCCGTTCCGATCAAGGACCTTCAGCTCAATGTTGTTGTCCGAGTTCGGCTGTGCACCGGCAACGATGTCAGCGATGCGCACCGACTCCCCCCAAGGCAGTGCGACCAACGCATCGCCTGTGACGCAGTACCTCATGGCGGCTGGCGGGTCGTTGCCCGGTGAGCCGAAGTTGCCCTGCCCGTCGACGAGCGGGTATCGCAGCGACCACGGCTGCGCCATCCGCACCAGGGTGTCGTAGATCGACGAGTCGCCGTGGGGGTGGTAGTTGCCCATCGTCTCGGCGACCGAACGCGCAGACTTGGCGTGGCCTCGGTCGGGCCTGAAGCCGGAGTCGAACATCGCGTACAGCACGCGCCGGTGCACAGGCTTGAGACCGTCGCGTACCTCGGGCAGCGCGCGACCGACGATCACGCTCATCGCATAGTCGATGTAGCTGCGCTGCATCTCCTGCTGGATGTCGACGGGCTCGACGCGATCTCCTGCTTCGCCGCCGGGCGGCAACGTAGTGTCTGTCATGTATTCCTCGTGTTAAACGTCTAGGAAACGAACGTCTTTGGCATTGCGGGTGATAAAGCTGCGACGGGCCTCGACGTCCTCGCCCATCAGGATCGAGAACAGTTCGTCGGCAGCGGCCGCGTCGTCGAGGGTGATCTGGCGCAGTACGCGGACCGACGGATCCATGGTGGTCTCCCATAGCTCCTTGGCATCCATCTCGCCGAGGCCCTTGTAGCGCTGGATTCCGTCTTCGGTGTTGATCTTCCTGCCTGCTGCCCGACCGGTCTCCAGCAGGCCGTCGCGCTCGCGGTCAGAGTAGGCGAACTCCGGTTCGCTGCGCTGCCATTTCAGCTTGTACAGCGGTGGCTGCGCCAGGAAGATGTGGCCGTTCTCGACCAGCGGCTTCATGAACCGGAACAACAGGGTCAGCAGCAGGGTCGAGATGTGCTGACCGTCGACGTCGGCGTCAGCCATCAACACGATCTTGTGATAGCGCAGCTTGGCGAGGTCGAACTCGTCGTGGATACCGGTGCCCAGCGCGGTGATGATCGCCTGGACTTCGGTGTTTTTCAGCACCCGGTCGATGCGGGCCTTCTCGACGTTGATGATCTTGCCGCGTAGCGGCAGGATCGCTTGGAACATCGAGTCGCGTCCGCTCTTGGCGGAGCCGCCAGCCGAATCACCCTCCACCACATACAGTTCCGACTTACGCGGGTCCGTCGAGCGGCAGTCGGCCAGCTTACCCGGTAGCCCGCCGATGTCGGTGGCGCTCTTGCGACGCACCAGCTCGCGGGCCTTGCGCGCCGCGATCCGCGCCTGCGCCGACGAGACCGCCTTGTTCACAACCGTTTTGGCCTCGGCCGGGTTGGCCTCGAACCAGTGGCTCAACTGCTCGTTGCAGATCTTCTGCACGAACGACTTGACTTCGGTGTTACCGAGCTTGGTCTTTGTCTGCCCCTCGAACTGCGGCTCGGACACCTTTACCGAGATGACCGCCGCCAGGCCTTCGCGAATATCATCGCCCGTGAGGTTGGCGTCCTTCTCCTTCAGCAGCTTCTTGTCCTTGGCGTACTTGTTGACCACGCTGGTCAATGCCGCGCGGAAGCCCTCTTCGTGAGTACCGCCCTCGTGGGTGTTGATCGTGTTGGCGAACGTGTGCACCGACTCGGAGTAGCCGGCGTTCCACTGCATTGCGACCTCGACCTCGTGGCCCTCGCCCTTGCCCGCGAAGTCGACGATGCTCTGGTGGATCGGCGACTTGGTCCGGTTGATGTGCTTGACGTAGTCGACAAGCCCGCCGGGGTAGTGGAAGGTGCGGTTCTTCACCTTGTGCGGCCCAGCCGCCTCGGCCGCCTTCTCTTCGGCCGACTTCGGCGCCTCGGCGGTATCGCTGACGACCTCGTCGACCACCTGTTCGGGAGTCACCCGCTCATCGGCGAGCGTGATGGTCAGCCCCTTGTTGAGGAACGCCATCTCCTGTAGCCGCCTGGCCACGGTCTCGAAGTCGTACGTCGTGGTCTCGAACACCGTCGCGTCGGCCCAGAACCGCACCGTCGAGCCGGTCTTCTTGCTGGCTTCGCCCTGTTTGAGGGTGCCGGGGATCGAATGGTCGTAGGACTGGAACCACTCGTGGCCGTCGCGGGAGATGTCGACCTCGAGACGCGACGACAGGGCGTTGACGACAGAGACACCTACCCCATGCAGGCCGCCGCTGACGTTGTATCCGCTGTTCTCGCCGCCGAACTTTCCGCCGGCGTGCAGTTGCGTCATGACGACGTCGACAGTCGGCACGCCGGAGGCGTGCATAGCTACCGGAATGCCGCGTCCATCGTCGCGGACCTCGACGCCGCCGTCCTCGAGCAGGCGCACATCCACTCGGGTGGCGTAGCCTGCCATCGCCTCGTCCACCGCGTTGTCGACGACCTCCCACACGAGGTGATGCAGTCCGCGCTCACCGGTGGAGCCGATATACATGCCGGGACGTTTGCGGACGGCCTCCAACCCCTCGAGAATCGTGATCGATTGGGCGCCGTATTCGTCTTGTGCCTTCTTCTTCGCAGCAGCCACGGGCGGAAGCTTCCCTACTTTCGGATGGGGTGGGGCTCTGACGGTGGTCATTACCGTCGGCAAGTCATGGGAACAGTCTACCGTCCGATGGCCGTGGGACCGATTCTGAGGTGGCGTTTCTACACACCTATTTGCGCCGTCTGTGGAATTTCTCGATCCGAGGTGCGTCAAGACGCTTAAGAACTAGAATCGCCGCGTTCTCGTGGCTCTCAGCCAACCGGCACCGTTGGGTCATCCGTACGTATCGCGGGGACCCCTGCCGGCGATGTGATATGTCCCTTTGCGCCACGACGGGGCCGACGGACCTACGATCTTGAGCGACGTCACCACCCCGTCCCCGACCGCCGCCGCGATCTTGGCTAACAGTTGCGCCTGCACCATCCGCAGCTGCGTGGCCCACGCCGTTGATTCGGCGGACACGGTGAGCACACCATCGTTCAGCGACCTCGGCGTTGCATGCGCGGCGATCTGCTCTCCGACCACCGCCGGCCACCGGCCGAACACGGCGCCCTCGGCAACTCGGCTCGACCATCCGCGGCTGCGCGCAAGGTCGCTCGTCAGGTCCCCGAGCAGTTTCGGATCGCGCGAGTCCGGCCCTGGCCCAGACCAGCGGCGGCGGGTGGAGCCGGCCACCCTGCGACGGCCGGGTGAGCTGCGGCCGCGGCCGACGTCCTTGCCCTGGATCCGCGCCGCGCCCCGCGCCTCCTCCAGCGTGCGCCGCACCAGGTCCATACCTGCCAGACCGGCCAACTGGGCGGGCGGCCCGGTTTCTGTGTCGTCGTCGTCGTGGTTGGTCATGGCTGCACCATCGAAACTCGGCCCATGTCTTCGTCGCGCATCGCGATGTCGATCCTGCGCGCATCCCAGTCGCCGGGGATGTCGTCGTGCACCGCGGCGGTTACCAATACCTGTTCCGCATCTGCGGCGACGGTGGCCAGCGCCTGCCTGCGCGCGGTGTCAAGTTCAGCGAACACGTCGTCGAGCAGCAGCACCGGATCTCCGCCGTCGGCCCGCAGTAACTCGTAAGCCGCAAGCCGCAGCGCCAACGCCATCGACCACGATTCCCCATGGCTGGCAAAGCCTTTCGCAACCTGGTCGCCCAAGCGCAACTCGAGGTCGTCGCGGTGGGGGCCCACAAGGCACACCCCGCGCTCGAGTTCGGCGTCGCGGCGCCGGGCGCACGCGTCCAGTAGCGCGGCCTCGAACAGCTCCACGCTGCCGTTGCCCGCTGCTGCCTCGTTCTCGATAACGTCGACACCGCTGCGATACTGGATCGAAGCAGGTCGAGAAGACGGCGCGAGCAGTTGGTACGCCTTTTCCACCTCGGGGGCGAGTTGGTTGACCAGCTCGACGCGCGCGGCGATCAGTTGGGCGCCGTGCGCGGCCAAGTGCCCGTCCCACACATCAAGCGTGTCGAGCACACTTCGGTCACCGCGATGCCGGGCTGCGCCAGCGGTTTTCAGCAATGCCGCCCGCTGCCGCAGCACTTTGTCGTAATCCGCGCGGACCGCGCCGACTCGCGGGCGCTGCGTGGTGGCCAGCTCGTCGAGGTACCGGCGGCGTTCACTTGGGTCGCCCCGCACCAGCGCCAGATCCTCCGGTGCGAACAGCACGGCACGCATCACGCCGAGCACTTCGCGCGCCGCCCGTACAGGGGATCGGTTCAGCCGCGCCTTGTTCGCGCGCCCCGCTGTGATCTCGAGGTCGATGGCCAACTCGCGCCCGTCGTTGACCACGATGGTCGATACCACCGCCCGCTCGGCGCCCACACGGATCAACGGTGCATCTGAAGCCACCCGGTGGGATTCCAACGTCGTCGAATACCAGAGAGCCTCAACAAGATTCGTCTTGCCGAAGCCATTGGGTCCGACGAACACCGTCCGACCGGGCTCCAGATCGAGTTCGATCCGTGCCCACGAGCGGAAGTCGGTCAGCGCAAGGTGTCGGACGTACAACTATCCCGACTCACTGATCCTCTTGACGGCGTGTCCGCCGAACTGGTTACGCAGCGCCGAGACCGCCTTCATCGTCGGCGAATCCTCTTGACGAGACGCGAACCGGGCGAACAGGGACGCCGCGATCACAGGCATGGGGACGCGATGGCTGATGGCCTCCTCGACCGTCCACCGGCCTTCGCCGGAGTCCTCGGTGTAGCCGGTGATCTGGTCGAAGTCCGGATCTTCTTTGAGCGCCTTGGCCAACAGCTGCTGCAGCCAGGACCGCACCACTGTGCCGTTCGTCCACGCCTGGATGACGGCTTGCGTGTCCTTGATCAGATCCTCGGCCGCCAGCAGCTCGTAGCCCTCTGCGTATGCGTTCATCAGTCCGTACTCGATGCCGTTGTGCACCATTTTGGCGTAATGCCCTGCACCTACCGGGCCTGCATGGACGAAACCGTCGGCGAGCTCGCCCGGAGGGCGCAACGTGTCGAAGATCGGCATCGCCCGCGCGACGTCCTTGTCGCTACCGCCCACCATCAGGCCGTAGCCCTCCTTCAGGCCCCACACACCGCCTGACACGCCTGCGTCGACGAAAGCTATTCCCTTCTCGCCCAACATTTTTGCGTGTGGCCCGTCCTCGGTGTAGCGCGAGTTGCCGCCGTCGACGACCATGTCACCTTCGGCGAGCACCTCCGCGAGCGATGTGATGGTCTCGTCGGTGATAGACCCTGACGGCACCATCACCCACACCACCCGCGGCGCCTCGAGGGCCTCGGCCAGGGCCGCGAGCGTCGGGACATCGGTCACTTCAGGTCTCGGGTCGTAGCCGATCACCTCGTGACCGCCCTCACGCAGGCGTTCCCGCATGTTAAAACCCATTTTGCCCAAGCCGACCAGACCCAATTGCATGTGCGCGCCTCTTTCGTGGCGGTAGGGCCGGTCAGCCCGGAAGCCGCACCGGCATCAGCAGATAGACGTAGTCGGTTTCAGCCGCCGGGAACGGGCCGATCGAACCGACAGTTCCATCATCCTCACCTGCCGGCCGCAACACCGCAGGACGGCTAGGTGTCGTGAAACCAAACGTCACACGCTCCGAATGCAACGAACCCAGCCCATCCGTCAGATACGTCGGGTTGAACGCGATGGTCAACGGGTCACCTGAGAACTCCACGGGTAAATCCTCTTCGGCCCTGCCGACGTCGTCGGCGCCTGCCGACAGCCGCAGCACATCGTCGGCGAATTCCATCCGCACCTGCGCGCCGCGGTCGGCGACCAGCGCCACACGTTTGATCGCTTCGGTGAGTTCCGCGACATCGATGGTCGCGATCGCGGTGTGTTCGGCAGGCAACAGCTGACGGAACTTCGGGAACTCGGCGTCCAGGAGTCGGGTGGTGCTGCGTTTGCCGTTGCTGCGGATACCGAGCAGCCCCTCTTTACCGACGGCCGCCCCAGCGCCAAGCGACAGATGCACGTCCGCGCCATCCGACCCGGCCTTCGCGGCTTCCGCCAACGTCTTGGCAGGCACCAACACCGCAGCCTCGATGTCGGCCGATTCGGTCCCCCAGGTCAGCTCACGTACCGCAAGCCGGAACCGGTCGGTCGCCGCCAAAACCACTTTCTCGCCGGAAATCTCGACGCGGATGCCCGTCAGCATTGGCAGCGTGTCATCGCGACCGGCGGCGACGGCCACCTGACCGATGGCCTCGGCGAACAACGCCGACGAAATGACGCCGGTCTCTTCGGGCAGAGCTGGCAGAGCTGGATAATCCTCGACCGCCATCGTGGGCAGCGAGAACCGGGAGCTACCGCAGGTCAATGACACCCGTGTGCCTTCGACGCTGACATCGACCGGTTTGGCCGGCAGTGCCCTTGTGATGTCGGACAACAGCCGACCCGACACCAAAACGCTTCCGGGAGAAGCTATTTCGGCCGCAACTTGCACCTCGGCAGAGACTTCGTAGTCGAATCCGGAGATCTTCAACCCGTCGTCAGACCCGGTGAGCAATACACCGGCGAGGACCGGCACGGTGGGCCGTGTTGGCAAATTCCTGGCTACCCAGGCGACAGCGTCGGCGAAGTCTTCTCGGACTAGGCGGGCCTTCAAATCGGTGAGACCAACGGTTGTTGTCGCCACGTCCATAGCGTCCCTTCGATACACACCACAATAAGGTCTAACCAGCGATTTCTCGGTGTCTCACTACGCGTCTGGCCGGTGCGTACCAAGGACCGTAACGGCTGTCGCTGAACCACCGTAGAGCTTTCCAGCTCAAGTTGAAAGCTAATCGATCGGGGTGACATCGAAGGTCGCAAAACGGCTCTGTGGCCTTCGGATCGATGTGTCCCCAGGCGCCTTCTTCTAGGGAGAAACTTCGTAGATATATAAGCAACAGTATTAGGGCCTGTGGAGATTGGGGATAACCCTATGTCGGTGCAGCGTGGCAAGTGTGTCGGGTTGTGAATGGATTGTGGACAATTGGCCGCGGCCGCCGGCTGCGTTGTGGACTTCGGCCGAGTTGTGCACGACGGGGTTGGTAACTCGAAGGTTGGCCGCAAGTTGTCCACACCGGCATCCACACCGCAGTGGTGTGACAAGTGGTGCCGACGGTGCTGAAGTTTTTTGAAGATTTCTTGTCCGACGCGCGTTGAGCACCCGGATTTTGGCACCGGTCGTCGACGAGTGCGTACAAGAAGGGTGTGGCCGATACCTACGCTCAGCGCTTGGAGCGCTGGCGGATTCGGGTGGTGAGTTCCTTCACGTGATCGAAGACCTCGCGACGCTCGGCCATCTCGCCGCGGATCTTCTTCTCGGCATACATCACCGTGGTGTGGTCGCGGCCGAACGTCTGGCCGATCTTGGGCAGCGACAGATCGGTGAGTTCGCGGCACAGGTACATCGCGATTTGGCGGGACTGAGCCAACGCCCGTGTCTTGCCGGGCCCGCGGAGCTCTTCGATGGTGGTCTCGAAGTACTCGGCGGTGGCCGCCATGATCGCCGCCGCGCTGATCTGCATGGTGCCTGCGTCGGCAATGAGGTCGCGCAAGACGATCTCGGCAAGGGACTTGTCGATGGGCGTCTTGTTCAGCGATGCGAACGCGGTGACCCGGATTAGCGCACCTTCGAGTTCGCGGATGTTTCGCTCGATGCTGCTGGCGATGAGCTCGAGCACGTCGCCTGGCACGTCGAGCCGATCCATCTGCGCCTTCTTGCGCAGAATCGCGATGCGGGTCTCGAGTTCGGGCGGCTGGACGTCGGTGATCAAACCCCACTCGAACCGTGTCCGCAGCCTGTCCTCGAGGGTGGCCAGCTGCTTGGGCGGTCGGTCGGAGGAGATGACGATCTGCTTGTTGGCGTTGTGCAGTGTGTTGAAGGTGTGGAAGAACTCCTCCTGGATGCCTTCCTTGCCCTCGATGAACTGGATGTCGTCAACCAACAGCACATCGATGTCGCGGTAGCTGCGTTTGAAGGAGGCCTTGCGGTCGTCGCGCAGGGAGTTGATGAAGTCGTTCGTGAACTCTTCGGTGGAGACGTACTTGACGCGCATGCCGGGAAAGAGTCGCTGGGCGTAGTTGCCTGCGGCGTGCAAGAGATGTGTCTTGCCTAGACCGGATTCCCCCCAGATGAACAGAGGGTTGTAGGCCCGCGCCGGCGCCTCAGCAATCGCGAGCGTCGCGGCGTGAGCGAACCTGTTCGAGGCCCCGATGACGAAGGTGTCGAAGGTGTACCGGCGGTTGAGATTGACCGCGGTCGGCTCGCCGGCGGTGGCGTTCGCCGATCGGTTGGAGAAGTAGGTGGGCCAGCTTTCCTCGGCGCTGGCGAGGGCCTCGGAGTCCTCGTCAACTTCGTCAGGTTCCGAATTGGCGGGGGTCGTCGCGAACCCGTTGACGCCATCGTCGGGTTCCTCGGGCGCCGGGCCTGCGATGCGCACACCCAGTTCGACGCGCTGGCCGAGCTGACGGCTGAGCGCGCTGATGATCGGCTCGCGCAAGTGGCGTTCGATCTCGTTCTGCACAAATGGCGTCGGCACCGAGAGCAGGGCAAACCCTTCGGTGATGACAAGCGGCTGAACCAGCTTCAACCAGGCTCTTTGCTGTGGGGTGAGGACGGTGACGGTCGAATCCCCGTTGAGGGCTTCGCCGGTGTCAGCGTCGCCGTTGAGTTCGGCAACCACGTTGTTCCAGATGGCGACGAAGGGGGGATCGGGGTCAGCATTCAATGACGAGTACCCCCTCGAGGCCGGTCCAGAGACGACCAAAGGAACGACGACGAACTGTCCACATAGTTATCCACAGGTTGTGGAGACAGGACAGCCGTCTTCGTTCTGTTGTCTGCTCGCGGTGACGCCGCAGGCCGGGGCTCGTCACAGTGGTGGTGCGCACTGTGGGCTCGCGACGTTGTGGGCATCCCCGCTTTGTTGTCTGTCGCCATTCCGTTATCGAAACGGCATTGGCAGAAGCTAACAGTTTTCTTGGCGGGTGCCAACCGTTCTGCAACATTGTTCGCGGCTTTGATGGCGGCTGGTGAAACTGCGTGACGGCTGTGGTGTTTGTGAACCAGTCGGCCACTCGCGGATCCCCGTCGGACGAGGTTTGACCCAGCGAATTCTCGTCAGTACCCTCGAACAGTCGCCCGCACGTGGCGATACGGCTGCGACCCAGGATTCTCTGGAGACCGCGCCGGTTAGCGAGACGGACGAGCTTACCAACGGCAATCGCGTCCCCACCGGCATGAGGATTCATCGGTGTGGGTTGCGAACG
This sequence comes from uncultured Actinomycetota bacterium, assembly GCA_963835075.1. Lineage (GTDB taxonomy): Bacteria > Actinomycetota > Actinomycetes > Mycobacteriales > Mycobacteriaceae > Mycobacterium. The sequence continues at coordinate 35,687 of CAWIEE010000015.1, read as the reverse complement.
CCAAACGCAACGAGGAGTGAACAGCCGTGGCCAAGGGCAAGCGGACCTTTCAGCCCAACAACCGCCGTCGGTCGCGGGTGCATGGGTTCCGGCTGCGGATGCGCACCCGGGCCGGCCGAGCGATCGTGTCGAATCGGCGCGGCAAGGGTCGCCGCAAGTTGACTGCGTGATTCGACGCGGGATTTAGCGCGGTGCTTCCGGCGCGGTACCGGATGAGGCGGTCCACGGAATTCGGTGCCACGGTCAGTCAAGGGGTGCGGGCGGTGCAGCCCGATCTTGTCGTGCACGCGCTGCGGTCTTCCGATGGCGCCGCGGGCGACGGACCGCGCATCGGTCTGGTGGTCTCGAAATCTGTTGGCAGCGCTGTACAGCGGCACCGGGTTGCCCGTCGGCTTCGCCACGTGGCGCGAACCATGATCGACGAACTGGACGCGAAGGATCGGGTGGTCATCCGCGCGCTGCCCAGCAGCAGACATGCGATCTCGGCGCGACTCGAACAGGAACTGCGGACAGCGCTGCGCCGAACCAGAGCGCGAGACGGGGTAGTGCGCTGATGTCAGTTGGTTCGACGGCTCAGACAGGACAGAACGGCTCGGCCGTTGCCCGCGGCGCGATCTTCCTCATCGAGCTGTACCGCCACACCGTGTCTCCGATGAGGATGCCCACGTGCCGGTTCAGTCCCAGCTGTAGCCAGTACGCGGTAGACGCGCTCTCCGAGTACGGCTTGATCCGTGGCAGTTGGCTGACGGTGGTGCGGCTGCTCAAGTGCGGGCCGTGGCATCGGGGAGGATGGGATCCAATACCCGAACGTCGCGGCGCGGCGCACGTCCACACCGAGGACGCAGAAGCCCATGATCTCTGGGCTACCCCAGCGTCGCGAGAAGAGAGCAGCACGCGTGTTTGATTGGTTCAGCCTCGACATCATCTACTGGCCGGTGTCGGCGATCATGTGGGTTTGGTACAAGGCGTTCGCCTTCGTTCTGGGCCCGTCGAATTTCTTCGCCTGGATGCTCGCGGTGATGTTCCTGGTCTTCACGCTTCGCGCGATCCTGTACAAGCCGTTCGTCCGGCAGATCCGGACCACGCGTCAGATGCAGGAACTGCAGCCTCAGATCAAGGCGCTGCAGAAGAAGTACGGCAAGGACCGTCAGCGGATGGCGCTGGAGATGCAGAAGCTGCAGCGCGAACACGGCTTCAACCCATTGATGGGTTGCCTTCCGGTGCTTGCCCAGCTGCCGGTGTTCCTCGGGCTCTATCACGTGCTGCGGTCCTTCAACCGAACAGTGACCGGCGGGTTCGGCGGCAGCTTCGGGCCGCACCTGTCGGTGGAGCAGAACCGGGCGACGGGTAACTACATTTTCAGCCCGGCGGATGTCGGCCACTTCCTGGACGCGAACCTGTTCGGCGCACCGCTGGGCGCGTCGATGACTCAGTCGAGCGGTCTGGACGCGTTCACGGAATTCAGCCGAGGGGCCGTCGTCGGAGTCGGCCTGCCGGTGATGATCATGGCGGGCATCGCGACGTACATGAACAGCCGCGCATCGATCGCCCGGCAGAGCCCGGAGGCGGCGGCGAACCCGCAGACGGCGATCATGAACCGGCTGATGCTGTACGTGTTCCCGTTCGGTGTGGTGTTCGGCGGGATCTTCCTGCCGCTGGCGATCATCTTCTACTGGTTCGCGAACAACATCTGGACGTTTGCGCAGCAGCACTACGTGTTCGGCCATATCGAAAAAGAGGAAGAAGCCAAGAAGCTGGAGGCGCAACAGCGGCGAGCGTCCAACGCGCCGCAGCCCGGTGCCAAACCGAATCGGGCGCGGAAGGGGCAGACCGCCGGGACCGACGGGGCGACCGACACTGAGTCGACGGCGACCGAGTTGGGGGCCGATGGGGACGCACCGGATTCCAGCGGCACTAAGCCAAGTGCGGGCAATACATCGGGCAACCCCGCACCACGCCCGGGAGCGACTCCGCGCCCCGGCGCGCGGCCCAAGAAACGGAAACGTTGACCGGAGCAGTATCCGGTGGATGAGGGAGAGACAGACATGACGGACGCGGAAACGACCGAACGCACCGACGAGTTGGTGGACGACGAGAACGGCACGGATAGCGCGCCAGCGCGCACCGACGATCTCGAAGACCGATTGGTGGCCGAGGGCGAGATCGCAGGCGACTATCTCGAAGAGCTGCTGGACCTGTTGGACTTTGACGGCGATATCGATCTGGACGTCGAGGGCGACCGCGCGGTGGTCAGCATCGACGGCGGTGACGAGCTGAGCAAGTTGGTGGGCCGCAAGGGCGAGGTGCTGGACGCGCTCCAGGAGTTGACCCGGCTGGCGGTGCACCAGAAGACGGGTGAGCGGAGCCGGCTGATGCTGGACATCGCCCGCTGGCGCCGTCACCGTCGTGACGAGTTGTCAGCGCTGGGCGACAAGGTGGCGCACCGGGTGCTCGAGTCCGGGGAGCGCGAGGAGCTCACGCCGATGACACCGTTCGAGCGGAAGATCGTGCATGACGCGGTGGCCGCCGTCGACGGTGTGCACAGCGAGAGTGAGGGCGTGGAGCCGTCGCGACGCGTCGTCGTGCTCGCCGACTGAGGACCGAGTTACATATATGTAGTTCGTGGCCCGCGAGATCCGGAGGATGTTTCACGTGAAACATGCGGAGGTATCCCCGGCGCCACGAGCCGCCGCAGGCGCTATTCGGATCGAGGGTGGAGTGCGCCCAGCGGTATGCGGAAATCCTGGCCGGCGCCGGTGTCGAACGAGGGCTGCTGGGCCCCCGCGAAGTCGACCGGCTATGGGACCGCCACATATTAAATAGTGCCGCGGTCGAGGAATTGATCGGAGCCGGCCAGCGGATTGCCGACATCGGTAGTGGAGCGGGGCTCCCCGGGATACCGTTGGCGTTGGCCCGGCCGGACCTTCGGCTGACCCTGATCGAACCACTCCTTCGGCGCAGCGAATTCCTGCGCGAGGTGGTCGGCGATCTGGATCTCGACATCACGATCGTCCGGGGGCGGGCCGAAGATCGGTCCGTGCGACACCAAGTGGGGGAGATGGACGCGGTTGTCTCGAGGGCGGTGGCTTCGTTGGACAAGCTGACCAAGTGGAGCTTGCCCCTGCTGCGTCCCGGCGGACTGATGGTGGCGATGAAGGGCGAGCGCGCCGAGGAAGAGATCCGAGAGCACCGGCGTGTGATGACGGCGGCCGGTGCAGTCGATGTAAGGGTGATGAGATGTGGCGCGGACTACTTGGAACCACCCGCGACCGCGGTCGTGGCGAGGCTCGAACCACCGGTTCGGGTGAACAACCGGCCGTCACGAACGGGCAGGAGAACAGGATGACCCCGGTCCCCGAGGGTGCACCGACGCCCGGTGGAGCTGTCCCCGACGCAACGCAGCGTCCGGATGTTTCACGTGAAACATGGACCTCGACCCCTCCTGAATCGTGGGCCGACGCAGCCGAGATCGACACTCCGATCGGGGCGGAGGCGGAGCGTGCGGTGCGGCTGCTGCACGCCGCCCAGGGGCACCTGCCTCGCCCTCGGCATCAACGGGTGTTCACCATCGCCAATCAAAAGGGTGGGGTCGGCAAGACGACGACCGCCGTCAACGTGGCCGCCGCGCTGGCGCTGCAGGGACTGCGTACTCTCGTGATCGACCTCGATCCGCAGGGCAACGCGAGCACGGCGCTCGGTATCGAGCACCGTCCGGGCACCGCGTCTTCCTACGAGGTCCTGATCGGTGAGATCCCGCTGCGGGACGCAATACAGCGGAGCCCACACAACGATCGGTTGTTCTGTGTGCCTGCGACCATCGACCTCGCCGGCGCCGAGATCGAGTTGGTCAGCATGGTGGCCCGGGAAGGACGGCTGCGCTCCGCGCTCGCCGAGCTGAAGAATCACGACTTCGATTACGTCTTCATCGACTGCCCGCCATCGCTGGGACTACTGACAATCAACGCACTCGTCGCCGCGCCCGAGGTGTTGATCCCGATCCAGTGCGAGTACTACGCCCTCGAGGGGGTGGGCCAGCTGTTGAGGAACATCGAGATGGTCAAGGCACACCTCAATCCGGAACTGAGCGTCTCCACCGTCATCCTGACGATGTACGACGGGCGCACCAAGTTGGCCGACCAGGTGGCCGCCGACGTGCGGACCCACTTCGGCGACAAGGTGCTGCAGACCGTCATACCGCGCAGCGTCAAGGTGTCCGAGGCGCCGGGCTACGGCATGACGATCCTCGACTACGACCCGGGCTCACGAGGGGCCCTGAGCTATCTCGACGCGAGCCGCGAACTCGCCGTGCGAGGGGGAGCGGAAAAGGGACCAGACCGATGAGCGCTTGCGTGAAGAGGAGACAGAGATGACCCAGCCGACACGCAAGAAGAGCGGCCTCGGCCGCGGCTTGGCGTCGCTGATTCCTACCGGCCCGGCCGACGGGGAAGCGGTGGTGCCCGGCCACCGGATGGGCGACGCGGCTGCTGACGTCGTCCTCGGCGGAGGCCCGGTCGTGGCCGACGTCGGCGCCGTCTACCGCGAGATCGACCCGGCAAGGATCGATCCGAATCCGCGACAGCCCCGCCAAGTCTTCGACGAGGAAGCGCTGGCCGAGCTCGTGCACTCCATCCGCGAGTTCGGCCTCATGCAGCCGATCGTCGTGCGTGCATCACCGGCACCATCTCCCGGCGCGCCGCGGTATCAGCTCGTCATGGGGGAGCGGCGCTGGCGCGCGGCCCAGCAGGCCGGCCTCGCGACCATCCCCGCGATCGTGCGGGAGACCGCCGACGACAGCATGCTGCGCGACGCCCTTTTGGAGAACATCCATCGTGCCCAGCTGAACCCGTTGGAAGAAGCGGCGGCGTATCAGCAGTTGCTCGACGAGTTCGGCGTCACCCACGACGAACTCGCTGCGCGGATCGGTCGGTCCCGTCCGTTGATCAGCAACATGATCCGGTTACTGCGGTTGCCGATCGCGGTACAGCGACGCGTGGCCGCGGGTGTGTTGTCGGCCGGGCACGCGCGTGCGCTCCTCGCCCTCGAGGGAACCCCGGAGCAGCAGGAGGAGTTGGCGGCGCGCATCGTCGCCGAGGGGCTTTCGGTGCGCGCCACCGAAGAGGCGGTCACGCTGGCGAACCGCGAGGAGACCGCGACACCATCCACGCCCCGGCGTAAGCCGATTCACATGCCGGGTTTGCAGGACGTTGCTGAACGGCTCTCGACGGCGTTCGATACCCGCGTCACGGTCAGTCTCGGCAAACGCAAGGGCAAGATCGTCGTCGAGTTCGGATCGGTCGACGACCTTCAGCGGATAGTCGACCTAATGAGTTCGCCCAACGGCTGACCTACGACACGGCGTAATTACGTCACTGTGACACAAACCCTTCCAGCGGCGGTCCTTTACCGCGTCCACAAAGGAAAATCCATGTGTACCAACGGGATTCGATCCGAGCGCTCCTGCCGATGAACGAAGTAGGCGAATGCGGGCAGTTGGCGACGCATCCTTCTATCCTGGAGTGGCGGCCGTGCATTTCAGCACCGGACAGAACTCGGAGAGTTTAGTGGCAGCGCGAATCACGCCCTTGCGGCTCGAAGCATTCGAGCAGCTGCCCAAGCACGCGCGCCGATGCGTGTATTGGGAGGTGGATTCGTCGACCTTGGGCGCCGACGATCACCTGAGCGACCCCGAGTTCGAAAAGGAAGCGTGGCTGTCCATGGTCATGCTCGAGTGGGGCTCGTGCGGTCAGATGGCGGTGTATTGCCGCGACAGCGGGCTGACGGCCGGCGACGTCGATGACCCCGAGACGCCAGCGGATGCGGGGGATAGCCCATGCCTGGGCTACGCGTTCTATGCGCCGCCGGGTGCGGTGCCGCGTGCTCGCCGCTTCCCCACCGGGCCGGTGAGCGCCGACGCCGTCTTGCTTACCTCGCTGGGTGTCGAGTCCGGCCAGGATGCCGAGGGGCTGTCCCGACACCTGCTTGCGTCGGTGGTCGGCGACCTCGTCCGCCGCGGCGTGCGGGCGCTCGAGGCGTTCGGGCGCACCGCAGAGGTCGCGGAATTGACAGACCCGCACCAGGTGTCTCCCGAGTTGCGCCCCATCGTCGAGGTGCTCGGCGACTGTTCGGTGGATCAGTGCGTGCTGGACGCCGGCCTGCTGCAGGACGCCGGCTTCGTCGTCGTCACGCACCACCGGTACTTCCCGCGGCTGCGGCTCGAACTCGAGCAGGGGTTGGGGTGGAAGGCCGATGTCGAGGCGGCATTGGAGCGGCTGCTGGAATCCGCGCATTTGCAGCAGCCTGTTGGTGCGGGTGCAAGTCCCTGTTTGTAGTCGTTCAGGTCGGACTGACGCGACCGGCCTGATCGACGGACAGCTCGTGAGCCAGCAGCTCGGCGAAGGTGAACGTGCCCGTTGGGCGGTCGTTCTTGCCAAGCAGGTACAGCCGCTTGACCGCGGCGAGGACACCTTCGGCGATCGAATCGCGGGTCTGCGCCAGCACAAGCATATCGCGGTCACGCGGATTGGTGATGTAGCCGACGTCGACCTGCACGGTGGGCATCCGGGTCAGCCGCAGCAGATCCCAGGTGCGCCCGTGGGTGCGACAATCTCGTAAACCGGTGCGCGCCACCACTTCTCGCTGAATGAAGTCGGCAAGGTTGCGCCCGATGGTCGACACCGACCCGTGCGAATTGCCGAAGTGGAATGACGCAACGCCGTTGGCCGACGGGCCGGACTGAGCGGCGCACCGCAGGCTGATCATCAGATCAGCGCCGACGGTGTTGGCCGTCGCGGCGCGGTCGGCATCGGACGGGGCTCGGTTGACCGGCCGCGACAGGAACGTCTCCATGCCGATGGCCGTCATCCGGCCTTCCAGCCGACTTGCCAAGTCCCACAAGATGTCAGACTCGCTGATCGGTCCCTCAGGGCCATTCATGATCAGGCCGTGATCGTTGCCGCCACGGCCGGGATCGATGATGATGCGCTTGCCCGACAGCCGTGGGCCGGACCGGCGGACCAATTCTTCTTCGCGGATGGCATGCGGGGAGCCGCCGGTAACGCGGGAACCCAGAAAGTACAAGGAGCGCAACGTTTCCGGGCCGCAGATCCCGTCCGGATAGAGCCCGTACTCACGCTGATACGACATCAGCCCGTTGTGCGTCTGCAGGCCGAAGTGGCCGTCGACGAGACCGGTGTAGAAGCCGAGATCCTGCAGCCGGGCCTGCAATGTGGCGACGTCGTCGCCGTACATCGGCGCACCGAACTGGTGATTGAGTGTGCGTGCACCCAACCGGTACGACGCTTCCTTGAGTGCGCGGAAAGTCGCCTCACCGACGATGCCGTCGACCAACAACCCACGGTGCTGCTGAAACGCGCGCACGGCGTGGTCGAGGTCGCCATCGAAGACGTCAAGGGCGACGTGCTTGCCGGTGGTCAGGTCCTCGTCCGGGCTGTCGATCAGCCCCAGCGCCGCCAGCGCCGCCCGGATCTCGGTGACCGCACCCCCACGGTCACCGCGACGCAGACTTGACATTCTCGACCCTTCCCGGCTGCCCTGCTGACGATCGGTCGTCAGCGGTAATGGCGCCGACGAAGCAAAGACAGGCTAGGCAGCATTGTCGCAGACGGTGCACACTTTCGAGAAAACCCCAGGCGGGTGTCCAACCCGCAAATCGCGCCGTTAGACCACGTCAGCGAGCTCGCGCAGCAGCGCGGCCTTGCCCTTCGCGCCGACGATCCGCTTCACCGGTGCGCCGTCCTTGAACAGGATCATGGTCGGGATCGAGACGACCTGAAAGTCGCGGGCAGTGGCGGGGTTGGCGTCGACGTCGATCTTGGCCACCTTCAGCGCGCCCGCCTTCTCGTTGGCGATCTCCTCGAGCACCGGCGCGACCATCTTGCACGGCCCGCACCAGGTGGCCCAGAAGTCGACCAGCACCGGGGTGCTGCTCGACAGCACGTCGTCGGAGAACGAGTCGTCGGTTACGGCGACCGTTGCGGAAGTCTTCTCGGTCATAGTGGGGCTCCAATCAGATCAGTGTTGTCATCGGTTGTCGGCGAAGCTTTTTCGGCGAGCCAGCGCTCGGCGTCGATGGCCGCCGAACAGCCGGTGCCCGCTGCGGTGATGGCCTGTCGGTAGGTGTGGTCGACGAGGTCGCCGCAGGCGAACACGCCTTCGATCGAGTGCTCGTGGTGCGGCCTTGGACGAGCACGTAGCCCTCCTGGTCGAGCGTCGACCTGGCCGCGACCAGATCCGAGCGGGGATCGTGGCCGATCGCGACGAACACACCGGTGACGGCCAGCTTCGGACTCCTCGCCGGTGACCGCGTTGCGCAGCCGCACACCGGAGACCTTGGGATCGCCCTCGATCGAGATCACCTGGGTGTTGGTGAGGAACTTGATCTTCTCGTTGGCCCGGGCGCGCTCAAGCATGATCCGCGAGGCGCGGAACTCCTCGCGGCGGTGGATGAGGGTGACACTGCGGGCGAAGCGGGTGAGGAAGGTGGCTTCCTCCATCGCCGAGTCGCCGCCGCCGATGACCGCGATGTCCTGGTCGCGGAAGAAGAACCCGTCACAGGTCGCACAGGTGCTCACGCCCATACCGATCAGCGCCTCCTCACCGGGCACGCCGAGGTGCCTGGCGGCCGCGCCCATCGCGAGAATCACCGAGCGCGCCTGATAGGTCTCGTCGCCGACGGTGACGGACTTGACCGGCCCGTCCAGCGAAACCGCGTCGACGTCCTCCATCCGCAGATCCGCGCCGAACCGCAGCGCCTGCTCACGCATCTCGTCCATCAATTCCGGGTCCGGTGATGCCCTCGCGGAAGCCGGGGTAGTTCTCCACCTCGGTGGTGGTCATCAGCGCGCCACCGAACTGTGATGCCTTCGAACACCAGTGGTGTGAGCTGAGCACGGGCGGCATAGATGGCGGCCGTGTAGCCGGCAGGGCCCGAACCGATGACTATGACGTCATGAACGGTGGATGTGGAGGTCATGCGAGCCTTTCTGCTCCTAACACGTCGCACGGGTACCAACACCAGCGTATGCCCGGGTGTTCCCCGTGGCCTGCAGGACAGATTACGGACGAGTGACCCGCGTGCTCGCGAGCAGGCCGGTGTGAGCTGAGTTGCAGCCCGGCTCGACCACCAGCACCAGGACGGTCCCCGGCGTGTCGGCGGCCAGCACCATGAGCACCGCGGGGCGCCCGTGCATGTCGACCGGTTGCGCGCCAAGCACCGCCGTCGCCGCCGAGTAGCCCAGTCCGGACAGACAGGACGCCCGCCGCTCCGGGTCGGCGAGCGGGCCGTAGTCGGGGCGCGCGACAGCAGGCCGACGATTTGCGGATTCGACAGCGGAACGTCGCCAGGCGGCCGCGGCACCGTGATACTCTCCGCCGTCGGCCCCGCAGGGCGGGTCGGCGCGGGCTCGCGAGTCAGCATCGTCCCGCCAAGGACTGTGCCAACGACCGCAGCGCCGACGCCGGCGACGAGCGCGACCACCTGCGAGCGTGGGGCGTGCCGAACAGAATGAGCGGGCTCGCGGGGCCAGCGATGTGGCGGCGCGGCCTCGCAGTGCGGCGCCGACCCGCGCGGTCACCTCGGCAGGCACATCGGGTGCAGAGCCGTGGTCCGTGCCGAGATCGCTGAGGTCACGGCGGACACGGTCAAGCGCCGCCAACATTTCGGCCGCGTCGGGGTCGGCGCGTATCCGCTGGCGCAGTGCCGCCGCCGCGACATCATCGAGCAGGCCCGCCTGCAGGTCGGCGAGTTGCTCGAGGGTGATCGGTTCGGGGCCCGCGCTGCCGTCCATCGCTGCCCCCGCCGGTCGTGCCACGCTCTGACGCAAGCCAGTCTCCACCACGCAGCAGTTAGACGGCCGCGGACGGCCGTCACGGTTCCATGCCCCGCTGGCGGCCGCGGCGGCGCCGCGTTGAAATATTCGAGCGCCTCCGCCAGCTTGGCCCTGGCACGCGCACAGCGGCTCTTGACGGTGCCCTCGGCAATGCCGAGCATGCGCGCGGTCTCGGCAACCGAGTAGCCCTGCATGTCGACCGCCACCACCGCGGCACGCTGCTCGACGGGAAGCCGCATCAGGGCGCGTTCCACCACGACCGCGGTGTCGACGCTCGGCGTCGGATCGCCGACATGGCAGGCGTCGTCCTCCAGCGCGGTGGTGGGGTGTGTCTTGTTGCGGCGCAACCGGTCAAGGCATGCGTTGACGACGATGCGGTACAGCCAGCTGCTGACCGCGGAGTCGTGGCGGAACGCGGGCGCGCTGCGGTGCGCCGACAGCATCGCATCCTGCAGCGCGTCCGCGGCGTCCTCGGGGTTGCGGCTGGTGATCTGCGCCAGCCGGTACAGCTGGCGGTGGTGACGGTAGAACAGCTCCTCGAAGGCGTAGCGGTCGCCGGCGACGTGCGCCGCCAGCAACTCGGCGTCTCGTCGGCTCGGACTCCCCCGAATCTGCCCACAAGCGAACACTAAGCGGATTCCCAGTGAAGGTCTTGCGGCACACAAGCTTTGCGGCTACTGGGGATTGTCGGTCGTGACCGGGCTAGCCGATCAGGACGCGGCTTTGAGCGTGATCTCCGCGATGTCCGACCGGCTCTTGCCATCGACGTGGCCCAGCGTCGATGACCCACACCAGCACGTTGGACGTCGGCGTCGCGTTGTCGACCTTGATCGTGTTCGGCCCGGCTTGAGCGGGGTGGCGGGCACCAGCACGGTGGTGTCGTCCAGCGACGCGGGTGTCGGCGTCTGCGCCGACCGGATCTGCACCGCCGTGCCGGTGCTGTTGAGGTGATGGTGACCTCGCCGAGCTTGGTGGGCTGCGGCAGCTGCAGCATCAGCCCGACGCCGTTCTTGAAGTTCGGGAACGGCACCGGATCCGTGTAGGTGTCGATGGGCCATACGGTCGACGGATTGCCGTCGATGGCCAGCTCGGCCGCTCCCGGGTGCGTCGGCCTCGCCATCGGGTGAAAACACCGTCGCGCGAACGGGTTTCACGGCATTGCCGGTGTCGCTGGGCTGCGCCGACGACGATGACGGCGAGTTGAGGCCAAGCTGGTCACCGCCAAGGCCGCTGCCGACGTCGCCGAAGATGCGGCTCAGCACCGAAGCCAGCACGATCAATCGCGACGACGATGATCGCGGCCGCCGACGCCGAGCCCGATCATCAGCCCCTTGCGGCGACGTGCCGAAGTCTCCGGGTCGTCGATGGGTGCGCCGCGTAACCGCGACGGCGGCGGGGCCTCGGGTCCGTCGACCGGGGCGATCAGCTCGGTGCGGTCGGCGATCGCGGTGGCCTGCTGCAGAAGGTTCAGCAGGGTGGGGGCGCTGCGGATGCCACCGCCCTCCTGCACCGCCCTCGCGGCCGCCGCCGAGATCTGGAACGGGATGTCGCGGTCGACCGCACGCGGTTCGATGGGCTGGCCCGCCGCATCGAGTTCGGCGGGTGCCAGTCCGCTGCGCACGCCGGACTCGGGCAGCGGCCACCGGTTGATCAGCAGCGCGTACAGCGCGGCGCCGATGCCGCGGATGTCGTCCTCAGGCGTGGCGTCGGGCAGCGTCGCAGGGAACGCCAATGCCACGTCGCCCTCGATGCTCACCCGCACCCGGCTGGGATGGTCGATCGACAGCGCAACACCGGAGCGGTGGGCGGCCTCGGCGGCAGCGGCGAGCGATTGGATGGCGCGGGCCCCACCGATCGGCGACGGCGACGTGTCGGCCACCTCTGGCAGCGAGCCGCCGCGGATCCACTCGGACACCACAAGCCCGCCGGACCCGGTGCTTGCGACGTCGAGCACCCGAGCGACGCCGGGCATGTCGAGGCGGCTCAGCTCGCAGCGTGCGGGACAGGATCTCCTGCACCTGTGCGTCGGGCAGCGTCGCGTCCGGGTCGACGAAGGTCAGCGCGACCTGCCGGTCCAGCGCGGTGTCGAGCGCCTGCCAGAACTGCAGGTTGGGCGGCCCGCCGTGGAAGACCAGCAGCCGGTAGCGGCCACCGCCGATGCTGGCACCGGGAATGAGGTGGACGTCTTCATCGGAGGTCGCGGCCTCGATCGGCGGCTCGTGAGGAACGTCGAAGGGCAGCGATTCGCGGGTCGGATCGCCGCCGTAGTCCGATGGGGGACGCCCGGAGACCGGCATCGGCGTCGTGCCGTTCGCGGCGTCGGAAAACGCTTCCGTCTCGTCGTGCGCAGGCACGTCGTGGCGAAGTCATCGGCAGGCAGGTCAGGCCGGAAGTCATCAGCCGGCGGTCGAGCCGCGAATCAGGCTTAACGGGCGCGGAATCTTGGTGGTGGCGGTGCCGTCAGCGCCCGAGGCGGCGCCGGTCGCTTGGTCGTCGGTCACCGCTGGTCCCTTCCGCAATCCGACCCCGGCAACGCCCGCCGGAGGCCCCGCCGGGCCGCCGCCGGGAATTGACGACGGCGTGACGCGAGCGAATTCCTCTGATCAGAGTACGTGAGGGGGTGGCCCGGCGGCGGGCGGCCGGAAGCGGGCGGCAGGCGGTACGGCTACCGACCCCCGCCCTTCGGTGTGGTCCCAGCCCGCCTGCCAAGACGGCGCCGAACGGCGGCAAGGGCGGCATGGGCGTCGGGCACCCTGGCGGCCAACATCACCGCCGGCGATGATCGGCACCATGATGCAGGCCGAGCACGCACAGCCGCAGCAGTGAACCTGCGCCGCCCCAATTGCTCGTCAGCGATTCCAGCCCGAGGAGCCGATCGACGATGTAGGCGACAGTCCTGCGATCAGCGATGCGGCGATGGTCACGAGAATGGTGCGAACCACCGCTAGGCTGATCAGTCGCCCGCCCGGGGGGTTCAGGCTGGCACGCAACAGGAAGTAGCCGACGGCCGCGCCTGCCAGAAAACCCAGCCCGTTGGCCAGGCCGAGGTAGCCCGCGACCAACTCCCTGTCGTCAGTCAGGTAGCGGCGCCGTCAGTGATGCGGCGATCTTCACGGTCGTGATCACGACGATCAGCAGGATCGGCGTCCACGGCTGTTCGCGGGCGTAGAACACCCGAAGTTGAAGCAGCACAAGCGCATACGGGATCAGCGTGAACGCCGACAAGCGTGATGGCCATGCCGAGGTAGCCGGCGTCGACCTCGCCGAAGTTCCCGTACGCGAACAGTGCGCTGCCGATCGCGGGGCCGCCGACGGTCATGAACGCGACGATCGGAATCAGCGTCACCATCGTCAGCCGGGTGGCCAGCGACAGGTCGGCGAGCACCGCGGGGACGTCGTCGGCGGCGGCGTTGCGGCTCAGCCGCGGCATCACCACCGTCAGCACCGTTACGCCGATCATGCCGAACGGCAGCATCAGCACCAGCCAGGTGTAGTTGTAGATCGCGGGGCCGGAAGCCGCTGCGGTACTGGCGATTCGGTTGCCGACGATCAACCCGATCTGGCTGATCACTACGTAGAGCACCATGGCCGACGGCCATCGTGCCGAACTTCTTGAGCCGGTCGTCGATACCCCACAGCGGGCGCAGGCTGATCCGTTCGCGGCGGATGGCCACGAAGCAGCACCGCGGTCTGGGCGACCACGCCGAGCGTCGTCCCGATCCCGAGCACCAGCAGCTTGGCGTTGCCCATCTCGACCGGGTCGAGCGAAAGTTCGCCGGGCACAAGGAGATACACGACCCAGCGTGACGATCGCGACGACGTTGTTGAAGACCGGCGCCCAGGCCGGCGGGCCCGAACACGTTGCGGGTGTTGAGGATCGCCATGAACACCGACGACAGGCCGTAGAACAGCACCTGCGGCAGCAGCAGGTAGGCGAACGCGGTCGTCAGCGACTCGGTTGACCTGCGGGTCGCTGCCCAGCATGAGCCGGACCAGAAGGGGGCGCGCCGGCCACCGACACCACGGTGGCCACCACCAGCAGTGCGGTGGCCAGCGTGACCAGCCGGCGCACGAACGCGGTGCCGCCGTCGGCATCGTCGCGCTCGGCGCGGGCCAGCACCGGCACGAAGATCGCGGTGAACGTCGCCTCCAGCACCAGCGCGGCGATCAGGTTCGGCAGCTGATTGGCCACCGAGAACGCACTCGACAGCGCCGCGCCCAGAATCGCGGCCAGCAGCACGATGCGGGCGAAGCCGGTGATCCGGCTGATCAGCGTCGCGAACGCCATGCCCCATGACCGCGACACCACCGCGGCGTCGGACAGCTCGGGGCGTCCGGCCCTCGTCGCGGGGCCGGTCCGCGGCGGCAGCCGTCGGCGGGACGGCGGGCAGCGGCGGGGGCGGGGGTCATGGCGCGGGTGACCGCCGCGGCGGTGGCTGCGGTCGCGTCCCGCGGTCGGCATGTTCACGGCGGTCGACCGGCGCGACCGTCCCCGCCGCACGCCGGCTCATGGCGCGCGGCGACTCGTCGGTGTCCTCGGCGTAGGCGATCGCGACGTCGATCGGGTCCGGTCGGTCAAGGTCGGCGCGGTCCGGCTGGCCACGGAACCGGTGCCACAGCCGTCGACCCGCCAGCAGCACCAGCACCGCGCCCGCCGACAGCGTGATGAAGAACAGCACCTTGCCGTAGGCGTTGGAGTGCACCGAGAGCCGCACCGGCTCGCCCAGCGGCAGGCCGTCAGTGGTGCGCAGCGCCGACATCCACCGCGACGCGTTGGGTGAAGTGCACCTCGATGGGCACCTTCAGCGGCAGGTAGCCCGGCGGCAGCACGATCTCACCCAAATCGGTGACCGACATCCCCGGCGGCGCGTCGATCTGCAGCCGCACCCGGATGGGCACCGGCAGGTCGTTGCGCAGCGCAAGCGGCAGCGGGCTGTGCTCGGTGGCCAGCGTGTACGACCCGGAGGGGTTGACGATGGTGACCGCGCCGAAGAGGTCGTCGACGGTGCGCCCGACGGTCGTCAGCCGCTGCTGGGCCAGTCCGCTGCGGGCGTCCTGCGGCACCGACTGGCTCAGCGCCCGCAGCAGGTCCTCGCGAAGAGGCGCGGTGTACTGCGCACCGGTCAGCCCCGTGCGTTCGTCGGTGGTCAACGTCGACGACAGTCCCGACAGCCGCCCGGTTACCTCTGCGATGCCGGAGACGACGCCGTCGTCGAAGCGGCCGCGCGGGTTGCCCAACGCGGCGTCGGGCAGCGGGGCAGGTCCTGCAGTGGAACGGCGTTGGCCTCGGCGATCACCGCGCCGAGCGGCCGCGGCACGGCAAGCCCCGAGTGGATGGTGGAGGCCACCGCGGTGAGTATCGCCTGCGCATCGTCGCTCTGCAGGCTCCAGTCCAGCGGCGGCGCCAGGATCTGAGTGCGGGGCTCGGTATCGGTGTGCAGGCCGCGCCAGAGCAGCGAGCCGAGCGCGTCCTGGCGGCGGGCCACCGCGGAATCGTGTTTGACCGGGATGTCCAGCGACGGATCCAGGTACGTCGGCGACACCGGTTCGGTGCCCGCGCCTGCCAGAGCGGCACCGACGGTCGGGTCGAACGGCGCCGTCACCACTTGCGGCGTGTACCGCAACGGCTGGACGTCGGCGGTCGTGGCGTCGCCGGTGGCGGAGTCCTGGGCGGTGACATGCGCGGCGCCGATCGCAACCGTCGGGCCCTGCGCCGACAGCAGCTCAACGGCGGGACCGGTCAGCGGCCCGTCGCCGACCAGGGTGGCGCCGCGGATCGACGTGACACCGAGAATCTGGTCGACGATGTCGGCGGAGTCGCCGGTGGCGACAGTGTTGAGGCTCCGGTCAGCGACTCGCTGCAGCGCGTCGAGGTCGGCCTGGGAGTACGTCGTTGCCGTCACACACATCCGCTGTGCCAGCGTCCGGAGCCGATTGAGCCAGCCGATGGCCGCGTCCCGCCCAGCACCCGGATGCGCCGGGGTGGCAGGCCCGGCGTCAGGGGCGTCGTTGACGACGTAGCCTCCCGTCATCGCGTTCACGGTGACAAGCAGGTCGGGGTCGACGGCCAGGCACATCGCATTGCGTACCTCGCCGCCGGGATCAACGGGCGGGCTGGTCGCGAAGTCGACGGATGACAGCATCGTGTCGAGCCGGCCGCCCGGCGCCAGCGATGTCGCGAGGTCGTCGTCGATCAACCGCACAGGTGTAGTGCCACCTGGCGCGCCAGCCGCCAAGCGTGGCCGGTCCGCCAAGGGCCACAGCATGGTCAGCCGGACGGGTTTGGATGTGTCGGGCGGCACCACCGACGTCACACTGTCAGCGGCGGAGCCTGCGGTGGGCTCGGGTGGCACACCCAGCACGGGAAGCAGGAAGCGGGCGTCGTCGAGGCGGGCGGGTTCGCCGTAATCGGGGGTGCCGTTGACGTTGACCATCACCGGGTACACCCCGGGTTGCTCGATGTGCAACGACGACAGTTCCTGCGATCGCAGCGGATAGCTCAGCTGGAACGGAACACCTTGTCCGCGAAGTAGTTCCGGCGCGATGGTGATGAAGTCGGCGACCGGCTCGTACTGGTCGACGTTGCCGCTGAGGTTGGTGCGAAGTCCGGCCGACGACGTGACGGCGGCGGCGTGTTCGAGACGCACCACCACATCGCGGACCGTTCGGTCGCCGACGTTGAGTATCGATCCGGTGACGGTGACGATCGGCTCGCTGGTGGTGGTGACCACCTCGGGGGTGACGCGGTCGATGTGCACCTGCAGGAACGGCACGGCGCCCGGCTCGCCTGCGGCGGCGTGGGGGGCGCCGAGGATTCCGGTCGGAGCGGCGATCAGCATCAGCAGTGCGAGGACGGCGAACAGTCGCGCTAGCACCGCCGCGGTTGTGCTCACGGTCCTTGTCCGCAGCCGTTCGTCCGGCGAGATGTCTGTTCGTCGGGACGACGGTTGCGGGTATGAGAGTGCGTCTGGGCGCGCCGCCGCGGCGAGGAATGAGGTAGTGGCGGCAGTGCGTTGGGCCCGTCCGCATGTAGCTTGTCGATCAGCTCACCGGCGACCTCGGCGAGTCGGCGTTCGTCGGCGTAGGCCAGCCGCGACGGCAATTCCTTGAGAGGAACCCACGCCACTTCGGTGACTTCGACGTCCTCGTCGGAGAGCTCGCCGCTGAGGAACCGCATCAGATAGTGGTGCACGGTCTTGTGCACACGGCGCCCCTCGGTGACGAACCAGTAGTCGATGCTGCCGAGGGCCGCCAGCACGCCGCCCTGGATCCCGGTCTCCTCGGCGACCTCACGGATCGCGGTCTGTTCTGCGGTCTCACCGAGCTCGATGTGGCCCTTGGGCAGCGACCACAGCATCCGGCCGCGCCGGTCGATGCGCCCGATCAGCGCGGCGACCTGGCTTTCCTTCGGCCCGTCGATTCCGTCGATCACCAGGCCGCCGGCTGACGTTTCGTGCACCGTGCGCAGACGATCTGCTGGCCTGCGCGGGCGCGACTTCTGGGGTTTGGCCTGCCCGCTTGGCTGATGTTTGTCGGACGGCACCGCATTGTTGTTGTGGCGCTCTTGCGATTCAGGCGGGCCTGCAGCGCGTCGGCCGCGGCGCCGCCCCCGGCGCCGTCGTGGTTTGGCCTGCTCGCCGTCCGACACCCAAGCGATAGTAGCTGCCACAAAGATTCGGTCCCGCCGCACTCACCGGTCGTGATACAGCCGTTGCACGATTAGGCTGTCCGAACGTGCCCGATTCTGCTGCTGATGCCGAGCTGCTGGCCGCCGCGCAGGTGGCGCTCAACCGCCACGGCAATGTGCTGCGCGAACTCGGCCTGGTGTTCGCTGAGGCGGGCCACCAGCTGTACCTCGTCGGCGGCAGCGTGCGCGACGCGGTGTTGGGCAGGATGGGCGCCGACCTCGACTTCACCACCGACGCCCGCCCGAAGCAGATGCAGGAGTTCCTGCGGCCATGGGCCGACGCCATGTGGGATACCGGCATCGAGTTCGGCACGGTCGGTGTCGGCAAGGACGGCCTCCGGTTGGAGATCACCACCTTCCGCGCCGATACCTACGATCAGGTTTCGCGCAATCCGGAGGTGCGTTTCGGCGAGCGCCTCGACGACGATCTGGTGCGCCGCGACTTCTCCGTCAACGCGATGGCGGTGCGCATCACGCCCGACGGTCCCGGCGAATTCCTTGACCCCCTAGGCGGTTTGGCGGCGCTGCAAGCCAAAGTACTGGACACGCCGTCCTTACCGGAGGTGTCGTTCGGCGACGATCCGCTGCGGATGTTGCGTGCGGCGCGGTTCGTCTCGCAGCTCGGGTTCACCGTCGCACCGCGGGTGCTGACGGCGCTTCTCGAGATGGCGTCGCAATTGGACCGGATAACGGCGGAGCGGGTGGCCGCCGAACTGGACAAGCTGCTGTTGGGCGCCGATCCCGTGGCGGGCATCGATCTGATGGTGCAGACCGGCCTTGGCGATGTGGTGCTGCCCGAGGTCGGCGCGATGCGGATGGCCATCGACGAACACCACCAGCACAAGGACGTCTACTGGCATTCGCTGACGGTGCTGCGCCAAGCCATGGATCTCGAGGACGACGGACCCGACCTGGTGCTGCGGTGGGCGGCGCTGCTACATGACATCGGCAAGCCGGACACCCGCAAGCACGAGGCCGACGGCGGCGTGAGTTTTCATCACCACGAGGTGGTCGGCGCGAAATTGGTCCGCAAGCGGATGCGGGCATTGCGCTACTCCAAGCAGATGGTCGACGACGTATCGCAGCTGGTGTACCTGCACCTGCGGTTTCACGGGTACGGCGACGGCAGGTGGACCGATTCGGCGGTGCGCCGGTACGTCGCCGATGCGGGGCCGCTGCTGCCGAAACTGCACAAGCTGGTGCGCGCGGACTGCACCACCCGCAACAAGCGTCGGGCGTCGCGGTTGCAGGCCAATTACGACGACCTGGAGCGCCGCATCGAGGAACTGGCCGCGAAAGAGGATCTCGCACGGGTACGACCGGATCTCGACGGCAACGAGATCATGGGCATCCTCGGTATCCCGGCGGGCCCCGAGGTCGGCGAGGCGTGGCGGTATCTCAAGGAGCTGCGGTTGGACCGTGGACCGCTGAGCCACGACGACGCCGTCGACGAGTTGAAGAAGTGGTGGAACTCCCGGGCGTAACGCAACGTCTGATCCGTCATGGAATATCGCCTTGGCGATGCGGACGGCTCGGCGACGATGTGGACCGCGGACCCCAATATCCCCCGCACCGCCAGAAGTGTCAGATCAATGGTGCGGCAAAACTGGGGAACCGCTGTGGATTTTCGATTAACGACCTGGGCCCGGCGGACCTGCGAAGGCCTGGGCGATGGACAGCCACTTCCCAGCTTCCATGCCGTGCGCCGTCACGTCGAGGTCGGTTCGCGGCCTGCGTTGCGTGACGAGCATGCAGAAGTCCTCCGCCGACCCGGTGACACGTTGCGCGGCGCCGTCAGGACCCCACGACCATGTCGAGCCGTCGGGTGCGTGCAGTTCCACCAGGAACGGGTCGGCAGGCGGCGTCAGCCCGTTGATGGAGAACGCGAAGTCGCGGGTCCGCACGCCGATATGGGCGATCGAGCGCAATCGCGCGGTCGCGGGCCGCTTCACCCCGAGCGCATCGGCGACATCCAGGCCGTGCGCCCACGTCTCCATCAGCCGGGCGGTGGCCATGGATGCGGCGCTCATCGGAGGACCGAACCACGGCAGCTTGCGGCCTTCGGCGACTGTGAGCAGTTCGTCGTGCAGCCCGGTCCGGGTCTGGCGCCAATCAGCGAGCAGACGCTCGGCAGGAAGCTGGGCAAGCTCCTCGGCCCCCGCGTCGACGAAACCCGTCGGATCCTTGGCGGCCTGCTCCAGCACCGCCGAAAAGCCGGCTTCGTCGGTCACCGCGGTCAGCGCGACGCGATCCGTCCACAGCAGGTGCGCGATCTGATGGGCGATCGTCCACCCGGGCGCGGGCGTGGCGTCGGCCCACCGATCGGCTGGCAGATCGGCGACCAGCGCGTCGAGGTCGTCGCTTTCCGCCCGTAGGTCGGCCACCATCGGCCCCGCTGTCGACATGTCGGTCACATTAGCTGGGTGACTGCGCGCGGCGGCCGACGCTAGCGTGAGCGGCCAGCCCCGCGAGGTAGACCACCGACCCGGCGACCACTAGGGCGGGTTCGTGGCCGTCGGCCGGAATCACCGTCGCCGCCAACGTGATCGCGGCGATGAACGAGACCCAGAACAGTGCGTCCTGGACGGTGAAGACGTGGCCGCGCAGGGCGTCGTCGACGTCGACCTGCATCGCCGTGTCGGCGCAGAGCTTCACCACCTGGCCTGCCGCGCCGAGGAAGAACCCGCACAGCACCATGACGGGTAGTTGCAGGCCAGCGCCGCATAACTGGACGACGGCCGCGAACACCAGCGCGCCGTTGGGCGTCGCGTATCGCCCCCACCGGCGGACCAGTATGGGCAGCACCGCGGTGGCAAGAAACCCTCCGAGCAGTGGGGCAGCGAGGAACAGTGCCGCGGTGCCGATCCCGGCGACATCCGCGGTGTTGGTGTGCCGCACCATCACCAACACCAGCAGGGTGTTGATGCCGAACACCATTCGATGGGCGGCCAGGCCCGCCAACGTGGCAGCCACGCTCGGCACCGCCAACACGGTGCGCGCACCATGCAGCCATCCGGTGGCCACCGCATAGGCGACCGAGCCGTGAATCGCCCGCTTGCTTTCGTGAGGGCCGAGGGTGTGCGGCGGGAAGCGCACCGACAACAGCAACGCGGCCGCGACTGGCAGGGCGACGATGAAAATTACGGTGGCAGCGCCGGTATCGCCTGCGCCGAACACCGAGCGCGACACCAACATGAAGCCGGCGCCAAGGGATGCCGCCGCTGCGCCGGTGGCCGTGGCCACTGAGTTCATCGTGACCACTTGCTCGCGGGGCACGACGTCCGGCAGCGCGGCCGATAGACCCGAGGACACGAATCGGGTGAAGCCGTTGACGACCAACGCGCCGAACAGGATCGTTCGGTCGCTGGTACCGGCGGCCAGCAGGGCGGCGACACCGAGCACCAGCAGCAGCCTGCCGAGGTTGGCACCGATGAGCACCTGCCTGCGGTCCCAGCGGTCCAGCAGTGCGCCTGCGAACGGGCCGAGCAGCGAGTACGGCAGGTACAGGACGGCGAATGCGCCCGCGATCTCCCACGGCCCCACGGCCCGCTCGGGGTTGAACAGGAGCGCGCCCGCCAGGCCCGCCTGAAAGAGCCCGTCACCGAACTGGCTCACCGACCGCAGTTCGAGCAGTCGCCAGAATTCGGGCAGCGCACGCACCGACCGCCAGACGGCGACGGGTGCGCTGGCGTTGAGCACGAGATCACGTCCTGATTGAGCAGTAGTGCGGAGCGGAAGATCGGCAACCCGACCCACAGTACAAATATCCCGGCGGGCCGCGCTTGTTCGCCACCAGGACCCGTTGCCGGTGCCATGATGGTGAGGTGGCGCACTCAGAGGACCCGGAGGATTTTCTCGCTCCTGCGGCGCACCGAGTGCGCGCGGGAACGCTGCTGCTCGCCAACACCGATCTGCTGGAGCCGACGTTTCGGCGCAGCGTCATCTACGTCGTCGAGCACAACGACGGCGGGACCCTGGGTGTGGTGCTGAACCGGCCGAGTGAGACCGCTGTCTACAACGTGTTGCCGCAGTGGGCCAAGCTGGCCAGCAAGCCCAAGACGATGTTCATCGGCGGGCCTGTGAAGCGCGACGCCGCGCTGTGCCTGGCGACGCTGCGCGTCGGCTTGGAGGCGAACGGGGTGCCGGGGTTGCGGTATGTGCAGGGCCGGATGGTCATGGTCGACCTCGACGCCGATCCGGACGCGATCGCCCCGATGGTGGAAGGCGTGCGCATCTTCGCGGGCTACTCGGGCTGGACAATCGGCCAACTCGAGGGTGAGATCGAGCGCGACGACTGGATTGTGCTGTCCGCGTTGCCGTCTGACGTTCTAGTCGAGCCGCGGGTCGACCTGTGGTCGCGGGTGCTGCGCCGCCAGCCACTGCCGCTGTCGATGCTTGCGAGCCACCCGATCGACGTCAGCCGCAACTAGGTCGCGGGTACGGTCCGCGACATCCGGCTGGCGATGATCGCGCAGACGAACAGCTGGATCTGGTGAAAGAGCATCAGCGGCAACATGATCAGGCCCACCGCGCCTGTGCCGAAGAACACCAGCGCCATCGGCAGGCCGGACGCCAGGCTCTTCTTGGAGCCGCAGAACAGCACCACCGTCGCGTCGGCGCGGTTCAGCCGGGCCACACGTGACACCCCGACCGTGAAGCCGAGCATGATGGCAAGCAGCGCGGTGCACACCCCGGCGACCGCGACCACGCGCCACGGGCTGACCGAGCTCCAGATGTTCGCGGCCATGCTCATCGAGAACGCGGTGTAGACGACTAGCAGGATCGAGCCGCGGTCGAACGCCTTGGTGACGAACGCATGCCGGTGCAGCCACCCGGCCAGCCACGGCCGGAGCAATTGTCCGGCGACGAACGGCAACAACAGCTGCAACACGATGTCCAGGACGGCCGAGCCGCCGATCCGCGGTGCGCCGGTGGTGTGCATCAGCAGCACGACAAGCAGCGGCGTGAGAAAGACGCCGACAATGTTGGACAGTGACGCACTGACGATCGCCGCGGGCACATTGCCATGGGCGATGGAGGTGAAGGCGATCGACGACTGCACGGTCGACGGAACCAGGCACAGGAACAGCACGCCGGTGTACAGGCCAGGCGTCAACACCGACGGCACCAAGGCGCGCGCGGCCAACCCGAGGATGGGGAAGACGACGAAAGTCGCGGCAAGCACCAGCAGATGCAACCGCCAGTGCTTCAGCCCGTGCAGGGCCTCGGTCGGTGACAACCGAGCGCCGTAGAGCAAGAACAACAGGGCGATGGCGACCTTGGTCGCGATGTCGAGGACGGCGGCGGCGGTGCCGGTGACAGGGAACAGCGCTGCGAGTGTGACGACCGCCAACAACGCCAGTAGGAAGGTGTCAACGGGGACCCGTCTCAGCCGGTCGAGCATGCAGGCTCAGTTGCAGGACAACGTGCACGTCGCGCAGGCTCCGCCGCAGCCGACGGCCGCTTGAGCGGCCTCGCGCGCCGCGACAACCTTGGCACTCTGCCAGCACCCGGCCGCGACGGTGGCCACCGCGCCGACGACGCACACCACCACGACGAGCAGGCCGGTCTGCGGCCGCGCCGAGAGTGCCACCAGTCCGCCTGCGGCCAGCATCACCGCGGCGGCGAGCTGCGTCGGCGCCACAGCGCGCAGAACCTGGCGGACGGGATCGGCGGTGTGGGGGCGGGTGAGCAGCCACAGTCCGAGACCGGCGGTCGCGACGGCGGCGCACAAACACAGCACCGCGGCGATGAGCATGCGCCACACAATACGAGTCTCGTGCGCGGCCCGCCGGATGGGCCGCCCCCCGGGCGCCAGGCTTCGCCCGGGGGACGACGTCTATCCCGGCAGTCCCAGACGTTGCGGCTGTGCCAGCTGGCTTTGGGACTGGGGCAGGCCAGGTGTCGGGGTTGGTGGCGCCTGCGTCGGCGCGCCGGGCAGGCTGACGGTGAAGCCGTTGACGATCGCGTCGGTGGCGTCGGCCGCGGCGACGACCTGGTCGATGCTGGTGATCACCGACAGCGTTACCAGGTACTTGTCGGGGCCAGCGGTCGCGATGACGTGGCGGCGTGACGCGTTCAGCGTCATCGAGTTCTCGCGATAGGTGCCCTCGATGACCGACGACGGCATCCCGCCGAAGTCGGCGAGGGATCCGTCGGTGGCGCGCCAGGCCGTCTGCTGCTGGCTGTCGACGAACCCGTGGCTGATGGCCTCTTTCGGGTCGAAGTCCCCGACCAGCTTGTAGACCACGACCTGCGCGTTGGACGAGTACAGGCCGTTGCCGCCGACCCGGTCGGCAATCACCGCGAACGCGTCGGGAACATTCGGGTCGGGCACCTGCGACCAGCCCTTCGGCATCGGAAGCACGATGGTCAATGCCTTGAAGTCGCGGCTGTTCTGCGGCTCCATGCGAACGCCCTTGGCCTTGAAGAAGTCGGCGAGCGTGCCAGAGGCCGCCGGGGTGATCGTTGACTGAGGCGGGGCGGCGACGGCCGGTGTCAAGATTCCCGCGGGCGCAGCGCCAGTGGCGGGCATCACACCGTTGAGTCCGGCGGCGGCCGGTGGCGCGACCGTGGCCGTCTGCGTCACCGTGGCCGGCGAGGGCAGCGACGGTTGCGGGAGCACCGGCTCGGCCGAGGCGGTCGCCCCCGTGAAGCCGACGACGGCGGCCACACCGGCGGCCGCGCCACCTGCCAGAACCCGCCAGCGGCGGGCGATCACGTTCATCGACGGCGGTCCTTCTTCTACAGGAACGGGGTACGTCACACCCCTGGTCAGGCGCCGACCGTATCCCGCGTGAAGCGTCAGCCACCAGGGCTGGGATCGACCTGGGACCAAGCCCTGACTTCCCCGCAACGGAACCGAGACCAAGCCGTGGCCGACGAGGCGCCCATATGCAGGGCTTATACCCTGTTCACGTGACAGAACCCGACAGTGATGCTGGGGACACCCCGCAGCACCGCTACACCGCGGAGCTGGCCGGGGATATCGAGCGTGCCTGGCAGCAGACGTGGGCCGAGTCGGGGACGTTCAACGTGCCCAACCCGGTGGGCTCGCTCGCGCCGCCGGACGGAACACCGGTGCCCGCGGACAAGATGTTCGTGCAGGACATGTTCCCCTACCCCTCCGGTGAGGGGCTGCACGTCGGGCATCCGCTCGGCTACATCGCCACCGACGTCTACGCCCGCTACTACCGGATGACGGGCCGCAATGTGTTGCACGCGTTGGGTTTCGACGCGTTCGGCTTGCCCGCTGAGCAGTACGCGATCCAGACTGGCACGCATCCACGTGTCCGCACCGAGGCCAACATCGTCAACTTCCGACGCCAGCTCGGCCGGCTGGGCTTCGGGCACGACGCTCGTCGCAGCTTCTCCACCACCGACGTCGACTACTACAAGTGGACGCAGTGGATCTTCCTGCAGATCTACAACGCGTGGTTCGACCCGGCCGTGAACAAGGCGCGACCCATCGCGGAGCTGGTCGCCGAGTTCGATTCGGGCACAAAGACTCTCGACGACGGGCGGAGCGTGGACAGACTTGTCGGCCGATGAGCGCGCCGATGTGATCGACTCGTATCGGCTGGTGTACAGGGCCGACTCGATGGTCAACTGGTGCCCCGGCCTCGGCACCGTGCTGGCCAACGAGGAAGTCACGTCCGACGGCCGCAGCGAGCGAGGCAACTTCCCGGTCTTCCGGAAGCGGCTGCGGCAGTGGATGATGCGCATCACCGCGTACTCGGACCGACTGCTTGACGATCTCGAATTGCTGGATTGGCCCGACAAGGTCAAGGCCATGCAGCGCAACTGGATCGGCCGGTCCACCGGCGCGTCGGTGCTCTTCGGTACGATCGGCGGGCGATATCGAGGTGTTCACCACCCGGCCCGACACGCTTGTTCGGCGCGACCTACATGGTCCTGGCACCCGAGCACGAGCTGGTGGACGAGCTGACCGCGGCGCAGTGGCCGGCCGGTGTGGACCCCCGGTGGACGTTCGGTGCGGCCACCCCCACCGAGGCCGTCGCCGCCTACCGTGCCACCATCGCGGCCAAGTCCGACCTGGAACGCCAGGAGAACAAGGACAAGACCGGCGTCTTCCTCGGCGCCTACGCGACGAATCCTGCCAATGGCGAACAGGTCCCGGTCTTCATTGCCGACTACGTGCTGATCGGCTACGGCACCGGCGCCATCATGGCGGTGCCCGGTGGCGATCAGCGGGACTGGGACTTTGCCACCGAGTTCGGCCTGCCGATCGTGGAAACGGTTGCAGGCGGCGATATTTCGCAGGCTGCGTACAGCGGCGACGGCGAGGTGGTGAACTCCGGCTACCTGAACGGCCTTAGTGTCGCGTCTGCCAAGGAAGCCATGATCGAGCGGTTGACCGCCGAAGGCCGGGGGCGGGCCCGCGTCGAGTACAAGCTGCGGGACTGGCTCTTCGCGCGGCAGCGGTACTGGGGTGAGCCGTTCCCGATCGTGTACGACGCCGACGGACGGGCGCACCCGTTGCCCGAGTCGGCGTTGCCGGTCGAGCTGCCCGACATACCCGATTACGCGCCTGTGCAGCTCGACCCGGATGACGCCGACAGCGAGCCGTCGCCGCCGCTGGCCAAGGCGACCGAGCTGGGTGCATGTCGAGATGGATCTGGGCGACGGCTTCAAGTCCTACACCCGTGACACCAACGTGATGCCGCAGTGGGCGGCCAGCTCGTGGTACGAGCTGCGGTACACCGACCCGTACAACAAGGAAGAGTTGTGCGCCAAGGAGAACGAGGCGTACTGGATGGGCCCGCGGCCCGCCGAACACGGCGCGAAGGATCCGGGCGGTGTCGATCTCTACGTCGGAGGTGTCGAGCATGCGGTGCTGCATCTGCTGTACGTGCGGTTCTGGCACAAGGTGCTCTACGACCTCGGCCACGTCAGCTCGAAGGAGCCGTTCCGCCGGCTGGTGAACCAGGGCTACATCCAGGCGTTCGCTTACACCGACTCCCGCGGGGCCTACGTGCCCGCGGCCGAAGTCACCGAACGCGACGGCAAGTTCTACTGGCAGGGGCCCGACGGCGAGATCGAGGTCTTCCAGGAGTTCGGCAAGATCGGCAAGAGCCTGAAGAACTCGGTGTCGCCCGACGAGATCTGCGACGACTACGGCGCCGACACCCTGCGGGTGTACGAGATGTCGATGGGCCCGCTGGACGCATCGCGGCCGTGGGCGACGAAGGACGTCGTCGGTGCCTACCGGTTCCTGCAGCGGGTGTGGCGCGCTGGTGGTCGACGAGCAGACCGGCACCGAACGCGCCGCCGAGCACGAGGCGCTGGACGACGAGACGCTGCGGCTGCTGCACCGCACGATCGCGGGGGTGTCGCGAGGATTATGCGGGGCTGCGCAACAACACCGCGGCGGCCAAACTGATCGAATACACCAACCACCTGACCAAGCAGGGGGTGACGGCGCGCACGGCGCTGGAGCCGCTGGTGCTGATGGTCGCGCCGTTGGCCCCGCACCTGGCCGAGGAGCTGTGGAAGCGACTCGGCCACGGCACGTCGCTGGCGCACGGGCCGTTCCCGGTGGCCGACCCGCAGTACCTCGTGGAGGACACGGTCGAGTATCCGGTGCAGGTCAACGGCAAGGTGCGCGGCCACGTGACGGTGCCGCCGACGCCGCCGCGGACATGCTGGAGACCGCGGCGCTTGCCGACGAGAAGGTGCTCGCATTCCTCGCCGGCGCCACCCCGAAGAAGGTCATCGTGGTGGCGGGCAGGCTTGTCAACATCGTCGTCTGAGTCGATTTCGGCGTGAAAACCAGCGCTGAGCGCGGGAAATCACGCCGAAATCACCGAGGGCGGACGATGACCTCGTGGATGTGCGCGTCGGGCGGAGTGTTCACGGCGTGCGGCGACAACTTGCGCGACGGTCTCGGGCTGTAGGATACCGCGACGGGTCGTAGTCCGCGCCCTCGTAGGCGACAAGTCCCTCCTGCATGTCGGTGGCGATCCGGCCCGGGATGCACCGACGTGACCCGAAGCGACGGCTCGTCGTCGCGCAGCGAATCGGCGAACCCACGCAGCGCGAACTTGCTCGCCGTATACGACGCCAATCCTGGTGACGCGTTGTACCCGCGCCGGAGTTGATGAACACGACGTGTCCGCCTGCGGCGCGTAGTGCGGGCAGCAAGGCGAGGGTGAGGGCAACCGCGCCGACGACATTCACGCTCATGGTGGCCCGCCACTCATCGACCGTCGACTCAGCGACCCGTCCCGGGTAGGCCACCCCCGCGTTGTGGATCAAGACGTCGAGCTCGACGATCGGTTCGACGACCGCCTCAATGTCGTCGACATCGTGGAGATCGATCGGCCATGTGGTAGCGCCGAACTGCCCGGCGACCTCGTCGAGCCGGGCCGACGGCCTGCCCGCGAGGAACAGCGTGTGGGTGGGCGCCAGGGCGGTGGCGATGGCTGATCCGAGCCCACCGGCCGCCCCGGTGATCATCGCGGTCGGCATGTCGCCACCCTATCGACCTGCGAGGAATGCCTCGCCCGTCGCATGATGGACACGATGCCTGACCACAACTTCGCTCCGACACAGCTCGCAGCCCGCGCCGCATACCTGCTGCGCGGCAACGACCTGGGCGTGATGACCACCGCCGCGCCGTTGCTGTACCCGCACATGTGGAGCTGGGACGCGGCGTTCGTGGCGATCGGCCTCGCCCCGCTGAGTGTCGAGCGGGCCGTCGTCGAGCTGGACACGCTCCTTTCGGCGCAGTGGACCAACGGGATGATCCCGCACATCGTCTTCGCCAACGGCGTCGACGGATACTTCCCAGGGCCTGCGCGTTGGGCGACGTCGGCACTGGCCGTTCACGCGCCACGGACCCGGCACACGTCGGGCATCACCCAGCCGCCGGTGCACGCGATCGCGGTGCAGCGCATCCTCGACCACGCCCGCACCCGCGGCCGGTCCACCCGCGCCGTCGCCGAGGCCTTCCTCGACCGCAGGTGGGCCGACCTGGTCCGGTGGCACCGATGGCTCGCCGAAGCGCGTGATCAACACGAGCACGGCCGCGTCACGCTCTACCACGGCTGGGAATCCGGCATGGACAACTCGCCGCGCTGGGATAGCGCCTACGCCAACGTGATTCCCGGCAACGTGCCGGAGTACGAGCGCGAGGACAACACCATCGTCACCGACGCGAGCCAGCGGCCGAGCGACATCGAATACGACCGGTACCTGTGGCTGCTTGAGGAGATGAAAGCCGCCCGCTACGACGACGATCTGCTGCCGAAGGTGATGAGCTTCGCCGTCGAGGACGTGTTCGTCTCGGCTATCCTCTCGGTCGCATGCGATGTGCTCGCCGAGATCGGCGAGGACTACAAGCGCCCTCATGCCGACGTCAAGGACCTGTACGCGTGGGCGGAGCGGTTCCGCGCGGGCGTGGTCCGGACTACTGACGAACGCACAGGCGCCGCAAGGGATTTCGACGTCCATTCCGAACGTTGGGTGGCGACCGAGACGGTCGCGCAGTTCGCTCCGCTGCTGTGCGGCGGACTGCCGCACGACAAGGAACGCGCACTGCTGCGACTGCTCGAGGGCCCGCGGTTCTGCGGGCACCCGGACCTCAAGTACGCGCTGATCCCGTCGACGTCACCGGTGTCGCGGGACTTCCGCTCACGCGAGTACTGGCGTGGACCGGTGTGGCCGGTGATGACGTGGCTGTTCTCCTGGGCGTTCGGCCGCCGCGGTTGGGCCGAACGCGCACTGATGCTCAAGCGCGAAGGGCTGCGACAGGTCAGCGACGGAACATTCGCGGAGTACTACGAACCATTCACCGGGGAACCGCTCGGCAGTATGCAGCAGTCGTGGACCGCGGCCGCGGTGCTCGATTGGCTCGGTTGATCGGGCCTATTCGGCCAGTCGCTCCAGCGGGACCAACGCCTTCGTCAGCGTCTCCAGGTCCTCGGGGCTGAGCTTGGCCAGCAGCTTGGCCAGCTGCGCACGGCGCGCGGCCAGGGATTCGCGATGCTGGGACAAGCCCTTTGGCGTGATGTCGACGAGTACGGCCCGCAGATCCGACGGGTCGCGGGAGCGCTTCACCAGGCCGAGTTTCTCCAGCCGGCGGATTGCCACGGTCGTGGTTGGAGTGCGCACGCGCTCGTGCGCGGCAAGCTCCGTCATGCGGATCGGACCCTGATCGAGCAGTGTCAGCAGGATCGACAGCTGGGCGAGTGTGAGGTCGCCCGCCTCCGTACGGTGGGTGTCGCCGCGGCGCAGCACAGAAAAGACTTTGGAGAGCACACGCTGCAGTTCTCCGGCTAGCTCGCCGACCTGCGATTCGGTCTCCACCATAATTCGCCAGTCTAACCTGTCGGGGGCTGCCACATGCGAATGCGCGTCAATTAACCTCATAAAACTTGCGAGAGGAATCGACGCAGCCGATCCGTCTCCGCGCCGTCGAAAATTTGCTCCGGCGGGCCCGATTCGACCACCCGACCGTGGTCCATGAACACCACCGCATCCGACGTCGAGCGGGCGAACCCCATCTCGTGCGTGACGACCACCATCGTCATGCCTTCCGCGCCGAGTTCGGCGATGAGCCCGAGGATGCCCTTTACCAACTCCGGATCCAGCGCCGAGGTGGCCTCGTCGAAGAACATCACTTGCGGCGACATCGCCAGCGCCCGTGCGATCGCTACCCGCTGCTGCTGCCCGCCCGACAGCGTGCCCGGCCGCACATCGGCCTTCTGCCGCAGCCCCACCCGGTCCAACTGCTCCATGCCCAACTCGCGCGCCTGCTCGGCCCCGAGGCGCTTGAGCTTGCGCGGCGCCAGCGTCACGTTGTCCAGCACGCTGCGGTGTGGGAACAGGTTGAAGTTCTGGAACACCATCCCGATGCGCTGCCGCAGTTGATCGGGGTTGTCGGCCAGCACCGACCGCCCGTCGAGCAGGATGTCTCCGCGGTCGGGTTCGTAGAGCCGGTTCAACGTCCGCAGCAGCGTCGACTTCCCAGACCCCGACGGCCCGATCACCGCGGCGGTGGTGCCCGCGGGTACGTCGACGTCGACCCCACGCAGCACGGCGTTGGGGCCGAACGCCAGGTGAATGTCGGTGGCGCTCACCGACACTGGTTCAACGGCTGGAGACGTTTGGCTGGACATCAGATCATCTCCTGGGAGGTGGACAGCTCGAGCGGATCTTCCTCCCCGGGTTGGCGGCCACGCCGCAGTCGGTTGTCGATGAAGTTGACGAGATGGGTCAGTGGCACGGTCAACAACAGATAGAACAGGCCAGCGGCCACCAGCGGTGACAGGTTGCCGGTCTGTGCGTTGAGGTCGCGACCGACTTGGAACAGCTCCCGCTGATTGGCAACCAGGCCAAGGAAGTACACCAGCGAGGACGCCTTCAGCAGCGAGATGAACTGGTTCATCAAGGCGGGCAGTACACGTCGCACGCCCTGCGGCACCACCACAAGCCGCATCGATGACGGATAACTGAAACCAAGGGCGCGCGACGCCTCCAGCTGCCCCGGCTCCACACTCTGGATGCCCGACCGGAAGATCTCGCCGACGTAGGCCGCCGCCATCAGGCCGAGCGCGGCGATGCCAAGCGGATACGGGTTGTTACCCGTCAACCCGCCGACTATCGGCCCGACGCCGAGCCCGATCAGCAGGATGATCACCACTTCGGGCAGCCCGCGGAAGATGTCGGTGTACACCCGCGAAGGCCATCGAAGGCAACGCGACCGCGAGATTCCGGCGACCGCAAGCGTCATGCCCAGCACCAGTCCGATGACGCTGGCGCTGACGGTCAGGATCAGCGTGTTCGGCAGTCCGGTCTTGAGCAGGTCGGGGATGGCCTGCTTGTACAGACTCCAGTCGAGAAACGAGTCGCGCAGTTGCGACAGTGTGGACTTGCGCGCCGCCGCGGCCATCGCCGGTTTCTGGTTCTCGGCCGCGATCGCCGCGAAGTCAGGCAGCTGCGGCGCGGGCGCCGCATTCGACCCGGGCTTCCATCCTGGCGGCAATGCGCGCGGTACCCAATCGGAGTACAGCCGCGCCCAGGTGCCGTCCGCGATGACCGCATCCAACCCCGAGTTCAACGCGTCGATGAGGGGCTTGTTCTCCTTGGCCACCGCCCACGCCACGAAATTGTCCAAGCTGAAGGTATTTTCGATGATCTGCGCGGGATCGCCGGGTTGCACCGTACCCTGTGCCTGTTGCGACGGCGCTACCCATGCGTCGATCTGGCGCGTCTTGAGGCTGGCGTAGACGGTGTTGTAGTCGGGGAATTTCACCGGCTCCAGGTGCAGGGTGTCGACGACGTACGCCTCCTGCACGGTGCCCTGCACGACGCCGATGCGCTGGCCGGCAGCCAGCTTCTCGAAGCCGGTGATGGCAGATCCGGACGGCACCACCAGCGAGAAATAGCCGAAGTCGTAGCCGTTGGTGAACCCGACGGTGCGACGGCGCGCGTCGGTGGTGGTGATCGACGACGAGCCGACATCGAAGCGCCGCGACGCCACTTGGGCGAGCAGCCCGGAGAATTCGGTGCCGACGAAGTTGATCCGCAGGCCCAGCTTGTCGGCGATCGCGCGCAGCAGTTCGTTGTCGAAGCCGGTGAACTGACCGGCCGAGTTGATGCAGATGCTCGGGGGCGCATCCGAGAGTGTTCCGACGGTCAGCGTGCCAGGCGCACTCAGGGCGAGGGCGTTGGCGTTGACGGCGGTCAAGGGCGAGGCCGTCGCGGTTGTGTACTTGTCGGCGCCGGGACCCGTCGCCGCCTTCGCAAGATTGGTCGGAAGGGCGCTGGCGCTCTCGACTCCTGGCGGGGCGCACTGGTCGACGTTGGCGCCCGCGGGCGCCGCCAGACCCATGCTCGAGATCAGCATCGCGACCAATGCCACGCCGAAAAGCTTCACGAACCGCATTCAAAGCAACGTAATGGGCACCGCGGATCCGGCACTGACTTCAGCTCAATCAGAACGCAACCGGTGTGCCTGGGCTGGACGGCGCAGGCCAGGCGGCTCCTGCGGGCCGGAACACCCCGCGTCGCACCAGTTCACCGAGCATGATCTTGGCCATGACCTCCGACCGTTCGGCGCACGCCGCGCGGGCACCCTCGGGATCGCGGCGGTGGATGGCGTCGGCTTCGGCCTCGAAGGACGGCAGCAACTCGTCGTGGTTGTTGAGGTAGGACAACCAGAACCCGCGCGGGATGAAGGTCTGCGACGCACGGATCGCGGCCTGCAAGCGCGGGCCCGCGTACTCGTCGTTGATCAGGTTGCGGAACTTCCATGCCGTCTCCTGAAACGCGCGCGACTCTTTGCTACCGCGCATGGCGACGACGAACGCGCCGAGCTGGTCGAGGATTCGCGGAAGGCCGTCGACGGCGGCGCGGGCCGAGGCAATGCCGGTCAACAACCCGTACAGCTCGTGGTGTTCCCGCACGACGGACTCGTCGAATCGTTCGACGTAAGCACCGCGGTGATACTGCGTGGACAGGATGCCGTCATGCTCAAGCTGGACCACCGCCTCCTGTATCGGCACGCGGGACAGTCCTAAGTCGTTGGCGATCTCGTTGCGATCGACCCGATCCCCCGACCGCAATTTGCCGGTCAGGACCAGGTTGACGACATGCGAAACCACGAGGTCCTTTTCTTTGACCCCATACTTCTTGGGCATGGCGCGGCAAGCATCTCATGTACCCGCCGCAACGGGAGCCGTTCCGCCAGTTCAGCTTCCATTCGGTTCTTGACGGTCGCGCCACCGGCACAGCGCCTCGGCCTGGGTCAGGTCGTAGTCGGGTCCGTTGACTCCGACGGTTAGCATCGTCACCCCGAGCTCGACGAACGCGTCGGCCTCGGCGAGCAGCGCGTCGAGGCTTTTGCCGTTCACGCCTGCTGCGCGCTCTATGGTCGCCGGGTCGCGACCGACATCCGCGCAGTGCCGCGCCAGGATCTCCGCTTTCGCCGGGTAGGTCTCCAGCGAGGTGAACCCGTGCCAAATATCGCCGTACTCGGCGACCAGCCGCAACGTCTTGCGTTCCCCCTGGCCGCCGATCAGGATTGGAATGTCTCGGGTCGGTGGCGGGTTGAGCTTGGCCAGCCGCGACTTGATGCGCGGCAACCCGGCAGCGAGGTCGTCGAGCCGGCTGCCCGCGGTGCCGAACTCGTAGCCGTACTCGTCGTAGTCCTTGTCTTTCCAGCCCGACCCGATGCCGAGGATCAGCCTGCCCTCCGAGATGTGGTCGACGGTGCGCGCCATATCGGCGAGCAGCTCCGGGTTGCGGTAGGAGTTGCACGTGACCAGCGCGCCGATCTCGAGACGTGACGTCTGCTCGGCCCAGGCGCCCAACATCGTCCAGCATTCGTAGTGCGGGCCGTCGGGGTCGCCGTAGAGCGGGAAGAAATGATCCCAGTTGAAGACGACGTCGACGCCGAAGTCCTCGCAGCGGCGAACGGCGTCGCGGATGTGGCTGTATTGGGGGGAGTGTTGCGGCTGCAGTTGCACGCCGACGCGAATCGGGAAGCTCACGGTCGCAGTCTTGCACCCCAAACTGACCGATGGCTTTCCACACCGTGACGACGGGCGCGCGCTCGAGAGCGGCACGGTCCTGCCGGCGGCAAGCTAGCCGCCCAGCACCCCGCGCAGGATGTCGACGAGCGCGCCGGGTTGGTCGCCCTGAACTGAGTGCCCGGAGTCGGCGACGACGTGGGTGCGCTGAAAGCCGGGCGCCCCTTTCGCGAACGCGTCGGCGTCCGCGTCGTTGACGAAGAACGACTTCGCGCCGCGCACCAACGTCGTGGGCATGGTGATGGACGGCACGTCATCCCACAGCCCCTCGAACCCGTCGCCCTTGCGGAACGAGTCGTAACGCCATGTCCAGGTGCCGTCATCGAGTTGCGTGGAATTGTGGAAGACACCGCGGCGCAACGACTTCCGGTCACGGTGCGGCGCAGCCGCGATCGTCACGTCAAGCATGGCGGCGAACGACGGGAAGGTGCGCTCGCCCTGCACAAGTGCGACGGCGCCGAGCTGAGCCTGGGTCATCTCCTCGTGGCGTTCGGGCGCGGACGGCGTGACATCGACGAGTACGAGTTCGGGCACCAGACTCGGCTCGGTGGCGGCGATGCGCAGCGCGGTCAGCCCACCCAGCGACATGCCGACGACGAGCTTCGGATTCGGCGCCCACTCCCGTAGCACCGGGAGCAGCGTCTCCGCGTTGAGCTTGGGACCGTAGTCACCATCCTCGCGCCATGCCGAGCGGCCGTGGCCGGGCAGGTCGACCGCAAGGGCGGGCACGCCGAGGCCGAGGATCACGGTGTCCCAGGTGTGCGCGTTTTGACCGCCGCCGTGCAGGAACACGATCCGCGGGGTCTCGTCGCCCCACTTGAGGGCGCTGATCGACCCGGACTCGATGCGCCGCACAGTTGGTATCTCGGCGGCGCCGATCTGCTCAGCGTTCTCGTGCAGCAGCCCGAACTCGTCGAGGGCCGCTAGCTCGTCGTCGGAGACATCGGCGTTGGTCACGCCGTCGAGGCTAACCCTCGATGAAGTCCTCCAGCTGCGCACGTGCGATGTCGTCGGGCAGCTGCTTCGGCGGGCTCTTCATCAGGTACGCCGACGCGGCGACGACGGGGCCGCCGATGCCGCGGTCCTTGGCGATCTTCGCCGCACGCACCGCGTCGATGATCACGCCTGCCGAGTTCGGCGAGTCCCACACCTCGAGCTTGTACTCCAGGTTCAGCGGCACGTCGCCGAAGGCGCGGCCTTCCAGCCGCACGTAGGCCCACTTGCGGTCGTCGAGCCAGCCGACGTGATCGGACGGGCCAATGTGCACGTCCCTGGTCTTGAACTCGCGCTGGAGGTTGGACGTGACGGCCTGGGTCTTGGAGATCTTCTTGGACTCAAGGCGTTCGCGCTCGAGCATGTTGAGGAAGTCCATGTTGCCGCCGACGTTGAGCTGCATGGTGCGGTCGAGCTGCACGCCGCGATCTTCGAACAGCTTGGCCATCACGCGGTGGGTGATGGTCGCGCCGACCTGACTCTTGATGTCGTCGCCGACGATCGGCACACCTGCGTCCTCGAACTTCTTGGCCCACACCGGGTCCGACGCGATGAACACGGGCAGCGCGTTCACAAACGCCACGCCGGCATCGATCGCGCACT
>CAWIEE010000014.1:0-132738 GCA_963835075.1 uncultured Actinomycetota bacterium | reverse complement strand
CGACTTTCCCGAGCCGGTCGGCGTCGCCAGGACGACGTTCGCGCCGCTGACCAGTTGGATGAGCGCTTCCTCCTGCGCGGGGTACAGCACGGTGCCCTGTGCCTCGGCCCAAGCCGCGAAGGAGGCGAACAGCTCGTCGGCGTCGCCGCCCTTCGCGCGCAGCGCGGACAGGTCGCCGAATCGTCGACAAGGGAAGGAGCGGTCATCGTGAGGACAGCGTGCCCTACGACCGCCGGCCATACGATGGTGGCGCGGCGACGACGTCGGCTACGACGCGTACAAAGCGCACGTGCACCGCGTGGTGAACTTCGCCCGCGCGCTGACTCCAGACCTACCCGACGCGACGACAAGCTCGCGATCGCCGCGGTGTATAACGATATCGCCGCATCCGACACGCTTGACTACCTCGTGCCGTCGATCGAGGCGCAGGACGCCTGGCTGCGGCAGACCGGCCGCGAGGCGTGGTCCGACGAGCTGGCGCTCGTCGTCGCCGAGCACCATCGGCTGTCGGGCTGCGGTCCGGCCCGCCCGTACGCACCCCTGGTGGAGGCTGTTCGCCGAGCCGATCTCGTGGACGTCAGTCAGGGCCTCATCCGGTTCGGTATCCCGAGTTCGTACGTCAAGGAAGTGCGCGCCGCCTTCGATGCAGGCGCCTTCTTCAAGCGGGTGATCCCGATGGGCACGCTGCGCGCGGTCCGCAAGCTCCAGCAGCCCGGCGTCCTGCGTCCCGGCACCGCGTTGGTCCGCTCGGGTCACGACGGGGCCGATCGCTGAGGCGGCTAGATGTCGGAACTCACGTGCCACAGGTCGATACCGGAATCCGAAGCGTACCGGTCGATTTCGCTGAGTTCCTCCGGCGTAAAGTCCAGATTCGTGAGGGCGCCGAGATTCTCGTCGAGCTGGGCGACACTTGATGCGCCGACGAGGGTTGACGCCACCGTGGGGTCGCGGAGAACCCAGGCAAGCGCAAGTTGCGCCAACGACTGGCCGCGGCGCTCGGCGATCCCCGCCAGCCCGCGAAGCCGCTCGCGTACCTTTTCGGTCACCACGTCGTCGTCGAAGGTCGGACGCGCCGTCGCCCGCTCGATGTCGGCAGCGGGCCGCTGCAAATATCGGTCCGTCAGCAGACCTTGGCCCAGCGCGGTGAACGCGATAGCCCCATGCCGGCGTTGGCGAGTTCGGTGGTGAGCCCGCCCTCGATCCACCGATTGAGCAGTGAGTAAGACGGCTGATGAATCACCAGCGGAGTGCCGATTCGCCGCGCGATCGCCGCCGCTTCGGCGGTCTTGGCCGCCGAGTACGACGAAATGCCTACGTACCGCGCCTTTCCCGCACGCACGGCGGAGTCGAGGGCCCCGATCGTCTCGTCGAGCGGTGTCACCGGATCGATGCGGTGGGAGTAGAAGATGTCGACGTAGTCGAGTCCGAGGCGGTCGAGCGACTCGTCAAGACTCGCGAGGAGGTAGGTGCGGCCGCCGAGCTGACCGTATGGCCCCGGCCACATGTCCCACCCCGCCTTTGTGGAAATGATCAGCTCGTTGCGATATGGCTTGAAATCGCGCTGCAGCATCCGGCCAAAGTTCTCCTCGGCGGAGCCGTACGGTGGCCCGTAGTTGTTGGCCAGATCGAAATGGGTGATTCCACGGTCGAAGGCGTGCCGCAGCACTTGCCGTTGCACCTCGAAGGGCCGGTTGTCGCCGAAGTTGTACCAGAGGCCCAATGAGATCGCGGGCAGTAGAAGCCCTGACGAGCCAACACGCCGGTACGGCATGGTGTCGTAGCGCACGCGCGACGCTATCCACGGATCGTGGGTGAAGGGAACGTCGGAGAACGTGGAACCCTCGGCCATGCCGGTCATCGTATTTCGGTGAGAGGACGGGCATTCTGGCTGGGTGGGCTTGCTGATTCGCCTCGTCGAATTGCTGATCGTGATCGTGCCGTTGGTCGGTGTGTTCATTGCCGGTCTGAGGGCGGTATCGAGGGCGCGTGCACGTCAGGACGATGCCCCGACCGACGGGCTGCTGAGTCGCGGAAGCGATCAGACAGCCCAGTGGCAGGCGATCAAACGGGCGACAAGAGAGCACGATCGGACGGAGACCCGTTGGCTGGACTATGAACTTGACGTCGGCAAGCTCCTCGACTATCCGCTCATGACCGACATGCGCGATCCGCTGACGCAGGGCTTCCATCGCGCCAAGTTGCGGGCGGACTTCCTCCGTCCCGCCGACGCCGCCGACCTGTTAGGTGACGGCGACGTCGCTCGGCAGTACCGCGACGCCGTGCAGGAGTACGTGACCGCGTTCGACGTGGCGGAGGCCGAAGCAATCCGAAGACGGCAAAGCGGCTTCTCGCGGGCCGATCAACAGCGACTCGGCCGCGCGAAACGCGCGCTGCGGATCGCATCGGACCTCGGGGCGACACCGCAGGAACGTGAGCGTGCCTTCGACGTCGCGCGCCGGGAACTGGACGGCCTCATCGTCCTGCCCGAGCGCACCCGCGTCGCGATCGAGCGCGGAATCGCAGGTGAGCTCGATAGCTAGCAACCCGGTGTCTTTGGCGGTCAGATACCAGGGCGCTGGGGCGACTGAACCGCGTCTGCCTATGGTCGTACGGTGACGATCACCTACGACGAGGAGCTGCGAGCGCAGATCCGGGCACGGTTGGCGGGTCACGAACGCCGCACCGTGACCGACCCGACGAAGCGGCACGCGGCCGTCGCATTGGTGTTGGTTGACTCCGACGTCGGCGACGACAGGGTGGATCCGGCGCCTGTCGACGACTGGATCGATGGGCGGCCCATGCCGGAGCACCTCGACGGCCGCATGGTGGACGTATCCGGCGGTGCTGCTTTCCTGTTGTGCCGCAGGGCATCTCGGCTCAGCTCACACGCCGCGCAGTGGGCGCTGCCAGGCGGCCGGGTTGACCCGGGCGAGACCGTGATCGACGCCGCGTTGCGGGAACTCGACGAAGAGGTCGGCGTCAAGCTGTCTGACTCGCACGTGTTGGGCCTACTCGACGACTACCCGACACGGTCGGGATACGTCATCACTCCTGTGGTGATCTGGGGTGGCGGCCGGCTCGATCCGCGGCCTGCGCCAGATGAGGTGGTGGCGGTCTACCGGGTGGGGCTACACCAACTGCAACGCGACGATTCGCCTCGCTACATCGCCATTCCGGAGAGTGCGCGTCCTGTCGTGCAGATCCCGTTGGGGAACGACCTCATCCACGCTCCGACGGGCGCGGTGCTGCTGCAACTGAGGTGGCTGGGTCTGGAAGGACGGCACGACCCCGTCGATGAACTCGAGCAACCGGTGTTCGCCTGGCGGTAGGCCGTTCAACGGCGACGGGCGAGGCGGCACCGCACCCCGAAATGGTCGGAGGGAAAGACGCGGGCAAGCGCGTCGGATAGCGGCTCGGTTCCCAATAGGTCGATGCTTGCGGCTTCCCACGTAGGACCCTTCAGAAGCACGCGATCGAAGCGGACGTGTCTCTGCTTGTTCCTGCTGTCGAGCCGCATCAAGTTGATGGACGTGTCCTCGGTGAAGCCGGGTTCGTCCGGGTGCAGCGCAGGCCAGATGTCGGCGAAGGGTGCGACGATCTGATCGTTCTCGGTGTCACGCATGTTGAAGTCGCCCATCACGACTGCGTCGTCGACGGAGCGAAGCGCGCTGAACACCCTACGGAGCTGGCGCCCGCGCAACCGGGCGGACACCTTGCCGCTGTCAAGGTGCAGACAGCAGACGACCGTCCGGGCGGCTGTGGTGTTCAACTCGGCCTGTAGGAAGCCGCGTGACATGCGGCTCGGCAGCCCGGTGTAGCTGACGTTGCTGAGCGGCACTCGCGACAGCAGAAGCATGCCGTAGTTGCCGACGTTGTGATCAGTGACAGCAGCGCAGAAACAGTGCTCCCGCACCCAGGGATCGGCGAGCAGAATCTCACGGGCGTCCGCGGTCACCTCTTGAAACACCATGATGTCGGGTGCGTGTCTCGACATCAGCTCGACGATCGCGAGATGGCGTTCGGCCGCGAAGTACGGCTCGTTCCAGATGTTGAAGGTGGTAACCGTCAGCTCGTCACGGCCATCTGTGCCGGAAGCCTCGACATGTCGCCATTGACTGGCCGCCGCGTCGAACGCGACGACGGGAACATCGCGTCTGCGAGGCCCCAGCCGGCGGCGCAGCCGCTCGAGAACGCGATACACGCCATGCAGTCTCCTGCATCGCTGGCGTCCAACGCTGCCGCAGGCCATCTCGAATCAGTGCTAGTCGGAGATGCAGTCGTGTGACGATGTGCACGTTCCTGTGTGATTGCCGTGAGTTCACCCTCGAAGCCACCGGGCTGAGGAGGTCGGCGTGATTTCGAAATCGATGCTTGTGGGCCTGACGGTCACCGCGACGGCGCTCGCTCTGACAACTGCCTGTGGCTCCGGGCGAAACGCGCCGCAGTCCACGTCGACGTCCGCCCCTGCGACGACGACGGTCGCCCAGCCGCAGACCACGCGGGCCTCGTGCGAGACAGCGGTACCTGCGTCATGGCAGGAGGTGATCGATGGCAGCGAAGTGAACACCGGTGGCGTCTCGACGGTGCCGGGGACCGTCACACGGGCCGGCGAGGTCACCGCCGTCCGCGACAATGGCGACACCCGCGACGTGCTGCTGATCGGTGCGGACAAGTCGATCACCGAGATCTACGCGGTTCCCGACCCCAAGCTGAACAATGCTGAGGTCGTGGCGATGGATGACCGCTGGATCGTCATCGGCGTGGTCCGCATTCCGCGCAACTCCAACGGGGTATTGCCCGGCTTGACCCGCATCGATGTGATCGACCGGCAGGGCGGCGCGATACGGACCGTCGCGCAGGAGTCCGAGAACGACTACGGGGCCGGACGCAATGCCATCGACTCTGCCGCCGTGTTCGACGGCAAGGTGTACTGGATCACCCGAGTCGCCTACAGCGATGAGACCGGCAAGGCCAGTTCCTATGACCTCGGCACCGGCGCCGTGGCCGACGTGGCGTTGGGTGCCGGGCATGACGTGCGGACCACCGCGGCGGGCCTGATCTGGGACGTCGAGGGAAGGCACGCCGAGGTGAAGATCCCCGACTCGATGCCACCGCCCGTTGCCGATGCGGTCGGGGTGGGCCGTGACCGAATGACCCTCGCCACCGACGGCACCGCCTACGCCTGGCTGACC
Source organism: uncultured Actinomycetota bacterium (assembly GCA_963835075.1). GTDB lineage: Bacteria > Actinomycetota > Actinomycetes > Mycobacteriales > Mycobacteriaceae > Mycobacterium. Next base: position 127,546 of record CAWIEE010000014.1, on the reverse strand, counting down.
GGAGTCGACCAGGGCGGAACTGGAATGGCGTGGTGGACGCCGGCGTCGGGCCTGGTGCGGGTGACTGGCGAGTTCGTGTCGGTGAAGACGTGGCTGCCGCCCGTATACGTCGTCGGGCCGTACGTCGTGATCGGAAAAGGCCGCGGACAGTCGGACGCTGGCGCGACCGTCGTTGACACTCGCTCGGGCGCAGTCACCTATCTGCGTGACTACATCTCAGGTGCGGGCGGCGGGACCATCGCGCTTCAGCTGGGGTCGATGCCTGGCGTCGTCGGCGCCGACGCGCTACAACCGCTCACCTGCTGACAGCGGTCTCCCTGTGACTGAACTAACTTAGCAGTTACCCTAATAGTTAGTGTACGATCAAATCGTGCCCACATCAACGGTGGTCGACGTCGACCCGCTGGCCCTCGAGCGGCAGGTGTGCTTCGCGCTGGCGGTCACCAACCGGGCGGTGCTGGCCGTCTACCGTCCGTTGCTCGAGCCACTGGGCCTGACGCATCCGCAGTACCTCGTGATGCTGGCCCTGTGGGATCACCAGAAGGTGTCCACGGAGGGCAGCTCACCGCTGTCGGTCAAACAGATCGCCACGGCATTGCAGTTGGACTCCGCCACACTCTCACCGATGCTCAAACGCCTAGAAGCAGTGGGATATATCGACCGCACCCGCAGCAAGGCCGACGAGCGCACCACTCGTATCGAGCTCACTGACGACGGCCGCGCCCTACGCGATCGGGCACTTGCGATTCCGCCTGCCGTCGTCGCCCGACTCGGCGTAGACCTTGCAGAACTCGAGGAACTGCGCACGGTGCTAACCCACGTCAACTCCGCTGCCCTTGCGGCGGGTGCTCTCGACGGCCAAACCCTCGCTGTGTAGGAGTCCACCATGGAAACCACGAAACCCAATGCCTTGCAGTACATCGCATACGCCTACGGACGACGCCTGCCCGACGCGATGCATATCTGGGTTGCCAACGATCTGGCCGGGGAAGGCGCGGTCCGCCGCCACATGTTGCGGATGGCGATCCCGCCGCTCCTGGTCCTCGGCCCGCTCTGGCTTCTGCCCGCGTCGTTGTACGTGCACCTCGAGATGACGGCGCCGATCTACATCTGGGCGTTGCTCATGTCGCTTGCGCTGAACAAGATCTGGCGCCGATACCGGCTAGCCCAGCATGACCTCGACCCGAACCTGGTCGACGTGATCAAGCACAAGCGAGACGCCCGCCTCCACGAGGACTACATCCGGCGCTACGGCCCGCGCCCGCCGGAGGCCAAGTGGCAAGCGAACAGCAGCCCGTTCTGATCAGAGCGAGTCTCCTCACCGGCTTGCGTGATGTGAGCGAATTCGTCGCAAATCAAACGCGGCGCGATAAATCAGGTTGAGTTCGACGTTGCGACGTGGGGGGCCGAGTGAGCAAATCGGTGCCATTGTCGGCGACGGGCAAGCAGATGCGCTGACCCCCGACGCGATCATGCAGCTGGGGCTTGGTACCGGTGTTCGAAGACGCTGCTGAGCGCCGTCGAGCTGAATGTCTTCGGAACCCTCAGTTTCACGCGCGGCAACTTCTTCACCGACCCGTTGCCCAGCGCCGACGTGCTCATCATGGGCCACATCCTTCACGACTGGGATCTGGACCAGAAGCGTCTACTCCTGCATTAGGCCTACGACGCGCTGCCTGCGGGTGGGGCGTTGATCGTGTACGAAGCGATCATCGACGATGACCGGCGGGTCAACGCGTTCGGGCTGCCGATGAGTCTCAACATGCTGATCGAGGGGCAGGCTTCGACTACACGGGTGCAGACTGTCGAGGCTGGATGGCCGAGACGGAGTTCAGCGAGAGCTTGTCGAACACCTTGTGGGCCCAGACTCGATGGTGGTCGGGACCAAGTAATGCGCTACGTGGTCGTCCCGCTTGACGAGATGTGACGCGCCGCGAAGTCCGCCGCCTGGTCCGCCATGCCATTCACCGGGTAGAGGTTGTGTGCGGCGCTGTCGTTGCCGCCCGGCGAGCAGACTGAGTCTTCGGGGATGCACAAGTCGGTGGTCTTATCCACATAGAGGCGGCCCACGGTAATCGGCGGCGCTCCCGTGTAGATCATCTGCAGAAACCCGCTCGACGGTTTCCCGAACAGAGCCACCGCGGCGACGTGGTTGGCCAACTCGGGCGCCATTGGGCCGATGCCTGGTGGCAGGGCGTAGCCGGTGGGTACGGCGTCTTCGGTGGTGTATGCCATGACGGCCGCCCCCTGGGAGTAGCCCCCAAGCACCATCTTGGTCTTCGGGCAGCTGGCCGCCACATCGCGGATCTTGTTGCTCGCGTCGACGAACCCCTCGGCTGCGGTGGAGAAGTCGAGGGACGCAGGGTAATTCACCGGATACACCTCGACCGATTTCCCGCCGACTTTCGCACGCAATGCGTCCACGAATGCCTGCCCGGTGCCGCCAACGCCGGCCGGTTCGAAGGTGCCCCGTGCGAACACCACCTCGACATCGGGGCAGGGGTCGGCGGACACCGAAGGAATGGTGATCAGGGGACTCAGCAGCGCTGACGATGCCACCGCCGCTATACCGAGAAATCGACCAATGACGCTCATCTAGACCCTCACCATCCCATCTACTTCGGGACCCGGTGCAGGCCCCGATGCCGCTCCGATGCGCACTAACAAACGACGCCCGTCTACCCATCCTTGCACTTCACCAAACAAGCGCAACGCGAAGCGATTTCCGTCAGTGCGCCAGCTAGTCGGCGACGAGGTAGGCGTCCGCCCACGCGCCGATGATGCGGGCTGCGCGACGAGCCTGGCCAGGGCCGGTGAGCAGATGGTCTGAACCCTCGAGTGAAACAAAACTGCGCGGGTGACGCGCGGTGCGGAAGATTTCACTGGCGTTCGCGATGCCGACGGTGTTGTCGGTGGGCGAGTGCAGGATCAGCAGCGGCAGCCGCAGTCCGCGGATCTTTTCGTGGAGGGCGGCCGCGCGGACGTCCTCGACGAACGCCCGCTTCAGCGTCAGCGTGCGACCGCCGACCATCCACTCGGCGCTGCCTTCGGACAGCACGCGGTCGACCACCGCGTCGTAGTGATGCTCAGCATGCGCGGGGTCCATCGGGGCCCCAACCGTGGCGACTGCCCGCACGCCGGGTGACTGGCGGGCCGCGGCGATCACGGCGGCACCCCCGAACGAATGCCCGACGAGGATGTCGGCAGGCGTTCCTTGCTCGGCCATGAACTCGCATGCCCGGATGACGTCGTTGACCTTGACGGTGAACGATCCGTCGCCCCAGTCACCCTGCGAGTCACCCAACCCGAGCGCGTCGAACCGCAACATGCCGACGCCGTCCTCTGCCAGCTGCTTACAGATGCGGGCCGCGGCGGGAGAGTCCTTGCCAAGCGTGAACCCGTGCGAAAAGACGCCCCACCCCCGGGGCTCCCCGGCAGGCCGGTCGATGATCCCCGCCAGTGTCGGTCCCGTTGAGCTTCCAAACGTGACGCGATCAGCCATGCCGGAGGTTTACCACCCTGTACCACCCTTTTGCCATGTCGCTACCGTTTAGGCATGTCCGAACAGGTCACCACCAACTCACCCGATCCAGCCGACGTCGGTTCGCGCATCGACCCGGTGCTCGCCAGGAGTTGGCTGTTGGTCAACGGCGCGCAGGACGACCGGTTCGAGGCCGCCGTACGCTCTCGCGCCGACGTCGTCGTCCTCGACATCGAGGACGCGGTCGCGCCGAAGGACAAGATCGCCGCCCGCGACAACGTCGTGCGCTGGCTGGACGCCGGAAACTCCGACTGGGTGCGCATCAACGGCTTCGGCACGCAATGGTGGGCCGACGACCTGGCGACACTGGCGAGCACCTCGATCGGCGGGGTGATGCTGGCGATGGTGGAATCGGTCGACCACGTCACCGAGACCGCGAAACGCCTACCCAATGTCCCGATTGTGGCGCTGGTCGAAACGGCACGGGGACTGGAACGCATCACCGAGATCGCCGCGACGAAAGGGACCTTCCGCCTCGCCTTCGGCATCGGCGATTTCCGGCGCGACACCGGCTTCGGCGAAGACCCCGCCACACTTGCATACGCACGCTCCCGCTTCACCATCGCCGCCAAGGCCGCCCACCTGCCCAGCGCGATCGACGGACCGACCATCGGCTCCAATCCGCTGAAGCTCATCGAGGCCACCGCCGTCTCGACCGAGTTCGGCATGACCGGCAAGATCTGCCTCAGCCCGGACCAGTGTTCCGTCGTCAATGAGGGGCTGTCCCCATCACAGGACGAAATCGCCTGGGCGAAAGAGTTTTTCGCAGAGTTCGAGCGCGACGGTGGAGAGATTCGCAATGGGTCGGACCTGCCACGCATCGCCAGGGCCACCAAGATCCTCGAGCTTGCTCGCTCCTACGGCATCGAAGCATCCGACTTCGCCGACGAAGCCGTTCACGCGCCCGCCCCGTCGGACACGTACCACTACTGAGTCTCGCGCCGTTCGGGCTAGGTGCCGCAGAAGGTTCGGTAGGCGCCGAAATCGTCGGGCGCCGGTTCGGCGTAGCGCTCGAAGCCGTGCCGTTCGGCATACGGTGCCGTCACCGCGGCAAGCAGCCGGGAAAGCGGATCGAGGTCGCCCGCGGTCGCCGCGGTCAGCGCCTCCTCGACCAGATGGTTTCGCGGGATGTACACGGGATTGACGCGGTCCATCGCGTCCGAGTCCGGACCAAGTGCCTGCCAGCGCGCCAGCCAACCGTCGAAGCCGGCAAGGTCGACGAACAATCCGCGCACCGGTTCGACGTCGCCGCCCGCCGCCCGGCCGAGCAGACGGTAAAACGACGTGTGGTCGACGTGGCTTTCGAGGAGCAGCTCGAGGAGGTCGGAGATCAACGGCGCCCCTTGGTCGTCGTCGACCCCGCCGAGGCCGAGCTTCGCCCGCATGCCCGCCGACCACGCTGCGTCGTAGTGACCGCGGAAGCCGACGAGCGACTCCTGCGCGAGGGCGACCGCCTGGTCGAGATCGTCGGCGAACAGCGGTAGCAACGTCTCGGCCAACCGGGCGAGGTTCCACGCCGCCATTGCCGGTTGGTCGCCGTAGGCGTATCGCCCCCAGGCATCGATCGAGCTGAACACCGTCGCCGGGTCGTATGCCTCCATAAAGGCGCACGGCCCGTAGTCGATGGTCTCGCCGGAGATCGTCATGTTGTCGGTGTTCATCACCCCATGCACGAACCCGACGAGCATCCATTGCGCCACCAGCGACGCCTGGACGGTGACGACCCCATCGAACAGCGCGCGGTACGGGTTGTCCGCAGCGGCGGCCTGGGGGTGGTGTCGGGATATGGCGTGGTCAGCGAGGCGTCGCACCAATGCGATGTCGCCGGCCGTCGCCGCGTATTGAAAGCTACCCACGCGCAGATGGCTGCTCGCCGCCCTCGCAAGCACCGCTCCGGGAAGCACTGTCTCTCGACGGATCTGGCGCCCCGTGCCCACCACCGCCAGCGACCGGGTGGTGGAGATGCCAAGGGCGTGCATCGACTCGCTGACGATGTATTCGCGCAGCATGGGGCCGACCGCGGCCAGGCCGTCGCCGCCTCGCGCGAAGGGCGTCGCACCCGAACCCTTGAGGTGGAGGTCGCGGACCGTGCCGCCGGCGGCGATCTCACCAAGCAGCAGCGCGCGTCCATCACCCAGTCGCGGCACAAAGCCACCGAATTGGTGACCGGCGTAGGCCTGTGCCACCGGCGTGGCACCGTCGGGCACCAGATTGCCGACCAGGAACCGCGCCCCCGCAGGGCTCGTCAGCCAGGCCGCGTCCAGGCCCAGGTCGGCGGCCAACCGCTCATTGAGCACAAGCAACCGCGGGTCGGGAGCCGCCTCGGCCTTCCAGCGCACGGCCATCTCGGGTAGCTCGCGCGAGAACCGGTTGTCCAGGACGACGGTGGCCTCCGATGCAACGCTCACTTCACTGAGATTACGGATGAGGACTCGGCGTCACACCTACACTGGGCCGATGGGACGGCTCATGATCGCGGCGCTGTCCGCGGTTGCGCTCACGGCCGGGATGGCACCGGTGCTGATCGCCCCGCCTGCCGCCAACAACGCGTGCGCGCCTGGTGAAACCGCAGCAGCCACCACATGCGCGCCGTTCTGCCTGCCTGGCAAATATTTCGACTACGACCACACAGGGCTGTGCCTCCCGGACCCGCCTCCGCCACCGGACCCGAATAGTGTTGTGCTGCAGACTGTTCCGAGGTAACCGCGTCAGCGGTGCGCAGACCCTGTCAGTGGTCCACCGTTCGACGCGGTGAGCACGCAGATCACGGTGCTTGGCAGCGGGTTGGCCGATGTCCGGTCCTGATTCGAGTCGATCAGGTATGTCACGACAAGGGGGCCGTTGCCGACGGCTTGGCCGGTGTACCGGGTTAATCCTGCGCCACACTCTCGATCGGCGACGTCGGCGATGGCGGCATTGACCTCCACGTTCGCGCGCAGGTAAACCTCCGCCGCGTGCGCGACCGCGCAGTCGACGACGGACACTGCCACCACACCGGGATCGGTCGGCGGCGGAACCGCCAGGCATTCGCCGACTTGAAGGTCAATCCACTTCTCGGTCCTGGCGGTCGGCGAAGTGGGCGGGGGAGCGACGGTCGTCGCGGCGGTGGCCGGGGTGGAGGTCGTCGATGCCGGACTTGTCGACGTTGCGTCTGTACTGCTCGCGCCGCCGCTGCAAGCCGTCAGCGCCAGCGCGGCCAGAGCGACGCCACGACAACGACAAGAATTTTCCAAGGCACACATCGAATGCTTTGCAGAACCCGTAACCCAGCCCGACCTAGAGTGAGTTCGATTGTGCCTGATGTGCCTGTGACCACCCGAATCAGGGCAGCAACTCTCGCAGCGCTCGTCGCATTGGTGTGTGCCGCATGCGGGTCGACGACAGCCGAATCGGCAGGCCCGATCGTGCCTGTCAGCGTCGACTGCGGCATACAGATACCCCGCGTTGGCGGTACTAACAGACTGTTCGCCGAGATCCCCGGCTTCACAGTCTCAGAGATCTGTCTGGCCGACGCCGATCCGTCCTTCGCCACTTCAGAGGTCGACAGCCGCGCTGCGGGCCTCGTGAGCCAGAACGGGAACCCGATCCTCAGAGTGCTTGCGGGCCGACTGAAGTCAGGCAGCGGTGACGCCTTCACGCGCACCTATCTCGAGAACCTCTCCGCCCAGGCGCGCGACAAAGCCGGTGTTCCAAGTGAAACCGAACAACTCGGCGGGCATCTCGTGAGCCACTTCAACATTCCGCTGGTGACCGACGGCTACGTATACGCCGACGGGCGGACCGTCGTCATCGCCAACGTAGCAGCCGGCGCGCCCCCGGCGGCCGTCGAGGACGCGCTCACCGAGATTCTCGACAACCAGAGCTAGTGCTGGGCCCACACGCCGTAGGGGACGTAGGGGTCCACTCCGATCGAAATGTACGGATTCGCGCCGGCGGTAGGCATCGGCGGGTAGACGGCGATGGGGACCCCGGGCGGCGGCACATTCGAACCGCTTCCGGCATCGGCCAGGGCGGGGCCTGCAAGTGCCATACCCAACACCGCCAAGGCACTCGACACCACGGTGGCAAAGCTCAACTTCTTCATTTCGAAACGCCTCCTGCATTGTTGAACATGCAGGTCGACGCCATTCATCCCGGTGGCAGAATGTTTACCGGCGGTGGCAGGATCGCGACGGCCAACAAATAGCTGCCACGCCAGCAATAGGCGGCGCCCCACGACCGTTTGCCGGTCGCTAATCTCGTTCGCAAGAGATGAGATCTGGTCCGCTGCCTACGGTCATCGTCGACCCGGCGAGCGGAGCGGGCAGTCGTGCAATGAGGAGCAACCTCTTGACCCTCAACACCGTCGCATTCGAGCTCGTACCGCCCAATGCGGAGCTCGGCCGCGAGCAGGCCTTGGAGGAAGCGCACAAAGTGCTGCGGTTCTGCAAGGAAACCGGCATCGACGGGCTGATCCGGCACGTCATGATGCCCGGGATGATCGACGAGGACGACGACCGTCCCGTCGAGCTGAAGCCCAGGCTGGACGTGTTGGACTTCTGGAAGATCATCAATCCGGAGCTGCCTGGGATGAATGGGCTGTGCACCCAGGTAACCGCATTCATGGATGAGTCCGCGTTGCGCGATCGGCTGACCGAGCTTCGCGACGCCGGTATCGAAGGGCATCGCATTCGTCGGCGTGCCGCGCACCATGAACGACGGCGAGGGTTCCGGCGTAGCACCCACCGACGCGCTGTCGATGTACGAGGGGATCGTGCCCAACCGCGGTGCGATCCTGATCCCGACCCGAGACGGTGAACACGGCCGGTTCAACTTCAAGTGCGATCAGGGTGCGACGTACGGCATGACGCAGCTGTTGTACTCCGACGCCATCGTCGGCTTCCTCACCGAGTTCGCCAAAACCACTGACCATCGCCCCGAGATTCTGCTGTCGTTCGGCTTCGTACCGAAGGTCGAGACGCGCATCGGCCTGATCAACTGGCTGATTCAGGACCCCGGCAACGCTGCTGTCGCCGACGAACAGGCGTTCGTCAAGAGGCTGGCCGAAACCGAGCCCGCCCAGAAGCGGAAGCTGACGATCGACCTCTACAAGCGAGTGATCGACGGCGTCGCCGACCTCGGTTTCCCGCTGAGCATCCATCTCGAGGCGGCGTACGGCGCGTCGGCGCCCGCGTTCGAAACCTTCGCGGAGATGCTCGACTACTGGTCTCCCGACAACGGTTAGTGTCCGCGCCGTCCGTCCGCGAGTTGCGGGAACTACGAAACCGTCTCGACGGCCTGACAATTCGCGACGCCGCCCGGCTCGGCCGCCGACTGAAGAACCTGCGCGGCAACGCCAGCGCAGACAAGCTCCGCCAGATCGCCGAGCAGTTCGGCACGGCCGAGGCGCTGGTGGCCACCCGCGAAGCCGCGGTCCCGACGATCACCTATCCCGACCTGCCGGTCAGCGATCGGCGTGACGAGATCGCAAGCGCCATCGTTGCGCACCAGGTCGTCGTCGTCGCGGGCGAGACCGGGTCGGGCAAGACCACCCAGCTGCCGAAGATCTGCCTGGAACTGGGCCGCGGGATCCGCGGCACCATCGGGCACACGCAGCCGCGCAGGCTGGCCGCCCGCACGGTCGCCCAGCGCATCGCCGACGAACTGGGCACCCCGCTCGGCGAGGCCGTCGGCTACGCAGTGCGCTTCACCGATCAGGCCAGCGACCGCACTTTGGTGAAGCTGATGACCGACGGCATTCTGCTCGCTGAGATCCAGCGCGACCGGCGCCTATTGCGCTACGACACCCTGATTCTGGACGAGGCACACGAGCGCAGCCTCAACATCGACTTCCTGCTCGGGTATCTGCGCGAGCTGTTGCCCCGAAGGCCCGACCTGAAGGTGATCGTCACTTCGGCGACTATCGAGCCCGAACGGTTCGCTGCTCACTTCGGTGGTGCGCCGATCGTCGAGGTGTCGGGGCGGACGTACCCGGTCGAAATCCGGTACCGGCCACTGGAAGTCACCGTCGCAACAACGACCGATGTCGCGACCCTGACGACCCCGACCACGAGATCATCCGCACCGAGATGCGGGACCAGACCGAGGCGATCGTCGACGCGATCGTTGAACTGGAGGAGGAGCCGCCGGGGGATGTCCTGGTGTTCCTGTCGGGCGAGCGCGAGATCCGCGACACCGCAGAATTCCGAAGTATCTGAAGCACACGGAAGTGCTGCCGCTATATGCCCGGCTGCCAGCGGCGGAGCAGCAGAAGGTCTTTGCGCCCCACACCGGCAGGCGGGTCGTGCTCGCGACCAACGTCGCCGAGACGTCGCTGACCGTGCCGGGTATCCGGTACGTCGTCGACCCTGGCACTGCGCGGATCTCCCGCTACAGCCGTCGGACCAAGGTGCAGCGCCTCCCCATCGAGCCGATCTCCCAGGCGTCGGCCGCTCAGCGGGCGGGCCGCTCGGGACGCGTCGCGCCCGGTGTGTGTATCCGCCTCTACTCGGAGGAGGACTTCGAGTCGCGGCCGCGTTTCACCGACCCCGAGATTCTGCGGACCAACCTCGCCGCGGTCATCCTGCAGATGGCCGCCCTGCAACTCGGCGACATCGAGGACTTCCCATTCCTCGACCCGCCCGAGAAGCGCAGCATTCGCGACGGCGTGGCGCTGCTGCAGGAACTCGGCGCCTTCGATGCCAACGGCGCGATCACCGACCTCGGCCGCCGCCTCGCTCGGCTGCCCCTCGACCCACGGGTCGGGCGGATGATCCTGCAAGCCGACGCCGAGGGATGCGTGCGTGAAGTATTGGTGCTCGCCGCGGCGCTGTCGATTCCCGACCCTCGGGAGCGGCCCACCGACCGCGAGGAGGCCGCACGCCAGAAGCACGCCAGGTTCGCCGACGAGCGCTCGGACTTCATCTCCTATCTCAACCTGTGGCGCTATCTGCGCGAGCAACGAAAAGAGCGTTCAGGCAACGCGTTCCGGCGCATGTGCCGCGAAGAGTTCCTGCACTACCTACGTATCCGCGAGTGGCAGGATCTCAACGGGCAGCTGCGCAGCATCGCCCGAGACATCGGTATTCATGAATCCGACGGCGATGCCAATCCCGCGAGCATCCACGCCGCGCTCACCGCAGGCCTGCTCTCGCACATCGGGCTGCGGGAAGGCGATGCCCGTGAGTTCACGGGTGCGCGTAGCGCGAAGTTCGTCCTCGCGCCCGGCTCCGTTCTTGCCAAGCGGCCGCCGCGCTGGGTCGTCGTCGCCGAGCTCGTGGAAACCAGCCGGCTGTACGGCAGGACCGCGGCGCGCATCGAACCGGAAGTCTTGGAACGTGTTGGCGCACATCTCGTCCAGCGCAGCTACAGCGAGCCGCATTGGGACGCCCAACGCGGAGCCGTGATGGCCTACGAGCGGGTGACGCTGTACGGCTTGCCGGTGGTCCCGCGCCGACGCATCAACTACGCGCAGATCGAACCGGAGCTCGCCCGCGAGTTGTTCATCCGGCACGCGCTCGTCGAAGGCGACTGGCAGACCCGCCACCACTTCTTCCGCGACAATGCCCGGCTGCGTGAGGAGCTGGAAGAGATCGAGGAGCGCGCACGTCGCCGCGACCTCATCGTCGGCGACGACGAGATCTACGCTTTCTACGATGCCCGCATCCCCGCCGACGTCGTCTCGGCGCAGCACTTCGACGCGTGGTGGAAGAAGCAGCGGCACCGCACGGCCGACCTGTTGACATTCACCCGCGACGACCTGCTGCGCACCGAAGAGGCCGCCGCCGAGCAGCCGGACACCTGGCGAGGCGGGTGACCTGTCGCTGCCGGTGACCTATCGGTTCGAGCCGGGTGCCGACGATGACGGCACCACTGTGCACGTCCCTGTCGAAGTGCTCGCGCGCCTCGGTGGCGACGACTTCGCCTGGCATGTGCCTGCGCTGCGCGAGGAACTGGTCACCGCGCTGATCCGGTCACTTCCAAAGGACCTGCGCCGCAACTTCGTTCCTGCGCCCGACACCGCACGCGCGGTGCTTGACACGCTGGAACCGGGAACGGAACCGCTTCTGCAGTCTTTGCAGCGCGCGTTGCGGCAGCGCACCGGTGTGCTCGTCCCGATCGATGCGTTCGACCTTGGCAAGCTCCCGTCACACCTGCGAGTTACGTTCGCCGTCCAGTCGGCAGACGGTACCGAGGTGGCGCGCGGCAAGGACCTCGAGGCCCTGCAGCAGCAGCTGGCAGCGCCTGCGAGGCAGGCCGTCGCAGAGGTGGTTGCCGACGGCCTTGAGCGCAGCGGGTTGCGCGGCTGGCCCGACGACATCGATGACCTGCCGCGCACCGTCGAGCGCGTCAGCGGCGGCCACACCGTGCGCGGATACCCGGCATTCGTCGATGCGGGCGGCGCGGTGGACATCCGGGTGTTCGCGACGTCGGCCGAGCAGGACGCCGCGATGCGGACCCGGCATACGTCGGCTGCTGCGGCTTTCGCTAGCCGTCGCCCGTCAAACCCATTGAGCGCCAGCTCACTCCCCGAACCCGTCTGGTTCTCGGTGCCAACCCGGATGGTTCGCTAGCCGCTCTGCTCGACGACTGCGCCGACGCCGCGGTCGCGGTGCTGGCTGTGGCTCCGGTGTGGAGCCGATCCGAGTTCACCGCTTTGCGGCAGCGGGTGGCCGACGCGCTGCCGTCGACGACGACCGACATCGTTGGCCGGGTCGAAAAGGTGCTTGCCGCCGCCCACGGGATACAGGTGGCGCTGCCCGCTGCGCCACCGTCGGCGCAGACCGAAGCTGTCGCCGACATTGGCGCACAGCTCGACCGGCTCCTGCCGCAGGGCTTCGTCACCTCCACCGGTGCATCCCGGCTCGGCGACCTGACCCGCTATCTCACCGCAGTCGCTCGCCGACTGGAGCGATTGTCGCAAGGCGTCAACGCCGACCGCGACAGGATGGCCACCATACATGCGGTGCAGGCCGCGTACGACGAACTGCGGCAGGCTCTTTCGCCCGCGCGCGCGGCAGCAGACGACGTCCGCGATATTGGATGGATGCTCGAGGAGCTGCGGGTCAGCCTGTGGGCACAGCAGCTGGGTACCGCACGGCCGGTCAGCGAGCAGCGCGTCTATCGGGCGATCGACGCCGTCACACCCTGAGTTGACGGTCGTTGCCTGCCGCACCGATGAATCGTGGCGGCGCACGGTATCTGAATTTGTGCGGAGCACCGAACCGCGCCGACGACGCGACGGCATCGTCGGGCACTTCAATACTGAAAGCGAATATGACGTTGACGATCACAGGCAAAGCAATTCTGATCACTGGGGCCAATCGCGGTATCGGATGGGCGTTGGTCGAGGAAGCCCTGAACAGGGGAGCGAAGCGGGTATACGCCGGAACGCGCACGCCCATAAAACATCCGGACGGGCGTGTGGTCCCGCTGATTCTGGATGTGACCACGGCAGATGACATCCAACGAGCGGTCGCGCAAGTCGACTCCGTCGATGTCCTCATCAACAACGCCGGCCTGGCGATATACGACGACCTGAGCGATCCTGCGCTGCTAGAACAGCACCTCGCCGTCAATCTCTTCGGCGCCTACCGGATGATCCAGGCCTTCCTCCCGTCGTTGACTCACTCCGGCGGAGCGATAGTCAACAACCTGTCGGTGAATGCCCTCGCCCCGTTGCCGGTCATACCGGCCTACTCGGTGTCCAAGGCGGCCGCGTTCAATCTGACGCAATCGCTGCGAGTCCTTTTGGCGGCACGAGGCGTGCGAGTCCATGCGGTACTGATCGGGCCGGTGGATACGGACATGACCCGTGGCCTCGACATACCAAAGGCTGCGCCGGGATCCGTTGCGCGCGCGATTTTCAACGGAGTGGAGATGGGCGAAGAGGAAATCTTCCCCGATGAATTTTCACATTCGATGGCCGAGAGTTGGCGCGGTGGCGTGGCGAAGGAACTCGAGCGGCAGTATGCGGCGCTCCTCGAAGCAGTGGGGGCCGAGTCACGATGAATCTGCCCAGGCGCGCCTCGCAAGACGAGTGGCTGACGGCCCGCAAGGACCTTCTCAAGGAAGAAAAGGAGCTCACGCTCCGACGTGAAGCACTCAATGCGCGGCGCCGCGAACTGCCCATGGTCAAGTTGGACAAGGAGTACGTCTTCGAAGGAATCGACGGGAAAGCCAGTCTGATGGATGTTTTCGAGGGCCGTCGCCAACTCATCGTCTACCACTTCATGTTCGGGCCCGACGACAACGAGGGTCACAACAGTTGCTCGCTCATGGTGGACAACATCAGTCACGAGGAGCACTTGCACGCCTTCGACACGACGATCGCACTCGTCTCTCGCGCCCCACTGCCCAAGCTGTTGGCGTTCAAGGCACGAATGGGCTGGACGACTCCGTGGTACTCGTCCTTCGGCAGTGACTTCAATTACGACTTCCACGTCACCAACGACGAGTCCATCGCTCCGGTGCAGTACAACTACAAGGACAAGGCCACGCTCATCGAGAGGGGTACGCCCTGGTATGTCAGCGGCGAGTGGCAGGGCCTCAGCGTCTTCCTCCGAGACGGCGACGAGGTCTACCACACCTATTCGGCGTATGAACGCGGAATAGAGGCGTTGGTCAACACCTACAACTACCTCGACCTCACGCCATTCGGCCGGCAGGCCCATATCACCGAAGTCCAATTCCACGACTCCTACGAGTCATGACGGACGCCGCGCAGCCCGGCGGTGATCTCGGCGACCGCGGCATCGATCCGCTCCCTGTCGGCTTCGATTGACTGTGTTGCGGCCGACGTCCGTTCGGCGGGGCCTCGGTGATTCGCTGTTGCACCGTGCGCGCTCCCAGCCGAAGCAGACCGTCGGCGATGAATGCTGCGGTCAGGTAGTGATGGCCGTTCAGCGTCACCTCAACCGTCTCGGATTCATCTGTGGCAGTGAATGGCTCGTTGCTCATCTTGTGCAGCTGGTCATCCACGATCGACTGCAGGCGCTGCGCCTGCTTTAGGACTGCAGCCACGTCGGGATGCATGTCGTCGGTCACGTGGATTCCTTGCCGTCTTGCAACCCGAGACATGGGCGGCGGCAAACGACGTGCCGGTGATCGGGATCGGCCCGTCCTGGCCCCGTAGGGCGTTGACCCGGTGCGCCGTCATAACCGAGCGCAATGATGTTCTCTGCAGGTGCGGCGGCGCCGACCCACGGCCCGTTCATCGACAAATCTTAAGGGGATGCCAGAGGGGTCATGCGCGCTAACTGCGCGCCGCCAGCTGGTGGGGGCGCTCTTTGTTCAGTTCAGCCGATACCGACACCGAAGCCGAAACCGCCGTCGCCTTCGTCTGGATGATTCGGGCACGAGACGTCGACGTAGGCGGTGGTGCGGCTCTGCGGGGTATCGCCGGGAATGTTGACCCCCGTCACATGGCACACGTCCAGGGGCTCCGTGTTGAAGCCACTCACCCAATTGATCTGAACGATGTAGCCCTGACTCTTCAGGTCATCGATGACGGCGCTGGCCGATTGGCTGGCACCGGCTACCGGGGCGAGGGCAATCGCGGCCGCGGCAGCGAGCGCCACCGGTGCGAAATGTTTCGGCTCTAACGACATTGGACCCTCCAAACAGCCGCGGAGTATGTCCGATGTTACCTACGAATCCGGAGTTAAGCGTCGAGGTCTTGCTGAACCAACTCGGCGACGGTCGCCAGCGCCGCCTCGTCATCGGCGGCGACGGTCACCTCTGCGCCGTTGCCTGCGCCCAGCGTCATGATCATCAGGGCCGAGCCGGCGTCGACGGGCTCGCCGCCGTCCATCGAGAGGGTGACGGGTACGCCTGCATTGACGACGGCTTCGGCGATGATGGCCGCAGGCCGGGCGTGCAGTCCGATGGCCGAGCCGACGATGACGGTCTTGGTGGGCATGAGGGTCTCCTTCTTGTTGAGTCTGTCTGTCGAATTCGACGTGATGGCGTGAACTACTCGACCTTTTGCGCCGAAACGTGAGTTGCGGCGAAATAGATCAGGCGGATGCCAGGGCCGGAGTTTCCTCGGCCTTGACGCTGGGCTTTGCGAACTGTTTGGCGGCGATGACGGCCACTGCAGCGGCCACGGTGCCGACTGCGAGGGCGACCAGGAACCACAGCAGGTGGCCGATGGCGAAGAACACGAAGATGCCGCCGTGCGGTGCTTTCAGCGTGACGTCGAACGCCATGATCAACGCACCGGTGATGGCACCGCCGAACATCATCGACGGGATCACCCGAAGTGGGTCGGCCGCCGCGAATGGGATAGCCCCCTCTGAAATGAACGACGCCCCGAGAAGCCAAGCGGCCCTGCCATTTTCCCGCTCGGGCTCGGTGAAGAGTCCGGGCCGCACCGTCGATGCCAACGCCATCGCCAGCGGCGGCACCATGCCTGCGGCCATCACCGCTGCCATGATCCGCAGCGACGCGGGGTCGGCGACGTTGAGCCCGGCGGTGGCGAATGCGTAGGCCGCCTTGTTCACCGGGCCGCCCAAGTCGAAACACATCATCAGGCCGAGCACGATGCCAAGCAGGATCACCGAGGTGCCGGTCATGCCGCCCAGCCAGTGGGTGAGGCCCGACGTGATGGCGGCCAACGGACGACCGAGCAACATGAACATCAGCAGGCCGACGACCAGCGAGGCGACCAGCGGGATGATCACGACGGGCATCAAGCCTCTGAGCCACCGTGGTGCAGCTATGCGGCTGATCCACAGCGCGGTGAATCCGGCGATAAGGGCGCCGACGATGCCTCCGATGAAGCCACCGCCGACGAACACGGCGACCGCGCCCGCGGTGAATCCGGGGGCGATGCCCGGCCGGTCGGCGATCGCGAAGGAGATGTAACCGGCGAGCGCAGGTACCAAGAACATGAATGCCAGCTGTCCCAACGTGAACAGCACCGCTCCCAGATACTGGGTCAGGCCTCCGGGCGGCAGGTCGGTCAGCGTGTTGGTGATGGCGATGTGGTTGCCGAGAGCGTTCATCCCGAAAGACAGCGGCTTTGGGTTCCCCGCAGGGGTATTGGCGATGTCGTAGCCGCCGAACAGGAAGCCGAGCGCGATCAGCAGACCGCCCGCCGCGACGAACGGGATCATGTAGCTCACGCCGGTCAGCAGGATCTGGCGGAGGCGGGTGCCCCAGCCGACGCCGCCTGCGGGCGCCACCGCTGCGGTGGGCGCACTCGCATCACCCTGCACGCGGGCAGCGGAGGGATTGGCGGCGGCGGCGAGCGCTTCGGCAACCATCTCGTCGGGTTCGTTGATGGCGCGTTTAACACCGGACGCGACGACTGGCTTGCCTGCGAACCGCTGTTTGTCCTTGACGCCGACGTCGGTGGCGAAGATGACCGCGTCGGCGTCGGCGATGGTCTGCGCCGACAGCGGTGTGCTGCCTGATGAGCCTTGCGTCTCCACGTGCAGCGTCACGCCCGCCTTCTTCGCGGCGGCGACCAACGAGTCGGCGGCCATGTAGGTGTGCGCGATGCCGGTCGGGCAGGCGGTGATCGCGATCAGCGTCTTGGGGTTGGTCTGCGTCGCTTCGGGGGCGGGCTTGGGTTTGGGTTTGTCAGGTGTCGCGTTGAGGACGCCGTCGACCAACTCGACGACCTCGCCGGACGACGTCGCATTGCGAAGCGCCGCGACGAAGTCCTTTCGCACCAGGGCCCTCGCGAGGCTGGACAGCAGCTTCATGTGCTCGGCCCCGCCTGCCTCCGGCGCCGCGATCAGGAACGCCAGATCCGCGGGCCCGTCGGGTGCGCCGAAGTCGACGGCAGGGTTCAGCCTGGCGAATGCGATCGAGGCGGTATCGACGTAGGGCGACCGACAGTGCGGGATCGCGATGCCGCCGGGCAGCCCGGTGGCCGACTGCTCTTCGCGCGCCATTGCAGCGGCTATCAGGCCCTCGGTATCGGCGGTGCGCCCGGCGTCGGCAAGCCCGCTGACCAACCGGCCGATGACGGCCCTTTTAGCGTCTCCCGCGGCCCCCACGTTGACGTCGAGCAGGACCAGATCGGTGTTGATGATCGGCTGTGAGGCGGTACTTGTCATGGCGATACTTTCGTGTTGGTGGTTGGCGAGATCGGGGCGATCGGGCTGACCTGAACGGCGTCGAGGTTGACCTGGGCGGGCGTGGGCAGCGCGGATCCGGGCAGTGCGGCCGCGGCGCTGCCGTACGCGACGGCCATCTGCAGGCGCTGGGGAGGAACGGCTCCGCCCACATCCGCGCGGAGGTAACCAGCCAGTGAGGCGTCGCCTGCGCCGACGGTGCTGCGCGCGACGACGGGCGGGGGTGCGGCCATCCAGCTGCCGGTCTCGTCGACCAGGACCGCCCCCGCAGGGCCGAGGGTGGCGAGCACCGCGCGCACGCCGCGGTCAACGAGCTGACGCGCGGCGGCGACGACGGGCTCTGGATCTCCTTGGGAGACTGCGGCTTCCAGTGCCTGCGGTGAGAAGCCGAGTACGCTCGCGAGCTCCTCGGCGTTCGGCTTGATCAAGTCGGGGGCGGCGCGGTCGAAGGACGCGACGAGTGCCGCGAGCGGACCGTCGGAGGTGTCGATCGCGATCCGGCACGGATACGGCTCGAGCAGCGCGACCACGTCCGCGTACCAGTGGTCCGGCACACCGGGCGGCAGCGAACCGGACAGTACAACCCACGCCGCCGACTCGGCGCTCGCGGCCACGGACCGGGTCAGCGCGTCCAGCGTCGCGGCGTCCAGCGTCGCGCCGGGCTCGTTGAGTTTCGTTGTGGTGCCATCATGTTCGGTGATGGCCAGGTTGGTTCGCACTGTGCCTGCGGCCGGCACGCATCTGAACGGGACCGCGGCGGCGGTGAGCGCGGCCACCAGTGGATCGTTGGCCGGCGCGGGCAGCACCGCGATGGCGTCCAGCCCGGCCAGAGTTAACGCGCGTGCGACGTTGACGCCCTTGCCGCCTGGCTCCGAGGTCACCGACGAAACCCGGTGCACCGCGCCGCGGGTGAGCGGTGCGCTCAGCGTCACTGTGCGGTCGATGCTCGGGTTGGGGGTGACGGTGACGATCATGCGATTACCACCTCGACGCCACTGGCTGCCAACTGCTCGCGGTCGGCGGGGGTGATCTCGGTGTCGGTGATCAGGGTGTCGACGCTGGAGATCGGCGCGAAGCTGACGAAGTCCTCTCGGCCGATCTTCGACGAGTCGGCAGCC
Organism: uncultured Actinomycetota bacterium; assembly: GCA_963835075.1. Taxonomy (GTDB): domain Bacteria; phylum Actinomycetota; class Actinomycetes; order Mycobacteriales; family Mycobacteriaceae; genus Mycobacterium. Next base: position 108,821 of record CAWIEE010000014.1, on the reverse strand, counting down.
ACCACTACGTAATTGGCGGCGTTGACCATGGCGCGTTTGACGGCCGCCTCGTCGGTGTCCGGTGTGGAAAGGCCGTGGCGAACGCTGATCGCGTTGGTACCGATGAAGGCGACGTCGACCCGCAGCATGTCGAGCACTTTCAGCGTCTGCTCGCCGACCGCCGCCTGGGTGAGCCCGCGGACACGTCCGCCGAGCAGTTGGAGCGAGACGGATGGCATGGCCGCCAGCCTGGCGGCGACCGGCACCGAGTTGGTCACCACGACCAGTTCCCGGTCGGCGGGCAACTGGGCCGCGATGCGTGCGGTGGTGGTGCCTGCGTCCAGCAGCACGCTGGCCCCGCCGAGGGGAAAGAAGTCGGTGGCGGCCGCCGCGATGGCGTCCTTGTGTTCGGCGCGGGTGGTCTCGCGCTCGCCGATGCCGGGCTCGACGAGGTGCAGCGCACGGACCGGAACGGCGCCGCCGTGTACCCGCCGCAGGACGCCTGCCTTGTCGAGGACGGCAAGGTCGCGCCGCACTGTCTCGGTGGTGACGTCATAGGCCTGTGCCAATTCGGCCACCGAGGCGCGGCCCTTGGAGATCACGAGCGAGGCGATTGCTTGCTGACGCTCTTCGGCATACATGAGGCTCCGTCTGTGTGGGTATCGGCCCGTATTCATGTGGATATAGTTGGTTTTACTACTGTTCGTGTTGACTTGTCAAGAATTTCTTGTAATCTGTTTCACATGACCACCTCCTCACCGCCTACGTCACGCCATCAGGACAGCGCCGTCGCAGGCCCTCCAGCGGGCACGGTGCTGAGGGGTGTCCCTGTGGTCGCGGGGGTCCGGTACGCGCCGGTGATCCGGCCCGGTCGGCTGCCCGTCATCGATGTCGGCACAGGGGACGCGTCCATCGACGAAGCCGACCGCCAGGCCGAGGCCGAGCGGTTCGTCGCGGCCGCCACCGCTGTGGCCACCCGGCTGCGGGACCGCGCCGCGCATGCGACCGGCGCGGCATCGGAGGTTCTCGCGGCCACCGCCACCCTGGCCCAGGACCGCGCCTGGCTCGGGGCCGCCGAGAAGCGCATCAAGGACGGCACGCCGGTTGTCGGAGCAGTGGCACAGGCTGTCGAACAGTTCGTTGCCATGTTCACCCAACTCGGCGGACTGATGGCCGAACGCGTCACCGATCTGCAGGACATTCGCGACCGCGTCATCGCCGAAGTCAGCGGCCTGCCGGAGCCCGGCGTTCCGCTGCCAGACAATCCGTCGGTCCTGTGTGCCGAGGATCTCGCACCCGCCGACACCGCCGGTCTGGACCCGAAACTCGTTGTCGCCCTAGCTACTACGCTGGGAGGGCCGACCAGCCACACCGCGATCATCGCCAGGCAACTCGGCATCCCGTGCGTCGTCGCCGTCGACGGGCTCGATGTGGTCGGGACCGAAACGATGGTGCTCGTCGACGGCACCCTTGGCACCGTCACGGTGGCCCCCGACCCCGCGGCCGCACGCGAGGCGGTCGCAGCTGCGCAGCTGGAGGCCGAGCGCGCAGCGCACTGGTCGGGCCCCGGCGCGACCGCCGACGGGCATCAGGTGTCGATCTTCGCCAACGTCCAGGACGGCGCGGCGGCCAGGGCCGCGCGCGAGACCCCCGCCGAGGGTGTCGGGCTGTTCCGCACTGAACTGTGCTTCCTCAATCGCGACACCGAGCCGACCGTCGATGAACAGGCCGACATCTACGCCGAAGTGCTCCAGGCGTTTTCGGGCGCCAAGGTGGTGATCAGGACGCTGGATGCCGGGTCCGACAAGCCGCTCAAGTTCGCGGGACATCCTGATGAGGCCAACCCTGCGCTCGGCGTCCGCGGCATCCGCATCGCAGCGGGCAACCCCGGGCTGCTCGAGCGGCAGCTGCAGGCCATCGCTGCCGCGGCGCAGCGCACAGGCACGCAGCCGTGGGTGATGGCGCCGATGATCGCCACCGCGGAAGAGGCGGAAAGCTTTGCCACGCAGGCACGTTCACATGGGCTGATCGCTGGTGTGATGATTGAGGTACCCGCGGCCGCACTATTGGCCGACCGGATCCTCGAACACGTCGACTTCCTGTCGATCGGCACCAACGATCTGGCTCAATACACGATGGCCGCCGACCGGATGTCAGCCGAGCTCGCCATGCTGACCGACCCGTGGCAGCCCGCCGTCCTGGCGTTGGTCGCAATGGCGGTGCGGGCAGGCGCGGCCGCGGGCAAGCCCGTCGGCGTGTGCGGCGAGGCCGCCGCCGACCCGCTGTTGGCGTGCGTGTTGACCGGCCTCGGCGTGACGTCGCTGTCCGCTGCGGCGGCCGCTATCCAGGGTGTCGGCGCGAAGCTTGCCCAGGTCACGCTGCAGCAGTGCCGGGCCGCGGCCGACGCCGTTCTTAGCGCCCCAACCGCGCCTGACGCCCGCGCTGCGGCGCTCAGTGCCCTTGGGAATTAATCGGACTACGGTCCGGTTAACCATCGCATGCCCGCTATTACCGCTGACACCCTCACCCTTCCCCGAATCTCGACACCCGCGCCGTCCGACACCGAACGGCCAGTCCGGTCCATCACCACCGGCCCGCAGGGCTACGAGGGCGAGGGGTTTCCCGTCGTGCGCGCGTTCGCCGGGGTGAGCGCCGCCGACCTGGACCCGTTCGTCCACATGGACCAGATGGGCGAAGTCGAATACCAGCCGGGTGAGCCCAGGGGCACCGACTGGCATCCGCACCGCGGATTCGAAACCGTCACCTACATGATCGATGGCCGTTTCGCCCATCAGGATTCGCATGGCGGAGGCGGCCTCATCACCGACGGTGCCACCCAGTGGATGACGGCGGGCTCGGGGATTCTGCACATCGAGACCCCGCCCGCCGAACTGGTGGACAGTGGCGGTGTCTTCCACGGCGTCCAGCTGTGGGTGAACCTGCCGCGCAAGGACAAGTTCGCGGCGCCGAAGTATCAGGCGATCGAGAGCAACCAAGTCGGGCTGCTGTCGTCGGACGACGGCGGCGCCCTGATCCGCGTCATCGCAGGCGAAGTCGACGGACATCCGGGGCCCGGAGCGACGTACACGCCAATCACCCTGGCGCATTCGACTATTGAGCCCGGCGCCCGTTTGAATCTGCCGTGGAACCGCGACTTCAACGCGTTGGTCTACGTGCTGTCGGGTCGCGGGTCGATCGGTCCAGTGGGGCATCCGATCCACCAGGGACAGCTGGCGGTCCTCGGGTCAGGCGACCGGATCAGCGTGGCGGCCGCGCCGACGCAAGAGTCACGGCGGCCGGCTCTGGAGGTTCTGATCCTGGGCGGCAAGCCAATTCACGAGGCGGTGTTTCAATACGGCCCGTTCGTGATGAACTCCAAGTCCGAGCTGATCCAGGCGGTTGAGGACTTCCAGGCGGGCAAGTTCGGCACCATCCCGCCGAACGCGCTGATGCCGCACCGCCCCATCGGCGGCTAGCGGTCACTGCTTGAGTATCTGCTCGGCGGGATGCGGGTAGAGCAGCTCCAGCTCGCCGAGATTGCCCGCTGTGGTGGTCAACGGCAGGGCGGCCGACACCGCCAGATCGTCTCCCGTTGCGTCGGCGCGCAACGCGAGCACGAAGTCGTCGCTGATGGACTCGAGCTCACGGCCGGGATCGCCGATGAGCCGCCCGCAGATCGTCTCGGTATGCGACTCGAGCACCTCACGGGTGTGTGGATACACCCCCAGCGGCGGCGGTACGACGTCGGCGATCAACTCCGCCGCGGCGCGCAACCGGATCGCGCGGTTGGCCGCCCGTACCACAGGTGCGCGCAATTCCGTCGTCCCGCCGCTCTCCGAAAGATACTGCCGGACAGCGTCATCCACTGTCCGCGAGGAGCGTAACGCCTCATGGCTGAGCGTGAGGACGCGGTCGGTGGCGTCCTCGGAGGCGCCGCGCGTCACCCGTAGCACCGCCGCCATCAAGAATCTGGCTCCGACCGCACGCGCTTCCTCGATGGCCTCGGATACCGCTGCCGTCGCACCCCGCGGCCACAGCAGCATCGACACCACGATGCCCACCATGGCCCCGACCACGACGTCCTCCACGCGAATCAATCCCACCTGCCAGCCGGTCGGCACGATCAGGTTGAAGTTGATCAACACCATCATCGTGAACGCGGCCTGGCCGGCGATGAAGGACCCAACCTCGGGCACGTAGGCCGAACCGAAGGCCACGATCGGCAGAAGTATCCACAGCACAGCGGGATCCACGCCAAGCACCTCGATGACCGCTGCACCCAAGACGAAACCAACGGTGGTCCCCGCCACCGCCCGTAGCACCCGGGTTCCGGTGGTCAGCGCACTGCTGCGCAAGACCGACATCGCACCGAGCACCACCCAGAACCCGTGTTCGACCGGAAAGACATGGGTGACGGCGACCGCGAGCGCCAGACCGAGCCCCGTCCGCAAGCTGTTGCGCAGGACCACCGCCTTGGTGGCCAGGAAGCCCTTGGTAATGGCGGCGACCGCGACGGTTTCTGGCATCACCCAATCGGCGGCCCCGGTGTCAGGCAACCGGCGGCCCAACACCCGCGCCCACACCGGCCGGGCGTCCGCCGCCGCCGCGTTGCGGATGATCCTGCCGGTTACCGCGATCGTCGCCGCGATGGTGCGCACGGTCAACAGCTCGCGCCCCACCGCCACGGCCGCCTCGTCGCTGGATTCGCCGAGCAGCTCGGTGATGTCCTCGCGGTAGCGGTCCTGCGCCACCGACCGCAACTCGACAAGAGCATCGCGAAGATCCGCGCTACGCACCGCTCGATCGGTCACGGTGGGCAGCCGCAGCACCGCCGCCGAGTCGCGCAACACCCGCAGTGCCGGATTCCGCATCGCCCCGAGCAGCCGCCCGGTGTCGTCGGTGATCTGATCGGACAGCCAGCCGAGATCGTCTACCACGCGGACCAGCGCGCGGCTTCCTGCGGTCAGCCCGACAGGCCGGTAGTCGGCGCCGAGGAAGGTGTCGTACAGCGCGTTCATCGCGTTGGTGGCGGCGCGCTCCGAGCCCGCGCGGCCCTCGAGCCGGTCAGCAAGCCGGTTGCACACGCGCGCCGCGTGCGCGCGCAGTGCGTCGTGATGCCGCGGCGCGAGGAGGAACAACGCGGCGGGCACGCATAACGCCAGCGCGATCAGCCAGCCAAGTAGCCGCCCGGGGAGCGCACCGACGGGTGTGCAGGCGGGCAGCACGAACATCAGGAGCGTGGCGCGCTGACCCGCGGCGATGATCTCGCTGAGCACGCCCGCGAAGGTCACCGCCACCCCGAGCACGAACATCAACGCGACGCTCACCCACGGATGCGGTGCGACGAACGTACCAACCGTGATGAGGACGGCGCCGTTCAATCCGAGCCCGCAATACGCCAGGGCGCGCGCGGGGCGGTTGCCGGGAAAGTCGACCATGACGAGAAGTGCCACCGATCCGAAGATGGTGTACAGCGGTGTCTGTGAGCCGCCGCCGACGGCGAAGCTGACGGCCGCCGCGATGGGCAGCACAATGGCCGCCCGCAATGCGCGGCGCAGCGCGTCATACTGGGGGTCGCGCGCACGCATCCGGTCCAGCACATGGCGTAGTACCGCAGCGGTCTCAGTGGGCAAGGATCTTGACCCCGATGACTGCCACTCCAACCCCGGCCAACTCACTTACGGTGAAAAGCCGCTGCCACCAAGGTAATTGCGTCCCGCACACCGGGATGGGTTCGGTGGTGTTATGGGTCGCGCTAGTCACCGTTGGGCACCGTGGCGAACCGGCCCGAGTCGAGTGCGTCCAGCAGTTGACCCGCGATCCACTCCAGCGCGTCGCTGTCGCGTGCCAGCATGGCCTGCTCGTAGCCGACCAACACGTAAACGCCCCACGCCGCGAATGTCTGCGCCTGCCGCTTGTTCTGCAGGATCTCGAACGCCGACTCGTACATGATGTCGAAGCGTTGTTGGTCCACTGCGGCCTGGATCGGGTGGACCTGCGGGTCGACAGAGCTCCACACCCGGATCGCGGCCTCGGCGCCGTGCGGCAGCGTCAACCCGACCTGGATGAGGGTGTCGATGCGCTTGCGCGGGTCAGGCTCGGCACGCACCGCGTCCACCACCGACATGGTGCGGGCCTCCATCCAGTGCGCGACGAGATCGGAGGTGTAGGCCCGCCAGCTGGGGAAGTAGTGATAGAAGGATCCGGTCGTGACGCCGAGACGGTTGCAGACCTCGGCCAGCTTCAGTCCTCCGAAGCCCAGGTCTGAAAGCACGTCGAGGCCGGCTTCGAAATAGGACTCCCGCGACACCACGCCCGCCATGGCAGCACCCTACGGCGACAGCACCCCGTCCTCCGAGCGCTATCGCCAACGCAGGCGGCGAAACCTCGGCCCGCAAGGCTCTGCGAATTTGCTGACCGGCCGCAAATGTGGCCAGGTTTCGACACCCGCCTTTACAGGGAAGTGACCTGTGGCACAATTTGACTGTGCCGCAACATACGGCGAGCCGAGGACCCGGCCGCCCACCCGCAGCGAAGGCCGCTGAGACGCGCGAGCGCATCGTACAAGCGGCTCGCGAAGTCTTCAGCGAACTTGGCTACGACGCCGCCACCTTCCAGGCGATCGCGATCCGTGCCGATCTGACCCGTCCCGCCATCAACCATTACTTCGCGAGTAAGCGGGTGCTGTGGCGCGAAGTCGTCGAGCAAACGAATGCGTTGGTAGTTAGCGCAGGCATGGAGAAGGCCAAGGGACAGACCGGTCTCCTGCCCCGGTTGTCGACGTTCTTCGCGGTAGCGATGCAGGCCGATGCCCAAGATCGTTCTGCGGCAGCATTTCTCGTCACCTCGGTGCTCGAATCGCAACGGCATCCGGAACTGAGCGGTGACGATCACGACTCGCTGAGCGCCTCCCGCGAGTTCATGTCGTGGGCGGTCAACGACGCGATCAAACGCGGTGAGCTCACCACCGAAACCGACGTCCACCACCTGGTCGAGATGCTGGTGGCGGTGATGTGGGGAATGGGCTTCTACGCCGGTTTCGTCGGAAACCACGAAGACCTCGGGTCGGTGGTGCACAAGTTCGAGCTGCTGATGGCCAACAAGCTCTGGCATCTGCACGAATAACGATCTAGCTGCGGTGATGTAGCCCACATTTCGTATAGCTCTGCTAACTTTTTAGATAGCATGGCAAACGATATGACCGATTTGAGTGAGGTGCGGCTGGTCCGCACCGATGGCGACAGCTGGGACATCACCGAGAGTGTTGGCGCGACGGCATTGGGCGTCGCCGCCGCCCGAGCCGCGGAGACCGCGCGACCCGATGCCTTGATCCGCGACGAGTACGCATATCTGCTGACCGCCTCGGCGGGCCCGGCGTGGGCACAGATGGCCAGCGGCGACGACGAGTGGCTCAGCGACGACGCAGACGGCCGGCGGCTGCACGACATGGCCCGCGACTACCAGGCCGTGCGCACTCACTACTTCGACGGCTACTTCAACGCCGCGGTCCGCACCGGCATCCGCCAGGTCGTGATCCTGGCGGCCGGGCTGGACTCGCGGGCCTACCGCCTGAACTGGCCTGCGGGTACCACCGTGTTCGAGATCGACCAGCCGAAGGTACTCAGCTACAAGACGTCGACCCTGGACGCCCACGGTGCCACGCCCAAGTCGCGCCGCGTCCCGGTGCCGGTGGACCTGCGCGATGACTGGCCCGCGGCGTTGATCGCGGCAGGCTTCGATGCCACACAACCGACCGCCTGGTTGGCCGAAGGACTGCTGCCATATCTGCCCGGCGACGCCCAGGACCGGCTGTTCGACTTGGTCACCGCCCACAGCGCGGCGGGCAGTCAGATCGCGGTCGAGGCGTTCAATCTGCACCCAGCGCAGTACTCGCAGGAAAAGCGGGCGGCCCGCAGGGACCGGACCGCTCAGCTGCGTGAGCGCCTCGGGCTTGACCTCGACGTGGACACCCTGATGTACACCGACGACACCCGGGCGGATGCGGCTCAATGGCTGACCCAGCACGGCTGGCACGTCGCTGCCGTACCCAGCGCCGAGGAGATGACGCGGCTTGGCCGGCAGGCCACCGAAGACCTTGTCGAAGAGGCGATAGACAGCGTGTTTGTGCACGCCCGGCTTGAAGGAGACGCCCGATGAGCTCACAACGTACCGACGACGACACCTGGGACATCGCGACCAGCGTGGGCTCGACCGCGGTGATGGTCGCAGCGGCCCGCGCCGCGGAGACCGACAGGGACAACCCGCTGATCCGCGACCCGTACGCCAAGGTGCTGGTGGCGGGGGCGGGTACCGGCATCTGGGAATTCATGCTCGACGACGAGTTCGTCGCCAAGGTCGCCGAAAGCGATCCCGAGATCGCCGCGATCGTCGAACACATGGGCAGCTACCAAGCGGTCCGCACCCACTTCTTTGACGACTTCTTCGCCGCGGCAGCGGCAGCGGGTATCCGTCAGGTCGTCATCCTGGCCTCCGGACTGGACTCACGCGCCTACCGGCTGCAGTGGCCTGCGGGCACCACGGTGTACGAACTCGACCAGCCCAAGGTGCTCGAGTACAAGGCGGACACGCTGGATCAGCACGGCGCCACAGCTGTCGCGGAGCGCCGTGAGGTGCCCATCGATCTGCGCTTCGACTGGCCGAAGGCGTTGCGCGAGGCGGGTTTTGACACCACCGCGCCCACGGCGTGGCTGGCAGAGGGCTTGCTGATGTACCTGCCTGCCGACGCGCAGGACCGGCTGTTCGAACGGGTCACCGAGCTATCCGCCGCGGGCAGTCGCATCGCCGCGGAGACGGTCGGTCTGCATTCGGCGGAACGCCGCGAACGGATGCGGGAGAGGTTCGGACGAATCGCCGCCGAGCTCGGCATGGACGACACCCTCGACATTGGCGAGTTGACCTACGAGGATCCCGACCGCGCCGACGTCGCGCAGTGGCTCGACGCACACGGCTGGCGATCGGCGGCCGTCACGTCGCAGGACGAGATGCGCCGTCTTGGCCGCGCGGTGGAGCTGGCGGACACCGACGGTGATTCGTTCTCCACGTTCGTGACCGCAGAAAAGCGGTAGCCCGAGGCATTCGGCAGCGGGCCTTATGGCGGGCCAACCGGTTGGTTAGGATCGGGTATTCCTCGGGTCAGGAAGGACACCCACCATGACCACAGAATCCGTCGCGCCTGAAGCCGTCAAGGCTGAGACCACCGACATTCCCGCAACCGTTCGCCGCCTGCGCGAAACCTTCGCGTCGGGCCGCACCCGCAGTGTGGATTGGCGCAAGAAGCAGCTTCTCGCGATGGAGAAGATGATGGTCGAAAACGAGACGGCCGTCGCTGCTGCGCTCGAGCAGGACCTGGGACGTAAACCGTTCGAGGCGTGGCTGGCCGACATCGCCAGCACCGCAGGCGAGGCGAAGGACGCTGCCAAGAACGTCCGCAAGTGGATGCGCCGCAAGTACCGGCTGCTGGAAATGTCGCAGCTGCCCGGTCGGGGCTGGATCGAGCACGAGCCCTACGGCACCGTGCTTGTCATCGGCGCGTGGAACTTTCCCTTCGTGTTGACGCTGGGGCCCGCCATAGGCGCCATCGCCGCGGGCAACACCGTCGTCCTCAAACCCTCGGAGGTGTGTCCGGCCTCGTCGGCCCTGATGGCCGAGCTGGTGCCGAAGTACCTCGACAACGACGCGATCGCGGTGGTCGAGGGTGACGGCCCGGTCAGCCAGGAGCTCATCGCGCAGGGCTTCGACCACATATGTTTCACGGGTGGCACGGAGATCGGCCGCAAGGTCTACGAAGGCGCCGCACCGCACCTGACGCCCGTCACCCTCGAGCTCGGCGGTAAGAGCCCGGTGATCGTGTCCGCGGACGCGGATATCGACGTCGCGGCCAAGCGAATCGCCTGGACCAAGCTGATCAACTCCGGCCAGATCTGCATCGCACCGGACTACGTGCTCGCCGACGCGAAGATCCGTGACGAGCTCGTCGACAAGATCAAAGAGGCCGTCACGACCTTCGAGTCCGAAAACCCGGGTGGGAAGCGGATCGTCAACGAGCGCCACTTCGCACGGTTGACCGCCTCGCTCGCGGCCACCAAGGGCGACGTCGTCATCGGTGGCGGCTCTGACGCATCGACGATAAGCATTCAGCCGACCGTCGTCGTCGATCCCGACCCCGCCGAACCGTTGATGACCGACGAGATCTTCGGGCCGATCCTGCCCATCATGACCGTGCAATCCCTCGATGACGCAGTCAGTTTCGTGAACGCGAGACCCAAGCCGTTGGCCGCTTATCTGTTCACGAAGACCAAGAGCATCCGCGAACGGGTGATCAAAGAGGTGTCGGCAGGCGGCATGGTGGTCAACCATCTGCTGTTCCAGTTCTCCACCAACAAGCTGCCGTTCGGCGGCGTCGGGCCGTCGGGGATGGGCGCCTACCACGGCAGGTTTGGCTTCGAGCAGTTCAGCCACAAAAAGTCGGTGATGACCAAGCCGACTCGACCCGACCTCGCCGCCTTCATCTACCCCCCGTATACAGAGAAGGCTTTTAAGCTCGCCAGAAGGCTGTTCTAGAAAGGAACCCCATGCCAGGAGTGCAGGATCGCGTCATCGTCGTCACCGGGGCCGGAGGCGGACTCGGGCGCGAGTATGCGTTGACACTTGCCAAGGAGGGCGCCAGCGTCGTCGTCAACGACCTCGGCGGTTCGCGTGACGGTACCGGCGCCGGACATTCGATGGCCGACGACGTGGTCAAGGAGATCAAGGACGCCGGCGGCCGGGCGGTCGCCAACTACGACTCCGTCGCCGAGTCCCAGGGCGCCGAGAACATCATCAAGACCGCCCTCGATGAGTTCGGCAAGGTCGACGGCGTGGTGAGCAACGCGGGAATCCTGCGCGACGGCACGTTCCACAAGATGCCGTTCGAGAACTGGGACTCGGTCCTCAAGGTGCATCTGTACGGCGGGTACAACGTCATCCGCGCGGCGTGGCCGCACTTCCGCGAGCAGAGCTACGGCCGCATCGTCGTCGCCACCTCGACCAGTGGCCTTTTCGGCAACTTCGGTCAGGCCAACTACAGCGCGGCCAAGCTGGGCCTTGTCGGCCTGATCAACACGTTGGCGCAGGAGGGCGCGAAGTACAACATCAAGGCCAACGCCCTGGCGCCGATCGCCGCCACCCGGATGACGGAGGACATCCTTCCGCCGGAGGTTTTCAAGAAGCTCACGCCTGAATATGTCGCTCCGGTCGTCGCATACCTGTGCACCGAAGAGCTGCCGGAGACGGCGTCGGTCTTCATCGTCGGAGGTGGCAAGGTGCAGCGCGCCGCGCTGTTCCAGAACGAAGGCATCACGTTCACCGAGGTACCGTCCGTCGACGACGTCGCCGCGAAGTGGGGCGAGATCACCGACCTCTCGGCGGCGCAGCGGGCCAACTTCAGCCTCGGCTGACGGCTCTTAGATGAAAGCGCTTGTCGCGCGGGAGCTTTCAGGCCCATCAGGGCTGGACTACACCGACGTTGACGACGTGGGGGGCGACGGCGCTGTCGTCATCGACGTCGGTGCGGCCGGGGTGACCTTTCCCGACCTGCTGCTGCTGCGCGGCGAGTATCAGCTGCGGCTGGAGCCGCCGTTCATCCCCGGCATGGAGGTCGCGGGAGCGGTACGGTCGGCGCCATACGAGTCGGAATTCACCCCAGGGCAACGGGTGACGGCGCTTTCGATGCTCGGCGGCTGGGCGGAGCAGGTGGTGGTGCAGCCGGACGTTATCCGCTCCACACCCGATGGACTCGACGACGCCGAGGCCGTTGCGCTGCTTAGCAATTACCAGACGATGTATTTCGCGCTGGCCAAGCGCGGGGCGCTGCGGGCAGGCGAGACGGTCTTGGTTCTCGGCTCGGCGGGTGGGGTCGGAACTGCCGCCGTTCAGATCGCAAAGATGCTGGGCGCCAAGGTGATCGCGATGGTTCACCGTGCGCACGCTGTGGAGTTCGTCGAGTCGCTGGGCGCCGACGTGGTGCTACCGCTGACCGAGGGCTGGCTAGAAGCGGTGAAGGACGCGACCGGCGGCCAGGGGGTCGACCTGGTGGTCGACCCGGTCGGCGGTGAGGCGTTCGACGATGCGATTCGGGCGCTGGCCACCGAGGGCAGGCTGTTGGTCATCGGCTTTGCGGCGGGTGGGATTCCGACAGTCAAGGTCAACCGGCTGCTGTTGCGCAACGTCGCTGTTATCGGTGTCGGATACGGCGAGTACGTCAACCGCAAGCCGGGCTCCCAGTCGGTGTTCGAGTTCGGGGTCGCCGAATTGGTCAAGGCAGGCCTGCGGCCGCCGCCACCGATACGGTTCCCGCTGTCGAAGGGCGGCGAGGCGTTGCAGAGCCTGGCCGACGGTGGCGTGCTGGGCAAGGTTGTCCTGGAGCCGTGATGAGCGCTTGCGCGAAGAGCATCGGATTATGAGGCCAACAGCGCTCGCCTTCGATGTGTTCGGCACCGTCGTCGACTGGCGCTCCAGCATCATCGGCGAACTCGAGGAATTCGGCCGAACCCATGGGGTCCAACAGGATTGGCCGAGTTTCGCGGACAATTGGCGCGCCGGTTACGCCCCGGCGATGGATCGAGTGCGTAGCGGCGACCTTCCGTGGACGAGAATCGACGATTTGCATCGGATGATCCTCGAGGAGCTCCTAGGCGCGGCTGGTGTCACATCGATCTGCGTTGAATACGTCGACGAACTCAACCGGGCCTGGCACCGGCTCGACCCGTGGCCTGACACCGTGTCGGGGTTGACCCGGTTGAAGGAAAAGTTCACCATCACGACGCTTTCCAACGGCAACATGTCGCTGTTGACCAACATGGCCAAACGGGCTGGACTGCCGTGGGACTGCGTGATCTCCGCCGAGCTGTTCCACCACTACAAGCCGGACCCGCAGGCCTACCTCGGCTGTGCCGATCTGCTCGGTGTGCCGCCAGACCAGCTCATGCTCGTCGCTGCGCATCCCAGCGACCTCAGGGCGGCGCGCAGTGCTGGGCTGATGACGGCTTACGTCGCCCGGCCGCTGGAGTTCGGGCCCAATCGGCCTGCTCAGAGGGTGGAGGACGGCGAATTCAATTACATCGCAACGGATTTTCTGAATCTCGCGGACCAGCTGGGGACGTGAGCCGGCGGCGTACCGTGGAAGGGTGACCGAGCAATTGCACACTGAACTGCCACCGGCGCTCCGCAGGGCCCTGGACCTACTCGCCGAGCCACCGGCCGACCCGGACGTCAGCAAGGGCTATCTCGACCTGCTCAAAGAATCGGTCGAGTCGCCGCCGAAAAACACCGGCGCCATCCAGGCGGCGTGGGCATCGGGAATCGGGTCGATGCTCTACGACAACGCCCAGGTGTTTGCCCGCAGGGTACTGAGCATCTGGCAGGCACCGATCGAGTGGTTGAGCGTCCCGTCAGGCGGCGTCTCCCTCGACGTCGGCAGCGGGCCGGGAAACGTCACGGCCTCACTCGCTCGCGCAGCAGGTCCTGATGGTCTGGCGCTGGGCGTCGATATCTCCGAGCCGATGCTGGCCCGCGCGGTTCGCGCCGAAGCCGGGCCGCAGGTCGGCTTCTTGCGGGCGGACGCCCAGCAGTTGCCGTTGCGCGACGAAACCGTCGACGCCGTCACATCGGTCGCCATGTTGCAGCTGATACCTAACCCGGGGGTGGCGCTCGCCGAGATGGCCAGGGTGCTGCGCCCCGGTGGCCGCATCGCCGTGATGGTGCCGACCGCAGGATCTGCCGGTCCGCTCTGGCGGATCCTTCCCGACGGCGGGGCCAGATTCTTCGGCGAGGATGAACTCGGCGACATCTTCGAAGACCTCGGCCTCGTCGGCGTGCGAACGAGAAGCCTCGCCAACTTCCAGTGGGTCCGCGCGAAGAGGCCGTGACCCGTTCAGAGCCAGTGGATTCGAGGCCGTGAGCACCGTCGGCGTCGTCTTTGTGGCGCTGGCTATCGCCGTCGGACTTGTCGGCATCGTGGTTCCGCTGATCCCCGGCATCCTCCTGGTGTTCGGCGCGATAGCGGTCTGGGCCGTCGTCGAGAACAACGTGCCCGCGTGGGTGACCCTCGGCGTGGTGACCGCAGTGGTGGCCGCCTCCACACTGATCAAATACTTGTGGCCGATGCGGCGCATGCGGGCCGCCGATGTCGGCACATCGACTCTCGTCGCCGGCGCGGCGCTGGGCGTCGTCGGCTTCTTCGTGATCCCGGTGGTGGGCCTGGTGATCGGCTTCGTGCTCGGTGTCTATCTCGCTGAACTGGCGCGACACCACGACCAGCGCGTGGCATGGACGTCGACCGTCCATGCGTTGCAGGGTGTGGCGCTAACCGTCGGTGTGGAGTTGGCGGGCGCGCTGCTCGCGACCGTGGCCTGGGTGACGGGCGTGTACCTGACTCAGTAGGGACAGTTCAGGGGAGGTGCAGGCGATGGCGGATCATGACCTTGCCGCGTTGTGGGATGCGCACTACGGGTTCGAGTTTGACGCCCGCGGCGTCGACGCGACGATGGCCACCATGGGTGCCCAACCGTCCGTCAACCACATACCCACCCGATTCGAACGGGTGGCCGTCAGCCGCACCGTCGGAGAGAGTTCGGTCGTCAGGAACTCGTCCGACGGGGCGCTCCGTGGAGATTTCCTCGATCCCTGGCTGCCCAGCAACACGTTGATGGAATCAGCCCGCTAAAACGTCGATCGGCTGCCTACCATCAGGCCATGCGCGGCTCGAAGATTCTGATCACTGGTCCGACCGGTCAGGTCGCAACCCCGATCGCCAAGGCGCTTGCCGCCGATAACGAAGTGTGGGGTATCGCCCGGTTCACCGACGCCTCCGCCAGGGAGGGCCTCGAGAAGGCGGGGGTGCGATGCGAGACGGTCAATCTGGCCGCAGGGGACTTCAGAGCGATCCCGTCGGATTTCGACTACGTCATCAACCTCGCGGTGGCCAAGAGCGGCAGATGGGACAAGGACCTCGCGGCCAACGCGGAGTCGGTCGGCCTCCTGATGGCCCACTGCCCCGACGCGCAGGCCTTTCTGCATTGCTCCTCCGCCGCGGTGTACGACCCGCCTGACGACGAGCCGCGGACCGAAACCACCGCTCTTGGCGACAACCACAAGACGATGTTTCCCACGTACTCCATCTCCAAGATCGCAGGCGAGGTTGTCGCACGGACGATGGCACGCGCGTTGGGCGTGCCCACCGTCATCGCCCGGCTGAATGTGCCGTACGGAGACAACGGCGGGTGGCCGTTCTACCACATGGAGATGCTACTGGCCGGGATCCCGATCCCGGTCCCGCCCGGTGGGCCTGCCCGCTACAACCCGATCCACGAGGACGACTTCATCGCGACCCTGCCGAGGATGCTCGACGCGGCGTCGGTGCCTGCGACCACGGTCAACTGGTGCGGCGAGCAGACCGTCAGCCTGCAGGAATGGTGTGGCTACCTCGGCTCGCTGGTTGGCAGGGAACCGGTCTTCGAAGAGAGCGCGCAGGCGCTGCGCGGCGGCCCCACCGACGCAACCAGGATGCGGGAGTTGGTCGGCGACACCACGGTCGACTGGCGCGATGGGATGCGGCGGATGGCCACCAAGTTCCACCCCGACCTGGTCGGTGCGTGAACCAGCTCCGCTAACCGAGCAGCGCGGCGCGCAGCTGGGCGACGTCGTCAGCCGTCACACCCGCTGCCTCGAGATAGCTCGCTAACCCGCCATAGTTCTCGTCGATCGTCCGCCGTGCCGCGTCAAGGTATTCCGGCTGCACGCCGAGCACCGCGTCGGTCAGTCGCGCCTCGGCGAATGTGAGCTCCTCGTCCGTCTCGGTGCGCTCGCGGACAGACTTCAGGATCTGTTCCCGCAAGCGCGGCACAGCCTCGTTGCTGCGGAGGAAATCGGCGAGCACGACGTCGCGGTCAACGCCGACGGCGTCGAGGACCGTGGCCACCGTGAAACCGGTTCTGTCCTTACCGGCAAAACAGTGCGCGATCACCGGACGACCCGCTCCGAGTAACGAAATGACTTGCCGCACAGCACGTTGCGCACCGCCCAGCATCGGGAACCGCTGATACTCCTCCGTCATGAACCGCCGGGCCGCGACCGCCACGTCCTCGTCACCAGGTTTATCGGTCATCATCTTCTGGAAGGCCGTCTCGTGGGGCGCCTCGCCACCCACCGCCGTCACCTCGTGAAAATGAAGGTAGTGCACCTCCACGCCCGTGGGCACCGCGCCGGCCCCGTGCCGCTCCACTTCGGCCGCCGACCTTAGGTCGGCGACGTCGGTGATGCCGAACCCGACCAGCGCCTCGCGGCCCGAATCGTCGAGCCCACTCAGCTCGCTGGACCGGAAGAACCGGCCAGAACGAACGCCCGTCTCCTCGGCGATGTCGCGGAAGTTCCACGCCCCTGACAGGGCGTCAGGGTTCGGTGTCACTACTTGGTCACCGCCGCCGCGAACGCCGACTTCTCGCGACCCAGTTCGGCGCGCGCGATGGTCCGCATGTGCACTTCGTCCGGGCCGTCGAACAGCCGCATCGCCCGATGCCAGCCGTAGAGGCGGGCCAGCACGGTGTCGTCGCTGATGCCCGCGGCACCGTGCACCTGGATCGCCCGGTCGATGACGTTGCACGCCATCTGCGGCGCCACCGCCTTGATCTGGGCCACCAGCTGGCGGGCCTGAATGCTCTTGTTGCCGTGCTGGTCGATTTCCCACGCCGCCTTGTGACACAGCAGCCTGGACTGGTCGATCTCGTTGCGGGACTGGGCAATCTGTTGCTGAACCACACCCTGCTCGGCCAACGGCTTGCCGAACGCGATGCGCGTCTGCACCCGGTCGATCATCAATGCCATCGCTCGCTCGGCCACGCCGATGGCCCGCATGCAGTGGTGGATGCGGCCGGGCCCAAGGCGAGCCTGCGCGATCGCGAATCCGCTGCCCTCCTCGTCGAGCAGATTCGAGACAGGCACCCGGACGTTGTCGAACGTGATCTCACAGTGCCCGTGCTGGTCCTGCCAGCCGAACACCGGCAGCGACCGCTCCACCGACACACCGGCAGTATCGATCGGGACCAGGAGCATCGACTGTTGCTGATGGCTGGCGGCGTCGGGGTTGGTCCGGCCCATCACGATCAGGATCTTGCAGCGCGGGTCGGCCGCACCGGAGATCCACCACTTGCGGCCGTTGATGACGTAGTCGTCGCCGTCGCGCAGCATCGTCGTCTGGATGTTGCGCGCGTCGCTGGAGGCGACCGCGGGCTCGGTCATCGCGAACGCGCTGCGGATCTCGCCGTTCAGCAGCGGCTCGAGCCACTTCTTGCGCTGATCGGTGTTGGCGAACAGGTGCAGGGTCTCCATGTTTCCGGTGTCAGGGGCTGCGCAGTTGGTCACCTCGGGGGCGATTTCCATGCTCCAGCCGGTCAGCTCGGCCAGCGGCGCGTACTCGAGGTTCGTCAGCCCGGACTCGGCGGGCAGGAACAGATTCCACAGCCCGCGGTCCTTGGCCAGTTTCTTGAGCTGCTCGATGACCGGTGGAACGGTGTGGTCGTCGCGCCCCTTCTCGTGCCGGTACGCGTCGTAGTCGTTTTCGGCAGGGAACACGAATTCCGTCATGAAATCGGTGAGCCGCTCGTGGTAGTCCTGTGCCTTGGCCGACAACGCGAAATCCATGCCGCCACGATATGACACCCGTAAAAGGCCGGAACAACACCATCGCGCCGAGCGTAGGAAATGGGTATGACCGAGAGCCGTCCACCGTTTCCGCCCTTCACGCTCGAAACCGCGAGGCAGAAGGTCCAGGCCGCCGAGGATGCCTGGAACACCTGCGACCCCGAACGCGTCAGCCTGGCCTACACCGTCGACTCGCAGTGGCGAAACCGCGACGAGCATGTTGTCGGGCGCGAGGCGATCGTCGCCTTTCTCACTCGGAAGTGGGACCGCGAACTCGACTACGTACTGCGAAAGAGTCTGTGGGGGTTCCGGGAGAGCCGGATGGCGGTGCGCTTCCAGTACGAGTGTCGCGACGCCGCCGGGCAGTGGTATCGCAGCTACGGCAACGAGCTATGGGAGTTCACGCCGGAGGGCCTGATGGCACGGCGGGAGGCCAGCATCAACGACGTGAAGATCGACGAGTCGCAGCGGCGCTACTTCGCCCCGCGGCCGGAATCGGAGCACGGGATCGATATCCCGCTCTGGTGACGTGAGAGGCCCTCCCCAGGAATACGCCGCCCGGGGAGGGCCTCAGGAGGGTGGTCTGTCGGCTATTCGCCAGCAGGCATCTCGAAGCCGAAGCCGTGATGCCGGTGCCACCGCTCGCCGGGGATCACCACAATGGGCGGCCTGGCGATGGTGTTCGGGGTGGCGACGATGCCGGGGCGCGGTGTCGGCTCGTAGGAGTACGTGCCGGCGCTGGCCATGCCTGCCAGGCCGAGCGCGGCGCCGCCGAGGATGCCTGCCGAGACTGCGGACAGTGCGATGTAGCGGGTGATCGTGGTGGTCATTTCTGTATCCTTCTGTGGTGGTTAGGGTTTCGGTTGTCTGGCCGGTTTCTCCGGCGTTGAGATAACTCTCTCGCATTGCGTCGGCGAAGTCTGTCGGGTGATCGGCGGTTGAATCGGTGGAATCCCGTGTCCCCCGATCGGTGGATAGCCGAGAAATGAGAAACCCTCCCCGGGGCCGCGGGGAGGGTTCCTGTCTGGGGGGATCAGCGGGCGTAGCCCGGCATCGCTTCCGGGGCCGGGTGGGCCATGACGTTGGGCGTCGCGACGATGTTGGGCTGCTCGGTGTCGATGCTGGCCGCGTCAGCAGCACCGGCAAGGCCGAGTGCGGCCGCGACGACGATCCCGGCCGAGATCAGCAGGAGGAGGTAGCGGGCGATGGGGCACATCTGAGTTCCTTTGTCTTCGTTGACTTTTGGCGTGCTGCGCCGGTGCGTTTCGGCGATGACATAAGACTGCTGCAGCGAAGACGCTTTGTATGTCGGGCGATCGGCGGTCGAGCAGGATGAACCGCGCGTCCCCCGATCGGGGGAACGGTGTTGTGGTTGGGCGCTACGGCCAGGCGTTATACGCGAATGTCGTCGGCGACGGCAGCAAGCGCAGCGAGGTGCTCGTCGACCGTGCGCAGACCCGCGCCCATCGTGTTCACCGACACGTGGGTGGCGCCCGCCGCAGTCCACTGGGCAAGCTCGTCGGCGGCCTGCTGGCGGTCACCGCGCCAGGTCACCCGGCCTTCCATCCCGAGCGCCGACGGGTCTCTGCCCGCCGCGATCGCTGACCGCGCCACGATGTCACGCGCTTCGTGGAGCTTTGGCCCCGGCGACATCATCGGAAACCATCCGTCGGCCAACCTGCCCGCGCGCTCGAGCGCCGGCCGCGATGCGGCGCCGATCCACACCGGGATCGGCCGATTCACAGGAAGCGGAGCCAGACCGGCACCCGTCACCCGATGGTGCGCGCCGTCGAACGTCACTGTCTGCTCGGTCCACAACCGCCGCATCAGCTCGACCTGCTCCCCCAGCCGCTTGCCGCGGTTGGTGAAGTCCTCGCCGAGGGCCTCGTACTCGACGGCGTTCCAGCCCAGCCCGACACCGAGGCGCAGACGCCCCTCGCTGAGCAGATCGATCTCGGCGGCCTGCTTGGCGACAAGCACGGCCTGCCGTTGCGGCAGGATGATGACCCCGGTCACCAGCTCCAGCGTGGTGGTGACGGCAGCCAGGTACCCGAACATCACAAGCGGTTCGTGGAAGGTCGTGTGCACGTCGTACGGACCAGCCCAGTCGGCATGCACCGCAGGGTCGGCGCCGACGACGTGGTCGTAGGCGAGGAGGTGGCTGAACCCAAGCTCCTCGACGCGCTGGCCGTATGCACGGACGGCTGCCGCGTCACCGCCGAGCTCTGTCTGGGGGAACACCACACCGGTTCGCATACTGTGCCCCAACGCACAGAGGCCCTCCCCCAATTCCTGATGGGGAAGGACCGAGGGCGGCTCCGCCGATGACGCCCGCCGAGACGATCGGCAGGGCGAAGCGTCGGGTGTTGGTGTTGGTGTTGGTGCTCATTCGAGTTCCTTTGTCTTCGTTGAGTTTTGGTGTGTTGTGTCGCGGTGTTGCGGCGATGACTCAAGAGTGCTGGCGCGAAGACCTGTTGTATGTCCGGCGATCAGAGGGCGACACGGATGAATCACGTGTCCTGCAATCGGAGGAAGAACCGGCCGATGCTGTGCGACGCTGGCTTCATGACCAGCGAAGACGACTGCGGGTGAGGATCGCAGCGGGGAACGAGCGAGGACCGGAGCGAGCGGGAGTCGAGCCATGACGAGCGACAAGGTGCGTGTGGTGGTGGGCGATGACCATCCGCTGTTTCGCGACGGGGTGGTTCGTGCGCTGACGTCGAGTGGGTCGATCGAGGTGGTGGCAGAAGCCGACGATGGGATATCGGCACTCGAAGCCATCAGGACGCATTCGCCGCAGGTGGCCCTGCTGGACTACCGGATGCCGGGCATGGACGGCGCCGAGGTGGCGGCCGCCGTGCAACGCGACGAGCTGCCGACCCGGGTGCTCCTCGTCTCGGCGCACGACGAGCCTGCGATCGTCTTCCGCGCGCTGCAGGAAGGCGCTGCCGGATTCCTGCCGAAGGAGTCGAGCAGAAGCGAACTGGTGAACGCGGTGCTCGACTGTGCGAAGGGGCGCGACATCGTGCCGCCGAGCCTGGCCGCGGGCCTGGCAGGCGAGATCCGTAAGCGAGCCGAACCCGAAGGCCCGGTGCTGAGCCCACGCGAGCGCGAGGTGCTGAAGCTGATCGCCTCGGGCACTAGCATTCCGGCGATGGCCAAGGAGCTCTTCCTCGCGCCGTCGACCGTCAAGACCCACGTACAACGCCTCTACGAGAAGCTCGGCGTCAATGACCGGGCGGCCGCGGTCGCCGAGGCGATGCGCCGCAAGCTCCTGGAGTAGCGTGGCGCGCCCCGTCCGACGAATCGCCGACTACCTCGCCGCTGAGCCGGTACGCGTCTCGGCGATCTTGCGGCTCCCGCTGATCGGGCTGATCGCCGTGCTGGTCTGGATATGGGAGGTCGACCACTGGCTGCCTGAGCTGTACGCGGTGATCCTCGGTGTGTACGCCGTGGTGGCGCTGTTGTGGTTGTTGGCTGCGCTCCGGGGACCGGTGCCACGGTGGGCCGATAGGGCGTCGACAGCCGTCGACCTGACGGTGATCATCACGCTGTGCCTGGTATCGGGTGGGGCGACCGCTGCGCTGCTGCCGGTCTTCTTCCTGCTGCCGATCTCGGTGGCGTTCCAGGACCGGCCGGTCTGGACGGCGGTCATCGGAACCGTAACGGCGGTGGGCTATCTCGCGGTGTGGATCTTCTATTCCAAACGCGACGACAAGGTGGGATTGCCGAACATGGTGTACACCCACTTCGGCTTCCTGCTCTGGCTGGCGGTCGCGGTGACCGCGCTGTGCTTCGTGCTGGCGCGACGGTCGTCTCGGGTGAGGGCGCTGCAGGAGATGCGGCGTCAGCTGGTCTCTGAGGCCATGCAGTCCGATGAGCGCCACAACCGCGAAGTCGCCGAGCATCTGCATGACGGCCCGCTGCAGACACTGCTGGCCGCGCGGCTTGAACTGGACGAGGCACGCGAACGAAATCCCGACCCCGCGCTTGACATGGTCTACGCGGCGCTGCAGGAAACCGCGACGGGACTGCGCTCCACCGTCACCGAGCTGCACCCCCAGGTTCTCGCCCAGCTCGGCCTCAGCGCTGCGGTGCGAGAACTGTTGAAGCAATTCGAGTCTCGCACCGATCTTGCGGTTGAGGCCGAGCTCGAGGATGTGGGCAAGCCGGAGTCGCAGGCGCTGCTGTATCGGGCGGCACGCGAGCTGCTCACCAACATCGGCAAGCACGCGAAGGCGAACACCGTCAAGGTTGGGCTGGCGCGCAGGGGCGATCGCATCGTCTTGACGATCGACGATGACGGCACGGGATTCGATCCTGCGATCGTGGCGCAGTACGTGGCCGACGGCCACATCGGGCTCGGCTCGCTTCTGGCCCGATTCGACGCCATGGGCGGCGCGATGGAGATCGACTCGCGCAACGGGCGCGGCACCCGGGTGACTGTGACGTCGCCGCCGGAGGCGGTTATCCCGTCGTCAGTCCTCTCGCGATAACCAAACGCTGAATCTGGTTGGTGCCCTCGAAGATCTGGGTGATCTTGGCCTCGCGCATATAGCGCTCGACGCGGAAGTCGCGGGTGTAGCCGACACCGCCGAGCACCTGCACGGCGTCGGTGGTGACCTTCATCGCAGCGTCGGTAGCGACCAGTTTGGCGACACTGGCCTGCTGTGAATACGGCCGGCCCAGGTCGCGCCTGCGCGCGGCATCAAGATAGGTCGCGCGGGCGCTGGCCACCGCCGCGGCCATGTCGGCCAGCAGGAAGCCAAGGCCCTGATGGTCAATGATCTTGCGGCCGAACGTCGTTCGCTCATTCGCATATCGCGTAGCCTCATCCAGGGCCGCCTGCGCCACCCCGACGGCGACCGCGGCGATGCCCAGGCGGCCCGAATCCAGTGCGGAGAAGGCGATTTGCAGACCCTGACCCTCTGCGCCGATCAATCGGTCGGCCTCGATGTGGGCCTGGTCGTAGAACGCCGATGTGGTCGGGACCGCGTGCAGGCCCATCTTCTCCTCGGGCTTGCCGAAAGTCAGCCCGGCCAGATCACCCGGAATCAGGAAGCAGGAGATACCGCGTGAGCCTTCGCCGGTGCGCGCGAACAACGTGTAGAAATCCGCGCGTCCGCCGTGGGTGATCCACGACTTCGACCCGTCGATCACGTAGCCACCGTCATCGGCCTTGGTGGCCTTGCAGTGCAGCGCGGCGGCATCCGAACCTGCCTGCGGCTCCGAGAGGCTGTACGCGCCGATCTGTTCACCCGACAACATCCCCGGCAGCCAGCGCCGCTTCTGCTGCTCGGTACCGAACGTCAACAACGGATGCGACGACAGGCTGTGCACACTGACCGCAACGGCCACCGCCGCCCACCGCGCCGCGATCTCCTCGAGCACCTGCAGATAGACCTCGTAAGGCTGCCCTCCGCCGCCCCACTCCTCTGGCTGCGGCAGGCTCAGCAGCCCCGCCGCACCCAGTTGGGCGAACGCGTTCTCGGGATACGTCTCGGCCTTCTCGTGCGCATCCACGATCGGGTCGAGTACTTTGCCCGCGATGTCGCGGGTCAGAGCGATGAGGTCTACGGCGTCGTCGGAAGGCAGTAGGCGGTCCACCGGCATGTGCGTGCGTCAGACGTTCTCAGTGACCGCGAGCTCCGCGTTGATCGCGTCGACCCTGTCTTTGGCGTCACCGAACAGCATCTGGGTGTTCTCCCGAAAGAACAGCGGGTTCTGCACGCCGGCGTAGCCCGAGGCCATGGACCGCTTGAAGACGATCACGTTGGCGGCGTTCCAGACCGTGAGCACCGGCATGCCTGCGATCGGGCTGCTCGGATCCTCCGACGCCGCCGGGTTGACGGTGTCGTTGGCGCCGATGACCAGGACGACGTCGGTGCTTTCGAAGTCGTCGTTGATCTCGTCCATCTCCAGCACGATGTCGTAGGGCACCTTGGCCTCGGCCAGCAGCACGTTCATGTGGCCGGGCAGGCGTCCCGCGACGGGGTGGATGCCGAACCGCACGTCGACGCCGCGATCGCGCAGCTTGCGGGTCAGGTCGGCGACGCCGTACTGGGCCTGGGCCACGGCCATGCCGTACCCCGGCGTGATGATCACCGAGTGGGCCGAGGAGAGCAGGTCGGCGGCACCGTCGGCGTTGATCTCGCGGTGCTCGCCGTAGTCCTTGTCCTCGGCTGGACCGGCCTCGATCCCAAAGCCGCCCGCGATGACGGAGATGAACGACCGGTTCATCGCCTTGCACATGATGTAGGACAGGTAGGCACCTGAGGATCCGACCAGCGCGCCGGTGATGATCAGCAGGTCGTTGCCGAGCAGGAAGCCCGACGCCGCAGCGGCCCAGCCGGAATAGCTGTTGAGCATCGACACCACCACCGGCATATCGCCACCGCCGATCGAGGCGACCAGGTGCCAGCCGAGCAGCAGCGCAAGCACGGTGACCACCACCAGCAGCCACAGCTGCGGGGTGATCACGAACCAGACGGTGAGCGCGGCGAAGACGACCAGCGCGCCCACGTTGAGGAAGTTCTTGCCGGGCAGCATCATCGGCGCGGACTTGATGCGGGCCGAGAGCTTGAGGTTGGCGACGATCGAGCCGGTGAACGTCACGGCGCCGATGAAGACTCCGATGACGACCTCGCCCGAGTGGATGCCGAGCATGCCCTCGTGATGCAGCAGCGCGGCTTCGGACCCAGCGAGATCACGTTCGACGTGCAAATAACCGTTCCAGCCGACCAGCACGGCGGCAAGGCCGACGAACGAGTGCAGTAGCGCAATCAGCTCGGGCATGCCGGTCATCTCGACGACCTTGGCGCGCCACAGGCCGATCGTGGCGCCGATGGCCATGGCGCCCAACAGCAGTGCGACGCCGAGGGGTTCGATGTGGCGGGCGAATGCCAGCGCTATCGTCGCGATAAGCGCGACGGCCATTCCGGCGATGCCGAAAGTGTTACCGGCCCTGGACGTTTCATGCTTGGACAGTCCGGCCAGCGCGAGGATGAACAGTATCGCCGCGACGACGTAGGCCGCGGTTGCGGTCGTTTCCAGTGTGAACATTCCTCTAGCTCCTCGAGAACATGGCCAGCATGCGGCGGGTCACGGCGAAGCCGCCGAAGACGTTGATGCTGGCGAGCAGGGTCGCCAGGGTCGCGAGGGCGGTGACGATGACGTCGCCGTGGCCGATCTGCAACAGCGCACCGACGACGATGATCCCGGAGATCGCATTGGTCACCGACATCAGCGGGGTGTGCAGCGCATGGTGCACGTTGCCGATCACGTAGTAGCCGATCACGATGGCCAGCGCGAACACCGTCAGGTGCACCTGCAGCGCGGACGGGGAGAGCGCGATGAGCGCGAAGAGTACAGCCGCGGCTGTGAAGGTCACCCCGAGACGACGCGCGGTGGTCGTGTGGTGTTTGGTCGGTTTGACCTCTACCGACGCGGCCGCAGCAGCGGCAGGCGCCGCCGACACCTGCACAGGCGGAGGCGGCCACGTGGTCTCCCCGGCCCGCACCACCGTCACCGAGCGCTGCACCACGTCGTCCCAGTCCAGCGTGAGCTGGCCGTCTTTCTCCGGGGTGAGCAGCTTGAGCAGGTTGACGAGGTTGGTGCCGTAGAGCTGGGAGGCCGTTGCGGGCAGCCGGCCCGCCAGATCGGTGTAGCCGATGATCGTCACGCCGTTGTCGGTGACGATCGCCTGGTCCTTGACGGTGCCCTCGACGTTGCCGCCGTTGGCCGCCGCCATGTCGACGATGACGCTGCCGGACTTCATCGAGGCCACCATGTCGGCGGTGATGATTCGCGGTGCCGGCTTACCGGGGATCAGCGCGGTGGTGATGATGATGTCGACGTCCTTGGACTGCTCGGCGTAGAGCCGCGCCTCACGGGCCTTGTAGTCGTCGCCCATCTCCTTGGCGTAGCCAGTGGCCGATACTTCAGCCTCCGGTGACTCGATCGAAAGATATTCTCCACCAAGGGATTTGACCTGGTCTGCGACCTCGGGCCGGGGATCGGTGGCGCGCACGATGGCGCCCATGCTGCCTGCGGCACCGATAGCCGCCAGACCGGCCACGCCTGCGCCGACGACGAGCACTTTGGCCGGTGGCACCTTGCCCGCCGCGGTCACCTGCCCGGTGAAGAATCGGCCGAACTTGTTGGCGGCCTCGATGACGGCGCGGTAACCCGCGATGTTCGCCATCGACGACAGCACGTCCAGTGACTGGGCCCGGGAAATCCGCGGAACAGCGTCCATGGCCAGCACGGTGATCGGCCGCGTGGCAAGCTGCTCGACGAGCTCAGGCTTGAGGGCGGGGGAGATCAAGCCGATCAGGGTGGCGCCGTCGCGCAGGGCGGCGATCTCCGCGTTGTCCGGCGCGTTCACCTTGAGCACCACGTCGGCCGCCCAGACCTGCTCGGCTGACCCGACACCGGCCCCGGCCTCCGTGAACGCCGCATCGGTGAAGGTCGAGGCGGCACCCGCGCCTGCCTCGATCACTACCTCGTAGCCCAGCTTGATCAGTTGGCCAACCGTCTGCGGCGTCGCGGATACTCGCGTTTCCCCAGGCAGCGACTCTCTCGGGATCCCGATGATCATCGATTTCGATCCGATCTAGGTTTCTGTCACGGTCCGGTCGGAGCGCGAGAAGGCCCCCGACACAGCTCGTCGTGGGACGAGTGGAATACGTCAGTCTAAGAGTTGACAGAAATCGACTAGGTGTCCTGTGGGTCACGTGCCGGAGAACCCGACTCGTCGAGCGCACGGTTGGTATACGGATAGCGCGAGTAAACCCGCCAACAACCGTGCGGTCGGCGAGGAGTTAAGGGTTAAACAGGCGGATACGCGGGGGGTGGATATACGCCGCGCAGGATCCATGCGAACCAGTTGACTCCGTATTCGACCTCGTCGCTCGCGTCATAGTCCGGGTTCGGATCCACGTCATCACCTCTCGCGTAACGGCCGGTTCTCGCTGGAGTCTAGACCCGCTAGCTGAACCGCGACAGCCCGACGACCTAAACTGTCCAACCAGTTGATTGATACCCCGGACACCGTCTGGGCCTGCATATAGTGAGTCGCCATGCCTCCCACGTCTCCGGAAGCCACCCCCAACGGGATGTCCCGCCGCGAAGAGTTATTGGCCGTCGCCTGCAAGCTCTTCGCCGCGAGGGGTTATCACGGCACCCGGATGGACGACGTCGCCGACGCGGTAGGCCTGAACAAGGCGACGGTCTACCATTACTACGCCAGCAAGTCGCTGATCCTCTACGACATCTACAGGGGCGCCGCTGACTTCACGGTCGATGCACTGCACGACGACCCGACGGCGTCGGCGCGCGAGACCATCTACCACTTCACCCGGCGGCTGCTGGTCGGCATCGCAAGCGACATCGAGCGCGCGGCGGTGTACTTCCAGGAAGGCCCCTACATCACCGAGTGGTTCACCGAGGACCAGGTCGCCTACATCCGCGAGAAGGAAACCCAGGTCTACGAGCACGTGCGTGACCTCATCGACCGCGGCATCGCCAGCGGCGAGTTCTACGACTGCGACTCGCACGTGCTTGCGCTTGGCTATATCGGAATGACGCTGGGTTCCTACCGCTGGCTGCGGCCGCACGGCAGGCGTACCGCGCAGGAAATAGCCGAGGAGTTCAGCACGGCGCTGCTGCGCGGCCTGATCCGCGACGAAACCGTGCGCGCCGAGTCACCGCTTGGCGTCGACGTCGTTCGATCGACCTAGATCCGCGCGGCCAGTGTCAAGATGAAGTTGTGAAATCCACCCTGCTGTCGCGTCGCGATCTCGACTTTCTGCTCTATGAATGGCTGCGCGTCGACGAGCTGACAAAGCGAGAGCGGTTCGCCGAGCACTCCCGCGAAACCTTCGACGGTGTCCTCGATCTGTGCGAACAACTGGCCACCCGGTACTTCGCGCCGCACAACAAGAAGAGCGACGCGAACGAACCGAGCTTCGACGGGGAGAAGGTCACCGTCATCGGTGAGGTGAAGGAGGCATGGGACGCGTTCGCCAAAGCCGACCTGATCGGCATGGCGATGAGTCAGGCCCTCGGCGGCGCGCAACTGCCGACCGCCGTTGCCGAAGCGGGGTTCGCCTGGTTCTCCGCTGCCAACGTCAGCACCACCGGATACCTCATGCTGACAATGGCGAACGCGAACCTGCTGGCCAAGTTCGGCACCGAAGAACAGGTCGATGCGTTCGTGAAGCCGATGATGGCAGGCCGGTTCTCCGGCACGATGGCGCTCTCTGAAACCCAGGCCGGGTCGTCGCTGGCCGACATCCTCACCCGCGCCGAGCCGCAGGACGACGGCACCTATCGGCTGTTCGGTTCCAAGATGTGGATTTCGGGCGCGGAGCACGAACTGACCGACAACATCGTCAATCTGGTGCTCGCCAAAATCCCCGGCGGACCCGACGGTACAAAGGGCATCTCGCTGTTCATCGTCCCGAAGTTCCTCGTCAACGACGACGGCTCCATCGGTGAGCGCAACGACGTCGTGCTGGCAGGGCTGAACCACAAGATGGGCCAGCGCGGCATCACCAACACCGTGCTCAATTTCGGCGAGGGGAAGTTCTCGCCTTCCGGAAAGCCGGGCGCGGTGGGCTATCTGGTCGGTGAGCCACACCGCGGTCTGGTCTACATGTTCACGATGATGAACGAGGCACGCCTCGGGGTCGGGATGGGTGCGGTGTCGCTGGGCTACACCGGCTACCTCAAGTCGCTTGAATACGCCCGCGAACGGCCGCAGGGCCGTCCGGCGACGGCAAAGGACCCGTCGGCCCCGCAGATCCCGATCATCGAGCACCCCGACGTCAGGCGAATGCTGTTGGCTCAGAAGGCGTACGTCGAAGGCGGGACGGCGTTGCTGCTGTACTGCGCGAAGCTCGTCGACCTCCAGCACAGCGCCGAATCTGACGATGAAGCGGATGCGATCGGGTTGTTGCTCGACATCCTGACGCCGATCGGAAAGAGCTGGCCGTCGCAGTGGTGTCTGGAAGCCAACAGCCTCGCCATCCAGGTGCACGGTGGATACGGCTATACCCGTGAGTATGACGTCGAACAGCACTACCGCGACAACCGGCTGAACCCGATCCACGAGGGCACGCATGGGATCCAGAGTCTGGACCTGTTGGGGCGCAAGGTAACCCAACGCGGCGGTGCGAGCCTGGCCGCGCTGGGTGCGGCGGTGGCCGAGACGATCGCTGCCGCCAACGCGGCAGGCGGTCAGCCCGCCGAGCTCGCCGCACAGCTGGATTCGGCGTGGCAGCGGCTGGTTGGCGTGACCACGACGATGTTCGGCTCAGGCGACGTCGAGGCCGCGCTCGCAAACAGCGTGGTCTACCTCGAAGCCTTCGGACACATAATCGTCGCCTGGATATGGCTGGAACAGCTGCTGGCCGCCAACGGCCGGTCCGGTGACTTCTACGACGGCAAACGGCAGGCCGCCCAGTACTTCTTCCGCTACGAACTGCCCAAGACCGCACCGCAACTCGACCTGCTGGAAAGCCTGGACCGCACGACGCTCGAAATGCGAGATCCCTGGTTCTAGTCAAAGCTGATCAGCTGACGGACGGCGTGCCCGTCGGCCAACTGATCCATGCCGCTGTTGATCTCGTCGAGCGTGATCGTCGCCGAGACAAGTGATTCGACCGGCAGCCTGCCCGCCCGCCACAGCCCCACGAAGTGCGGAATGTCGTGGGACGGCACGGCCGACCCGAGGTAGCTGCCGATCAACGACCGGCCTTCTGCGACAAAACCCAACGGCGACACACTGATTCGCGCATCCGGACGCGGCAGACCGACGGTGACCGTGCGGCCGCCAGGTGCGGTGAGGTCGATGGCCGTTTCCAGCGCAAGCGGGTGACCGACGGCCTCGATCACCACTGCGGCCTTGACGCCGCGATCGCGCGCTTCATCGGGCGTGTACGCCTCGTGCGCGCCGATGGACCGGGCGAGGTCCAGCTTGTCGGCGAGCTGGTCGACACCGATGACCACGACGTCGTGGTGCGCCAGCGCTGTGATGACTGCGGCCATGCCGACGCCGCCGAGCCCGACGACGACGACGGTCTGGCCGGGCTGCGGTCGTCCCGCGTTGATGACAGCCCCGCCGCCGGTGAGTACCGCGCATCCGAGCAGCGACGCGACCGCGGGCGGTACATCTGCAGGCACCGGCACCACCGAACGGCGGTCGACGACTGCGTGCGTGGCGAAGCCGGACACCCCGAGGTGGTGGTTGACGGGTTGGCCGTCGCGTGACAGCCGCCGCTCGCCTGCCATCAGGGTGCCTGCGGCGTTGGCGGCGCTGCCAGGTTCGCACGGTGTCAGGCCGTTGGTGGCGCAGGCCGGGCACTGGCCGCAACGAGGCAGAAAGGTCATCACGATGCGCTGCCCGACGGGCATGTCCGGCACGTCGGCGCCTGGCTGTTCGACGACGGCCGCCGCCTCGTGTCCGAGCAGCATCGGCACGGGTCGGACTCGATTGCCGTCGACGACCGACAGGTCGGAATGGCACAGCCCTGCAGTCTCGATGCGGACAAGGAGTTCAGTGTCGCCGGGCGGGGCGAGGTCGAGTTCACCGACCGACAGCGGTCTCGAGTCGGCGTACGGCCGGGGTAGACCGATCTCTTCGAGTACGGCGCCACGGATCCTCATGACCACCAGCCTGCCGTGACTGGGAGACTGCTGCCATGAGCAGTACCGAGGAGTCGCGCTCCAGCGGTGACTTTCCCGTGCACTGGCCGGTGCTGACCCGGTGGACGGACAACGACATGTTCGGCCACCTCAACAATGCGGTGTACTACGAGCTGTTCGACACGGCGATCAACGCGTGGATCAACACCAGCTGCGACGTTGACCCGTTGAACGTGCCGTGGCTTGGCGTCGTCGCGGAGTCGGGGTGCCGGTACTTCGCCGAGCTGAAGTTCCCAGACCCGCTGGTGGTCGGGCTGTCCGTCGTTCGGATCGGCAACAGCAGCGTCACCTACCGGCTGGGCATCTTCACGCCGGACGGTCCCGTCGCCGCCGTCGGCCATTGGGTGCATGTCTACGTCGACCGGACCAGCCGCCGGCCGGTGCCCATCCCTGACGCCATCCGCGCACTGCTGCAACAGGCGCACGTCGAGTAGTCGATATGCTCGGCCAATGCCGCTCGTGAGCAAGACCGTCGAGGTTGCGGCCTCCGCCGAGGCGATTATGGCGATCGTTGCCGACTTCGAGTCATATCCGTTGTGGAACGACGAGATCAAGGGCTGCTGGGTGCTGGCGCGATACGGCGACGGCAGGCCCAGCCAGTTGCGGCTGGACGTCGTGGTCCAGGGTCAGGCGGGCACGTTCATCTCGGCGGTCTACTACCCCGGCGAGAACCAGATCCACACCGTGCTGCAGCAGGGCGATCACTTCGACAAGCAGGAGCAGAAGTTCTCGGTGGTGGCCATCGGCCCGACTTCTCTTTTGACCGTCGACCTCGACGTCGAGACCAAGCTGCCCTTCCCCAAACCGATGGTGAAGAAGGCGATCGGCGACACGCTGGACTATCTGGCCGACAACCTGAAGGGCCGCGCAGAGCAGCTGGCCGCGAGCCCGTAGTTGTCACGCGAAAAGCGCGTCCCAGAACGAGTCGTCACGGCGACGCGCCGCGGCCTCCTCACGCAGAGCCATGACTCGCTTGTTGATGTGTTGCTCGGTCGAGCGCGGCATTTCGCCGGGGCCGTAGAGCCCGCGCCTTAGGCGGCGAACCCTGTCTCGTCGGACCTCCCAGCGCAACGCGTCCGACACGGCCTTTGAAGCTCGGCCGGCGAAGCCGAAACCTTGGTACTCCATCGTCTCGACCAGCGTCGGAATGGTGGCGGGCCCGTGCAACGCGAGGTTGACGGTTAGTACATAGCGCAGTTCGATCCCACGCAGGATCCGGGGATTGGTCATGTGTCGACCCTGGCACGCCCGGACGACAGGGAATCACCAGTCGCTGATCAACGGCGGCCTACCCTGTGGATCGTTTGGAGCCAAGCTCGAAGCGACAATGTCGCTGCCGCGCGCAAGCCAGCTTCCGTGTAGCGACAAAGTCGCTCAGAGCTTGGCTCAACGAGTTGTGAGGACTCCGGCTTCTGCCGTTCGAGTCAAGTCCAGAGCCCGATCTCATCGAGCCGGGCGACCAATCGGTGTGAGGCGTCGGTGAACTCACCGCTGGTTAGCCGGACGGCGTTGTCGACGTCGCGGCGGCGCAACGCTGCGATGAGCTCGCGGTGGGTGGCCACCGCCGCGGCACCCCACACCGCGTCGCTCGCGTAGATCTGCCCGGGCAGGTAGCGGGCGACATGTAATAGGAACCACGCCAACTTGATCCGGCCGGTCGCACGGTTGAACGTCCGGTGAAACGCGAACTCGGCCGCGACGACCGCCTCCGGGTCACCGTGATCGACCGCGGCCGCGAGGCCATCGTTGAGCCGTTCGAGCTCCTCGATCTCCGCGTCGGTGATCCGCTCGGCCGCCGTCGCGGCGAGCTCCTTGGCGATGGTGGCCTGCAGCCAGAAGATGTCCTCGATGTCGCCGCGGCTGAGCGCTACGACCACATGCCCGCGATGCGGCTCGAGCTGCACCATGCCTTCGCCGCGCAGGGTGCGCAGCGCCTCACGCACCGGCGTGATGCTGACCCCGAGCGCAGCTGCCGTCTCATCGAGCCGGATGAACGTTCCCGGCCGCAGCGTGCCGGTCATGATGTCGGCGCGCAGATGTGCGGCGACCTCGTCCGAGAGCTGCTCGCGCCGCACCGCCCTGCGCCGCTGCGGGCGAGGCTTGGCGGGCGCGTTCATCGCTATCTCCGGTCTGTCTGGCGTGGGGTTGTCCCCGAGCCGCCGAGGCCATAGTGTGACCGGGGCAACACAATGTTTGATCAAATATCAAGGCCGCGCAACCCGCCCGATGGAGCACCAGCCGTTGACCGACCCGTCACCCACCGAGCAGCCGTATCTGGCGCGCAGGCAGAACTGGACCAACCAGCTCGCACGGCACGCGTTGATGCAGCCCAACGCCACGGCGTTGCGGTTCCTCGGCCAGGCGACGACATGGGGTGAGCTCGACCGACGGGTGACCGCGCTGGCAGGTGCGCTCAGCCGACGCGGAGTCGGCTTCGGCGACCGCGTGCTGATCCTGATGCTGAACCGCACCGAGTTCATCGAATCGTTCCTCGCGGCCAACAAGCTGGGTGCCATCGCGGTGCCGGTCAACTTCCGCATGACCCCACCCGAGATCGCGTTGCTGGTCAGCGACTGCCAAGCCCGCGTGATGATCACCGAAGCAGTGCTGGCCAAGGTGGCGACCGCGGTGCGTGGCATCGACCCGACGCTCGAGACCGTCGTCGTCGCAGGTGCAGGCACCGAAGATGAGGTGATCGGCTACGACGACCTGATCTCGGAGCCGGGCGACGTGCCTGAGCCGGTGGATATCCCCAACGATTCGCCTGCGCTCATCATGTACACCTCCGGTACCACCGGCAGGCCAAAGGGAGCGGTCCTCACCCATAACAACATCGCAGGCCAGGCGATGGCGAATCTCTTCACGATCAGCCCCGACATCAATCACGACGTCGGCTTCATCGGGGTTCCGCTATTCCATATCGCTGGCGTCGGCAACACGATCAGCGGCCTGCTGCTCGGCCTGCCCACGGTGCTCTACCCGCTGGGCGCGTTCGACCCCGGCGCGCTGCTCGACGTGCTTGCCGCCGAGAAAGTGACGTCGTTGTTTCTGGTACCTGCCCAGTGGCAGGCGGTGTGCGCGGCCCAGCGGGCCAACCCACGGGAACTCCAGTTGCGAGTGCTGTCCTGGGGCGCCGCCCCAGCGTCGGACACCTTGCTGCGCGACATGTCCGAGCTGTTCCCCGGAACCCAGATCTATGCGGCGTTCGGCCAGACCGAGATGTCCCCTGTGACTTGTATGTTGTTGGCGCAGGACGCCATTCGGAAACTCGGGTCGGTCGGCAAGGTGATCCCGACGGTCGCCGCGCGAGTGGTCGACGACAACATGAACGACGTCCCGGTGGGCCAGGTGGGCGAGATCGTCTATCGAGCACCCACCTTGATGGCCGGCTACTGGAACAACCCGAAGGCGACCGCCGAGGCGTTCGCAGGCGGATGGTTTCACTCCGGCGACCTCGTCCGCCAGGACGAGGAGGGCTACGTCTGGGTCGTCGACCGCAAGAAGGACATGATCATCTCCGGCGGCGAGAACATCTACTGCGCTGAGGTGGAGAACGTTTTGGCCGGTCATCCCGCCATCGTCGAGGTGGCGGTGATCGGGCGCCCTGACGAGAAGTGGGGCGAAGTCCCTGTCGCCGTTGTAGCCCTGGGCTCCGTCGCCGATGAATCGATTGACCTCGGTGATCTTGACGAATTCCTCACCGAACGGCTCGCGAGGTACAAGCATCCGAAGGTGCTGAAGATCGTCGACGCGCTGCCGCGCAACCCGGCTGGCAAGGTCCTGAAAACGGAACTGCGAGCCCGGTTTGGTGTAGCAAACGAGATTGACGCTGGCGAAAGTTCCACTCCAACAACGGTTTCTGCTGGGGCACAAGACAATTAAGGGCGGGTGGTGGGTTTGCTAACGGTTACGGATTCAATCCTGCCGATGCGGTGCAAAGCGGGGATCGCATCGGGTACAGTCCTGTGGTCCGGCTTACTACCCGCGAGTAGGGAGACGGCGGTCACACATTCGGGGTTGGGGCAAGGAGGGGGCGTGCGACACGGGCTGCCGCTACGCCGCGACACTCGGGGTCGCGTCGTGGGAGTGAACCGGTGACGGCGTCGACCGGCTTAGTCGGCTACGTCCGCGACCAGACCCGGCCTGCCCTCACTGCAGCGGGCGGCTTCGTCCGCATGTGTGTGCTCACCGGCAAGGGACTGTTTCGCCGGCCGTTTCAATGGCGCGAGTTCATCCTTCAGTCCTGGTTCCTGATGCGGGTGGCGTTTCTGCCCACCCTTGCGGTCTCGATCCCGCTGACCGTGCTCCTCATCTTTACGCTGAACATCCTGCTGGCCGAGTTCGGCGCTGCCGACATCTCGGGGTCGGGCGCCGCGATCGGCGCCGTCACCCAGCTCGGGCCCTTGGTGACCGTGCTCGTGGTGGCCGGTGCCGGCTCGACCGCCATCTGCGCCGACCTCGGTGCACGCACCATCCGCGAGGAGATCGACGCGCTGGAGGTACTCGGCATCGACCCGATCCACCGACTGGTGGTGCCCCGCGTTGTCGCGTCGACATTCGTTGCTGTGCTACTCAACGGCGCGGTCATCACCATCGGACTCGTCGGTGGCTTCATCTTCGGTGTGTATCTGCAGAACGTCTCCGCGGGCGCTTACGTCTCGACGCTGACGCTGATCACCGGACTGCCCGAGGTGCTGATCTCGATCATCAAGGCCGGAACGTTCGGCCTGATCGCCGGCCTGGTGGGCTGTTATCGCGGGCTGACCGTCTCGGGCGGCGCCAAGGGCGTCGGCACCGCGGTCAACGAGACGCTGGTGCTGTGCGTGATCGCCCTGTTCGCCGTCAACGTGGTGCTGACCACCATCGGTGTCCGGTTCGGAACAGGGAGCAGCTGACGTGTCGACGACTCAGGTCCTGCGTTCTCGGTTCCCGCGGGCATTCGCCGGCGGGAGTGGTTTGGTCACCGCGCCTGCCCGCGCGTTGGACAGTGTCGGACATGTCGCGTGGTTCGTGGTCACCGCGTTCGGTTCGATCGGCCACTCCCTGCGGTACTACCGCAAGGAGACGCTGCGGCTGATCGCCGAGATCGGCATGGGGACAGGCGCCATGGCGGTGATCGGCGGCACGGTGGCGATTGTTGGCTTCGTCACGTTGTCCGGTTCATCGCTCGTCGCCATTCAGGGCTTTGCATCTTTGGGCAACATCGGAGTGGAGGCCTTCACCGGGTTCTTCGCCGCACTGATCAACGTTCGCATCGCCGCGCCCGTGGTGGCGGGGGTGGCGTTGGCGGCCACGGTCGGTGCGGGCGCGACCGCCGAATTGGGCGCCATGCGTATCAGCGAGGAGATCGACGCGCTCGAGGTGATGGGCATCAAGTCAATCTCCTACCTGGTGTCGACTCGGATCATGGCCGGCTTCGTGGTGATCATCCCGCTGTACGCGATGGCGATCATCCTGTCGTTCCTGTCCGCACAGGTGACCACCACCTTCTTCTACGGCCAGTCCTTCGGCACCTACGAGCACTACTTCCGGACCTTCCTGCGTCCCGAGGACGTGATGTGGTCGTTCGTGCAGGCGGTCATCATCTCGGTGATCGTGATGCTCAACCATTGCTATTTCGGCTTTTTCGCCAGCGGCGGCCCCGTCGGCGTCGGCGAGGCTGTTGGCCGGTCAATGCGCACGTCATTGGTGGCGATCGTCTGCGTGGTCCTGTTCGCATCCTTGGCGCTCTACGGCGTCAATCCGAACTTCAACCTGACGGTGTAGCCAATGACTGCGCCGCTGAACACTTCTCGCACTCCGCCATACAAGTTGGCCGGGTTGGTCTTGTCGCTAATCACCATCGCAGCGATCGTGCTTGTCTACTTCCAGTTCCGCGGCGACTTCCTGGATCGCGAAAAGCTCACCATGGTGTCGGCCCGTGCGGGCTTGTCAATGGATCCCGGTGCGAAGGTCACCTACAACGGTGTGGAGATCGGCCGGGTGGGCAGCGTCCAGGCGGTCGACGTCGGCGGCCAGCAACGGGCGAAGATCACCCTGCAGGTTGATCCTAAGTATCTCCACCTGATTCCGAAGAACGTCGAGGCCGACATCAGCGCGACGACGGTGTTCGGCAACAAGTACATATCGTTCAAGTCGCCGAAAGACCCGACCCCGCAACGCATCACGACTTCCGACGTGATCGACGTGTCCTCGGTGACCACCGAGTTCAACACGTTGTTCGAGACGGTCGTCGATGTGTCCTCGCAGGTCGACCCGATCAAGCTGAACCAGACCCTGAGCGCGACCGCAGAAGCGCTTTCCGGGCTCGGCGATCGGTTCGGGCAGTCGATCGTGCAAGGCAACGACATCCTGGCCGACATCAACCCACAGATGCCAGAAATTCATCGTCTCAACAAAGGTCTCGCGAGTCTCGGTGATACGTACGCCAATGCCGCGCCGGACCTGTTCGACGGCCTAGAGCATGCGGTGACCACCGCGCGCACCCTTAATGAGCAGCAGGGCAACATCGACCAGGCCCTGATGGCCGCGGTCGGCTTCGGCAACACCGGCGGCGACATCTTCGAACGCGGCGGGCCCTACCTGGTGCGCGGCACGCAGGACCTGATCCCCACCTCACAACTGCTCGACACGTACAGCCCGGCGTTGGCGTGCACGATCCGCAACTTCCACGACGTGGAGCCCAAGGTCGCCGCATCGCTTGGCGGCAACGGCTATTCGCTGAGAACGCTCAGCGAGATCATGGGTGCCGGCAACCCGTATGTGTATCCCGACAACCTGCCGCGCGTGAATGCCAGGGGCGGTCCCGAGGGCCGCCCGGGCTGCTGGCAGCCGATCACCCGCGATCTGTGGCCCGCGCCGTACCTTGTCATGGATGACGGTGCGTCGATCGCGCCGTACAACCACTTCGGTCTCGGCCAGCCGATCCTGATCGAGTACGTCTGGGGACGCCAGATTGGGGAGAACACGATCAACCCATGAAAATCACCGGAACAGTCATCAAGCTCGGCATCTTCTCATTGGTGCTGTTGCTGTTCACCGCGATCATCATCGTGGTGTTCGGTCAGATGCGGTTCGACCGCACCACCGGCTACTCGGCGATCTTCTCCTCCGCGAGCGGGCTGCGGTCCGGCCAGTTCGTCAGGGCTTCCGGCGTCGAGGTTGGCAAGGTCTCCAACGTCGAATTGATCAACGGTGGATCACAGGTGAAGGTCGACTTCAACGTCGATCGGACGCTGCCGCTGTTCGATGGGACCACTGCGTCCATCCGGTACCTGAACCTGATCGGCGACCGGTACATGGAGCTCAAGCGCGGTGAGACCGACAAGCGCCTCCCGGCCGGCGGGACCATCCCGATCGAACACACCCAACCGGCGCTTGACCTCGACGCGCTGATTGGCGGCTTCCGGCCAGTGTTTCGGGCCCTCGACCCCGACAAGGTCAACACCATCGCCCAGTCGATCATCACGATCTTCCAGGGCCAGGGGGGCACCATCAACGACATCCTCGATCAGACCGCGTCGCTGACGTCGGCGCTGGCCGATCGTGACCAGGCCATCGGCGAGGTGATCAAGAACCTCAACACCGTGCTCGACACCGCGGTCAAGCATCAGCAGCAGTTCGACGAGACGTTGGTCGACTTCGAGAAGCTGATCACCGGGCTGAAGAATCGCGAGGATCCGATCGCGAGCTCGGTCGCAGGCATCAGCGACGCGGCAGGCACCGTCGCCGACCTGCTCGCCGACAACCGCCCGCTGCTGCAGAGCACGATCACCTATCTGGAGGGGGTCCAGCAGCCGCTTGTGGACCAGAAGGTTCAGCTCAACGACATCCTGGCCAAGCTGCCGACAGCGTTCAACATCATCGGCAGGGCCGGTGGCATCTACGGCGACTTCTTCAACTTCTACGCCTGCGATATCTCGTTGAAGCTCAACGGTTTACAGCCGGGCGGTCCGGTGCGAACCGTCAAGCTCACGTCGCAGCCCTCGGGTAGGTGCACGCCGCAATGAGGACACTCGAGGGTTCGGACAGGGTTCGAAACGGGATGATGGGCATCATCCTGCTGGTCGTCGCCATCGGCGTGGGCCAGAGCTTCGCCAGCGTGCCGATGCTGTTCGCGACGCCGACCTACTACGCCCAGTTCTCCGACACCGGTGGCCTCAACAAGAGCGACAGGGTCCGCATCGCCGGTGTTGACGTCGGCAGGGTGCGCTCCATGTCCATCGACGGGGACAAGGTGGTCATCGGCTTCGGGCTGGACGGCACGCAGATCGGTAAGCAGACCCGCGCCTCCATCCGCACCGACACCATTCTTGGCAGGCGCGATATCGAACTTGAGCCGCGGGGTTCCGATCCGTTGCGGCCCAACGGTGTTCTGCCACTGGGCCAGACCACCACGCCGTACCAGATCTACGATGCGTTCTTCGACGTGACGAAGGCGGCGTCCGGCTGGGATACCCAGACGGTCAAGAAGTCGCTGAATGTGCTTTCGGAGACCATCGACCAGACCTATCCGCATTTGTCCGCCGCGCTCGACGGGGTGGCCCGGTTCTCCGACACCATCGGCAAGCGCGACGACCAGATCAAACAGCTGCTCGCCAACGCCAACAAGATCGCGGGCATCCTCGGCAACCGCAGCTCACAGGTCAACCAGCTGCTCGTCAATGCCCAGTCGCTGCTCGCTGCCATCAACCAACGCAACTACGCGGTGAGCATGCTACTCGAGCGGGTGAGCCAGTTCTCCGAACAGGTGAAAGGCTTCATCGACGACAACCCGAACCTCAACCGGGTGCTCGAGCAGCTGCGCACCATCAGCGACGTGCTCAAGGACCGCCGCTTCGACTTGATGCAGACACTGACCACGGTGGCGAAATTCGTTGCATCGCTTGGCGAGGCGGTGGCCTCCGGTCCGTACTTCAAAGTGATGCTGGTGAACCTGTTGCCCTACCAAATTCTGCAGCCGTTCGTCGACGCCGCGTTCAAGAAGCGCGGCATCGACCCCGAGAAGTTCTGGGGCGACGCGGGTCTGCCGTCGTATCAATTCCCCGACCCGAACGGGCAGAGGTTCAGCAACGGTGCGCCCGCGCCCTCGCCGACGGTTCTGGAAGGCACGCCGGAACATCCCGGACCGGCTGTGTTGCATGGCTCGCCGTGTTCATACACGCCGCCGCCCGACCTGCTGCCGAGGCCCGGCGACCCATTGCCGTGTTCGCACTTGACGGTCGGTCCGTTCGGCGGTCCCGAATACCCCGCGCCCGACGTCGTCACCTCGGCGCCGAACCCGAACGGTCCCGGATTCACGCCGGGTGTGCCCAGCGCAGCCATCCCGGGTGAGATGCCGCCGGATATGCCAGGCGCACCCGTGCCGTTGCCGCCCGCGCCTCCTGGTGCACGCACCGTGCCTCTGGGCCCGCTGCCCTCTGCACCCGACTTCACGCCTGGTATCGCACCGCTACCCCCGGCGTTGACCGGGCCGCCGCCACCCCCGGGGCCTGGCCCCGACGCGGGGCCTGCTGGCGTGCCGCCGCTGCCAGGCAACCCGCCGTACCTTCCGCCCGGATCGCAGGGGGGCTGACGCGATGTCGACAATTTTCAACGTCCGAAACATCAAGTTGCCTGGCGGCATATCTCGCGCTGCGGTGATCACCGGCACCGTGGTTGTGATCCTGGCGGTGGTGGCAGGCGTCGTCGGCTACAACCTGTACAGCAAGCTGACCACCAACACCGTCGTCGCCTACTTCCCTGACACGTTGGCGCTGTACGCCGGCGACAAGGTGCAGATCATGGGCGTCCAGGTCGGCCAGATCGACTCGATCGAACCGGCCGGCGACAAGATGAAGGTGACATTCCACTACGACAACAAGTTCAAGGTCCCGGCCAACGCCACCGCCTCGATCCTCAACCCCAGCCTGGTTGCGTCGCGCAATATCCAGCTCTCGCCGCCGTACACCGGCGGACCGGTGATGGCCGACAACGCGACGATTCCGATCGACCGCACTCAGGTGCCGGTCGAGTACGACCAACTGCGCGACTCGCTCAACCGGATCCTGACAGACCTCGGCCCGACCAAGGACCAGCCCAAGGGGCCGTTCGGCGACATCATCGAATCCGCCGCAAACGGATTTGCCGGCAAGGGCCAACAGCTCAACAAGACGCTGACCGGCCTGTCCGAAGCGCTGTACACGCTCAACGAGGGTCGCGGCGACTTCTTCGGAGTGATCAAGAGTTTGGCGCTGTTCGTCAACGCGCTCTACCAGAGCGATCAGCAGTTCGTCGCTCTCAACAAGGACCTCAAGACGTTCACCAATTCGTTCACCAACACCAACAATGAGGTGGCCAACGCGCTGCGGGACCTCAACCAGCTGTTGACGACGACGCGGCAGTTCATTGGCAAGAACGGTGAAGTGCTGAGCCACGACATCAACAATCTGGCCGACGTGACCAACGCGATCCTGCAGCCGGATCCGCTGAACGGCTTGGAGACGGCGCTGCACGTGTTCCCGACACTCGGCGCGAACCTGATGAACATCGTGTCGCCCAACACCGGCGGCGTCATGGGCCTGCTCTCCGTCACCAACTTCGCCAACCCGCTGCAGTTCGTGTGCAGTGCGATTCAGGCCGGCAGCCGGCTGGGCTACCAGGAGTCGGCGGAGATGTGCGCCCAGTACCTGGCGCCGATCCTCGATGCGATCAAGTTCAACTACCCGCCGTTCGGCGTGAACCAGTTCACCAGTGCGATGACGCTACCCAAGCAGATCGCGTACTCCGAGCCGCGACTGCAGCCGGCGCCGGGCTACAAGGACACCACGGTGCCCGGCATCTGGTCACGTGACACCTTGTTCTCGTTCGGCAACCACGAGCCCGGCTGGGTCACCGCACCCGGGATGCAGGGCGTCGACGTTCAGCCGTTCACCGCGAACATGCTGACGCCCGAGTCCCTCTCCGAGCTCATGGGCGGACCGGACGCGCCGATCCCGAACGCGCCGCCCGCCTACGGCACGATCCGTGGCGGAAACCTGCCAGGGCCGCCGGATGCTTTCGACCAGAACAACCCGCTGCCGCCGCCGTGGTATCCGCAGCCGGGACCGCCGCCGGTGCCGGCGCCGGGCGTGATACCGGGCGATCCGGGTGGTTCACCGCTGTCCGGGCCCGCCCCGGCCGGGCCGGCGCTACCCGCTGAGGCAGGTGGATGAGCATGCGTAAATGGAGCCGAATCGCCAGCCGTGCGCTGGCGCTCGTGATGGTCGCTATGGTGCTGAGCTCGTGCGGATCGTGGAAGGGCATCGCCAACGTGCCGCTGCCGGGCGGCCCAGGCACTGGATCGAACAAGATGACGATCTACGTGCAGATGCCGGATACGTTGGCGCTCAACGTCAATAGCCGTGTGCGGGTGGCCGATGTGTATGTCGGCCGGGTCCGGGCGATCGAGCTGAAGAACTGGGTCGCGACACTGACACTTGATCTGCAATCCGGCATCAAGCTGCCGGAGAACACGCTGGCCAAGATCGGCCAGACCAGCCTGCTTGGCAGTCAGCACGTGCAGTTGGACTCGCCCCCGGATCCTTCGCCTCAGCTGTTAAGGAACGGCGGCACCATCCCGCTGAAGAACAGCTCGGCGTTCCCAAGCACAGAACGAGTGCTTGCGAGCATCGCGACCATCCTGCGCGGTGGCGGCGTCCAGAACCTGGAAACCATCCAGACCGAGATCTTCAACGTTCTCAACGGCAGGGGCGACCAGATCCGGGAGTTCCTCAACCGGTTGGACACCTTCACCGATCAGCTGAACCAGCAGCGCGATGACATCACCCACGCCATCGACTCGACCAATCGGTTGCTGGCAGTCGTCGCTCAGCGCAACGACACGCTCGACCGGGTGCTGACCGAGTTCCCGCCGCTGATCAAGCATTTCGCCGACACCCGCGATCTGTTCGCCGATGCGATTACTGCGCTCGGCCGGATCAGCGTGGCCGCCGACAATGCATTGGCTCCTTCGAGCGCGAACCTGCATACCAACCTGCAGAACCTGCAGCGGCCGCTCAAGCAGCTGGGCCGGGCTTCGCCGTATCTGATCGGTGCACTGAAGCTGATGCTGACTGCGCCGTTCTCGATCGAAAATGTGCCGAAGGTGGTGCGTGGCGACTACCTCAACGTGTCGCTGATGGTCGACCTGACGCTGTCTGCGATCGACAACGGTGTGCTCTCCGGCACCGGTGTCTCGGGCATGCTGCGCGCGCTCGAGCAGGCCTGGGGACGTGATCCGCAAACGATGATTCCGGATGTGCGGTTCACACCGAATCCGCACGACGCGCCTGGCGGACCGCTTGTCGAAAGGGGTGAGTGAGCTGTGCTGACCCGTTTCATCAGGATCCAGCTGGTGTTGTTCACCATCCTGACGGTCATCGCGATCGTGGTGCTGGGCTGGTACTACCTGCGGGTGCCCAGCCTGGCTGGGGTCGGCACCTACGACCTACACGCCAATCTGCCCCGGTCCGGTGGCCTGTACGGCACTGCCAACGTGACATATCGTGGCACGCAAATCGGCAAGGTCACCGAGGTCAGCCCCACCGAGAACGGCGCTGAGGCAACGCTGAGAATCGAGAGCCGCTACAAGATCCCCATCGATGCGGTTCCCAACGTGCACTCCGTCTCGGCCATCGGCGAGCAGTACCTGGACCTGGTGTCGGACGGCAACCCGGGCCGCTACTACGAGAACGGCCAGACCATCTCGCAGCTGGGCAGGGTGCCCAGCGAGGTGGGCCCGGCGCTGGACTCCGCGAACCGCGGCCTGGCCGTACTGCCGAAGGAGAAGATCGACGGGCTGCTCACCGAAGCGGCGCAGGCGGTCGGCGGGTTGGGCCCGGCGCTGCAACGGCTTGTCGACTCGACGACCAACATCGCGCAGGGATTCAAGGACAACCTGCCGCAGGTCAACGACATCATCGCGCACGCGCCGCCGATTCTAGACAGCCAGGTCAACTCCGGCGACAACATCGAGCGGTGGGCCCATAACCTGAATGTCATCGCGGCGCAGGCGGCCGACCAGGACGCGGCGCTGCGCAGCGGCCTGCAGCAGGCGGCGCCGACGCTGGATCAAACGTCGGAACTGTTCAGCAACGTGCGCGACGCGCTGCCGCAGACGCTGGCGAACCTGTCGGTGGTCATCGACATGCTCAAGCGTTATCACAAGGGCCTGGAGCAGACGTTGGTGATTCTGCCGCAGGGTGCGGCGGTGGCGCAGGCCGGAACGCTCTTCGACAA
Organism: uncultured Actinomycetota bacterium; assembly: GCA_963835075.1. Classification (GTDB taxonomy): domain Bacteria; phylum Actinomycetota; class Actinomycetes; order Mycobacteriales; family Mycobacteriaceae; genus Mycobacterium. Next base: position 65,183 of record CAWIEE010000014.1, on the reverse strand, counting down.
CGTGGGTCAGCTGCCTCTGGCGCTGTCGATCAACCAGCCGCCCCCGTGCTTCAGCGGGTTCCTGCCCGCATCGGAGTGGCGGTCGCCTGCCGACACCAGCATGAGGCCGCTGCCGACGGGCACCTACTGCAAGATTCCAAAGGACTACCAGGGCAACGTCGTTCGCGGCGCGCGCAACTATCCCTGCGTCGATGTGCCCGGTAAGCGGGCGGCGACGCCGAAGGAGTGCCGCAGCAACGAGCCGTATGTGCCGACGGGCACCAACCCCTGGTACGGCGATCCGAACCAGATGTTGTCCTGCCCCGCGCCGGCCGCGCGATGCGACCAGGGTGTCAACCCCGGGCGTAGCGTCATTCCGGCTCCGTCGGTCAACAACGGCCTCAATCCGCTGCCCGCGGACCAACTGCCGCCACCTGCGAGAGCGTCGGCGCCGACCAGTGATCCGCTCAGCCCCCCTGGCCAGGGCTCGGTTGAGTGCAGTGGGCAACAGCCCAACCCGTGCAGATACACTCCGGCACCAGGGCCACCTGGCTCGACGGCGATCTACAGCCCGACGAGTGGTGAGGTGGTCGGACCTGACGGCGTCAGGTACAACGTCAGCAACTCGAGTAACCCAGGAGACGACGGATGGAAGGAGATGCTGGCACCAGCCAGCTGAACCCCACCGATGCTGATGAAACGCCGGATGAGTCGTTAGCAGTATCTGAAGAAGACCAGAACGAACAAGCCACCGAACTCGAAGCGCAAGAACCAGCCGACGACGAGAGCGTCGGGGGACATCGGCGCCCGTCGCGCCTCGGCGTCGGATGGGTGGCGACCATTTGCGCGGTGCTGCTGCTGCTGGCCGCGGGCGCCGGCGCAGGCGGGTACCTGGCGTTGCGATCTCACCACGACAGCGAGGCGATCGGGCGTGCCGACGCCGCGGCGCTTCAGGCGGCGAAGGATTGCGTGGCGGCGACGAACGCACCGGACACCTCTGCGATGGCCGCCGCTCAGTCGAAGATCATCGAATGCTCGACCGGCGACTTCGGCGCCCAGGCCACCCTGTACAGCAGTGTGTTGGTCGACGCGTACCAGGCGGCCAACGTGAAGGTCGCCGTCTCCGACATGCGTGCAGCGGTCGAGCGGCACAACGCCGACGGATCCGTCGACGTGCTGGTGGCGGTACGCGTCAAGGTGACCAACTCGGAGACAGCCGACCAGGAGCAGGGTTACCGGCTGCGGGTGCAGATGGCGCCCGACGCAGGCACCTACAAGATCGCTCGGTTGGACCAGGTCAGTACGTGACGGCTGTGCTCGACAAGACGCCCGAAGCGGCCGCCGACGAATCGGCGCCCGAACTGCCGACCGCATCCTGGCGGGCACGGGCGGGCGCGTTCTCGATCGACGTGCTGTTGGGCGTCGCGGTGATCGCCACGATGGGGCTGCTGACCTGGACCGTGGCTGTTATGAGCTGGCTGTGGTGGGTGTACATCGCAGCGCTCGCGCTGACCTTCCTGCTGATGGCGGTCAATCGGCTGCTGCTGCCGACGATCACGGGGTGGTCGCTTGGGCGCGCGCTGTTCGGCATCGCAGCGCACAAGCGCGACGGCTCGCCCGTGGGCCTCGGACGACTGGTCCTGCGTGACCTGGCGCATCTGCTCGACACCGCGGCGTTGTGCATCGGATGGTTATGGCCCCTGTGGGACCGCCGCGGACGCACGTTCGCCGATCTGCTGGTGCGCACCCAGGTGCACAAGATCGACCCCCCTCAGCGAAACGTGCGCAGGCAGGCCGCCGTGGCACTCGTCGCAGCGACGCTGTTGTGCGCAGCGGGTGTGGGCCTGAGCTATCAGGTGGTGTATCGCCATGAGCGGGCGGTCGACGCGGCCAGGGCGGCGATTGCCGAGGAGGGGCCGCGCATCGTCGAGCAGATGCTGAGCTATGACGTAGACACGTTGCAGCAGGACTTCTCCCACGCCCAGTCGTTGACGACCGACGCGTACCGACCACAGCTGATAGCCCAGCAGCAGGCGGTACAGAAGGCGGGCGCCACCAAGAACGAATATTGGGCGGTGAGCAGCGCAGTGCTGTCGACGCCGCAGGAGACCGCCGACCACATGTCGATGTTGCTGGCGATGCAGGGCCAGCGCGGCGCCGACGCCAGACAGCTGAAGTTCATCACCGCTACGGTGCGGGTGGACTTCGACAAGTCACGCGACGGGCACTGGCGCGTCAACAATCTCATCGTGCTGAAGAAGCCGCAGATGAATCAGGCAGGCCAGTGAGCCCGCGGCGCAAGGTCGAGTCCGACGAGCTGGATTTCTTCGACGTGAGCCCCGAGCCACCGCGGCGCTGGGGCCTGCCGATCATCGCCATACTTGCGGCGCTGTTGATCGGCGCGGCTAGCACCGCAAGCGGGCTGATGCTCAACGCTCACAACAAGGACCAAGCCTCGTCGACCAAGGAAGTCGAGGCGGTGGACTATGTGCGGGAGTTCATGACCGCATACACGACGCTGGATCCGTTCCACGCCAACGACTATGCCAATCGGATCATCGCGCAGGGCGTCGGCGATTTCGCAAAGATGTTCAAGGACAAGCAGAACGAAATCCTGATACAGGTCGCCCGCGCCGAACCCACCACGGGCACGGTGCTCGAGGCGGGCGTGCAGCGGTGGAACGACAACGGCAGCGCCGACGTGCTCGTCGCGACCAAGATCTCGACGAAGTCACCTGACGGCAAGTCCACAATCGAGAGTGGAAGCCGTTGGATCGCAACGGCTACCAAGGAAGGACAGCAGTGGAAGATCAGCAACCTGATTCAGGTGATCTGACCACCGACGCTGAATCGCCGGATCGGCCCGCGGAAGCTATCGCGCTCAGCGACGACACCGGCAAGACACCGACGGGCAAGGCTGCGCGCCGCCGCCACCGGATGCCGCTGCACAAGGACCTCACGGATAGCCGTGCGGACGGCGACACGGCTGCTGCCCACGAGCAGCCCGAGCAGGAAGTCGCCGAGGTCGCCGAGGACTCACCCGCCGAACCCGAGGCACCGCCCCGGCGCAGGGGGCTGTTCCGTCGACGCACGAAAGCGCATGAGCCCGAGCAGGTTTCCGTGTCGACGGACGAGGAGGCCGAGTCGGACGAACCGGCGGCGGCTGCCGACGCGGAGGAGACAAGCGAGACTGCCGAAGCCGAGGACGCGCCGCTTGAACCGCCGATCCTGGTTCCGCACCGGCCCGCGGGCAAGCGACTGACGATCGCCGCGGCAGCAGCAGGCGTCGTCTTCGTCGGTGCCGCCGCGTTCGCGGGTGCGACGCTGGAGCCCTACCTGGCCGACCGCGCGCTGGTGCACACCAAGCTCGACATCGCCAGGACCGCCGCGAACGCGATCACCACGTTGTGGACCTACAACCCGGACAACATGGAGGCGTTGCCGGACCGCGCAGCCGGGTATCTCGGCGGCGACTTCGCCAACGAATACCGAAAGTACATCGACGCGATCGTCGCTCCCAACAAGCAGGCGCAGGTCACCAACACCACCGAGGTGATGGGCACGGCCGTGGAAACCGTGACGCCGACCGAGGCCACCGCGCTCGTGTACACCAATTCGGTGGCCACCAGCCCGGCGTCGAAGAACATCCCGTCACTGCGATACCTGTCCTACCGGTTGACGTTGGAGCGCCGCGACACGAAATGGCTTATCACCCGCATGTCGACGGTGACGTCCTTCGATCTGACCCCGCGGCTGTAGCCGACAGACCCCGGCATGCCCGTCGAGTCCCCGGTCTCTGAACGGACGACGATCGTGTGCCTGTTGCTGCTGACGTTCTCGACGGGCATCGTCGACGCGATCAGCGTGCTCGTGCTCGGCCATGTGTTCGTCGCCAACATGACCGGCAACGTCATCTTCCTCGGCTTCTGGTTCGCACCGCACACCGTCGTCGACATGACCGCCGCCCTCGTCGCATTCGCCAGCTTCGTCACGGGCGCAGTACTCGGCGGACGGCTGGCCCGGCACCTCGACAGCGATGTCCGTCGCTGGCTCACCGCCGCGCTCGGTATCGAAGTGGTGATGCTTGTGACGCTGTCGATCCTGAGCGGGACAGGTGTGCTCGACTACCACGACAACACCAAGCTGATCCTGATCGCGGGCCTGGCCGTGACGTTCGGAATCCAGGCCGCGACCGCACGCCAGTTCGGAATCCAGGAGCTGTCCACCACCGTGCTGACCACCACCATCGTGGGCATCGGCTTCGACAGCCGCCTCGCAGGCGGCTCCGGCCACCGCGAACGGCTGCGCTACAGCGTGGTGCTCACGATGTGCGCTGGGGCCTTGGTCGGGGCGACCTTGACCCGGTGGTTCGTCGCCCCGGTGATCGCGATCTCCGCAGTCGTGGTGGCCGTTGCCGCAGGCGTCTTCCGATTCGGGTCGCGCCGAGAGCACATGGACACCGACTAGGCTCGGCGCATGCCATCAGTACTCGTCACCGGTGCCAGCCGTGGAATCGGCAAGTCGATCGTCGAGCACCTGGCCTCCCGTGGCTGGGATGTGGTCGCCGGGGTCCGCAGCGAGCGTGACGCAGGCGTGGTGACCGCGCTGGATCCGCAGCGCATCTCCTCGGTCATCCTCGATGTCACCGATGCCGGACACATCGCCGCGCTGAACGAGTCGCTGCCCGAGCGACTCGATGCGATTGTCAACAACGCGGGCATTGTCGTCAGTGGGCCGATGGAGACAGTCACAAGTGATGAGTGGCGAAAGCAGTTGGAGATCAATGTGATCGGCCAGCTCGCGGTCACCAAGGCGGTACTGCCGCGGCTACGCAAATCCCGTGGGCGGGTGGTGTTCATCTCCAGCGTCAACGGACAGCTCTCGATGCCACTGGTCGGTGCCTACTGCGCCAGCAAGTTCGCTCTGGAGGCGGCCGCGGAAGCGCTACGAATGGAGCTGCGGCCGTGGCATATTGGCGTGGCAATTGTGGAGCCCGCGCAGACCGACACCGATATGTGGCGGACCGCCAACGAGATGGTCGAGCAGGCTGAGGCCACGTTGACCGCAGAGCACCGCGATTTGTACGGCCGACACATCGCGGGTTTCAAGAAGACGATCCCGCTGTCCCAGAAGCTGGCTGTTCCCGCGGAGAAGGTGGCAGCCGTCGTCGAGGAGGCGCTGACGGCCCGCAGGCCCCGCGCCCGTTACGTCGTCGGAGTGGGGCCCAAACTGCAGGTGGCGTTGATGACGAACCTGCCCGCGTGGGCCCGTCACCGGGTGCTGCGACGGGTAGCCGGCCAACCCTAGTGTTCGTCAAGCGCAGCGCCCAGGCACCCAAAGCGTTCTTTGCCTGTGAAGCCGCTGGGCTGCGATGGCTTTCGACAGCCGAAGGCGGTGTGCCCTGCGCAAGGGTGCTCGCGCATGACGACACCAGCCTGACGCTGGAACAGTTGGACGGCGCAGCGCCGACCCGTTCAGCTGCGGTCGAGTTCGGTCAGCGACTGGCCCGAACGCACGATGCAGGAGCCGCGGCATTCGGCGCGCCACCCGACGGCTGGGCGGGCCCGGGCTTCTTCGGACCGCTTGAGCATCCGCTGCCGATGTCGTACTCCGCCTTCGATCGGTGGGGAGGTTTCTACGCCAACGAGCGACTGGCGCCGATGGCAGATCTCGCCGCGCCGCACCTGGACTCGGAGGTGCGGGATACCGTCGCCGCGGTGATAGCGCGCTGTGACGCAGGCGATTTCGACGATGGCGATCCGCCTGCCCGATTACACGGCGACCTGTGGAGCGGCAACGTGATGTGGACGTCCGCTGGCGCAGTGCTGATCGACCCTGCGGCCCACGGCGGCCATCGCGAGACGGATCTGGCGATGCTGGCGCTATTCGGCTGCCCGCACTTCGACGCCGTCATCGAGGGTTACCAGGCACAGCGCCCGCTGTACGACGGGCGGCGGGAGCGTGCCGGACTGCACCAGATCTATGCGCTGTTGGCGCACGTGGTGCTCTTCGGCGGCGGCTACGCCCGGCAGACATTGGCCGCCGCAACGACCGTGTTGCGTACCGGCACAAACACCAAGCCTTCGACGCGGCCTGAGCTCAGTTGAAGGCGAGCCAGCTGGGCAGCGCGCGTTCGCGGGAGTCGCACAGCACCTGAGGGGTGTCGCAGTTCCCATTCGGTACGCCCGCGCCTGCCCACATGCCGCCGGTGTCGCGCCGCAGCACGATGGCCGACGATCCCCCGCCGTCCAACAGGATCGCGGTGTCGCTGCCGAGGCCGCGGAACAGATCCTGGATCTGATCCGGCGTATAGCTGCCGCCCTGGAATACGTACATCTCGTCCTTGGCTTTGGAGTAGGCGAGCGCGGTGCGGGCGGCACTGGGGCCGCCGTCGTTCAACTCCCGGGTATCGCCAGGTGCCAGCAGTCCGATGCCACTCACCGCGACGAACCGCGTGCCCTTGTCGAGCAGGCCCTGAATGACAGGCGCCGCGGCGTCGTAATCCTGAGTGTTCTTCGGCGGCACCACATATGGTGCGCCGCCGACCGGCAGGATCATCGTGCTCAGCGCGCTCCAGTTTTCGCCTCCGCCGGACAGGCCCTGCTTACCGGCGTAGGCGACGGTGCCCGTCACCGCCACGTTGGCGCGGCCCTGACCGCGGGTGTTGTCGACGTACGCGCCTAGGGGTGAACTGCAACCCGTCGACTTCCACGAGCCACCCTTCTGTCCCCGCACATCGAAGAAGTTGGCGTTGATCGCAATTGTCGGCTGTCCGAGCGCGTGCCACGCCTCAAGCGGGGTGTAGATCTCTGCGGCCTGCCACAACCCCTCTCCGGTGCGCGCCCGCGGATCTCGTTCGCAGCGGGCCTGATAGCCGGAGTGGGAATCGACGAGCAGTCGCGGCGTCAACCGTTGCGATGCGGACTTGATGATCATCAGGTGCCCGGCGTTGTTCATCTCGTACCAGCCGCCGTCGGCGTTCTGCATCGGCGCGGGTGCGCCACCGCCGAAGTTGTACACGAGGTAGGAGCCGCGGGTGTTCGCGATGGCGCCTGCGAGCAATTCGCGGCCGTCTGCGGCGCGGGCGTTCGGGGCGCCTGCCGTTGCCGCTGCCACTGCAACGCACCCCAGCGCCGCGGCGTTGGCCGCGAATCGCCGGAAGTTTACGCGCGGAGTTGGCACGGTCGCCCCTTTGCCGAGACAGTTAGAACAAGACAACATTAATCACAGGGGACACACGGTCAACTTGGGTAACAGCCCAGTATCGGTTGGGCATCGGGAGGGTCGCACCCTTAGCTCAGCCGAGTGGAAATTGGTACTCCGACGCATTAGCGACCGGGCGGCGCCAACCGGTAGACGGCGTCGGCGGAGTCGTCGGTGATGTACACCGCACCGTCGGGTCCCGTCACCGCGGCGACAGGGCGCCCCCACCGCGTGCCGTCTTCGGCCTGGAAGCCGCCGACAAGGGTCTGCTGGTTGCCGAGACTGCCGTTCTGCCAAGGAAAGAACGCGACCTCGGGTGCGCGCGGGGGTTCGCGGTTCCACGATCCGTGCACGCCGACGAGCGCGCCGGTGGCGTACGGAGCGGGCAGCACGTTCTCGGTGAAGCTCATACCAAGCGGAGCGGCGTGTGCACCAAGGCTCTGCTCGACACGCGGCAGCCTGTCGCAGTCGAGCTTGCTGCCGTCGGCGTTGGTCTGCACGTCGCGGATGAACGGCAGGTTCGCCGGGCCGCCATCGGGATTACAGAAGGGCCAACCCAATTCGCGTCCGGGTGTCAGCCGGGCCACCGCCTCGGGCGGATGCTCGTTGACATAGTCGGGGCTGACTTCGCGAGTCTGCGGGTTCGCGACGTCGTCGCGGTTGTTCACCGCCGTCCACACCGAACCGTCGGGCGCGATCGCCAGCCCCGTTCCGTTGCGTACGCCGGTCGCGAACGGCGCGGCGGGACCGCCACCCGGCGGGATCCGCATGATGGTGGCGCGCGGCGGATTTGCGCTGCGGTCGTCGGCGGTGATGTTGCCCGTTGATCCGATGGAGAAGTACAACGCGCCATCCCGGCCGACCGCAATGCTCTTCAGTGCGTGTGAATACGCGCCGCGCAGATCGGGACTCCTGGCATCGGGCAACCCCGCCGCCAACGTGCGGCGATTGGTCGCTGCGCCGTCGGCGTAGTCGTAGGCGTCGATCTGGTCGCTTTCAGCGATGTATAGCGTGCTGCCCGCGAACGCCAGACCGTGCGGCTGATCCAGCCCGTCGAGTGGCACCGCCGGCCGAGCACCGGCACCGTTTGGCTGGATGCGCACCACCTGACCACTGCTGGGCACGGAAACCAGCAGGCTTCCGTCAGGGGCCCACGCCGCCAGGCGCGCCTTCGGGATTCGCGCCCACACCGACATCGTCCACCCCGCGGGCACCATCGCTTGGCGCGGTTGGTCGAACGGTGGTTGGGCCAGGTCCGGATCGACCTGCATGGTGACGGAAACCAGGCCCGCTGCAGATGGAGAGGAATGCGTTGCGCCGGTCGAGTCTGTGGAGCAGGCCGCGACCAACACAATGCTTGCCAGTGCGGGCCCAATTCGGTTACGCCGCAGACAATCCCGCATGCATCTCCCAGACGAGAATCTCGGCGGGTTCGGTGGCGGTGACGTGCTGACCGCCGGACGCGGTGAACCGCACCGCATCGCCTTCATGCAGCGGGCCTGCGCCCTCGAGTGTGACTTCACCGCGGGCAACGAACACGTGCAGGTATGGAGCCTGCGGCAGTTCGACGCTATCGCCGGGCTCCAGGCGGGCGCCGTGCAGCGCCGCGTTCCGGTTGCGGATCGTGATGGCGGTGTCGTCGCCGTGTTCAGGCATGCCCGACGCGATGGTGACGAGACCGCCGCGCAACAACTCATCGTCGATCTCGAGTTGCTGGTAGCCCGGTGTGATGCCCGACTCGTCGGGGACCACCCACATCTGCACGAAATGCACGGGTTCGTTGTGGGAATGATCGCCGGTCAGCGTCCACGAGTCGTTCTTCTCCGAGTGCAGGATTCCGCGACCGGCCGACATTCGCTGGGCGAGGCCGGGATAGATCACCCCGGAGTGACCGGTTGAGTCCTGGTGCACCAGCGAGCCGCGCAGGACCCATGTCACGATCTCCATGTCGCGGTGGGGATGGGTATCAAAACCCGTGCCGGGTTTGACGATGTCGTCGTTGTTGACCAGCAGCAGACCGTGGTGGGTGTTGTCGGGGTCGTAATTGTCGCCGAACGAGAACGAGTGCTTGGAGTCCAGCCAGGAGATCTTCGTCTTCGCTCGGTCGTCGGCACGGCGGATGTCGACGGCGGCGGGTGCGTGCATGTCATCACCTCTCGATGGGCCAGCCTAGGCGGGCGGTATTGACTCCGACAACATAGATGATGTGTCATATATTCCGTGTGGCTGACAGCGGAGCAACAGCAGATCTGGCGCGGATACCTGACGATGGTGAGCCAGCTGCAGACGGCGATGCACCGCCAGCTGCAGCGGGACTGTGAACTGTCACTGTCGGACTATGACGTGCTGGTGGCTTTGTCGGAACGGGGGCCGCAGCGTATCAACGAGCTAGGAGAGGCGCTGGCATGGGAGCAGAGCCGCGTGTCGCATCAGTTGCGACGGATGCGCGGCCGCGGTCTGGTGGAACGCCACGGCATCGGCGACGACCGCCGTGGCGCGACGGTCGAGCTCACCGACAACGGACGCGCGGCGCTGGATGCCGCCGCACCAGGGCACGTCGAGCTGGTGCGTTCCGTCGTGTTCGACGGGTTGAGCGCCGCGCAGCAGCGGGCGTTCGGCTCGGCGATCGAGTCGGTGGTGACTCGGCTTACCAGTCAGCCTCGGTGAACTTGATGACACCGCGGATGTTCTTGCCGTCCAGCATGTCCGCGTAGCCGTTGTTGATGTTCTCCAACGAATAGGTGGCGGTGACCATCTCGTCGATCTTGAGCTGGCCGGACTTGTAGAGTCCGACGAGCTTCGGTGTCTCGACGTGTGAGCTGCCGCCGCCGAAGATGTTGCCCTTCAACGTCTTCTGCAACATGGTGAACAGGAACAGGTTGAGTTTGACGTCGACATCCATCATCGAGCCCATGCCCGTCACCACGCAGGTACCGGTCTTGGCCGTCAGGATCATCGCCTCTTCGATGTACTCACCCTTCATGTCGCCTACCGCGATGATGGTCTTGTCCGCCATCAGGCCATAGGTGACGTCGATCATCGGAGCGATGGCCTCGGCCATCGACGGGTAGACGTGTGTCGCCCCGAACTTGATGGCCTGCTCACGCTTCCACTCGTTCGGGTCGATCGCGATGACGTGCCTGGCGCCGGAGATCACCGCGCCCTGCAACGCGCTCATTCCGATGCCGCCGACGCCGACGATCACCACCGTCTCGCCCGGTTGCACCTGCGCGACGTTGGTGGCCGAACCGTAACCCGTCGGCACCGCGCAGCCCATGATGGCGGCGGTCTCGAACGGGATGTCCCGATCGATCTTGACGACCGAGTCCTTGTGCACCGTCATATACGGGGCGAATGTGCCGAGCAGGTTCATCGGTGACACCTCAGTTGTGCCTGCGCGCACCCGGCTGGTGCCGTCCGCGATGGCCTTGCCACCCAGGAGCACCGCCCCGCGATCACACAGCGACCGGTAGCCCTTCAGACACGGCGGGCACGCACCGCACGCGGGGATGAACGCGAGGATGACGTGGTCGCCCTCCTCGATGCCGGTGACGTTGCGGCCAACCTTGGTCACGACACCCGCGCCTTCGTGGCCGCCGAGTGCCGGGAGGCCGATCGGGGTGGCGCCGGTGGTCAGGTGATAGTCCGAGTGGCACATGCCCGCGGCATGCACCCGGATCTGCACCTCATCGTCGACGGGGTCGCCGATTTCGATCTCGTCGACACGGAACGGTGAGTTGAGCTCCCACAGCAGAGCCCCTTTGGTCTTCATGACTGGCGATCATAGAACACGTTACAAAACACGTGTCAAGAAAGCTGCTGACGTGCACGGATAGCGCCCAGAGTGCATCGTCGCCGCGAGCCGTTCGGGCAGGCGCTGGAATCCACACGGCCCAGCACATGCCGGGAGGCGGCGGCAGCCCAGGAGGCAAAGGTTGCGGAGGGGCCACGGGCCGGTTTAGAGCGAAGCGGGCAGACCGAACGTCGCGAAGGACGACATGTGGAAAGCCACGACGTGCGAAATACCGTCCTGGCGAACGGCCATGACGTGCATCTGGAGCGGCTCGTGCACACCGGTTTCCCGGTTGATGATGTACAACGCTGCGGCAGGCTGACCGTTGGCCGCGGTGCGGATGAAGCGCATGTCCCCTGGGCCTTCGGCCGGGCAGTGCGTCTTGGACAGCAGGACGATGTTTTCCGGCCCCTGATACCAGCCGTCGAACGGTGGCATCTCCCAGACGGCGTCCGCGGTGAACAACTCGACGAGCTTGTCGATGTCATAGGCCTCGAACGCGGCGATGTAGCGCGTCAGCAGGTCCTGCGCCTCCGGCGAGTCGGGCGGCTGTAGCTGGTCGTCCTGGCTGGGGCCGGCAGCGTCGAGCTGCGCCCGCGCGCGCTGCAGGAGGCTGTTGACCGCGGCTGTCGACGAGCCGATCACCTCGGCCACCTCGGCCGCCTTCCACTGGAGCACCTCGCGCAGCACCAGCACCGCGCGCTGCCGCGGCGACAGGTGCTGCAGCGCCGCGACGAACGCCAGCCGCACCGACTCCCGGGAAGCGACGATCGTCGAGGGATCAGTGGGGTCGTCGTATTGATCCGGGAGGGGCTCCAGCCAGGGCACCTCATCACGCGCCGTGATGTCGTCGACGGGATCGGAGCTCGGCGCGCCCAACCCGGTCGGCAACGGGCGGCGCTGGCGTGAGTCGAGCGCCGTCAGGCACGTGTTGGTGGCGATCCGGTAAAGCCATGTCCGCAGTGAGGACTGACCCTTGAACCCGCCGTATGCCTTCCACGCGCGCAGGTAGGTTTCCTGGACCAGGTCCTCGGCGTCCTGCAACGAGCCGGTCATCCGGTAGCAGTGAGCCAGCAGCTCACGCCGGTGCGGTTCGGCCTTGAGCAGGAACTCGTCGTCGGTTTCGTGCGCCAGGACGGTCACCTGGCCGAGCTTACGCAGAGCCCCCCGACAACTACTCGCTACTCTCCCCTGATGGCCACTACCCGGACCGAACGCAGCTTCGACGGTGTCAGGGGCGTGCGCATCGTCTACGACGTGTGGACCCCGGACACCGACCCGCGCGGGGTCGTCGTGCTGGCACACGGGTACGCCGAGCATGCCCGTCGCTATGACCATGTCGCGCAGCGGTTCGGCGATTCCGGCCTCATCACCTACGCCCTTGACCATCGAGGTCACGGCCGTTCCGGCGGCAAGCGGGTCTATCTACGGGACATTTCTGACTACACCGACGACTTCCACACGATGGTCGGCATCGCGGCCGCCGATCATCCCGAGCTCAGCCGTGTCGTGCTCGGCCACAGCATGGGTGGGGGCATCGTGTTCGCCTACGGCGTCGAGCATCCCGATGACTACACCGCCATGGTGCTGTCCGGCCCGGCGGTCGATGCCCAGGACGCAGTATCGCCGGTGATGGTGTTCGTCGCCAAGCTGCTCGGCAAGGTCGCGCCAGGTCTGCCCGTCGAACAACTGCCCGCCGACGCGGTGTCGCGTGACCCCGAAGTGGTGGCCGCCTACAACGCCGACCCGCTTGTTCATCACGGCAAGCTGCCCGCCGGGATCGCCCGCGCGTTGATCGGCGTCGGCGAGACCATGCCTCAGCGCGCAGGCGCGCTGACGGCGCCACTTCTCGTCGTACACGGCGAGCAGGACAAGCTGATCCCCGTCGCAGGCAGCAGGCACCTGGTCGAGTGCGTCGGCGCCACAGACGTGCACCTCAAGGTTTACCCGGAGCTGTACCACGAGGTGTTCAATGAGCCTGAACGCGCGGTGGTACTCGACGACGTCACCTCCTGGATCGAGGTTCGGCTTTGAAACGCGTTGTCGTGCTGGCTATTTCGCTGGTGCTGGCGCTTGCCGGCTGCTCGTCGCAGGATCATCGCTGGGTGGACGACGAGGTCACCTTCAACGCCGACGGCCTGACCATCCACGGCACCTACCGGCACCAGCAGGGCGCCGGTCCCGGGCCTGCGGTGCTGCTGATCTCCGAAAGTGGCCCGACGGACCGCAACGGCGACAACGCGGTCGTCGGTCCCATCGGCAACATGCGCCAACTCGCCGAGCACCTCTCGGACCGCGGTATCGCCAGCCTGCGATACGACAAGGTCGGTACCGGCAAGACCGGTATCGGAATGTACAAGCCGAACGACGTCGTCAGCGCCGTATACACAAAGGGTGCCGACGCCGCCGTTCGCTACCTTGCCGATCAGCCCGGCACCGACAAGGCGCAGATCTCGGTGTACGGACATGGTGAGGGCGCCATCCATGCGTTGACGCTTGCGGCCGACGCCACGCCCGGAGCGCCGAAGATCCACTCGCTGGGCCTGTTTCAGCCGCTGCCCGGCCGCTACCTCGACATCATCACCAACCGGGTGCGGGGCGACGCGAGCCCCGAGACGTTGTCGGCGTGGCTGGCGGCCGTCGATGAAATCCGTGCCAAGGGCACAGTGCCAGCCAAGCTGCCGGAGGGGTTGAACGCCATCATCAACCCGGGCAATGTGAAGGCGGTAGTCGAGACGGACAAGATCGACCCGCTGGCACTGGCCGCGAAGGTGCCCGCACGCACTCCGGTCTTGTTGACCTGCTCGGACACCGACAGCCAGGCCAAGTGCGACACCGAGAAACCCCTGACCGATGCGCTGCAACACACCGAACTGAAGGTTGTCGAACTCAAGGGCGTCAACCATGTGCTGCACGACGATCCCAGTGACAGCATCGCGAACCTGACCAAGCCGGCGCCGCTTTCTCCACAGGTGGTCACGGCGCTCGACGGCTTTGTCGGCCAAAAGTCCTAATCTGGCGCAATGACTGACGACAAGATGCTGGCGCGGATCGCCGCGCTGCTCCGCCAGGCCGAGGGCACCGACAACCAGCATGAGGCCGATGCATTCATGGCCGCCGCACAACGGCTGGCGACGGCGACGTCCATCGACCTCGCGGTCGCGCGTACACATTCGGACAAGCGCACGAAAGCGCAGACGCCCGTGCAGCGCACCATCACCATCGGCAACGCAGGCGCCCGCGGGCTACGCACCTACGTGCAGCTCTTCACGGTGATCGCGCTCGCCAACGACGTGAAGTGCGACGTCGCCTCCAACTCGACCTTCGTTTACGCGTACGGGTTCGCCGAGGACATCGATGCCAGCCACGCGCTGTACGCCAGCCTGGTGATGCAGATGGTCAAGGCGTCCCAGACCTACATCGCGTCCGGTGCGCACCGGCCGACGCCGACGATCACGGCTCGGCTCAACTTCCAGCTGGCGTTCGGGGCCCGCGTCGGCAAGCGACTGTCCGAAGCGCGTGAACAGGCTCAGCGTGAGGCCACCAAAGGCCGGTTCAGCCGCCCGGGCACAGCTATCGCGTTGCGGGACAAAGACATCGAGCTTAAGGACTTCTACCGCGAGACCTCCCCGGCGCGCGGCACATGGCGGGCCACCAGTGCGACGTCCGGATATTCGTCGGCGGCACGGCGCGCCGGGGACAAGGCAGGCAGGCGGGCGCGGCTGGGCAACAGTGCAGAACTGGCCGGTGCCCGGTCGGCATTGGAGACGTGACTGCGCGCGACACGCAGCGGGCGAAGGTCTATGCCGCTGAGGAATTCGTGCGGACGTTGTTCGACCGAGCGGCCGAGCACGGCAGCCGCGTCGTCGATTTCTTCGGCACGCAACTGACGCTGCCGCCGGAAGGGCGGTTCGCGTCGGCTCCCTCGGTGCAGCGCTACGTCGACGAGGTGCTGGCTCACCCCGCCGTCCGCGGGCGCTGGCCTGCCGTCGGCCCGTTGACGGTGCGGGGCCGCCGCGGGACTACCGCCGCGCACTATGAGCGCTCCGATGACGATGGGGCCGCGATCGCGGTGCCCGACCGTGGCTCGACATGGGCATTGCGTGAGCTCGTCGTGTTGCACGAGATCGCCCATCACCTGAGCGATGCCGAACCGCCGCACGGGCCGCAGTTCGTCGCGACGTTCTGCGAACTGGCTGGCGCGGTGATGGGGCCGGAGGTCGCCCACGTGTTGCGGGTCGTGTACGCCAAAGAAGGTGTGCGGTAGCGTTTGTCGGGTGACGGAGCCCGACCCCAAGGCACTCGATGAGCTGTTCAACCGCGTGTTGCGCAGCGAGGACGACGCGCTGGTCGCGGCGCGGGAGGCGGGAGCCGCCGCAGGCATGCCCGCGATCGAGGTGTCGGCCCAACACGGAAAGCTCTTGTTCTTGTTGGCGTCGGCGACGCGCGCCACCCGGGCACTGGAGATCGGCACACTCGCGGGATACAGCACCATCGAACTGGCCCGCGGCGTCGGTGCGGGCGGCCGGGTGATCACGCTGGAGTACGAACCCAGGCATGCCGAGGTGGCGCGGCAGAACCTGGCGCGGGCCGGCGTCGACGACCGTGTCGAGGTGATTGTCGGCGCCGCGCTGGACACCCTGCCGACGCTCGTCGGCCGTGAAGAACCGTTCGACCTGATCTTCATCGACGCAGACAAGGAGAACAACGTCGCCTACGTCGAGTGGGCGATCAAACTCGGCGCGCCGGGTTCAATCATCGTGGTGGACAACATCGCTCGCTCCGGGCGAGTGCTCGACCCGGCTCCCGACGACCTGCAGGCCCGCGCCGTCCGCGACATGCTGGAGATGATGGGTGAGAATCCTCGGCTGGATGCGGCGGCGATCCAGACCGTCGGCACCAAGGGCTGGGACGGCTTCGCGGTCGCGATCATCAAGTAGCCGGCCGCGTAGCCCTCAGCGCGACCAGGCCGCAGACCGTTCGGCCGGGATCGTGTCGCTGCGGACAGGGAAGTAGTTGGCCGACAGGGCACTTCACCCGGGGGCGCTCGCACTGCGGGCAGGAGATGAACCACCTCGCCGGGTTCCTTTCCGCGCTGTACGACCGCTTCGGCGGCGAGTAGCGCGATCCGCTGGACTTGCGCAAAAGGGCGTAATCTTGATGGTGATGAATGGGTATTGCACACCCCAAAACGTTTGCCGGATAACAGAAAGGAAACGAAATGACAACAGCCCATACATCAATCGATCAACATCCTGACATATTGGCTCTTCGCTCGAGCTACGACCGCGCAGCCGAGTCGATGCCCGCGCAGGCCACCTTCGGCCTGACGTTGCTGACGGCGATATACGTTGCTCTGTCACCGCATATCGTCGGCTTCGATACCTTCACGCGGCTACCTGCCAGCGATCTGATTGTAGGAATCACCGTTGCTGTCCTGGCGATGTGCTTCGGCTCGGCACTGGACCGTACCCACGGCATGACGTGGACGCTGCCGGTCTTCGGTGTGTGGATCTTCTTCTCACCGTGGATCTTCGTCGCGTCACCGACCGCGGGCATGATCTGGTCGCACGTGATCTGCGGTCTGCTGATCACCGTGTGCGGCCTATACGCCGTGTATTTCGGAATGCGCGTTCGCGGTTCCGAGCACTAGACAGGCACGACAAGACCGGCCGGGGTGAGCCCGGCCGGCCGCCCTAGCCGCAGACTGCGCAGCCGCGGCCGACCCGACGAGCTTGGTGTACTTGGCGAGCACGCCGGTGGAGTAGCGCGGTGGCAACCTGGCAGGCCGGTTGACCGACGCAGCCGTTCGCCCCGGGGGGCATGCCTGCGCGCTTCTCTCGATTTGCCAACGAGTGACCGCGTGGGTGTGTTATTGCAGTGATATGTCAAAGACTCTGCCGGTAGGCGTTTTTGCCGCGTGTGCCGCGCTGATCGTCTCGCCCGTCGCTCATGCGGATCGCGCTGAACCACCGCCGTTGTACGGGTACTACAACGTGTTCATCGACTTCTCGAAGCAGACGTTCAACGGTATGCCGACACCGATGAATCCGATAACGGTGCCTGTCCAATTCATCACCCGCTGTGACGTGGACGGTTGTGTCATGCGGATGGATAACAAGGACGACCATGCCCGCAATCCAGGCGCTCCCTTGGCTTACGAGTACAGATGGAACAACGACCGTTGGGAAACGAGTGGTGAGTATCCCTACTTCTGCGATCGCAACAACCCCAACAGCGCCGTGAAGGCCCAACGCTCGGACTACTGGATCCCGAACCCTGACGGGAGCTTCTTCGGAGAGCGCACCCTCGTCATTGACGGAGCCGGATGCCCAGGCGAGGGACCGGGCACCCATTTGGTGCCGATATCCCTGACCCCCGTCGATCCACCACCGCCCGCCTAGCCGCAGACGGCGCCGCCCGCCGCCGAGCCGACCAGCTTGACGTACTTGGCCAGTACGCCGGTGGTGTAGGTCGGCGGCAACGGCACGAAATTGGCCTTGCGCGACTCGAATTCGGCCGGATCCACCAGCACATCCAGCGTGCCCTTCGCGACGTCCAGCCGGATGCGATCACCGTCGCGCAGGAATGCGATCGGCCCGGCGTCGACCGCCTCGGGGGCGACGTGTCCGACGCACAGCCCGGTGGTGCCGCCGGAGAACCGGCCGTCGGTCATCAACAGCACGTCCTTGCCAAGCCCTGCGCCCTTGATCGCGCCGGTGATCGCGAGCATCTCACGCATTCCTGGGCCGCCCTTGGGTCCTTCGTAGCGGATCACCACGACGTCTCCCGCGGTGATGGTGCCGTCTTCAAGGGCGTCCAGCGCGGCGCGTTCGCGTTCGAAAACCCTTGCGGTGCCCTCGAACACGTCGGAATCGAAGCCTGCTGACTTCACCACCGCCCCCTCCGGGGCAAGCGAACCGCCAAGAATGGTGATGCCGCCGGTCGGGTGGATCGGATTGTCGAGTGCGCGCAGCACTTTGCCGTCGGGATCCGGCGGCGCGATGTGCGCCAGGTTCTCGGCCATCGTCTGGCCGGTGACGGTGAGGCAATCACCATGCAGCAGACCGGCATCCAGCAATGCCTTCATCACGACGGGCACACCGCCGATGCGATCGACGTCGGTCATCACGTGCTGGCCGAACGGCTTGACGTTGGCGAGATGGGGCACCTTCGAGCCGACGCGAGTGAAGTCCTCGAGCGTCAGCTTGACGTTGGCCTCGTGGGCGATGGCCAGCAGGTGCAGCACCGCGTTGGTCGAGCCGCCGAACGCCATCACCACTGCGATCGCGTTCTCGAACGACTCTTTGGTCATGATGTCGCGTGTGGTGATGCCACGACGCAGCAGTTCGACCACGGCCTGGCCGCTACGACGCGCGAACCCGTCGCGCCTGCGGTCGGTCGCGGGCGGCGCCGCGCTGCCCGGCAACGACATTCCGAGTGCCTCTGCGGCGCTGGCCATGGTGTTGGCGGTGTACATGCCGCCGCACGCCCCTTCGCCGGGACAGATCGCGCGCTCGATCGCGTCGACGTCCTCACGTGGCATCAGCCCGCGCGCACAGGCGCCGACGGCCTCGAACGCGTCGATGATCGTCACCTCACGCTCGGTGCCGTCCGACATCTTCGCGATGCCGGGCAGGATCGAGCCGGCGTAGAGGAAGACGTTGGCCAGGTCGAGGCGGGCGGCGGCCATCAGCATGCCGGGCAGCGACTTGTCGCAGCCTGCCAGCAGCACCGAGCCGTCGAGGCGCTCGGCCTGCATGACGACCTCGACGCTGTCGGCGATCACCTCACGGGACACCAGTGAGAAGTGCATGCCCTCGTGGCCCATGGAGATGCCATCGGACACCGAGATCGTGCCGAACTCCATCGGATAGCCACCCGCGGCGAACACCCCGTCCTTGACGGCCTTGGCCAGCCGGTCCAGCGACAGGTTGCAGGGGGTGATCTCGTTCCACGACGAGCCGACACCGATCTGCGGCTTGGCGAAGTCTTCGTCGCCCATGCCTACCGCCCGCAACATCCCGCGGGCGGCGGCCTTCTCCAGGCCGTCGGTGACGTCGCGGCTACGGGGCTTCATATCGGGCGTATCGGAGGGCAGTGAGGGCATGGGTCTCAGTATGCCGCCGGCGTTTCGACCGGCCAAACCGTTATCCATACCCCCACGGGGTACCCTGTGGGCATGAGGTTCGTGACCCGTCGAGTAGCGGCAGCGCTGGCCGCCGCGGCCGCGACCCTGTTGGTCTCGTCGTGCAGCAGCCCGGCGTCGGATGGACACACGGGTCATCAGCACGCAGACGAGCCGGTCATCACCGGGCAGCCGGCAGGCTATAACGCCGACGATGTCGCCTTCGCCACCGACATGATTCCGCACCACAAGCAGGCCGTCGACCTGTCGGCGCTGGCTCCAAGCCGCTCCACCAACGCCGGGCTCGTCGCGCTGGCTCGGCAGATCTCGACGGAGCAGCAACCGGAGATCAATGTCATGAAGGTGTTCCTGGTGCAGTGGAACGAGAATCCCGACACCAATTCCGGGCACTCCGGTCACGGGAACGCGATGCAGGGCATGGTCGACGCGGCCACCATGACCAAGTTGGAGTCGCTGCGCGGCGCGGACTTCGACAAACTGTGGCTCGAGTCGATGATCGGCCATCACCAAGGTGCGATCGAGATGGCCAAGGCCGAGATCGCCAACGGCGACAACGTGGACGCCAAGAGCCTTGCCAAGAACATCGTCACAACGCAGGACGCCGAGATCGGTCAGATGAAGCAGATGGTTGGAGGCTGAAATGACTGCCGCACATGGCTATTCGCAGCAGAAAGAGAACTATGCCAAGCGGCTGCGCCGGATCGAGGGCCAGGTCAGGGGCATCGCGAAGATGATCGAGGAGGACAAGTACTGCATCGACATCCTCACCCAGATCAGCGCGGTCAACAGCGCACTGCAGTCAGTGGCGCTCGGTCTGCTCGACGAGCACCTCGGTCATTGCGTCACACAGGCCGTTGCAGAAGGCGGCGATGAGGCCGACGCCAAGCTGGCCGAGGCGTCGGCCGCGATCGCCCGCTTGGTGCGCTCCTAGTCCACCGCGCGTCTACTGCTTGGTGTACCCGGTCGGGCGCACGACGAGGATCACGCGGTCGGCCTTGTCGGGTGGCGGCTCCGTCAGCGGGCCGCTGTAGCGGTCGTTGAGGTGCAGGTAGAACGCACCGGTGGGATCGGGCACGATCTCCTCAACGACGCCCCGAACCTCCACGAAGCGGTAAGGGTTGTCCGGATCGCAGATCGACATCGCCACGTGCGGGTTCGCCGTGATGTTGCGGTACTTCTGCCGCTTCGTGGTGTGGGTGAACCGCAGCAGCTCCCCGTCCCAGTCGAACCACATCGGATTCACCTGCGCGTTGCCGTCGGGTCTGGTCGTAGCCAGGTGCCCGTACAGCGGGCGCTCCAACAGCGACTCATACCCCTCGGGAATTTCGACCATCACAATCCTCTCTCGATTAGGCGGCGATCCACTACCACCTCACAACTTGCTCTAGCGCAATTCCCATCCTGAGTCGATACGGTGATCCTTCCGCTATGACCGTCGATACCCGCGCACGGCCTGCCTACACGTGGACGCCGCGCGTCACCGTGCAGCTGACGGTGCTGGCGGCCGCCGCGTTCGTCTCCGTGACTGCCGAGATGGTGCCGGTGGGTGCGCTGCCTGCGATCGCCGACGACCTTCGGGTCAGCGAGGCGTTGGTGGGGACGCTGTTGGCAAGTTACGCACTCGTCGCCGCGCTCACCACCGTTTCGCTGGTGCGGCTCACCGCGCTGTGGCCACGCCGCACCACGTTGGTTGCCACACTGGCGTGTTTGACTGTGTCACAACTGATTTCGGCCCTGGCACCCAACTTCACCGTGCTGATGGGCGGCCGGGTGTTGTGCGCGCTCACACACGGGCTGATGTGGTCGGTGATCGCGCCCATCGGCGCTCGGCTGGTGCCCGCGACACACGCAGGCCGCGCCACCACTGCGGTGTATGTCGGTACTGCCCTCGCGCTCGTCGTTGGCAACCCGTTGACCGCGGAGATGAGCCAACTATGGGGCTGGCGGCTGGCGGTGGTGCTCGTCACGGTCGCCGCCGCAGCTGTCACGGTGCTGGCGTGGGCCGCGCTCCCGCCGATGGTGATGCCGCGTGACGGGACGCAGACCGTGCGCCGCCGCGGTGGCCGCCGCCGTAACCGCCGACTGTTCACATTGACTGTGCTGACCCTGATCGGTGTCACCGGGCACTTCATCTCCTACACGTTCATCGTCGCGATCATCCGCGACGTCGTCGGGGTGCACGGTGCGCGGCTGGCCTGGCTGTTGGTCGCGTTCGGGATCGCAGGCCTGGTCTCGATGGCGGTGATGGCCCGGCCGCTGGATCGGTGGCCGCAAGCCTCGGTGGTGGGCTGCCTCGCGGCGCTGGCGACGGCGTTCGCGGTGTTGACGTCCTTGGCGTTCGATCGCGGCACCGGGATGGTGGCCGTCATCGTCGGCGGGGGTGCGATCGTACTGTGGGGCGCGGCCTCCACCGCGTTGCCGCCAATCCTGCAGGCCGCAGTCATGCGCACCGAGCCCGACGATCCAGACGGTGCGTCGGGGCTTTACGTCGCGGGGTTCCAGGTCGGCATCATGGCCGGTTCGCTGGCGGGCGGGCTGATCTATCAGCACACAGGGCTGGCCCTGATGATCGGGTCGTCGACGGCTCTTGTGATGGTCGCTCTGACGTGTGTCACCGCCACCCGCGGCCTCTTCGAGGTTCCCCAGGCAACCGACAGGAGTAACGGCGCCCCGCCGCGCGGCGATGAATAATGCAGGTCAGCGGCGTGAGCTGGACGGGCGCTCAGGATTGCACAGCATCCTTGTGGCGGTAGCGGTGGTTTCGCTGTGCCACACTGGACAAAGTTTGTGTAACTGGAGGTGACGTATGCGGATGCGGACGAGGGGGAGGCTAGTCACCGCGATATTCGCGGCTGGACTGGTCGGTGGAATGGCGCTGTGCAACCCATCTGCGCTGGCTGACCCCCAATCACCACCGCCACCGCCCGCACCGATCGATCCTGCTGCTGCGCCCGCGCCGCCGCCTGCCGATCCGCTGGCGGTCCCGCCCGCCGACCCGGGTGCGCCGCCTCCGTTCTCTCTTCCGGGGCAGCCCAACCCGTTCGCGCCAGCCGACCCGCTGGCCGCTCCTGGCGTGATCCCGCAGGGCACGCCGGCAGGCCAGAACCCGACGCCCTACACAGGGCCGCCGGTGTTCGCGCCGCCGACGTTCAACCCCACAAACGGCTCCAAGGTCGGAGCCGCCAAGCCCATTTACATCAACTTCGCCCGCCCCATCGCCGACCGGGCGATGGCCGAGCAGGCCATCCACATCTCGTCGATCCCGCCGGTGCCCGGCCGGTTCTACTGGACGAACGACAGCCAGGTGCGCTGGCGGCCGCAGGACTTCTGGCCGGCAGGCACGGTCGTCAACATCGACGCCGGCGGCACCAAGTCGAGTTTCACCGTTCCCGAGCAGTTGGTGGCCACCGTGGATGACGCGACGCACCAGATGACGGTCATGCGCAACGGGACGCTCGAGAGGACCATCCCGGTGTCGATGGGTATGGCGGCTGGCGGACACACAACCCCTAATGGCACGTATTACGTGCTCGAAAAGTTCCCCACCATCGTCATGGACTCCTCTACGTACGGCGTGCCTGTCGACTCGCCCAACGGCTACAAGGTGAATGTCCAGCTCGCCGTCCGGTTCGACAACAGCGGCAACTTCGTGCACAGCGCGCCGTGGTCCGTCAGCGACCAGGGCAAGCGGGACGTGAGCCACGGTTGCATCAACATCAGCCCTGAAAATGCGAAGTGGTTCTACGACAACTTCGGCAGCGGCGATCCGATCGTGATCAAGAACTCGAAGGGGCTATACAACCAGCCCGACGGTGCGTCGGATTGGCAGATGTTCTAACGGTCGCCGTCTTACGGCTAGTTCCAGATTCGGACTCGCCGCTGCGGGTCAAGGTACAGCTCGTCGGTCTCGCTGACATCGAACGCCTCGTAGAACGCGTCCATATTGCGGATCACGCCGTTGCACCTGAACTCCGGCGGCGAGTGGGGGTCGATAGCCAGCCGCCGGATGGCCTCGGCGTCACGGGATTTCGTGCGCCACACCTGGGCCCAGCCGAAGAACACCCGCTGCTCGCCGGTCAACCCGTCGATCACCGGCGCTTGAGCGCCCTTCAGTGACAGCCGGTAGGCCAGCAAGCCGATCGACAGCCCGCCGAGGTCGCCGATGTTCTCGCCGACCGTGAACGCGCCATTGACATGTGCATCGCGGTGTCCGCTTAATTCGCGGGGCACAAACTCGTCGTACTGCTCGATCAACGCCTTTGTCCTGGCGCCGAATTCGGCGCGGTCCTCGTCGGTCCACCAGTCGACCAAGTTGCCGTCGCCGTCGTACTTGGCGCCTTGGTCGTCGAATCCGTGTCCGATCTCGTGCCCGATGACGGCGCCGATGCCTCCATAGTTGGCGGCGTCGTCGGCCTCGGAGTCGAAGAACGGCGGCTGCAGAATCGCTGCGGGAAAGACGATCTCGTTCATACCGGGGTTGTAGTAGGCGTTGACAGTCTGCGGTGTCATGAACCACTCGTCGCGGTCCACGGGTCGCCCAGCTTGGCGAGCTCACGGTCGGAGCCGACGACGTTGCCCCGAAGGACGTTGCCGTATAGGTCGTCACGCTCGATCACCAGTGTGGAGTAGTCCCGCCACTTGGCCGGATAGCCGATTTTCGGGGTGAACTTGTCCAGCTTGGCCAGCGCCTTGTCCCGTGTCTGCGGTGTCATCCACTCCAGGTCGTTGATGCTGACGCGGTAGGCCTCGCGCACGTTGGCCACCAACTCGTCCATGCGGGCCTTGGCATCCGGTGGGAAATGGCGCTGCACGTAGAGCTTGCCGACGGCGTCGCCCATCAGGCCCTCCACCACCGAAACGGCGCGCTTCCAGCGGTCGCGGATCTCCTCGGTGCCCGACAGCCTGCGGCCGTAGAACGCGAAGTCCTCGGCAACCAGGTCGTCGGTCAGCAGGGACGCGCGGGAATGGATAAGCCGCCAGCGTGCCCAGTTCTTCCAGTCCTCGAGGTCCTCACTCGACCACGCCGCGGCAAACGCCGTCAGGTAATCAGGCTGGCGCACAACGAGTTCCGCGACAGCCTCGGGTGAGGCGCCAAGCGCGCCAACCCACGCTGTCCAGTCGAACCCAGGGGCTTCGGTGGGCAGATCTGCGAACGTCCGCAGGTTGTAGGTCAGGTCCGCGTCGCGGCGCTTGACCACGTCCCAGTGCGCGGCGGCCAGTTTGGTTTCCAGCGCCACGATCCGCGCAGCGGTCTCGACGTGATCCCCGCCGTACACAAGGGCGAACATCGCGGCGATGTGCTGCGGATAGGCGGCCAGAATCTCCGCGTGCTGCTCGTCGCGGTAGTAGGACTCGTCGGGCAGACCCAATCCCGACTGGCTCAGGTGCAGCAGATACCGCGTCGAATCCTTGGAGTCGGTGTCGACGTAGGCGCTTGCGCCGCCGCCAACCCCGGTCCGCTGCAGCCCGCCGATCACTTCAGCAAGAGCGTCGGGGGTTTCGGCGGCGTCGATCGTGGCCAGCTCGTCGAGCAGTGGCTGCACACCCCGCTCAGAAACCGTGGCCTCGTCCACGAAGCTGGCGTACAGATCGCCGATGCGCTGCTCGTCGGTGTTCTTCTCCGCGCCCGCCGCGGCGGCTGCCGTGATCAGGTCGCGGACCTGCTCCTCGGCGCGGTCGTACAGCGACCGGAACGCGCCGTCGGTCGCCCGATCGGCAGGGATCTTGTACTCGACCAACCAGCGGCCGTTGACGTGGCCGAACAGATCGTCTTGGGGGCGGGCGTCAGAGTCGACGTGGCTCAGGTCGATACCGGAGCGGATGGCTTTAACCGTCACTCCAACATCCTTCCAGACGGCTCGAGGGTGGGCTGTTCGCCGGCCCGACACCAGGCACCGGCGCCCGCAGGAGACCAGGGCGGTGTCGGCGCGACTAGGTGGTATCGGAGGCACTGCAGACACCGGAACCGCGGGCAACCCGGGCTGACTTTGACCGCCGGGTACCCTCTCGGCTGTGCCCGACGAGCCCACTGAAGACCGCGGAGACGACGACGGTCGCCTGTTCACCGGCTTCGGTATCGGCTCGACAGTGCTCGGCGTCCTCGCGGTCGCGGCGATTGTGGTTGCGGCGCTGATCTGGACCCAGCACCGCAGCGACGTCGACGAACTCCACTACCGCACCCGCGCCATGCAGGCGGCCGCGGACTGGACCAGCGTGCTGATCAACATGAACAAGGACACCGTCGAGGCCAGCCTGCACCACCTGCACGAGGGCACCGTCGGCCAGCTCAACGCGGACTTCGACGCGACCGTCGAGCCATACCGCAAGCTGGTGCAGACCCTGCAGGCCCGCACCACCGGCCAGATCGACTCCGTGGCGGTCGAGTCGATCCACCACGCGATGCCCGGCCCGAGCGGCGCGCCGCCGCCGCAGGAGCAGCCGGAACTGTCGGCGTCAGCGTCGCGCACCGACACGGTGATGGTGGTGGCGACGTCGGTCAGTGAGAACGCCGGGGCGGCCAAGCCGCAAACCGTGCGCTGGACGCTTCGGGTGGACGTCTCCGACGTCGACGGCAAGCTGTTGATCTCGCGGCTGGAGCCGATTCGATGAGAAACCGTTGGCGCGTGCTGGCTTTCGACATTCTTGCGCCGGTCGCCACCGTCGCCGCGCTGGTCTTCATCGGCATCGCGCTGGCGTGGCCGCTGTGGTGGGTGTCGGTGTGCTCGGTGCTGTGCCTGCTGATCATCGAGGGTGTCGCCGTCAACTTCGCGCTCGCGCGTCGCGACAGGGTGACCGTTGGCACCGACGACGACGGTCCCGGATTGCGGCTGGCTGTCGTCGCGGTGGCGGCCGTCGCGCTCATCGCAGGCGTGCTTGTCGGCTACGCGCGGTGGACCATTCCCGATCGCACGCTGCACGACGACAGCGCCGAGGTCGTCGGCATTGCCAGCAGCATTTCCGAAGCATCCGCGACGTTCACGCCGCAAAGCCCCACCGCGTCGATCGACCGCGCCACCGCAATGATGTCACCCAAGAGCGCTGAAGCCTTCAAGAACGAATTCGCCGATGTGGCAAAGGATTTGACGAGCAAGAACATCTCGGCCCAGGCCAGCACCGTTTCTGCGGGCATCGAGGCGATCGGCCCCGGTGCCGCCAGCGTCGCGGTGATCCTGCACGCAACGCAGAGCACACCCGGCAAGCCACCCGACACCGCCGTGATCGCGCTCAGGGTCGCGCTGACCAAGACCGACGGCCACTGGCTGGTCGACGACGTGTCGCCGATTCACTCGCGCTAGGCGAACAACCGCGCGTATTCGACCTTCAGGCAGCGGTCCATGACCACTTGCAGGCCGGCTGCTTCTCCGTCGCGGGCGACCTGCTCATGCCACAGCCCTGATTGCAGCCACAGCGTTTTCGCCCCGACTGCGATGGTGTCGTCGAGCACCGATGGTAGGTACTGGCGGCGGCGGAAAATGTCGACGAGATCGGGCACCACCGGCAGATCGGCCAGGCTGGGATAAACCGGCGTGCCCTCGATCTCGCTGAGGTTCGGGTTGACGAGATAGAGCGTGAAGTCGCTGTGCGACCTCAGATACGTCCACACCTCATGACTGGCGCGAGCGGGGTTGGCCGACGCGCCGACAATCGCGACGGTGTTTGTGTCGCGCAGGATGGGGTCAATGTCCATTGACGATCCGGTCCGCCAACTCCTCGGGTCGGCTCAACGCCATCAGATGCCCGCCCGGCATCACCTCGAGATCCAGGCCGAGTCGCGAGCGCACGATCCGCCGCTGAAACTCCAGCGGGAACAGCCGGTCATCGCTGCCCTGGATCACCCTGGTCGGCACATCGGGCCAGCGGCCGAGTGGCCACGGCTGCCCCAACGGTGCGTCGGACTGCTGCGGCTCGCCCTGCGCGAACGCCTCCTCGCGCACTGCCTGCGGTACGTCGTGAAAGAAGTCCTCGACCGGATCGAAGTCCGGCACGTAGCGCTTGTGATCCGTTGCCGCCCACCACTGCCCGGGCGGTTCACCGGGCTCCGGCACCATCGGGTTGACCAACACGATCGAGAGGGTCGGCACCCGCGTGGCGACCATCGGCGCGGTGAACGCGCCCATCGATTGTGCGACCAAAACCAGTGGGCCCGGCGCGCCGGACACCGCGGCGACAACCGCGTCGGCGTAGGTGGTCAGGTCCGCCGAATCGTCGTCGGCGGGAAGATCGATCGCAATCGCGTCGGGAAGCAGCGGTGTCACGCGATGCCAGTACCAAGCGCTGCCACCCGCTCCCGGGATCAGCGCGTATGTCATCGACTCACTCGACCGGACGTTGATGGCGCATCTTGGCGAACCGGTCGGACAGCCGCCGCATCCGGATCATCAGCGACGCAGGTGGGCTGGTCTGTCCGCTGAGATACGCCGCGAAGTCTCTGCCCGGGACGCCGATGCGCGACGCGAATTCGTCAGGGCCAAGACCGGACCGCTCCAGCAGCGACTGCACATGGCGACCTACTTCGGCGCGCTCGTTGGCCTCCAGGTGCTCGCGGGTGCGGTTGAGCACCTCAGCCAGCGCCTTGGAAACGCCGTACGGGCGCGCCGTTTCCAGCACTTCCTCGACCTGCCGCGCGGTCCTGCCGTACGGATCCCGCTTGATCGCGACGACGATGCGCTGCCAGACCGTCAGGTCGTCCGTCTCCAGTGCCGCACGAATCGCTGCGGTCGGCCAGAACTCCACCGGCCGGTCGTCGATCGACGACCGGCGGCCCTGCGCGGGCGCCGCGGGTCGGTTGGCTCCCGAGACAGCGTCGTGGCGCGTGTCCCGACCGGGGGCCAACGTCACCTCGCCTCCTCCAGCATCGCTACTGCCACCGATAGGCAGCGCTCCCTGACCTTCGCCCAATCGGCCTCTGCCTCAGGGCCCGACATCCTGGTGTCGTGCTCGTCGGACGGTTGTGGATCGGCCAGGCGCCGTACCAATTGGGTAGCGACCCATTGTTTCCTCGAACGGTCTCCACAGTAATACCGGTCCATTGACGCCAGCACCACTGCAGCGGTGTGAGTTTCCATCGAGTCGACCAATTCGGCAAACTCAGCGAAATCCCTGGCCGTGTTTCGGCACATGATCAGGTAACTCTTCAGCCGCAGCGTTTCCGCACCGGTCGGGATCTGCAGCCGGTCGCCCGTCGGCAACTGGACGTTGGTGGTCTCCATCGGCCCGCGCCGCTCCACCGGTGCCCGGTCCGAGTCGGCCTCGGTCTCCAGTGCGTCGAGCGCGACCGACAGCCTGCCGCCCCACATGATCACCGGATGAACTCCTGGCGGGCAGGGCACCGCGCCCTCGGCCGCTCCGTTGGTGGCGCCGTTCGATGTGCCGTTGCGGAGCGCAAGACCGTTGCTGTGGCCGTTCACGAGTGCGCCGACCGGCTCCGGCGATGGCAGGCAGCCGCTCAGCGCCAGCGGATCGGCGACGGAAATCGTATCGGGGGCAAGGGTTTTCAACCGGGCCGCGGACTTGACCACCATGCGTAGATCGGAGCCCGACGGGCCGAGCGACGAGAGGTCGTCGGGGATGATGACCAGGTCGGGAATGTCGACCTTGGGCAGCGGCTTCTCGAAGTCCACCGACGGCAGGATGCGGGCGAGCCAGCGCGGCAGCCACCAGTTCCATTCGTCGAACATCGCCATCAGCGCGGGCACCAGCACCAGCCGCACCACAGTCGCGTCGACCGCGATCGCGACCGCGCACGCGACACCCAACTGGGCGACCAACGGCATGCCTGCGAACGCGAACCCGATGAACACCGCGATCATGATCAGCGCGGCGCTGGTGATCGTGCGGGCGCTGGTGCTCACGCCGTACGCGACGGCGTCGCGAGTGTTCCTGGTCTGCAGGAACCGCTCCCGGATGCGGGTCAACAGGAAGATCTCGTAGTCCATCGACAGGCCGAACGTCATCGCCAGGACCAACGGCGGGATCGTGCTGTCCAGCGACGAGATCGGCTTGAAGCCCAGGTCTTCCAGCCAGCCCCACTGGAAGACCGCGACGAGGCTGCCGTAGGCCGCAGCCACCGACAACACCGTCATCAGAACGCCCTTGAACGCCAGGAACACCGACCGGATCGAGATCAGCAGCATGATGAAGGCGATCAGTGCGACGAAACCGAACACCGCGGGCTGCGTGACCGACACCCGGTCGTCGAAGTCTTTGATCAGCGCCGTCGGTCCGCCGACGTCGATGCTGGCGTTGACATCGGGCACCGCAGGCAATTGCTTGCGCATCCAGTCGACGGTCTGGCGGGCGCCCATGTCTTCCGGATCGACCGAAAGCACGGCCGACAACAGCGCACGCCGGTAGTCGTCGCCGAACACCGGCGGCGACACCGACACGACGTTGGGCCCCTGCGCCATCTTGTGACGCACCGCATCGAGGGCAGGCGCTTTCGCGTCCGCCGAGGCCGCGTTGCCGTCTGGGAAGGTCAGCAGCACCCGCACCGGCCCCAGTGCTCCTGGGCCGAGGGCCTCGGCAGCGGCGTTGACTCCGCCGCGGATCTCGTGGGTCGGCTCGAACTGGCGCTGCATGCTGTTGCCAAGGACCATCGAGAATGCGGGTGTGGCGAGTGTCAGCAGGAACGCCGATGCCGCCAGCGCCGACAGCCACGGCCTTCGCATCACCGAACCGGTCCACCGGCTCCAGAACCGCGACTGGGTGGTCTCGGCCCTGCGCGACCAGTGCAGGTAGGACGAACGCTTGGCGGCCGCCCGGCCGAACGTCGCCAGCACGGCGGGGGTCAGCGTCGTCGACGTCAGCACCGCGATGGCAACGGCGAGGATCGCGCCCGTGGCCATCGACTGCAGGACCGGCGTGTTGATGAGATAAATGCCGGTGACAGAGGCGATCACGGTCAGGCCGGACAACACCACCGCAAGGCCCGAAGTGGCCATCGCCGCATCGGCGGCCTGCTGAGGATCACGGCCCGCGCGCAGTTCCTCGCGGAACCGCATAAGAATGAATAGTGAATAGTCGATGGCCAGTGCGATGCCGAACATCGACACCGTCGACGTGACGAACACCGACATCGTCGTGTACATCGACAGCAGATAGACCAGCCCCATGGTCACCACGACGGTGCAAATGCCCAAGACCAGTGGCATCGCCGCAGCGGCCAGCGACCCGAACACCGCGAGCAAAACAATCAGGACGATCGGAAGGTTCCACTGTTCGGCCTGCGCGATGTCGTGTTTGGTGGCCAGAGTCGCCGCGGCCCCCAGTGCGCCCTGGCCGATGACGTACAGCTTGACCTTGCCGTTCTCGATCTCACCGGGCTGATCGCCCGTGATACCGACCTTCTGCCGAAGCTGTTTGGCGACGTCGACTGCGCCGGTGTTGTTGAAGTCCAGCTGCAGCGTGACGACATACGGGCGGTCCGGCTGGGGCGGCGGCTGCTGCGGGTTCGGCACCACCTTGACGCTTGGCACCTCGGCGGCGATGTGTTCGAGCTGGGTGACCGCTGCGGACATGTCGTCGAATGACGCGTCTGCACGCGGGGCGGCGACCAGGGCCAGCGGGGACGCGCCCTGGCCGGGGAAGTGCTGCTCGAGTTCGCGCTGCACATGCAGCGACTGGGAACCCTCGACTTCGAACCCGCCGCCGGTCAGGTTGCCGGACTGATGCATCGCCAGATAGATCGAGGGAACCAGTAGAAGTAGCCACGCCGCGAACACCGCCCAGCGATATCTGCGCAGGTTGCTGCTCAAGCGCATCATGAACTGCTGGATAGCGAACTCCCCGCTTTCTGCCCGGCGTTGCGTAGCGTGAGCGTACAACAGCGTGAGGTAGGGTGCTGCGCCCTCAGCAACGCCCTAACCGTGCTCTAACCCTTCTCGCTAATGCGGTGCTCAGCGTTACGCGAAGCTGCGTAGTTCCTGTTGTTCACCTGCACATTCGTTCGCTGGATTGGCCGGTGCATCGGCGTAGATGGCAGGATGTGCGAGGACGCCGGGTCGGGGAACCCAAATCGTCCGATCGCAATGTGTTTGCGACAGTGCCCAATCCGTTCGCAAACCGTAAGGAGTTAGGTCCATGAGAACGACCGGTAGGCCGCTGCGCCGTTGGCTGTGCGCGATGTTCGCTGCGTCGGCCGTCGGCGGTGCCACAGTGGCAGCGCTGGCGGTTCCCTCGGCAACCGCGGCGACCGATCCGTGCGCGGCGAGTGAGCTGGCCAGAACCATCGGCTCGGTGGCCACGTCGATGAGCACATACCTCGACTTGCACCCCGAGACCAACCAGGCCCTTACGACCATCTCCCAGCAGCAGGCCGGGCCGCAGTCGTTGGGAGCGGTCAAGACCTACTTCGACGCCAACCCGCAAGTCGCCAAGGACATGCAGCAGTTGCAGCAGCCGCTGGTCGCCCTGTCCACCCGTTGCAAGCTGCCGATCAGCCTGCCTCAGCTGATGGGCCTCATGCAGGCCGCGCAGCAGCAGGGAGCCCCACTTCCCGGAAGTTTGCCAGGAGCAGTGCAGACCGCGCAGACACTGGGTGTGCCGACCGTAGGTGTGCCGGGTTCGCAGTCGCCCGCTTCGGCGGCGACGCAGGGCGTTGGGCCGCTGCCCGGCCCCGCGACAGCCACCACCCGCTAGCACTGGGTGCAGCGCGCAGCGTCGCAGGTGAGGCCGCTGAGCTGCGGATTCAGGCTTTCTCACGATCGGTTAGGCGCAAGGCAAGAAAGTCGGGACCCTTTCTGCTTAGCTTTTAAATTGTCGGAACCGCCAATGGTTACGGCCTCTCCACTGCGTATGAAGGAGCCTGTCCATGTTGCTCTCGGCCCGTACCGCGCGACGTGCGGTAGCTGGCGCGGTCGGCACCGGCGCGATCGCAGGTGCGATGTTGTTGGGTGCCCTGCCGTCGGCGATGGCCGACGACCCGGCGAATAACCCGCCCAACTGCACCGCCGCCGACCTGGCCGGTGTGGCATCGGGTGTCTCGGCGTCGACGTCGGCGTACCTCTTCACGCACCCGGATGTGAACTGGTTTTTCACCAGCCTGGAGGGCAAGAAGCGCGAGGACGTCCGCGGCGACGTCCGGACATACCTCGATGCGAACCCTCAGGTCAAGGCTGACCTGACCGGCATCCGTCAACCGTTGGTCGACCTGAAGAACCGCTGCGGCTCAGCACCGGCACCTTCCATTCCGTAGTCCGCGTGCGGGTCGGCGAACTGCCCGCGCAGGAGAGCGCGAGCCGCACGGTGTTGATGGTCGACGACGACCCCGACGTCAGAACCTCCGTCGCACGCGGGTTGCGGCATTCGGGATTCGACGTTCGGGTCGCGGCGAACGGTAAAGAGGCGCTGCGGCTGTTGTCCAACGAATCGCATGACGCGTTGGTTCTCGATGTCCAGATGCCAGAGCTCGACGGCGTCGCCGTGGTGACCGCGCTGCGGGCGTTGGGCAATGACATCCCGATTTGCGTCCTGTCCGCGCGCGACACCGTCAACGACCGGATCGCGGGTCTTGAGGCCGGTGCCGACGACTACCTGACCAAGCCCTTCGATCTGGGCGAGCTGGTGGCGCGGTTGCACGCCCTGCTTCGGCGTGCGTCCCATTCGGACCAACCGTCCGACACGATGACGGTCGGTCCGCTGACCATCGACACCGCCCGCCGGTTGGTGTTCGTCGACGGCGAGCGGGTCGACCTGACCAAGCGGGAATTCGACCTGCTGGCCGTGCTGGCGGAGAACGCCGGTGTGGTGCTGTCGCGCCAGCGATTGCTGGAAATGGTGTGGGGCTACGACTTCGACGTCGATACCAACGTCGCCGACGTGTTCATCTCCTATCTGCGGCGCAAGCTTGAACGCGAGGGCTTGCCGAGGGTTATCCATACGGTTCGCGGCATCGGCTACGTGTTGCGGGACGAGCCGTAGGTGCGGTTGCCGCGATTCCTGCGGTCCGCTTCGCTGCGCACCAGGGTGGCGATCGCCTCGGCCGCCGCCGCGGCAGCGGTGGTCGCCGCGTTCACGATCCTCACGTCGGTGGTGCTCGCGAATAATGATGCCGCGCAACTAGATCGCCGACTCGAGTCGATCATCGACGCCAGCATGTATCCCGAGCAGTTGGAAGATCCGCGCCGCGGCGTGCTCACCACGGGGCGATCAGAGTCCACCGGGCAAGTGATGTTCCAGCGTGGTTTCCAATTGCCTGCGCTGCCGCTTGGCACCGCGACGGTCGTAGTCAACGGCGTCGAATACCGGGTTCGCACCATCACGGTCAACCAACAGGGCGGCGTGCTGATGTCGGTCGGCATCCGTGCCGACAGCATTTTGTTGAACCGCGCCAGGATTCCGCTCTATTCGGCCGTCGGCCTGGTGACGGTGCTGATCGCCGCTGGCCTGGGCTGGTTGCTTGCCGGTCCCGCGATCCGGCCGCTGCGCCGACTGACCGAGCACACCAAACGGCTAGGCAAGGACACCGAGCGCATGCCAGAAGTGCGTGGCGTCCGCGAGGCGGAGGACCTGTCCGAGGCGATGAGCGCGATGTTGAGCCGGCTAGCCGCCGCTCAGCAGGCCACCACCAATTCCCTGCAGGCCGCACAGGATTTCGCCGCCAACGCCGCGCACGAACTGCGCACCCCACTGACGGCGATGCGCGCCGACCTCGACACCCTGCGGATCCACGACCTGCCAGACGACGAGAGAGCCGAAGTGGTGCAGGATCTTTCGCGCGCGCAACGCCGGGTTGAGGCCATCATCACCGCGCTCGGACAGCTCGCGTCGGGCCAACTTGCGCAGGCCGAGGACCGTGAACTCATCGACGTCACCGACCTGCTCGACCGCGTTGCGCGGGAGAACATGCGCACCGGCGGGGATGTGGAAATCGTGGTTGAGGCCGCCGATGACCTCGGGGCCATCTGGGGCTGGCCTGGCGGGCTACGGCTCGCGATCGACAATTTGGTCCGCAACGCGGTGACGCACGCGAGTGCAACGCGAATTGTGTTGGCGGCTAACCGCTATGCCCACACGATGACGATCGTCGTCGACGACAACGGCCGAGGCCTGCCGGAGGAGGAGCATCAATCTGTGCTCGGCCGATTCTCCCGCGGTAGCAACGCGGCGCCGGGCGGATCGGGTCTGGGCCTGGCCCTGGTAGCCCAGCAGGCGGCGTTGCACGGTGGCCGCATCGAATTGTCCAACGGACCGCTCGGCGGGTTGCGTGCGAAGTTGACCATCTCGACTTCTCCTGAGCCGCCTGCGGATCGCGAATAGGTTCAGCCGCGTCCCACGAGCGCGGCCGCGCCGCGCCAACCCAGCAGGAGCACGGCGGTCGACACCGATGCCACAACGACAAAGCTCGGCGCCACACCCGCAGACGTCATCTTGCGCAGCATCATTCCCACCACGACTGTGCACACCCACACGACCACGCCGACGGGGATGACACTGAATGGTCTGCGCCACGCGCCGATCACGAGCCAGCCGACGCCCGTGCCCGCCAGAAACGGCCACGCGGTCTGCGCGATCCCGGCCACCGTCAACCCCTCGGCGTGACTTCGGCGCCCGATCGTGCAGAACACGATCACACAGACGACGTCGGCGAACAGGGCGATCAGCGCCGGTCGGCCCCGCCCGTCATCGACCGGCATAGCTCATCACGTCCAAGACCAGTGGGCTGACGGCGGATTCATCGCGCGGGCTGAAGTTGGGCTGCATCGGTGCCGGCTTGCCCGCTTCGATGGCGTCTAGGGCATCCATTGACGTGATGCGTCCGTCGAGTTTGAACGACGACAGCACGCACGGCAGCCCATTGGACCGCAGCGGATCGGGGGTGCTCATGATGTGGAAATGGAGGTGTGGGCCGTCGGTGTTGCCGGAGTTGCCCAGCGACGCGATCACCTGCCCCCGGCTCACCTGGTCACCGACCTTGACTGTGATGCTGCCGGTCTTCAGATGCCCGTACAGGGCATAGTTGCCGTCTCCCAGGTCCTGAACGATGTGATTGCCCGCGTACTGGTCGAGCGGCAGGCCGCTGGGGTTCGTGCCGGGAACCTGCTCAGGCAGTCCGTCCACGACCGCGACAACGCGACCCTCGGAAACGGCATGGATGTCAGCCCCGAAGCCGGGGTAGCTTTCCGGTTTGGTCTTGTCGCCGTTGAACAGTCGGCCGTCAGGAAGCAGCTGCACGTAGTCGATGGCGAACCGTTCGGCCGCCCACAGCTGTCCATTGAGTGGATTCAGCGCCATCCGGTGCGGCGTCATGTCGCAACAACTGTTGGCGTCGACCCAGTTTGTACCAACGAGAGGCGGCGCGATCACCGGCGGCTTGCGGGTCGACACGCTGACGGGCGCCACCGTCTCGGTCAGCGTGGCGGGAAACAGCGGAGGCTGCGGTTGTGCCACCGAAACGCCGACCGCGTGCACAAGCTCCGTCGGAACCGGGGCGCCTTGGTCGAGCACGACATCCAGCCACACCGCCGCGGCTTGGGCCGGCCCGAGTTTAGTTGTCGGTGTGTGGTTTCCGAAGACCCGCGTCCAGTAGGCGAGCCGGTCACCGGAGAGGTTCAACAGAGTGTGATCGCCGGCGCGCACGCCGAGCGATGTCAGGGTCAGCTCTTGGTTGAGCACGTTGGTCAGCAGCAGTTCGTAGGCCAGGTGGACCTTGCCGTCGGTGGCAGGCACGGGGATCGGTGGCGCGATGACGCTGGCCAACAGGGGAGTCACCACCGTGGGTGCGCTGTCCGGGGCCGCGGGCGTCATAGTCGAAGTTTTTGGCGCTGAAGGGGTTTCGGCGGGCGCCATGCATGCCACGGTCAACGCGGCGGTCCCAAGGAGCACAGCGAGGATCCGCCAACGACGGCGCATGCTTCTCCTACTGCTCGGGTTCGGGTTCATGTCGCGCCTCTGGGTCGGGGCTGAACTGTGGTGGTTCCTCGACATCACCGTCGGCGGTGGCGTCGGGGTCGATGTCCTTCTCGGTGCGGAACATGAAGAAGAACAACACCCAGCCGATCGCAGAGATGAAGATCCAGCTGATCAACCGGTAGATGAGCATCGCGGAGATGGCGGAGGCAAGTGTCATTCCTGACGACACCAGGCCGGGTACCAGCACGGCCTCGACCACCAGCAGCCCGCCCGGCATCAGCGGGATCGACCCGACTGCGCGTGCCGCCGCGTATGCGACCGTCACGCCCGCGAGTGACGGATGCCCTCCGGTGGCAAAACAGGCGAACAGCAGACACGCCACGTCGGCGATCCAGTTGAACAGCGACCAGCCGAACGCCTCACCGAGTGCACGCCGCGACAGGCTGACCGATTCCAGCTGGGACAGCGTCTCGCGCCACTTGTGCAGGCCTGCGTCGGCGGGCTTGCCGCGCAGTGAGTTGACCCACGACACCAGGCGCACCCCGATGCCGTCGATGAGTTCGGGGCGGGTCGCCACCGCCTGGGCCAGCAGGATCAGCGCGATGAACACTCCGAGCGAAAAGATAAGCGACAGTGGGTTTTTGCTCGCGCCAAGCATGAACGCGCCCGTCAAACCGAGCAAGGCCAGCCCGACTACCTGCAGCGCGCCCGACATCACCAGCTGCCACGACGCCACCACCGGTGATGCGCCCCAGATCCGCTGCTGGCGGTAGATGAACGTGGCCGACAGCACCGGGCCACCCGGCAGCGTTGTGGACAGCGCGTTGCCCGCGTAAAACGCGGACTCCGAACGCCACTGCTTGACCGGGACCCCTGCCGACCTCAGCAGGGTGCGCTGAATCTGCGCGAAGCTGTGCATCGACGACATCGCCGCGACGATCGCGGCCAGCACCCACCACCACTTCGCCGAGTAGACGCTCGTCCATGCCTTGGCCAATTGATCCCACACGAGCACGATCTCGACTGCGAGAACGATGGCCGCGACGCCGATAATTACCCACCG
Organism: uncultured Actinomycetota bacterium; assembly: GCA_963835075.1. Classification (GTDB taxonomy): domain Bacteria; phylum Actinomycetota; class Actinomycetes; order Mycobacteriales; family Mycobacteriaceae; genus Mycobacterium. Next base: position 28,148 of record CAWIEE010000014.1, on the reverse strand, counting down.
CAGCCACCAATATCTGCCCCTGGCAGGCCGTGCCTGGGCGCGAGCGTCGCTCGCCGGTGCGTCGTGGGACACGCCAATAGGGTAGCGGTGCAGGTAACCCGGATATTGTCGCTCGCGCAGGCGCGCCGAAGCCGATTCTCGAGATTCGCAGCGGGACTGCGGCCTGCCGATACGCTACCGGCATGCCAGCTGGCCCTTCCGTTGATACTGTCGCCGATGAATCGGTGACTCCGTTGGTCCGCAAGACCGCCGCGTGGGCGTGGCGGCTGCTGGTGATATTCGCGGCGATCGTCGCGGTGCTCTGGGTTGCGAAGCAAATCGAGATCCTCGTGGTGCCGGTCGCGTTGGCGACGATGCTGGCCGCGTTGTTGCTGCCCGTCGTCGACATCCTCGATCGCCGCGGTGCTCCACGTGGCGCGGCGGTAGCGCTGGTCCTGCTCGGCGGCATCGCGGTGGTCGGCGGAATCCTGACCTTCGTGGTCAGCCAATTCATCGAGGGCGCACCGGCTCTCGTTCAGCAGGTCAGCACCAGCATCAAGGGCGTGGGCGACTGGCTGACCAGTGGCCCGCTCCATCTCGACCACGCGCAGATCGAACAAGTCCGCAAATCTGCCGTCGAGGCCCTGCAGAACAACCAGGAAAAGCTGACCAGTGGTGCTCTATCCACGGCGGGCACCATCACCGAGATCGTCACCGGCGCGCTGTTGGTGCTGTTCACGCTGATCTTCGTGCTGCAAGGCGGGCGGAACATCTATACGTATGTCACCAAGATCTTCCCGGAGAACGTGCGGGAGCGGGTCCGCGACGCCGGGCGGGCGGGCTTCCGGTCACTGATCGGCTACGTGCGGGCGACGTTCCTGGTGGCCCTCGTCGACGCGACCGGCATCGGCACCGGCCTGGCCATCATGGGTATCCCGCTGGCTCTGCCGTTGGCGTCGCTGGTGTTCCTCGGCGCGTTCATCCCGCTCGTCGGTGCGGTGGTCGCCGGATTCCTCGCGGTGGTCATCGCACTGATCGCCAAGGGCTGGATCTTCGCACTGATCACGCTCGGCCTCATCATCGCCGTGCAGCAGCTGGAAGGCCACGTGTTGCAGCCTCTGGTGATGGGCCGCGCGGTGTCGGTGCATCCGCTGGCCGTCGTGCTTGCGATTGCGGGCGGCGGCGTGCTGGCGGGCATCGTCGGCGCGCTGCTGGCGGTGCCGACGGTCGCGTTCCTCAACAGCGCGATCCGCGTGCTGCTAGCCGATGACCCCGCTGCAGAAGAAGCCGAAATAGAGGCGCAGGACGGACCGATCGTAAGGGCCGACGCCGACGACATTCGCTAAGCGTTAAAGCCTGCCCTCGCGCCGCAGTAGATCCTGCGCGCTCAACCCGCCACCACGGCGCTTGGGCTCGTCTTCGTCGCGGGTGTCGAGCTTCTCGGTCGCTTCCGGATCCTGCTTTCGCGGCGTCGGAATGGCGGTCGTCGCGTCGTCGCTCTGCGGCCGGGGACGTTGCGCGGGAATCGCGGTCGTCGGCTCATCGCCCGGTTGCGGTCGAGGCTGGCGGGGGCGTTGCTCCGGCATTGCCCTAGTGGCGTCAGCCGACGGTCGCGCAGGAGGCGGCGCAGGCTGTCCGCCGGCGGGCGCTGTGCCGCGCAATTCGCCCAGCCACGACTCGATTTCGCGTTCCTCGCGTGGCGCAGCGGGCGGGGGAGCCGGTCGCTGGGTGGCCCCCGTCGCGTTGCTCACCGCGTTGCGGACGGCGTTCTTGGCCATTGACAGGCGGGTGGTCTGCGGCTCATCAGGAGATGCGGACTGCGGGCGCGCGGTCGCGATTCGCGTCGTGCCTGCGCCCGACGGGGCGTTGGCTCGCGACGGTGTCGCGATGCGCGTTGTCGCACCGGGCCGCGACGCGCCGTCGGCGGCCGGATGGGTCGGGTCGTGGGGCGGCCTCGGCCGCGGCGCCGACCCGCTCGCGCCGACTAACGCTTCCTCAGGCTCACGCACCGCGGGACGCTTACGCTCGTCGGGCAGCTCGGTCTCGCCGAGGCCGAGGCGTTCCTGAATTCGCTTCATCCACCGCGGGGCCCACCAGCAGTCGTCGCCGAGCATCTTCATGATCGCGGGCACCAGGAACATCCGGACCACGGTGGCGTCCAGCAGCAGAGCGATGAGCAGGCCAAAGGCCAGGTATTTCATCATCACCAGGTCGGAGAACACGAAGGCACCGGCGACGACCGCAAGCACCAACGCGGCGCCGGTGATCAGCCGGCCGGTGGTGGCGGTGCCGATGCGGATGGCCTCGGCCGTCGACATGCCGCGTTCGCGCGCCTCCACCATGCGAGAGACCAGGAACACTTCGTAGTCGGTCGACAGACCCCAGATCACCGCGATGATGAGGCCAATCATCGGTGCCATCAACGGCTGCGGGGTGTAGTTCATCAGCCCGGAGCCGTGCCCGTCGACGAACATCCACGTGAGTACGCCCATGGTCGACCCGAGTGTGAGTGCGCTCATCACCGCCGCCTTGATCGGCAGCACCACCGAGCCGAACGCCAGGAACATCAGGATCGTGGTTGTCGTGATCAGCAAGACCACCATCAACGGCAACTTGTCGAACAGCGTGTGGATGCCATCCTGTGCCAGCGCAGGGGTGCCACCGACTGACACGGCCAATCCACGCGGCGGAGGGATCGCCCTCAACTCAGCGATCTTCTTGGCGGCGTCGCCGGGGTTCGTCAGCCCGTTCTGGATGACTCGAACCGACGGATCTTTGGACGCCCCGTCGAGATACGAGCGCTCCTGCCACATCTTCGACGGATCGTTGTTCGGGTCGATGAAGCCGGTCACGGCCATCGCCTTGTTCCGGACGTCCGCGATCTGCGCGTCGGTCACCGGCTGTCCGTTGGTGCTCTCGATCACAACCGTCAGGGGATCGGTACGGAAGCCGGGGAAGGTCTTGTCGAACTGCTCCTGGGCCACGCGCACAGAGTTGTCCGGAGGCAGGTACTTCTCGCTGATGCCGCCCAGGGCGAGATTGCCGAGCGGAATGATCAGCGCGACCATCACGATGATGATGGGTACGGCGAACGCCGCCGGCCGCTTCATCACGCGGTTGACCAGCTTGCCCCAGAAGCCTTTCTCGACCTCGGCGCGGGTCTTGGTCTTCTGTGTCTTATCCGCCAGCCACGTGAGGTAAACGCGCATCGGCTTCCAGTCGCGGAAGAACGGCACCCGCAGCAGCGTGCGCACGCCGAGCGCGTCGACGTTGGGCCCGAGGATGGCCAGTACAGCGGCCAAAACGGTGATCGAAAGGATCGCCGCGAGCATGACCGAGGTGATGATCGCGTAGGTGATCGACTTCAGGAAGTCCAGTGGAATCAGCAGCAGCGGCACCGAGGAAGCGACCAGGATCACCGCGGAGAACATGACTGTGCGCCCGGAGGTCATCACCGTTCTTCGGACGGCGGCTTCGGTGTCGTAACCCTCGGCGAGCTCTTCCCGGAACCGGCTCACGATGAACAGGCCGTAGTCGACCGCGATGCCCAGTCCCATCAGGGTCACCACCGGTTGGGCGAAGAAGTTCACCGGAGTGAACTCGGCGACCAGCCGCATGATGCCCAGCGCGCCCAGGATGGACAGGCCGCCGATGATCGCGGGGAGGCTCGCCGCTATGACGCCGCCGAACACGAAGAACAGCACGACCGCGACCAACGGGATGGCCGCCACCTCGGCGCGCTTCTGGTCCTCGCCGATGGTGCCGGTCAGTGCGTTGGCAAGCGGCTCCAGACCGGCGACCTTGACGTCGCACGCCGTGAGTGTCTGCAGTCGCCGCTTGACGGCCTTGTAGTTGTTCAGGATGGTGTCGTCGTTGTTGCCCTTGAGCTGGATCGACATGAAGGCGTGTTGCTTGTCCCCGTCGGCCATCTTCTTGAAGCACTTCGGGGCTCTTGAAGTAGCCGATCGACCGGCAGGATCTGGTCGGGATGGTCCTTTTCGACCTGGCGAGCTTGTCGAGGATCTTCTTCTTGAACGCCGGGTCGTCGACGGTCTTGCCGTCGGGCGCGGTGTAGATGGCGACGATGTGACCAGACGTGTCGCGGCCGTATGCCGCGTCGCCGACACCGACGCATGCACCGACTGGCTGCCATCGTCGTAGAAGCCGCTCTGTGTGACGTGGTTGCCGAGGCTGATCCCGAACACGCCGCCAACCCAGGCACAGTGCGACCATGACACCGATCACTATGTATCGGTACTGGTACACCGTTCGACCCCACCAGGCGAACACGTAAGCTCCTTACTGAGTCTTCTGCGACCCACGCATGTCAGTTATTCAATACGCGATGTCAGTAGCGAGGACAGCGGCCGGAACGGCTGCAGCCATGCCCCCTGCTCGGGCAGCGAATCCAGGCCGATTCGCGGTAGCGGTTCCCGGAAAACACCAGGAATGTCCTCCAGGTCGACGAACTCCAAGGTATCCGACGCTAACGCCCAACTGGCATGTTCGCGAAATCCAAGCACCTGTACAGGGACACCGTCCCTGGCGATTTCCTCCAGTGGCTGTCTGAACGCCTGCCCGTCGGCGGAGGCGACCAGCACGCCTGCCAGTCCCTCGCTGCGTCGCAGTGCGATGTGGTCGAGCATGTCGCTGTCGACGTCGCTGTCGTCGTCGATCTTCGGTTTGGCGAAGACCGCGAAGCCTACGTTACGTAACGCCTCCACCCACGGTCGAACGACGTCGGCGCTGCCTGGGGCGATGTTGGTGAAGACGGTCGCCTCGGGCTCGAGCGAGACAGGAGGGGCGGAGCCGCCAATCTGCGCAGAAAGCTCGGCGGTGCGCGACAGCAGCCACCGGCCCAGCGCATCGAATCGGGGCCGGTGCGCGGCGGTGGGCCGGCCGCCGAGGATCGAGCCAAGGCCCATGTCCAGGTTGGGGGCGTCCCACACCAGCAGCACCCGGGCCGTCGCCTCGGACGGTTCCACCGTGGGCGGGGCTACTTCATCTTCTATATGCCGGATGTCTTCAGTGAGGCTCATGGTCGTTTCTCCCAGAGCAATTCGGCAACGGCGCTGCCCGCGTGCTGGGCCTTGCCCTCGTACTTGGTGACGGGCCGCTGGACCGAGATCGGAAGCGTGTCCGATGCGGTGATACGGCGCAGGCGCGGTTCGGCGTCGCCGACTTCGGCGATCTGCTCGGCATAACCGGCGTGATCGGTCGCGGCGTGCAGGACTCCGCCTGGGAGCAGCCGGTCGGCGATCAGCGCGACGACCGCCGGTTGCAGCAGCCTGCGCTTGTGGTGTCGGGCCTTCGGCCACGGGTCGGGGAAGAAGACCCGCACGCCGGTCACCGAGTCCGGCCCGAACATGTGCTCGAGCACGTCCACGCCGTCGCCTCGGACCAGCCGGATGTTCGTGACGCCCTCGCGGTCGATGGCGCTCAGGAGCTGTGCCAGCCCGCGCCGATACACCTCGACGGCGACCACATCCAGGTCCGGTTCGGCCTGCGCCATCGCCAACGTCGAGATTCCCGTGCCGCTGCCGATCTCCAGCACCACCGGAGCGGAGCGGCCGAACCAGGACTCGGTGTCCAGCCGCGGCGCTGGCCCGTCCGCGTCGCGTGCGTGCATGCCCATCTCGGGCCACAGCCGCTCCCACGCAGCCTGTTGACCCCCGGAGAGCGCCGAGCGCCTGGCACGGAAGCTGGTGATCCTGGGATGCAAATGCGGTCCGGCGATGCCGGTCCCGGGAGCCGGGCGGCCGTCGACATCCGGCCTGGGCATTTGCATCCGTCCATGGTCGCTCATGAAGGCCTGAGTACCCGCATCGCGGTGCATATTGATACCCAACAGTTGCCTTCGGCTGGTACTGGGGACAACCGTTGGCGATGTGCCCGTCGAGGTGCCAACATGGGCGCCGAGGACCGGGTTCAACCGGGTGGGCACAACGGAAGGCCACCAGATTTTCGTCGCTGCGCTGACACGATTTGCTGAGCAGAACCGCCTTCCACGCTTGGCACCGATCCATAGGTCGTATTGCTGCCCCATTGCATATTGCGGTGCTCGGGCGTGACGGGGTGGGGCGCGGCACTGTGAGTACGGCGCTGGCGCGAGCTGGGGGCACCTCCCCGCGTACAAGGGGGAGGGTGACGCTGACACCCGACGCCACCACTGCTGACGTGCACGTCCTTGTGATCGCCGAGGCGCTGAAGCCGGAAGACCGTGGTCAGCTCGCGGCCGCCGACCGGCCGATCGTCACGCCGCTGAACAAGGCCGACCTGGCGGGTCTCGGCGACGGCGGCCCGTTGGCGCGGGCCCATCGCCGCGCCGCCGACTGTCGTGCGCTGACCGGAATGCCGACTGTGCCGACGGTCGCCTTGGTGGCCGTCGCGGAACTGGACGACGAGTTGGTGTCGGCGCTGCGTGTGCCGGTCACCGAGCCCGCGGATCTGACATCGACGGACGCGTTCGTGAACGCCGGCCCTTCGGTGCGGCCCGAGCTTCGTCGACGACTGCTCGCCTCGTTGGATCGGTTCGGCATCGCCTGTGCCGTTCTGGCGCTCGGCGAGGGTGCGCACGCCGCGACGGTGTCGGAGGAGTTGCGACGGGCCGGCCAGATCGACAGGGTCGTCAAACACATCGAGGCGGCAGGTGCCCCGGTGCGCTATGGCCGGGTCCACCCGGCACTCACCAAATTAAACTGTCTCGCAGTGCAATCCGGCGACCAGCGACTAGCGGAGTTCTTGTCCGCAGATGAGACCGTCATCGCGGTGATGGCCGCCGCTGTCGATGTTGTCGAAGCCGAAGGAACGGCCGCGGACCGCGGCGACGACATCGGCAGGGGCTCGCTGCGTCTGCACGGGCTGGCCAGATGACCGATCCAGTCGCCGCGGCGGACGCCGTGGTGGCGGCGGTCGATCCGGGGCTGAGTCCACCCGGTGTGAAGAGCCGCGATGTGGTCCTCGTGACGGGCCCGTGGCTGGCGGGCGTCACCAGTCTTATCGAAGCGCTCCGGGAACGGATGCCCGAGCAGACCGTTGTCGAGGCCGACGACCTGAGCCCGGCCGACGCGCCCGCCGCCGTGGTTTTCGTGGTGTCTGCCATCGCCTCGCTGACCGAATCCGATTGTGCGCTGGTCGATCTCGCGGCCAACTGCACCGATCTGGTCATCGGCGTGGTTTCGAAGATCGATGCGCACCGCAATTGGCGCGACGCGCTGGCCGCCAACGGGGCTCGGCTCGCCGCACGCGCGCCCCGCTATCGGCATGTGCAGTGGGTGGGGGCGGCTGCCGCACCGGATCTGGGCGAACCCAGGCTCGACGAACTGGTGGGTCTGCTGCGGCAACGGCTGGCCGATCCCGATGTGGAGCGCCGAAACCGGTTGCGCGCGTGGGAAGTGCGGCTGCACACCGCGATCGACCGCTATCAGATCGCCGCGGCCGGATCGGACCGGCAGGCGCGGGTGAGCGCACTGCGCAAGAACCGCGACGACATTCTGCGGGGGCGGGGGCTGTCGAAGTCCGAACGCACCATCGCGCTGCGCAGCCAGATCCAGCAGGCGCGGGTACAGCTGACCTATTTCGCCCGCAACCGCTGCACATCGGTGCGTGCCGAACTGCAGGAGGACGCCTCGAACATGAGTCGCCGCCGGGTCGCAGAATTCCACTCGTATGTGGGGACGCGTGCGGGCGAAGTCATCGATGAGGTGGACGAGGGCATCACCACACATCTCGGTGACGTCGCCACCGAACTCGGCTTGTCGGCGCCGCCGCCCGCGCCGGCGGCGTCGCGTCCGGAGGTGTCGCAGCCGCCGTTGAAGTCGCGGCGCCTGGAGACGCAGCTGGTGATGATCCTCGGCGCCGGCTTCGGGTTCGGGGTCGCACTCGCGGTGACCCGTCTGTTCGCGGGGCTCGCGCCGGGTCTGACCATCGCAGGCCTGATCGCTGGCGGCGGGCTGGGCGTCCTTGTCACGGTGTCGGTGGTGGGCATCCGGGCTCTGTTGGGCGATCGTGCGGTCCTAGACCGCTGGGTCGGCGACGTCACCGCGTCACTGCGCTCGGTGGTCGAGGAGAGGGTGGCGACCCGGGTGCGTGCCGCCGAAACGGCGCTCACCACCGACGTGGCCGCCCACGACGAGGTGGAGAGTGCCACGGCCGCCGATCGCGTCGCGGAAATCGACGCCGAACTGCGTGAGCATGCCCAGGGCACAGCCAAGGCGGCGGCGGTTCGTGACCGCAGGCTGCCGCCGCTGCAACAGGCGCTCGACGCCGTGTGCGCCGAGTTGTACGGCTCGGGGTCCGTCGAGGCGACGAACGGATCGGATGCAACGCTGTCGACAGACAGCCGCGCGGAATAGCTGTTTGCGGGCGGGGCGACGGCGACCGCGATTCAATAGCCGAGCGGCTATGTCGGGTAGATATCGGTTCGAAGGACCGACGGCGGAGCAATTCGGCGAAACTGAATCGGTAAAACCGCCAAGAACGTTTATCTGAATCGTTCCTGTGGGCGATCGGACATGCTCCCGATTCCCCGCGGGTATGTCACCCACGTTAACCTCTAATCAGGGACGACCGACGGCGCTGCCATTCAGGCTTGGCAGGCACTGTCGGGGCCTGCGTCCTGGCAGATACCTACGCAGGAGAGTTTTGATGACAGCAGCGACCATTCCAGGTCTGGATACCGCACCGACTAAACACAAGGGACTCCTCGCCTGGGTCTCCGAGGTCGCGGAGCTGACTCAGCCGGATCGCGTGGTGTTCGCCAACGGCTCGCAGGAGGAGGCCGCCGAGCTCACTCGGCAACTGGTCGAGGCGGGCACCTTCAAGAAGCTCGACGACGAGAAGAAGCCGAACTCCTACCTTGCGCTGTCCGATCCCTCCGACGTGGCGCGCGTCGAATCCCGCACCTACATCTGCAGCGAGCGTGAGGTCGATGCTGGGCCGACCAACAACTGGATGGACCCGGCCGAGATGCGCGGCATCATGACCGGTCTGTACCGGGGCTGTATGCGCGGCCGCACCATGTATGTGGTGCCCTTCTGCATGGGCCCGCTCGGCGCGGAGGATCCCAAGCTCGGTGTCGAGCTCACCGACTCGGAGTACGTGGTGCTGTCGATGCGCACGATGACGCGGATGGGCAAGGCCGCGCTGGACAAGATGGGCGAGGACGGCTTCTTCGTGAAGTGCCTGCACTCGGTGGGTGCGCCGCTCGAGGTCGGCCAGGCCGACGTGCCGTGGCCCTGCAACGACACCAAGTACATCACCCACTTCCCCGAGACCCGTGAGATCTGGAGCTACGGCTCGGGCTACGGCGGCAACGCACTGCTTGGCAAGAAGTGCTACTCGCTGCGTATCGCCTCGGCGATGGCCCACGACGAGGGCTGGCTCGCCGAGCACATGCTGATCCTCAAGCTGATCTCGCCGGAGAACAAGGCGTACTACATCGCCGCGGCGTTCCCGTCGGCGTGCGGCAAGACCAACCTCGCGATGCTGCAGCCGACGATTCCGGGCTGGCGCGCTGAGACCGTCGGCGACGACATCGCCTGGATGCGGTTCGGCAAGGACGGCAGGCTCTACGCGGTCAACCCCGAGTTCGGCTTCTTCGGTGTCGCGCCAGGCACCAACTGGTCGTCCAACCCGAACGCGATGAAGACGATCGAAGAGGGCAACACCGTCTTCACCAACGTCGCGCTGACCGACGACAACGACGTGTGGTGGGAAGGCCTCGAAGGCGACCCGCAGCACCTGATCGACTGGAAGGGCAACGACTGGACGCCGGACTCGGACGTCAAGGCCGCCCATCCGAACTCGCGGTACTGCACCCCGATCTCGCAGTGCCCGACGCTGGCCCCCGAGTGGGACGACCCGCAGGGCGTGCCGATCTCGGCAATCCTGTTCGGCGGGCGCCGCAAGACGACGGTGCCGCTGATTACCGAGGCTCGCGACTGGCAGCACGGTGTGTTCATCGGAGCGACGCTCGGCTCGGAGCAGACCGCGGCGGCTGAGGGCAAGGTCGGCACGGTTCGCCGCGACCCGATGGCGATGCTGCCGTTCCTCGGCTACAGCGTCGGCGACTACTTCCAGCACTGGATCAACATCGGCAAGAACGCCGACGAGTCCAAGATGCCGAAGGTGTTCTTCGTCAACTGGTTCCGCCGCGGCGACGACGGCCGGTTCCTGTGGCCGGGCTTCGGCGAGAACAGCCGCGTGCTCAAGTGGGCCATCGAGCGCATCGAGCACAAGGCCGACGGCAAGACCACTCCGATCGGCATCGTGCCGACCGCTAAGGACATGGATCTCGAGGGTCTCGATGTGGACGCCGCTGACGTCGACGAGGCGCTGGCTGTGAACGCCGATGAGTGGCGCGCAGAGGTGCCCCTGATCGAGGAGTGGTTCGAGTTCGTCGGCGAGAAGCTGCCGACCGGCATCAAGGACGAGTTCGACGCGCTGAAGCAGCGCCTCGCCGAAGCGGGCTAACAAGCGCGAGCAGACGTAAGAGTCCCCCGAATCCTTTGGATTTCGGGGACTTTTACGTCTCTTCGTGGGTATGCAGTTTTGCCCGTCGTGTCCATGACAGCGCCCTAAACTGCATACGTGTTCGAGTTCCCGGAGACCCGGTACGCGAAGTCGGGCAACGTGAACATCGCCTACCAAGTTGTCGGCGACGGGCCCTTCGATCTCGTTCACGTTCCGCCGTTCGTCTCGAACCTCGAGCTGCAGTGGGAGGATCCGGCCGAGCGTAGGTACTTCGAGCGTCTCGCGTCGTTCTGTCGGCTGATCATGTTCGACAAGCGCGGCACCGGCCTGTCCGATCGAGTTGAGGTGGCCACGCTTGAGGATCGGATGGACGATCTGCGCGCCGTGATGGACGCTGTCGGCTCGGGGCGGGCCGCGGTTTACGGTGGCTCGGAGGGCGGGGCTTTGTCGATCCTCTTCACCGCGACGTACCCGGACCGCGTCTCGGCACTCGTCCTGTACGGCGCGTATCCGCGAATGGCGTGGGCGCCCGACTACCCCGATGGGGTCCCGGACGAGGTGGTGGATGCCGGACTGGGACACCTCGAGGAGAACTGGGGCCGTGGACTCGAAGGGGGGATACCTATTTGGGCACTGACGCCGGACCGAGTCGACGACCCGGCGAGGCGAAAGGCGCACGGTAAGTGGGAGCGCCTGTCGGCAAGCCCGGGAGCTGCTGTCGCTCTCCAGAAAATGGTCTTCGAGATTGACGTGCGCCATCTCCTGTCGGCGATCCGGGTGCCGACGCTCGTTGTGTATCGGACGGCGGACGTCTCCCATGCCGCAGGTAGCCGCTACCTGGGTGCACACATTCCTGGGGCCAAGGTCGTCGAACTTCAGGGCAGTGACTATTTCCCGTTCCTCGGGGACCAGGACGCGATCGTCGACGAGATCGAGGAGTTCCTCACCGGCGTTCGTCCGGTGCATGCGCGCGATCGCGCTCTAGCGACAGTGCTCTTCACCGACATCGTCTCGTCAACGGAGCGCGCCGTAGCGCTCGGCGACGACGTGTGGACTCGGACGTTGGACCGCCACGACTCCCTGGTCGCCCGCGAGGTCGAGCGTCATCGTGGTCGCAGAATCAACACAGCGGGCGACGGCACGCTGGCGACCTTCGACGGCCCGGCACGCGCCGTGCGATCCGCGCAAGCAATTTGTGAAGCGGTGCGGTCGCTGGGCATCGAAGTGCGGGCGGGACTGCACACGGGTGAGATTGAGCTTCGCGGTGACGACATTGGTGGGATCGCCGTCCACATCGGGGCCCGCGTCTCGGCGCTCGCCGGACCGGGCGAGGTGCTGGTGTCCTCGACGGTCAAGGACCTCGTCGCCGGCTCGGGTATTGCGTTCGCCGACCGTGGATTTCATGTACTCAAGGGGGTGCCCGACGAATGGCGAATTTTCGCCGTCGAGAACTAACGACCACCGTCGGGTGACAGGCCAGCCCGCGCCTGCTCGATCTGATCGAGTGCGTAGGCTGCCATCTCGGCGCTCGTCATCGCCTCGCCTGTGCGAGCGAGTGAGTCGTAGACCTCGTCGCCGAGTACTTCGCGCGAATGGCTGATGGTGGCGTGGATCTCTGGGACCGAAGTCCGAGTGAGGGGCGAAGTTGCGAACGCGCTGATGGTGGCGGCGGGTTCGTGGTGTCCAAGCCGGTCGAAGACGGCGACGAGGATTGCCAATGGGACGCGCAGGTGGGAGAAGCTGCCCGCGTTGTCAAAGTGGCGGATGGCCATGGTCAGGTAGTCGAAGGCGTCCGTGGGCTCACCGTATACGGCCGCAAGCTGCGCAAGGGTTCCCGAAAGGTGCGACTCGATCAGTTCATTGCCGCTGTCCTGAGCGATCGTCAGGCCCCGCCGATGCGCGTCGTACGCGGCGACGCCGTCGACATAGCGGTAAACAAGGCCGCGTGCGAGGAGCGCATACCCGAGCACGGCGGGATTGTCGGTGGCGTCGGCAGCGCTACGCAAGTCGTCCAACATCGCCAACGCTTCGTCTGACGGGCCGCCGACAGTCAGCCCCATTGCCAGGAATGCCTTGGCAAGGGTGTGAGTGCCTGGTGTTCGTGCGATGATGTTGCGGCACAACTCAACCCACTGATCGGCCTCTCCTGCAGTGGCGTACGAAGCACTGAGGGCAACTTCGACCTCGTACGGAACCTCGTCGAAACGTCCGCTTTCGATGGCCAGCCTGCCAGCGGTTGCATAGCCCAAGGAGTCGTCGACCCGTCCGTTCGCATAGCACATCGCTGCCATCACGTAGAGCTGTGGCAGCCGCGGGTGGTCGGCGGCCCGCGCGCGATCGATGAGTTCCTCTGCCCAACCGACGGGTTCAAACTGTTCGAGCCAAATGCCAAGGAACGCTGCGAAGTTGGCGACCGCGACCGCCGTGTCGAGATGGTCGTGATCGGCGGCCCAGCGAAACGCACCGCGCAGGTTCGCCAGCTCGACGGTGAGCCATTCATAGGCTTCCCGTTGTTTGGGTCCGTCCCACAGGGCCATGACATCAGCCTCCCGACCGGCGAAGTACCGGGCGTGCGCGCTGCGCGCGTCATCGGCTCCACCGGTCTGTACGAGCTGTTCTTCGGCGAACTGGCGGATCGTCTCCAGCATCGAGAATCGGGTCCGTCCCGATGACGAGTCGGCCACCAGAAGAGACTTGCGCACCAGCGAATCGAGGAGATCCAGTGCGGCGATCTCATCGTCGGAACCGGTCACCGCGCATGCACCGGCGAGATCAAAACCGCCCGAGAACACCGAACACCTTGCCAGCAAGTGGCTTTCGGCGTCACCTAGCAGGTCGTATGACCATTGCACCGCGTGGCGTAGGGTCTGATGGCGCTCCAATCCGCGTCGCGATCCCACCAACAGACGGAAGCGATCATCGAGCCGATCCCTCAGCTCGATTACCGACATGGACTGCATTCGCGAGGCGGCCAATTCGATCGCCAGCGGGATCCCGTCGACGCGTCGGCAGACCTCGATAACCGCCTCATCTGCCTCAGTCAGTGTGACAGCGGGTGCCACGGCTTGAGCGCGCTCGACGAACAACGTTGCAGCGCTTGATTCGACATCGAGTGAGGGCACCGGCCATAGCTGTTCGTCGGAGACGCGCAATCCTTCGCGGCTGGTGGCGAGCACGCGTACCGTCGCCGACTGGGACAAGATGGCCGCGATCATGTCGGCGGCGGCGTCGAGGACGTGTTCGCAATTGTCGAACACCAGGAGTCGCGCCCGACCCGCCAAGGCCGCGGCGACGCTGTCCGCAACACTCAAACCCGGCTGCTGGGTGATGCCGAGCGCGGTCGCCACCGCCTCGGGCACCGCGGCCGGGTCGCCGACCGCGGCAAGCTCGATAACGAACAGCCCGTCGCTGAAATTGAAAGCTGATCGGGCGGCCAACTCAAGCGCGAGTCGGGTCTTTCCCACTCCACCGACACCGGTCAGTGTCACCAAGCGGTGCGCCTTGAGCGCTGTCTCGAGCTCGGCGAGGTCCGCTTGCCGTCCAATCAGGCTCGTCGTTGGGGGCCGAAGATTTCCCGGTGTCGGATCGACAGTCCTCAACGGCGGGAAGTCCGTGTGCAGCCCGGCGGCTCTGACTTGGAAGATATCGACCGATCTAGTGATATCGCGTAACCGTCTCGGTCCCAACGAAATCAGGTCGACGTGATTGATCATGCTCGCCGTCGTGCCGTCCAGCAGGACCTGACCGCCATGCCCGGCCGCCATCACGCGAGCGGTGCGGTTGAGCGCCGTGCCGAAGTAGTCACCTCCCCGAAGCTCCGCTTCGCCGGTGGCGATCCCCATGCGCACCGGCAACTCCAGCGTCCGTTGGGCATCGATTGCGGCGTCGACGGCTGAGTGCGGCGAAGCGAACACCGCGCACATGCCGTCGCCGGTGTAGTTGAAAACCTCGCCGTCGTTGGCTTCGACTGTTTCGCGCAAGACGCGGTTGTGTGCTAACAGTGCCATCCGCATAGCGTCGGCGTCGGCCTCCCACCGACGCGTCGAGCCCTCGATGTCGGTAAAGAGGAAGGTCAAGACGCCCGACGAAGAGCCCTGCTGTTCCCAACCCGGCACGACTCACCCCCGATCCCCCGGCGACCTAATAGTAGGTTTGGGCCTGCAGAGACGTGGTCAACACAGGGGTCTTTGACACGTGTCAAGTTAGGCCGTCGTAAAGTCGGCTCATGCAGATTCGCGAGCATGCCGCCGCCAATCCCGACAAGCCCGCCATCATCCTTCATCCGGCCGGCACGGTGCTGACGTTTGCCGAGCTGGAGGCGCGAGCCAACCGCCTCGCGCACTTCTTCCGCGAGCACGGTCTGCGTGAGGGCGACGCCGTCGCCATCTTGATGGAGAACAACGAGCACTTCCACGCCGCCATGTGGGCGGCGCGCCGCTGCGGGCTGTACTACGTCCCCATCAACACTCACCTGACCGCCGCCGAGGCGGCCTACATCATCGACAACAGCAACGCCAAGGCGATCGTCGGCTCGGCCGCATTGCGGAAGACCCTTGAGGGCCTCGCCGAGCACACGACACCGCGCCGTACGACTCATCGCCGACGACGATCTCGACGGGTGGTATCGCTACCCGGAATGTGTTGCGGATCAACCCGGTACGCCGATCGACGATGAGATCGAAGGCGACCTACTGCAGTACTCGTCGGGCACCACGGGCAGGCCGAAAGGCATCAAACGCGAGCTTCCGCATCTCCCGCCCGCGGAGGTCCCGGGGCTGATGGCGGGCTTGGTCGGCTTCTGGCTGGAACCGGGCGCCGTCTACATCAGTCCGGCCCCGCTCTACCACACCGCGCCGTCGGTGTGGTCGATGCAGATTCAGGCCGCAGGCATCGACTACGGTCGTCATGGAGAAGTTCGACGCCGAGGGCTGCCTCGATGCCATCCAGCGCCACCGTGTCACCCACGGCCAGTTCGTCCCCGTGATGTTCACCCGCATGCTGAAACTGCCCGAGTCCGTGCGCAGCTCGTATGACCTGTCGAGCCTGCAGCGCGTCATGCACGCCGCGGCGCCGTGCCCGGTCGAGATCAAGAAGCAGATGATCGATTGGTGGGGGCCGATCATCGACGAGTACTACGCGTCGTCCGAGGCGCATCGGCTCGACGCTGATCACCGCCGAGGATTGGCTGGCGCACCCCGGCTCGGTCGGCAAGCCGATGATGGGCGCGCTGCACATCCTCGACGAGGACGGCAACGAGCTGCCCCCAGGCCAGGCGGGCGAGATCTACTTCGAGGGCGGCTTCGACTTCGAGTACCTCAACGACCCGGACAAGACGGCGTCGTCGCGCGACACGCACGGCTGGAAGACCGTCGGCGACATCGGCTATCTCGACGAGGACGGCTACCTGTACCTGACCGACCGGCGCCACCACATGATCATCTCCGGCGGGGTGAACATCTATCCGCAGGAGGCGGAGAACATGCTCGTCACCCATCCCAAGGTGATGGACGCCGCGGTGTTCGGCATCCCCGACGACGAGATGGGCCAGAGCGTCAAGGGCGTCGTGCAGACCGTCGACCCGGCCGACGCCACCGATGAGTTCGCCGACGAGCTACTGGGCTGGCTGCGAGATCGGTTGGCGCACTACAAGTGTCCGCGGTCGATCTCGTTCGAAGCCCAGCTGCCGCGCACCGATACCGGCAAGCTGTACAAGCAGGAGCTGATCAACAAGTACTCATGACGCGCGTCGAGCTCGCCGGGGGCGTCGTCGTCGCGGTCGGATCGCCTTCCGACGACGCGACTTTCACGCTGACCGAAGACGACTGCGATGACCGCCGCGCCATCACCGTGCCATCGGTATCCGACGCGCTCGCCGAACTCACCGAGCGCTGTAAACGCTCGCCGCAGGCGGCGGCGGTTTGCGAAGACGTCCTGCGCTCGGTCGACCCCACCGCGCCCACCCGTGTCGGCGTCATCACCGAATCGCTGGCGTACTCGACGCTGCAGTCGGGACCGGAATTCGCACGATGGCTGACCGAACGCGGCCCCGCCACCGTCCCCGTCATGCCCGATCCCGTCCGGGCCGACCGCGACGGCGACCGACTGCGAATCCGGCTCAACCGTCCGCGACGGCACAACGCGTTCTCCACCGACATGCGCGCCGCACTGCTCGAGGCGCTGGAGGTCGCGCGACTCGACCCGTCGGTCACCGGGGTTTTGCTAACTGGCAACGGCCCTTCGTTCTGCAGCGGCGGGGACCTCGCCGAGTTCGGCACCTTTGCCGACCCGGCCACCGCACACCTCGCCCGCACCCGGCACAGCCCTGCGCTGGTGCTCGACGAGGTCACCGGTCGTCTCGGCCGCAACTGCCGTGCCGAGGTGCACGGCCAGGTGCTGGGCAGCGGGCTGGAAATGGCCGCCTACTGCGGATGGCTGCGGGCGCATCCCGACGCGGTACTGGGCCTGCCTGAGCTGGGCCTTGGCCTGATTCCAGGCGCAGGCGGCACCGTCAGCATCACCCGGCGTATCGGCCGGTGGCGCACGGCTTATTTGGTGTTGTCCGGCCGGACGATCGCCCCGCCGACGGCTCTGCGGTGGGGACTCATCGACGAGTGTCTGAGCGCCTGACGGCCAACAGTGGCAGGCTGGCAGGCATGGGGTTGCCCAGCATGCGACCCACCGGCTGGTTTCAGGTGGCATGGAGCGCCGACCTCGACGTCGGCGACGTGATGGCGCTGCATTACTTCGGCGAGGACCTGGTCGCATTCCGTGATCTCACCGGCGTGGTCCGCGTCCTCGACGCGCATTGCAGGCACCTCGGTGCCGATCTGTCCCACGGCGGCTGTGTCGTCGAGGGCGGCATCCAATGTCCGCTGCACGGCTGGGTGTGGAGCGGCGCAGACGGCAGCAACGTTCACATCCCCTACGAACAGGGCCCCGTCGACGACCGGAGGGTGCGGAGTTGGGCCGCCACCGAACTCAACGAATGCATCTACATCTGGCACGGGACCGAGGAGTCGGACCCGCTCTGGCCGGTGCCGGACATGTACCAAGAGCTCGACGGCCCCGTCGGACGACACTACTTCCGGCCCATCGGGCCCGATGAGAAACAGTTCTTCGGTGGGATAGCGGCGCCTCCGCAAATGGTCGTCGAGAACACCGTCGACGTCCAGCACTACCGGTTCGTACATCGTGTCCCATTGAGCCCGACCGTCATTGCCGCGGCATCGAATGCCTCGACGTGGCACGCAAGGTTGGCGTTCGGTGGAGGCGATCCTGTCGAAGTGTGGTGGTACGGCGTCGGTTTGGGCTTCAAGTGCGAAGACCACGGCGACGGAAGGCAAATCGTGTCCGTCTGTCCTACCCCCGTCGACGACAGCGTCATCGACATCTTCGCCACGTATTGGGTATCCGAGGACCTCGACTACGACGATAGGCTGACCGCGGTCAAACGCCTACTGGCCGACGACATCCCGATCTGGGGACATCAGCGATACCAGGACGACCCTGCGCTGGCGCCGTCGGAGGCCGAAGACTTCAGGCATTTGCGCGAATGGGCGAGCGGCTTCTACCCATCGGCTCAGCCGGATCTGCGCAGCGTCACCCTGTAGGTGTACTGCTCGGGCAGGAAATGGCTGACCGACAGCTCAACGGGCCTGCCGGTGGCATCCGAGTACAGCCGGTCCACCCGCAGCATCGGATGCCCCGCCACACACCCCACCGCGTCGGCCACATCGTCATCGGCGGGCGCGACCGTAATCGACTGCGCTGCTTCGGTGATCGGCTCCGTGAGATGCGGCTCGAGCAGCCCGATGACCGTGTGCGTGCCGACGGCTCCTTCGGTCAGTGCCTGCGACGCCAGCAGCGGCTGCGCCACCGACGGCACCAGATGCACCGTGGTCAAGACGAACGGCACACCGTCGTGCAGCCGCCGAAACACCACCGTGTAGACGACATCGTCGTCCAGCCGCAGTCGGCTGGCGGCGCCGACATCGACTCGGCGCTGCAACCCGGCCCGCACCTCCATCGTGGTGTCGTCGGACAGGCTCATCAAGTCTTCGATCGACCCGAGCTGACGCAGATAGCGCCGTCCCGTTTCGCTGGCATACGTGCCGCGGCCCGGCACCCGGTACACCGTGCCCTCGGAGACCAGGTCCTGAAACGCCCGTCGTACCGTCTGCCGCGACAAGCCGTGCTGTGCAACGAGTTCCGACTCGGTCGGCAACCGGGAGCCGTCTCGATAGTTACCCGCGGAGATCTCGCCGCGAAGCCGGTCGCGCAGCGTCTGATATGCGGGAGCGGTGCGCATCATCTGCTCCTTACGTCCGCGCGCAACTAGATCCCGCCCCGGGCGACGAGCTGCCCGGCGATCACGTTGCGCTGGATTTCGTTGGTGCCCTCGCCGACGATCATCAGCGGCGCATCCCGGAAGTAGCGCTCGACGTCGAATTCGGTGGAATAGCCGTAGCCGCCGTGGATTCGGACGGCGTTCAGTGCGATCTCCATCGCGACTTCGGAGGCGAACAGCTTGGCCATCCCGGCCTCCATGTCGGCGCGCTCTCCGGCGTCGTAGCGGTCGGCTGCATACAGCGTGAGCTGGCGGGCGGCGGTCAGCTTGGTGGCCATGTCGGCCAGATAGTGGCCGACCGCCTGGTGCTTCCAGATTGGCTGGCCGAAGCTCTCGCGGTCCTGGGCGTAGCGCAGTGAGTCGTCCAGCGCGGCCGTCGCCACCCCCAGTGCGCGGGAAGCGACCTGAATGCGACCCGTCTCAAGGCCTTTCATCATCTGCGCGAAGCCCTTGCCCGGTTCGCCGCCGAGGATCGCCGACGCTCGCACCCGACAGTCGTCGAACGTCAGCTCACAGGTCTCGACGCCCTTGTAGCCCAGTTTGGGCAGATCCCGCGAGATTGTGAGCCCCGGGCTGGACCCAATGTCGAGGCCCGGGACGGCCTCTCCGTGCTCGACCAGCACCACCGAGATGCCTCGATGAGCCGGCTTGGCAGCGGGATCGGTCTTGCACAGCAGCGCGATCAGGCCGGACCGGCGGGCATTGCTGATCCACGTCTTGGACCCGTTGATGACCAGTTCCTCGCCATCGGCAAGAGCGGTCATCTTCATGTTCTGCAGATCCGAGCCGCCGCCCGGCTCCGTCAGCGCCATGGTGGCCCGCAGTTCGCCGCTGGCCATCGCGGGCAGGTACGTGCGCTTCTGCTCCTCGGTCCCGAACAGGTCCAGCAGCTTGGCGACGACGGTATGCCCGCCCATCGCCCCGGCAAGGCTCATCCAGCCGCGAGACAGCTCCTGGGTGACCAGCACGTAGCACCGCGTCGACACTGGTGAGCCGCCGCACGACTCGGGGATCGCCAGCCCGTAGATCCCGATGCGCTTCATCTGTTCGATCCACGCCTCCGGGTATTCGTTGGCGTGCTCGACTTCGCGGACAGTGGGCTTCACATCTCGGTCGATGAACGCCCGCACCGTCTCGACCAGCATGATTTCTTCGTCAGTCATTTGTACGGCCATATTGACACTTTGTACGCCCAAATGGCAACATCTGCGGCTGTGAGCGGCCCATACTTCGACGACCTGGAGGTCGGTCAGGTCTTCGACTCTGCGCCTTCCATGACGCTTTCCGAAGGCGCCGCGGCCGCGCACCAAGCGATCATCGGCGATCGCCTCCGGCTTGCGCTGGACGCCCAGTTGGCGTACGCCGTGACCGGGGCGACCACGGCGCTGGCACATCCCGCACTGGTCTGCGACGTGGCGATCGGGCAGAGCACGCTGGCCACGCAGCGGGTCAAGGCAAACCTGTTCTACCGCGGGCTGACATTCCACCGGTTCCCCGTGATCGGCGACAGCCTGTACACCAGGACCGAAGTGGTCGGGTTGAAGCAGAACTCGCCCAAGCCCGGCCGAGCGCCGACCGGCCTGGCGGCGCTGCGGATGACCACAGTCGACCACATCGGCAGGCTGGTGCTGGACTTCTACCGCTGCGCGATGCTTCCCCTGAGCACCGACCTCGAGACCGGCCGCGCCGACGACCTGTCCGGCATCGGCGCCGAACTCAGCGCGCCGCCCGACCCGACGGCCGAATGGAGCGCCGACACTTACCGCGAAAAGGTTCCTGGCGCCCACTTCGACCCCGGACTCGCGGGTGCGGTGCTTCACAGCACCGCCGACGTGGTGAGCAACGCGCCGGAGCTCGCCCGGTTGACGCTGAATATCGCTGCGACACACCATGATTGGCGCGTCGGCGGCCAGCGTCTCGTCTATGGTGGGCACACCATCGGCTTGGCCTTTTCGCAGGCGACGCGGCTGCTGCCCAATCTCGTCACGGTGCTTGGTTGGGAGTCCTGCGATCACACCGGCCCTGTGCATGAGGGCGACTCCTTGTACAGCGAGCTGAACGTTGACGGCGCGGTGCCGCTGCGGGACGGGCGCGGCGGTGTGCTCAAGTTGCGGTCGCTGGTCTACGCCGTCGATGATCCCGATCGGCAAGTACTGGACTATCGGTTCACCGTGCTGCAGTTCTGAGCACAATGAGCCGGTGAGGTCGTTGGTCATTCCCGTCGCCGTGCTCTGCCAGGGCGCGGCGTGCCGCCGACGCGTTCCGCCAGCTCACCGGCGTCGATGTCGACGCCACAGGACTCCTGGCGGGTCGGGCCGGACTACTCGGGCTGTCGCCGCAAGGTCTGATCTCGGCTGGCGGAGCGACAAGGCTGATGCGCAGCGGCGACGGTTGGTGTGCGCTGACGTTGTCGCGACAAGATGACATCGACGCCGTACCCGCGCTGATCGAGTCCGACGCCGTCGGCGACGATCCGTGGCCTGGCGTAGAACACTGGGTGGCAGACAACACCACCGCCGATGTCACCGCGCGGGCCCGCCTGCTGGGTCTGCCGGCCGCCGCCCTCGGCGAAACGCATGCCGCGCCACCGCGGATCGCGACGTTGGGCGCCGCGGCCCAACCGCGCGAGCCGTCGGGCCTTCTGGTCGCCGACCTGTCCTCGATGTGGGCAGGGCCGCTGTGCGGGCAGCTGCTCGCGCTGGCAGGCGCGACCGTCGTCAAGGTCGAAACCGCCCGGCGGCCCGACGGCACCCGCGCGGGAGCGTCGTCGTTTTTCGACTGGATGAATAGCGGAAAGCTTTCGTATGTGGCCTCTTTCGACGAACCGTCCGGCTTACGACGGCTGCTGGAGGCGGCCGACGTCATCATCGAGTCGTCACGGCCCGCGGCACTTGCACACCGGGGCCTCGGCCCGACCGACGTCGCGCCCCGCGAGGGCCGGGTCTGGGTGCGGATCACCGGCCACGGTGCTGTCGGCGAGCAGGCCGGGTGGGTGGCGTTCGGCGACGACGCCGCGGTGTCCGGGGGTTTGGTCGACGGGACCGACAGCGACCCGGCGTTCTGCGGTGACGCGATCGCCGACCCGTTGACCGGCCTGCACGGCGCGCTTTCAGGCGTGGAAGCGTTGAGCCGTGGCGGTGGTGAGTTGATCGAACTATCGATGGCCGCCGTCGCCGCAACCTACGCCGCGGATGACCGTGCAGCCGAAACCCGATGTACCGCAATGCCAGTGACCGCCAGTCCAGCGCGGGAGCTCGGCGCCGACAACGCACTTGTCGAGCGTATGCTGACCGAAAGACGCTTGGCACCATGCTGATTCAGCGAGCGGTGTTGCTTGATGGCACCGAGACCGACATCCGCGTTGGCGAACGTATCGCCGAGGTCGGCGATCTGACGCGGGACAAAGGCGAGCCGGTGCTCGACGCTGCGGGTGGAACGGTCATCCCCGGCCTTCACGACCATCACGTCCACTTACGCTCGGCTGCAGCCGCCCTCACCTCCGCCAGGGTTGGGCCCGCGCAGGTGAGGGGCCGCGGCGACCTGGCCCGCGCACTTGCCGACACCGCCATCGGCAGTGACGGCTGGATCAGGGCTGTCGGCTACCACGAGGCGGTCGCGGGACCGCTGGACCGCGACGTGCTCGACGAGGTGTCGCCGCCGGTTCCGGTCCGCGTGCAGCACCGCAGTGGCGTGCTGTGGACGCTGAACTCGGCGGGGCTGGCCAAGGTGGGACTGACCGATCATCCTGACGGGCGCCTGCGCAGTGCCGATCGCAGTTGGTCAGACACGTTGCAGCGCAACGAAGACGGACTCGCCGAGGTCAGCAGCAGCTCAGTGCCTATGGAGTCACCGGCGTCACCGATGCGACACCCGACTTCGACGTCAGTGACATCGTGAAGCTGATGCAGGCGCATCGGCACGGCGAGTTGCGTCAGCGCGTCCATTGTCTGGCGCCTGGCAAGCGCATCCTCCACGACGTGGACCTCGACCACGACGAACTGGTTGCGTGGATCGCCGAACGCCACGCTGCCGACGCTCCTGTCGCGGTGCACTGCGTGACGGCCGCCCAACTCGTGGTGACGCTCTCGGCGCTGCGCGAGGCGGGCACTCACCCGCAGGACCGCATCGAACACGCGGCCGTCGTGCCCGACGACAGCATGGCCGACCTGGCCGACCTCGGGGTCTTGGTGGTGACCCAGCCCAACTTCGTCGCCGAGCGTGGCGACCAGTACCTCGCAGACATCCCGGCCGTCGAGCACCATGAGTTGTGGCGGCTGGCCTCACTGCTGCGGGCCAAGATTCCCGTCGCGCTGTCGACCGACATGCCCTTCGGCGAGGGCGATCCGTGGGCAAGCATGCGGGCCGCCGTGCGACGCACCACCGCAGGCGGCGCGGTGCTCGGCGCCGGCGAATGTGTCTCGGCGCGTGAGGCTTTGACGATGTTCCTCGGCACCTCGAGCCAACCGACTCACCCCCGCATCATCGCGCCCGGGCAGCCCGGCGACCTGTGCGTGCTGGCCGCGCCGCCGAAAGAGGTGCTCGAAGACCTCGACGCGCTGATGGTGGCCGCGACCGTCGTCGCGGGCGAGGGGGTTTTCGAGCGCGACTGAGTTCTGCCGGTGGCGAATCACGGCATAGCCGATGCCTTGCCGGCGCTAAATGGGTTATGGCTGCAGATAGGCTGCCCGGCGACCAGGAGGCGCTGGACGCGTACTCGACCGTGGTGACTACCGTCGCGCGTGCGGTGCTGCCTAGCGTCGCCAGCCTCGCGGTTCGCACCTCGCGGGGTGACGGCAGCGGCAGCGCCAGCGTTATCACGCCCGACGGCTACCTGTTGACCAGCGCGCACGTCGTGGCCGGGGCCAACAACGCCGAGGCGGCGTTCACCGACGGCACCACCGTGAAGGTCGATGTCGTCGGGCGCGACGTGCTGTCCGACCTGGCAGTGCTCAAGGCGCACGACGCGGTGCCCGCGCCCGTCGTGATGGGACGTGCCGAGGACCTGCGAGTGGGCCAGCTCGTTGTGGCTGTCGGCAATCCGCTCGGTCTGGCCGGTAGTGTCACGGCGGGCATCGTGTCCGGGCTGGGACGCTCGTTGCCGACGAAATCCGGTCGGGTGGTTGACGAGGTGATCCAGACCGACGCCGCGCTCAATCCCGGGAACAGCGGCGGCGCGCTCGCCGACGGGCGAGGTCGGATGGTCGGCGTCAGCACCGCGGTCGCGGGAGTCGGTCTGGGACTTGCGGTTCCGGTCAACGAGTCGACGCACAGGATCATCGCGTCGCTGATGAACACGGGCCGGGTGCGCAGGGCCTGGCTCGGCATCGCGGGCGTGCGGATTCCGGTCGCACCAGCCCTTGCAGCGCGGCTGGGCACAGCGACGGGACTGCAGATCGCCAGCGTCGTGAAGGGCAGCCCCGCTGCGCAGGCGGGTCTTCGCCGCGGCGACATCGTGGTCAGTGTTGACGGCCACCACATCGTCACCGCGACCGCGATCCAGAAGCTCATGGTCGAGGACGCGATCGCCCGCCGCATCGAGTTGACGGTGTGGCGCAATGGCGCGCTGGTCGACGTGTTCGTGGTGCCGCGGGAGCTCGTCGACACCTGACCCGATGGTCCCAGACCTGAGTATTTGCGAATAAACTCAGCAGGGATGCGTTGAAGCGTTGATGGAGCACTTCACATTCGGCCGCAACAACGGTCTTCGCGTCTCCGCGCTGGCGCTTGGCGCAGGCAGCTTCGGATCCCGCTGGGGTTACGGCGCCGTAGCCGACGACATACCCAAGATCTTTGACAGGTTCGCCGACGCAGGCGGCACGTTCATCGACACCGCGGCCAGCTATCAACTCGGCGAGGCCGAGGAGAATCTGGGCAGCCTCCTGCACGGCAGGCGCGGCCAGTTCACCGTCGCAACCAAGTTCGCCATCGGAGGGCCCGAAGGCAACGGCGTTTTGCAAACGGGCAACGGCCGGCGGGCCATGTTTCGCTCGGTGGAAGGCAGCCTGCGCCGCTTGGGCACCGATTACATCGACCTGCTGTGGGTGCACTTCCCGGACTTGGTCACGCCGCTTGAGGAGATCGTGCGCGGGCTGGACGACCTGGCACGTAGCGGGAAGATCCTCTATGCCGGCTTGTCGAACTTCCCGGCCTGGATGACAGCGCGCGCCGCGACGTTGGCCGAAGCACGCGGGCTCATCCCGGTTGCGGGCGTTCAGCTGGAGTACAGCCTCGTCGAACGCAGCGCCGACCGGGAGAACTTACCCATGGCCGAGGCAATGGGGCTCGGCGCGGCGCTGTGGTCGCCGCTAGGTGGTGGGCTGCTCTCGGGCAAGTATCGCTCCGGCACGGCGGGCCGACTCACCGACTGGAATCGACTCGTGCACACCGAAGACGCGCCGATCAAGGCCGCGACAGTCGACACTTTGCTCGAGGTTGCAGACGAGATTGCCGTCCCGGCCGCACAGGTCGCCGTGGCCTGGATGCTCGAGCGCGCACGGCGGTCGCCGACGGCGCTGGTGCCGATCATTGGCCCACGCACCGTCGGACAAACCGATTCCTACCTCGCGTCCCTGGACGTGACGCTGGACGACGATCAGTACAGGCGCCTCGATGTCGCGAGCGGCATCGACCTGGGCCAGCCGCACAATCAACTTGTGTCGCAGCCCTCCGCCGCGCTCGGTGGAGATGAGTCCGGGTTCGCTGCGCCCCTGGGGCCGCGGTCCTAGGCTGCCGCGGGCTGGAGCGCGCGTAGCAGCATCGCGCACTGACTCTTGAAAAACGACTGTGACACTTCGGCTTTCGCCGCCACCGCATCGAAGCCGTGAAACGCGCCAGGGACGACCTCGACCTCGCATGGCACACCCGCGGCATTGAGTCGCTCGGCGTAAGCGAGGTCCTCGTCGTGGAACATGTCCAGCGTTCCGACACCCATCCACGCGGGCGGCAGCCCATGAAGGTCCTCGCGTCGTGCAGGCACTGCCACGTTGCGGTCGGCGTCGCCGAGGTAAGCTTCCCAGCCGAACCGGTTGCTGGACAGGCTCCACAGCCGATGGCCGCTGGCGTCCAGATCTGTTCGCTCGGCCGAGCGGTCATCGAGCATCGGATAAACGAGCAGCTGCGCGGCCACCGGCACTTCGCCGCGGTCGCGGGCCACGAAGGCGAGTGCGGCGGTCAGTCCACCGCCCGCACTGGCGCCACCGATCGCCACCCGCTTCGGGTCGACCGCGGGCAACCGGGCCAGCCAGGTCAGCGCGGAATAGCAGTCCTCGACCGGTACGGGATAGGGATGCTCCGGCGCCAGCCGGTAGTCCACGGACGCCACCGTCGCGCCAAGTGCACGGGCGAACCTGCGACACAGCGCGTCGTCCTGCGCGGCGCGGCCGATGACATAGCCGCCGCCGTGGATCCAGAGCAGTGCAGGGCCGGGGCCCTGCGTGTCGGCCGGCCGGTAGAGCCGCACCCCGACACCGGATGCCAGGGTGAGAACCTCGACGTCGTCGGGAGTGCGAAGTTCCTGCAGCCGCGACAGCGCACGGATGACCGGGAATGTTCGTGACGTGACGGGTTGTCGGGGAGCGAAGCGGGCGATGCGGCGTAGTTCGGGATGGAAGTCGCTGGGCACCCCGACCAGTATTCGCGATCACTTGAGAAGCGGATCGCGCGGCAGCCCGAGGATGCGTTCGGCGATCGTGTTCCGTGTGATCTCCGACGTGCCGCCCGCGATGGTCATGGCCCGATTCCCCAGATAGCTGCGCAGCAGCTTCGGCGCCTGTCCGACCACGGGTGCCGAACCGGCCAACTCCATGCCCAGTTCGGTGATCCGCTGACCAGCCTCGGCAACCAGCAGCTTGGTCACATTGCCCTCCGGCCCCGGCTCCGCGCCCGCGATGGCTCTGCTGGCCCTGCGCAGGTTCAGCAGCCGCAACGTATGCGTTTCGGCGATGGATTCGCCAGCCCGCCGCACGTAGTTCGCCCCGTTCGGCGCGGCGTCCAGCAGTTTGATGAGGTCGTCGGGGCTGAACCCGGTCGCACCGCCAGAACCGCCGCCGATGGACACCCGCTCGTTGCCCAATGTCGCGCGGGCGACCAGCCACCCTCGGTTGACGTCGCCGACCACATCGGCGTCAGGGACGAACACGTCGTCGAAGAAGACCTCGTTGAAGTGGGAATCGCCGGTGATGCCGCGCAGCGGATTGACCGTCACGCCAGGGGATTTCATATCGATCGCCATCATGGTGACGCCGGCGTGCTTGGGCGCGTCGGGGTCGGTGCGCACGGTGGCCATCCCCCACTGGCAATGCTGCGCGAGGCTGGTCCACACCTTCTGGCCGGTGACCCGCCAGCCGCCGTCGACCTTCTTGGCTGCGGTGCGCACCGCGGCCGCGTCCGAACCCGCGCCGGGTTCGGAGAACAACTGGCACCACATCACCTGACCGCGCAGCACCGGTTCGACGAAGCGCTCCCGCTGGTCGTCGTTGCCTGCTTGGGCGATGGTCAGTGCCACCCAGCCGGTGATGCCCATATCGGGTCGGTCGACGCCGCTGAACTCCTCCTCGATGACCAGCTGCTCGAGCACATCGGCGGCCCTGCCCCACGGCTTGGGCCAGTGCGGCACCAGATAGCCGGAGTCGACGAGGAAGTCGCGCTGTTTGTCCTCGGGCAACGCGCGCACGCTCGCGACGGCCTCACGGGCCTGGCTGCGATAGGCCTCTGCCTCGGGCGGCAGCGTGAACGACGCGCCGTGCGCCTGCCCACTGCGCTGGCCCTCGACGATGTCGAGCAGCGGGTCGGCGCCGTCGGCCATGATCGCCGCCAGGGTGCGGGCGCGCCGTAGGTAAAGGTGAGCGTCGTGCTCCCACGTGTACGCGATGCCGCCGTGCAGCTGAATGTTGTACTGCGCGTTGAACACCTGGGTCCGGATCGCGTGCGAGGCGGCCACCGCAGCGGCGAACCACGCGCTGTCGAGGTCGTCGGCGCGCGCAGCGTCCCAGGAGGCCGCCGTGGTCTCCTCGGCATTGACGAGCATGTTGGCGGCATGGTGCTTGACGGCCTGGAAGGTGCCGATGGTCCGGCCGAACTGCTCGCGCACCTTGGCGTATTCGACGGCCATCTCGAGCGTCGCCCAGCTGACCCCGACCGCCTCGGCGGACGCGAGGATCCGGAACACCGTCCATGCCTTGCGCGCCGCGCCGCGAAGCACGCGGTCCTCGTCGACCGTCACACCGCGCAGCGCGACCGACCCGACGCTGCGGGTGGTGTCCAGCGAGTCAAGCGCAGTGACCGTCACTCCTTCGGCCGCCGCGTCGACAATGAGGACGTCCTCACCTGCGGCGATCACCAGCACGTCGGC
>CAWIEE010000013.1:0-293813 GCA_963835075.1 uncultured Actinomycetota bacterium | reverse complement strand
CAGCTGGTCGCGTTGGCGCGGGGCGGGTCGTCACGGCGTGCGGTTCGGGCCCGGATTGTGCTGGCGTTGGCTGACGCGGCGGCAGTGCCGGCGCGGGTGGCGGCCGATCTGGGTGTGACGGTGGCGACGGTTGATAAGTGGCGCAAGCGATTTGAAGCCGACGGTGTAGACGGCTTAGCCGACGCCGAACGGCCGGGACGCCCCAAGGCGGATCTGGTGCTATCGGCTGCTGAGCGTGACCAACTGCAGCGGTGGGCGCGGCGCGCGAAGTCGTCGCAGGCGTTGGCGTTGCGGTCGCGGATCGTGTTGGCGTGCGCCGAGCGTGGGGTGACCAACAAGCAGGTCGCGGCGGATCTGCGGATCGCGGCGAACACGGTGAACAAGTGGCGCCGCCGGTTCGTGGACAAGCGTCTGGACGGGTTGGTGGACGAGCCGCGGCCGGGTCGTCCGCCGTCGATCCTGCTGGACAAGGTCGAGGAGGTGATCACTACGACGCTGGAGGACAAGCCACGCAACGCCACGCACTGGTCGCGGGCTTCGATGGCCCGGCGCAGCGGCGTGTCGCCCTCCACGGTCGGGCGTATCTGGCGCAAGTTCGAGATCAAGCCGCACCTGGTCGACGGGTTCAAGCTGTCCACGGACCCGCTGTTCGTAGACAAAGTCGTGGATGTGGTTGGCTTGTATCACAATCCGCCGGAGCGTGCGGTGGTGTTGTGCGTGGACGAGAAATCCCGGATGCAGGCCCTGGACCGCTCGCAGCCGGTGTTGCCGCTGATGCCGGGCATGCCCGAGCGGCGCAGCCATGACTACGTCCGACACGGCACCACGAGTCTGTTCGCCGCGTTCAACATCGCCGACGGCATGGTGATCCCCGCATTGCACCACCGGCACGCGGGCGGTGGAGTTCAAGAAGTTCCTGGTCACGATCGACAAGGCAGTGCCCGCCGGACTTGGATGTGCATCTGGTCTGCGACAACCTCTCCACCCACAAGACCAGCCCATCAACGAATGGCTCGACAACACCCCCGCTTCCATGTGCACTTCACCCCGACCGGATCGTCTTGGATCAACCAGGTGGAGCGCTGGTTCGGCCTGCTCACCGACCAACTCCTGCGCCGCGGCGTGCACAAAAGCGTTGCCGCACTGGAAAACGACGTCCGCGATTGGATCAACGCATGGAACGAGGACCCGAAGCCGTTCCGTCTGGACGCAAAACCGCCGACGAGATCCTCGACTCCCTCGCCAAATATATGTCACGAATTTCAGGCGTGGCACACTAGCAGGAGTTCTGGATGGGGCGCGCGAGCTTCTCTGTGACAGCATCTAAAGGGCTCTCGCCCCACCGGGCAGCGGACTAGCGTGGGTGACAACACTTCGGCGTTAGGGAGGGGAGCGACGGGCATGAGCGACGTGCCGGATCTCGACGCGGCCGGACTTCCGGAGGAACTCAGCGCGTTCGACCAGATACTGCACCGGGGCGAGGCCAACCCTCGCACGCGTTCCGGGATCATGACCCTCGAGATCCTCGATACGACGCCGAACTGGGACAGGTTCCAGACGAGGTTCGACAACGCCTCGCGGAAGGTGCTGAGGCTGCGCCAGAAAGTCGTCATGCCGACGTTGCCGACGGCCGCACCCCGCTGGGTGGTCGACCCCGACTTCAACCTTGACTTCCACGTCCGGCGGATGCGGGTTCCCGAGCCAGGCACGCTCCGCCAGTTGTTCGACCTCGCCGAGGTCGCGGCGCAGTCGCCCCTCGACATCTCCCGGCCATTGTGGACGGCGACCCTCGTCGAAGGGCTCGAGGGCGGCCGTGCCGCCGTCTTGATGCACCTCAGCCACGCCGTCACCGACGGTGTGGGTGCTGTCGAGATGTTCGCCAACCTGTACGACCTCGAGCGTGACCCGCCACCGCAGGCCGCTCCGCCGCTGCCGGTTCCGCAGGACTTGTCACCCAACGATCTGATGCGCGAAGGGTTTAACCGGCTTCCCGGCACCATCGCCGGGCGAGCGCGTGGCGTGCTGTTCGGTGCGGCGCACGTTGTCGGCGAGCTGGTTCGCGACCCGATCTCAAGGATGGGCGCGGTCGTCGAGTACGCGATGTCCGGCGCCCGTGTCGTGGGGCCCGTGGCCCCACCTTCGCCGGTGCTACGGCGGCGCAGTCTGTCGTCGCGCAGCGAGGCTATCGACATCGAATTCGGCGCCATTCACAAGGCCGCCAAGGCGGCGGGCGGCTCGATCAACGACGCCTACTTGGCCGGGCTGTGCGGCGCCCTGCGCCTCTACCACGAGGCCAAGGGTGTGCCGATCGAGGCGCTGCCGATGGCGGTGCCGGTCAACCTGCGGTCCGAGGCGGATCCCGCAGGCGGCAACCGATTCGCCGGCGTCAATCTCGCCGCGCCCATCGGCCTGCACGACCCCGAAGTGCGCATCAAGAATATCCGGTCGCAGATGACGCACAAGCGCGAGGAGCGTGCCATCGACATGGTCGGCGCGATCGCCCCGGTACTCTCTCTGATGCCTGACAGCGTGCTCGAGTCCATGGCCGGATCGATCGTCAACTCCGACGTCCAGGCCAGCAATGTACCGGTCTACGCCGGTGACACGTTCGTGGCCGGGGCAAAGGTCTTGCGGCAGTACGGCCTTGGCCCGCTGCCCGGTGTGGCGATGATGGTGGTGCTCATCTCCCGCGCCGGCTATTGCACGATCTCAACACGCTACGACCGAGCGGCGATCGCCGACTCCGACCTGTGGGCGCGCTGCCTGCTGGCCGGCTTCGACGACGTGCTCGCTCTCGGTGGCGATGGTCGAGCCTCACCGGCGTCGTTCACGATCGACGCCCAAGAACCCACCCCAGTTTCACCCAACGGAAGTGCGGCGCAATGACTTCGGCCAACGGTCAGCCCAACCCGAAGACCATGCGGCTACCTGGTTCGGTCGCCGAGATCGAGGGCAGTCCAGCGGGGCCCGAGGTTGGTGCGTTCTTCGATCTCGACGGCACGCTTGTCGCCGGGTTCACGGGCGTCATCATGACCCAGGACCGGCTGCGACGTGGACAGATGTCCGTCGGCGAGTTCGTCGGCATGGTGCAGGCGGGCCTCAACCATCAGCTTGGCCGCTCCGAGTTCGAGGACCTCATCGGTAAGGGCGCCCGCATGCTGCGCGGCAACTCCCTCGACGAGATCGACGAACTGGCCGAGCGCCTGTTCGAGCAGAAGATTGTCGGTCGCATCTATCCGGAGATGCGCGAGCTGGTCCGCGCGCACATGGCCCGCGGGCACACCGTGGTACTCAGCTCGTCGGCACTGACGGTCCAGGTGGAGCCCGTCGCGAGGTTTCTTGGCATTCAGAACGTGTTGAGCAACAAGTTCGAGACCGACAAGGACGGTCTGCTCACAGGCGAGGTGCTCACGCCGATCATCTGGGGGCCTGGAAAGGCAAGGGCGGTACAGGCGTTCAGTGCCCGCAACGGTGTCGATCTGGCCAAGAGCTACTTCTACGCCGACGGCGACGAAGACGTCGCGCTGATGTACCTCGTCGGCAATCCGCGGCCGACAAATCCCGCTGGCAAGCTCGCCGCGGTGGCGGCCAAACGCGGCTGGCCGGTGCTGAGATTCACCAGCCGCAGTGGGAGCAACCCCGTCTCGCAATTGCGGACGGCAGCGGGTATCGCGTCGATGGTCCCGATCGCGGCTGGTGCCATCGGCCTGGGGCTGCTCACCCGCAACAGGCGCACGGGCGTCAACTTCTTCACGTCGATGTTCGGCCGCACGCTGCTTACCGCCATCGGCGTCAACCTCAACGTATTGGGCGAGGAGAATCTGACCGCCGAGCGGCCCGCTGTGTTCATCTTCAATCACCGCAACCAAGCCGACCCGCTCATCGCCGGACGATTGGTCAGCGACAACTTCACGTCGGTCGGGAAGAAGGAGCTCGAGAACGATCCGATCGTCGGCACCATGGGCAAGATCATGGACGCCGCGTTCATCGATCGCGACGACCCGAAGAAGGCCGTCGAAGGACTGAAGAAGGTCGAGGAGCTCGCGCGCAAGGGGTTGTCGATCCTCATCGCGCCGGAGGGCACCCGTCTGGACACCACCGAGGTCGGCCCGTTTAAGAAGGGACCGTTCCGCATCGCGATGTCGGCCGGAATCCCTATCGTGCCCATCGTGATCCGCAACGCCGAGGTCATCGCCGCCCGCGATTCGAGCACATTCAACGCGGGCACCGTCGATGTCGTGGTGTACCCGCCGATCCCCGTCGACGACTGGACCCACGACAACCTTTCTGAGCGCATCGCCGAGGTGCGTCAGCTCTATCTCGACACGCTCGGGGACTGGCCGCACGGCGAGCTACCGAGCCCGGGGCTGTACACGCGCAAGAAGGCCTCCGTGAAGAAAGCGGCTAAGAAGGCGCCGGCTAAGGCGGTCGCCAAGGCGCCGGCCAAAGCGGCCGCCAAGAAGATACCGGCGAAGAAGGCGGCCGCCAAGAAGACTACGAAAAGGGCTGCCGCGAAAGGCCGGCCGTGAAAGTTCCCGCCGACCACTTCGCGCCGTTCACCGCGACCGACGACGCTCTCGTCCTGGCGTCAGTGTCGTCGCCCGCCGAACGGGAGATGCTCGACGACTGGCTGGCGCGGCAGCGGCGCGATCACCCCGACACGCATGTGGAGGTGCTTCAGCTGCCAGGAGACGACGATCCGCCGGCTGCGGTACTGGCACGACTGGTCGAACTGCTGGGGGCCGACGAAGACAGATCGGTCGTGCCGGTGCGGGTCTTTTGGGTGCCAGGCGGATTGCCAACGCGCTCGAAGGTGGTGGCGCTGCTGTCGGGCCGGGACACCTACCGCCCTCCCAAGATGCTGCAGCAACGCATCCTGACGAAGGATCCATCGCGCGCTCGGGTCGTCGCGGGCGAGCCCGCGAAAGTATCGGAGCTGCGCCAGCAGTGGAGCGACACCACCGTCGCCGAGAACCCCAGGGAGTTCGCCCGATTCGTGATCCGACGCGCCGTCTTGGCGATCGAACGCGTCGAGCTGCGCCTGCTTGGGCCCGAGTACAAGTCGCCGCGACTGATCAAGCCCGAGATGATGGCGTCGGCTCGGTTCCGTGAGGGCCTCGAGGACATTCCGGGCGCCACCGTCGACCAGGCCGGTGCCATGCTCGACGAACTCTCGACGGGGTGGAGCCGCTTCTCAGTCGATCTCATCCCGTCACTGGGCCGGGCGATCTTCAGCCGGGGGTTCGACCCCAACGTCGACTACGACCGTGCCGAGGTCGAGTCGATGCGGAGCGCGTTGGAAAACCACCCCGCGGTGCTGCTGTTCTCACACCGCTCCTACCTCGACGGCGTGATTGTGCCGGTGGCGATGCAGGAGAACCGCCTTCCGCCGGTGCACACATTCGCGGGCATCAATCTGTCGTTCGGGTTCATGGGGCCGTTGATGCGCCATTCAGGCGTCATCTTCCTGCGCCGCAAGCTCGACGACCCGCTGTACAAGTATGTGCTGCGCCAGTTCGTCGGCTACATCGTCGAGAAGCGGTTCAACCTCAGCTGGTCGATCGAAGGCACGCGCTCTCGCACCGGAAAGATGTTGCCGCCCAAGCTGGGTCTGCTCGCCTATGTCGCCGATGCCTACCTCGACGGCCGCAGCGACGACATCCTTCTGCAGCCCGTTTCGATCAGCTTCGACCAATTGCACGAGACCGCCGAGTACGCGGCTTACGCACGCGGCGGCGAGAAGACGCCAGAAGGTCTGTCGTGGCTGTACACCTTCATCAAGGCGCAGGGTGAGCGCAACTACGGCAAGATCTATGTCCGCTTCCCCGAGGCGGTATCGATGCGCGAATACTTGGGCGAGCCGCACGGCCCGTTGACCACCGACGACGCCGCCAAACGCCTGGCCATGCAGAAGATGGCGTTCGAAGTGGCCTGGCGGATCCTGCGGGCGACGCCGGTCAACGCGTCGGCGCTGGTGTCTGCTCTGCTGTTGACCACTCGAGGGGTTGCGCTCACCCTCGACCAGCTCCACCACACCCTGCAGGACTCGCTGGATTACCTGGAGCGCAAGCAGACCCCGATGACCAACAGTGCCCTGCGACTGCGCACCGCAGACGGTGTCCGGGCGGCACTCGACGCGCTGTCCAATCGGCATCCCGTCACGCGCATCGACGGCGGTAGGGAACCGGTGTGGAGGATCGCCCCCGAGGACGAGCACGAGGCCGCGTTCTACCGCAATACCCTCATCGACGCGTTCCTCGAGACGTCGATCGTCGAGTTGGCGCTCGCCTACGCCGCTCGTGCCGAAACTGAACGGCTGGAAGCGTTTTGGTCGCAGGCCGCCCGGTTGCGGGATCTGTTGAAGTTCGACTTCTACTTTGCCGACTCGGCGGCATTCCGCGAGCACGTGGCGGAAGAGATGTCGTGGCATGACGATTGGGAGAGCCACGTCGCCGCAGGCGAAATCGACCCGTTGCTCCGTGCGAAGAAGCCGCTGATCGCGGCGGCCATGCTGCGGCCGTATTTCGAGTCCTACGACATCGTCGCCGACGTGCTGCGTGATTCCCCGGCGGAGATCGGCGAGAAGGACCTGACGAACAAGGCCCTGGGGGTTGGTAGGCAGTACGCCGCACAGAACCGGGTGCGCAGCAATGAGGCGGTATCGGCGCTGTTGTTCGCGACCGCCCGGCAGGTGGCCGCCGACCAGCATCTGCTCGAACCCGCGGGGGACCTGGATGAGCGGCGCACGGCGTTCCGCGACGAACTTCGCGGCATCCTGGGTGATATGGACAGGGTCGAGCAGATTGCGCGCGAACAGTTCTACGTGCGTGAGGTGGCGCGGCGGAGCCTGCGCAGCGAGCCCGCTTAGCCCACGCCATACGCTGGGTGTATGACGACGGTCGTGCTCCGCGCGCGCAGCAGCCCCGCGTGGCCTGTGCTCGTCGGCGTCGGAGTGCTGGCAGGTGCCATAGCCGCCGGTATCGGCGCGCTGTCGATGGCCGCCGCGCTGACCGCCACCGGGTTGCCCGATCCGGGCGCGGTGACCACGTATGGACTGCCGTTCGTGCGGGCGGCGGGGGAGATCGCCGCCGTGCTGGCCGTCGGATCGTTCATGTTCGCGGCATTTCTGGTGCCGCCGCAGCCCAACGGCGTGCTCGACGCAGGCGGCTATCGTGCGCTGCGGCTCGGCACGGCGGCATCGGCCGTGTGGACGGTGTGCGCGACGGTGCTCGTGCCATTGACGGTGTCTGACGTTTCGGGGCAGCCGCTGCGCGCACACCTCAATCCGATCAGCGTCTGGTCGGCGGCCTCCCTCATCGACACCGCCACCGCCTGGCGCTGGAGCGCCTTCATTGCCGCCGCGGTCACGCTGGCCAGCCTTCCGGTGCTGCGCTGGTCGTGGACGCCGGTGCTGCTTGCGGGTGCGCTGCTCACGCTCATGCCGCTCGGCCTCACCGGTCATTCGTCGGCCGGCGGCGCGCACGATCTGGCCACCAACAGCCTGCTCATCCATCTCATCGCGGGCGCGCTGTGGGCGGGCGGGCTGCTGGCACTGCTGGCCCACGCGTTGCGGTCGGGGGAGCATGCGGACCTCGCGGCCCGGCGGTTCTCGGCGCTGGCGCTGTGGTGCTTGGTGGCGATGGCGGCCAGCGGCGTGGTCAACGCGTTGGTGCGGATCCAACTGCCCGAGCTTGTCCGCTCCGAATACGGCTGGTTGGTGATCGGCAAGTTCGTCGCGCTGTGTCTGCTCGGCCTCATCGGGTGGCGTCAGCGTCGCAGCGGGCTCGCTGCGCTGAAGACCGATCCGGAAGCGCGCGGGCCGCTGATCCGGCTGGCATTGGTTGAGGCGGCCGTCTTCGGGGCGACGTTCGGCATCGCGGTCGGGTTGGGCCGCACACCGCCACCGGCGCTGCGCGCCGAACCGAGTCCTGTCGAGGTGGCGATCGGCTATGGCTTCGACGGGCCGCCGACCGTCGCCAGAGTGTTCTTCGACTGGCGGTTCGACCTCATCTTCGGCAGCGCTGCGATTGTCATGGCGGCGCTGTACGTGCTGGGGGTGCGCCGGTTGCGGGGCCGCGGCGACGCGTGGCCGATGGGTCGCACGCTGGCGTGGATGTGCGGGTGCGCGGCGCTGCTGTTCACGACCTCGTCAGGACTGGGCCGCTACATGCCTGCGATGTTTTCGATGCACATGGTCGCGCACATGATGCTGTCGATGCTGGTGCCCATCCTGCTTGTCTTGGGCGCACCCATGACACTTGCCCTTCGCGCGCTGCCTGCCGCGGGACGGGATGAGCCGCCAGGGCTGCGGGAATGGCTTCTGGCGGCGTTGCATTCGCGGGTGTCGCGTTTCCTCACGAACCCGATCGTCGCGACGGTGGTGTTCGTCGCGGGCTTTTACGGCCTGTACCTCGGCGGCATTTTCGACGCCTCTGTGAGCAATCACGCCGCGCACCTGCTGATGAACGTCCACTTCCTGCTCAGCGGATACCTCTTCTACTGGGTGGTGATCGGCATCGACCCCACTCCCCGGCAGATCCCTCAGCTGGGGAAGGTCGCGATGGTGTTCGCCTCGCTGCCGTTGCACGCGTTCTTCGGCGTCGTGCTCATGGGCATGGACACCGTTCTCGGCGCGACCTTCTACCGGTCGCTGTTGCTGAGCTGGCATACCGATCTACTCGGCGACCAGCGGCTGGGCGGTGGAATCGCTTGGGCGGCAGGCGAAGTCCCACTCGTGCTGGTGATGATCGCGTTGCTCATCCAGTGGCGACGAAGCGACCAACGCACCGCCACACGGCTCGACAGGGCCGCTGACCGCGACGACAACGCGGAGCTGGCCGCCTACAACGCGATGCTGTCCGAGATGGCGAAGCGGGACGGCCGCTAGTAGTCGCCGAGCGATCGGTGCTATGTCGACCGACCTAGTCCCTCCGCGACCGTCAACAATTGATGACGGCTTCCAGACGCCACCCCATCCGTGCGGCGCGTCCA
Source organism: uncultured Actinomycetota bacterium (assembly GCA_963835075.1). Taxonomy (GTDB): domain Bacteria; phylum Actinomycetota; class Actinomycetes; order Mycobacteriales; family Mycobacteriaceae; genus Mycobacterium. The sequence continues at coordinate 284,822 of CAWIEE010000013.1, read as the reverse complement.
ACCTAAGGCAGTCGAGTGACCTTCCCGGCGAAGCCCAGCGCGTGCTCATAGGTGTCGAGGTTGTCGCGAGAGATTTTCGCGTGCACGGGACGTTCGAGAAGGAAACGGAGCACAGGGTTGTATGCGTGATACGTCTCGTGGAACGTGAGCACTGTTGTGCCGTCGGGCTGCTCCTCGAGTTCGTGATAGCCGTCGGCGCGCGACCACAGAGGAGCCCCGACCGCGACGTACCGCGAGAGCTTGTTGAGCTTGCCTTCGGTCACGGTTTCAAACGACCGCCCCTTGCCGCCCGTCAGCAGATACTTGGGCACCTCGAAGATGCAGGTGCGGACCAGGCCCTCGCCACCCTCGTCGCCTTCATGGAGGATCTCCATGCTGCCGGTTGGCCATTTGAGGACCCTCGGTCGTGGCGAGTTCGGCGGCACCGGGGGATGCAGCACGCGCCACACCCTTCTCGGCGGTGCATCGATGTGGAATCGCACGGTGTAGGACTGCATCAGTGCTCTCCTCTCCAGCTGTTCCAGAAGGTGATGCTCTCTGCGGGCGGCCGCGAGGCCGGCCGGAAATCGGTGCCGATCGTGTACGCAACGGGGAATAGCGCCGCCTGCGTCACGGTGGCCGGGATTGCCAGTAGCTCGCCGACCTCGCGTTCCTTGGCCAGATGCATCGTCGTCCAGACCGATCCCAGACCGCGCGATCGAAGCGCCAGCAGGAAACTCCAGCCGGCAGGGATGATCGACGCCCAGGCCGACGCGGCGATGAGCTGATTGGTCCCGTCGAAACGGCCTTCCAGACACGGGATTACGTGGATAGGGACCTTGGCCAGGGTCTCGGTCAGTCCCGCCGCGCTCTCATACACGCGCCGGGTCTGGGGATTGGTTGCCGTCGACGCCGCCTCGGCCAAATACTCGGCCCCGACGCTCCGGTAGATCTCGGCGATCGCCGCGCGCTTGTCGGCATCGGTGACCACCACCCAGCGCCAGTCCTGCGCATTGCTTGCGGTGGGCGCCTGCATCGCGAGCTGCACACACTCCAGAATGACGTCACGTTCGACGGGCCGCGTCAGGTCCAGGCGTTTACGAACCGCCCGGGTGGTGGTGAGAAGCTCGTCGACCGAGGAGATGTCCAAAGGTCGCTCAGACGTCGATCGCGCAGGATTGATCTACCCCCAGCACGCTCAACGACCGTCCCAGCCCGAGGAAGACGGCCACGCACAGGGTGAGGTCGAGGACCTCCTCGTCGCTGAACAGTCCGCGCAACCGTCTGAAAAACTCGTCGTCGATGGAGGCGTGCTCGTTGGCGAAGCGCTCGGCGTACTCGATCGCCAGCCGCTGGCGCGGCGTGTAACCGGGATAGGTGGCATACGCCGCGACGTTCTCGTAGAGCTCTGGCGCGATGCCCGCCTCGAGCACTGACGGCGCCCGGAAGTCCGAGCACGCCACGCAATCGTTGATCTGGGCGATCCGCATCCTGGCCAGTTCCCGCTCGTCCGCAGGCAGGATGCTCTCCTGATAGGCCCCGCGGATCATCCGCTCGACCATGCCGCCCAGCTCAGGGCGCAATGTCCAGATCATCGCGGCCTCGCCGCCGGGGCCGTCGGGCACATCGAGCCTTGCCATGATCGAACTCCCTGCCTGGTAAGACCGTTACCCTTGTGAGGTAACCAGATTCTCGGTATCGCTGTCCAGATCGAATACGGAAGCGGGAGGTCGCGGCTTGCTGTTCATGCATGAGGTGCACACGGTGCGCGGACGCGCCGAAGACGGCTTCGAGGCCGCTTTCCGAGATGGCTGGATGCCCATGCTCGGCACCGGCGATGATGCCCGACTGCTGTGGTACGCCAACCACGCGCACGGCAGCGGCCCCGCCTACACCGTCGTCACGGTGACTGCCGTCCGGGACGGAACCGCGTGGGAGCGTCTGGCCCGTCGAATACAGAAGGGTGATCTCCGGACATGGATGCGCGATCTCGACGAGCTGCGCCACGATGTCGAGGCCAAATTGCTTGTGCCGCTTGCGTGGTCACCGCTGCGGGACGTGGACTTCAACGACGTGCCGACAGATGGCCGGGAACACGAGTTGACCCTCTACATGGAAGACACCATGTGGCCCTTCGAGGACAAGTTCGGTGAGTACATCGACCGCTGCGGCGAGGTGTATTCCAAGAGCCTGGATCACCCCAATCCGCTGCTGCGGATCGAGGCCGCCTTCCAGCCCGCCCTCGGCAGCCACCTGCGCCGCGAGGTCGCGCTGATGCAGCGCGTCCACGATCCGAAGGCACTGCTGAGGCTGCTCCAGACCGAGATTCCGCCAGAGCACCGCGGCCCGGGAACATGGATGCACGACGCGCTCGAGCTGCGCGATCAGTGGACCAGTCGGCTGCTGCGGACTTCCTTGTGGTCACCCCTATTCTGAGCCGCGGATGAACATCGGAACGATCCTCGACGCCGCCGCGACCGACGACCCCGGCCGCACCGCGCTCATCATCGACGGGCGCGACATCAGCTACGGCGAGCTGGCGACGGCCGTCGAACGCTGCGGAGCTCGCCTTGCCGACGGCGGAGTGGCAGGCACGCGCGTCGCCGTCCTCGATGTCGGCAGCCTTGCGTCGATCGCGACGATGCTCGGCGCCGCGCGAATCGGCGCTGCCGCGGCACTGATGAATCCCGCCCTGACGCCAAGCGAGTTGGAGGGGCTACTGACGAACGGCCAGTGGGCCCCGGTCGGCGTCGCAGGAGACGATTACGTCGACCGTCTCGCCGATGCGGGCATGCCAGCGGTATGGCTGGCGACCGATCTGATCGAGGACGGCGGGCCGCATGGGCCACCGCCAGCCGAGGACGCCGACGACCGGGACGCGGTGGTCCTGTTCACCAGCGGAACGACGGGGCTTCCAAAGGCCATCGGCATCACACAGGGGCAGTTGAGTGCGCGATTGATCGGCGTCACAACGCGTTTCCGGGCCGACGTGCCACCGACCGTGAGCATGATGAGCGTTCCGTTTTTCCACGTGGGCGGCGTCATCGGCGTGCTCGGCAACCTGTACGCAGGCAACACCTATGTGGTGCAGTCCCGGTTCGATGCCGGCGAGTGGCTTCGCCTCGTGCAAGAGCACCGAGTGACGTCGACCTTCCTGGTGCCGACAATGCTGCAGCGGATCCTCGACCATCCCGACTTCGACAACACAGACCTGACGTCGCTCGCCGCCGTCGCCTACGGGGCGGCGGCCGCGCCCGCGGCATTGGTGCACAGGGCGATGGCCGCGATGCCACATGTGGGCTTCGCCAACGTGTTTGGTCAGACCGAAACCCTTGGCGCGTACACGACTTTGGTGCCAGACGATCATCGCGACCCCAACAGGGTGGGGTCGGTCGGTCGACCGCTGCCCGGGGTAAAGATCCGTGTCGTGGACCCCGAAACCGGGATCGATGTCGAGGCAGGCGGGGCGGGCGAGTTGTGGGTGAACTCCCGTCAGAACGTGATCGACGGTTGGCTGCAGACAGGGGATCTCGCTCGCCAGGACGCTGACGGCTACATCTACCCGATCGGCAGGCTCAAGGACACGATCAACCGCGGGGGAGAGAAGTTCGGCCCGATCGAGGTCGAGGACGCGATTCGGACGCATCCCGCCGTGAGCGATGTGGCGGTCGCCGGAATCGCCGACGAGGAGATGGGCCAACGGGTGGGCGCCGCAGTGGTATCCGGGTCTGCATTGACACTCGAAGAGCTTCGATCACACTGCCGCGAGCTGATCGCCTACTTCAAACTGCCTGAGCGCCTGACGATCGTCGACGACATTCCATACAGCGCCACCGGCAAGGTCAACCGCCGTCAGCTTGCCGCGCTGATAGCGGACGGCGGCTGAGCCAGCGAGAGGAGCAACCGTGCTGTTTCTTCACGAGACCCACAAGGTCGTCGGTGCGCGCGAGGACGACTTCGAGGCGGCCTACCGCGAGGGTTGGATGCCGACGCTGGCTCAGGGAGATGACGCGCGACTTCTTTGGTATGCCAACCAAGCTCACGGCTCCGGGGCTGCCTACACCGTCGTCACCATCACCGGGATCGCCGACGGCGCGGCGTGGGAGCGCCTTGCCCGCCGGGCGCAGGCGGGGGACCTACAACCGTGGATGCGGGAGTTGGACGACCTGCGTCACGACGTGACGGGCAAGATCCTGCTGCCTGTCGAGTGGTCGCCCATTCAGGAGGTTGACCTCGCAAGCGTGCCTGTGGACGGAACGACGCATCCGCCGAGCCTCTTCATGGAGGACACGGGCTGGCCCTATGCCGCGCTGGACGACTACATCCGCATGTGGGACGAGATCTACTATCGGCCGCTGTCGGTGACATCGCAGATACTCGATATCCAGGCCTGCTTCCAGGTGGCACACGGAAGCTACAAGCGGCGAGAAGCCATGCTGTGGCAGAAGATCTCACCGGCCAACGATTACGCGACCCTTGTCCGCCTACTCACTTCCGACATCGCGCCTGAGCAGCGTGGGCCGGGCACATACATGTTCGAGGGGCTGAAGTACCGCGACCAATGGGAGAGCCGGCTTCTGCGGACAACGGCGTGGTCGCCGCTGTACTAGGGGCACAGGGCTCGAAGGTCCTCCAGCGCCTTGGCTGACTCGCTGCCTGGCTCGGCGTAGTAGATCAGCAGGTGCCGCTCGCCGGATTGGGGAACGTTGAGCTTGGTGCGGTGAAGATGAATGTCTCCGACCTTGGGGTGTCGCATGTGGACGATGCCCCCGCGGTAACCAACGCCTGGGCGCGCCCACAGTTCGCGGAAGCGGTCGCTGCTGACCGACAGGTCCTCGATCAAGGCGCGCATCCGCGTGTCCTTCCTGGGCATAGCCGTCGTGCGGGTAGCGAGCCAAGCTAACGAGCATGCGGCGACACCAAATGAAAACCGTTGTCGGAAAGCATCTTCCGATGCCGCCGCATCAAGAGAAGGAAATCGTGCACATGACCACTGACAGAATCACATCCGCAGTTCGCCACCTTTGGAATCGATGCTCGCGCTAGGGGCCCTTGCCCTCATCGTCGGCGTGGCAGTACTGATCTGGCCCGGCGAATCGATCGTCGTCGCTGCAGCGCTGTTTGGCGGCTACCTGCTGGCCTCGGGTATCGCACAGGTCGTCGCAGCTTTCACTGTGTATTCGTCGGCGGCCAGTCGCGTCCTGCTGTTCATCAGCGGCGCCCCGTCGATCGTCCTGGGTGTGGTCGCCTTCCGCGACTTCAATGACGGTGCCGCTGTGTGGCTGCTCACCTTGTGGATCGGCGTCGGATTTGTCTTCCAAGGTGTCTCCGAGACCGTGCTCGCGCTCAGCCATAAGGAGCTGCCCGAACGTGGCTGGTACATCTTCGTAGGGGTGCTGACTGTCATCGCCGGCGCGGCGGTGCTCGTGTGGCCGATCAGCTCCATCGTGGCGCTCGCGATCATCGCGGGAGCATCGCTTGTCGTTATAGGGGCCATCGAGATGGTGTGGGCCTTGAGCGCGCGCTCGACAGCCAAGAAGGTTGAGCAAGATGTCGAACCGTTGATGTCTAGCGCCGCCGTCTGACTCACTGTTCGGCGTGCTGAGGTGCGATGAGCGCGTCTCAGCACGCCGAACCCTCGCCCGGGGAAGCTGTCCCCGGCAATACCACCATCAATACGGTCCGGGTGCAGATCTGTTTACAGGAATGGAGAACGTGTGCGCTGCGCTCAAGAGGTCGTAAGCGTCAGCTCACCGAGACAAAGGAGAACGCAATGTCGACGATCCACTTCCACCAGACGACCACCTCGACCCCCGAGCAATTCATCGCAGGGCTAACCGATTTCGGGCCGGGTCGCTCGAAGGTCTTTTCCAACAGCGCCGAATCGTATCTCAAGGTGCATCGCAAGGGCACTCGTGACGCCGACGTCACCGAGGGCGGGCGCGGCACCTGGGAGCGGCTGTACTACGACTGGTCCGATCCAAACATCGTCAGGATCAAGACGACCGACTCGAATGTGTTTGGCGGCGCTTCCGGCTACACCTACACGCTGACGCCTCAGCCCAACGGAACGACCGACGTGGACGTCGTCATCGTTCGCGAGGGCAAGAACCTCAAGGGACACGTGGTCGCGGGCGTGCTCGGGACCGTCGGAAAGAGCGTCCTGGGAAAGGCGTTCGTCCATAGCGTCAAGGCCATCGAAGCGCGCAACGACGCGAGCCTGGCATCCTGACTGACCGCTTCCGGGGTAGTTCCTCCAGGAACACCTAGCCGACCGCGCCGGCCGCGATCGCTGCGGGCCAGCTGCCGTACGCGCTGATGTCGGCGCCGGTGGCCGCCGATGCTTCGCAGCCGAACGCGGTTCGCCATGCGCCATCGTCGAATTCGACCTTGCCGAGATGCATCGGGGCCGGCAGTGCGGCCAGGAACCGGCCGAGGGCCGCGGGGGACAACAGCCACCGGTGCCCGCTCAGCGCGGCGCCCGGCTCTCCGTCGGCCACTCGGGTGATGGCCGGCTTGGCCGGGACTGTCGGCAGGACCGTCATCCGGTAGCGCGGCGCGGTCGTCAAGTCGCCTGCCCAGCGGGCGCCCTGATCGGTCAGCTGATGAACAAGCGGTCCGCCGCGGAGGTGTGCGCCGAACACCACCAGCTCGACGGATTCCGCCACCGCCAGCGGCCAAACATCCACGGGCGCTTCCTCTCCCGACACCAGCGCGGCGATATCCATGGCGACCGCATCCTCGAATGCACGAGCCAGCACGGTAATCCCAAACTGCGCCTGCCCTGCCGTCCCTGCAGGCACAGCCACCGCGCACAGATCGAAAAGGTTGCAGAAGTTGGTGTAGGTGCCCATGCGGGAGTTGACGCCGACGGGGTCGGCGGCCACCTCGTCGATGCGCGGATGCGTCGGAGCGGTGGGCACCACCAACGCGTCGATGCCGTCGAGACCAGTCATCGCGACGGTACGCAGCCGGTCGACCTCACGGCGGTCGCGCACCAGTCGATGCGCCGGGATATCGCGCGCCGCGGTGATGATTCGCCGCACCGTCGGATCGATCGCGGCGTCTGGATGTGCGTCGATGAATTCGCCTACGGCGGCGTATCGTTCGCTCACCAACCCGCCTTGGTAGAGCAGCTTGGCCGCGGCCAGGAAGGGCGCGATGTCGACGGTGACGATGCTGACGCCCGCGTCGGCCAACCGGCCGACAGCGGCGTCGAACGCAGCGCGCCACTCGCTATCAAGTTCGGGCAGCTCATTGGGAACCGCGACGACGGGACTGGGCGGCGCCGCGAGCCGAACGTCGCACGGCCACTGGCGATCACCTGCGCCTGCAGCCATCACAGCCATAGCGCGGTTCGCCAGGTCCACGTTCTGCGCGAGAATCGTTACACAGTCATAGGATTCACACGCAGGCACGACGCCGTCGGTGCTGATCACCCCGAGCGTCGGCTTGATTCCCACGATGCCCTGCAGCCCTGCGGGCACGCGTCCCGAGCCTGCGGTGTCGGTGCCGATCGCGATGTCGGCTTCGCCGGCGGCCACGGCGACCGCCGATCCCGAGCTGGAGCCGCCGCTGATGAATTCGGGCCTGCGGCTGTCGGGCACCGCGCCGTACGGCGACCGGGTACCCACGAGGCCGGTCGCGAACTGGTCGAGGTTGGTCTTGCCGACCACGACGGCGCCCGCCGCCCGCAACGCCGCCACAACGGCAGCGTCTCGCGGGGGTCGATATGCGAACTCCGGGCACGCCGCGGTGGTGGGCAGACCGGCCGCGTCGACGTTGTCCTTGACCGCGAACCGGACACCGGCCAGCGGGCCCTGGCTTGCCTCCAGTTCCGCCGCCACCTCTGAGTCGGGCCTGCGCGTGATCCACACTGTCATGCCGATCAACCTAGAGGCCAACCATCCCCAGTGCTGAGTTCATCCACAGGCGCCGCGGGTTTGTGCGGGCCGCCGGGCCGCGATGTCTGCGCCGTCGCGGTCAATGGCGGTGCGACGCGCGTCGCAGTCAGATGAAATGAGAGGAATCAGCAATGTTTGAGACGTCCATCACCGTCGTCGGCAACATCGTCAACGACCCACACGGTCGCCGGGTTGGTGACCAAGAGGTCATCAAGTTCCGGGTTGCAAGCAACTCACGCCGCCGGACGGCCGACGGCACCTGGGAGGCGGGCAACTCGTTGTTCGTCACCGTCAACTGCTGGGGCAGGCTGGTCACCGGCGTCGGTGCGGCTTTGCGCAAGGGTGACCCGGTGATCGTCGTTGGACAGGTCTACACCAGCGAATACGAGGATCGCGACGGGAATCGCCGCTCGTCGCTGGAGATGCGGGCCACATCGGTCGGGCCGGATCTGTCGCGGTCGATCGTGCGCATTATCGAGAAGACGGGCTCCGGCAGGAACGCCGCTGCGTCGGCCGACGAGCCCTTGGGCGAGGCCGTATCCGACCAGAAGGCGTCCGAAGACGACGATGCTGTGGACGCCGACCCTGCCGACGGCGGGAAGGCGCTGCCTCTGTCCGCGTAAGCCGACCCGGTAGCTCCGTCGGCACCGCCGACCCAGGCCACGCCTACGATGGTCGCGAGCATACGAACCACGAAAGGCAACACCACGGCATGGCCGAATTCATCTATTCGATGCGGAAGGTCCGCAAGGCGCACGGCGACAAGGTGATCCTTGACGACGTCAGTCTGAACTTCCTTCCCGGCGCGAAGATCGGCGTCGTCGGCCCGAACGGGGCCGGTAAGTCGAGCGTCTTGCGGATCATGGCTGGATTGGACGTGGCCAATAACGGCGACGCCCTTCTGCAGCCGGGCGCGACGGTCGGCATCCTGCAGCAGGAGCCGCAGCTCGACGAGACCAAGACGGTGCGCGAGAACGTCGAGGACGGCGTGGCGATCAAAGCCAAACTCAACCGCTACAACGAGGTCGCCGAGTTGATGGCCACCGACTACTCCGACGAGCTGATGGAGGAGATGGGCCAGCTCCAGGAGGAACTGGACGCCGGCGACGCGTGGGACATCGACTCCCAGCTCGAGCAGGCGATGGACGCACTGCGCTGCCCGCCGCCCGACGAGCCAGTCACCCACCTGTCCGGAGGCGAGCGCCGCCGCGTGGCGCTGTGCAAGCTGCTGCTGTCCAAGCCCGACCTGCTGCTGCTCGACGAACCGACGAACCACCTCGACGCCGAAAGCGTCCTCTGGCTCGAACAGCACCTCGCCGAGTACAAGGGCGCGATCCTGGCCGTTACCCACGACCGCTACTTCCTGGACAACGTGGCCGAGTGGATTCTCGAGCTCGACCGCGGCCGCGCCTACCCCTACGAGGGCAACTACTCGACCTACCTGGAGAAGAAGGCGGAGCGCGTCGCCGTGCAGGGCCGCAAGGACGCCAAGCTGCAGAAGCGCCTGCAGGAGGAACTCGCCTGGGTGCGCTCCGGCGCCAAGGCCCGGCAGGCCAAGAGCAAGGCCCGACTGCGGGCGCTACGAGGAGATGGCCGCCGAGGCCGAGAAGACGCGCAAGCTCGACTTCGAGGAGATCCAGATTCCGACGGGGCCGCGACTCGGCAGCGTCGTCGTCGAGGTCCAACACCTCGACAAGGGCTTCGAGGGCCGCGCCCTGATCAAGGACCTGTCGTTCACGCTGCCGCGTAACGGCATCGTCGGCGTCATCGGCCCCAACGGCGTCGGCAAGACCACGCTGTTCAAGACGATCGTCGGTCTCGAGCAGCCCGACAGCGGCACCGTGAAGGTGGGCGACACGGTCAAGCTCAGCTATGTCGACCAGAGCCGCGCAGGCATCGACCCGAAGAAGAACGTCTGGCAGGTCGTCTCCGACGGGCTCGACTACATCGAGGTCGGTCAGAACGAGATCCCGTCGCGGGCCTACGTGTCGGCGTTCGGGTTCAAGGGTCCGGACCAGCAGAAGCCGGCCGGCGTGCTGTCCGGCGGTGAGCGCAACCGGCTCAACCTGGCGCTCACCCTCAAGGAGGGCGGCAACCTGATCCTGCTCGACGAGCCGACCAACGACCTGGACGTGGAAACCTTGTCGTCGCTGGAGAACGCACTGGAAAACTTCCCGGGCTGCGCGGTGGTGATCTCCCACGATCGCTGGTTCCTCGACCGCACCTGCACGCACATCCTCGCGTGGGAGGGCGACGACGACAACGAGGCCAAATGGTTCTGGTTCGAGGGCAACTTCGCCGGCTACGAGGAAAATAAAGTGGAACGACTTGGTATTGATGCGGCCCGTCCCCACCGGGTGACCCACCGTCGGCTAACGCGCGACTAATCTCGATCTGCGTGCCAGCGCCGGCACGCCAGCGTGACTAGGAGAGCGGTGCGATGGTCAATCCTGGGACTGGGACAGGTGTCGACGGATCTACCACCTCGCCGCCTCTGAGCCAGGACAAGATCGCCAAGTTGGTGCGGGCCTACATGGTGACCTATCGCGGGCCCCACGGCGATGCGCCCGGCGCCGACTCGGCGGTGACTGCGCCGGTAGACCGGACCGCGCTGGGCAGGTTGACGTCGCCGGTCCTGGTGAACGCCCACCTCCGACTCGGTCAGCACCGGTCCTTCGGTGACACCCGAGTTGCCGTCTACGCCGAGGACGACCCGGCGGGATTTGGCCCCGCGCTGCAGATCGTCACCGACAACGCGTCGATGCTGATGGATTCCGTGACCGTGCTGCTGCATCGCCTCGGGGTGCCCTACAAGGCCATCATGAACCCGGTGTTCCGGGTGCGGCGCGGGCCAAGCGGGGAACTGCTGACAATCGAGCCTGCGTCAGACGCCCCGTTTGGTGACGGCATCGACGAAACGTGGATCCATGTCCAGCTGGCCGAATCGGCCGACCCCAAGGCGTTGGAGGAGGTCAAGCGCCTGCTGCCCAGCGTGTTGGCCGACGCCCGTCAGGTGGCTATGGACTCGACGTCGATGGCGGCAATGCTGCGCAGCCTGGCCGCCGAGCTCGACTCCGACCACGAGGGCCGATTCCCCGGCTCGGACCGCAAGGACGTCGCGGCGCTACTCCGCTGGCTGGCCGACGGACACTTCGTGCTGCTGGGCTACCAGCGCTGCCAGGTCCGCGACGGTCAGGCCTCGGTTGATCCATCCAGTCGCCTCGGTGTGCTGCGACTGCGCAGCGACGTGCTCCCGCAGCTCACGGAAAGCGACGATCTGCTGGTGCTGGCGCAGGCGACCATGCCCAGCTTCCTGCGCTACGGCGCCTACCCGTACATCGTGGTGGTCCGTGAACACTTCGGTGGAATGGCGATCGAGCATCGCTTCGTTGGATTGTTCACGGTGGCCGCCATGAACGCCAATGTGCTTGAGATCCCGCTGATTTCACGACGCGTCAACGACGCGCTCGCGATGGCGCACCGCGATCCCAGCCATCCCGGCCAGCTGCTGCTTGACATCATCCAGACCATCCCGCGTTCGGAACTCTTCGCGCTATCCGCGAAGGAATTAATGGACATGGCGATGGCGGTGGTCGACCTTGGTTCACGGCGCCGGACATTGCTGTTCATGCGCGCCGATCAACTCGCCCACTTCGTGTCGTGTCTGGTGTACCTCCCACGTGATCGTTACACCACGGCCGTGCGGCTGGAGATGCAGGACATCCTGGTGCGCGAGCTAGGCGGCGTCAGCATAGACTATGCCGCGCGTGTCAGCGAATCACCATGGGCGGTAGTGCATTTCACGGTTCGACTGCCGGAGGGTTCCCGTCAACGCGACGTCGACGTCTCCCTCGAAAACGAGGCCCGAATCCAGGACCTGCTCACCGAGGCCGCCAGAACGTGGGGCGACCGGCTGATGGGTGCGGTGAAGACCGGCTTGATCACCCAGACCATCGCCGAGCACTACTCAGCGGCATTCCCGGAGGTATACAAACAGGCTTTCGCGCCCCCGGTCGCGATCAACGACATCGCGATCATCGAAGAGCTACAGGACAATTCGGTCAAGCTGGTGCTCGGCGACCGCGGTGCCGACGGGGTCGCCCAGCTCACTTGGTACCTGGGTGGACACTCGGCGTCACTGAGCCAGCTAATGCCGATGCTGCAGTCCATGGGTGTGGTGGTGCTCGAGGAGCGCCCATTCACCGTGACCCGTCCCGACGGATTGCCGGTGTGGATCTACCAGTTCAAGATTTCGCCGCACCCCAACATCCCGACACCGCCCACGGGTCCCGAGCGCGCGGCAATGGCCCAGCGGTTCGCCGATGCGGTCACCGCGATCTGGCATGGTCGAATGGAGATCGACCGGTTTAACGAGCTGGTGTTGCGGGCGGGCCTGACCTGGCATCAGGTGGTCCTCCTGCGCACGTATGCGAAGTACCTACGACAGGCGGGTTTTCCGTACAGTCAGTCGCTCATCGAATCGGTGGTCAACGACAACGCAGGGACCGCTCGCTCGCTCGTCGAGTTGTTCCGGGCGTTGTTCGACCCGACGCCCTCGGACGAGGACCGCCGCCGTGACGCGCAAGCGGCCGCCGCCGCTGTGGCGGCAGACATCGACGCGCTGGTCAGTCTCGACACCGATCGCGTGCTGCGGGCGTTCGCGTCTATGATCCAGGCCACGCTGCGAACCAATTACTTTGTCAGCAACCCGGATTCGGCGCGCCAGCAGAACGTGCTGTCGGTCAAGCTCAACCCCAGCCTCATCGACGAAGTGCCATTGCCTCGGCCAAAGTTCGAGATCTTCGTGTACTCGCCGCGAGTGGAGGGCGTGCACCTTCGGTTCGGGCACGTGGCGCGCGGCGGCCTGCGGTGGTCGGACCGTCGCGAGGATTTCCGCACCGAGATCCTCGGCCTGGTCAAGGCGCAGGCCGTGAAAAACGCGGTGATCGTCCCAGTCGGAGCCAAGGGCGGCTTCGTCGTCAAAGCGCCCCCGGCCGCCACCGGCGATGCCGCCGCAGATCGCGAGGCCCAACGCAACGAGGGCGTGGCGTGCTACAAGCTGTTCATCGCCGGGCTGCTGGACCTCACCGACAACGTCGACAAGGCCACCGGCAACGTCGTCACCCCCCCAGATGTGATTCGCCGCGACGGCGACGACGCCTATCTCGTCGTGGCGGCCGACAAGGGCACCGCGACGTTCTCCGATATCGCGAACCAGGTCGCCGCGTCATATGGCTTCTGGCTCGGCGACGCGTTCGCGTCCGGCGGTTCGGTCGGCTACGACCACAAGGCGATGGGCATCACCGCCAAGGGTGCATGGGAAGCCGTCAAGCGCCACTTCCGCGAGATGGGTGTAGACACCCAAACCGAGGACTTCACCGTCGTCGGCGTCGGCGACATGAGCGGCGACGTATTCGGCAACGGCATGCTGCTGTCCACACACATCCGACTGCTGGCCGCGTTCGACCATCGACACATCTTCATCGACCCCAACCCCGACGCCGCGACAACGTGGAACGAGCGCAAGCGCCTCTTCGACCTGCCGCGGTCCAGCTGGGAGGACTACGACAAATCGCTCATCAGCGAGGGCGGCGGCGTGTACAGCCGCGAACAGAAGTCGATAGCGATCAGCCCGCAGGCCAGGGCCGCCCTCGGCATCGAGGACGGTGTCGACGAGATGACGCCGCCCAACCTGATGAAAGCGATCCTGAAGGCGCCAGCCGATTTGTTGTTCAACGGAGGCATCGGCACCTACGTCAAGGCGGAGACGGAATCGGACGCCGACGTCGGTGACCGTGCCAACGACGCGGTCCGCGTGAACGGAAACCAGGTGCGCGCCAAGGTGATCGGTGAAGGTGGCAACCTGGGTCTGACGCAGCTCGGCCGTATCGAGTTCGACTTGGCCGGTGGCCGGGTCAACACCGACGCACTGGACAACTCGGCAGGTGTCGACTGCTCCGACCACGAGGTGAACATCAAGATCCTGATCGACTCGCTGGTCACCGCGGGCAAGATCAAGGCCGAGGACCGGACCGCGCTGCTGGTGTCGATGACCGACGAGGTCGGCAGGCTGGTGCTGGCCGACAACGTGGATCAAAACGATCTGATGGGCACCAGTCGCGCCAACGCCGCCAGCCTGCTGCCTGTGCACGCCCGCATGATCAAGGATTTCGTCAAGGACCACGGGCTCAACCGCGAGCTTGAGGCGCTGCCATCCGAGAAGGAGATCCGGCGCCGAACCGATGCCGGAATTGGGCTGACATCACCCGAACTCGCGACGCTGATGGCCCACGTCAAGCTGGCGCTAAAGCAAGAACTGCTTGCCACCGACCTGCCCGACCAGGAGGTGTTCGCCTCTCGGCTCCCGTGGTACTTCCCTTCAAACCTGCGTGACCAGTTCACCAGCGACATCCGCCAGCATCAGCTCCGCCGGGAGATCGTCACCACCATGCTGGTCAACGACCTCGTCGACACCAGCGGGATCAGCTACGCATACCGGATCTCCGAAGACGTCGGCGTCGGACCGGTCGATGCGGTGCGCAGCTATGTAGCGACCGACGCGATCTTCCGAATCGGCGAAGTGTGGCGTCAGATCCGCGCCGCGGACATCCCGGTCGCGGTGTCTGACCGGATGACACTCGACCTCCGTCGGCTTATCGACCGCGCGGGACGTTGGCTGCTCAACTACCGTCCACAGCCGCTCGCGGTGGGCGCCGAGATCAACCGGTTCGCGGAGAAAGTCCGCGTTCTGACCCCGCGGATGTCGGAGTGGCTGCGCGGCGATGACAAAGCCATCGTCGAGAAGGAAGCACGTGATTTCGGTGCGCAAGGCGTGCCGCCCGACCTCGGCTACATTGTTGCGACAGGGCTATACCAGTACAGCCTGCTCGACGTGATCGACATCGCCGACATCGTCGAGCGTGACGCGGCCGAGGTCGCCGACACGTACTTCGCGCTGATGGAACGCCTCGGCACCGACGGCCTGCTGACCGCGGTGTCCCGACTCGTTCGCGATGATCGCTGGCATTCGTTGGCCCGCTTGGCGATTCGCGACGACATCTACGGTTCGTTGCGGGCCTTGTGCTTCGACGTGCTGGCCGTGGGTGAGCCCGATGAGAGTGGCGAGGAGAAGATCGCCGAGTGGGAGACGACGAACAGCTCCCGCGTCACCCGGGCCCAGCGCACCTTGACCGAGATTTACGAAAGCGGCGAACTCGATTTGGCGACGCTGTCGGTGGCGGCGCGGCAGATCCGCAGCATGACGCGAACGAGTGGGACAGGGACAACCGGGTGACGACGGGGTTTGTCGCGCCGGTGCATGTGCGCTGGTCGGACATCGACATGTACCAGCACATCAACCACGCGACGATGGTCACCATCCTCGAAGAGGCCAGAATTCCCTTTCTGCGTGAGCCTTTCGGCCCGAACATCACGACGATCGGCCTGCTGATCGCCGAGGTCAACATCGCCTACAAAGGTCAGCTGCGACTGGTGGACTCGCCGCTGCAGGTGACGATGTGGTCCAAGCGGGTGCGCGCCGTCGACTTCACCGTCGGCTACGAGGTGCGGCCCGCGCATGCGACACCGGACACCAAGCCGTCGGTCATCGCCGCGACGCAGTTGGCCGCGGTCCACATCGAGGAGCAACGGCTGCAACGGCTTTCGCCCGCGCAGCGCGAGTATCTGCAGCACTGGATGCGATGACCCAACCCGAACGCGGTATTTGGCTTGACGACGCCACGCACCGCGAGGATCTCGAGACATTCACCGAGCGGGCGTTGCGGCTCGACGACGCCGCCGTCGTGCGGCTGAGGGAGCGCGCGGGAGGCCTCGTGGTTGCCTGGGTGACGACCGGCTTCGATGTGCTGGCCAGCCGCGTGGTCGGTGGACGGATCCGACCAGGGGACCTGTGCGCAGGCGCGGACACGCTCATCGCAGGGCTGACGAAGATGGACCGCGCCGGCTATGTCGCGCCGGGATTTCCGATGGACTCGGCGTGGCGTGGGATCCTTCCGCCCGAGAACGGCTTTGTCCACCTCGACGACGTGCCCGCCCGGGCTGTACTCGAGCTTGCCCAACGAGGCGTCGCGCTGGCGAAGGAACACTCGAGTGCACACGGGCCGCCAGCGTCCCTCTTGGATCAGGAGGTCGTTGCGGTCAGCTCAGGGGACACCAGTATCGGCATCCCGATGCGCTGCGTATTCGCCCTGACCGCGATGGGTTTCCTGCCACAGTCCGCGGCGGCGGGACTCGACCCCGAGACCGTCGCGGCCGACGAGTTCGTGCGGGTGCGCGCGCTACCTACCTGGCTGCGCATCGACGCACGATTCGGTTCGGTGTACCGCCGACGCGGCGACCCCGCGCTGGTCTTGCGCTAGACCACTCAGCGTCCATCCTGGCCTCAGACATTTGGTCACTGGGCGCAACGCTCAGCTAATATAAATGACCTGGTGTTTGGGGGAGGCTGCTGTGAACTATTGGCCGTTCTACCTCGTGGTATCGGGTGGGAGGTCGCTATGAACTGGTCACCCCGCGCACCGTCGCTGGTGAGCGGCAGCGACGTGTATGCGCAGTGGGATGCGGCCTACGTTCTGGGGTCGTTGACCAACGCCGACCGCGGTGAATATGAGGCGCATCTGCGAGGCTGCCCCTCGTGCCGTCAATCCGTCGACGAGCTCAGCGGCATGCCTGCGATTTTGGGACACCTGACCCCCGACGAGTTCGCTGCAATCGACGACGCCGCATCCGAGGCGCCCCCGCTGAACCCACGCGTGTTGTCATCGCTGGTCGCCACGGTGAGCCGCCGGCGCCGCAATGCACGGTTGGTGACGTGGGGTGCGGCAGCCGCGGCAGCCGCTGCGGTCGTGGTCGGTGTGCTGTTCGGTGTGCAACTCCATTGGGGCGCAACAACTTCGGCGCCAGCCAGGTCCGACGCGTCCGCGCTGACAATGACGCGCGTCGCACGGACCGAGCTGACCGCAACGGTCGTGCTGAGCAGTCATGGGTGGGGAACCCAAATCGACATGAACTGCCTCTACCCTGAGGAATCCAACACCTCCGCCGCGGACCTACCCCTCGACAAGCTTGCGATGGTGGTCGTAGCCCGCGACGGCAGTCACGACCAACTGGCCACCTGGATGGCCGTCAAGGGCGTGGATGCCACTCCCGCCGCCAGCACGGCGAGGTCGATCGACCAAATCGCCACCGTGGAAATCGTCGCCGCGGACACTGGAGACGTGCTACTGCAGCGCACCCTGTGATCCGAGGTTGGCCGCAGGCTGTCAGTGCACCGCGACTCCCATCTCACGCAGCTGCGGCCACAATGTTCGCAGCGCGCCGTGCAGCCTCGATTTCACCGCCTCTTCCGTAATGCCCAGGTCGGCCGCGATTTGCGCCGTTGTGCGGCGTTCGTAATAGGCGTAACGAAGCACGGTGCGATCCCCACCGGGCAACTGCGCCAACGCATCGGCCAGCAGCAGCCGGTCCACCGTGGCGTTGATTTCCTTAGGCGCGGCGCGATCGGGCCACACCGAGCCGGCGGCCCCGATCTCGTTCGTGATGTCCGTGTTGTGCCGGTCGTCGACGATCAGGTTGCGGGCGTTGCTGAAAAGCCACGCACGTGCCGACCGCGCAGGTGAATCGGCGACTTCAGGGTCCCGGCCGGCCCGTTGCAAGGTCTGCTGCGCAACGACTGCCGCGCGGGCGCGGTCGCTGGTCAGTAGCTGCGCGTATCGCAATAGCGCAGGCGCATGCTGGTCGTGGTTTCCGCGCAAATTGCCGGAATCCGGACCGCTCATCTCGTGCTCCCGCCGGAATACACTCTACGTAGCTGGCATCGCCCCACGGACCCTACCCCCGCGGTGAGGTAGGGCGTGACAGGTTCGCCGTGCCCGCCATCGCGACCGCTAGGGCGCCGGTCTTGCGCTATATCAGCCAGGCGGCGGCGTTCGGTGGCAGCTTCCCGTCGACCAGCGCACCGCTTGCCAGCAGCAGCTCGCCGTCGGGCAGGGCCATCGCACGGCGGCCGGCGTTCAGCGCGCACAGCAGTCCGCTGCTGAGTCGAAACACCAGACCATCGGCAGGCGAGTCGAGCCATTCGACTGTCGAGCCGTCGAATTCTGGTCGGTCGCGGCGCAATTCGATCGCGCGGCGAAAAAACGACAGGGTCGAGTCGGCATCGGCGAGCTGCTTGTCTACCGTCAACGCCGCCCATTCGGGAGGAAGCGGCAGCCAGGTGTCCGGATTGTCGGAGAACCCGAATGGCGCAGCGTCGCCTTCCCACGGCACCGGCACCCGGCTGGCGTCGCGTCCTCGCCTGGTGTGGCCTGATCGTTCCCACACCGGGTCCCGTAGTGCCTCGTCGGAAAGGACGACGTTGGGAAGTCCGAGTTCCTCGCCGTTGTAGATGAAGACCGCACCGGGCAGCGCGAGCATCACCTGCGCCATCGCACGCGCGCGGGCCAGGCCGACCGGACCGCCGCCGTAGCGGGTCGGCTCGCGGTCGACGTCGTGATTGGCCAGCGTCCAGGTGGGTGTGGCGCCGGCAAGTTCCGCGGCGACCAAGGAGTTCTCGATGGCCCCGCGGATGTCGGGCGCATTGAACTCCGCCCGCAGTAGCCGGAAGTTGAAGCCGAGGTGAAGCTCGTCGGGCCGGACATACCGGGAGAACTGTTCGTTGTCATACACCCACACTTCGCCGATCGCGACGGCGTCCGGATAGTCGTCGAACACCCCGCGGATCTGGCGGAGGATGTCGTGCACGCCGTCGTTGTTGAACCGCGGGTCGTCATCGATGTCAGCCAGGAGCACCTCGGCCCTGATGACTTCCATGTCGGGCAGCCCCGGCGGCTTGGCCATGCCGTGCGCGACGTCGATGCGGAACCCGTCGATACCACGCTCCAGCCAGAAGCGCAGGGTCTTCTCGAGGTCCTCGAAGACCTCGGGGTTGTCCCAGTTCAGGTCGGGCTGTTCGGCATCGAAGATGTGCAGGTACCACTGCCCAGGGTTGCCGTCAGACTCGACGACCCTGGTCCACGCGGGGCCGCCGAAGATCGACACCCAGTTGTTCGGGGGGTGCAGGCCGCCGGGCCCGGTGCCGTCGCGAAAGATGTAGCGCTCACGCTGGTCGCTGCCGGGGCTCGCGGCCAACGCCGCCTGGAACCAGGGGTGCGCGGAGCTGGTGTGGTTGGGCACCAGGTCCATCGTCACCTTCATGCCCAACCGGTGGGCGGCATCGGTCAACCGGTCCAATGCGTCGATCCCGCCGAACAGCGGGTCGACATCTCGGGGATCGGCGACGTCGTAGCCGTTGTCGGCCATGGGCGAGACCATCACCGGGTTGAGCCAGATCGCGTCGACACCCAACGCCGCGAGGTAATCCAGCTTGGCGGTGACTCCGTCGAGATCGCCGACGCCGTCGCCGTCGCTGTCACGGAACGACCGTGGATACACCTGATAGAACAGCGCGTCCGACCACCAGGTTGCTGTCATCAGAAGGGCGAGTTCACCATCGAGTGCGCGGCCATCTCCAGGTATGCCAACAATTGCGTGCGATGCTCGTCGTCGAGCGTCTGCGAGTCTATTTCCGCCACCGCGGTGTGCATGCAACGCAGCCACGCGTCGCGCTCGATGTAGCCGATCCGGAATGGTGCGTGACGCATCCGTAAACGTGGATGCCCACGCTGATCGGAATAGGTCCGTGGTCCGCCCCAGTACTGCTCGAGGAACATCCGCAGTCGTTCCTCCGCGCCGTCCAAATCGTCCTCGGGGTAGATCGGACGCAGGATCTCGTCCTCGCGGACCAGCTGATAGAACCGCGACACGATGGCATGGAAGGTGTCGTGTCCGCCCACCGCGTCATAGAACGATTGCTCCAGCTGTGTCACGGCACCATTGTGCCTGTGCGGGCGGAGAAGGCCCCGGTCAGCCGGTCGCGTCACCGTATGTTCACGGGACTGACCTGCGGACACGAACCAATTTGTTATGCGATCGACAGCAATCCATGGTGGACTGTCGGTCGGAGGACGTATGGCGCAGCGCAAGAAGAGTCGCGGCCACCGGCACCAGGTAGCCGCGGCGGGTTTATCCGGACCCGCGGTGCCGCACGCCCAGACGCGGGTGCTGCACAGCGTCGATACTCATCCACCGAGTACCACCCACGACGGCTCCATCTGGGGGCGCCGTCGTGTGCTGCTTTTAAATTCCACTTACGAACCGTTGACCGCCCTGCCGATGCGCCGGGCGGTCATCATGCTTATGTGCGGCAAGGCGACCGTCGTGCACGACGATCCGAACGGCCCCGTCATCCACTCGGCCAGCAGGTCTATCACCGTGCCGTCGGTGATCCGGCTGCATTCCTACGTGCGAGTGCCGTATCGGGCGCGCATCCCGATGACCCGGGCCGCCCTGATGCATCGCGACCGGTTTCGCTGCGCCTACTGCGGAGCCAAGGCCGACACCGTCGACCACGTGGTACCGCGCAGTCGCGGTGGTGACCACACGTGGGAGAACTGCGTGGCGGCCTGCTCGGGGTGCAATCACCGCAAGGCCGACCGGCTGCTGGCCGAACTGGGATGGACGCTGCGTTCGGTGCCGGTGCCGCCGAAGGGGCAGCACTGGCGGTTGCTGTCGTCGGTCAAAGAACTCGACCCGGCCTGGGTGCGATACCTGGGTGAGGGCGCGGCCTGAGCGCGGCTTAGGTTACGGTTTGCGTCGTGAGCATCGCACTTACCCACTCCCTCCTCGGGGGGGTTCCGCTGGCCATCACGCTGGCGTTGATCGTGTTGATCTGGGGCGTCGGCAAGAACCGCAAGGGCCCGCATCCGGCGACCTACAGACTGTCCGAAACCTGGACGCACGCTCCGATCCTGTGGGCGTCCGATGAACCCGCCGACCATGGCCACGGCGGCCACGGATCGCACTTCACGGTAGGAGGCGGCGCCAGTGGCAAGTGGTGAAGTCGCAACTCGTTCCTCGGCCGAACTGGCCGAGCTGCCACGGGGATTCGTCGTAACGTCCAGCGGACGCATTTCGGGGGTCACCGAGCCCGGCGAGGTGTCTGTCACCTACCCGTTCCCCGTGGAGGATCTGGTCGTCCTTGACGACGCTCTGAAGTACGGCTCTCGCGCTGCCAGGGCCCGTTTCGCGGTGTACCTCGGGCAGCTCGGTGAGGACACTGCCGCCGCGGCGCGCGACATCCTCGCAAAGGTGCCGACGCCGGATAATGCGGTACTGCTTGCGGTTTCGCCGAACCAGCGCGCAATCGAGGTGGTCTACGGCAGCGAGGTCAAGGGCCGCGGCATCGAAGAGGCCGCCCCGCTCGGAGTCTCAGCCGCCGCCGCGTCCTTCAAAGAGGGCAACCTGATGGACGGTCTGATCAGCGCCGTCCGGGTGCTCAGCGCCGGCGTCTCCGCTCCCTGAGTTCAGCGACTCCACAAATCGCGAACGGATCTCGACGTATCGCGTCAGGAATTTGCGCTCGTCGAGCCGCTTTCGGCGCATCCAGCTGGTGACCTCGTCATTGCACTTGCTGGTGTTGCAGGATGCGCAGGCGGGCACCACGTTGTCCACTGTGTACCGCCCGCCTCGCGAGATCGGCATCACGCAGTCGCGTTGCAAGGGGCTGCCGGTTGCGCCGCAGTAGGCGCAGCCTTGCCAGGCCTCGTTGAGTGATGCCCATTGCTCGCCGGTGAGGTCGTTGACGACCGCGTTTACCCGGCGCTTTCGCTTGCGCGCAGCCCGTGCTCGACGAGTTCGACTGACCGCCACCTCGAAAGCGTATGCAGCGAAGGTGCGTGCCGGTTGCACACACCGCGCGGCGTGTCGCGGACGTTAGGTGACGTCGAAGACGCGCGCGCGTAGTGCACGCTCGACACTCGCGCGCCCCTCGAGAACCAACCTGCGCAGCGACGGCGGCACATCCGGGTCGGAGAGGAAGCTATCCGCGGCGTCAAGACCCGCCTGGCTGATGTCCCACGACGGGTAAAGCCCGATCACGACGGTCTGCGCGACTTCGCTCGAACGTCGTTCCCACACGCCGGAAATGGCGTCGAAGTACTTCGCCCGAAACGGTGCCAGCAGCTCGGCCTGGCCGGGCCTCGCAAAGGCGCCGACCATCGACCGCGCGGTGATGTTGGGCAGCGTGTCGTCCTCGATCACCTCTTCCCATGCGGACTCCTTCACCGCGGCCTGCGGTCGCGCTGTTGACGCCTCCAACGCATGCCGCTGGCCCGCTGCGGTCGGATCCTGCTGAGCCTCCGCGTCGATGAACGGTGACTCCGGGCCGTCGGCGTCGATCACGCCGGCGGCGGCCAGCGCGGTGACGATGCGCCAGCGCAGGTCGGTGTCGATCACCAGACCGGGCATGTTCACCGCTGCGGGCTCGTTGTCCAGCAGCGTCGACAGCACGGCGACGTGGTTCGGTGAAAGTACCGATGCGCATAGCGCATTGACGAACGCCAATTGATGGTCTGAGCCCGGTGGCGACTCACGCGCCAGGTCGAGCAGCGCGTCTGCGAACGCCGGCCAACCGTTTTCGGTCGCCCAGTCGGGGTCCGCGTACGACGCGAGTGCCGACTGAGCTTGCAGTAGCAGCCGCTGGGCCACGCCCACCTCGGATTCGGCGTGCACACCACTGATGACCAGCGCGACGAAGTCGCGGGCCTTCAGCTCCGCTTCGCGGGTCATCTCCCATGCCGCAGACCATGCGAGCGTGCGGGGCAGCGGGTCGGCGATGTCGGCGATGCGGGTGAGCGCAGTCTGCAACGACTCTGGGTCCAGGCGCACCGAGCAATAGGTCAGGTCGTCATCGTTGACCAGGATCAGCTTGCCTCGGGAAATGCCCTGCAATGCAGGAACATCCGTGGTCTCGCCTTCGACGTCAAGCTCTTCACGGTGAGTGCGGACCAGCTTGCCTGTGCCGTCGTCGTCGTAGATTCCGATCGCGAGGCGGTGCACCCTGGTCTCACCGGCGCCGGGCGACGCGCCGCTCTGGGCGATCGCGAAGCGGGTGAACCGGCCGTCGGCGTCGACATCGAAGTCGGGACGTAGCGTGTTGAGCCCGGTGGTCTTGAGCCACTGTTGGCCCCAGCCGGAAAGGTCGCGGCCGGAGGCCTTCTCGAGCGCGCCGAGTAGGTCACCGAAGGTGGCATTGCCAAATGCGTGGTCGCGGAAGTAGTCCCGCAGACCGGACAGGAACTCTTCCAGCCCCACGTAGGCGACGAGTTGCTTGAGCACGCTGGCGCCCTTGGCGTACGTGATGCCGTCGAAGTTCACTTCAACGGCGTGCAGGTCGGGGATGTCGGCGGCGACGGGATGCGTGGACGGCAGTTGGTCCTGCCGGTAGGCCCACGACTTCTCGACGTTGGCGAACGTGGTCCATGCCTGCGTGTATTCGGTGGCCTCGGCCTGGCACAGCACCGAGGCGAACGTCGCGAACGACTCGTTGAGCCACAGGTCGTCCCACCACTGCATCGTGACGAGGTCGCCGAACCACATGTGCGCCATCTCATGCAGCACTGTTTCGGCGCGTCGCTCATAGGAATAGCGGGTGACCTTGCTGCGGAAGACGTAGTCCTCGAGGAACGTCACGGCGCCCGCGTTTTCCATCGCGCCCGCGTTGAACTCGGGGACGAACAACTGGTCGTACTTGCCGAACGCATACGGCGCGCCAAAGTTGTTGTGGTAGAAGCCGAATCCTTGTTTCGTTTCGGTGAACAGGCGCTCGTGGTCCATGAACTCGGCCAGCGACGAGCGGCAGTACAACCCGAGCGGGATGTCGCCGTGTTCGTCGGAATAGGTGTCACTCCAGTGCGCGTACGGCCCGGCGATCAGTGCGACCAGGTAGGTGCTCATTCGCGGTGTGGTGACGAAGGTGTGCACATGGGCATCGTCCTCGCCGTGCACGTGTCCGCTGGCGCCGTTCGAGATGACTCGCCAATTCAGCGGCGCGGCCACCATGATGTCGAACGTGGCCTTCAGGTCGGGCTGGTCAAAGCAGGCGAACATCCGCTTGGCGTCAGCGGTTTCGAATTGGGAGTACAGATACACCTCGTCGTCGACCGGGTCGACGAACCGGTGCAGACCCTCACCTGTGTTGGAGTATCGGCAGTCGGCGTCGACGACGAGGACGTTGCGCTCGGATAGACCGCGCAGCGGGATGCCAGTCGCTTCGTCGTAACCGGACGCGTCGATGTCGCGTCCGTTGAGCGTCGCGCTACGAATCGAATCGGCGGCGATGTCGATGTAGGTGTCGGCGCCGGACAACGCCTCGAATTGAACCGTGGTTACCGAGCGGAAGGTGTCTTCGCCGGGTTTACCCTCACCGTCGGTGAGGTCAAGGGCGATGCGGTAGTTGTCGACGGTGACGAGGGCGGCGCGTTCGGCGGCCTGCTCGCGGGTCAGATTGGGGAGTGCCACGCGTCCAACTTATCGGTTGACGCAGGACGCGTGCGGCGGCCGAGTCTTCGAGTGACTAGATTCCCGGTATTCCAGAAATGCCAGGGATACCTGGTGTCCCGGAAATGCCAGGGATTCCCTGCAGTCCCGACAGGGTGTTGAGGAATGTCCCGTTGCCGATCGAGCCCATCATCTGCGGGCAGTACATTGATATCGCGATGCCGGTGAAGAACGACGCCAACGCGGGGTTGATGCCGTTGTTGGAGACGGTGGAGTAAATCGACGCCATGTTCTCACCCGGTTGGACCAGCATCGGGCAGATCGACTGTCCGAGCTGCTCGGTGTTACCTGGATCGTTGTAGCCGATGCCTGCGTTGGTCAGCGCACCGAGGAAGTTGTTGTCGGTGAGGGGGTCGGCGTGCGCCGGCGCCGCGACGGTTACGGCCGTTGCGACCCCGACCAAAGTCACGGTCAGATTTCGTTTTGCTTTATTCACGGGAACAACACTGGTTGACAGCAGTCACATCGACAACACGGTTAGGTCACCGTTTGCACACTATGCGTGTCCTATGTGGTGGCGGCCAGTAAGTCGTGGCAGTGGGGAACACCTGCGCGCAGGGCATAGTTGTGCTGAACGGTTCGCTGAGCTTCATACGAGAGGACAAAGCAGGAATGCCCGAAAAGTCTGTAGCAGATTTCTGGTTCGACCCGCTGTGCCCGTGGTGCTGGATCACCTCGCGGTGGATCCTCGAAGTCGAGAAGGTGCGCGATATCGAGGTCAACTTCCACGTCATGAGCCTGGCGGTGCTCAACGAGAACCGGGAGGACCTGCCCGAGCAGTACCGCGAAGGCCTCAAGCAGGCGTGGAAGCCGGTGCGGGTGGCCATCGCCGCCGAGCAGGCCAAGGGCCCCGAGATCCTGGCGCCGCTGTACGCCGCGATGGGCACGCGGATCCACAACGAGGGCTATCGAGACGTCGACCCCGATTTCACCAAAGTCATCAGGGAGTCGCTTGAGGAGGTCGGACTGCCCGCCGAGCTGGCCGAGGCGGCTGGCACCGACAAGTACGACGAGGCGCTGCGCAAGAGCCACCACGAGGGCATGGATCCTGTCGGCGACGACGTCGGCACGCCGACGATCCACGTCAACGGCGTCGCGTTCTTCGGCCCGGTGCTCTCCAAGATCCCGCGCGGCGAGGAAGCCGGCAAGCTGTGGGACGCCTCGGTGACGTTCGCATCCTATCCGCACTTCTGGGAGCTCAAGCGCAGCCGCACTGAGCCGCCGACATTCGACTGACGCATTCTCGCGCCGATTTCTGCACGACGGTCGTAGGTAGGCACTGGTTCACAGCCCTGGTGCAGAAGTCGGTGAGTCAGGCGAGGCCCGTTTGTTTCCGGCGCGTTTACTCCGGTTGCGCGGAGGGGTCGCGGGGATGACGGTATGACGGTGACAGTCACCGAACCCACCGTTCAGACCGACGGCAGCTATCGCGACCAGGTCGTCGCCGTAGAACCGGGCGGCAACGAATACATCGCGGAGGCCGACCGCCACGGCAAGCCCAGCCAGCTGTTCTGGACCTGGACCTCGCCCAACCTGGAGTTCGCGACGATCTTCGTCGGTGTGCTGGCCGTCGCCGTCTTCGGCATGACGTTCTGGCAGGCGGTGCTCGGCATCGTGGTCGGCACCGGCCTCGGGGCGATCGCGCACTACGTCTTGTCCGCGCGCGGCCCACTGCACGGGGTGCCGCAGATGGTGCTCGGCCGACTTCCGTTCGGGTTCAAGGGAAATGCGTTACCCGCTGTGCTGATGTCGGTGACCGCCGGGGTCGGCTGGTTTGCCACCAACAGCGTCAGCGGCGCCTACGCGCTGGCCACCTTATTCGGCTTTGCGCCGCTGCTCGGACTCGTCATCATCGTGCTGCTGCAGACCGGCCTCGCCTTCTTCGGACACAACTTGGTGCAGGCGTTCGAGCGTTGGACGTTCCCGGTACTCGCGGTGATCTTCGCGATCGCGTCGGTGGTGATCCTGTCGAAGTCGCACTTCGGCGCGCCGGCCGCCGCCGGAGGTGTCGGCGGCATGGGCGGATTCCTGCTGACGGTTGGTACCGCGTTCGGCTACGCCGCGGGATGGACGCCGTACGCGGCGGACTACACCCGCTACCTGCCCGCGACGGTCGTCTACTGCCCGCACCGGGTTCTTCGCGGCGGCCGGGCTTTTCCTGTCGTGTGTGTTCCTCGAGGTCGTGGGTGCCGCGTCGGTCACCATCGGCGGCGACTCGCTCGGCAACCCGACCGCGGCGTTCACCAGCGAACTCGCTTCGCCGCTGGCCAAGGCGACGCTGCTGGCCATCGCGATCGGCGCGATCGCCGCCAACGCGATCAACATCTATTCGGGCGCAATGGCTTTCGTGACGCTTGGCATCAAGCTGCCGCACCACATCGCCAGGGCTCTGGTCACCGTGTTCTTCGGCGTGGCGGGATTCGCGGTGGCGTGGTGGGCGTTGCCCGATGCCGCGCAGAGCTATGAGGCATTCCTGCTGATCATCGCCTACTGGATCGGCCCGTGGCTGGGCGTGATGTTCGCCGACCAGTACCTCCGCCGGGGTCAGACCGTCGCGCGTTTCCTCTACGACCGCTCGTATGCAAACTGGAATGGTCTGCTGTCGTTTATCGTCGGGCTCGTGGTGTCGGTGGCGTTGTTCTCCAATCAGGAGAAGTTCGTCGGCTTTGTCGTCAAGGCGTACCCGGCCCTCGGGGACATTACGTTCTTCGTCGGGTTCCTGCTGTCCGGTGCGGCGTATCTGCTGCTGTGCCGGTCGAAGATCGCCGCGGAGCGGGTCGCCGTCTAGATGGATGCCGCCGCGATGCTCGAGGTCGCCTATGAGGAGGCCCGAAAAGGGTTGGCGGAAGGCGGCATTCCGATTGGCGCCGCGTTATTCAGCGCCGACGGTGTGGTGCTCGGCAGTGGGCACAACCGGCGGGTCCAGCAGGATGATCCGTCGGTGCACGCCGAAACTGACGCCTTCCGGGCCGCCGGTCGGCAACGCGATTATCGGTCGACGGTGATGGTGACGACGCTGTCTCCGTGCTGGTACTGCAGCGGGCTGGTACGCCAGTTCAACATTGGGGCGGTGGTGATCGGGGAGAGCCGGACGTTCACCGGTGGACACGACTGGCTGGCCGAGCACGGGGTGTCGGTGACGGTTCTCGACGACGAGCGGTGCGTGACCATGATGACTGAGTTCGTCGGGGCCAACCGTGCGCTGTGGAATGAGGACATAGGAGTTGGTCAGTGATTGCGACCGTAGACATCTCGCACTGGCGCGAGGGCGGCGCGACGGCCGATAGAGTGGCCGCCGCGGTTGACGAAGGACTGCAGGGGGCGGGTTTCATCCTCGTCACCGGGCACGGCATCGATCCCACGCTGGCCCAGGGAGTGCGCGCAGCCGCGCGGGAGTTCTTCAGCCTGCCTGAGGCCGTGAAACAGCGGTACTCGGTTCCGGTGGCCGGGCATGGGTGGCTGGCACCGGGGGTCGAGGCCAACGCCTACGCCGAGGGCACCGAGACGCCTCCGGACCTCAAGGAGAGCTATAGCCTCGGCGCCGAAACCAAGACCGGAGACCCCGAGGTGGACCGGATCTGGTTTGCGCCCAACGTCTGGCCTAACGAGGTGCCGTCGTTGCAGCGGGTGGTCACCGAGTACACCGCCGCCATGCGCCGGTTGGCCGACGATCTGCTGGCCCTGTTCTCTTTTGCGCTCGGGCTGCCGCAGAACCCGTTCGCCACGCTGGCGAGCCGGCCAACCTGGACGATGAACATCAACCACTACCCGCCGGTGAGCGTGGTCGGCGAACCCGAGCCGGGCCAGTTCCGCATCGGCCCGCACACCGACTTCGGCACGGTGACGATCCTCGACCGCGAGCCCGGTGCCGGTGGACTGCAGGTGTACTCCGATGCCGACGGGTGGACCGACGCGCCGTACGACCCGGAGGCGCTGACCGTGAATATCGGTGATTTATTGGAGTACTGGAGTGGGCGGCGCTGGCCATCGGGCCGTCATCGCGTGCTGCCGCCGCAACCGCATGCCCCCGACGAGGACCTGGTCTCCCTGATCTACTTCTACGAGGCCAATCATGATGCGGTGTTCGCCCCGCTCTCGCCGCCGATCGGTCGGGTATCGGGGCTGGAACCGGTGACGTCGTCGGCGTTCATCAAGGAGCGGCTTGACGCCATAACCGTTGGTTGACTCCGTCTGCCACAATGGCCGCCATGCGCGTCTACCTGGGCTCTGACCACGCGGGCTTCGAACTCAAGCAGGCCATCATCGAGCACCTCCGCAACGGCGGCCACCAGCCGATCGACTGCGGGGCCTACGTGTACGACGCGGAGGACGATTACCCGGCGTTCTGCATCGCCGCCGCGCAGAAGACCCTCGCCGATCCGGGCAGCCTCGGCATCGTGATCGGCGGCTCGGGCAACGGCGAGCAGATCGCCGCGAACAAGGTTCCCGGGGTGCGCTGTGCACTGGCCTGGAGCGTCGAGACCGCCACACTGGCCCGCCAACACAACGATGCTCAAGTGATGGGCATCGGCGGCCGCATGCACACCGTCGAGCAGGCACTGGAGATCATCGACGCGTTCCTGAGCGCCGAGTGGTCGAAAGCCGAACGGCACCAACGCCGTATCGACATCCTCGCTGAGTACGAGAAGACCCACATCGCGCCGCCCGTGCCCGGCGCGCCCGGCTGATCGGATGCCCGAAGGGCACACACTGCACCGGCTGGCCCGGCTGCATCAGCGCCGGTTCGGCCGTGCCCCGGTGATGGTGTCCAGCCCGCAGGGCAGGTTTGTCGACGGTGCGTCGGCCGTCGATGGACGTGTCCTCGAGAAGGCCAGCGCCTGGGGCAAGCACCTGTTTCACCACTATGAAGGCGGCCGCGTTGTGCATGTGCACCTAGGCCTGTACGGCACCTTCACCGAGGTGCCGATACCGATGCCGCTGCCCGTCGGTCAGGTTCGGATGCGGATGATCGGCAGCGAATACGGCACCGATCTGCGTGGCCCGACGGTGTGTGAGGTGATCGCGGAGCCCGAGGTCGCCGACGTGGTCGCCAAACTCGGGCCCGACCCGTTACGGCGCGATGCCGACGGCGCAATCGCATGGTCACGAATCAGAAAGTCCCGCAGGACTATTGGTGCGCTGCTCATGGATCAGACGGTGATCGCAGGGGTCGGCAATGTGTACCGCAACGAACTGCTGTATCGGCACCGCATCGACCCGTACCGCGCGGGCACCCACATCGACGAAGCCGAGTTCGACGCGATGTGGACCGATCTCGTCGACTTGATGAAGGTCGGCTTCCGCCGCGGGAAGATCGTCGTCGTCCGGCCAGAGGACGACCACGGGCTGCCGTCGTACGGGCCCGGCCGGCCACGCACCTACGTCTATCGCAGGGCCGGCGAGCCGTGCCGTGTGTGTGGCGCGGCGGTCCGCACCGCCGAACTCGAAGGCCGCAACTTGTTCTGGTGTCCGACCTGCCAGTCGTAGCTCGACGATCAGAAGTCGCCGAAGCCCCCTCCGAAGTCGCCGCCCCCGAAGTCGCCTCCGCCGTCCCACCCGCCACCGTCGCCGCTATAACCGTCGAAACCGCTAGCGTCGGCACCACCGCCGTCCCCCCAGCCGCCGCCGTCCTGTCCTCCCGCAAACCCGTCGGAATAGCCGTCGCCGTAGCCGCTTTCGAAACCCTGTGCGCCGTAGTCAACTCCGTGCATGCCGGAGAACATGGCGTCGAACAGCAGGACGGACCCAAGGCCCCACGCACCGGCCACAAGGGCCGGTTTCCACCACGGCTCCGAGTACCAGCCCGCAGGCACGGGTCGGCCGGCGACGCGGCCGCCGGGGTAGTAGTTCGGGGTGCGCTGCGAGGGTGTCGGCGACGCCTCGATCTGGCGGCCCTCGAAGTCGATGCGACGGTCTTCGGTGACGGTGCCCGCCGACTGCTGCCCGGTCAGCGACTCCAATTCCGGCCCTGGGTCCATGCCCATCGCGGTGCGCGCGGCGCGCACGTAGTACAGGCCTTCGACCGCACTCTCCTTGGCCAGAGCGGCCTGCCGTGGGGTGGTGGCCTGGTCGATCTGCGACGACGCGGCGGTGTACCGCTCGGATGCGTCGGCCATGGCCTGCTTGGAGGCGTCGTCGGTGCCGGTGATGTTGAGCACCTGCCCGCCGAGCCGTTCGATGAGCCGACGGGCATCGGCCTTCGCATCGGCCAGCGAGGCGGCGTTGCGCCTGCCCGAGGCCTTCGACGAGCTGTACACGGCCAGCCCGATTGCGGCGATGACAACGATGATCAGGACGAGCAAGACGCCGTTCATGACGTCAAGCGTACCGACAGGAAAGCTTGGCACCTCGGCCTCGAGTAGCCACCCCGGCGAGGGCGGCTCCGATTGCTTTGACACACTATGCGGCATGGCACAGATAACGCTGCGTGGTAATTCCATCAATACGATCGGCGAACTGCCCGCGGTTGGATCGCCGGCCCCCGGCTTCGCGCTTACCGGTACCGATCTCGGCGTGGTCAGCAGTGAGCAGTTCGGCGATAAGCCCGTGCTGCTCAATATCTTTCCGTCTGTGGACACACCCGTGTGTGCGACGAGCGTGCGGACCTTCAACGAGCGTGCAGCTGGAAGTGGTGTCTCGGTGCTGTGCGTATCGAACGATCTGCCATTCGCGCAGAAGCGATTCTGCGGAGCGGAAGGCATCGAGAATGTCACGACGGCCTCGGCGTTCCGTGACAGCTTCGGGGAGGACTACGGCGTCACCATCACCGACGGCCCGATGGCCGGACTCCTCGCACGCGCGGTCGTGGTGATCGGCGCGGACGGCAACGTCGCATACGCAGAATTGGTCCCCGAAATCGCTCAAGAGCCCGATTACGATGCGGCGCTCGCGGCATTGGCTAGCTGACCCGCAACAGCTTCATCTCCTCAAGATGTTGCGCAAGCGCGTCGACGTACTCGGTTAAGTCGTCGCCCTCGAGATCGATCGGTTCCTCGCGGGCGATGGCCAGCAGAGCTTCCACCAGTGCATCGCGATCGCGGGTGCCGTCCAGCAATGGCAGAAGGTGGCGGTCAACCGGCGACAGCAGGTGCGTCTCGTGCCAGAGGTTGAAGGTTGACGCATCGACTTTTCTGCGCGTCAGCTCTGCCATCCGTCTGGCAGTCTCATCAAGGCGCAGCGGTGTGGGTGCCGCGTCAGGCAGGACCGGATCAAGTCGGCAGCGCGCCTGTCCCTGCAGGATCAGTACCCCCATCAAGCTGTCGATGTGGTCCGGCAGGGTCGCGCTGGGATTGAAACCCGCGGATGCCAACTGCGCGTGCACCGCATCCACCAACTCTTGTCGCGACATCGTCCACGGCCAGCGGGCGCTGAGCGCATCCAGTGCTGCCTTGATTCCCGGGTCGTTGGTGAACAACGTTGAACCGTCGGCCTGCAGATACTCCTGGCGTGAATTGTCGAGGCGCGTCGCCTCCTCTGCGGGAGGTACCAGGGCGGCGATGTGCAAGCGCCGAAAACGGCTGCCGTCGGGGTTGTAGCGGATCTCCCTGGCACGTTCGGCATGAACCAGCAGCGTTTCGCGGAACATGCGGTTGGTCACAAAATCGATGTACTGCTCCACCAAAACCTGGACGCCGCCACACTTCTCGAGCAAGTGCTCGGCAACCTTGGGGCCGAAGTTGGCGGGGAACATCGCCTCGGGGTGGGCTTCCGCCAGGTAGGCGAGACCGTGCGTGCCGGCATGGGCGACCATCTCGTAGAAATAGCAAGGCCTGTTGAACGTTTCGAGTTCATCGTGCAGCAGGTGGGAGTCGCCGAAACCCTCGGATTGCGCCCTGAATTCGGCCAGGACCCTGGCGAGCACACCGTCGGCCGGAACCACCTCCTCCAGGAACTCGACCATGCCGCGTGCGTCGCGCGCCTTGTCCTCCGGTGTCGCGCTGGCGCCGCTGGCCAACAGCATGGCATCCCGCGCGATCTCCTTGGACTTCCATCCCGGATAGACGTTGTAGCTCATGTAGGCCACACCGTCTGGAGTCAGCAACGTGTGGAACGCGGACAACAGGCCATCCTGCACCTCTTTGGGCACCCAGCTGTACACGCCGTGGGCGATGACGTAGTCGAACTGTCCTAGCGGGCCAAGGTCCATGCTCGCGATGTCGCCCGCAAGCAGATCAATGTTGTCGAGGCCAAGGGCCTGCACTGTCAGCCGCCCATGGTCGATCTGCGCCGGCGACAGATCGATCCCGACAACACGGGCGTCAGGATGAGCGGTGGCATAGGGGACTACGTTCCCCCCTGCGGCACAGCCGATTTCGAGCACACGAGCGGTCGAGACATCCGGTGTCTCCAGCCCGAATAAATAGGCCACGGCTGCGAGGTGTCCCGGGGCAGACTGTGGATACGAGACCGAGTTGTACGGCGTCGTGTCGTAGTCGGCCTGCAGCCGGGCAATCGCATTGTCGATGTCGTGGGTGGCGCGCGCCTGGTCGGCCGGTTGAATCAATTCACGCTCCTGTTGAATGCGGCTCACGATCGGCCTGCGTCAACATTCGACCACACCCCTGGCGTCGACACCGAAGACGGCCCTCTTCGAGGTGGGATAGATTGGCGCCCAACTAATTTCGATCCGACCCGGGCTTGGCATGTCGACCGCGGTTGCGACGACTGGGCTACGGGAAGGTGGACAACTGTTGACTATCCAGTAAACGAAATGCAAAATTCGCGACATGACGTTTGCAAGTCAAGTCGGCGCAGCTGAATGGTCGGCAATCAAGCAGCTGGTCGACCGGCTGAGGGATGTCTACCCACACGTACCCGCGGACACCGTCGTCACGGTGGTCCACCAAACTCACGCGAAGTTCGACGGCCACCCTGTCCGCGACTTCGTGCCGTTGTTCGTCGAGCGAGGCGCCAAAGAGGAGTTGGCGCGCCTGAGCGTCTAGCCCTGCTGCGACCACAGCGCCGAGAAGCGCCGGTCCAGTGCGGATATCAGCCGGTCCAACTCTCTCTTCTTGGCTTCCAATTCGCGGACGTCAGATCGTATGCGTGCCATCGTCCGAAGCCCAACGACCTGCTCGCCTGCCGTGCATTCGCGTAGCCGCGCGTGGCTGCGGGCAAGCGCGTTCATCGACTCCTCACGCTGGTCGGCGAGGAGCCCGCGGAAATACGCCGCCTGTGAGGCATCGGCCGCCCGCGTCGCGCCGACCCACTGCACCCCGACCGTCATCGTCGTAACTTAGCTCCGCTCTTAGAGCTTTGCCACCTGAATCACAGCAACGCTTCAGGCAGGGCGGGTAACTCAGTCGCGGACGACCCCCAGGGCGGCGTAGACCTCGTCGGACAGCCTCACACTGCGCGGGTCGGCATTGCATTTCGTGGCGTCGAAGTAATTCATCACGTACGCGTACCCGATGCGGTGCTCGAGGTCGGCGAACGCGAACGAGCCGCCGGACCCGCCATGGCCGAACGTCCGCGGATTGGGGCCCGCGAGCCCGCGCTGATTGAGCATGTAGCCCAGACCCCAGCCGTGGTCGGCGACCCGCGCACCCAACACGACATCGGTGTCGAATCCCCCCTGGGACACCCGGATCAGGTCCATCTGCCCACGTGACAACAGCTTCTCCTGGGCCAGCGCGTTGTAGAACGTCGCCATGCCGAGCGCCGACACATGGCCGTTCGTGGCGGGGAATTCGAGCCTGCGCCACAACTCGAGCGCGTTCGATCCCAGCTCGTCGTCAGGGACGAACCCCATCGCCACGGCCAGCCCAGCCATCGGGTGCTCGGTCAGCGACTCCGGATGCCTCGGCGCCTCCCCGGCGGCCAGCACGTCGCGGATGTGTGGCTTGTTGACCATCTCTGCGCAGCGGCGGTGTTGGGCCGCCGGTAGGCCGATGTGCACGTCGATACCGAGCGGTTCGGCGATCTCGGTGCGCAGGTACTGCCCGATGGTCCGGCCGGTCAGACGGCGGACGACCTCGCCGAGGATAAAACCGAACGTCACCATGTGATAGCCCTGCGCGGTGCCGGGCTCCCACCACGGTTCGGCGGCGGCGATATGGGTGCACACCGCGTCCCAGTCGGCGGTCGTCGGCCCAGTGCAACCGGGTGCGCGGCCCGATGACACCCGACCGGTGACCCAGCACCATCGCGACGGTGATGTCCTGCTTTCCGGCCTGGCCGAACTCCGGCCAGTACCTGGCAACCGGGGCGCGCAGGTCGAGTTCCCCGCGGTCGGCCAGCAGATGGACGCAGGCGCTGGTCAGTCCTTTGGAGCCCGAATAGATGCTCGCCAAGGTGTTTTCCCGCCATGGCCGCACGCTGGCGGCGTCGGCGAAGCCGCCCCACAGATTGACGACGAGGTCGCCTTCCACCCAGACCGCCACCGCGGCGCCGATATCCTCGCGATCGGTGAAGTTGCACTCGAAGGCTTCGCGTACCCGCTCGAATTCTGGAGCGCACGAGCCGTCGACCGGCACTCCGCACTCTTCGAGCAACGATCCTCCTGCATAGCCCAATTTCACGCGCTTTCGACGGTACCGCCCGAATACCTGAAACCGCTGGTAGATCGGTTGCAGCTTGGTATCAAAACCGTGTTGCTGGGTCTACAGCGCCAGCGTCTGGCGGAGGTGCCAGGCCAAGTCGTCTTCGTCGTCGTTGTCGGGATGCCGGAAGTACTCGGTGTGCGCCGACCGTGACGAAATCTGTTATGCGACAAGGTGACACGTCTTGAGGGTGCTACTACGCAAATCGGCCCGCCCCCGCATTATTGGGGCGGGCCGATTCCGCTCGTTCCGTTCAGCGCTCGGGCACCCGGCGTTTCATCGGTGCCAGGGCAATTGCCGCGAGCGCCGTCTGCCCGCTTCGGTCAGTGCAAGCCGAGGAGCCCCCTCAGGATGAGGTTTGTGTTGTTCACGTTGCCCTGAAGGATCTGGTTCCCGCCATTCACGTTGCCCTGGAGGATCCCGTTCCCGCCGACCACGTTGCCCTGGAGAATCCCGTTCGTGCCATTCACGTTGCCCTGGACGACCGAGTTCACCTGATTGACTGCCGAGTTCACGGCGTGCCCGAGGTCTCCGAGAGGATCAGCAAACGCCATTGCCGCAGGTGTGGCAAATAGCGCTGCCCCTGCGACGACGACTGTGCCAGCGAGTTTGCCGACCGTGACGCTGCGCTTGGATGATGCTTGATGCTTGCCCATGATTCTCCTTCGGTTCGGTCGGAGTCCCCCGAGTCCCCGAACGGTTTCTCTATTTGCCCGATGCTAGCACCGAGATACCACTTAGCAAAGTACCGGTGTGTCCCAATATCGGAAATATGCACCCTATTGGGAGAGGACTTCATCACTCCGCGATGATTCTGATCACCGACGTGACAGTTGCCAAGCACCTGTGATGGTACGGCCAGGTCCGATTGCCCATGACCCCACGCGCCAACGCCTACCATCCGGGCCGGTTCGAATCCGTGTTAGCGGTTGAGCCGTGGACACGGGCTGCAATGGGCGCAATGGCTACCAGCTCGCAAACGATTTGTTCGAAAATGGCTAGCCCCACCGCTACCGCGAATGCAACAGAAGCGAACGCGTTAGGTCGGCATGCGAGCAGAGTCGGCGGCGAAACGCTGACTCGACGTGCTCAACACCACGTGAAGCGGCCCTGACGGCCTAGGGGCCAAGCCGACGAGGCCTTGGACGAGCACATGCGTGCACAGGGTTCGCGGCGGTAACGGATGACCGACAGCCGCACATTATCGCCACGGCGACGACGCGGATGTGGGCCTCCCCTAGGGGCTTTGCCAACGTTCGACTTCCTGCTCGCCGTAACCGTGCGTTAATTACGCTCCGGCAACAGATTGGGCTTTGCCGGTTTCGATCGGCCATTCCACGCAGCCCGTCGAGTAAATTGCTCGCATAGCAAACGTGGTAGGGAGGTTGAGTTGACAGTGATCCATTCTCGGGTCTGTTCACAAGCTCTTACTGCTTGGATACTCGTTCTCGCAGCTATCGCCTGTTGTGTATTCGCAGGTATGCCGACTGCCTCCGCGGCTACCAAGACGGTTCTCGTTAACACCGGCGGCGGCAACCTGGATGTGCGGGCCCAGCCGTCCACCAGCGCGCAGTTGCTAGGCACCATTCGCAACGGTACGAAGATGGTCATCACGTGCTTCGTGCACGGTCAAGTGTTCGCGGGGGGACCCTTCGGCGGCGCGTCCGACATCTGGAATAAGCGTGAGGGCGCCGGGTTTGTCACCGACAGAATGCTCGACACGGGCTCGGATGCACCCGTCGTGCCGCCGTGTCCCTCCGCCGACGCGCGCTAAGCATCTAACCTGCGTGCCGCCGCAATTGAAAAGACATGCGCTCCGCCACCCGCACGCGAGCTTGTGCATCGCGGCGGGACGCCCCTGAGACGGCCTCGTGGAGCGGGCGACGGGAATCGAACCCGCGTAGCTAGTTTGGAAGACTAGGGCTCTACCATTGAGCTACGCCCGCATGTGCAGCACCAGCAGACTGTACCGGCGTCGCCTGAATCAAATCCAATTAAGGGCTTCGCATGGTCAGGCCGTAGTATCGCCGTGGTCACGGTGCAGCGTTGAGCTGCCAGACCGGGGTGTAGCGCAGCTTGGTAGCGCATCCGCTTTGGGAGCGGAAGGCCGCAGGTTCAAATCCTGTCACCCCGACTCCGGACGCACATCACTACAGACACAAGGAGCACGAGCGTGAAGAGCACGGTTGAGAAGTTGAGCCCGACGCGGGTTCGGATCAACGTGGAGGTGCCCTTCACCGAGTGGGAGGGCGAATTCGATCGCGCCCTCAAGGAGATGGCCAAGTCGGTGCGGATGCCCGGCTTCCGGCCCGGGAAGGTGCCCGTCAAGCTGCTCGAAGCGCGCATCGACAAAGAGGCCATGCTCGACCAGGTCGTCGGTGAAGCGGTGCCCAGCAAATACTCCGAAGCAGTGACGACCGCGGACGTCCGTCCGCTCGGCCAGCCCGAGATCGAGATCACCAAGAAGGTTTACGGCGAGGACCTCGAATTCACCGCAGAGGTCGACGTCAGGCCCGAGATCGAGCTCCCGGATCTGGATGGCCTGAAGATCACCGTCGACCCCATCGAGGTGAGCGACGAAGAGGTCGCCACCGAGCTTCAAAATCTGCGCGCCCGGTTCGGCACGCTCACGGGCGTCGAACGCGCCGCGCAGAACGGCGACTTCGTCTCGATCGACCTGTCCGCCACCGTCGATGGCAACGAGGTCCCCGAGGCCGCGACTGAGGGGCTGTCCCACGAGGTGGGCTCCGGCCAGCTGATCGACGGTCTTGACGACGCGATCGTCGGCCTCAAGGAGGGGGAGAGCCGCGTCTTCACCACCACGCTGGCCGCGGGCGAGCACGCTGGCGAGGATGCGCAGGTCACCGTCACCGTCAAGTCGGTGAAGGAGCGCGAGCTGCCCGAGCCTGACGACGAATTCGCCCAATTGGCAAGCGAATTCGACACGATCGGGGAGCTCAAGAACAGCCTGACCGAGCAGGTGCAGCGGGTGAAGCGCATCCAGCAGGCCGAGCAAATCCGCGACAAGGCGCTGGAGGTCCTGCTCGACCAGGTCGAGGTCCCGCTGCCGGAGAAGATCGTGCAGGCCCAGGTCGACGACACCCTGCACAACGCCATCCACGGCCTCGACCACGACGAAACGAAGTTCGAAGAGGCGCTAAAGGAGCAAGGCAGCAGCCGCGAGGAGTTCGACGCCGACAACCAGACGAATGCGGAAAAGGCCGTCAAGACCCAGCTGCTGATGGACGCAATCGCCGACAAGCTCGACATCCAGGTCGGCCAGGCCGACCTCACCGAGCGGCTGGTGCTGATGTCGCAGCAGTACGGGCTGGAACCGCAGCAGCTGCTGCAGTATCTGCAGGAGCAAAACCAGCTGCCTGCGATGTTCGCCGACGTGCGTCGCGGCTTGACTGTCGCGGCCGTCGTGCACGAAGCCGCCGTCACCGACACCGACGGCAACGTGATCGACACCACGGAGTTCTTCGGACCATCGGGTGAGCAGGCCGAGCAGGCTGCTGCGGACGTCTCCGACGAGGCCGCCAGCGAATCAGACGAAGTGTCCGCCGACGCCAAGTGACGCTGTGAGCGAACGGGCGCCGTCTAGGGAGTGCGCGACGGCGCGGGTTGGTTAGTGTCATTTGGAGACGGACAGTGCGTCCCGAGACTTAAAGAAGAAAGCAGGTATCCAGTCGTGACTGACATGCGTGGCGCCTCGCAGGGCCTCAACCTTGTCGACTCGGTGTATGAGCGGCTGCTGTCCGAGCGCATCATCTTCCTGGGCTCCCAGGTCGACGACGACATCGCCAATCGGCTGTGCGCGCAGATTCTGTTGCTGGCCGCCGAGGACCCGACCAAGGACATCCACCTCTACATCAACTCCCCGGGCGGCTCGATCAGCGCAGGCATGGCCATCTACGACACGATGGTGCTGGCCCCGTGCGACGTCGCCACCTACGCGATGGGCATGGCCGCATCGATGGGTGAGTTCCTGCTGGCCGCGGGCACCAAGGGCAAGCGTTATGCGCTGCCGCACGCCCGGATCCTGATGCACCAGCCGCTAGGCGGCATCACCGGTGGCGCTACGGACATCGCGATCCAGGCCGAGCAGTTCGCGGTGATCAAGAAGGAGATGTTCCGCCTCAACGCGGAGTTCACCGGGCAGCCGCTCGAGCGCATCGAAGCCGACTCCGATCGCGACCGCTGGTTCACCGCGCCGGAGGCCCTCGAGTACGGCTTCGTCGACCACATCATTACCAGCGCCAATATCAACGGCTCAGGACCGGGAGCAGGACTAGACAAATGAACCCCGACATCCAACCGCAGGCCCGCTACATCCTTCCGTCGTTCATCGAGCACTCCAGCTTCGGCGTCAAGGAGTCCAACCCGTACAACAAGCTCTTCGAGGAGCGCATCATCTTCCTCGGCGTGCAGGTCGATGACGCGTCGGCGAACGACATCATGGCCCAGTTGCTGGTGCTCGAGTCGCTGGATCCCGACCGCGATATCACGATGTACATCAACTCGCCCGGCGGCTCTTTCACCTCGCTGATGGCGATCTACGACACCATGCAGTACGTGCGCGCCGACATCCAGACGGTGTGCCTCGGCCAGGCCGCGTCGGCGGCAGCCGTTCTGCTGGCCGCGGGCTCGCCAGGCAAGCGGCTCGCGCTGCCGAACGCCCGTGTGCTCATCCACCAGCCCGCGCTCTCAGGCGTGATCCAGGGCCAGTTCTCCGACCTGGAGATCCAGGCCAAGGAGATTGAGCGGATGCGCACCCTGATGGAGACGACGCTGGCCAACCACACCGGCAAGGACCCGGCGGTCATCCGCAAGGACACCGACCGCGACAAGATCCTCACCGCTGCGGAAGCCAAGGAGTACGGCATCATCGACACGGTGCTGGAGTACCGAAAGCTCTCGGCTCAGACCGCCTAGCGTTTCGCCGAGTGTGAACTCACGGCGATTTTTCGGCCGGTTTTTCGCAGTGGTTTCACACCGGGCGCAGTGACTCGGCGATGTCGGCGATATCGGACGGCCGGACCCGGCAGCACCCGCCGACGATACCCGCGCCCTTGGCAACCCATCCTGGCGCGAGGCTGGCCGACCAGCCTGACGTTCCGACCCACGTTCGGCGGTCGCCGTCCCAGGCTTCACCGCTGTTGGGATAGACGATGACGGGCTTTCCCGTGGCCGCAATTGCAACCGGGATCGCGTCCTCGACGTCGTCGGGCGTGCAGCAATTCACGCCCACCGCAACGATTTCCGGCACATCGGCGGCCACCGCGAACGCGTCGGCAAGTGGCTGCCCTGCGCGCGTCGTCGTCCCGGCAATCGTGTAGGACAGCCACGCCGCGGCTCCGAGGTCGTGAACGAGGCCGACGAGCGCCTCGGCCTCGTCGACGTCGGGCACCGTCTCCAGCGCCAGCACGTCGGCGCCGGCGTCGGCGAGGATCTCCAGCCGGGGTCGGTGCCAGTCGGCCAGCTGCGCGACGGACAGACCGTAGCGGCCGACGTATTCCTCGCCGTTGGCCAGCGCCGCGCCGTACGGCCCGACGGACGCGGCAACCCACCCCAGTCCGCCAGACTCGTCGCGGGCGGCCTTCGCGAGCTCGACGCTGCGGCGCAACAGCCGGGCGGTGTCGTCTCGCCCGATTCCGCGCTCAGCGAAACCGTCGAAGGACGCCTGATAGCTCGCCGTTGTGGCGATCGAGGCTCCTGCGCGGAAGAACGCGCTGTGCACGGCGACGATCTCTTCCGGCGCGTCTACCAGCAGCCTTGCCGACCACAGATCGTCGGAAAGGTCGTGGCCATGGGCCTCCAACTCGGTGGCAAGGCCGCCGTCGGTGACCAGCACGGTATCGTGGGGCACAGCGAACACCGCGTCGCTGACTCTATCGCCAGTACTTGGGGCAGCCTCTCAGTCCGATAACAGCGGCGACACGCCAAGGGCACAGTGGCGGGTTCCGGGGGGTTACGAGGCGAGTCAGGCGATATGTTCTGCGAACACAGATAAATACCACGGACGCGATTCGGCTTTATCGGTCGCACCGCGCCGGAACATACGGGTAGCGTCGGGACCAACACCTGACGTGATCCGTAGACCAGCTTCAGTACCGACTGCGAGGAAAGTAGGACCCCACCACATGGCGCGCATCGGAGACGGCGGTGACCTGCTGAAGTGCTCGTTCTGTGGCAAGAGCCAAAAGCAGGTCAAGAAGCTCATTGCGGGCCCAGGCGTCTATATCTGTGATGAATGCATAGATCTGTGCAACGAGATCATCGAAGAGGAACTGGCAGACGCTGACGACGTCAAGCTTGACGAGCTGCCCAAGCCGGTGGAGATCCGCGAATTCCTCGAGGGCTATGTCATCGGTCAAGACACCGCCAAGCGCACACTCGCCGTCGCCGTCTACAACCATTACAAGCGCATTCAGGCACAGGAGAAGATGCGCGATTCCCGCGCCGAGCCTGTCGAGCTATCCAAATCCAACATCCTGATGCTCGGCCCCACCGGCTGCGGAAAGACCTACCTCGCGCAGACCCTGGCCAAGATGCTCAATGTGCCGTTCGCCATCGCCGACGCCACCGCACTGACCGAGGCCGGCTACGTCGGCGAGGACGTCGAGAACATTCTGCTCAAGCTGATCCAGGCTGCCGACTACGACGTCAAGCGCGCCGAAACCGGCATCATCTACATCGACGAGGTCGACAAGATCGCCCGCAAGAGCGAGAACCCGTCGATTACCCGCGACGTCTCCGGTGAGGGCGTCCAGCAGGCACTGCTGAAGATTCTCGAGGGCACCCAGGCGTCGGTGCCCCCGCAGGGCGGTCGCAAGCATCCGCACCAGGAATTCATCCAGATCGACACCACCAACGTGTTGTTCATCGTCGCGGGTGCCTTCGCCGGTCTGGAGAAGATCGTCTCCGACCGCATCGGCAAACGCGGCCTTGGCTTTGGCGCCGAGGTGCATTCGAAGGCCGAGATCGACACGCAGGACCACTTCTCGGAAGTGATGCCAGAGGATTTGATCAAGTTCGGGCTCATTCCGGAGTTCATCGGCCGGCTTCCGGTCGTCGCCTCAGTGACGAACCTGGACAAGGAATCGCTCGTCAAGATCCTCTCCGCGCCGAAGAACGCACTCGTCAAGCAGTACACCCGCTTGTTCGAGATGGACGGCGTCGAGTTGGAGTTCACCGAGGAGGCGCTGGAGTCCATCGCCGATCAGGCGATCCATCGCGGCACTGGTGCCCGTGGGCTGCGCGCCATCATGGAGGAAGTCCTGCTGCCGGTGATGTATGACATCCCCAGCCGCGACGACGTCGCCAAGGTCGTTGTCACCAAGGAGACCGTCGAGGACAACGTGCTGCCGACGATTGTGCCGCGCAAGCCGCCTCGTACCGAACGGCGCGACAAGAGCGCCTAGTTCTCAGCGGCGCTGCAGACTCAAACCGCTGCCGTCAGTAGGCCCTCGGTGCTTGAGTCGTTGTTCGGGGTGGCAGCGGCCATCATCGTGGCGTGCGCCTGATCGGCGTTCGTGCGGGGCGGAACCACCAACAACACGATCCTTTCGCGAGTGATCCCACGGACCTCGAGGGTGTTGATCGGCTGGCGCCGGTATCCGTCGAGTCGGACAGAACGTTCCCCGAGCATGGCTTTGGCGGGTGCGATCGCCCACTCGCCGAGGTTGTACATCACACGTTCGATGCGGCCGAGCCGCACGGACAACACGGCAAGCAGATCGGGAAGCTCACTGGTGAGATCGTCGCTCCACGGCCACCAGGCACCGTCGACGTAACCCGACCGCTTCGCCTTGGGCTTCAATCTCAGCCGCGGGGTGTAGTCCGGCGGTGTGGGGTGGCGGCCGACGTCCGTACGTGCCTGTCGTTGCGTCATGACGACGCTCCTGTCTTAGCCGCGAAGTCGGCCAGATTCTCCAAATCGGCGACGACGTAACCTCTGAACGGTCGCATGCGAAATGCCGCCTGATAGGTCATAAGCTACGCGCCCTAATCCGCAGTGCGCGAAAGCGTTCTAGCGTCCTGCCCGGGCGGTGTCTCTCCAGGGCGGTGCGCAACCCAAGTCGCAGGGGGGTCACTCCGGCAGGCGGTGTTGCGATGGTGGCGCTGAACTTGCGTTCGGACGCGGTCTCGGGTGCGTCGTCGGATGTGGCGGTCAGGAAGCGGTCGGGGAGGGCGAGTTTGTGAATCGTGCGCAGCGTCAGCAGATACTGACGGGGCAGCGGGCCGGTGGTATACGGCAGGTCGTACTTGTCGCAGAGGGCCCGCACCTCATGAGCGATTTGGGATAGCCGATTGCTAGGCAGGTCGGGGAACAGGTGGTGTTCGATTTGGTAGCACAGGTTGCCGCTCAGAAAAGCCAGCACGCGCCCGGCGTCGAAGTTCGCGGTGCCGAGCATCTGCCGTAGGTACCATTCGGCCTTGCTCTCGCTCTTGAGCACTTCCGGGTCGAATTTCTCTGCGCCATCGGGGAAGTGCCCGCAGAAGATCACCACATAGGCCCACAGGTTTCTGATGAGGTTGGCGCTCGCATTCGCCGTCAGTGTCCGCCGCCATCGCGGTCCACTCAGCGCGGGAAACAGCAGGTAG
Source organism: uncultured Actinomycetota bacterium (assembly GCA_963835075.1). Classification (GTDB taxonomy): domain Bacteria; phylum Actinomycetota; class Actinomycetes; order Mycobacteriales; family Mycobacteriaceae; genus Mycobacterium. The sequence goes on along the minus strand of CAWIEE010000013.1, from coordinate 241,336 downwards.
TCCTTCGCTACTTGGCGTGCGATCTTGGCCTTCATCGCCTTCGACGCGGCGGACCTTGCGGAGTCGTCCGTAGCGCGCTCGTGCGCCGAGTGCAGGCCGTGCAGGGCGATGCCCCACTCGAATATGGCTGCCAGCAAGATGTTTCGCAGCGGCTGAACCAGGTGGGCGGGCTTCCACCGCTCGTCGCGGGTGATCCGCATGATTCCGAAGCCCATGTCGTCATCCACGCCGAGCACGTTGGTGTACATGTGGTGTGTGTAGTTGTGGGAATACCGCCACTGGGACGAGAGTCCCGCCATGTCCCATTCCCATGTGCTGGAGTGGATTTCCGGGTCGTTCATCCAATCCCACTGCCCGTGACCGACATTGTGGCCGATCTCCATGTTCTCGATGCTCTTCGCGACGGAAAGTGCGGTCGTGCCGAGAAGCCAGCCTGTGCGTGTCCGGCTGCCGCCGATCACGAGGCGCGCCACGACGTCGAGCGTCCGCTGGAACTTGATCGTGCGACGGATGTAGGCGGCGTCCTTGGTGCCGAGGCTGTCCTCGATGTTGGCGCGGATCGCGTCGAGTTCGCGTCCGAGCGCATCGAGGTCCACTTCGGACAGATGCGCGTAGGCAGCGACCTGGCTGATAGCCACTCAGGGTCCTTGGATTGACGGGATGGAGCGCGCGTCATTCAAATGCGCGTGTGGTTTTCCGTCCCATCCGTGGACACGCACGCTGTGCCGGGGTGTCCACGCTTCGTACCAGTTGAGTCCACCCGTTTAGCGATCGGTGGAGCACCCGGACCAGCGGCCCAGGCAGGAACGTCGCCTCCTGAGATTGAGTCTACGGCAGGCGCGCCCGCATGCCGATGGCTACGTTTCGTGGGCCTGAGGCGGTGGGTCGATCGACGGGGCTTCTCGCAGAGGGCCGCGGTCGCGCTTAACCAGATGCACCGCGTCTGGAGCGGCGGTCAGTACGCCGCAGAGCGAGGCCACGAAACCCCAGATCAAGAACGCCGCTACCGCGACGAACTGCAGTTCGGTAACCATGGCTCGAGGCTTCTCCGGATGTTGGCGGTACACACGCGTAGCCGACTACCCGAATTTGGCGGCCGCCGAGGCCCGACGTGCACGAGAGCTCGAGCGGCGGCGCCGGAGGCTTACCTAGCGGATAGGAAACCGTTCCCGATGGGGAGTGGAATCTGGCTTCCCGACGATTACCGAGCCACTACCTGATCAGCGACCATTTCCGTCATGACTACAGGAACCGCGGCCCGCACCGACCGGACAGTGACTGTCCGCGACGGCGTGCGACTCGCGGTGCGAGACCAGGGGCCTATCGACGCCGAGGCAAGCGTCGTGCTCCTGCACGGTCTCTGCCTTGAGCAGGGATCGTGGGCAGGCCAGATTCGTGACCTGACCCGGCAGTGGGGCGATCGGATCCGGATCATCAGCTATGACCACCGCGGCCACGGCCGGTCGGATTCGGCGCCGGCAGACACCTACGTCATCGAGCAGCTCGCCGCCGATCTCGCCGACGTCCTGGCAGCGCTCGACGTGACCGGCCCACTCACCCTGGTGGGTCACTCGATGGGTGGGATGGTCGCCCTCACCTACCTGGGTCGCCCTCCGGCTGATCGACCGGTGGAGCCGCACGGAGTCGTCCTCGTCGCCACTGCGGCGGGTCGGCTCGCTGAGCACGGCGTGGCCCGACTCCTGGCCAGTCCCGCTACCGATGTGCTGTGCAAGTTCGCGACTCGCGCACCTCAACGGGCTGTCCGCCTGCTCACCAGGCCCGTTCGCGCCGCCATGGCCCTCCAGGTCGGCGACCACGCGCGCGCCACAGTGGCGGCGCTGTTCGACACGGCCATGGCCGCGGCATCCCTCACCACCGCCGTCGGGTTCCTGCCAAGCCTGCGGTCCTACGACCAGTTCTCAACACTCGCCTTCATTCGCGCCAGGACGACCATCATCAGTGGCGGATTAGACCTCCTGACCCCGCCGTCGCACTCCCGCGACATGGCCGCCGCCATTCCCGGCGCCACACACGTGCACATCCCCGCCGCCGGGCACATGCTTCCTCACGAGGCCTCCCACGAAGTCACGGAGGCCATCAGCCGCACCATCGCCACGGACAGCGGTACCGACCCGGCACCTTCAGCGCCGGCTTATCCTCTCGGGCAACGGTATTCACAGCTCGCGACGGCAGCATGACCGCGGCCTAGCGCCTGATGCGGTCCGGCCGGGTGTAGACGTTCATCGAGTCCCCCCGCAGGAAGGCCACCAGGGTCAGCCCGGACTGGCTCGCGAGGTCGACGGCCAGCGACGACGGCGCCGATACGGCGGCCAGCACAGGTATGCCCGCCATCACGGCCTTCTGGGTCAGCTCGAATGACGCCCGGCCGCTGACCAGCAGCACGGTGCTCGTCAGCGGTATGCGGTCGGCTTCGAGCGCCCAGCCGATGACCTTGTCGACCGCGTTGTGCCGTCCGATGTCTTCGCGGACGGCCAGTGTGGTGCCGTCGAGATCGAACAGCGCCGCGCCGTGCAGCCCGCCGGTACTGGCGAAAACCTTCTGCGCGTCACGCAGCTTCTCAGGCATCGCCGACAGGGTCTCCGCGGCGACCAGCGACGGGTCGTCGCCGGGGGCGTGGCGGCTGATCAGTCGCACCGCGTCCAGTGACGCCTTGCCGCACACCCCGCACGAGGAGGTGGTGTAGAAGTTGCGGGTGACGTCGACGTCAGGCACGGCGACGCCGGGGGCGAGCGTCACGTCGAGGACGTTGTATGTGTTTTGCGAGAAACCTGAGCTGTCGTCGCTTGCGCCTTTGCAGTACCGCACGGTCAGCACATGGTCGCGGCAGGTGATGACTCCTTCGGTGAGCAGGAAGCCTTGCGCCAGTTCGATATCCGATCCGGGTGTTCGCATGGTGACGGTGATCGCTTTGCCGTTGACCCGGATCTCCAGTGGCTCCTCGACAACCAAGGTCTCCGGCCGCGCGACCGCGGCGTCGGCGGTCACGTGCTGCGCACGGCGGCGGGCCGTCACTCTGCCCATCAGGCGCGCTCCAGCCTGATCACAATGGCTTTCGACACCGGCGTGTTGGACCTGGCGGCGGTGTGATCCAGCGGCACAAGGGGATTGGTCTCCGGATAGTAGGCCGCGGCGTTGCCGACCGGCGTCGAGTAGCCAACCACCATGAAGTCCTTGGCGCGGCGCTCCTGGAGTTGCCCGTCGCCATTGGTGAATTCGGACACGAGGTCGACGCGTTCGCCGTCGGACAGGCCGAAGCGTTCGATGTCGGCGGGGTTAACGAACACCACTCGGCGGCCGCCCTTGACGCCGCGATAACGGTCGTCGAGGCCGTAGATGGTGGTGTTGTACTGGTCGTGGCTGCGCAAAGTCTGCAATATCAGCCGGCCCTGCGGCACCGGAACCCACTGCAGCGGATCGTGCGAGAAGTTGGCTTTACCTGTACCGGTGGGAAATTCACGTGCATCCCGTGGGCCGTGTGGCAGCTGGAACCCGTCGGGTACGCGCACCTTGCGGTTGTAGTCGTCACAATCGGGCACCACGGCAGCGATCGCGTCGCGGATGGTGTCGTAATCGTTGTTGAACTGCTCCCACGGGACCGGGTGACCCGACCCGAGCAGGGTGCGCGCCAACTGGCAGATGATCGCGACCTCGCTGCGCACCTGATCGCTGGGAGGGTGCAGGCTTCCCCGCGACAGATGCACCATCGACATCGAATCCTCCACCGACACCTGCTGTTTGGCACCGTTTTGGATATCTCGGTCGGTTCGTCCCAGCGACGGCAGGATCAACGCCGTCGCGCCGTGGACAAGGTGGCTGCGGTTCAGCTTGGTCGATACCTGAACCGTCAGCGAGCAGCTGCGCAACGCGGCCTCGGTGACCGCGGTATCCGGTGTGGCCGTTGCGAAGTTACCGCCCATCCCCATGAACACCTTGGCGCGTCCGTCGCGCATCGCTCTGATGGCGTCGACGGTGTCAAGGCCGTGCTCGCGCGGGCTGACGATACCGAACCGGTCATCAAGGGCGGCAAGGAATTTCTCGGGCATCTGCTCCCAGATGCCCATCGTCCGGTCGCCCTGCACATTGGAATGACCGCGTACCGGACACAAACCCGCGCCGGGCTTGCCGATCATGCCGCGCATCAGCAACAGGTTGCTGACCTCCGAGATCGTCGGCACTGCGTGCCGGTGCTGCGTCAGCCCCATCGCCCAACAGACGATCGTGCGCTGCGAGGCCATCATCATCCGGGCCACCAGCTCGAGCTGGGCCCGATCGATTCCGGTGGCCGCCAGTACGGTTTCGATGTCGACCGCACCGCGTCCGAGCCTGGTATTCGTCGAAGCCCGCGCAATGCGCGGCGATGAACTCGCGGTCGACCACCGTGCCGGGCGCGGCGTCGTCGGCCTCCAACAGCAGCTTCCCAAGCCCGGCGAACAACGCCATGTCCCCGCCGAGCCGGATCTGCACGAACTCGTCGGCGATGGGGATGCCGTGCCCGACCACACCGCGCACCTTCTGCGGGTCCTTGAACCGGATCAGCCCGGCCTCGGGCAGCGGATTGACCGCGATGATCTTCGCGCCGTTGGCCTTGGCCTTCTCGAGCACCGACAGCATTCGCGGATGGTTGGTGCCCGGATTCTGGCCGGCGATGACGATGAGGTCGGCCATGGTGACGTCCTCGACGGTGACCGATCCCTTGCCGATGCCGATCGCCTCGGTCAACGCCGTACCCGAGGACTCGTGGCACATGTTGGAACAGTCCGGCAGGTTGTTGGTCCCGAAGCTGCGCACCAACAGCTGATACAGAAACGCCGCCTCATTGCTGGTGCGCCCCGACGTGTAGAACAACGCCTCGTTGGGGTTCCCCAATGCCCGCAACTCCTCGGCGATCAACCGGTAGGCGTCGTCCCAGCCGATCGGCCGGTAGTGGTCGTCGCCGGCGCGCAGCACCATCGGATGGGTGAGCCGGCCCTGCTGCGACAGCCAATACTCAGGCCTGCCCTCCAGATCGGCGATCGAATGCCGCGCGAAGAACTCCGGCGTGACCACGCGCGTGGTGGCTTCCTCTGCGACGGCCTTGGCCCCGTTCTCGCAGAACTCGGCCAGCTTTCGGCCACCGTGCTCTTCAGGCCACGCGCAACCAGGGCAGTCGAAGCCGTGCCTCTGATTCAGCCGGGTCAGCGCAGCGGCCGTCCGCACCGCACCCATCGACTCCAGCCCTCGCTGCAGCGACACCATGACGGCTTTGACGCCTGCCGCCTCATGCTTCGGGACTGCAGCGGTCACCGCATGCTCGTCGTAGCCAGCGTCGATGTCCCGATCGGGATGGTGGCGGGTGCCCATACGTCCAGCCTAGGACTTTCGGTGATGGCAGCGCGCCGAGCTCACATTCTGTCGGTGACACGCACGTAACAAGTTTGCTATCGAAGCTTCCTAGTGTGGGCCGGTCAACGTTCGCAAAGGGTGCGGACGATCGCAGCGATAGGAACTCCATTGAGCGGAAATGCAGTGCGTCTGCAGGCGATCAACAACGTCGAGGCGTACGTGCCTCCGGCCATCAGCTTCGTACCGGGCGAGGAGCCAGGTGCGATCTTCGGCTCCAACGTCTTCACCATGGCTGAGATGCGGCTGCGGCTGCCCAAGGCGGTGTACAAGTCCGTGGTTGCCACCATCGAGCAGGGCGCCAAGCTGGATCCGGCAGTCGCCGACTCGGTCGCCTCGGCCATGAAGGACTGGGCGCTGTCGAAGGGCGCCACGCACTACGCGCACGTGTTCTACCCGATGACGGGGCTGACGGCCGAGAAGCACGACAGCTTCCTGGAGCCCGTATCGGACGGCCAGACGCTGGCCGAGTTCGCGGGCAAGACCCTGATCCAGGGCGAGCCCGACGCATCCAGCTTCCCGTCCGGTGGTCTGCGAAGCACCTTCGAGGCCCGCGGCTACACCGGTTGGGATGTCACCAGCCCGGCGTACATCCTGGAAAACCCCAACGGCAACACCCTGTGCATCCCAACGGTTTTCGTGTCGATGACCGGTGAGGCGCTGGACTACAAGACACCGCTGCTTCGCAGTCAGCAGGCGATGGGCACCCACGCCGAGCGGATCCTGAAGCTGTTCGGCCACGACAACGTGGCGAAGATCGTCGCGTTCTGCGGGCCAGAGCAGGAGTACTTCCTGGTCGACCGTCACTTCTTCCTGGCCCGTCCCGACCTGGTCAACGCCGGTCGCACGTTGTTCGGCGCCAAGCCGCCAAAGGGCCAGGAGTTCGACGACCACTACTTCGGTGCGATCCCCGAGCGCGTGCTGGGCTTCATGATGGACACCGAGCGTGAGCTGTTCAAGCTCGGCATCCCCGCCAAGACGCGCCACAACGAGGTCGCGCCGGGTCAGTTCGAGATCGCCCCCATGTTCGAGCGCGGCAACATCGCCTCAGACCACCAGCAGCTGCTGATGACTGTCTTCAAGACGATCGCCAAGAAGCACGGCATGGAGTGTCTGTTCCACGAGAAGCCGTTCGCCGGCGTCAACGGGTCGGGCAAGCACGTCAACTTCTCACTGGGCAACGCCGAGCTGGGCTCCCTGCTGGTGCCCGGTGACACGCCGCATGAGAACGCCCAGTTCCTGGTGTTCTGTGCGGCGGTGATCCGCGCGGTGCACAAGTACGCGGGCCTGTTGCGGGTGTCGGTGGCTTCGGCCACCAACGACCATCGCCTCGGCGCCAACGAGGCCCCGCCCGCGATCATCTCGATCTTCCTCGGCGACCAACTGGCCGACGTGTTCGAACAGATCGCCAAGGGTGCGGCGACGTCGTCAAAGGGCAAGGGCACCATGATCATCGGCGTCGACACCCTGCCGGTGCTGCCGACCGACCCCGGCGACCGCAACCGCACCAGCCCATTCGCGTTCACCGGCAACCGATTCGAATTCCGCGCGCCAGGATCGGGTCAGACGGTGGCGGTGCCGATGATGATGCTGAACACGATCATGGCCGATTCGCTGGACTACATGGCGACCATCCTGGAGAAGGCCGTCGAGGACGGCGAGGACTTCGACGAGGCCGTCCAGAAGCTGCTGACCGACATCATCACCGAGCACGGCGCAGTGGTGTTCAACGGTGACGGCTACTCGGAGAACTGGCAGATCGAGGCCGCCGAGCGAGGCCTGCCGAACCTGAAGACCACGCTTGACGCGCTGCCCGAACTGATCAAGCCCGAATCCATCGAGCTGTTCGAGAAGTACTGCGTGTTCAACGAGCGCGAACTGCACAGCCGCTACGAGGTCCGCCTGGAGATGTACGCGCTGACCATCGGTGTCGAGGCCAAGCTGGCACTGGAACTGGGATCGACGGTGATCCTGCCCGCGGGGGTCCGGTATCAGACCGAGCTGGCCCAGAACGTCGCCGCGCTGAAGAAAGCTGGTGTCACGCCGGATTTGACGATGCTCGAGGCCGTCAGCACGCCGATCTCGGAGCTGACCGCCGCGCTGGCGGCGTTGAAGGCGGGCCTGGCCGAACACGGTGGAGATTCCGCCGCAGAGGAAGCCGCGCACGCGCAGAGCCTGTTGCCGAAGATGGATGCCGTCCGGGCCGCCGCCGACACGCTGGAAGCCATTGTGGCAGACGATCTCTGGCCGTTGCCCACCTATCAGGAGATGCTCTACATCCTCTGACTAGTCGTCGTCGGGTGTGGGGGCCCAGTCCGGGACGCTCGGGCACTGGTAAACCGCAGCCCCCACACCCGACGATCTACCACCGGCGAGCGTTACAGGACGGTCAGCGTTGAGGCCGCCGCCAGCTTGAGGGCCTCGCCACCGGCAGGGCGCGGTGGGACGCCGCCAGAATCTCGACGCCCCAAGGGTCCGTCGAAGCCGAGACCGCGCAGCATCGGCGACCAATCCACGAGATCGAAAGTGCCGTCACCGCAGAGCAACCGGTTGTTGAGGGTGTCCTCGAAGAGATTGCCGACGACAACTGCAGCGGCATCGTCGAGCTCGACGCCGAAGATCATCTCGGGTGTCAGCGAATCGCGTAACTCAGCCAGCGTCGTCCCGGCTCGAAACACGTGCCAGGCATCTACCAGCAGCCCGGCCGCGGGATGGCCTGCCGCGCGACGATCTCGGCTCCCATGGGCACGGTGGCGATCGCCGAGAACGGCATCGTCTCGATGGCGACCCGGGTCCCGTGGTCGGCGGCCTGCTCGGCCAGTTCCCGAAGAGGTCCGCGAGCAGCGACTCCGGTCGGCCGCGCGGCGGCCCGTTCGCCGAACCGATCTTGATCATGGCGGGCGCGAGGACGTCGGCGGCCTCGAACAGCAGGTCGCGGACATCATAGGTGTGGCCGGGCCGGCCGCGGGGGATCCACCATCGCTCGAGCAGTTCGATCTCGGCGTGGGAGAGCCCCGCATCGGCGATCAAGTCCCGCAGCGCGGTCGAACCCGATGTCGTCGCGAATGGCGACCAGATCGTCGGCGATGAGCCCGATTCCGCGAATCCGGCATCGGCGATGGCCGCCACCCGGTCGGCGATGGGCACCGGGCTGGTCGCGGGCGGCACGGGGAGGTATCACCCGCGCTGCTCCACGCGGTCGCGACCAGCCGGGGTTGGCCCACGGGTCTCTCCAATCGCGAGCGTCGAGACGCTGTGAGATCGCGATATTGCCCGATTTCGCGTACCTCTCATGCTTCGCGGTACGAACTACGCGTCAGGCGTTCTGCGGGAAGCCGAGTTCGATGCCGCCGTGGCTGGGGTCGAGCCAGCGGCTGGTGATGGCCTTCCGCGGGTGAAGAAGTGCACGCCCTCCATGCCGTGGGCATGGCTGTCACCGAACAGCGAGGCCTTCCAGCCGCCGAAGCTGAAGTAGGCCATCGGCACCGGGATCGGCACGTTGATGCCGATCATGCCGACCTGACCTCGTTCTGGAACCGCCGCGCGGCGCCGCCGTCGTTGGTGAAGATCGCGGTGCCGTTGCCGTAGGGGTTGGATTGATGAGGTCCAGTGCTTCGTCGTAGGTCTCGACGCGCATGACCGCGAGCACGGGTCCGAAGATCTCGTCGGTGTAGACGCTCATCTCGGGGGTGACGTGGTCGATCAGCGTGGGGCCCAGCCAGAACCCTTCTGGCCCACCGTCGGCGGTGACGTTGCGGCCGTCGACGACGATCTTGGCGCCGTCGGCCTCGCCGGCGTCGATGTAGGAGGCCACCTTGTCGCGGTGGGCCTTGGTGACGAGCGGCCCCATGTCCGAGTCCTTGGTGCCGTCGCCGATCTTCAGCGGCGTCGTGCGCTCGGCGATCTTGGCGACCAGGTCGTCGGCGATCGGCCCGACCGCCACACACGCCGAGATCGCCATGCAGCGTTCGCCGGCAGAGCCGAACCCCGCGTTGACCATCGCGTCCGCGGCCAGGTCGAGGTCGGCGTCAGGCAGGATCACCGCGTGGTTCTTCGCACCGCCGAGAGCCTGGACGCGTTTGCCGTGCGCCGTGCCGGTGGTGTAGACGTACTGGGCGATCGGCGTCGATCCCACGAAGCTCACCGACTTGACGGCCTTGTGGGTGTAGCAGTTCGTCGACGGCGGTCTTGTCGCCCTGCAACACATTGAAAACGCCTGGCGGAAGGCCCGCTTCGGCCCACAGCTTGGCGATCCACAGCGACGCCGTCGGATCCTTCTCCGACGGCTTGAGCACGACGGTGTTGCCGGTGGCGATCGCGATCGGGAAGAACCACATGGGCACCATGGCGGGGAAATTGAACGGGCTGATCACGCCGACAACGCCAAGCGGCTGGCGGATCGAGTAAACGTCCACCTTCGTCGACGCGTTCTCGGTGAATCCACCCTTGAGCAGATGGGGTATGCCGCAGGCGAATTCGACGACTTCCTGGCCGCGCGACACTTCACCCAACGCGTCGGAGACCACCTTGCCGTGCTCGGAGGTGATGATCTCGGCCAGCTCACCCTTGCGGGCGTTGAGCAGTTCGCGGAAGTTGAACAGGATCTGAGTGCGCTTGGCCAGCGACGTGTCACGCCAGGCCGGGAACGCCGCGGCAGCCGCATCGATCACCGCGCGGGCATCCTCGACGCTGCCCAGCGCCACCAGCCCGGTCACCTCACCCGTCGCCGGATTCGTCACGGGTGACGTGTTGTCACCGCTGCCCGCGTAGGCCTTGTTGTCCATCCAATGCGAAATCGTGTTGCTCATAGGTTCTCATTTCCATACTTTGAGATGTAATCGGTTATGGTCTTCAATTGGTAGCGCGATACTTCGTGGGCGTTCTCGTCCTCGGCGAAAACCGATGACACCATCACGGTGTCGGGTCGGTCGTAGAACCCGATTTCGGCGAGACCGCCGAAGAACTCGTCCCAGTCGACGTCGCCGTCGCCGATCTTGAGGTGCTGGTGCACCCGTGCGGCGCTGCCCGGCGGGTTGGTGATGTAGCGCAGGCCGTGGCTGCGGTGGTGGTCCATGGTGTCGGCGACGTGCACCAGCCTTAGCCTGTCGCCTGCGGCCCGCATGATGTCGATCATGGTGCCCCCCATGTGGAATGTGTGGCAGGCGACGTAGACCATGCCGACATTCGGCGAGTTGAGACCCCGGATGATGCGCAGCGCCTCCAGGCCGTCCTCGACGAAATCGTCGGGATGCGGGTCGATCCGGACGTCGATGCCCTCACGCTCGAAGATCGGCAGCAGCTCCTCCATCGATCGGAAGAACGCCCGCTCGGACTCCTCGGCCCGCTCCGGCCGACCGGAGAACTCGGTGTTGATCACGTTGACGCCGAGGTCGACGGTGATCTGGATGACCCGTTTCCAGTTGCGAACAGCGGCCTCGCGGGCATCCTCGTCAGGCCCCGACCAGCGCAGCACCGGCAACACCGACGCAATCCCGACACCCGCGCTGGCGCAGGCCTTGCGGAACTGGGCGACCAACTCGTCGTCGGCGCGCGGATGGTTGAAGAACGGGATGAAGTCCCGATGCGGAGTCAGCTGCAGGTACTCATAGCCCAATTCGGCTACCACACCGCGGAAAGTCGAGCAGCTCGAAGTCGTGATGAAACGGCGTGGGGTCCAGTCCGATCTTCATGGTCACGCTCCCTTGATCGACGCGCGCTCGACGATCTTCACGTCCACGGGCAGCCCGCTGTTGAGCGACTCGACGCCCGCCTCGCACACCGCGGCGGCCGCGTAGCCGTCCCACGGGCACGGGCCGTCGACGTTGACGCCGGAGTGCACGGCGTTGACCCAGCGCTGGAACTCGGTGTCGTAGGCCTGTCCGAAGCGTTCCCGGAAGTCGGGGGTGATCTGGCCACCCCAGTGGCCAGGCGCGCTCTTGCACACCAGCCCGACATCGAGCCCGATCATGGCGCTGCCCTTTTCAGCGACCACCTCGGTGCGCACCTCGTACGCCACTCCCGTCGTCACGAACAGCTCGACGTCGACGTGCTTACCGGACGCGGTTCGCATAATGGCGATCTGTGGGTCGGCCAGGCCCTGCGGCGCACCGGGATTCGACGCGGGCTTGATGATCTGGATCGACGCGATCTCCTCGTCGAAAAGGAAACGAGTGACATCGACCTCGTGGACCAACGAGTCGCGCACCACCATCGCGCTGTCGAATGCGGGTGGTACCGCGGGGTTGCGGTGTGCGCAATGCAGCACCAGCGCGCGTCCCAACTCACCGCCGTCGAGCAGAGCCTTCAGCCGGGCGTACTCATGATCGAACCGGCGCATGAACCCCACCTGGATCAACCGCTTGCCGAGTTCGGCCTCGCGCTTCACGACGCCGAGCGAGGTCTCGACATCTGTGGTCAACGGCTTCTCGCACAGCACCGGTCTGCCTTGCTCTAGACAAGCCAGCAGCTGCTTCTCATGAGTCGGTCCCGGGGTGGCGAGCACGACCGCGTCGACGTCCGGATCGGCGATGGCGTCAAGCGGATCGACGACGGCACGGCACCCCGGGATGCTCGCGGCGATATGTTCGGCCTTCTCTGTGACGTAGTCGTTGACGACGGCAACACGTGCGCCGCTGATCCGGCTGGTGATGCGGACGACGTGATCGGCGCCCATGACGCCGACGCCGAGTACGGCAATGCGCAGTTCTGACATGGCCTTTGGACTCCTAGAACTTCACCGAGGGAACGCCGCACGAGCCCAGGTACTCACGGGTGCGCTGCGCGATGGGCAATGGTGCGTCGACATCGCACGGATACATGTCCTGCTCGACGATCGCGAACACATCGATGCCAAGCCGCTCGATCGCGGCGAGCAGCGGTGGCATGGCCGGGATTCCGCGGGGAGGCTCGGTCATGGCACCGAGCCTCACGGCCTCACCGAACGGGAGGTCCTGCGCCTCGACCTTGGCGCGTACCTCCGGATCGACCTGTTTGAGGTGGAGATAGCCGATGCGCTCCGGTGCCCGCTCAATGATCGCGATGTTGTCGCCGCCGCAGTAGCTGATGTGACCGGTGTCCAGGCACAGGTTGACGAACTCGCCGTCGGTGCCGTCGAGGAAGCGGTAGACATTCACCTCGGTGTCCACATGACTGTCCGCATGCGGATGGTATTGCGCACGCACACCGTAGTTTTCGAACATCGCCTTGCCGAGCGCATTCATTCCTTGGGTCTTCTTGCGCCATTGGTCGGCGGTCAGGGCGCGGTCCTCGAGGATGGCGCCAGTTGCGGGGTCGCGCCACATCTCGGGTATGACGACGACGTGCTTGCCGCCGACCGCTGCAGTCAATCGCGCGACGTCCTCGACCTGTTTCCAGACCGCGTCCCACGAATCGTCCTGGTGGAGGTGCTCGAACACGGTGCCCGCCGACAACTTAAGGTTGCGTGCGGCCAGTTCGTCGAACAACTGCTTGGGATCGGTCGGCAAGTAGCCGAAGGGGCCGAGTTCGATCCACTTGTAGCCGGATGCCGCGACCTCGTCGAGGAAGCGGGTGTACGGGGTCTGGCCGGGGTCGTCGGGAAACCAAACGCCCCAGGAGTCAGGGGCGGACCCCACCAGAATTGTGCTCGAGCCGGTGCTCATTGGATCTTCGTTCCTCTCAGGAATCAGAGGGGTGGATGAGGGGACGCTGAATCTTCTTCCAGTCCGCGTAGGTCTGGTAGGCAGCCTGCGTGGACTCCAGCGTGGAGACCTCGGATACCGGTACGTCCCACCATGATTCGCTGTCGGGCGCGGGGATCAGCGGGTCTGTCTCTACGTGGATAACCGTGGTGTGATCGCTGGCCTTGGCCACCTTGACCGCGTCGCTGAATTCCGCGGCGGTGACGACCTTGACGACCTGTGCCCCGAGGCTCGCTGCGTTGGCGGCGAGGTCGACAGGCAGCTTCGCGCCATCGAGGCGACCGTCGTCGCTGCGGCAACGGTAGGCGGTGCCGAACCGTTGCGAGCCCAGCGCTTCCGACAAGGATCCGATGGACGCGAAGCCGTGGTTCTGCACGAGTACGACGATGACCTTCATGCCCTCTTGCACAGCGGTCACCAGTTCAGTGGCCATCATCAGGTAGGAGCCGTCGCCGACCATGACGAAGACGTCGCGGCTGGGATCGGCCATCCTGACCCCGAGTCCGCCGGCCACCTCGTAGCCCATGCAGGAGTAGCCGTACTCGACGTGGTAGCCCTTGGGGTCCCTCGTGCGCCAGAGTTTGTGAAGATCGCCCGGCATCGAACCTGCTGCGCACACCACCACATCTCGTGGATCGGACAGTGTGTTCGCCAGCGCCGATCACCTGGCTCTGGTTCAGCGCAGCACCGTCGTCCACCCGATAGGCGGCGCGACACGGTCGCGTCCCATTCCTGTGCGAGCGCGGCGGTGCGAGTCCGGTACTCGTCGGTGACGCGTAGTCACGAAGCACCGCGCGGAGTGCATCGATGGCCTCGCGGGCGTCAGACACCACGCTGACGCCGCCCTGCTTGACCGAGTCCAGCGACGCGACGTTGATATTGATGAACTTCACGTCAGGGTTGTTGAATGCCGTGCGCGACGCAGAGGTGAAATCGCTGTAGCGCGTGCCGATTCCAATCACGACGTCTGCCTCGGTCGCCAGCGCATTGGCGGCAGTGGTACCGGTCGATCCGATCGCGCCCATGCATTGCGGATGGTCGTACGGCAGTGCGCCCTTGCCTGCCTGGCTCTCCCGACGGGGACCCCGGTCTGGTCGCAAAATGCCGCCAGCGCCTCGCAGGCGTCGGAGTAGATGACGCCGCCGCCGGCGACGATCAGTGGCTTGCGCGCAGGCCGGATGATCTCGGCGGCCCGCGCGATCACCGATCTCTCGGGCAACGGCCGCGCAACGTGCCAAGTGCGTTCGGCGAACAGTGATTCCGGCCAGTCGTGAGCCTCGGCCTGCACGTCCTGCGGGATCGCGACCGTCACCGCCCCGGTCTCGACCGGGTCGGTGAGCACCCGCATCGCGCCGAGCAGGGCGGCGGGCAGCTGCTCGGGCCGCCACACCCGGTCGAAGTAACCGCGACAGCGGCCTGAACGCGTCGTTGACCGTGACGTCGCCCGAGGACGGCAGCTCCAGCTCCTGCAGCACCGGCGAGCTCACCCGGGTGGCGAAGGTGTCGGCCGGCAGCAGCAGCACCGGCAGTCGGTTGATCGTCGCGAGTGCGGCGCCGGTCAGCATGTTCGTCGAGCCAGGTCCGACGCTGGCGGTCACCGCCCACGTCTGCAGCCGGTCCTTCTGCCTGGCGTACGCCGACCGCGATGTGCACCATGGCCTGCTCGTTGCGGCCCAACACGTATCGCAGCCCCGGCTCCGTGCCGGACTCGACGGCTTCGACCTCGTCCTGCAGCAGTGCCTGCCCGAGTCCCGCCACGTTGCCGTGCCCGAATATCCCGAAGGCGCCGGCGAAGAACTTGCTGCGTTCGCCGTCGCGTTCGGTGTACTGGTTGGCCAGGAAGCGAATCGTCGCCTGCGCGACGGTGAGTCGCAGGGTCGGTTCGGTGTCGGCGGTCTTCTCGGCCCGCTTCGGTGCGGTGGAAACCACGGTCACGCTCCTTGACTGTTGTCGAGTGGCAGACGCGGATCCACGGCCTGGTCTTGCCACGTGTCACGCAGCCAGGCGTGCTCCGGATCGTCGACGATCTTCCAGGCCCGCTCGGCGCCGGGGCCTGCCATGACGTTGAGGTAATACATGTGGTATCCGGGCGCGGCCACGGACGGACCGTGGTAGCCGTGCGGAACCAAGACCACGTCGCCTGTTCGGACCTCTTCGAGCACCTCGATCGGGCGCTCGGGAGTGCCGTACACGCGGTGATAGCCGAAGCCGCGCGAATCACCGGGGCCGGAGTCGATTTCGAAGTAGTAGATCTCTTCGAGTTCGCTTTCCGTCGGGGTGTTCTCGTCGTGCTTGTGCGCTGGGTAACTCGACCAGTTGCCCCCTGGGGTGATCACCTCGCATGCGATCAGGGAGTCGGCCTCGAAAACCCCTGCGGTGCCGAAATTGTGCACCTGCCGACTGCAGTTGCCGGTGCCTCGAAGCTCGACGGGCACGTCGGCTGCGGCGACGCGGCGGTTCGGGAACGAGCGCTTCGCGCGTGCGCCGCAGATCGCGAACCGGCCTTCACCGCGCAGGTGGTAGGTGTTATGGGTGCCGACGTAGACCATGTCGGCCGGACCGACGAACACGGACGCACGGGACGACAATTCGAATGCCGCATTGCCGGTCTCGACGGCCCCGCTGCCTGCCAGCGGAAGGATCATCACCTCAGAGTCACCGGTCTGCAGTGTGAGTTCCTGCGGTGACGCAAACTCCACGACCTGCAGGCTGGTTTCGGACCATCCTGCAGATTCGGGGGTGATATCGACCGTGTAAGGGACAGTGGCGCTTCGCGCCGGGATGTACAACTTGCTGTGCATGCTTAGCCTTTCCCCGTCGCTTCGCCCGCCCCAGCCCTCACCATCGACACGGCGGTCGCGACCGCGGAGCTGACATCGTCATCGGGGGGATACAGCAGCGTGCGGCCGACGATGAGGCCCCGCACCGACGGCAGGCCGAGCGCCTTCTCCCAGCTGGCGAATGCCTCATCCGGATCGGCCGGGTCGCCGCCGAGCAGCAGGGTCGGCAGCGTGGTGGACTCCATCACCCGGTCCATCTCGTCGACCACCGGAAGCTTCATCCACGTGTAAGCCGACGTCGAGCCGAGGCCCTGGCCGATGTGGACGGACTTGATCACCGCGTCCGGGCTGCAGGTCGTTGCGGACCTTGCCGTCGACCCGGCTCGACATGAACGGCTCCACCATCGCGATCAGACCGAGCGTCGGCCAGTTCGTCGACCGCCCGCGCGCAGGCCGTCATCGTCGCGACCGTGCCTGGATCGTCGAGATCGATGCGGCACAACATCTTTCCACCGTTCAGTCCTGGCGGCGGCGGTGGATGCGGCCGTCGCAGCCGGTCATCCGGTCGTCGAGTTCGAACGCGGCGCCGGCAGGCCGCCGCGGTTGAACGACCAGAACACGACCTTGTCCTCCAGCGCGCCGAGCAGCAGCAGGTCCTCGAGGATGTCCGAGGTGGCCAGCACGCCGTCGACACCGGGTCGGGCGAGCGCGGCCCGAGCCGGTCGAGCAGATCGGTGCGGCTGTCCATCGCGGTCGGGCGCGAACCGACGGCCAGCGCGCCGCGGGCGGGGTGGTCGGCGGCGACGATCATCAGCCTGCCGTTGCCACGCAGTGTCGGCCTGGTGGCGCGGTTGTGCCAGGCGCGGGCGACCGCGCCGGGATCGTGCGCCCGCACATCGGTAACCGCGGCGTAGTCCTTACACTCGGGCACGTCAGACATTGACGGCCTCCACCGCGGTCTGGTCTGCGAGAGCGGCGACTTCGGCGGCTGTCGGCATCGCGGTCGAGCACTCGAGGCGAGAGGCCACGATGGCGCCTGCGGCGTTGGCGAAGCGCAGCGTCTTCTCCAGGGGCCATCCTCGCAGCAGCCCGTGGCACAGGCTTCCGCCGAACGCGTCACCCGCCCCGAGACCGTTGACAACGTCGACCTCGTTAGGCGCCACCATCACGTGGGAATGCCGTGTCTTGCCGAGCACTCCGCGCGGGCCCTGCTTGACGATTGCCAACTCGACCCCGAGGTCTAGCAACGCGTCAGCTGCCTTTTGCGGGTTCGATTCGCCGACGGCGATCTCGCACTCCTCGCGGTTGCCGACGGCCACCGTCACGTGCTGCAGGGCGCGCTGGACCTGTTCGGTCGCCGCGGCGGGCGACTTCCAGAACATCGGCCGGTAGTCCAGGTCGAGGATCGTGAACTGTTTGCGCTCGCGCGCTTCCCATGCAGCGAAATGTGCACTGCAACTTGGCTCCTCGGACAACCCGGTCACCGTCGACCAGTACAGCCGGGC
The DNA here is from genome assembly GCA_963835075.1 of uncultured Actinomycetota bacterium. GTDB lineage: Bacteria > Actinomycetota > Actinomycetes > Mycobacteriales > Mycobacteriaceae > Mycobacterium. The sequence continues at coordinate 223,972 of CAWIEE010000013.1, read as the reverse complement.
GGATCGCACTGCATCGCTGTCGATCTCGTCGGCGCTGATCTGCAAGTCGGGCGCGCTGGGACGGCGATAGAAATACAGCGGAAAGTTGTCCGGCGGAAAGATCTCGCAGAACGTGACTGGTGTCGGGTATTCGCCGTGGGTTGCCACATGGCGGTTGTCGACTCCCAGGTTGGTCAGTTCGTCGCGGACGAAGGTGCCGAATGGGTCGTCGCCGACGCCGGAGATCAGCGCCGCGCCGTTGCCCAACCGGGCCGCGGCCACCGCGACGTTGGCGGCGCTGCCGCCGAGAAACTTGCCGAACGTCGTGACGTCCTGCAGCCCAACACCGATCTGCATGGGATAGATGTCGACGCCGCAGCGCCCGATGGCAAGGACGTCAAATGGCTGCCTGGTGCTCAATGTCAGCCTTCCGGGGTGTAGGTGATCGACTCCGTATCGAGAGTGCCCCGTTTCACGCTGCGCTGTCAATACTTTGTCCTGACATTCTAACTTTCAATCATGCGATGTTACGATGCAGCTACTGCTCATCTGGTCCACACGAGATCGGAGACGACGTGCCTTTGACAGTGGAGCTCGATAGGTCCAGCCCTGTCCCTCTCTACTATCAGCTCGCTCAGGCGATCGAGGCCTCGATCCGTGACGGCGAACTCGCGCCAGGCGATCGCTTCGAAAACGAACTGGCGCTGGCAAAACGACTGGCGTTGTCGCGCCCGACGACCAGGCGCGCGATCCAGGAGCTCGTCGACAAGGGCCTGCTGGTGCGCAAGCGGGGGGTGGGCACGCAGGTGGTGCAGAATCCGGTGCACCGTCGCGTCGAGTTGACCAGTCTGTTCGACGATCTCGCCCGCGCAGGCCAGGAGCCCAGCACGCAGCTGCTCGACTACCGCGTCGGGCCGCCCGACGAAGAGGTCGCCCGCGAACTCAACCTGGCCGCGGACCGTGAGGTGGTGTCGGTTCACCGGCTGCGTTGCGCCAATGGTGAGCCGCTCGCGGTGATGATCAACCATCTGCCCGCCGAGCTCGCGCCCGACCCGGACGAGCTCGAGGGCAACGGGCTGTACCAGTCGCTGAGGGCGCGAGGTGTGCACATTCGACTGGCGCGCCAGCGCATCGGCGCACGCGGGGCCACCCGTTCGGAGGCCAAGCTGCTCGACGAGAAAGCAGGCGCCCCATTGCTGACTATGGCGCGAACGGCGTTCGACGACTCCGGGACCGCGGTCGAGTTTGGCAACCACTGCTACCGCGCATCGCGCTACTACTTCGACACCACCCTCGTCGACCGCTAGGCGAACGCGCGTCGGAACGCTTCAAGCGCCGCTTGGCCGTCGCCCGACGCCCAGGCCTCCATGCTGACGGTTCCGGTAAAGCCGATGTCACGCAAGACCTTTGCGATCGCGGGATAGTTGATCTCACCCGTACCCGGTTCGCAGCGGCCAGGCACGTCGGCGACCTGGACCTCACCGATCGCGTCGCCACAGCGCCGCACCAGTTCGATCAGGTTCCCCTCGCCGATCTGGGCGTGATAGAGGTCGAGCATCATCTTCACGTTGGGATGGCCGACGGCCTCCACCAGTGCGAGCGTGTCCTTGGCCCGGGCCAGCGGGATTCCCGGGTGGTCGACGATAGTGTTGAGGTTCTCCACGCAAAATGTCACGCCTGCCGCAGCGCCCAACTCGCCGATGCGCTCAAGGGCACGCAGCGCCGTCATCCACATCTCGCCGGTGGCTCGGTAGTGGGGCCGCGCCGCTTTGCCGTCCACCAGCTCCGCGCTGTGCAGATTCAGCCGCGGAACCCCAAGTGTCTCAGCGGCTTTGATCGACAGCTCGGCTGTCCGTACGACTTCGTCGACAGCTTGCGGATCGATCAGATCGCCGTGCAGGTAGCCGGTCATCGATGAGAACCTGGCGCCGGTGTCGGCCAGTGCCTGCAAGTCCTTGTCGTGCCAACTCCAGATCTCAACCGCAAAGCCCATGTCGTGGATGCGGCGCACACGATCGATGATCGGCAGGTCCGTGAAGACCATCTCGGAACAGACCGCAAGCTCGAAGTGGCTCATGGCTTTGTCACCTCCCTAACTCTGACCAGCATGGACGACCCTAACATTTGATATGCAGTCCTAATGTCAGGACAAACTATTGACTTTCAGCTGTGAGCCGTATTACATCGGACATGAGGGTGCTGCGTCGCACCCGACGGCAAGGAGAAGCAAATGAGGCTCAGTCGGCTCGCGGCGATCGTCGGGACGAGCGTGCTCCTATTCGGGATTGCGTCATGTTCCAGTACCGGGGGAAAGCCGAAGGAAAACGGCGGAGGAATGGGCGCGGGTCAGGCGAACACCCCGCGGGCGACCGTCGCGATGATCACCCACGAAGTGCCGGGCGACTCCTTCTGGGATCTCATCCGCAAGGGCGCACAAGCCGCTGCGGACAAGGACAACATCGAGCTGCGTTATTCGAACGATCCCGAGGCGCCCAACCAGGCGAATCTGGTGCAGAGCGCGATCGACAGCAAGGTCAACGGCATCGCGGTGACGCTGGCCAAGCCGGACGCCATGGCGCCCGCAGTCCAGGCCGCCCGTGCGGCGAACATCCCGGTGGTGGCATTCAACTCGGGTTTCGACAGCTTCAAGCAGCAGGGTATCCAGGAGTATTTCGGACAGGATGAGAAGCTCGCCGGAGTTGCTGCGGGAGAACGCCTTAATACCGATGGTGCGAAGAAGGTGATCTGTGTGATCCAGGAGCAAGGGCAGGTTGCGCTCGAATCCCGCTGCGCCGGCGTCACGCAGGGATTTAAGGGACAGACCGAGATACTCAACGTCAACAGCAAGGACATGCCCTCTGTCGAATCGACCATCACCGCCAAGCTTCAGCAGGATCCCTCCGTCGACCACGTCGTCGCTCTCGGTGCGCCGATTGCGTTGACTGCCGTGCAGTCGGTCGGCAATGCCGGCAGCTCGGCCAAGGTTGTCACCTTCGACACCAACGCCGCGCTCGTCGACGCCATCAAGTCCGGCAAGGTGAACTGGGCCGTCGACCAGCAGCCCTTCCTGCAGGGCTATCTCGCGATCGACTCGCTGTGGCTCTTCATCAACAACAAGAACCTGATCGGCGGTGGCCAGCCCACCCTCACTGGACCATCGTTCATCGACAAGTCCAACATCGACGCCGTCGCCGAGCTAGCCAAGTCCGGAACTCGCTGAGCGGGGAGAGAGGAACCATGTCTACTCAAGCAGATCTGGATCTGGCCCAACGCAAGGTCGTCCACGACGAACGCGTCAAGGAACGAAACCGCGTTCAGCGCTTGCTGATTCGGCCAGAGATGGGCGCGCTGATCGGCGCAGTCGTAATTTTCATCTTCTTTGCCGTTGTGGCCGCGCCATTCAGGTCACCCGAGGCGCTGGCCACCGTGCTGTACGCCAGCTCCACGATTGGGATCATGGCGTGCGCCGTCGCGCTTCTGATGATCGGTGGCGAATTCGACCTGTCATCGGGCGTAGCAGTGACATTCAGTTCGCTTGCTGCGTCAATGCTGGCCTACAACCTGCACCTCAACCTGTGGGCAGGCGGGGGACTGGCGTTGCTCCTCGCGCTCGGCGTGGGCTTCTTGAACGGCTATCTCGTGATGAAGACGAAGATCCCGAGCTTCTTGATCACGCTGAGCACGTTCCTGATGATCACCGGCATCAATTTGGCTGTGACCAAGCTGATTTCGGGCCAGGTGGCCACACCGAGTGTGTCAGACATGCAGGGCTGGGATTCGGGAAAGGCAGTGTTCGCTTCGTCGTTCTCGATCGGCGGCGTGAGCGTCCGAGTCACCGTCCTCTGGTGGCTCCTGTTCACCGTCGTCGCGACCTACGTGTTGTTCAAGACCAAGATCGGCAACTGGATCTTCGCCGTCGGCGGCGACCAGGAAAGTGCCCGTGCGGTCGGTGTGCCGGTGACGGCTGTGAAGATCGGCCTTTTCATGTTCGTCGGCTTCTCCGCCTGGTTCGTCGGTATGCACCTGTTGTTCGCGTTCAACACCGTGCAGTCCGGCCAGGGCGTCGGCAACGAATTCCTGTACATCATCGCCGCGGTGATCGGTGGCTGCTTGCTCACGGGCGGCTACGGCACCGCGATCGGCGCCGCGATCGGCGCGTTCATCTTCGGCATGGTGAACCAGGGCATTGTCTACGCGGGCTGGAACCCCGACTGGTTCAAGTTCTTCCTCGGCGGGATGCTGCTGTTCGCGGTGATCGCCAACAACGCATTCCGTAACTACGCGGCGAAGAGGTGACCGATGACCGCAACAGTTGATCGTCCCGTGCATGACGCTCCATCCGGAGGCAAGGTGGCTCTGGTCGAGATGAAGAGCGTCAGCAAGTCGTACGGCAATATCACGGCGCTGAAGGATATTTCGCTGCGCGTACATGCCGGCGAAGTTACCGGCATCCTCGGTGACAACGGCGCAGGGAAGTCCACCCTGATCAAGATCATCGCGGGTTTCCACCCACAGACCGACGGTGAGCTGCTCGTCGACGGCGAGCCGATCAAGTTCACCTCTCCGAAAGACGCGCTAGGCAAGGGAATCGCGACGGTGTACCAGAACCTCGCCGTCGTGCCGCTGATGCCGGTGTGGCGCAACTTCTTCCTTGGCCAGGAGATCAGGAAGAACGGCTTCCCATGGTCGCTCGACTCCAACGCAATGCGGGCCACCACGCTGTCCGAGCTAGCGAAGATGGGCATCGAACTGCCCGACGTCGACGTGCCGATCGGCTCGCTGTCGGGCGGTCAGCGGCAATGCGTCGCGATCGCGCGTGCGGTGTTCTTCGGAGCGCGGGTGCTGATTCTCGACGAACCGACCGCCGCGCTCGGCGTCAAGCAGTCCGGTGTGGTGCTGAAGTACATCACCGCGGCGAAGGAAGCCGGCTTCGGTGTGGTGTTCATCACGCACAATCCACACCACGCGCACATGGTTGGAGACCACTTTGTGCTGCTCAACCGCGGTCGTCAGAAGCTTGACTGCACGTACGACGACATCACGCTCGAGCACCTGACACAGGAGATGGCAGGCGGCGACGAGTTGGAGGCGCTGTCGCACGAATTGCGTGGTAAAGGCGCATAACTGAGGCCAGTGGGCCCTGCGACCGACCAGTTGGCAGGGCCTTTCTCTTCACAAACGTTATGCGATCGTTTACCTGGGCGGCATCGTGCCAGCCCAGCGTCTATCCCAATGAGACGGCACAATGGGAATGTGCACACAGAACCTGAAGCGAAAGGTCACACGCCGGTTTGGCGTGACCCGCTGTCGGCTGGGTTCCGGGCGCACCGTCACCTGTTACTGCTCCGTCTGCAGTGGCACGAACACCGCATCGCCGCCGACCCATACCAGGACGGCGGCCCAGACGGTGACGGTTCCGCCAACGCGGCAGCCGCTCTTCCCGCCTAGCCGCTACGGAAGTCCGGGCGCACGACCTTCGCGAGTTCGTCGCGATCGGCGACGTCGAGTTTGATGCAGGCGCGGTAGATATGACCCTCGACAGTGCGCACGGACACCGTGAGCTGATCGGCGATCTCGCGATTGGACAGGCCCGCGGCTACCAACCCGGCGATCTCCCGCTCGCGGGCGGACACCGGCAAGGGTCGTGCCGCCGAACGGATCGCAGGAGTCGCCGCTCCGCCACACCGGCTGGCCAGACGTAGCGCGCGCGCGGAGGATTCGGCGCTCTTGCTGCGATCGCCTGCGCGGTCGTGCAGCGCGACGGCCTGCGCCGCAGAGTCCGCTGCGGACAACATCATCCCGTTGGCTTCGAACTCGACGCTGATCACATCGAGGGCCTGTGCATCGCGGTCGGCGACGGCCGCTGCATGACGGGCCTGCAGAGCGACCACGGGTCCGCTCACCCGGTTTTGAAGCGACGACAATCGACCGGCGACGGTGCGGTCGCCGAACCTGGCGGCATGGTGCAACGCTTCCGCTTCCACTGCGTACTGACCGGATTCGTGTGCTAAATCCGCTGCTGCACGGGCTAATTCGCTGCCCGAGCGCTCGCCGGTCTTGGCCGCAGCCAGGCACGCTTTCGCGATCAACAGGTGAGGCTGGTGTATCGCGACGTACTCACCACTGTGTTCCTTGGCGTCGGCAAGGACACGCTCGGCTTCGTCGATGCTGCCCATCGCCGCGTAGGCCCGTGCCAGCAGCAGTCGGGCCGGAAGCCGCCACGGCAGCGACATTTCGGCCGCCAACGCGGCGAGGGCCTGCTCGATAGACGAGATGGCCTCGGGAAAGCGACCGCGATGCGTGGCGACAAGGCCGGACGTGATCTTGGCGATCGCCCACCCCAGGAATTGGCCTGCCGACGAGAACTCCTCGTAGTCGGCCGCGCGCTGACCGGCAAGATCCAGGTCACCGGCGTACGTCAGCGCGAGGACATCGCAGTACCTGACCATTACCCGGATCATGCCGTCGGTGGCCTTCTGCTCGGCGCGACACCGGGCAGCGATCGGTTCGAAGTCGCGCGCGCGGCCTGCGATCGGCATCGCCAATCCCGCGGCGAACGCCGCGAAGTCGATCGCCTGTTTCGGCGAATGCGAATCCGATAGAACGGCCTCTGCTGCCGCGATGCCCTCCTCAATCCTGTTCTCGTGGACCGCAATTGCGGATCCAGTCGCTTCGACGACAAGCTGCAGGCCTCGATGTTGCACGCGCTTGCGAAGCAGGTCCAGCAGTTGGTGGGCGCGTTCGATGTCGCCCATGGACCAGAACAGGATGGAAAGGCGCGGAATGCCCCAGAGCACAAGCTCAAGCTCGTCAAGGTCCTCGGGTGCAAATTTCCCAAGCACGTGCTCGGCCTCCACCGGATGGCCCTGCCAGAGCAGCGCTCGTGACAACAACTCGGCAGCTTGGAGGCCGCCGTCCCGCTCGAACGCCGCCCGCGCGAGGTGCTCGCCCAGTGGAACGTTGGACAGGAAGAGCGCGTCCTTCGTTGCCGCGATGAGAAGGTCCGTCTCGACGGCCTGGTCGCTGTCGACGGACAGCTGAGCCAGTCGCAGCCGGCTTGCCGCGGTGTCGTGTTCTTGGCGGCGAAGCACTTTCACGATGCGTCCCCGCAGTCTGCGCCCCGAGGCTGTGCCGACGCGGCGCCGGACCACATCGCCGAACAGCGGATGACTGAACCGGGCGTTCATCACGGCGCCATCCTGTGCGATGCGAATCAGCCCGCCGACTTCGGCGGCGTCCACGGCCTGTTCGCCCGCCAGTTCGATCAATGTGTCGATGTCGAGCGGTTCGCACAGCGCAAGTAGCTTGAGGGCATTCACGGCGTCCTTGCCGACGTGATCCAGGCGATCATCAAGCAGCGCAGCAAGTCCCGACGGAACGACCGCCCGGCCGCGCAGCTGCCACACCCCGTCGACGTCACTGAGTGTGCCTGCATCGACGGCGCCCTCGACCATATGGCGCAGAAACAGCGGATTGCCGCCCGACGCGTCCCACATGACGTCGGCGGACAGGCCCTCCAGCGTCCCGCCGAGAACAGATTCGACGAGCGCTACGCTTTGCTCCTTCGTGAACGGCATCAGCTCAAAACGCCGGAGGTGGTGGTCTTTCCACAACGCGGTGACGGCATCCGGAACCGATTCGCCACTGCGAACGGTTGCCACGATCTGCCCGGCCCGCTCAACGGCGATCTGATGTATCAGGGTTGACGAGAGCTGGTCGAGTAGATGGGCGTCGTCGACCCCGATCACGGTTTCGGGATTTTCGAGGATCGACGCGCGTGCGGCGGCGAGAAGGGCGACGGGGTCGCGTGAACCGGACGGCGGTATTCGATGGGCGAACACCCCGAGTGGGATACTGCGCGACGACTCGGTGCAGCCGACCCACTGCACTTCAGAACGCAGCGACGCGGTGACCGCGCGCGCCAAGGTGGTTTTGCCGACGCCGGCGGCCCCCACCAACACGACGCCGCAGCCGTCGTTGCCGGTGACCGTGGAGCGAATCGCGTCGAACTCCACAGGGCGATCGAGCAATTGCCAGCGGGCCGCCATGAAGGGGAGTTTAGGCTGCTGGCGCGCGCATCGCTTCGCAAATGACACGCCTGTCGGCCAGCGACTTTGCTGCTAGTCGGGCAGGTCGGCCACGTCGCTGGGTTCCAACCGGGCGATATTGTTCACTCGGTGCCGAAAGTCGCTGGACGCTTCGTAGACCAGTTTCTTGAGTCGGTTGATCGATCCGAGCGGGCGGTGCGCGTCCAGTCCGCGCCACGAATTGAACGACAACACGTCGTCACCGAATGCCCGCCTGGCGGCGGTATCGGGGTGCTGTGCGGGAAAAGTGATCTTTGCTACGCCGACGTGACGCGAGTCCTCTTCCGGCCAGGCCACCGTCGCGTCCTCGATGGGCATCGTCGTGGTGTCGGTGCACAGTTGTACTCGCAATTCGTACTCGGCGCTGTTGCTGTGGAAGAAGTCGACCACCATGTCGCGGAACGCGTCCTTGCCTGCGTCGGGTCGGACGCGTTGGAGTTCAAGCGCCTTGACGTTTTTCGACAACGGCGCATAGAGCAGTTTGGCGACATACTTGCCGTGCCGAAGTGGAGCCGACGAATAGAAGGTCATGCCCAGGATGTGGGTGTTGGGATGGCTGAAGAGATCCAGTGTCGTCGGCAGCGACCGGTGAAAAAATTCGAGGATCGGTCTGACGGCGCCAAGGACATGACTGAGGACTATAAGAGCCCAATCCGGCAGGCGCGCCAGGAGAACGGCCAAGGGCATGCCCCTCTTCATGTAGGCGCGCGCGTCGGCGAACGGAAACTCGCGGTGAGTGACGAGGATGAAGTCTTGGGTCGTCGCGGTGTCGTCGGGAAGGGCCCGGTCCCCGGGTGCGCGGAGAACCTTGATCCCGAGACCGCGGATCCCGCGGGTCTTGTCGTTGCGGAGCGCGCCTGAAGTACTGGAAAGCCTGGCGATCACCTGGTACGGCCCCGGTGTTGCGAAGAGGCCCTGGCGATACGGTTCGGGCAGGTCGGGATAGATGGTGAGTACTCCGCGCAGGATGCCGTGGCTCTTCGCATGAGCATCACGGATGCCGTGCCGGTATTTCTTGAACGCCCACTGGTTGTTGCCGTGCAGCACATCGGTGATCTTCTTGATCAGCTGATCTTCGTCGTGGTCTGGGTTCTCCAGATGCTCGCAATAGGGGACGAAGCCGGTGGCGTCGGGGGACGGCACGCAGTTGGTCATGTTGAACTCGGTTCCTTCCATACCCGCATCCACGGCGCAAATGGATTTTTGACGCCGCGAAGGGCCGGCCGCAACGACGGAAAGTGGCGCACCAGCACGTCTCGCATCGTGTTGTCCTCGATCCATTCCATGCCGGCTTTGGTGTAGATCTCGGGGGTGAAGTCGGTGGTGAAGAAGCGATCGCTTTCCAACCGCCGGGATGCCATCAGGATGAACACGCGAAACGCTGTGTCGCTGAACCCGAATCCCTTCGGCTTGGGCTCCGCGTACATGCCGATCATCAAGTCGACGCGCTCGACGTCCCCGTAGACGTGCCGCAGCTCCTCGGCCCAGACGGGATTATCGGTCAGCTCCTCGAACGAGGCGGCCGGCTTGAGGCGGAACAACCGGCGAAACTCGTTGTACCGCGGGACGCCCCGTTCGCGGATCCTCAGAACGTCGATGGCCCCGAGATCGACCAGGTCACCGTCGGCCTTGCAAAACTCCTGCATGTGCCGGGGAAAATTGTGCAGCGTGATGGCACCGGGATTCGACCGGCCGAACGAGTAGAAGATGTCGGCCATCGACAACTCCGACAGTCGATCACGTACCTCGTACACGGTCAGATCCGGTAACTCGTGGCGGGCCAGCTCTGAGTCGTCGGCCACCGAACGGAAAACGTAGTCGTCGGGCATCAGCGGATGCATCCGGTAAACCGCGACGAATTCCTCAGTCAGCGAATAGGGCACGCCATGGTCATTTGTTGGCGACCCCGGTATGCCCTGGAGGATTTCGCTGTCGGTAATCCGTCCGAACTTCCGGTGGAATCGCTCGCCAAGTACGCCAAACCAGTTGGCGCGCAACGAAAATACGGTCGTGGGGTGCGCGATGATGGCCGGCGTCCAATCGACGGTGTGAATCTTGGCCATCAACGCGGCATTGACCAGTCGCGCCTTGTCGTAGAGCTCTTGGTCGGACATCCGCGGATATTCCGCGGCGAGGCGCTCGCATATCGCGTTGTGTTCACGCATGAACAGCGAGTGCAGGATCGCCAGACCCAACCAGAAGTTGCCCGCGGGGCCCTCCATATCCAGGAACGGGTCGGTGTCCTCCGGAGCCAGCCCGAGGTCATCGATCCGCAGACGTCCGCCTTCCCACGTGCGAATAGCGTTGGCGAAGTTGGCTTTCGTCCCGTAGATCTGCGATGCGTCCCACCAGTGAGTGTCGCGGGTCACGAAGGTCGACGGACCCCAGCCGTCCGGCTGCGGATCGGGCTCGGTCCGCTTGATCGTCATCGGCGGCTCGGGCCAGTCGTCGTCCGGTTCCAGTGGAATCTCCCACGGCTGCTTGTCGAGCAAGCCGTGGCTCAGCCAGTCGTGCACCTGGAATTGGATCCATGCGGCGGCCAGCAGGTTCAACGTGGTTGCGGGCTGGAACTGCTCGCGGGCGAGGAGTCGACGGCTGATCAGGCGGGGGTTGGGCTCCAATAACTGTGCTGGCTCCTCGCGATATACGTGAGTCAGCGGGACATTTCGCCCGAACCTGCATCCCGTTGCCCCGACGAGGGGGTCAGCGAGGTTGTTGTAGCTGCCGTCGATCGTCCGCGCTGCGCGGTGCTGGCCGGCATCGGGGTCGTTGCCCGCCGGCCCGCCCGCATTGGGGCCGCGCGTGTCGTAGAGGTTTCTCGCCCGCATCTGGGCGCGTAGTCCGATCAGCACTGGTACTGCCAGCACGGTCGGCAACCGTGACCACCCGACGAATCGATCGACTTGGTCGGCGACCCAGGTAAGGAGCCGTGTCAGCATCCTCGTCACTACTTGTCCCCTTCTGGTTGTCCATCCCGAGCCGCGTCGTTACCGCACCAGCAATATTCGCAGTAGGAACGTCGCGGTGGGCGCGTAGTGCCCTACTTGATTCGGGAAGTCACGTTCGTTCGCCAAACGAACTATCGGTTCGCGCTTCTCCGGCGTGTCGGGAAGCGTTGGGAGACCGCATCAATCGTCAGAACTTGGTACTGCTGGCTGAGCCCCGAGCTTGTTGTCCAGAGCCGCAATGACGTCGCGGTACTCGGGCCGGTCGGCGTATCCGGAATGCGCGCAGATCGGCAATGTTTGGTCGCGAGGGCCGGGGTCGAGCGTTTCCGCATCTGGGATGCGGTAGTCCACGAGCTGTAATGCATCGGCCAAATCGCCGTTGGTGTTGTTGAAGATCCACCCACCGATGGGGTCGCTGAGCACCCACATGTTGATCCACCGACGTTGAACGACGTGCAACCGCGTCATCGCCGTAAGGCCGAAGTAGGCCGGGAAGTTTCGGCCGTAGAGCCGCCGCAGCGGCGATCCGAACGTCAACAACGCGGTCCGCCGCCGGGCCGCCTCGGACAGTTGCAGCATGGTTGCCGCGCCGATGATGGTGCCCTGGCTGTGGGTGGCGGCGATGACTCGCTGCTTGTCTGTGGCCGCCATGTGGTTCTCGATCTGGCAAGTCAACTCGGGAACCGCTCGCTCTGCGTAACACGGCGGCGTCAACGGATGATTGGCGCGCGGCCAGAATGTGACCACATCCCAAATGATTCCGACGGTCCGGCGCGTCTGGCGGTTGCGATATGCGAGTACAGCCAGTCCGACAAGTCCCGCGGCGGTGCCCGAGATGAGAGCGACGGCGACAGTCGTGCCAGGCAGCGTCCGCTGCAGCGCGGTCTCACCGTCGGCGTAGAACATGACCACCACAGCGGCGAACGCCATCAGCGCAAGCACCGTCATCACCGCGAGTATCGCCGGCAGCAGGTCGGCCAGAGACGCTAATGCTCGCGCCTTGGCGATGGCTCGCACGCGGGCCTGACGGTACATCGTTCCTTCGGGCGTAGTAGGCGGAAGTTGGTAATCCTTCGGTACGTCATTCAGTGCAGTAGCCGTTCGGGGCCGCAGAACCTTCACCCACACAACGGGAACCACGATGCAGACCAACACCAACAGGAGGCCGAGGAAGACAATGGCTGCCCAGATGTAGGCGGGCGGAATGATCAGCGCCGCATCGGCGGAGGTGGCGTGCACCTGCTCTTCGAACCCCACATGGGAAGGCCATTTCGAATGGGAAAGCCCGTTGCAAACCGTTGGCACGTTCGCCTTCCCGGCCACGAGGTCGTCGACGATTCTGTTTTCGCACCGCGCCCGTTCGCCGGAGGAGACGGGGTTGCCGAGGAACTGGGCGAGGAACAATCCGACGCCTGCACTGAATCCGCCCCCGGCGAGCCACGCGATGGCGGCGACGAAAAATGCTGTGAACCCGCGCAAGCTGGGCCGGAAACCTTCGACGGTTTCTTCTGGCACATCGACTGCAGCGGCGGGGGGTGCCGGCCACCACTTCGACACCGCAGTTGAGACGAACAACAAGACGATGAGCGCCAATTGAACGAGCAGTAGCAGATAGATCGCGCTGTACAGGTAGGGAAACGATATAGGCTGTGTCACATCGTATTTGATATCTGCCCGACCGACGGCGATGAGTGCGGCGGCGAGGGTGGCGACCGACAACCACTGCACGCCTCTGAGGAATGACCCGGCCGTGCCAGATGGGCCGTCGCCGCCGCGTCCGGTGAGGTATGAGCTGAACACCGTCAAGACGGCCAGCGCGAAGATCGCCGCGTTAAGCCAGAGCAACCACGTGAGGGGGCGGTCCCCATCGTCGACGTGGGTTCTCGTCCCGTAGAGCACCACGCATGCCAAACCGGATAACCACACCGTGACGTGGCACCGCCGCAAGCGGATTACCGACGCATCCGGCTCCCAGAAGTTGGAATTCTCAAGGGGGACAACATCACTAGGAACCTCGGCCGCAGGCGGAGTCGCGCCGCCAGCCGGGGGATTGCCTTTGCCGAACCAAAGCAACAGGCCTACAAGCGCCGCGACAGGCACTGATGTCCACAGCAAGCGCATACCCACCGACCGATCGACAAGAAAACGCAGCGGGCCGAGGCGCGCGCCGCAATGTGGCATCGCCGCGCACTGCCAGCCCACCAGGTCGACCGTCAGCAGCACCGCCGCGAGCATCAGGGTTAGCGTCAGGGTGAGCCCGATCAACCGCAGAAGCCGGACGGACGCTCTGGTGGCAGTCGTGGCGGTCCACGAGCCGGCCTTGGCCGGTGGCACCATCCAGTGCGCAGTGTTGATCAGGATGAAAGGCAGGAATAGCAGCCAAAGCCCTCGACTCGCCTTTCCCGACGTGAGGCCGCCCCACGAATAGGCCTCCTCGTTTCGGAGCGGGTCGGTCGGCGCGTCAGTGGCGGAGTTGTCTCGTCGCCGGTAGTTGCCTGCAGCGGAGTCGCCGCTGACCTGGTCGATGAGTTCGGGAGGGTAACGCAGCATCGCTTCGGGTGGAGTTCCCGAGACACCGTGAACACGGAGTTGGACTACGGACTCGACCGTCATCGTTGACCGCCCCTCGCGTCAGGTTTGCGCAGAAGTCTGATGCCGCTGTTGTGGAACTCTTTCCAATCTGAGCATGATTACGTGCGATATCGGTCGGGACACGCGTAGCGCACTACCTGATAAGGAATCGACCGCCGCCTAGCGAGGCGTCATGCCCGCCGCACGGTACGCGGCGTCGACGTAGGCCATGTTCTCTACCGCGTCGGCGGTGTCCAGCGGCAGGGGCGCCCCGTGCTGCACGTGTGCGGCGAACGCTTCGAGTTGGTATGTGTACGACGGGCGGGTGCCCAACCTCTCGACGACGGTGCCGTCCGCCGTATTGATGGTGAGCCGGTCGTCGTCGTGCGGCTTGATGAAGTTGTGTACCAAGGCGTCTCCCTTGGTGCCGACGATTCGCAATGTGAACGAGTGGTCGTCGGCGACCATCGAGTTCGCGCTCAGCCCCGTCGCCCCGTCGGTAAAGGCCAGGTCTACATCGCACCACGCGTCGACGCCGGGGCTGCGTTGGTCGGCGTGCGCCCGCACGATCGACGGATGCCCAAGCCGCCGCATGATGTGCAGGCCGTAGCAGCCTAGATCCATCAACGCACCGCCTGCCAGCTTCAGTGACCACCGCGGGTCGCCATCCTCCGGCGCAGGCATCGCCATTCGCGCCTCGACGTGAACCAGGTCACCGAGCGTGCCGTCGGCCGCCAGGTCCAGTGCGCGGCGGGTGACCGGATGAAACAGGTAGTGAAACCCCTCCATCACGGTGATGCCCGCGGCGTCGGCTGCTGCGGCCACATGCTGCGCCTCCGCGCGATCGCGGGCGAACGGCTTCTCGGTCAGCACCGGCTTACCCGCCGCGACGGCCGCGAGATTCCACGGTGCGTGCAGCGCGTTCGCCAGCGGGTTGTATACGACGTCGACCCCTGGATCGTTGACGACGTCGGCGTAGGAGGCTAAAACGCGTTCCACACCGTGCTTTTCGGCGAACAACTGCGCCCGATACGGGTCCCGCGCCGCGACGGCGACCAGCCGGTGGCCCAGCTCTCGTGTCGGCTCGACGATGGCGAGTTCGGCGATCCGCGATGCGCCGAGCACCCCGATGCGCAGGCTCATTTTCGACTCATACCGGGACAGTTCGGCAGACGTCGGTCATGTAGGCGACGCTGGTTCGCATGTCGCTCATCGGTCCCTCGTCGATTGGCTCGCCACCGAGGATGGTGTCCTGTTCCATGACGAACCAGCCATCAAAGCCGTTGCGGCGCAAGGCTGTGACGATACCGGCGATGTCGATACCACCGGCACCCAGCGGCGTGTACATGCCTTCCCGCACCGCGTCCGTGTAGGTTAGTTCACCGGCTTGAACGCGAGCTGCGATCGCGGCGTCGACGTCCTTGAGGTGGGCGTGGGCGATGCGGTCAGGAACCTCGCGGGCCAACTGCAGGGGATCGGTTCCGCCGATCAGCAGGTGGCCGGTGTCCAGGCACAGCTTGATCTGCGAACCCGCAAGCACCCGGTCGACGTCGCTGCGCGTCTCGACCATCGTACCGACGTGCGGATGCAGCACCGCGAGCACGCCCTTCTCCGCCGCTGCGGCGCCGAGCCGATCGAGATTGCCTAGCAGGGTCGCCCACTGGGCGTCATCGAGCGTCGGGCGGGAGTCGTATCCGTCTGTACCGGTCGCCGCGGCCAACACGAGAACGCTGGCCCCGCATGCCACCAGCGCGTCGAGCGGGCCTGCGATGTCGGGCACCGGATCGTGTCCGGCGTCGTGCAGCATGACCGGCGCGAAGGTTCCCACGCAGCTCAGCCCATAGGAGCCCAGCAGCGCGGTCAGCTCGTCGGGATCGGACGGCAGGAAGCCCTCGGGTCCCAGTTCGGTTGCGGCCAGCCCGACGTCACGCATCTCGGCGAGTACGCGTTGCGGGGTGAGTTGGTAGCCCCACCCGGGCACCTCGCACACTCCCCAGGAGATTGGCGCGCCAGCGATTTTCACAATGACCTCACTTCGTCGATCCGTACAGGGACACCGCGCCGCAATGACTCGGTGGCCGCCTCCGCTAGCCACGCGACCTCGACAGCGTCGGCGACCGTGCACGCGGGTGCGGCGGTGCCGTTGACCACGTCGACGAATGCGGTCAACTCGGCGCGAAACGCGTCGGTGAAGCGGTCCATGAAGAAGTGGTGTGCGGGGCCGCCAGGAAACTCGTTGTCCGGGTCGACATTCCGCACCGGTGCTCCCTGGTCCCAGCCGGCGACCACGGTGTCGTGGAAGCCGTGCACCTCCAGCCGGCAGTCGTACCCGCGGCCGTTGTAGCGGGCCGCCGACACCAACCCGATGGTGCCCTGATCAAACGTCACCACCACCGCGGCGGTGTCGACGTCGCCGTACTCGGCGAATCGCGGGTCGCCCTGCACGTTGCCAGTCGCGTAAACCTCGACGGCCTGCTGCCCCGTGATCCAGCGCAGCACGTCGAAATCGTGGACGGCGCAGTCGCGGAAGATGCCGCCGGAACCCGCGATGTATTCCATCGGCGGGGGAGCGGGATCCATGGTGGTGCTGCGGACGGTGTGCAGCAGGCCCAGCGAGCCGTCGTCGACCGCGCGCTTGGCTGCGGCGAATGCGGCATCGAACCGCCGCTGATAGCCGACCTGCACCGGCACACCGGAACGCGCGATCACCTCGGCGACCTTGGCGCTCTCCGCGGCGGTCGCAGCGATCGGCTTCTCGCAGAAAGTCGGCAGACCGCGATGGACGGCGGCCAGCGTCAGCTCGGCGTGCGCGGGCGTCGCGGCCGAGACCACGACCCCATCGACGCCAGACGCCAGCAGCTCCTCCACCGAGTCTGCTGGTTTTGCACCATGTTTGGCGGCGACCGCCGCGACCACATCGGGGCGTTCGTCGGCGACGACAAGCCCGTCGACGCCGTCGATGCCGGACAACGTTTCGGTGTGGAAGGCGCCGATGCGGCCCAGTCCGATTACGCCGAGAGTGGTCATGGCTTTCTCCGATCGTCTTGGTCGCGAAGTGCGACGTCGAGTTGTTCTGCGGTCATGTCGTCGGACAGCGCGGCAAGCACGGTGTCGACCTGACTGGGCGGGGCCAGGGTGCCGATCGGCTGGTCGCTGTCGAGGTTGGTGGGAAACGCGTATCCCTCAGCGGTCGCCACCACTGCGTTGAGCAGTTCGCGCTGCGGGTGGCCCGCCGCCTTCATCGCGCGCAGTGCCGGGTATACCGCCCGCACCATCGCAGTGCGATCCAGCGCCTCCATCGCACGGCCGAACGGCGACGAGATCTGCAACAGATTGGCGATCCGACGGATTTCAGCCGAAACATTCGACCCCGCACCGTGATACAGCGCAGGGTTGAAGAACACCGCATCACCTTTGGCCAGCGGCACCTGCACGTGGTGCTCGGCGAAGAATTCGACGAACTCCTGGCGGCTGAATGCTATGTAACCGCCCTCGAATAGCTGCGAGAACGGCAGCAGCATGGTCGGGCCGCTGTCGACCGGCATGTCGCAATGCGCCACCGCACCCTGCAGCGTCAGCACCGGCGACGTGCGGTGTAGGTGCGCGGGATATTCGGCAAGCTGCTCGGTGGAAACAAAGCCGAGGTGGTAGTCACGATGTGGAACCTGCTGTGTCCCACCGGGATTGACGACATTAACCTGCGAGGTGACTTGATAGCGCGGGCCAAGCCACGCCTGGCAGATGACGGCAAGCGCATCGTTGGCGTAATAGTCGGCGAACACCCGCGGGGCATGCAGTGCGAGCTTCTGCGCGGCGTTCCAGATCCGGTCATTGGCGCCGGGCTTGCCGAAGTGGTCGCCGTGCGCATCGCCCGCCTCATGTTGCGCGTCGATGATCGTAAAGAACGCTTCGCTGGCGCGGTCCACCACGTCAGGGGAGAAAGCCCCTTCGATAATCACCACACCGGGCCCGTCGGCCAGCGCGCGGATCAGTTCGGACTGCAGCGCCCGGCGGTCGGCGGCGCCGACGGTGGCTGCCGTGTACACCAGCACGTTGCTTCGGACATCGGTCGCGAACGGATAGTCGGCGAGATTAGTGTCGCGCAGCACCCGTGCGCGGAAGTCCTCGATCCGGCAGGCGGACTCGTCGATCCACGGCTGGTATGTCGTGCTCACGGGTGCGGCCATAGCAGCTAGTCTTGCTGTGATAGCGACCGCATTCAACGCCAAAAAACCATCAAAAACACCTCAAGGACGGGCCGATGCCGCACCGCTACAAGGTTCGCGAGATCGCACAGCAGTCCGGGCTGAGCGAGGCCACCGTCGACCGCGTCCTCAATGAGCGGTCGGGGGTGCGGGAGAACACCAGGGCAGAGGTCATGCAGGCCATCGCCGACCTGGACAAGCAGCGCGCCCAGCTGCGCCTCGTCGGCCGTCGCTACCTCATCGACCTGGTCATGCAGACGCCGCGACGGTTCTCCGACGCCTTCCGGGCCGCGGTTGAGGCCGAGCTGCCCGCTTTCGCGCCTGCCATGGTGCGGGCCCGTTTTCATCTGTGGGAGTCGGGCTCGACGAAACAAATGGTCGACACGCTCGGCGGTCTTCGCGGCAGCCATGGCGTTGTGCTCAAGGCACAGGACGAACCCGATGTATCGGAGGCCATCGACCGGCTTGTGGGCGCCGGAGTGCCGGTTGTGACCTATGCGACGGACGTACCTGCCAGTTCGCGCTGCGGTTACGTCGGCATCGACAACCACGGGGCCGGGATGACGGCTGCCTATCTGATGAACAAGTGGCTGGGGCCCACGACTACAAACTCTTCGGATGTGCTCATCACGCTGTCCCGCACGGTGTTCCGCGGTGAGGGGGAGCGCGAGGTCGGCTTCCGTTCGGCACTGCGCGGCTCCGGACGCGCGATCGTCGAAGTCAGCGACAGCGACGGCATCGACGCCACCAACGAGCGGCTGGTGCTGGAGGCACTGGAAGAACATCCCAACGTGGAAGCCGTCTACTCCGTCGGCGGAGGCAATACCGCCACGGTCTCGGCGTTCGAGAAGCTGGGACGGGCCTGCAGGGTCTTTATCGCCCACGATCTCGACGCCGACAACCGGCGGCTGCTGCGTGAAGGCCGCATCTCGGTGGTGCTGCACAACGATCTGCGCGCCGACGCGCGGCTGGCGATGCGGCTGATCCTGCAGGAGCGCGGCGCTTTGCCGGTCGAGCCGCCGCGATCCGTTCCGATCCAGGTCATCACGCCGTACAACCTGCCGAGCTAGTGCTAGCCGGTGGCTACTGATCGGTAACCATTTCCTTATTAATGGCACCGAGTGCCAACGTGACGGAAAACACAATTGTGTCGTGCGCCGCCCTCCGGCACGGGTGCTGAGCAGTGGGTTCGCCTTGAGGTCACCAGCACATCACCTGCGCGTCGGGTAAAGGTCTGCCTAAGAGAAGTGCAATAATCGGTACTGGCAGTGACATCAAAACTCATGCGGACGTCCATCGTCGGCGCGTCGGTCTGACCGCGACGCGGAGGGCATTCGCTGGCAAGTAGCGGAAGGCAGGCGAGTGGGGGCGAACGGCAACGGCGCCACGCGTCAGAAGCTTGAGAAGGTCGTCATCCGTTTTGCCGGTGACTCCGGCGACGGTATGCAGCTCACCGGTGACCGGTTCACCTCCGAGGCCGCTCTATTCGGCAACGACCTTGCGACGCAACCGAATTACCCCGCCGAGATCCGTGCGCCACAGGGCACGCTGCCCGGCGTCTCCTCGTTCCAGATCCAGATTGCCGACTATGACATCCTGACCGCGGGCGACCGTCCCGACGTGCTCGTCGTGATGAACCCCGCCGCGCTCAAGGCCAATGTTTCCGATCTGCCTCACGGCGGCCTGATCATCGCCAACGCCGACGAATTCACTAAGCGCAACCTCGCAAAGGTGGGCTACGAGGCCAATCCGCTGGAGAGCGAGGAGCTTTCCGACTACGTCGTGCAGTCCGTCCCGATGACCACGCTGACGCTCGGCGCGGTCGAGGCGATCGGCGCCTCCAAGAAGGATGGCCAGCGCGCCAAGAACATGTTCGCGCTCGGGCTGCTGTCGTGGATGTACGGCCGCGAGCTCGAGCACAGCGAGGCGTTCATCCGCGAGAAGTTCGCCCGCAAGCCCGATGTCGCCGAGGCCAACGTGTTGGCGCTCAAGGCAGGCTGGAATTACGGCGAAACCACCGAGGCGTTCGCCAGCACCTACGAGGTGTCGCCAGCCAAGCTGAAGTCCGGTGAGTATCGCCAGATCTCGGGCAACACCGCGCTCGCGTACGGCCTCATCACCGCGGGTCAACTCGCCGGCATCCAGGTCGTGCTCGGCAGCTACCCAATCACCCCGGCGTCGGACATCCTCCACGAGCTGTCCAAGCACAAGACCTTCAACGTGCTGACGTTCCAGGCCGAAGACGAGATCGCAGGCATCGGTGCGGCGATCGGCGCCTCCTACGGCGGCGCGCTGGGTATCACCACCACCTCCGGCCCTGGCATCTCGCTGAAGTCCGAGGCGATCGGTCTGGCCGTGATGACCGAGCTTCCGCTGATCGTCATCGACGTGCAGCGCGGCGGACCGTCCACAGGGCTGCCCACCAAGACCGAGCAGGCAGACCTGCTGCAGGCGCTGTACGGACGCAACGGCGAGTCACCGGTCGCGGTGCTGGCGCCGCGGACCCCGTCCGACTGCTTCGACGTCGCCATCGAGGCCGCGCGCATCGCGGTGACCCACCACACCCCAGTGATCATCCTGTCCGACGGCGCGATCGCGAACGGCTCCGAGCCGTGGCGCATCCCCGACGTGAGCACCTACCCGGCGATCGACCACAGGTTCGCGAAAACCGGTGAGCCCTTCCAGCCGTACGCACGCGATCCGGAGACGCTGGCGCGACAGTTCGCCGTGCCGGGCACGCCTGGACTGGAGCATCGCATCGGCGGTCTTGAGGCGGCCAACGGGTCGGGCAACATCTCCTACGAGCCGAAGAACCACGACCTGATGGTGCGGCTGCGGCAAGCCAAGATCGACGGCATCGCCGTGCCGGATCTCGAGGTCGACGATCCGACCGGCGACGCCGAACTGCTGATGATCGGCTGGGGCAGCAGCTACGGTCCGATCGGCGAGGCCTGCAGGCGCGCGCGACGTAAGGGCATAAAGGTCGCCCACGCGCAGTTGCGCAATCTCAACCCGTTCCCGGCCAACCTGGGCGAAGTGCTGCGTCGCTACCCCAAGGTCGTGCTACCGGAGATGAACCTTGGCCAGCTCGCGCTATTGCTGCGCGGCAAGTTTCTGATCGATGTTCAGTCGGTGACGAAGGTGGAAGGCATGGCGTTCCTGGCCGAAGAGGTCGAGGGCATCATCGATTCCGCGCTGGATGGGTCGTTGGGCGACAAGGAAATTGACAAGGCCAAGTTCGCGCGGTTGGCGGCGGCTACCGTCGAAACCGAAGTGACTGGCGTGGGAGCTGACGCATGACTGACCGAAGACGAGCGCGCATGAGGATCGCAGCGAGGTACGAGCGAGGACCGGAGCAAGCGGGAGTCGAGGTATGACCGACGTGATCGGAGTGGATCTCGGGTTGACGCCCGGGATCGGCCTAGTGCCCACCACCGACGAGCCGCAGAAGTCTAAGGACTTCACCAGTGACCAGGAGGTCCGGTGGTGCCCGGGCTGCGGTGACTACGTCATCCTCAACACGATCCGCAACTTCCTGCCAGAACTTGGGCTGCGTCGCGAGAACATCGCGTTCGTCAGCGGCATCGGATGCTCGAGTCGCTTCCCTTACTACTTGGAAACGTATGGGTTCCATTCCATCCACGGCCGCGCGCCGACCATCGCAACAGGGTTGGCCCTCGCGCGTGAAGACCTGTCGGTCTGGGTCGTCACGGGTGACGGCGACGCGCTGTCGATCGGTGGCAACCACCTGATTCACGCCCTACGGCGCAATATCAACCTCACGATCCTGCTGTTCAATAACCGGATCTACGGGCTTACCAAGGGGCAGTACTCGCCGACCTCCGAGGTTGGCAAGGTCACCAAGTCCACGCCGATGGGGTCGCTGGACTACCCGTTCAACCCGGTGTCGCTGGCGCTTGGCGCGGAGGCGACCTTCGTCGGTCGCGCGTTGGACTCCGACCGCAAGGGCCTCTCGGAGGTTCTCCGAGGTGCGGCCCAGCACCGTGGCGCCGCGCTCGTCGAGATCATGCAGGACTGCCCGATCTTCAATGACGGCTCGTTCGATGCGCTACGCAAGGAAGGCGCCGAGGAGCGACTGATCAACGTCGTCCATGGTGAGCCGATCACATTCGGGGCCGATGCCGAGTACTGCGTCGTCAAGTCAGGCTACGGACTCGAGGTCGCCAAGACCGCCGATGTGTCCGCCGACGAGATTGTCGTGCACAACGCGCAGATCGATGACCCGGCGTATGCGTTCGCACTGTCCCGGCTGTCCGAGCAGAACCTCGAGCACATGGTGATGGGCATCTTCCGCCAGGTCAGCAAGCCGACCTACGACGACGCAGCACGCAATCAGGTCGCTCAGGCGCGCGATGCAAAGCCGCACGACACGGCTGCACTGCAGTCGCTGCTTCGCGGCAAGGACACCTGGACCGTCGACTAACCTCGTGGGCGTGACGACCCCCGTGCCGCTTGCCGCAGTCGTTCTGGCCGGCGGGGCATCCCGGCGAATGGGCCGAGACAAGGCCAATCTTCTGTACGAAGGCACGACGCTTGTCGAGCGCACGGTCTCGATCGTGCGCCCGCGGTGTTCGCCGGTGTTCGTGGTCTCCGCCCCGGGGCAGCCGTTGCCCGCAATGGACGCCGAAGTGCTGCGCGACGAAGTTCGTGGTGTCGGTCCGCTGCTGGCGACGGGGCGGGGGCTTCAGGCGGCCGCCGACGCCGGACTGGAACTGGCATTTGTGTGTGCGGTGGACATGCCGCTACTCGATGCCGATCTGATCGACGCACTTGCAGGTCCTGCGGTGCGTCTCGGAGCCGATGTGGTGCTGCCGTGGGACGGCCGCGACCACTACCTGGCCGGCATCTACCGGACGTCGCTGGCTGGCCGCGTTGCCGAGTTGGTCGCGGCGGGTGAGCGCAGCATGCGCGCTCTGGTGGACACCGTCGACACCCAGCGGATCGTGATGGACAAACAGCGGTCGCTGACCAACGTCAACACGGCCGACGACCTCGACGCCGCGCTCCCGTCGCAAATTGCATAGCAAATTCGACATTTAGAACCATTGAATTTGGTGCTTAAGCGCGCGGAATTCATTCGCACGCTATTAATCGAGAAATTGTTGTGATAAACGACGTACCGTCGGCGTCGGCATTTGGGCTCCGTGGTTGACACGATTGTGCCGATGCTCATGAAACCTCTTGTCCTCCAACTCATTTGATGAGTATCCGTACTTGGTAAGCATCAATTTCGTCATGGTACGAATAGGGACAGAAGGCGCAATCGTCCAGTCTGCCGGTGGTTCTTGCGGTGCTCGAACATCCCGGGGGTGAGGAGGCCGCCGCTGACGCGATCGCCCCTGGCGCTGCCGCGCGCCGATGGTCGGTACGCGCAGATATTGGGCACGAAAAAGCATTGTGTATCAACGACATTAGGCCGAACGTTATTCGACGCATGCTGGCATTGGGGCACCCGGCCTCAGCACCGGCCAACCTAACAAAATCGGTGAAAAACACATGAGGACAGCAGATTTCACCTGCCGTGCGATAGCCTTGATCGCGTTCGGTGGCCAGCAACCGGTCGTCGGGAATACGCCCGCTCGACCCTCTGACCAGTCATTTATCCAGTAACGCGGGCGATTTCGGTGCGCACGGACGCGGAAATCCGGTGTCCCAGCTCACAAAATGATCGTGATTTGAATCACGGTGACACGCCGGGGCTTGGGATTCCGCGATCGCATCAAACCCACCACTGACCTGCTAAGACGATTCTCAGGGTTGGCCGTGATCTTCTCGTGATCTAACCGCGACACACCCTTCACGCGATATGACTTTGCGCCGATTGGTTTGTACGGTCCAAACAGCTTCAAACGGAGCAAATAATTTCAAACCCAAAGAACCTGCGTGTGAGTGGGGCTGTCGCAGTACAAGAAGGCGGGGTACCGCCTTCGACAGCCGCCGGGCCTAATGTTCGGCGAGGCGCTCATGCCTCCTTGCTGCCGCACCTAACCGAGACGGTGCGGCCCAACTCCCCGCCTGTGTAACAGGCAGCTGTGCCCGTGCGTCCGCACGGGTCTTGTTGGCGCGCGCTTGGCGAAAGGAACGTAGTGAACAACATCCGCAAGACGATTGGTCTGGCCGCCTTTGTCGGCGCGCTCGCAGTGGCGCCACTGGCCCTGGGGACCGGAACCGCGAATGCGGACAGCGTCAACTGGGACGCCGTCGCGGCCTGCGAGTCTGGCGGCAACTGGTCGATCGCCACCGGCAACGGCTACTACGGCGGCCTGCAGTTCACCATGGGCACCTGGCATGCCAACGGCGGCAACGGCTCGCCGAGCCAGGCCAGCCGGGAGGAGCAGATCCGGGTCGCGGAGAACGTCCTGCGTTCCCAGGGCATCAAGGCTTGGCCGGTCTGCGGCCGGCGCGGCTAGTACCTACAAGAAAGAGGCGGTGCAGGGTTTAGGCCTGGCACCGCCTCTTCTTTCTCAGAAGCCTCTTACACCAAATAAGTAACGATTAAAACTTTTGACACTCGCGTAACACGTGACGTTCATCACCCGAAACACCTGATGACCGCATGGGAGATCGCACCACCTCTTCACCTGCGGGCCTTGTTTCAAACGGTCGGGGAAGGACCGCAGATGAACGTTCGTAAGGCAGTGATGAAGGGCCTTGTGGCCGCGTCCATCTTCGGCGCGCTTGCCCTCGTTCCGATGGCCCTTTCGACGGGTACCGCCAATGCCGACACCGTCAACTGGGACGCGATCGCGCAGTGCGAGTCGGGTGGCAACTGGTCCACCAACACCGGCAACGGCAGTTACGGCGGCCTTCAGTTCAAGCAGGCCACCTGGTCCGCCAACGGCGGTGTCGGCAATCCCGCGACCGCCTCTCGGGACGAGCAGGTCCGGGTGGCCGAGAACGTCCTGCGCACGCAGGGGCTCGGCGCCTGGCCGAAGTGTGGCGCAAATGCAGGTAGCCCAGCGGTGTGGACCACGCCCTCGATGCCCACGACGCCGAGTGTGACCTCCGGGTGTGCCGCAATGCCCTCCAGCGGCTTGCTCGGTTTCATCAACCCGCGCCAGATGTGCACGGCCCTGCTCAACCCGTTGGGCGCCTTCGGGGCCTGACACAGAACTCGTTGCCCTGCGGGTCAACGCGTACGTCGACGTCGGCATGGTCGTCAAAGTCGTCATAGGCCGTCCACTGCCACCGGTTCGGAACCGCCCGTTCGTCGTCGACACGGACGAACTTCCAGATGAGACCCTCCCAGCCCGCTGAGCCGTAGAGCCAACGCGGTGTGCCATGCGGCCCATCGCGGACGTCAGCGCCGACCTGGGCGGCCCACCAGGTGGCGAGCTCCTCGGGCCGGTCACTGTCGGTGCAGACGGCGAAGGCGCGGGCCGGTGGTCCTTCGTCAAGGGCCGGGTCGAGGAACGCGCAGAGTTCGTTTCCCTCGACGTCGGCGAGCGTGACGCGCTGTGGCCGGTATTCGGCGAGCACCCGAGCCCCCAGATCCAGCAGCGAATCGACGTCGCGGACGTAGACGTCCAGATGAACCCGGTTCTTCACGGTCTTGGCGCTTCGCTGCGGGCGGAACAACAGAAGTGCGCGCTGCTGCGGCCCGCCGAGAGCAGCCCCCCAGAATCGCTCGACAGCGCCTGGCTCGACCGCGTCGACCACCAGAGGCCCGAGAGTGACGGTCACACCGAGGCCGTGTCGCGGTGGTTGGGCAGCACGAACGCCGAACGCGCCGCCACCGCGGCCAGGTGTCGGGTCACCCGCGCCTCGGGCATCAGGACCGTCGCCCGGCCGGCGAGGCCGCTGAGGAACCCAGGCCGCATGTTGACCACCTGTCCGATTAGCTTTGATGCACGCACAACGGGCCGCACGCGCGGGCGGCGGAACGCTGCGAACCGGGCGAATGCCGCGGCGAGGTTGTCGTCCGCGTCGACCGACCGGGCCAGGACCGCGGCGCCCTCGAGGCCCTGACACCCGCCCTGGCCGAGATGCGGTCGCATGGGGTGAGCGGCGTCCCCGACCACGACGACCGGCCCCCGGGACCACTGCCGGGCCTGGTCGCGGTCGTAGAGGTCGTTGCGCAAGACATCGTCGGGGTCGGTCGCGGCCAGCACCGCCGGGATGGGATCGGCCCACGACGCGAACCGGGCACGCAGGTAGGACAGTTCGCCTTCCGGCGCGACCTGTCCAGCCGGTGCGCGCTCCGTCGCGAACCAATACGTCCGATCCTCGCCGAGTGGAACGTGGCCGAACTCAACGCCTGGACCCAACACCTCGCCTGCGACGTCGGGGTCGATGGTGCAGTCGGCCACCCCGCGCCAGGCCGTGTAGCCGACGTAGCGGTGTGCCAAGGCGCCGTTGAGGTGGCGCGCGACCATCGAATGTGTGCCGTCGGCACCGATCACCGCGGCGGCATCGCGCATGGTCGAATCCGACAGCGCGAGTCGGACGCCGTCGGTGGTCGTGACAAGTTCTAGGGCGGACAGCCCGGTGTGTACGGTGCCGTCGGCAAGCGCGTCGGCCAGCACCTTAGTCAATGCAGAGCGGCGGATCACCACAAGTGGCTCGCCGAGGGCTTTGACCAACCTTTCAGGCGCGGGATGGCGCAGCCACGTGCCATCGCGCCAGCGCAGGGCGCCTGCCGTGACCCTGCCGCCCGCCTCGCGCACCGCGTCTCCGACGCCGATCTCGTCGAGGGCGGCCAGCGCGTTGGGCCAGATGCTGATGCCTGCACCGGACGAGGCTTCCGCGCGCTCCTCGATGACGGTGGCCCCCCAGGCCGCTGCAAAGCCACGGCGGTCGCCAACCCGCAGATGCCCGCCCCGATGATAACGATCTGTTTGCCCACGCAACGAATGTAGCGCCCCCGGGGAGTTACACGTCGAAGAGCAGCAGCGTGCTGGTGGCCGTCGCGACGACGGTTCCACTGGCATCGGTCACGACGCCTTCGGCAAAGCCGACCCGTGAGCCTGACTTCACGACGGTGCCGGTTGCGGTGAGCACCCCGCTGGACAGTCGTACCGCCTTGAGATAGTTCACCTTGATCTCGATCGAGGTGTAGCCCTTGCCCTGCGGCAGCGTGCTGTGGACCGCGCAGGCCGTGACGGAGTCGAGCAGCGTGCAGATCAGCCCGCCGTGGATTGCGCCGATCGGGTTGTACGCCGATTCGTCAGGCGCACAAGTGAATACGACGCGGCCCGGCTCGACCTCGGTGATGGCAAACTCCATCAGGCCGCCGATCGGGGGTTGCGGGAGCTCGCCATCGACCATGGCGCGCAGATAGTCGACGCCGGACATGGCGAGGCCCTTGGCGGTGCTTGGTCCCGGTGCGTGCCACGTCACGGTTTTCGAGCGCTCCGGCCCCCAGTCGGCATCGGTCTCCGGTTTCGTCAGTTCAAGGGTCATCGTGATTCCTTTAGCTCGCTGAACGGTCGGTACTTGTGCTGTCGATCGGGATCGTCGGGAGAGACGGCGTGCACCTTGCCCCACTCCAATAGGGAATCGAGGACGGGGATGAGCGCAGCTCCCGATGGGGTGAGTCGGTATTCATAGCGGGTGGGAGTGCTCTGGTACGGCGACCGGGCGACGACTCCGGCGCTCTCGAGTGCCCTCAACCGCGCCGCGATCCGGTCCCGCGGCGCACCCGTGCCCGCCACAATGTCGCCGAAGTGGGTCGCGCCGAGCGCAATCTCCCTGACAACGAGCAGCGCCCAGCGCTCGCCGACGAGCTCAAGGGCCGCTGCGAGCGGGCAGGGTCGCCCCGGTAGTTCGGCCAGCACCACAGTGCTCATGGAGTCAGGATGACAGCAGTGAGTTTGAAAGTCAAACTTACTGCACTTGTGCTACGAACAGGGCATGACCGAGACGGCCTCGACCCCCTTCTCTGACCTCGATGACTACCTCGCGCTGCCACGGGTAGCGGGCCTGGCCGTCTCGCCGGACGGATCGCGGGTGGTGACGACCGTGACCGAGCTGACCGACAAGCGCACCGAATACATCAGCGCCGTCTGGGAACTCGACCCGGCCGGCCTGCGACCGGCGCGTCGCCTCACCCGCGGCGCCAAGGGGGAGTCGGCCCCGGTGTTCACCGCGGACGGTGATCTCCTGTTTGTCGCCGCCCGACCGACCGAAGCGGACGACAAGGCGCCTGCCTCGTTGTGGCGGTTGCCCGCCGCTGGCGGTGAGGCCGTCGAGGAGCTGGCCCTGCCGGGTGGGGTCGACGGTGTGCGCACCTCCCGTGCGGCAGCGGTCACTGTCGTCACCGCGAAACTACTGCGGTCGGCGTCCGGCGTCGACGACGACAAACGGCTGAGAACGTTGCGCAAGGACAACAAGGTGTCCGCAGTGCTGCACAGCGGCTATCCGGTGCGGTACTGGGATCACGACGTCGGGCCCGACCACCCGCATCTGCTCGACGTCAACGGGCCCCGCGACCTGACCCCGCAACCCGGGGACGCGTTGCGTGAGGCGCATTTCGACGTCAGCCCGGACGGCGGCTTCATCGTGACGTCCTGGCATGACCCGGCACCCGGTGCGTCCGTCCGCGGCACACTCGTGCGGATCGACGCGGCTACCGCTCAGCGCGCCACGATTGCCGACGATCCCCACGCAGACCTGGAATTCCCGGCGATCTCGCCAGACGGAACATCGGTGGCGTTCACACGGGAGACACTGTCGACTCCCGATAAGGCACCACGGATCACGTTGTGGCACATGCATTTCGGTGATTCGCCCGTTGAGTTGACCGGCGACTGGGACCGCTGGCCGACGTCGTTGACCTGGAGCGCTGACGGTTCGGCACTGATCGTCAGCGCTGACGAGAACGGACGCGGTCCGCTGTTCACCGTCGACCCTTCAAGCGGTGCGGTCACCCGGCTCACCGACGATGACTACACCTACTCGAACGTGTGCGCCGCGCCGGGCGGCGTAATCTTCGCGATCCGCAGTTCGTATGCGGCGCCGCCGCATCCGGTTCGCATCGACCCAGATGGCACCGTGACGGAACTGCCCTGCGTCGCGCGACCCGAACTGCCCGGCACCCTGACCTCGGTGACCGGGACCGCGGATGACGGCCAGCCCATCGGGTCATGGCTGGCGTTACCAGAAGGCGACGAGCCTGCGCCGCTGGTGCTGTGGGTGCATGGCGGACCGCTGGCCAGCTGGAATGCCTGGCACTGGCGGTGGAATCCATGGGTGCTCGTTGCGCAGGGATACGCCGTCGTGCTACCGGATCCGGCGCTATCCACCGGCTACGGTCAGGACTTCATCCAGCGTGGCTGGGGCGCATGGGGTTTCGCGCCGTACACCGACCTCATCGCGGCGACCGACGCGGCATGCGCGCATC
Source organism: uncultured Actinomycetota bacterium (assembly GCA_963835075.1). Lineage (GTDB taxonomy): Bacteria > Actinomycetota > Actinomycetes > Mycobacteriales > Mycobacteriaceae > Mycobacterium. Next base: position 194,820 of record CAWIEE010000013.1, on the reverse strand, counting down.
CCCGCGTCGACGGGACACGCACCGCGGCGATGGGCGGCTCGTTCGGCGGCTACATGGCCAACTGGATCGCCGGGCACACCGACCGGTTCAACGCGATCGTCACGCACGCCAGCCTGTGGGCGCTCGATCAGTTCGGGTCGACCACCGATGGCGCCTATTGGTGGGCGCGCGAGATGACGCCCGCGATGGCCGAACGGAACTCCCCGCACCGGTTCGTCGGCCAGATAACCACCCCGATGCTGGTCATTCACGGCGACAAGGACTATCGCGTCCCGATCGGTGAGGCGCTTCGGCTCTGGTACGAGTTGCTGACCGAGTCCGGCCTGCCTGCGGCGGAGGACGGCACAAGCCCGCATCGATTCCTTTACTTCCCATCGGAGAACCACTGGGTGCTCAGCCCGCAGCACGCCAAGATCTGGTACCAGGTGGTGACCGGTTTTCTGGCCCGCCACGTGCTGGGTGAGGACGTCGAGCTGCCGGAGGCGCTCGGGTAGCGTCGGTCCGATGACCGAACAGCGTGAGTTCGACATCGTCCTGTACGGCGCGACTGGCTTCGCGGGCAAGCTGACCGCCGAATACCTGGCCAAGGCCGGCGGCGACGCCCGCATCGCCCTGGCAGGCCGGTCTCAAGACAAGCTCCGCGCCGTCGGCGACACCCTCGGCGAGAAAGCACAGTCGTGGCCGCTGATCGCCGCCGACGCATCGCAGCCCGCTTCCTTGACCGCGATGGCCGAGCAGACGCGTGTTGTGGTGACGACCGTCGGCCCGTATTTGAAGTATGGGTTGCCGTTGGTGGCAGCCTGCGCCGCGGCGGGGACCGATTACGCCGACCTGACGGGTGAGTCGATCTTTATCCGCGAGAGCATCGACGTGTATCACAAGCAGGCGATGGACACCGGCGCTCGCATCGTGCATTCGTGCGGATTCGACTCCATCCCTTCGGATCTCAGCGTCTATGCGCTGCACCGGCTCGCGGAGCAAGAGCAGGCCGGTCAGCTCGGCGATACCAACCTCGTGGTGCGCTCGTTCGCGGGTGGGGTGTCCGGCGGCACCGTCGCCTCGATGCTGGAGCTCATGCGAAGGGCATCAACCGACCCTGAGGCGCGGCGGCTGATGAACGATCCGTACACGCTGACCCCCGACCGCGCCGCTGAGCCCGAACTGGGTGCGCAGCCCGACATTCGATGGCGACGCGGCGGCGAGATCGCGCCCGAACTCAAGGGCTACTGGGTGGGTGCGTTCGTAATGGCGGCGGCGAACACCCGAATTGTCCGGCGCTCCAACGCTTTACTCGACTATGCCTATGGCAGACGATTCGAGTACGCCGAACAGATGAGCATGGGCCGGTCGTTCGCCGCGCCGGTCGCAGCGGCCATGGCGACCGGTGGCAACGCCGCGACGATGGCCCTGGGCAGCCGCTATTTCAACCGATTGCCCAGCAAACTCGTCGAGCGCATTGCCCCGAAGCCGGGTACCGGCCCGAGCGAAAGCGCCCGCAAACAGGGTCACTACACCGTCGAGACCTACACGACGACAACCACCGGCGCACGCTACAAGGCCACCATGTCGCAGAAGGGCGACCCAGGCTACAAGGCGACCTCGGTGCTGCTCGGCGAGAGTGGGCTGGCGCTCGCGCTTGACCGTGACCGGCTGTCGGACCTGCGCGGTGTGCTGACTCCGGCGGCGGCGATGGGCGATGCTCTTCTGGCCCGATTCCCCGCTGCGGGAGTGAAATTGGAGACTTCCCGATTGAATTGATCGGCCCGCGCGGAACACCTGTGGGCCAAGATCAACTCCACTAGTGTCACCTGTGGTTGTTCAACGTCCCAGCAACGAAGGTGGACAGGTGGTGGCTGGTCTTGATGATCTCTTCGCACAGATCCCCGTACAGGACATTGCGAACAAGATCGGCGCCGATGAAGGCGAAGTGAACACCGCGATCCACACCCTGGTGCCTGCGCTGGTCGGTGGGGTGGCGGAGAACGTCCATGCCGATTCGGTCGACTCGAGCAAGCTCGAGTCCGACGTGGCCGAGCAAGGCGCCAGCAATCTTCTCGACGGCGGAGTCAACGTCGACCAGGTCGATGCAAAGCAGGGAGATCAGTTTGTCGCCCGCATCTTTGGTGGCAACGACACCAACGCGGTCGCCTCGGCGCTGGCCGGTGGCGGTGGGGGAAACAGCGATCTGCTCAAGAAGCTGCTGCCGATCCTCGCGCCGATCGTGCTGGCTTACATCGGCAAGCAGCTGACAAAGGGCAACGCCCCGGCCGAAACCCAGGCACAGTCCGCGCCAAGCGGTGGAGGTTTCGGCGACATTCTGGGCAGCATCCTCGGCGGCGCAGCAGGAGGTGGCGGCGGCGGGAACAACCCACTCGGCAGCATCCTGGGCAGTGTCCTCAGCGGCAACAAGGGCGGTGGCCTCGGCGATATCCTCGGTGGCCTGCTCGGCGGCAAGAAGTAGCCAGCACGGGCATGTGACTGGGCGGCGCACCGCACTCCATAGAATGGCGCGGTGACCGCCAGCTCCACACCTTCTGCTGACGCCCTGCCCAAGTCCTGGGATCCGGGCGAGGCGGAATCGTCGCTGTACGAGGGCTGGGTCAAGGCCGGGTACTTCACGGCCGAGGCGTCCAGCGACAAGCCCGCGTATTCGATCGTGCTGCCGCCGCCGAATGTGACCGGCAACCTGCACATGGGCCACGCGCTCGACCACACGCTGATGGACGCGCTCACCCGGCGAAAGCGCATGCAGGGCTACGAAGTGCTGTGGCTGCCTGGAATGGACCACGCAGGCATCGCGACCCAGAGTGTGGTGGAGAAGCAGCTCGCCGTCGACGGCAAGACCAAGGAGGATTTCGGCCGCGAGCTGTTCATCGACAAGGTCTGGGACTGGAAGCACGAGTCCGGCGGCACCATCGGCTGGCAGATGCGCGCGATTGGGGACGGCGTCGACTGGAGCCGCGACCGGTTCACCATGGACGACGGCCTGTCCCGCGCGGTACGCACGATCTTCAAGCGGCTCTTCGCCGCGGGGCTGATCTATCGGGCCGAGCGGCTGGTGAACTGGTCGCCGGTGCTGGAGACCGCGATCTCGGACCTCGAGGTGAAATACGAGGACGTCGAGGGCGAGCTGGTGTCGTTCCGCTACGGCTCACTGTCCGACAGCGAGCCGCACATCGTGGTCGCCACCACCCGGGTGGAGACGATGCTCGGCGACACCGCGATCGCGGTGCACCCCGACGACGAGCGCTACCGCCACCTGGTCGGCCAGTCGTTGCCGCATCCGTTCATCGACCGGCAGATTGTGATCGTCGCCGACGATCACGTCGACCCCGAATTCGGAACGGGTGCAGTCAAAGTCACGCCCGCCCACGACCCGAACGACTTCGAGATCGGGTTGCGCCATCAACTGCCGATGCCGTCGATGATGGACACCAAGGGCCGGATCGCCGACACCGGAACCGAATTCGACGGACTGGACCGCTTCGATGCGCGAGTCAAGGTGCGCGAAGCCCTGGCCCAGCAGGGCCGCGTCGTCGCAGAGAAGCGACCGTACCTGCACAGCGTCGGGCATTCCGAGCGCAGCGGTGAGCCCATCGAGCCACGGCTGTCGCTTCAGTGGTGGGTCAAGGTCGAGTCGCTGGCCAAGGCCGCCGGTGATGCGGTTCGTAACGGCGACACCGTGATTCACCCGCCCAGCCTGGAACCTCGCTGGTTCGCCTGGGTCGACAACATGCACGACTGGTGCATCTCGCGTCAGCTGTGGTGGGGCCACCGCATCCCGATCTGGCACGGCCCGAACGGCGAGACCGTGTGCGTCGGCCCCGGCGAAACGCCACCGGAGGGCTGGGAGCAGGACTCCGACGTCCTCGACACCTGGTTCTCCTCGGCGCTGTGGCCGTTCTCCACGCTGGGCTGGCCCGACCACACCGACGACCTGGCGAAGTTCTATCCGACCACCGTGTTGGTGACCGGATACGACATCCTGTTCTTCTGGGTCGCGCGGATGATGATGTTCGGCACGTTCGTCGGAGACGACCCGGCCATCACGCTCGAGGGCAAGCGCGGCCCGCAGGTGCCGTTCGAGAATGTGTTCCTGCACGGCCTTATTCGCGACGAGCACGGGCGCAAGATGAGCAAGTCGCGGGGGAACGGCATCGACCCGCTGGACTGGGTGGAGCAGTTCGGCGCCGACGCCCTGCGCTTCACCCTGGCCCGTGGCGCCAGCCCGGGTGGGGACCTGACCATTGGAGAGGACCACGCTCGCGCGTCGCGCAACTTCGCCACCAAGCTGTTCAATGCCACCCGGTTCGCGCTCATCAACGGGGCCAGCCCGGCGCCGCTGCCAGAGGCAGCCGATCTGACTGACGCCGACCGGTGGATTCTGGGTCGGCTGGAAGAGGTTCGCGCCGAGGTGGATTCGGCGTTCGACAGCTACGAGTTCGGTCGGGCGTGCGAGTCGTTGTATCACTTCGCCTGGGACGAGTTCTGCGACTGGTACGTCGAGCTCGCCAAGGTTCAGTTGGCCGACGGGCTGCACCACACCACGGCGGTGCTGGCCGCCGTGCTGGACACCCTGCTCAAGCTGCTGCACCCGGTGATGCCGTTCGTCACCGAGGTCTTGTGGAAGACCTTGACCGGCGGAGAATCCATCGTCATCGCGCCGTGGCCGCAGCCGTCCGGCTTCGCAGTGGATCCCGTTGCGGGGCAACGCGTCGCGGATATGCAGAAGCTGATCACCGAGGTCCGCCGGTTCCGCAGTGACCAGGGCCTCAACGATCGGCAGAGGGTGCCTGCCCGACTGTCGGACGTCGGGAACGCCGACATCGACGGGCAGATCCCCGCCGTACGGTCGCTCGCCTGGCTCACCGAGAGTGACGACGCGTTCAGCCCGTCGGCCGCGGTCGAGGTGCGGCTGTCTCGGGGCACGGTCACTGTCGAGGTCGATACGTCGGGCACCGTCGACGTCGCTGCCGAGCGCAGGCGGCTTGAAAAGGATTTGGCCGCAGCGGAGAAGGAGTTGGCAGGTACCACAGGCAAGCTCGGCAACGACGCCTTCCTGGCCAAGGCGCCCGCGGATGTCGTCGACAAGATCCGTGATCGCCAGCAGCTGGCCCGCGAAGAGGTCGACCGGATCACCGCGAGGCTGGCCAGCCTCAAATGACGGACCCGGAGGCTCTGGACGGGCCACTTCCGGAGGACGTCCCCACGCCGGACGAAATTGCCTCTCTGCTACAGGTCGAGCACCTGCTCGACCAGCGTTGGCCTGAAACGAAACTGGAGCCGAGCACGGCCCGCATCTCGGCGCTGATGGAGATGCTTGGCTCGCCGCAGCTCGGTTACCCGTCGATCCACATCGCAGGCACCAACGGAAAGACGTCGGTCGCCAGGATGGTCGATGCGTTGTTGTCCGCCTTGCACCGCCGCACCGGCCGTACCACCAGTCCTCACTTGCAGTCCGCTGTGGAGCGCATTTCCATCGACGGCAGGCCGATCACACCGGCGCGGTACGTCGAGACCTATCGTGAGATCGAACCGTTCGTGCAACTCGTCGATCAGCAGTCGGAAGCGGCGGGCGGCCCGGCGATGAGCAAGTTCGAGGTCGTCACGGGCATGGCGTTCGCCGCGTTCGCCGACGCGCCGGTCGACGTGGCCATCGTCGAAGTCGGCCTTGGCGGACGGTGGGACGCCACCAACGTCGTCAATGCGCCCGTCGCCGTGATCACGCCGATTGGTGTAGACCACGCCGACTACCTCGGCGACACCATCGCGGAGATCGCGGGGGAGAAGGCGGGCATCATCACCAAGCAGGAGGACGACCTGGTACCGACCGACACCGTCGCGGTTATCGCAAGGCAGGCGCCGGATGCAATGGAAGTGCTTCTCGCGCAAGTGCTTCGCGCCGATGCCGCCGTCGCGCGCGAAGATTCCGAGTTCGCCGTGCGCCGAAGGCAGGTCGCCGTCGGTGGCCAGGTGCTCGAACTGCAGGGCCTCGGCGGCGTGTATTCCGATATTTTTCTGCCCCTGCACGGTGAGCATCAGGCACACAATGCGGTGGTCGCCCTGGCCGCGGTCGAGGCGTTCTTCGGCGCAGGCGCCGATCGACAGCTGGACATCGACGGGGTCCGGGCGGGCTTCGCCGCCGTCACGAGTCCGGGGCGGCTGGAACGGATGCGCACCGCGCCAACGGTGTTCATCGACGCGGCCCACAACCCGGCAGGCGCCACCGCGCTCGCCGAGGCGCTGCAGGAGGAGTTCGACTTCCGGTTCCTCGTCGGCGTCGTCTCGGTGATGGCCGACAAGGATGTCGACGGCATCCTGGCCGCGCTCGAGCCGGTGTTCGACCAAATCGTGGTGACCCACAATGGATCACCGCGGGCGCTCGACGTCGAGGCATTGCAAACGCGCGCCGAGGAGCGGTTCGGGCCCGAGCGGGTTGTCACCGCCGCCACGATGCCGGACGCGATCGAGACCGCCACCGCTCTGGTCGAGGAGTCCGGCGACGGGGTGGAAGCCTTCGGCGGCGCAGGCGTGGTGATCACGGGCTCGGTCGTCACAGCAGGGGTGGCGCGGACTCTGTTCGGAAGGGACCCCGAATGAGCACCGAGCAGCCGCCGCCTGGCCCCGATGTCGCAGGCCAAGCTGCTCCGGATCCGTGGAAGAGCTTCCGCGGCATCATGGCAGGCACGCTGATCCTGGAAGCCATCGTGGTACTGCTGGCGCTGCCGGTCGTCGCTTCGGCCGACCACGGGTTGACGCCGCTGACGGCGGGTTACCTGATCGGATTCGCGCTCGTGCTGGTCCTGCTGTCAGGTGTGCAGGGCCGACCGTGGGCGATCTGGGTGAACCTCGGAATCCAGGTGGTGCTCATCGCGGGCTGGCTGGTGCACGGCGCGGTCGGGTTCATCGGCGTCCTGTTCACCGCGGTATGGCTGTTGATCGCCTATCTGCGCGCCGAGGTGCTGCGACGGCAGAAGCGCGGCCTCCTGCCGGGACAGCAGCAGCCGCCGGCGTGAACCGCTAGCTGGACGAGGCAGCGCCCAAAACCCGTTGCAGATCAGGCTTCATCGCCTGTAGTTGCGCGCCCCAGTAGGCCCAATCGTGGGTGCCGCTGTCCGGGAAATTGAAGGTTCCGTTGGCGCCTCCGGCGGACTGGTAGTCGTTCATGAAGTCGACGTTGCTTTGGTGCAGCATGTTCTCGAGGAACTCCGCAGGCACGTCGGCACCGCCCAGGTCGGATGGAGTCCCGTTCCCGGCGTACACCCAGATGCGGGTCTTGTTGGCCACCAGCTTGCCCACCTGCACGGTGGGATCGTTGCGCGCCCATGCCGGATCTCCCGGCGGGCCCCACATCGCGGAGGCGTTGAAACCGCCCGCGTCGTTCATCGCGAAGCCGACCAGGGTCGGCCAGATGCCGTTCGACAAGTTGAGAAAGCCGGAAAGTGAACCGGCGTAAACGAAGTCGTCGGGGTGGTAGGCGGCCAGTACAAGCGCCGCCGAGCCCGCCATCGATGCTCCGACGACCGCGTTGCCCTTGGCCGGGACACCCTTGTTCGCGGCAAGCCATGCCGGTAGCTCCTGCGTCAGGAACGTCTCCCACTTGTAGGTCGCAACGCCGCCATTGCCCGCTGCGGGTTGATACCAATCGGAGTAGAAGCTCGACTCGCCACCGACCGGCATCACCACCGACAGGCCGGAATTGTCGAACCATTCGAAGGCCGGGGTGTTGATGTCCCAGCCGTTGTAGTCGTCTTGCGCCCGTAGGCCATCGAGCAGGTACACCGCATGCTTGCCGCCGCCCTGGAACTGCACTTTGATGTCTCGCGCCATCGACGGCGACGGCACCATGAGGTACTCGACAGGAAGTCCCGGTCGCGAAAAGGCGCTGGCCGTCCCAGCGCCGTAACCCAACGCAATGAAAGGCGCGATCACCGCCGACAACGCGGCTGCCGTCAGCCACCGCCGGTGCCATTTCCGCCGGGCACCCGTCGATTGATGATTCGAAGCCGCTGAATGTCGCCGCATACTTCTTCGAAACGCATGGAATCTGTGCAGCCGCTGACAGTCGGCGGTGCGACTCCTTGTGACCCGGCCGGATATGCCCGGCTAGGCTGTCGGCCGTGACGGAGCGGACCCTCGTTTTGATCAAGCCCGACGGTGTCAAGCGGCGACTGGTCGGGGAGATCCTCGGCCGTATCGAAGGCAAGGGCCTGACGATCGCGGCCCTCGAACTCAAGGAGGTCAGCGACGACCTTGCCCGCAGGCACTATGCCGAGCACGAGGACAAGCCGTTCTTCGGATCGCTGCTGGAGTTCATCACGTCGGGGCCCGTCGTGGCGGCCATCGTGGAGGGCCCGCGTGCCGTTGCCGCGTTCCGCCAGATAGCAGGCGGCACCGATCCCGTCGAGAAGGCGACGCCCGGCACAATCCGCGGTGACCTGGCACTTATCACCCAAGACAACCTCGTGCACGGGTCGGATTCACCCGAGTCGGCCGTACGTGAAATCGAGCTCTGGTTTCCTGCCGGCTAGCCAGCTTTCCCAGCCTGGTCGGTCACCGACGCGTGATGTGGGATACTGGCCTCGGGTAGCCGGCCTGTTACACGGGGCGGATGCCCGAATGAAGACTTCGACGAGCGCGACCATCGCTACCGCGGTGCGGCGCCGACCGTCCAGCCATCATTCAGACCGGCACCGAGACGGTTCCGAACCGGGGACCCCTCGGAGCGAGACCCTGACAAGCCCGGGAGAAGCAGCCCGGGTCCATAGCGAAAGCCCTCGCGTGGCCGCGTCAACCACGACGCGCCCGGGGGCTTGAGGAGAATACGTGGCCGACGATGCCCCTACCCAAGACCATTCAGAAGAGACTCAGCCCAGCGAGGATCAGCCTGAGGCGCTGACCACCGCCGAGGAAGTCGTCGCGGCGGACCCGTTCGCCGTCGGCGAGCCGTTCTCCGACGTCGTCGCCGAGGAGCCGGAGTCGCGGCTGATCCTCGAAACCGCCCCGGAACCAGAACGGGCGGACTACCTGCCGCTCTTCGTGGCGCCACAGCCGGTCCAGCGCGACGCCGCTGACGCGGACGACGCGGACGACGAGGACGAGGACGAGGACGACGACGGACCGGATTCCGACGACGACACGGGAGACCGCCCGGCAGCCCGGCGCCGCCGCCGTGGACGGCGAGGACGCGGCCGTGGTCGCGGCGAGCAGGGCGGCGATGAGTCCGACGACGGCGACGTCGACGATGCGCAGACAGATGCCAAGGGTGGCGGTGAGGATTCCGGCGACGACTCCGACGACGAGAGCGGGGACGAGGACGGCGGCGCTGAGGGTGCCACCCGTCGCCGTCGCCGCCGTCGCCGCCGCAAGTCCGGCTCCGGCGACGACAACGGCAACGGCAACGGTGCCTCTCCTGACGATCCGCCCAACACGGTCGTGCATGAGCGGGCGCCGCGGGCCCAAAAAGACAAGGCCGATAGAGATCAGGCCAGCGGCGAGATCCAGGGCATCAGCGGATCGACCCGGCTGGAGGCCAAGCGGCAGCGCCGCAGGGATGGTCGTGACGCGGGCAGGCGCCGTCCGCCCATCCTGAGCGAGGCCGAATTCCTGGCCAGGCGCGAAGCCGTCGAGCGGATGATGGTCGTCCGCGACAAGGTCCGCAGCGAGCCGCCACACGAAGGCGCTCGCTACACGCAGATCGCGGTGCTGGAGGACGGCGTCGTCGTCGAGCATTTCGTGACATCTGCTGCCTCGGCTTCCCTGGTGGGCAACATCTACCTCGGCATCGTGCAGAACGTGCTGCCGTCGATGGAGGCGGCGTTCGTCGACATCGGCCGCGGCCGCAACGGCGTGCTGTACGCGGGCGAGGTGAACTGGGAGGCCGCCGGTCTCGGCGGTGCTCAGCGCAAGATTGAGCAGGCGCTGAAGCCTGGCGACTACGTCGTCGTGCAGGTCAGTAAGGACCCGGTCGGGCACAAGGGTGCGCGGTTGACCACCCAGGTGTCGTTGGCGGGCCGCTATCTGGTCTACGTGCCCGGTGCGTCCTCGACCGGGATCAGCCGCAAGCTGCCCGACACCGAACGCCAGCGGCTCAAAGAGATTCTGCGCGAGGTGGTTCCGCCGGACGCTGGCGTGATCATCCGGACTGCCTCGGAGGGTGTCAAGGAAGAAGACATCCGCGTCGACGTCAACCGGCTACAGGAGCGGTGGACCGAGATCGAGACCACGGCCGACGAGACCAAAAAGAAGGCGGCCGGTGCTGCGGTGGCGCTCTACGAAGAGCCCGACGTGCTGGTCAAGGTCATTCGCGACCTGTTCAACGAGGACTTCACCGGGCTCATCGTGTCGGGTGACGAGGCGTGGGGCACCATCAACGAATACGTGAATTCCGTTGCCCCAGAGCTGCTTCCCCGGCTGGCGAAGTACGAGCCCGCGGGCCCTGGCGGTCCGGATGTGTTTGCCGTGCACCGCATCGACGAACAACTGACCAAAGCGATGGATCGCAAGGTGTGGCTGCCGTCGGGCGGCACACTGGTCATCGACCGCACCGAGGCGATGACCGTTGTCGACGTCAACACCGGTAAATTCACCGGTTCTGGCGGCAACCTGGAACAGACGGTCACCCGCAACAACCTCGAGGCCGCCGAGGAGATCGTCCGCCAGCTGCGGCTGCGTGACATCGGCGGAATCGTGGTCATCGACTTCATCGACATGGTGCTGGAATCGAACAGGGATCTGGTGCTGCGCCGGCTGACAGAGGCGCTGGCCCGCGACCGCACAAGACACCAGGTGTCCGAGGTGACCTCGCTGGGCTTGGTCCAGCTGACCCGAAAGAAGTTGGGCACCGGTCTGATCGAGGCATTCTCCACGTCGTGCCCACACTGCGGCGGGCGCGGGATTCTGTTGCACGGTGAACCGGTCGATTCTACATCGACGGGCGCCCGCAAGTCCGAAACCGGTGGCCGTCGTGGCAAGCGCGGCAAGAAGGGCGGCAAGGCCGACGACGTCGCCGTCGCGAAGGTTCCGGAACATCCCGCAGGCGAGCACCCGATGTTCAAGGCAATGGCCGCGGCCAATGGGCGCCACGAAGACGACGACGAGGGCGACGTCGAGACGACCGCCGGGGAAGTCGCCGAACTCGAACCGGACACCATCCGCGACGCGCTTGTCGAGGCCGAGGACGAAGAACTCGAAGACGAGGATTTTGACGAGGAGGATGAGTCCGCAGAAGACGATGAGTCTGAAGAGGACGAGATCGAGCTCGACACCGACGACGAGGCCGACGACATCGACGACGACATCGAGGTCATCAACGGCGACTCCGAGGACGACTCCGACGACGACTACGACGAGGATGAGCCCGACGAGGACGACGAGGACGAGGACGATGCTGATGAGGACTCCGGCGACGAGGACGACTCCGACGAGGATTCCGACGACGACGAAGAGGACGACGACATGGCCGCTGACGAGCAACCTGCCGAGGTGACGGCCCCGGCAGGGAGGCATCGCCGCCGCGCGGCGGCTCGTCCCGCTGGGCCGCCTGCCCACGAAGGCTGACCGTGCACAAGCCGTGACCTGCGGTGATTTGACCCTGTAGGCGCGGCTAACGTACCCTGGAGCAGTTGTCTTTCGGCTGACGCCGACGACAGCGGGCCCATTGTGGCCCGCACCCAAGACCCGCTCGCGCACCCACGAGTAGCGCGCGCCCAGAGACGAAGAGGAACGATGGCGACTTACGCAATCGTCAAGACCGGCGGCAAGCAGTACAAGGTCGCCGTCGGAGACGTCGTCAAGGTCGAGAAGCTCGACTCGGAGCCCGGCTCCAAGGTCTCGCTGCCGGTCGCCCTCGTCGTCGACGGAGCGAAGGTCACCAGCGCGGCGAAGGACCTGGAGAAGGTCGCCGTCACCGGTGAGGTGCTCGAGCACACGAAGGGCCCCAAGATCCGCATCCACAAGTTCAAGAACAAGACCGGCTATCACAAGCGCCAGGGTCACCGTCAGCAGCTGACGGTCCTCAAGGTCACCGGCATCAAGTAAGTAAGGGAGCGAACACATGGCACACAAAAAGGGCGCTTCCAGCTCACGTAACGGTCGCGACTCTGCCGCCCAGCGGCTTGGCGTCAAGCGGTTCGGCGGCCAGATCGTCAAGGCAGGCGAGATCCTGGTCCGTCAGCGCGGCACCCACTTCCACCCCGGCGTCAATGTCGGCCGCGGCGGCGACGACACACTGTTCGCCAAGGCGCCCGGCGCTGTCGAATTCGGCGTGAAGCGCGGCCGCAAGACCATCAGCATCGTCCGCGCCACCCGCCCGGAGGCCTAAGCTTCGCGACTGTAGCGCTACGGCGGCTTCGCGAACGCTTATCCGCCCGGCGTTACTTTCGAAGGAGTTCGTCCATGCCCCGGTTCGTCGACCGCGTCGTGATTCACGCGCGTGCGGGCAACGGCGGAAACGGCTGCGCCTCGGTTCATCGCGAGAAGTTCAAACCCCTCGGCGGACCAGACGGCGGTAACGGCGGCCGTGGCGGCAGCATCGTTCTTGTCGTCGATCCGCAGGTGCACACGCTGCTCGACTTCCACTTCCACCCGCACATCGTCGCCCCCTCGGGCAAGCAGGGCGCGGGCAGTAACCGCGACGGCGCGGCGGGTGCCGACCTGGAGGTCAGGGTTCCCGACGGTACCGTCGTGCTCGACGAGAACGGCCGGTTGCTCGCCGACCTCGTCGGCGCGGGTACGCGCTTCGAAGCCGCGGCGGGCGGGCGGGGCGGGCTCGGCAACGCCGCGCTGGCGTCGCGGGCCCGCAAGGCGCCAGGCTTCGCGCTGCTCGGCGAGCCGGGTCAGGTACGCGACTTCACGCTGGAACTCAAGACCGTCGCCGATGTCGGCCTTGTCGGCTTTCCGTCGGCAGGCAAGTCGTCGCTGGTATCGGTCATCTCGGCGGCCAAGCCGAAGATCGCCGACTACCCGTTCACCACGCTGGCGCCCAACCTGGGCGTGGTGTCAGCGGGGGACCACACGTTCACCGTCGCCGATGTACCGGGACTGATCCCCGGCGCGTCGGAAGGTCGCGGCCTCGGCCTCGATTTCCTGCGGCACATCGAGCGATGCGCGGTGCTGGTACATGTCGTCGACTGCGCGACGTTGGATCCCGGCCGCGACCCCATCTCCGACATCGAAGCTTTGGAAGCCGAGCTGGCCGCGTATACCCCCACCCTGCAGGGAGATTCGATACTGGTCGACCTCGCCGAGCGTCCGCGGGCGGTGATACTCAACAAGATCGACGTGCCGGAGGCCCGCGAACTGGCCGACTTCGTCCGCGAGGAGATCACCCGGCGGTTCGGCTGGCCGGTACACGAGATATCCACGGTCAGTCGGGAGGGCTTGCGGCCGTTGACATTCGCTCTGTGGGACATCGTGTCGGCGTATCGCGAGTCGCAGCCGGCCGTCGTGCCGCGGCGCCCTGTCATCCGGCCTGTCGCGGTCGACGAGAGCGGTTTCACCGTCGCGCCGGACGGCCAGGGTGGCTTCGTGGTCCGCGGTACGCGGCCCGAACGCTGGATCGGCCAAACGAATTTCGACAACGACGAAGCCGTCGGTTACCTCGGCGACCGGCTGGCCCGCCTCGGCGTGGAAGACGAACTGCTGCGCCTTGGCGCGCGGCCCGGCTGCGCCGTCACCATCGGTGACATGACCTTCGACTGGGAACCGCAGACCCCCGCCGGGGTCGATGTGCCGCTGTCGGGTCGCGGCACCGACTTACGGCTTGAGCAGACGGACCGCGTCGGCGCAGACGAACGCAAGGCGGCCCGCCGCTCGCGGCGCCGTCCAGGTGACGAGTCGTGACGAGCCCCCATCGAGAAGCGGTCCGCACCGCGCGCAGCGTCGTCGTCAAAGTCGGCACCACCGCGCTGACCACGTCGTCCGGGGTGTTCGACGCGAGCAGGCTGGCTGTTTTGGCCGATGCGATCGAGGGCCGGATGAAGGCGGGCTCCGACGTGGTGATCGTGTCGTCCGGTGCCATCGCCGCGGGTATCGAACCGCTGCGGCTGACCAAGCGTCCCACCGATCTGGCCACCAAGCAGGCGGCGGCCAGCGTCGGGCAGGTGGCGTTGGTGAACTCGTGGAGCGCGGCGTTCGCCCGCTACAACCGCGCGGTCGGCCAGGTGCTGCTGACCGCCCATGACATCTCCATGCGGGTACAGCACACAAATGCGCAACGCACACTGGACCGGCTGCGCGCGCTGCACGCGGTCGCGATCGTCAACGAGAACGACACGGTCGCCACCAACGAGATCCGGTTCGGAGACAACGACCGGCTCTCGGCGCTGGTCGCGCACCTGGTGGGCGCCGACGCGCTGGTGCTGTTGTCCGACATCGACGGCCTCTACGACGCGGACCCACGAAAAGGCAACGCGCGGTTTATCTCCGAAGTCTCCGGCCCGGCAGATATCGATGGTGTGGTGGCGGGCCGCGGCAGCCATCTCGGCACCGGTGGAATGGCGTCGAAGCTGTCGTCGGCGCTGCTGGCCGCCGACGCAGGCGTGCCGGTGCTGGTGGCCGCCGCGTCGGATGTGGCGACCGCGCTAGCCGACGCGTCGGTCGGCACGGTATTCGCCCCGCGGCCCGAACGAATGTCGGCGCGCAAGTTCTGGGTCCGATACGCCGCCGAGTCGTCGGGCACGCTCACGCTGGACGACGGCGCGGTGCGCGCCGTCGTGCGGCAACGACGTTCGCTGCTGCCCGCGGGCATCACGTCGCTGTCGGGACGGTTCTACGGCGGCGACGTCGTCGAGTTGCGCGCACAGGACGCCACCATGGTGGGCCGCGGTGTGGTGGCCTACGACCACTCCGAACTGGCGACCATGTTGGGCCGCTCGACCTCTGATCTACCCGCCGAGATGCGACGCCCCGCCGTCCACGCCGACGACCTGGTCGCCGTCTAAGCGATTTCGGCGTGATTTGCAGCGCTCAGCTCAGGACACAGCGCTCAGCGCAGTTTTCACGCCGAATTCGCGACCGCGGGCAGCTCGTCGGCCAACAGTGTCAGCATCGGCGAGCAGCCGCTGTCGACCTTCACGGCCGCTAGGTCGTCGCCGCGCGTCATGCCCCGGTTGATGATCGCAATCGGCCTGCCAAGCGCCGCGGCGTGGCGGACGAACCGGAAACCCGAATACACCGTGAGCGACGACCCGGCCACCAGTAGTGCGTCGGCTCCGTCGACAAGCGAATGCGCTTCGTCCACACGGTGTTTCGGCACATTCTCGCCGAAGTAGACGATGTCTGGCTTGAGCATGCCGCCGCACCTCGAACAGTCGATGATCCGAAACGAGGTGGTGTCGCCGACGACCGCGTCGGCGTCAGGAGCCACTGCGATGCCGCCGATCGCCTCCGCCCGCTCGACAAACCCGGGGTTGGCCGACTCGAGCAGGTCGGCAAGGGCGGCGCGTGACATCGAGTGGCCGCAGTCCAGGCAGATCACCTGGGCGTAGGTGCCGTGCAGGTTGACCACGGTGCGGCTGCCTGCCTTGGTGTGCAGGAGATCGACGTTCTGGGTGATCACGCCAGACACCACGCCCGCACGCTCGAGTTCGGCCAGCGCGCGGTGGCCGGCGTTGGGCAGCGTCTCATCCATGTGTCGCCAGCCGACGTGATTGCGAGCCCAGTACCGTTGCCGGAACGCTTCGTCCGAGGTGAACTGGCGGATGGTCATCGGGTTGCTCGGCGGCGAATCCGGACCCCGGTAATCGGGGATGCCCGAGTCCGTCGACATACCCGCTCCGGTGAGCACCGCAACGCGCCGCCCGTCCAGCAGGGCGACGAGTTCAGGTGCTTCCACGTCTCCCAGGCTAGGCGATCCGGTTCAGCCTGCGGGCTGGTGCTGCTCGTCGTCGGCGTGCTCTGCGTCATCCACGTCGACGTCCTCAGCATCGTCGTTCTCGTCGCCTTCGTCGTCATCCTCGTCGTAGTCTTCGTCCTCGTCGACGAGGATGGTCTCGACGACCTCGACGTGCTTCTCGGTCGGGTGGTCCTCGGACAGCGGCACCGAGACGGTGAGGATGCCCCTGTCGTAGGTGGCGTTGATGTCGTCCTCCTCGGCGCCCGCGGGCAGCGGCACCGTTCGCACGAACGAGCCGTATGAGAACTCCGAATGCCCATTGGACTCGCTGGTCTGGGTCCGCTCGGCCTTGATCGTCAACTGGCCATCTCGCACCGTGACCTCGATGTCGTCGGTCGGGTCGACACCGGGAAGTTCGGCACGAACTTCGTAGAAGCCGTCCTTCATCTCGTCCTCAACCCGCAGCAGGTTGCCGTCGAAGAACGACCGCAGACCAGCGAGGCCGGCGATGGTGGGAAAGCCATGAAAGCCACTGAAGAGCTCGGAAAGCTCCGGGAGCAATGGGCGCGATTGACGTTGAACAGCAAGCTGATTCACGAGTCCTCCTGGGGTTGGGTCTTGGGTTCACCATGCGTGACGCAATCAAAATCGCCGGATCAGGTGAGGTGCCTGCGGGCGAACTGCAGGCCAACACGAGGCCAAGGTCGGCGTCTGCGCAGGCAGTTTCGCGCCTCGACACCTGGCTCAGTGACCTGCCCGTATGCACCCCGTCACCGGATCTTGACCTTTGACGGGCGACAATAGGGGCGATGGACTTCTACAGCGCATACCGGCACGGGTTCGTGCGGGTGGCTGCGTGCACCCATCACACGACCCTCGCGGACCCCGTCGCGAACGCCGAGTCGGTGCTGCGAGTGGCCCGCGACTGTGACGACGACAGCGTCGCGCTGGCCGTTTTCCCGGAGCTGACGCTGTCCGGCTACTCGATCGAGGACATCCTGCTGCAGGACGCGTTGCTCGACGCGGTCGAGGGCGCGCTGCTCGACGTCGTGACCGCCTCGGCCGACCTGATGCCGGTGCTGGTGGTCGGCGCGCCGCTGCGCAGACAACACCGGATCTACAACACCGCCGTGGTGATCCACCGCGGCAAGGTGCTGGGTGTCGTGCCGAAGTCTTACCTCCCGACATACCGGGAGTTCTACGAACGACGCCAGATGGCGGCTGGCGACGACGAGCGCGGCACCATCCGCATCGGTGATGCCGACGTGCCGTTCGGTCCCGACCTGTTGTTCGCCGCGACCGATCTGCCCGGCTTCGTACTGCACGTCGAGATCTGCGAGGACATGTTCGTGCCGATCCCGCCCAGTGCCCAGGCGGCGCTGGCGGGCGCGACGGTGTTGTCCAACCTGTCCGGCAGCCCGATCACGATCGGGCGCGCCGAAGACCGCGCGCTGCTGGCCCGTTCTGCATCGTCGCGGTGCCTGGCAGCCTATGTCTACGCCGCAGCGGGGGAGGGCGAATCCACCACCGATCTTGCGTGGGACGGCCAGACGATGGTGTGGGAGAACGGAGTCCTTCTCGCCGAGTCCGAGCGGTTCCCCAAGGGTGAGCGCCGGTCGATCGCCGACGTGGACCTGGAGCTGCTGCGTTCGGAGCGGCTGCGAATGGGCACCTTCGACGACAACCGGATCCATCATCGGATCACCGCGGAGTCGTTCCGGCGGGTGGAATTCCGGCTCGACCCGCCGTCGGGCGACGTCGGTCTGCGCCGCGAGGTCGAGCGGTTCCCGTTTGTGCCGTCGGATCCCTCACGGCTGGAACAGGATTGCTACGAGGCCTACAACATCCAGGTGTCCGGCCTCGAGCAGCGGCTGCGCGCGCTGAATTACCCGAAGGTCGTGCTCGGGTTGTCCGGCGGCCTGGATTCCACGCACGCGGTGATCGTCGCCGCCCACGCGATGGACCGGGAAGGCAGGCCGCGCAGCGACATTCTGGCGTTCACGCTGCCCGGTTTCGCGACGGGTGAACGGACCAAGGGCAATGCGATCCGGCTCGCAGAAGCGCTGGGTGTGACGTTCGAGACCATCGACATCAAGTCCACCGCCGAACTGATGCTCAAGGAGATCGATCACCCGTTTGCCCGCGGTGAGAAGGCCTACGACGTCACGTTCGAAAATGTGCAGGCGGGATTGCGCACCGACTACCTGTTTCGGCTCGCCAACCAGCGTGGTGGCATCGTGCTCGGCACCGGCGACCTTTCCGAATTGGCGCTCGGCTGGTCGACATACGGCGTGGGCGATCAGATGTCGCATTACAACGTCAACGGGGGCGTGCCCAAGACGCTGATCCAGCACCTGATCCGCTGGGTGATCTCATCGCAGCAATTCGACGACGCGGTCAACGAGGTGCTGCTGTCCGTCCTGGACACCGAGATCACTCCCGAGCTGATCCCGGTGGGCGAAGATGAGGAGATTCAGAGCAGCGAGGCCAAGGTGGGGCCGTATGTGCTGCAGGACTTTTCGCTGTTCCAGGTCCTGCGGTACGGATTCCGGCCGTCAAAGGTCGCGTTCCTCGCGTGGCACGCGTGGAGCGACCCACAGCGCGGTGACTGGCCCGCCGGATTCCCTGAGCACAAGCGGCCGACCTACTCGCTGAAGGAGATTCGGCAGTGGCTACAGGTGTTCGCCCAGCGGTTCTACTCGTTCAGCCAGTTCAAACGCTCAGCGCTGCCGAACGGACCGAAGGTGTCGCATGGCGGATCGCTGTCCCCGCGCGGTGACTGGCGGGCGCCGTCGGACATGTCGGCCCGCACCTGGCTCGACGAGATTGAACGCGAAATCCCAGAGGACTAACGCTCGTAGGTGCCCGTCAGGCCACCGCGCGCCACCACGTGACCTGCCATGGCGGCAAGCAAGGCCTTGTGGTCGGCGACGCCGGCGGGAATCTTCTGGTCGAGTGCGAATACCAGGAATCGATAATGATGCTGGCCGTGGCCGGGGATCGGGCGCGGGCCCAGACAGGTGGCCCCGAACGCCTTGACCAGGCTTGTGCCGGGCCTTATCGAACGCTGGCACGGCGTGGGGTCGTTCGTTCGTGACCAACCGCCGTCGCGCCGGAACGGGGGCGGCGGCTCGCTCATGGACGAGCTGCGTCAAATCGAGTTCGAAACCGAAGTCGACATCATCGAACTCGACAGCCGCAGTGCGCCTACGTCGGTCGCCGACCAACTGGGTCGCCAACACGCGCTGCATGTCCTTCGGGTGCGCAGTGAGCGCCGCACGTCAGAGCCGCTGATGATCACCGAGGCCTGGCTGCCCGACGACATGTCGGAAACCATTACCGAAGAGGCGTTGTCGCGGGCGCCGCTATACCGGCTACTGGCCGACGCAGGCATCGAACTGGACTGGGTTCAGCACGAGACCACCGCCGAGATCGCCGGGCCGCGTAACGCGCAACAGCTCAACACCGCGATCGGGTCGGCGCTGATGCGAGTGAACCGGCTCGCATTCGCGAACGGACAGCCACATCACTATCTATCTATCTTGTTGTCGCCAAACCGAAGTCGGGTGTTGTTGGCTCAATCGGCGGCGGAGCTCGAAGCGGGCCACGGCATGTCGATCGCGCACGACGTCCACCTGTCTAGCGAGTGATTCAGCAGCACGCATCCCCGCGCCAAGCGTTCACGCCCTCGCGCACCGCTATCGCCGCGATGCCGATAGCGGCAACCGGGTCGGCCCACGACCAGCCCCACAGGCTGTTGAGCACCAGACCCGCCAGCAGTATCGCGGCGAGATAGGTGCACAGCAGGGTCTGCTTGGAATCGGCGACGGCCGACCGGGATCCAAGCTCGCGGCCTGCGCGGCGTTGCGCCAACGACAGCACCGGCATGATCACCAGGCTCGACGCCGCGAGCACGATGCCGATCAGCGACGACCGCGCCTCCCGAAAACCGAGTAGCGACAGCCCCGCGTCGATGGAGACGTATGCGGCGAGGGCGAAGAAGGAGAAAGCGATGAACCGCAGCGCGGCCTTCTCCCGCATCTCAGGGTCCTTGGCCGAGAATTGCCACGCAACCGCTGCCGCCGACGAGATCTCGACGACCGAATCGAGCCCGAAGCCGATCAACGCCGACGATGAGACTCGTGTGCCCTCGCCCAGCGCGACGACGGCCTCGATCACGTTGTAGGTGATCGTTACGCCGACCAGCAGTCGTATTCGGCGTTGCAGTATCGCGCGACGCGTCTCGGGTGGGGCCGACATCAGCAGCAGTCCGGGTCGACCGCCAGGACCAGACCGATGAGGTCGTCGAGGGCATGGGCGATGCGCTTGTCGGCCAGCTCATAGCGGCTGCGCCGACCCTCGGGTTGCGCAACGACCAGGCCGCAGCCGCGCAGGCACGCCAGGTGGTTGGACAGGATCTGCCGCGACACCCCGATCTTCTCCGCGAGGTCGGACGGATAGCCCGGGCCATCGCGCAGCATCAACAGGATCTCGGTGCGAGTCGCGTCCGACAGCGCGTAGCCGAACCGCGTCAGGGCATCGCAGTGGGTCACCGTCCGCATGCGGCCAACAATACAGCGGATTCTGTACTATCAAGCGCGTTCGGCTGCGATTGTCAGATGCGCCCGTCGACCCTCAGGTCTGGATGCACCCAGTCGGGGGACCGGCGTTCCTTGAACGAACGGAAGCCCTCGAGTGCTTCGGGTGAGGAGTAGCTGGCCTGCATGCCGATGCGGTCGAACAGGCCCATGTAGTTGTCGAGACTGGATTTCACCGTGCTCCGCGCCGCGGGCGCCGTCCTGCAGCACTGACTGAGCACCTCGCGGGCCGTATCGAGCAGCTCGTCATGCGGCACCACCCGCCCGACCATACCCCACTGCGCAGCCTCGGCCGCGGTCAGCGTCCGCCCGGTGAACATCAGGTCCCGCGTGCGCACCGGTCCGATGAGCCGGGCCAGCATCTGGCTGTAATAGGTGTCGGCGATACCGCGGAACAGTTCCGGCACGCGGAACGTCGCGCGGTCGCTGACCACCGTCATGTCGCTGCACAGCGCGATCTGCAGGCCGCCGCCCTGACAGAGCCCGTTGACCGCCGACACCACCGGCTTCACGGACTGACGCAGCGTCTCGAACGGCGTGACGTCCATGCCAAGCGCCGAGCCGAACGTCAGCCAGTTGTCCGAGCCGTCACCGCCGCCCATGTCGCCGCCTGGTGCGAACACGTCACCGGTGCCGGTGATGAGCAGGCCTGCCAGGTCGGGGTCGGCGTCGACATGCCGGACGGCATAGCGGATGCCGAAGTACATCGCAGGCGTCATCGCGTTGCGTGCCTCGGGCCGGTCCAGCGTGCACACGCCGAACGGGCCCTCGCGGGTGAAACGCAGATATGGCGTGCCCAGCCAGTCGCCCTCGGGTGGACGTGGCGTGGTTGCCGTCATAGGTGTCGCTCCCCGGCTCGTCGATTGGACACGGCATCGTCAATGGCCTCCGCATACGGCGCGCAATCGCCCGCTCCCGGCACCAGCGTCGACAACGCTCCGGCGGCGCAGGCTCGGCGCAACGCATCCTCGTGCCCACCCAGCCATCCGGCGGCCAGCACGCCGGCGAACACGTCGCCCGCGCCGGTGGTGTCGACGGCCTCGACGGGCGGGGCTGGCACGTCAAACCGTTCGTCCTCCCCAAGGTAGCTCACGCCGCGCGCACCACGGGTGATCACCAGATGCGGTACGGGCCAATGCCATTCGCGCGCCTCGGCCTCGTTCACCACGACCACGTCGGCCAGCTCGGACAGGGCAAGCAGGTGGTGCGGCTCGGCTCCTGTCGGCGACGCGTTGAGCATCACCACTGCACCCGCCGCCCGGGCCACCCCCGCAGCGGCGACGGCGGTTGCGATCGGGATCTCGAGTTGCAGCAGCACCACGTCGCTGTCGGCGATCACGTCGCGGATGTCGGCGGAAGTCACGCTGAGGTGCGCGTTGGCGCCTGGCGCGACGACGATGGTGTTCTCCGCCGCGGAGTCGACGACGATCACCGCAGAGCCGCTGGACCCTGGCACGCTGACGGCACCGTCCAGCCCGACCTCGTTGTCGTGCAGATGTGCGCGTAACTGTTCGGCCGCGGAGTCGGTGCCGAGGGCCGCAACGAGTTGCACGGCCGCGCCCGCACGGGCGGCGGCCACGGCCTGATTGCCGCCCTTTCCGCCCTGCGACGACGACAGCGAAGACGCGAGAACCGTCTGGCTGGGCCGCGGCAAGGTGTCCACTGTGAAAGTGAGGTCGGCGTTGACACTGCCCACCACGCAGACCCGCGCCACCATATCCGTCACGCTAGTCCACTGTGACCGAGCTGACACCTGTCGAGCGTGGTGAGCAGGTCCGTTACGCTGGGCTAATGAGTGTGCAGGCACCGGCCGTCTCCGAGTTGCGGGAGCAGGTGCACGACGCCGCGCGGCGTGCCCGTGTCGCCGCCCGTGAGTTGGCCACGTTGAGCACCGAAACGAAGAACTCCGCGCTGCATGCCGCGGCCGACAATGTGCTGCGCGACGCCGGAGCCATCCTGCATGCCAACGCCGAGGACCTGGCCGCCGCCAAGGCCGCTGGCACGCCTGAGGCGATGCTCGACAGGCTGGCGCTGAACCCGAACCGCATCGACGGCATCGCCGCGGGGCTGCGGCAGGTCGCGGGCCTGCCAGACCCGATCGGCGAGTTGCTTCGCGGCAGCACACTGCCTAATGGACTTCAGCTTCGTCAGCAGCGGGTTCCGCTTGGTGTCGTCGGCATCGTCTACGAGGGCAGGCCGAACGTGACGGTCGACGCGTTCGGGCTGACACTTAAATCCGGCAACGCGGTGCTATTGCGAGGTAGCTCATCGGCGGCGCGCTCCAATGCTGCTCTGGTGAAGGCACTTCGCGACGCCCTGGCGATCGAGAATCGCAATGTGGATGCCGTGCAGCTGCTGCCAAGCGAGGACCGCGCCAGCGTCACGCATCTGATTCAGGCCCGTGGCCTCGTCGATGTCGTGATCCCGCGCGGGGGAGCGGGCTTGATCGACGCGGTGGTGCGCGACGCAATGGTGCCCACCATCGAGACCGGAGTGGGCAATTGCCATGTCTACGTTCATGAATCGGCGGACCTCGACGTGGCCGAAAAAATTCTGCTGAACGCCAAGACGCGCAGGCCCAGCGTCTGCAACGCGGCCGAGTCGCTGTTGATCGACTCCTCGATCGCCGATCAGGCGGTACCGCGGCTGACGAAGGCGCTGCAGGACGCGGGTGTCACGGTGCACGCCGACCCGACCGAAGCGGAACTGCGTGCCGAGTTCCTGTCGATGGACATCGCCCTGGCGGTGGTCGACGGCCTCGACGCCGCGATCGCCCACGTCAACGAGTACGGCACCGGCCACACCGAAGCCATCGTCACGACGAATCTTGCTGCCGCTCAACGGTTCAGCGAGAGTGTCGACGCCGCTGCTGTGATGGTCAATGCGTCGACGGCGTTCACCGACGGCGAGCAGTTTGGATTCGGTGCCGAGATCGGCATCTCCACCCAGAAGTTGCATGCCCGAGGACCGATGGGTCTGCCAGAGTTGACGTCAACCAAGTGGATTGTGTGGGGAGACGGCCACACCCGCCCGGCCTAACAGGAGAGATTAGTGAGCGTCCCCGCCCGTCCGGCACCGCTGTTCGCCGACATCGACGATGTCGCGCGACGATTGGCGGAGACCGGCTACCTGCCCGACACCGCAACGGCCACAGCGGTGTTCCTCGCCGACCGGCTTGGCAAACCATTGTTGGTGGAGGGTCCCGCAGGCGTCGGCAAGACCGAATTGGCCCGTGCTGTCTCGCAGGCCACCGGCTCCGGTTTGGTGCGTCTGCAGTGCTACGAGGGCGTCGACGAGGCCCGCGCCCTCTACGAGTGGAACCACGCCAAGCAGATCCTGCGGATCCAGGCCGGGCACGGCGACTGGGATCAGACGAAAACCGATGTGTTTTCCGAAGAATTCCTCCTGTCCCGTCCACTGCTGACCGCGATCCGGCGCACCGAGCCCACCGTCCTGCTGATCGACGAGACCGACAAGGCCGACATCGAAATCGAGGGTCTGCTGCTGGAGGTGCTGTCCGACTTCGCGGTGACCGTGCCAGAGCTCGGCACCATCACCGCCGAGCGCACCCCGTTCGTCCTGCTGACGTCAAACGCCACGCGCGAACTGTCCGAGGCGCTCAAGCGCCGATGCCTGTTCCTGCACATCGACTTTCCCGATCCCGATCTGGAGCGCCGAATCCTGTTGTCCCGGGTGCCGGAGCTGCCGGAGCATCTGGCCGAGGAACTCGTCAAGATCATCGGCGTACTGCGCGGCATGCAGCTCAAGAAGCTGCCGTCGGTGGCCGAGACCATCGACTGGGGACGCACGGTGCTGGCGTTGGGCATGGACACCATCGACGACGAGCTGATCGCTGCGACACTGGGGGTGGTGCTCAAGCACCAGTCGGACCAGGTCAAGGCGTCGGGGGAGCTGAGGCTTAACTGATGACCGCCCGACGCACCCGCCCGGCGCAACCGCTGGCGCCGCACGGAATCCCCGGCCATTTGGTCGAGTTCGTAGAAGCTCTTCGCGGGCAGGGGATTTCGGTTGGTCCGTCGGAAACCGTCGACGCGGGTCGGGTGATGTCGGTCCTCGGGCTCGGCGATCGTGAGACCTTGCGCGAGGGCATCGCGTGCGCGGTCCTGCGTCGGCCCGACCATCGGGACACCTACGACGCGATGTTCGACCTGTTCTTCCCGGCGGCGCTGGGTGCAAGGACCCAGTTGGCCGACGACGAAGACGACGACACACCAGAAGGCCTGCCGCCCGAGGACATTGAGGCGCTGCGCGCCCAGCTGGTCGACATGCTCAGCGACAACGCCGACCTGGCCAATCTCGACGAGCGGCTGGCGGCGATGATCGCCCAGATCGTCGAGGCCTATGGCCGCTACAACTCCAGCCGCGGTCCGTCGTATTCGTCGTATCAGGCGCTCAAGGCGATGAGCCTCGATGATCTCGAGGGCAGGTTGTTGGCCGGCCTGCTCGCTCCCTACGGTGACGAGCCAACACCGACCCAAGAGCAGATCGCGAAAGCCCTTGCGGCCCAGCGTATCGCGCAGTTGCGCAAGATGGTGGAGGCGGAGACCAAACGCCGCACCGCCGAGCAGCTGGGTCGCGAGCACGTGCAGATGTACGGCGTCCCGCAGCTCGCGGAGAACGTCGAGTTCCTGCGCGCTTCCGGCGAGCAGCTGCGCCAGATGCGTCGGGTGGTGCAGCCACTGGCCCGCACGCTGGCCACCCGGCTGGCCGCGCGGCGGAGACGGTCCCGCCGCGGCGAGATCGACCTGCGCAAGACGCTGCGCAAGTCGATGTCCACCGGGGGCGTGCCGATCGATGTGGTGTTGAAGAAGCCGCATCCCGCGCGGCCGGAGCTGGTGGTGCTGTGTGACGTGTCCGGCTCGGTCGCCGGGTTCAGCCACTTCACCCTGATGCTCGTCAGCGCGCTGCGCCAGCAGTTCTCCCGCGTGCGTGTGTTCGCGTTCATCGACACCACCGACGAAGTCACCGAACTGTTCGGGCCCGACTCCGACCTGGCGGTGGCCGTCCAGCGCATCACCCGCGAAGCGGGTGTCTACACCCGCGACGGCCACTCCGACTACGGCAACGCGTTCGTCTCCTTCGTGGAGAACTGGCCCAACGTCCTGTCGCCGCGCAGTTCGTTGTTGGTCCTCGGCGACGGGCGCAACAATTACCGCAACCCGGAAACCGACCTGCTCGCCCACATGGTCAACGCCAGCAGGCACGCACACTGGCTCAATCCCGAGCCCAAGCACCTGTGGGGCAGTGGCGACTCGGCGGTGCCGCGCTACCAAGACGTCATCACCATGCATGAATGCCGGTCGGCCAAGCAATTGGCCGCGGTGATCGACCAGCTGCTGCCGGTCTAGGCGCCCGCGAGCACTCCCGTAAGCTGGCTGTTTGTGACTTCTCGGCGGCTGGGGGTGATGGGTGGGACGTTCGATCCCATCCACAACGGGCACCTGGTCGCGGCCAGCGAGGTTGCCGATCTGTTCGAGCTCGACGAAGTCGTGTTCGTCCCGACCGGCCAGCCCTGGCAGAAGCACAACCGCAACGTCTCCGCCGCCGAGGACCGCTACCTGATGACGGTCATCGCCACCGCGTCCAACCCCCGGTTCTCGGTGAGCCGGGTGGATATCGACCGCCGAGGCCCGACCTATACGAAGGACACGCTGCGCGATCTGCGCGCCCAGAATCCCGACTCGGATCTCTACTTCATCACCGGCGCGGACGCGCTGGCATCGATCCTGTCGTGGCAGAACTGGGAGGAGATGTTCTCGATCGCCAGATTCGTCGGCGTCAGCCGCCCGGGCTACGAGCTCGACGGCAAGCACATCAAGGCGGCGCTCGCGGAGCTGCCACCCGATGCGCTCACTCTCGTAGAGGTGCCCGCGCTGGCGATCTCGTCGACCGACTGCCGCAAGCGTGCGGAAGCCGACCGGCCGATCTGGTACCTGGTGCCCGACGGCGTCGTTCAGTACGTGACCAAGCGCCAGCTCTACGCCGCCCAGCCGGTCACGACGAAAGACGGGAACCGGCGATGAGCGCCACCGACGAGGCGGTCAAGATGGCCACCGCGGCGGCGCGCGCTGCCTCGGCCAAGCTCGCCGAAGACGTCGTCGTCATCGACGTGTCCGGACAGCTCGTCATCACCGACTGCTTCGTCATCGCGTCGGCGTCCAACGAGCGTCAGGTCAATGCGATCGTCGACGAGGTCGAGGAACGGATGCGCCTCGCGGGGTACAAGCCCGCCCGCCGCGAGGGCGCCCGCGAGGGTCGATGGACGCTGCTCGACTACGTCGACATCGTGGTGCACATCCAGCACCAGGACGAGCGCGACTTCTACGCCCTTGACCGGTTGTGGCGCGACTGTCCCGCCATACCGGTGGATCTGGACGGCTCGCCATGAGGGTGCGACGACTGGTGATGCTGCGGCACGGGCAGACCGAGTACAACGCCGGCAGCCGGATGCAGGGTCAGCTCGACACCGAACTGTCCGACCTGGGTCGTGACCAGGCTGTCGCCGCCGCAGAGGTGTTGGCGAAGCGGCAGCCTCTCATCATCGTGTCGTCGGACCTGCGGCGTGCGCTGGATACCGCGGTCGCGCTCGGTGAGCGGTCGGGGATGCCGGTGCTCGTCGACACCCGGCTGCGCGAGACGCATCTCGGTGACTGGCAGGGGATGACCCACCTCGAGGTGGACGCCGCAGCCCCCGGCGCGAGGCTGGCGTGGCGAGACAACGCACGGTGGGCTCCGCACGGCGGCGAGAGCCGGGTCGACGTCGCCGCGCGCAGCACGCCGCTGCTGGCTGAGCTCGTCGCCGAGCAGACCGAGTGGGGCGTCGACGAACCCGAGCGGCCGGTGGTCCTGGTGGCCCATGGTGGGTTGATCGCCGCGCTGACCGCGGCCCTTCTCTCGCTGCCGGTCGACAACTGGCCGGTCCTCGGCGGCATGGGCAACTGCAGTTGGGTACAGCTGTCCGGACATTCGCAGGCCGACGCCCCGCTGGACGGTATCCGGTGGCGGCTCGATGTGTGGAACGCCTCGGCACAGGTCGCCAACGATGTCCTCTGATTCGGCGATCAAACCCACCCTATTGGTGTTCTGCGACTCGTTGTCGTACTACGGGCCGACGGGCGGACTGCCCGCCGACGATCCGCGCATCTGGCCGAATATCGTTGCCTCTCAGCTGGGTTGGGATGTCGAGCTGATCGGGCGCATCGGCTGGACCTGCAGAGACATCTGGTGGGCCGCCACCCAAGATCCGCGGGCGTGGGCGGCGTTGCCGCGGGCGGGCGCGGTGATCTTCGCGACGGGCGGCATGGATTCGCTGCCGTCGCCGCTACCCACCGCGCTGCGCGAATTGATCCGCTATATCCGGCCTGCGTGGCTTCGGCGCTGGGCGCGCGACGGCTACAGCTGGGTGCAGCCCAGGCTATCGCCGGTATCGCCCGCCGCCCTTCCGCCGCATCTTTCCGCGCATTATCTCGAAATAACTCGTGGGGCAATCGATTTCAATCGGCCAGGCATACCGATGGTCGCGTCGCTGCCATCGGTCCACATTGCCGAGACCTACGGCTTGGCGCACCACGGCAGGCCGGGCACTGTTAAGGCGATCACCGACTGGGCAGAGCAGCACGACGTCCCTCTGGTCGATCTCAAGGCCGCGGTCGCCGAGCAGGTCATGAGCGGTCGGGGCAATCCCGACGGCATCCACTGGAACTTCGAGGCACACCAGGCAGTAGCCGATCTGATGCTCAAAGCACTAGCAGAAGCCGGTGTGCAGCAAGAGGATTCGCGGTAGTCATGGCCGTGATTGTGGTGACTGACTCGTCGTCCCGGTTGCAGCCAGATGAGCTCAAGCAGTTCGATATCCGGCAGGTGCCGCTGCATGTGCTCGTCGACGGGACCGATCTGCGTGACGGGATTGACGACGTGCCCTACGACATTCACGATCGGGCTCGGGTAACCACCGCCGGTGCCGCGCCCGCGGAACTCGCCGAGACATACCAGCAGGCGCTGAGTGACAGCGACGGCGACGGGGTGGTCGCGGTGCATCTATCGGCGGCCCTGTCGAGCACGTACAGCTCCGCCGTGCAGACAGCGCGCGAGTTCGGCTCAACGGTGCGGGTGGTCAACTCGCGTTCTGCGGCGATGGGTGTCGGCTTCGTCGCGCTGGCCGCGGCGGGTGCTGCGGGCTCGGGCGCAGATCTCGATACCGTTGAGGCCGAGGCCCGTTCGGCGCAGTCCCGCGCGCATGTGTTCCTGGTCGTACCCCGGTTGGACAATCTGCGGCGCAGCGGCCGTATCCGCAAGGGGGCGTCGTGGCTTGGAACCGCGCTGTCGCTCAAACCCCTGCTATGCCTCGACGTCGACGGCCGATTGGTGCTGGATCAGCGGATCCGTACGGTCACCAAGGCGCATGCGGCGTTGGTCGAGCGGGTGGCCGAAGTCGTCGGCGACCGTCAAGCGGCAATCGCGGTACACCATGTGGACAACCACGACGCCGCCGACGAGATCGGTGCGGCGCTGACCGCGCGGTTACCCCAGATCGAGTCGCTCTTCGTCACCGATATGGGGCCGGTGTTGTCGATTCACGTCGGTGGCGGGGCGGTTGGCGTCGCCGTGCAGATCGCGGAGTAGTAACCCTTCCGAGTCGACTAGTAGCCCATTGATACCCATATTAGTAAGTGGTAACTTACCGTTCGTGGCCACTTACCAAGACGCGGATGTCTGGGTGGCGCTGGCTGACCGCACCCGACGGTCAATCGTGGAACGCCTTGCCCACGGGCCGCTGGCAGTCGGTGAACTGGCGCGAGACCTGCCTGTCAGCAGACCGGCGGTGTCGCAACACCTCAAAGTCCTCAAGCGTGCCGGGTTGGTACGCGACCGCGCTGCCGGGACGCGCCGGCTCTATCAGTTGGATCCAACCGGCCTCGAAGCCTTGCGCGCCGATCTCGATCGGTTCTGGGTGCAGACTCTGGCCGGTTTCAAGGAGACCGTCGAGCGTCTGGAAGGAGACGAATCATGACCCGAATGCGACCGACGACCATTCGTCACGATGTTGTCGTCAACGCGCCACTGGACCGGGCATTTCACGTGTTCACAGAGAAGTTCGGCGACTTCAAGCCCCGCGAACACAACCTGCTCAAGGTTCCCATCGAGGAGACTGTGTTCGAACCCCGAGTCGGTGGACATATCTATGACCGCGGCGTCGACGGCAGCCTGTGCAAGTGGGCGCGCATCGTCGCCTACGAGCCGCCGAATCGTGTTGTGTTCACTTGGGATATCGGACCCACCTGGCAGCTGGAAACCGACCCCGCACGCGGGAGTGAAGTCGAAGTCCGCTTCATCGCCGAGTCCGCCCAGCGCACCCGCGTGGAATTGGCACACCGAAACATCGAACGCCACGGTGATGGTTGGGAATCCGTCGCAGCGGGAGTCGATGGCGATGCCGGCTGGCCGCTATACCTCCGCCGCTACGCCGACCTCTTCAACGAGCGCTGATGTCCGCCGACACGAAGCAAATGGCGCGCGACGAGCGCGAAGAGTTCGCCGCGCTGCTGGAAGGGTTGACGCCGCAGCAGTGGGACAGTCCGACGTTGTGCGAACTGTGGAGAGTGCGAGAGGTCGCTGTTCACACCGTGAGCTACGACGAGCTCACCACTGCGGGTCTGGTTGGTCGCTTCCTGAGGGGGCGGCTCAACACCGATCGCATCAATGCGATTGGTGTCGCCGACTACGCCGACAGGACGCCTGAGCAGATCACCGCGATGATCCGCGCCAACACCGACCCGCATGGGCTGACGGGAGGTTTCGGCGGCAGGATCGCACTCACCGACGGCATGATCCACCAGCAGGACATCCGACGGTCGATTGGCCTGCCGCGCACCATCGACTCTGGGCGTCTGCGTACGGCGCTGGATTTCGCCCGTTTTGCCCCGACCATCCGCGGTGCCTGGCGGGCGCGCGGTGTGCGTCTTGTCGCCACCGATCTGGATTGGGCGTATGGGAAGGGGCCCCAGGTGAGGGGGAGCGGTGAGGCCCTGTTGATGGCGATGGCGGGGCGCAGGGCCGCGCTGGACGATCTGGACGGGCCCGGGAAAGCGAAACTCGCGCAACAGATCTAAGGCTCGCCGAGCGTACGGTTGTTGGCCGGGTCTACTCGGCGTTTGTGTACAACAACCGCACTTTCGGCGAGTACAACTACACCGATGCGCGGCCGGTGACCGGCGGCAGATCCTTCAGCGTCACGATGCCAGGCGGGGCGGCAACGACCGCGGGCACCGCGTTCGTCACCGGCAGGGCGGTGTAGATCATGCCGAGGCCCATGAACCCGGGCTCGGTCCAGTCCTTGGGCGGCAGGCAGTGCAGCACGGTGCGCATGTTGGGCAGGCCGAACACCTGGATGACGTGGCCGTGCTCAAGCGGCTTGGGCGGGGTGACATGGTCGCCCATCGTCCAGTTGAAGCCGACGCTGACGACGTTGCGGTCACCGACCCAGCCACGGTGGTAGCCGAAGACGCTGCCGACGGTGCCCTTCGGGATCTGCATGAAGCCGAGATCGGTGTCATCGGTGGCGGCCGTGAACTGCACGTCGAAGGTCATCCGGTCGAGCTTTGCCCCGATCGCGTCGGCCATCATGGCGGCCGATTCTGCGAAGACCTCGCTCTCCCTCCGAACGCTTTCGGCAAGGCCCGGGGTGTCGGGATCCTGCGAGAAGCCCATCGCGGTTTGGGTGCCCGCGGACTCGTAGGTCGAGCAGTCCACCGACTCCGTGATGCGGATCTCGTCAACCCGCTCGCAGGATCCGCTGAGCACCATGCCGACCATATTGGTCATGCCGGGGTGGGCACCGCTACCGAAGATCGTGGAATTGCCTTTCTCGCAGGCCTTCCGGATGCGTTCCAGGTCTTCCGGCGACTGCTTGCCTCCGGTGATCCACGCCGCGCTGGAGCATACGTTGACGCCGGACTCGAGCAGCCGAGCCAGCTCGTCGATGTTCGGCCACAGCGGGTTGTAGCAGCAGGCGTCGGGCTTCAACGCCAACAGTGCATCGATGTCGTTGGTGGCCGTCACCCCGGTGGGCTCGGGCCAACCGGACAGCTCGGCCGCGTCGACGCCGACCTTGTCGGCACCGTGGGCGTAGACACCGACCAACTCCATGTCGTCGCGCCCGATGATCGCGTGCAGCGATCGCCGTCCGATGTTGCCAGTCGTCCACTGAATCACCCGAAGGGGTCGGTCAACGTTGCTCATTCGCTGCAATTTACATGTGCGTTCCGCCGTCGACGCGCACCTCTGTTCCTGTGACGAAATAGGCGTCCGTAGAACCGAGCATCGCGACAACCGCGGCGACCGCGTCGGGCTTGGCGAACATCCCTCCGCCTTCGACCGGCAGCACCGAAGTGATCTTGCCGAACAGCGAGTAGTCCGCATCGTCCGGAAGTCCTGGTCCGATGCTCTGTTTGGATTCGCCTGTGCCGTCGGTCATTCCGGACGATATCGAGCCCGGCTGAACCGAATTGAAGCGGATGCGTTCCTTGGCGAACTCCAGCGCCAGCGCGTGGGTCATCGCCTGGACCCCGCCCTTGGACGCGGCGTATGCGGCCATGTAGGGGTGCGCGAAGGCGGCCGAGGTGGAGCTGAAGTTGACAACGGCGGGATCGTTGCCGGTGCGCAGCGCGGGGATGGCTTCCCTGGTCACCAGGAAGGTGCCGACGAGATTGATCCTCAGCACCTGCTCGAAGTCGGCGAGGCGTGATATCGACGAAATGAGCCGACCGCAGGATCCCTGCCACGTTGACCAGGGTGTCCAAGCCGCCGAGCACCTCGACCGCCTGCGCCACGCCCTTCCGGACCGACTGCTCGTCCCCGACGTCCATGACGACGGTGGTCAGCCGATCACCGTGCGGATCGGCCTTTGCGACGGTGTCCTTCAGGCCCGACTCGCTGATATCGGCGGCCACGACCCTGCCGCCTTCGTCCAAGATGCGCAGCACGGTCGCCTGTCCGATGCCGGACCCACCGCCGGTGATCAGGACGCGACGGTCGCTGTATCGCTGAAGAGATGTCATGGGGCAGATCCTCCTGTGTCTTTGGCCGCCATGTCGAGGGCCGCGAGGTGGCTGAACAGCATCGATGCTCCGATCGGGGTGCCACCGGCAGGGTATGCGGTTCCGGTGACCGAGGCCATCGTGTTGCCTGCCGCGTAGAGTCCGCCGATCGGGTGGCCGTCGGTGTCGAGCACGCGCGCGTGTGAATCGGTGACGAGTCCGCCCTTGGTGCCCAAATCGGACAGTCCGAACGCGGCGGCATGAAACGGGGCCTTCTCGATCGGCACCATCGGTGACTGGCCGGCCGAGAACGCGCGATCGTAGGCCTCCTCACCTCGGCCGAAGTCCTCATCGACGCCCGCGGCGGCGAACTCGTTGA
Source organism: uncultured Actinomycetota bacterium (assembly GCA_963835075.1). Taxonomy (GTDB): domain Bacteria; phylum Actinomycetota; class Actinomycetes; order Mycobacteriales; family Mycobacteriaceae; genus Mycobacterium. The sequence goes on along the minus strand of CAWIEE010000013.1, from coordinate 161,952 downwards.
ACCGCTTCACCGTCGACACCAAACGGTCGGCGTTCACTCCGATCTTCGCCGCCAACGCGGGCAGCGTCTCCGCGGTATGCCATAGGCCGCCCTCCACGTAATTCTCGGCCCCGACCATCGACACGTTGGTCGCCTTCACCGGCGGCACCAGGCCGTCCCGGTCGTCGTAGATCATCCAGTAGGGCAACGTCATTGCGCCACAAGCGATCTGCTCGATGATGGCCTTGCCGATCCGGTCGTAGGGTCCGGACTCGTTGACGAACCGCTTCCCGTCTTGATTGACGAAGATGCCACCGGTGAACCACAGCGAGAAGGCCGAGCGCCCGTCGGGGTGGCTGAACCCCGGCGACCACCACGCCTGATCCATCAGGTCGATCGCCGCACCGGCGGCCATCCCCGCGTGAAGGGCCAGCCCCGTGTTGGCAGGCGCGCCCATCGTGTCCCTGGCATCGCCGGGCACGCCGAAGCGCTGGCGTAGCGCGGGATTGTTCTCGAAACCACCAGCGGCGAGCAGCACGCCGGCGCGGGCACGGATTGGGCGGCGACGGCCGTGCTCCTCGATGACGGCGCCGACGACGCGCCCGTCCGCGGTGATCAACTCCACCAGCGGGCTGTCGGTGTGCAGCGAGGCGTGGGGATATGCGGTGATCGCCGACAGCAGCCTGCCGATAAGGGCCCGCCCGCCGATGAGGTACTTCGGCGCCTCGGCGCCGAGCCGTTCTCTGTCCAACGGCCCGCGCACCCGGTCCGCAAGCTCGCCGAGGCGTTGCGCGCGAAGCGGTTTCATCACCGTGTGCCGCAGGCCGTCGGGGCGCGCGTGCGGCAACCCGCCGAAGTAGTCCGGCCATGGCAGCACATCGAATTCGAAGTGGTCGTCTTCTTCCAGGTACGCGATCAGCTCGCTGCCCCGGTAGACATAGGTGCGCTGCAGCTCAACGGGGGTGCGATCGCCGACAACGGCATGGAAGTAGGCGAACGCGGCATCGAGGGTGTCGTCGCTTCCTGCGCGCAACAAAACAGGGTTGCAGGGGAACCACATCCCCCCTCCGCCGGAGTACGCGGTGGTGCCGCCGAACTGGTCGCTGGCCTCGACGACCATGACAGACAGGCCTTCGCGGGCCGCGGTGTACGCGCCGACAAGCCCGCCGCCGGATCCGGCCACGATGACGTCGGTTTCGTCGTCCCAGGTCGTCACGCCTTCACTATCTATGACGCCGATTCCGTCGTCCGGTGAATCGGAACAGAGCATCCTTATTCGCATGGACACCGACGAAATCAGGCAGATCGAAGCCGAGGCTGCGCCGTCCAGATTCGCTCGCGGGTGGCATTGCCTGGGCCTGACCAGAGAGTTCGGCGACGGGAAGCCGCACGCCATTCACGCGTTCGGATCGAAGCTCGTCGTGTTCCGCGGCAACGACGGCAACCTCAACGTCCTCGACGGCTACTGCAGGCACATGGGTGGCGACCTCAGCCAGGGCGAGGTGAAGGGCAACGAGATCGCGTGTCCGTTCCACGACTGGCGCTGGGGAGGTGACGGTCGGTGCAAGAACGTGCCCTATGCCCGACGGGTGCCGCGACTGGCCCGCACCGCCACCTGGCTCACCCTCGAGCAGGACGGGATGCTGTTCGTGTGGAACGACTCCGAGGGCAACCCTCCGCCGCCGGAGGCGGTGATTCCCCGCATCGAAGGCGCGACCAGTGACGAGTGGACCGACTGGCATTGGTACACCACGCTGGTCAACAGCAACTGCCGCGAGATCATCGACAACGTGGTCGACATGGCGCACTTCTTCTACATTCACGGTTCTCTGCCAACGTATTTCAAGAACATCTTCGAGGGCCACATCGCAACGCAGTACATGAACAGCGGTGTCCGTCCTGACGCAGGCCAGCGCGAAGGGCCTCGGATGCTCGGCACCACATCGGTGGCCTCCTACTTCGGGCCGTCGTTCATGATCGACGACCTGACCTACAACTATGAGGACGGCGACCAGAAAAGCATCTTGATCAACTGCCACTACCCAATCGACGCGAATTCCTTTGTGCTGCAATACGGCATCATCGTCAAGAAGTCGGAGACGCTGCCAGAGGATGCGGCGATGCAGACCGCGATCGGTTTCGGCGACTTCGTCAAGACCGGCTTCGAGCAGGACGTTGCGATCTGGAAGAACAAGGCGCGCATCGACAATCCGCTGTTGTGCGAAGAGGACGGACCTGTGTATCACCTTCGTCGCTGGTATCAGCAGTTCTACGTCGATGCCGCAGACGTGGAGCCGGACATGGTCGACCGATTTGAGTACGAACTCGACACCACTCATTCGCGCGAGGCGTGGATGAAGGAGGTCGAGGAGAACCTCGCCGCTCAATCGGCTGTCGGGGCGTCGAAATGACCGTCCGGATCGACAATCGGCTGGCCGACGCCCCGATGTCGCCGGTGACGTGCGGAGCATGCGGTGCCGAAGTGTTGGCGCGCAAGAGCAGTTGGCAGCAGACAAGCGTGCAGTGGGACGCCGCGGCCCTCGCTCGTTGTCCGCAGCGGCATGCGGCTCAGCAGCTGTTGGCGCACGGCGGCCGCGGCGTCTTCGTATCGTGCTCGGAACTGCGCGATTCCATTCGGCAGGCCGTGCGCGACGGCGTGTTGCCCGTGTTGGACGAAACCGGCCTCACCCCTTGACCGCCGATCGCCCGGCGCGGCGACCGTAGAAACTGCCGTCGCCGAGCGAGATTCCGCTGGCATAACCCCACGCGGCCACTCCGGACGTGGTGCGGCCTGCCGCGAACAGCCCCGGGATCGGCGCACCGCTGACGTGCAGCACCTCGGCGTCACGAGTCGTAAGTAGCCCGCCAAGGGTGAACCCGGCGCAGCTGGCCCGAAGATCGATCGCGCCGACCGGGGCGCCGATGGGCTTCACCCATTCGGGCTTCTTGTGCAACAGCGGATCCTCACCGCGCTCAGCGGCAGCGTTGTAGGCGCTGACAGCGGATTGCAGAGATCCGGCGGGCAGGCCGATCTCCTGCTCGAGCTCGGCAACGGTTTCGCAGACCCACGTGGCAGGGCGCTTCAGGAACGGCGTCGCGGACTTTGCGGCCATGGCTTCCTGCTGCGCATCGCCGTCGATGATCAAGAAAGCGGTGTCGTCCTGGTGGTACAGCGTGAGCTGCCCGATCCGGCCGGAGTACATGTCCTCGGGGACGTAGCGCTGACCACGCCCGTTGACGAGAATTCCGCGGACGGTCTGTTGAGGGTCGATCAAGAACGCGACCTCGGTGGCGTCCATGTGAGCCAGATCGGCGCCGAGGGCCTGAGCCATCCGGATGGCCTGGCCGTCGTGTTGCTCGATCGAGGCGGCGGGTCGGCCGACGATGCGGGGCGCGTACTGGGCGACCATCGCGTCGTTGTAGGCGAAGCTGCCGCACGCGAGCACCACGCCGCGCGGCGCACGGACGGCGACGGGCTTGCCGTATTGGCGCGCCACCAATCCGGTGACGCGACCGTCGGACTCCACAACCAGGGAGTGCACGTGCAGGTCGTAGATCGACCGCACACCAAGCGATGTGGCCGTGTCGACCAACGGCTTCATCAGCATATATCCGGCGCTCGCCTCGCCGGCTTTCTTGTTGGCCATCTGCGGAACATGCCCCCGCGGGACGGGCGTGGCAATCGTGTTGAACGGGTAGGCGTTTTCACCGCCCGTGAACATCAGTCCTTCGTCGGCGGGCGGTTCCCATCCCGGCTCGGCCCAGAACACCGGCTTGAACGGCACGCCGCAGCGGACCAGCCAGTCGAAGTGCTCGACGCTGCCCTCGCAGTAGTCGGCGATGCGCTGCTCGTCGGCGCCAGGCCCCATCGCCGCGTTCAGGAACGCCGCCATGTTGTCGACGGAATCGTCGAAGCCGCAGGCACGTTGGAGTCCAGTACCGCCCCCGAGATAGATGAATCCGCCCGCCAGCGCGGCCGCCCCGCCCCAGCCGCCGGTGCGTTCCACGACGAGCACGTCGGCACCGGCACCGGCGGCCTCGACCGCCGCGGCGGCGCCCGCGATGCCGTATCCGGCTATTACGACGTCGGCTTCGTAGTCCCAGCTCGCGATCTGCTGAGCCGGCGTTGGGTGCACGTCCGCGTCGATCTTCACGGCTGCATCGCCACCGGCAGCTCTCCGGTCCAATGGTGGCCCCAGTAACTGTCGGCGGTGATTTCCTCTGCGGTGTAATATTTTTCGTCAACCCGGACGCCGTCGGTGCCGAATTCGATATCCCAGCCGCCTGGGGCCCGAACGTAAAACGACACCATCTTGTCGTTGGTGTGTCTGCCGAGCGTTGACGACAGCTGGAAGCCCTCCGTGTTTACTCGGTCCAGTGCCAGGCCGACAGCGTCGAGGCGGTCGACTTCCACCATCACGTGGATCAGCCCAGGAGCACCTCCGCGCATGGAGGGAACGATCGCCATGCTGTGGTGCCGTTCGTTGACACCGAGGAATCTGATCCGCACCGCTCCGAACTGCGGTGGCGCAGGCAGACGCCACGCACCGCGGGAGAGAAAGCCCAGCACATCGGTGTAGAAGCCGAAGGCTGCGTTGGGGTCGGTTGCGGGTAACACCACGTGCCCCAATCCCTGTGCGCCGGTGACGAATCGGGCTCCGAACGGTGTGACGACGGGGCTGTGGTCCAGCACGGCCCCGTGGAACACCTCGACCGTGGTGCCGGTCGGGTCAGAGAACGTGATCGCCTCCTCGACCCGCCGGGCGTCGGCCTCATCCAGGGGCAGCGGTTCGACCGCAACACCGGCGGACTGCAGCGTCTCCTGCACGCGGAGCAGGGCCGGCCTGTCGCGGACCTCCCATCCAACAGCGACAACTCCGTCGGTTTCTCCTGGGACCACGACGATCCGCGCGGCGCGCTCGTCCATGCGCAGGTAGAGAGCTGAGGCGTCGGGACCGCTTCCCTTGGCGAATCCGAGTACGTCGAACGCGAAGGTGCGCCAGCGGTCGACGTCGTTGGTCTGGACCTTGATGTAACCGAGGCTCTTGATGTCGCCCATCAGATCATCGCCCGCAGTGGACCTTCGGGCTCGATGCCGAGCGAGCTGAGCGCAGAGGCGTGGAATGTGGTGCCGGGCACGTGGATCGCATGGGCAAGCCCGGCGTGTGCGTCACGCCAATACCGCTGCAACGGCTTGTCCATCCGCAATGCGTTGCCTCCCGAACGCGAGAAGATCTGGTCGACCGCCATCACCGCACGCCACGCCGAACGTACCTGCGTGCGGCGGCCTGCGGCCCGGTCGGCGAACGACACCTCGTCGCCTGCGTCCACGATCTCGTAGATCCGGTCGACGTTGGCGAGCAGCTCCTGGCGGGCCGCGTTGATGTCGGCCGCCGCTTCACCGACCGCGTGCATCACGTATGGGTCGTCCTTGATCGCCGTCCCGGCGGCGCCGACACGGTCGCGCTGATAGTCGAGGTGGGCGGCCAGCGCGCCTTCGGCGATTCCGATGACCGCCGAGGTGATCCCGAGCGGGAACATGGTCGACCACGGCATGAGATACAGCGGCTCGGTCATCCCCGCGTTGCGCTGCGCAGTGCCGTCCATCACTTCGGTCGCGTTCATCGTCCGGTAGGACGGCACGAAGGCGTCCTTGACGATGACGTCCTTTGATCCGGTTCCCCTCAGGCCCACCACATTCCACGAGTCCTCGACGATCTCGTAGTCCTTGCGGGGTAGGATCATGTGAAGCATCTGCGGCGGCATGAGCGGCCTGCCGTCCGAATGCGCGATCATGGCGCCAAGGAAGATCCATTCGCAGGCATCGGTTCCCGAGCTGAACTGCCAGCGGCCGTTGAAGATATAGCCGCCGTCGACGGGCCTGGCCACGCCCTGCGGGGCGTACGGCGAGGCCACCCAGGTATCGGTGTCGGTGCCCCAGATCTCTTCGGCCACCGTCGGGTCGGCATACGCCAGCTGGTAGGGGTGCACGCCGACGACGCCGCAAATCCAGCCCGACGCTGGGTCCAGTGACGCGACCGCCATGACCGTTTCGGCGAACTCACGCGGGTGGACCTCGAACCCGTTGTACCGCTTGGGCTGCAGCAGCCTGATTGCACCGACGGACTTGAGGTCCTTGACCGTGTCATCGGGCAGCCGCCCGAGCCGCTCGGCTTCCCACGCCTGTTCGCGCAGTCGGTCGGCGATCGCTGTCACCCTGTCGAGAACCCGGTCGGTCATGAGGTGTCCTTATCTGTCGCCGCTACGAGACAGGAAGGCCAGCACGGTGTCTTCGAAGGCTTCCTTCGCCTCGATCATTGCCCAATGCCCGCAATTGGGGAATACATGCAACTCGGCGTTGGGAATCGTGCGCATCGGGATCAACGCCATGTCCAGCGGGCTGACCCGGTCGTCGCGGCCCCACGTCAGTAGCGTCGGCGCCGCCACTGTGTGCATCATCGCCCAGGGCATCGGGGCATCCGAAGCCCGCATCGCCGCCATCATCTGGCTGAATGCCGCCTTGCCGTACATCCGCCGGGCGCTTTCCAGTGTCGGTGGATCGGTGGCCAACGCCCAGCGTTCCTCGATGAGCTCATCGGTCACCAGTGCCGGGTCGTAGACCATCGAGTGCAGCCAGTCGACAAGCCGTTGGCGAGTGGGATTCTCGGTGAACTCCTGAAGGAGCCGGATGCCTTCGCTCGGGCCCGGCGTGAAGATGTTCGTTCCGATTCCGCCGATCGTCACAAGCCGTCGAACGTTCGCCGGGTGACGGATCGCGTAGTTGATGCCGACGCCCCCGCCCATCGAATTGCCGACGATGTCGACGGAGTCGAGCCCCAGCGCGTCGACAAATCTGACCAACGCGCCGTGCGCGGTCACCATCGGGTGACCGCCGAAGTCGTCGCTGACACCGAAACCGGGGAATTCCAAAATCAGGCAACGGAAATGCTGGGCGAATCTGCCCAGCATGCCGCGGAAGTTCCGCCATCCGGTGACACCGGGGCCGGAGCCGTGCAGGAGCAGCAGGGCAGAGCCCTCACCCGCCTCGTGATAGCGCAGGACGCCCTTTTCGGTAGAAAGCTCATGAAGCGTGCCGTCGTGGGTCAATTCCTCCGCCATCACCGCATCGTGACACATCGCCTGCACGACGAAGGGGCACCCCTTGTGGGGGTGCCCCTTGCGTTTTGGGTGGTCTACTTCACGTCGATGTAGACCGTCTTGGCGGTGATCGTGGTTTCGAGGCTGTCACCGGGGTTACCGGAGTCGGTCCGGCTGTATGTCTGGCCGGGCCGCACCGCTACCACGGTGGCCCGATCCAACGGGGTCGTACCGACCCGGTTCAAGATCACGTTGTAGCCGTCGGCCTGCAGCTGGTTGATGGTCTGTTGGGCGTTGCCCGAAGCGGTCGGGGCGGCGCCCGCCGGTGCGGCCATACCGAAGACAGCGGCCAACAAGCCGCCTCCGAGTACAGTGCCAATGTCGCCGATTCGCGGCTCCGGAAGCGAATCCGAACTTCTTCATCTGGTGCCTTCTCGTTTCCTCTTTGTTCTTTGTGTTGTCGAGCCGCTGCAGCCGATGCATAGAACGGTCACGATCACCACTTTTAGTTCCGTTGGCGGAATTTGATCGACGGCTGGCAGTAATAAATCTGTTGACGTGTGTGCCCTCCCGGGGCGACGCCATCCCGACCGGCTGGCATGATCATCCGATGGTGCTCAGCCCTACCGAATCACTCACCGTGCATCGACTGCCCGCGACCCCGTCGACGGTGCACTGGGGCTACTTCGACCCGCGCCTCGAGCCGGCATTTACCGTCGCGTCAGGCGACTTGGTTGCGATCGAGACCTTGACCCACCATGCCGGCGACGCACCCGACCTGCTGATGGATGCGGGCATCACCGATGTCTTCGACCGCGTCGACGATCGAGGCCCAGGGCCCCATCTGCTGACTGGCCCGATCGCCGTCGACGGTGCCCGCCCCGGAGACGTGCTACAGGTCGACATCCTCGAGGCCACACCGCGGCTGCCGTACGGCTCCAACCTGGCGGCGCACTGGGGATTTCTGTACGGCGAGATACCGGTCGAGCGGGTGACCATCTACGAGTTCGACACCGAAGCCAGCCTCGGCCGCGCGGTGTTCGCCTTCGACTGGACCGCGACGCCGCTGGCCACCGAGCCGGGGACGATCGTCGTGCCCGACGAAAACGCCCGCCAGCCCGCGCTGCCTGGCGTCGTGGTGCCGCTGCGGCCGCACTTCGGCACCATGGGCGTTGCGCCGTCCGCCCCGCAGCGGGTGTCGTCGGTGCCGCCTGGCGACCACGGCGGCAACGTCGACAACTGGCGCATCGGCGCCGGGGGGACGATGTACTACCCGGTCCAAGTGCCCGGCGCGTTGCTGTCCGTCGGCGATCCCCACGTCTCGCAGGGCGACGGCGAGGTGAGCGGCACCGCGCTGGAGGCCTCGCTGAATGGTCTGCTGCGCTTGACCATTCGCCGCGACCTGCCCTTCACCGTGCCGGTGCTGGAGACCGCCACCGAGCTGCTCGTGCACGGGTTCGGGGACACACTGGACGAGGCGATGAAAGCCGCCGCACTGCGCACACACGGCATTCTGCAGAGCTACCTTGGCCTTTCGCGTGCCGACGCATATTCATTCATGTCTGTCGCTGTGGATTTCACCGTCACGCAGGTCGTCGACCAGCGCCAGGGCGTTCACGGCCGCATCGACAAACGCTGCTTCCCGCGCTGGACCGGAATACCGGCGTGAGCGACAACGCAATTCGGTCCTTCACGTTCACACCAGCCGACGGTGTGCCGCCTGCCGTAGCGCCGTTCTCCCATGCGACGGCCGCAGGGCCGACGCTGTACGTGACCGGCCAGATGCCGACCGACGTCACCGGCGCCGTAGTCGGCGACTATGTCGCGATCCAGACCGATCAGGTGCTGCGCAACCTGTTGCGAGTCACCGAGCTGTGCGGCGGGGGACTGGCCGACGTCGTCTCGGTCCGCGCCTACCTCCTCGACTGGAATGACTACGGCGCGTTCAACGCCGCCTACGCGGCCTGGTTTCCCGACCGGCTGCCGTCGCGAACTTGTGTCGGTGTCGCAGGCCTCGCGGTGGGTGCCCTCATAGAGATCGATTGGGTGTGCTGGCGAAGCGACGGCTGGGGGAGAACAATCGGGTCATGAGGCCTGCGGGGCCATTCGGACCGCCGCGGGTTGGTCCGTCGAGGAGGACACCGATGAGCATCCTCTACATACTGGCAATGGCAGGCGCGGCAGGTCTCGGAGCGATCTGGCTGGCACTGCAGAACATCCGTGTGGTCAAGCAGTTCGAACGGGGTGTGGTGTTCCGTTTCGGCCGCGTCCAGAGCCGCGTTCGGCAGCCAGGCCTGACGACGCTGATCCCGTTCGCCGATCGCCTGCAGAAGGTGAACATGCAGATCATCACGTTGCCGGTGCCCGGCCAGGACGGCATCACCCGCGACAACGTGACCGTGCGCGTCGATGCGGTCATCTACTTCAAGGTCGAGGATCCGATACGCGCGGCGGTCGACGTGCAGGACTACATATCCGCGATCGGGCAGGTGGCGCAGACGTCGCTGCGCTCGATCATCGGCAAGAGCAACCTGGACGATCTGCTGTCCAATCGGGAACGGCTCAACCAGGGCCTCGAGCTGCTGATCGACAGCCCCGCGCTGGGCTGGGGCATCCACATCGACCGGGTGGAGATCAAGGACGTCGTGCTGCCCGACTCGATGAAGCGTTCGATCGCCAGGCAGGCCGAGGCCGAGCGTGAGCGACGGGCACGCGTCATCACCGCCGACGGCGAACTGCAGGCATCGGAGAAGCTGGCCCAGGCCGCCGAGGTCATGTCGGAACAGCCGGCGGCGCTTCAGCTGCGCCTGCTGCAGACCGTGGTCGAGGTCGCCGCTGAGAAGAACTCGACGCTCATCCTGCCCTTCCCGGTCGAACTGCTGCGATTCATCGAACGCTCGACACCCGAGCGCGACGAGCATGCCACCGCCTCCACCAACGGCGACACACCGGAACTGACCGCGCCCAAGGTCCCCGGCGACGCCAGAGGCATCTCGCTCGGTGAACCGCTGACCGGCAAGCGTTCCGGCCAGAACGCCTAGCGTCGGCAAACATCTCGGGCATGATCGGGTCATGCCCGTAGACACCGACGCGGTCAACCGCTGGTTCGACGAATACTTCGAAACGTTCTCTGCATGCGCGCGGGGCGATCGGGACATGTCCGCGTTGCTGAGCCATTACGGTGTCCCGTTGATCCTCACCACCGACGACGGCGTCACTACGCTGATGACTGATGACGAGGCGGCCGCGGTGATGCAGAGCCTGGTCGACGGCCTGCGCGCCAACGGTTTTCACAAAGTCGAGGTGCTGCATTCCCAAGTGTCCGTTCTCAATTCGACGTCGGCGATCTACCGCGGATCGATGTCGCGACGCGACGCCGAAGGCCGGGAAATCGGTTCCCCCACAATCACTTATCTCGTGACGGATGACGTTGCTGGGTTGCGGATCGTACTGCTGGCCAATCAGGGGCAATAGCTAGAGCGGCGCATGTTCGGTCGGCGCGGCGGCGTCGAGGGCCGCCGGTGTGGTCAGATCCAGATCGACCACCATGGATTCCAGTGCCGCGCCCCAGCTTTCGTAATAGGGACGCTGTGCGTCGTTGGCGATTTCGTCCATTAGTCGCAGCCGAAACTCGTCCCACGGTAGGCCGAGCTTTTCGGTGAGGGCGACCGCGATTGCCAAGGCGCGCGCCTGCCACGGCGCGTCGAAAACGACCTCGCCGTTGTCGCGGGGCAGCGACGCCTCATCGAGCGGCGCACCGGTCATAGCCGTTGCACGCCGATCATCGAATCACGGGTGACGATCCCGGCGAGCTGGTCCTCGGACATGCCGACCGTCTCGTCCGGGCGCATCGGCAACACCAGATAGCGCGCCTCGGCGCTGGAATCCCACACCCGGATCTCGACCTCGGCCGGGATGACGGTGCCCATCTCGGCGAGCAGCGTGCGCGGTTCACGCACGGCGCGTGACCGGTAAGCCGGTGCCTTGTACCACTTCGGCGGCAGCCCGAGGGTAGGCCACGGATAGCAGGAGCACAGCGTGCACACCACCAAGTTGTGCACGTCAGCGGTGTTCTCAACGATGACCATGAGCTCACCCTCGGGCCCCTCGAAGCCGAGTTCGGCGATCGCGGCGGTGCCATCCGCGAGGAGCCGCTCCTTGTAGGCCGGATCGGTCCACGCCCGCGCGACCACTTTCGCCCCGTTCATCGGGCCGAGGTTGTCCTCGAACTGCGCGACGATCGCATCGAGGGCATCGGTGTCGAGGATGCCCTTTTCGACGAGCACCGATTCGATTGCGGCGACACGGGCCTCTATGGGGGCCAGTTCCACAGGGTGGTGATGGTCAGCCGTCATTGCGGATTCTCGAGGTAGCGCTCGAACAGGTCGACGTGCATGACCTCACCCTCGGCCGCGGCCTCGCCCCACAGCTCGCGCGACGTGAAGCGCACCGAGTAGAGCGGGTCGGCAACGGATCCGCCGCCGTGGGCCGCGATGTCGTCGATGCCGTGTGCGCCGTCGAATCGCACGACGGTCCCGCGCTTGCCCTGCACGTAGCGCGGCGCGCGGGTATGGCCGGGCGGGTGCCATGCGCGAACGCGGACTTCGTCGCCGACGGCGTAGCGCGGCTCGGCGCGCGGGGTCAGGTCCTCGGGCAGGACACCCCGGTCGGGGTGGGACAGCGGGAAGTGTCCGCCTGCGCGGCGGTCGAGCTCGTCTTGGGTCGTCAAACCCGATTCGACGGCCATCGTTGCGGCGCCGGTGAGCCAGTGCTCGTAGTACGGCGAGGCGAGATAGTGCTCGGGCGCCATCCGCTCGATCGAGTGCCGGAACCGTCCGCCTGGGGGATTCTGCGCCGCGATCCAACCGATCATCAGCCGAAAGGCGCGTCGCTCCCAGTCCTGCTCGAAGAGGGGCTCGGTCGGCTCGTGCTCGACTGGGCCGAATCCGTCGAGGCCTCCGAGGTCGTGCACGCCGTCCACCCGTCGAATCCTACGGTTTTCGCTCAGTCCTCCATAGGGTTCGCAAGTTCGGATTCGTCCAGCGGCGCATGCCGATCGGCCTCCGCTTGATCGATGGACAGTGCGACGCCTAGGGCGAGAAAGAAGGCGATGAACAGCGGCCCGCCGAGGTAGAAGTTCATCGCGCCACCGGGGGAGATGAAGCTGGCCGGCGGCCCGATGATCGTGATCGTCTCGATCAGCTGCTCGACGGCGAATACCGCGGCGAGTATCGCAATCCAGCGCGGGAATCGACCAGCGTTGGCCGCCAACAGAATTGGCACCGCAACCATGATATCGGCGACGGTCAGGATCGGCCCCCACATCGTGGCGATATCGGTGATCGTGCGCGCGGTCGCCGACCCGAGTTGGTCGGGATGCAGGGCGAGTCCAGCCGTAAACCACGTCTCGATGAACGTCTCGACAAGTACCACGGCCGAGCCGATCGTGAACACGCATCCCGGCGGACCTGCCAGCCGATCACGCGCATACCCGAGCACGACGACCAACGCCAGCGACCCGAACGTCACCAACAGCGCCTGCATCCGCATCGCGCCGGAATGCTCGTTGACGAACGAGACGATGTCGTAGCCCGGCTTATCGATGCCGGGAAAGGTCGGAACAGTCAGAAGCGCGGCGGTGAACATCACCGCAAACCCGATACCAGCGATCATCGGTATACGACGATCCATATCGAGTCACTGTAGACAACGCGGTTCTCCACATGCGGGATTTCATCCACAGGGCGCGTTGCTGGACCGTCGGTTCGCGGCTGGGTCGCGGGAGTTCGCTCCTACTTTGGGCGCATGCAAGCCGAATTGCCCGCTGAGCGCGTGGCGCGCGTCTCGGAGCCGACAGTGAGTCCGATTCCGACGACAACGCCGAGCCGGATACCTCGTTGTCGCGGTGGCGACCCGACACCGCCAAGTCCGACGGCGCGGCGCTGTCTCGAAGGCGGCTGGCCCAAGCCGCTGGCCGAAGCGGTGAGCGTGGCGGTCGCTGCGCAGCTCGTCACCGCCCCGCTCGTTGCCAGGATATCGGGCACCTTCAGTGTGGTGTCAGTCGTCGCCAACCTCGCCGTGGCCGCTGGGATCCCGCCGATCATCGTTGTCGGTACGGCGGCCGCCGCGCTCTGCCCGTTGTGGCCGTTGGATGTGCAACTGTTGATCCGGTTCACCGGCCCGCAGGTGTGGTGGCTGTTGCGGGTGGCCCGGTGGGCCGCGGGTGTGCTGGGCGATTCCGTTAGAGTTCCGCCGGGTCTCCCTGGCGTGGGGTGTGTCGCCGCCGCCGGTGTCGCCGCGGTGCTGGGCATGGCGGTGGCGGTGGGTCCGCGTCGCAACGGCTGCGGTGGCGGTGTGCCTTCTCGCATGGACGGTGTCGGCGGCTGTCGGGCGGCCATGACACGATCGTGGGGTGAGCGAAGAGGTCGCGGGCCTGCACTTGGTGTTGGGTGATGAAGAGCTGCTTGTCGAGCGAGCGGTCGCGGCCGTCCTTCGGCAGGCACGCAAGCAAGCGGGCACCGATGATGTGCCGGTCGATCGGTTGCGCGCGGGTGAGGTCAGCACCCCCGAGCTGGCCGAACTACTCAGCCCGTCGCTGTTCGCCGACGAGCGTGTCGTGGTGCTCGAGGCCGCCGCCGAGGCAGGCAAGGATGCGGTGACCCTGATCGCGGCGGCCGCCGCCGACCTTCCGCCGGGGACCATGCTCGTCGTCGTGCACTCCGGGGGCGGCCGCGCCAAGGCGTTGGCCGATCAACTGAAAAGCCTGGGTGCACAGGTGCATCCGTGCGCCCGCATTACCAAGGCCAGTGAGCGGGCCGACTTCGTCCGACGCGAATTCCGTGCGTTGAAGATCAAGATCGACGACGACACGGTCACCGCCGTGCTCGACGCGGTCGGCTCCGACATACGCGAATTGGCCGCTGTCTGTTCACAGTTGGTGGCCGACACCGATGGCCAGGTCGATGCCACCGCCGTACGCAGATACCACTCCGGCAAGGCCGAGGTGAAGGGCTTCGACATCGCCGACAAGGCCGTCGTAGGTGACGTCGCCGGAGCCGCAGAGGCGCTGCGGTGGGCGATGATGAGCGGTGAGCCACCGGTGGTGTTGGCCGATGCGCTGGCGGAGGCCGTGCACGCCATCGCCAGGATCGCGCCGCTGTCCGGTGATCCGTACCGGTTGGCGGCCGAGCTGGGTATGCCGCCGTGGCGGGTGCAGAAGGCGCAGAAGCAGGCGCGACGGTGGTCGCGCGCCTCGGTGGCCGCGGCCATGCGGCTGGTCGCCACGCTCAACGCCGACGTGAAAGGCGCCGCGGCGGACGCCGACTACGCGCTGGAGGCAGCGGTCAGGAAAGTGGCGGAACTGGCCGCACAGTGATCAGGGCTCGTTGGGTAGCTCAGAGGCTGTTGAGGGCGGCAGCGAGCCCCGACTTGCGGTTAGCCGCCTGATTCTTGTGGATGACGCCCTTGCTGGCCGCCTGGTCCAGCTTGCGGCTGGTCGACTGGCCAGCAACTCGGCAGCCTTGTCCTTGTCGCCTGCCTCGACGGCCTCCCGGAATCCGCGGACCGCCGTGTGAAGCGACGACTTCACCGACTTGTTGCGCAGCCTGCGCGCGCTCGTTGGTGAGGATGCGCTTCTGCTGCGACTTGATGTTGGCCACGCGTGAGTTCCTTCGCAAATCTCGACTGGGTTGGGCAGTCTTTAGGGCGCCCGGCGACGGGCAGCGACTGTTCAGGTTACCAGCGCGTCCACGCGATCTCCCAAAGCGAGAACCACTGGCCTGCCGAAATGGCTCCAGTGGTGCAGCATGTGATGGGTGAGCCTTCGAATGTTGCCAACTGAGACCGCGCGAACGTCCCGTCCAACGCTCGGACGTCCAAACGGTACGACCGCATCTTCGACGGCTACAACAGCCTCGGACGCTACTCGAAGGCCTTCGACGAGATGTTCGACGCCCAGGGCAACGTCCGCGGACCCTACAAGGGCATCTTCGCCGAACTTGCGCCGTCGGATGCCTCTGACCTGGAAGCCCGCGCCGACGCGCTCGGCCGCGCGTTCATCGACCAGGGCATCACCTTCTCGCTGTCCGGCCAGGAGCGGCCGTTTCCGCTGGACCTGGTCCCGCGGGTGATCTCAGCGGCCGAGTGGACGCGGCTCGAGCGCGGCATCACCCAGCGGGTCAAGGCGCTGGAGCACTACCTCGACGACATCTACGGCGAGCAGGAAATCCTGCGCGACGGTGTCATCCCGCGCAGGCTGATCACCTCCTGTGAGCACTTCCACCGCGAGGCGGTAGGCATCGTCCCGCCCAACGGCGTGCGCATCCATGTCGCGGGCATCGATCTGATCCGCGACGCCAAGGGTGACTTCCGTGTCCTCGAGGACAACCTGCGCTCACCGTCGGGCGTCTCCTATGTGATGGAGAACCGCCGCACGATGGCGCGGGTCTTCCCGAACCTGTTCGCCACGCATCGGGTGCGCGCAGTCGGCGACTACTCCGCACATCTGCTGCGGGCCCTGCGCAACGCGGCCGCCAACAACGTCGCCGACCCGACGGTGGTGGTGCTGACGCCCGGGGTGTACAACTCCGCGTACTTCGAGCACTCATTGCTGGCCCGGCAGATGGGCGTGGAGCTGGTCGAAGGCCGCGACCTGTTCTGCCGCGACAACGCGGTGTACATGCGCACCACCGAAGGTGAGCGCCAGGTCGACGTCATCTACCGGCGGATCGACGACGCCTACCTCGACCCGATGCAGTTCCGGCCCGACTCGGTGCTCGGCGTGGCAGGCCTGCTCAACGCCGCCCGCGCGGGCAACGTCGTCATCTCCAGCGCGGTGGGCAACGGCGTCGGCGACGACAAGCTCGTCTACACCTACGTGCCCACCATCATCGAGTACTACCTCGGCGAGAAGCCGCTGCTGGCCAACGTCGACACCTACCGCTGCTGGCTCGACGACGAACGCGAGGAGGTGCTCGACCGGATCGACGAACTCGTCATCAAGCCGGTCGAGGGCTCCGGCGGCTACGGCATCGTGTTCGGCCCGGAGGCCTCCGAGAAGGAGTTGGCAACGATCAGCAAGAAGGTCAGCAACCGACCCGCGTGGCTGGATCGCGCAGCCCGTGTGCAGCTGTCGACGGTGCCGACGCAGATCGACAACAAGCTGGCGCCACGCCACGTCGACCTGCGGCCGTTCGCGGTCAACGACGGCGACGACGTGTGGGTGCTGCCAGGCGGGCTGACCCGCGTGGCGTTGCCCGAGGGCTCGCTGGTCGTCAACTCCAGTCAGGGCGGCGGCTCCAAGGACACCTGGGTGCTGGCGTCGCGCACGTCGGTGGCCGACCGCGAGCTCGCCGCCGCCGAGGTGGTGCGGTCGCTGCCCGAGCCGCCGAAGGGTTCCAAGGCCGAAAACGGCTCCGACGGGTCATCACAGCAGCGCCAACAACAGCAATCGGTGCTACGGCCGTCGAACGGGTCGCAGCAGAGTCAGCAGCAACAACAGCAATAGGGCGGGTGATGCTGATGCTGGCGCGCAACGCCGAATCGCTGTACTGGATCGGTCGCTACGTCGAGCGCGCCGACGACACCGCGCGCATCCTCGATGTCACCGTGCACCAGCTGCTCGAGGATTCCAGCGTCGACCCCGACCAGGCGTCGCGGATGCTGCTGAAGGTGCTGGGCATCGAACCGCCCGAGACCGCGCTGGACGTGTGGTCGTTGACCGACTTCGTGGCGTACAGCCGCAACACCGACGGTGGCTGCTCGATCGTCGACGCGATCTCGGCGGCGCGGGAAAACGCCGAGGTCGGCACGCGAAGTCACCTCCACCGAGATCTGGGAGTGCCTCAACACCACCTACAACGCGCTCGCCGAACGCGAACGCGCCGCCAAACGCCTTGGCCCACACGAGTTCCTGTCGTTCATCGAAGGCCGCGCGGCGATGTTCGCCGGGCTGGCCGACTCGACGCTTCGCCGCGACGACGGGTACCGCTTCATGGTGCTGGGCCGCGCGATCGAGCGGGTCGACATGACGGTGCGGCTGCTGCTGTCCCGGGTCGGCGACAGCGCGTCGTCGCCGGCATGGGTGACGCTGCTGCGCTCCGCGGGCGCGCACGACACCTACCTGCGCACCTACCGCGGTGTGCTGGACGCGGTCCGGGTGGTCGAGTTCATGTTGCTGGACCGACTTTTCCCGCGGTCGATCTTCTACTCGCTGAGGTTGGCCGAACACAGCCTCGACGAGTTGCTGCAGCAGCCGCAGCAGCCGGATCGGCGCCACCGCCGAAGCGCAGCGCCTGCTGGGCCGGGCGCGCAGCGAACTGGAATTCGTGCAGCCCGGCGTGCTGCTCGAGTCGCTGGAGAAGCGGCTGGCCGGCTTGCAGGAAACGTGCTGCCGATGTCGGAGAAGCGTTGGCGCTGCAGTACTTTCACGCCGCGCCGTGGGTGGCCTGGTACGGATGCCGGCCAGCGCGGCTCGCTGTCGGCCGAGGAGGGTGAAGGTCTGATGTGGCGGCTACGGGTCGTGCACGCCACCGGCTACGCCTACCAGTCGCCGGTGACCGCCTCCTACAACGAAGCCCGGCTGACGCCGCGCTCAGACTCCCGGCAGAACGTCATCCTCAACCGCGTCGAAACCGTCCCGGCCACACGGTCGTACCGCTACGTCGACTACTGGGGCACCGCGGTGACGGCGTTCGACCTGCACGCACCGCACACCGAACTGACGGTGACGTCCGTCGTCGGTGGTCGAGACCGAGCGCGCCGAGCCATGCCCGAGGAAGCTGTCAGCTGGGACGACCTGCACTCGGAGGCGGTGATCGATCGGTTCGACGAGGTGCTGCGGCCCACCGCATTACACGCCGGCAGAGCAAACGCATCGCGGCCGTGGGCAAGCGGATCGCCAAGTACCACGAACCCGCCGAAGCCGTCGTCGCCGCCGCGAATTGGGTGCGCAGCGAACTCGAATACGTACCAGGGCACCACCGGCGTGCACTCGTCGGGGCTGGACGCGCTACGGGAAGGGCAAGGGCGTCTGCCAGGACTTCGCGCACCTGACGCTGATCGTGTTGCGCAGCATGGGAATTCCGGCCCGATACGTGTCGGGCTATCTGCATCCCAAACGCAACGCCGAGGTCGGTGACACCGTCGACGGGCAGAGCCACGCCTGGATACAGGCCTGGACCGGAGGCTGGTGGAACTACGACCCCACCAACGACACCGAGATCAACGAGCAGTACATCAGTGTCGGTGTCGGCCGCGACTACGCCGATGTCTCGCCGCTGAAAGGCATCTACTCCGGGCGAGGGTGCGACCGACCTCGACGTGGTCGTCGAGATCACCAGGCTGGCTTAGCGCCTACCGCCGTTCGGCGGCAACGGTTAGGGCTTCACACGTCCGAGATTGCGGTAGCCCGGGTGAACATGTGGCGTCAGACCCTGCCGCTCGGCGATCGTCGTCAGTAGCTGGTGCAGGGTGTCGCGCTGTTGCGCATCCAGCCCTGCGGTGAGCAGCCGGTCGTGCTGTCGTGCCAGCTCGCCGATCTTGGTGATGACCTTCTTGCCGGACGCGGTCAGATGCAGCGCATGCAATCGGCGGTCGTCTGGGTTGCGGCGACGTTCGACGTAGCCGCGGTTCTCCAGCTCGTCGACGTAGGCAACGATACGGCTCGGCAGCAGACCCAACTCGCCGCTCAGCGCCTGCTGACTGCGCCCGGGTTCGCCCGCGATCGCGCGCAGGATCCCTGCGTGCGGCGGAGTCAGATCGATAGACGCGATCAGGTCGGTGAACACCGAGGCCGAACGGTGGCCGAGTTGGGGACAGTAGGAACGCGACACTGTCACCGCCGCTTGCCGCTGTTGACACGCGCAAATCGTATCATTTGTGAACGATTTACCTTGCAAATTATTGAATGTTCTTGTCAGGGGTTTCGATCAGGCATATCGTTCACAACATGAACGATTCATTGCTGGACAGAAATAGCACGGTTGGACGACCACCACAAGGCGGCCCTCCGTTGGCGCTTCTTGCGGCGATCTCCCTGGTCTTGTTGCTCACCGGACTCGCGATCGGCATCGCCCAGGCGGGCGTCATGCCGCTCCCGTATGGGTCCGCGACGGCCATCCAGGACTACGTCGCGGGTGACCACGCTGCGGTCGTGGCCATGGCCGTCGGGACCTTCGGCTCGTCGATTCCGCTGGCCATCTACGCCGCGACCGCGAGCGCACGTCTGCGACAACTCGGCATCACCGCACCTGGGGCGACGATCGCATTGGCAGGCGGCCTGCTCGCATCGGCAGGTCTCGCATTGTCGAGCCTGACGGCGTGGACGCTGTCACGGCCGGAGGTCACATCCGACACCGCGTTGGTTCGCGCGCTCTACTACCTCACGTACCTGACTGGAGGTCCATGGCATGTGGTCACGCTCGGCCTGCTCATCGCAGGCATCGCAGTGCCCGGCCTGGTCGTCGGCCTGCTGCCAAGACCGGTCGCATGGGCAGGCCTGGCGATCGCGGGTCTGGCCGAACTGGCCACACTGGTGCTGATCTGGCCGGGAGTGTCGCCACTGTTGCCTGTCGCCCGGTTCAGCGGATTGATCTGGTTGATCGTAGCCGGTGCGATGCTGCCGCTGCGCCGACGCAATCGGCAGGATTCCGAGGCGGCGATGCGCCGATGAAACTCAGTGTGAGCGTGACAAATTACTCGTGGGCCGATCGGATCCATACCCGGCTTGCGTCGCTCGCGGGATTCCTCGACGGCACTGCGGTTGACACGCTATGGGTGCCCGACCACCTTCTGCAGGCGGATCCCGCCAGCAGGCCCGGCGAGCCGATGTTGGAGGCCTACACCGCACTCGGATACCTCGCGGCGGCCACGTCGCGGATCCGGCTCGGCACCATGGTCACCGCCGCGACCTTCCGCGCCCCGGCTTTGTTGATCAAAGCCGTCACCACACTCGACGTACTGTCAGCAGGCCGGGCGTGGCTGGGAATCGGCGCCGGATACAACGGCGACGAGGCCCGCGCGATGGGGCTCTTCCTCCCCGAGACCGCCGAACGATTCGCCAGGATGACCGAATTGCTCCGACTGGCACGGCAGATGTGGAGCGGCGACGAAACTCCGTTCCGCGGCGAGTATCTGACCCTCGAGCATCCGGTCGGCAGCCCGCGACCGGTCACGACGCCGCCTGTCCTGATCGGCGGCGCCGGTGAGCGGCGCACGCTGCGACTGGTCGCCGAGTTCGGCGACGCGTGCAATCTGTTCGACGTGCCCGACGGAGGCGCCACGATCCGCAGGCAGCTAGGTGTGCTGGACCGTCACTGCGTCGATGTCGGCAGGCCGCCCGGCGAGATCGAGCGCACCGTGACCACGGCACTCAAGCAGGGCGAGAACTCGGAGGAGCTGGCCGAGCGCTGCCGAACGCTAAGCGACCTTGGACTTCAACATGTCGTGGTGATAGCCCGCGGCAGGCCGCTGAGCGACACGGACCTCAATTGTGTTGCGGGCGCGGCCGATCAGCTGGCCGGTTTGGCGCACACGCCGGGGTGAACCTCGACCCGGTGTAGGTCATCGCCAATTTCGATCTGTCGGTCGAACACGGTGGCCGCCAGCGCGCGCCAGTCGTCTTCCTGGCCCGGTTGGATGCCCGGAACGTAGTGGGTAAGGATCAGGATGCCGACACCTGCGCGAGCCGCGGTGTCCGCGGCCTGTTCGACCGACGAATGGTAATCGCAGATGTCGCGGATGCGCTGCATCGGCATCTTGTCGATCAAGTCCTTGCGAATCACGGTGTGCACCAAACCACCAGCCCCGGCCGCAAGCGCGTCGAGGCTCTCACACGGGACCGTGTCACCGGCCAGCACCACCGATGCTCCGCCATGTTCGACCCGGAATCCGATGGTCGGCGCGACGGGCCGGTGATCGGTCGGCGCGACCCGGATCGTCACGCCGTCGCGGTCCCACACCATGCCGTCGGTGTACTCATGTACCTCCACCGGTGGTGGCGAGGTCAGGTCGGCGTGATGCGCGATCCGGTATCCGATGTCGAAACCGAAGGCTTTCAGGGTGGCGTCGACCACCTCGGCCGTGCCGGGCGGCCCGATGATCGGAAGGGGCACCGGGTTGGGGTCGAATGTGGTCACCCACCGAGTGATGATGAGGTCGCCCAGATCGGCGATGTGGTCGCTGTGCAGGTGCGTCAGCAGCAGCGCGGTCAGCGCGTTGGCGCCGATGCCCGCCGCGGTCATGCGTTGTTGCACGCCGCGGCCGCAGTCGATCAGAAACGTCTGCCCGCCTGCCCGCACGAGGGTCGACGGCCCCGCTCGGCGCGTGTCGGGAATGGGACTGCCGGTGCCGAGCAGCGTGACCTCGATCATGGCTCCATTCCTACCGGTTAGCCGCCCGTCGCAAGGTGAAACCTTCGTTTCAATACTGTATTGAGAGGCCGCTGAGAAGACGCAGGTAAATAGCGCTGTAAGCGGCGAGGCCGGTGTAACACATTTCAATAGGTCATTTACGGCGAGGAAACGGATCCGCAACACGTCGCCCGTAGCGTCTGGGATAACCACCGCCCGAGACACCAGGAGCAACAGTGTCTTTCGACTATTCCCGCCTCACCGCAACGTGTGCCGTCGATTCGCCAGACAAGGCGATGACGCTGCCGCCCGAGGCCTATGGCAGCGACGAGTTGTACGCCGCCGAGGTCGATCAGATCTTCAAGCACGGCTGGGTGCCGTTGTGCCGCGTCGAGCAGGTGCCAACGCCCGGCAGTTACTACAGCATCGACATCCTCGGCACGCCGCTGGTCGTAACGCGGGACCGGCATTCGGAGATCCGGGTGCTGTCGCGCAACTGCTCGCACCGCTGGATGGAGGTGTGCAGCGGTGCCGGCGAAGCCAACGTGCTGCAGTGCCCGTATCACCTGTGGTCATTCGGCCTTGACGGGCACCTCGCCGGGGCGCCGGAGATGAAGAAGTCGTCCGGATTCGACCGGAATGACTATCCGCTCAAAAAGTTCCGCCACGAAGTGTGGAAAGGCTTCGTATTGGTCAACTTTGACGGCCAAGCGGAGTCCTTGGCGAGCCAGTACGCCGCACTCGATCCCATCGTCGATCCCTACGACCTGGAGAACTATCAGACCGTCGAGCAGACCGACTGGGGGGTGTGCGACTGGGACTGGAAGATCATGGTGGACAACTTCATGGAGTGCTACCACCACATGGGTCCGCACCGCGGGTCCCTTGAGGACCGATTCCCCGCGTCGCTGAGCTACACCGGTGAGGTCGGCGACTACTTCACCACGATGTGGTCACAACAAGTCGCCGGATATCCGTCCGATCCGCCATTCCTGTCGCCCGGCGCCGACACGCTGACTGCGGAGCACAAGGACAAGTCGCTGATCTTCATCGCGTATCCGCTGCTGCAGATCGCGATGGGCCCGGCATACATGTACTGGCTCAAGACACTGCCGCTCGGGGCAGGCAAGATCGAGCTTCAGCTCGACATCTGCATGTCCCCTGCCGCGCTGGCCGCGCCCGGCCTCGAGGAACGCCGCAGCCAGCTGGTCAAGACGATCTGCGACATTCACCGCGAAGACATCGACGCCTGCACCGCGGTGCAGCGCGCTGTCCGGTCGGGCGTCACCAGCACCGGCAGACTGTCGCATCTCGAGCGGCCGCTCTGGGAGTTCTACCGCTACCTCGGGCGTGAACTCGGAATCCTTAACCCCACTTCCACTCTCGCATCGGCAGGATGACAGAACAGATGACGACAACCTTGAACGGGCAGACCGCCACCGTCGCTTCGGCTGCCCGCGAGGTCGCCGATGAACTGGCTGCCAAGGGCGTGAAGTACGCGGCGATCAGCTTCGTCGACATGCACGGCAAGCCGAAATCCAAGATGGTGCCGCTCGGCCATCTGACGCAGGCGGCCCTCGGATCGGAGATGTTCACAGGTGCCGCGCTCGACGGCGTACCGCAGGACGTGAACGACGACGAGGTCGCCCCGCATCCCGACCTGGACCACCCGATCGTCATGCCGTTCAACCGCGAAGTCGCCTGGTTCCCAGGCGATCTGTGGATCGGCGATACCCCATTCAACGCGTGCAGCAGGCAGATCCTCAAGCGCGTGACCGCCCAGGCAGCCGCGCTCGGATACACCTTCAACCTGGGCATTGAGACCGAGTTCTTCCTGCTCACCGACAACGACAAGCCCGCACCCGCCAGCATCGACGACAACCTCGACAAGCCGTGCTACGACCTGCGCACGATGCTGCACAATTACCCGGTCGTTGACGAGATTGTGTCGGCGATGAACGAACTCGGCTGGGACGTCTACTCGTTCGACCACGAGGACGGCAACGGACAGTTCGAGACGGACTTCACCTACACGAACGTGGTGTCCATGTCGGACCGGTTGGTGTTCTTCCGGATGATGGTCGGTGAGATCGCCCGCAAGCACGGCCTGTTCGCGTCGTGGATGCCCAAACCGTTCGCCGACCGGACCGGCAGCGGCGCCCATTACAACATGTCGCTTGCCGACGCATCGGGAACGAACCTGTTTGCCGCCGTGGATGATCCGCGTGGCTGCGGGCTCTCGACGCTCGGATACCAGTTCATCTCAGGGGTGCTGCGGCACGCGGACGCCATCTGCGCGGTGATCGCGCCGACGGTCAACAGCTACAAGCGGCTGGTCAAGCAGGGCAGCATGTCCGGCTTGACGTGGGCGCCGGTGTTCGCATGCTACGGCGACAACAACCGCACGAACATGCTGCGCATCCCGAAGGGCGGCGGCCGGGTCGAATGCCGGGCCGCCGATGCCGCCAACAACCCCTACCTCGGCGGCGCGCTGATGCTGGCCGCCGGGCTCGAGGGCATTCGCGCGCAACTCGACCCCGGCGACCCGAACCGGGACAACCTCTACCGGCTCACCGAAGCGGACCTCGTCGAGCGTGGAATAGGTTGGCTGCCAAGGTCACTGGGCGAGGCGATCGACGCACTCGAGGCGGACCCATTGGTGCGGTCGGTGTTCGGCGACGAGATGTTCGAGTCGTTCGTCAACGAGAAGCGCGCGGAGTGGGACGGATACAACGCGCATGTATCGGCGTGGGAGACCGAACGCTACCTGAGGTTCTGGTGACCGTGAGCCATAAGTGGGAGGAACTGACGTCGGCGCATCTGGCCGACCTGCTCGCCGCCGACCCGGAGTGCGTGGCGCTGATACCCGTCGGCGCGACCGAACAACACGGCCCGCACCTGCCGGTGGGCACCGACACGATCATCGCGACGGCGCTCGCAGAAGCCGCGGCGGGCGATGTGGCTGTCGTGTTGCCGGCACTGGCGTTCGGCTCCAGCTTCTTTCACGGCACGCGGATGGCGGGCACCGTCGCGTTCTCGGGTGAGGAGACGGCCGTGACGGCCGGACTGGTCGCCGAAGCGTGCGTGGACTCGGGTTTCCGGCGGCTGCTCTTCGTCAACGGTCACGTTGGCAACGCGGCCGCGCTGTGGATCGCGTGCGACCGCTTCCGGCGGGAGTTTCCCGATCTGCGGATCGGGGTCGTGCAGTGGTGGGATCTGACGCCCGACATCGCGCGGCGGGCCACCGAGGACGCGGCCGACTGGCATGCCAACGCGGCGGAGACCTCGATCATGCTCGCGCTGCGCCCTGAACTCGTCGACACCGACAAGATGCGCGACGCCGACGATCCCGACCGCACCGACGGCGCCGTCTTCCGCTACGGGGTCCAGCATGTCTCCACCAACGGCGTCACCGGATACCCGTCGCGCGCGTCGAAGTCGATGGGGCTCGAGCTCTGGCACGACGTGGTGGCCGCCGCACGGGACCTCGTCGAGCGTGCCCACAGCGAGAAGCCGCCGCTTGGCTAAAATCCACTCCATCGGACGACCCCGCAACAACACCGCCACCGCGCCGACGACGTCACCCCGTGCCGACATCGTCAACGCGGCGACGAAGCTGTTTTCCGAAAAGGGTTATGCCCAAACGACGATGAGCGATATCGCGCGCGCATCGGGTCTTCAGCAGTCGTCTCTGTACTACTGGTTCCGCAACAAGGAACAGCTGCTTGGCGAGACCCTGCTGGTGAACAGGGCGCCGCTGAAGTTCATCGCCGAGGTCGGCGCGGGCTCCGGCTCGCCTGCGGTCAAGCTCTACCGGCTGCTGCGGTTCGACACCATGCAGCTGGCGCTCTCGCCTATCGACTTCAACGAGATCCAGCGCATCGCCCACAACCAGCGCACTGAATTCCACCAGTTCTGGACGGATTACGAACGGCTCAAGGACTGGGTGGTCGACCTGATCGGGGCCGCGATCAGCGAAGGCAAGTTCATCGACTGCGACCGCGAGGAGACCGCGGGCCTGCTGCTGAACTTCGACGAAGGCGCACAAAAGCGCACCCGCTTGCACACCGATGAGGGCGACCGTGCCGAGGAGGCGATCCGTGTCGGCGAGCACGTCGCGATCATCGCCGTCCGCGGGCTGCTGAGACGCCCGAGCGAGATCGCCAGGATCAGCTCGCAAGCCGCGCAGTTCGACGACGCGTCGATCGCCCTTCGTGTCAGTCGGCCGCAGCCGGACTGACTACTCGCGTCCCGCCGAAACCCAGCTCAGATCTCCGAACCGGTTACCCGACACCGACGCGGCGGCTGCGTTGAGGGTGTCGAGTTGCTCGGGCATCAGGGCGACGTTGAGCGAGCCGAGATTCTCCTCGACGCGGGCGGCCCTACGGGTACCGGGGATTGGCGACGAGCCCACGCCGAGCGCACCGGCGCGATAGCGCAGCCATGCCAGCGCCACCTGCGCCGGCGTCGCGTTCTGCTGCGCCGCGACGGCCTTGATGACATCCACCACCGCGAGATTGGCGTCGAGCGCGCCCTCCGCGTACCGCGGCATGTTGCGACGGAAGTCTGTCGGCGACAGATCATCGGCCGACCGGATCGTGCCCGTGAGGAAGCCGCGCCCCAGAGGCGAATACGGCACGAAGCCGACACCGAGTTCGGCGGCGGCAGGCACCACGTTCTGCTCGACGTCCCGGCTCCAGATCGACCATTCGCTCTGCACGGCGGCGATCGGATGCACCGCGACCGCGGCGCGCAGTTCGTCGGCGGTCACCTCCGACAGCCCGAGGTGGCGGACCTTGCCCGCAGTCACCAATTCGGCCATGGCGCCGACGGTCTCCTCTATCGGTACGCCGTGGTCGCGGCGGTGCATGTAGAACAAGTCGACCGCGTCGGTCTGGAGTCGCTGCAGGCTTTCATCGATGCTCTGACGGACGTAAGCGGCATCGCCGCGCGCGGCGAGTCGGCCTGCGGCACGGTCGACGGGGTTGCCGACGATGCCGAATTTGGTTGCCAGCGTGACCTCGTCGCGGCGGTCAGCGAGGAGTTTGGCGATCAGCCGTTCGTTGTTGCCGCCGCCGTAGACGTTGGCGGTGTCGATGAACGTCACGCCGAGGTCGACGGCTCGATTCAGGGTGGCAAGCGATTCGGTGTCATCGACCTCGCCGTACACCGGCGTCAACGCCATGGCGCCGAAGCCGATTGCACTGACGGTTAACTCATCGCCCAATTTCACTGTGGGCACTGTGTTGGCGGCTGTCATGGTCGCTCCCAACGAAACTCCCCGAAGCTGTATTCCACCAGGCCGCGGCTCGGCTAGCCAGGGGCATCAGGTGCGTGACCCGGTTGCGAGCCGCGATGCCCAGCGAGGTCGCCGGGATCAACAGCCTCGTCGCGTAGGCGACGGAGTTCTCGTTGGCGGCGCGCTGCTGCCGGTGCCGCGCTTCGTGAGTGCGCAGGCCGGCCGGTATGTCACCGGCCAGTGAGTCCGCCAGGGTGAACGCGCCGATCATTGCCAGGCTCGAGCCGTCCCCGAACAACGACACACACGATGCGGCGTCACCGACCAGGCCGATCCGACCGCGAGACACGTCGGGACCTGGATCCGGCTGACCGAGTCGAAGTGCAGGTCATCCCGGTCCGGACCCGGTCAAGCAATTCGGGCACGCGCCAGCCCGCCCCGGCGTACGCATCACGCAGCAGGCGCTTGTGCTGATTGACGTCTCGATGATCGAACCAGGGGATCTGTGGCGCGCGAAACATGAATGCGGCGCCCGGATGGCCACCCGCAGGGTGGATCGCGATGGCCCGGCCGGGCGTGTTGTACATGACGAGGTCGGTGTCCGTCTCGCCGTCCAACGGCGGCGTCGCGATGTAGACGCGCAGGTGCTTGAGGTAGTCGGTCTCGGGGCCGAAGGCAAGCGCGGATGCATGAATGTGCCCTGGTCGGACCGATGGCGGCGCTGCGCCTGCGATTCGTGCGCTCTGTCCCGTCAGTGCGGGGTCGGGGTCTACAGCGCCAGCTCGATGCACAGGCCGAGATCGCCGACCGGCTGCATGGCGCGTTTCCCGATGAGCTGGACGAGGTCGAGGCGGCGGCGTTGGTCGGCGCGTTCGTTGGGGCGGTCGGGGGCGCGCTGGATGTGCTGCTGCGCGACGGCCATGCCGACCCGGACGTGCTGCGCAAGCGACTGCAGCGGGCGACCGCCGTCGCATTGCGGCCGTGGACGTGATGTTGTTGCAACCGTGATTTCCTTTCGCGCCAGGCATGTCCGACCTAACCTGTGAAATAGATCACGAAGTGGAGGGCATCGATGCGGATCGCGGACGTATTGCGGAACAAGGGTGCGTCGGTGGCGACCATCACCCCGGAGACCTCGGTCGCCGGGTTGCTCACCGAGCTCACCGTGCACAACATCGGCGCGATGGTGGTGGTGTCGCCCGACGGGCTGGTGGGCATCGTGTCGGAGCGCGACGTCGTGCGCAAACTGCACGAACTGGGCGCCGAGCTGCTGAAGCGGCCGGTGTCGGAAATCATGACCACGTTCGTGGCGACCTGCACACCCGACGACTCCGTCGACCATCTCAGCGCGTTGATGACGGAGAAGCGGGTTCGACATGTCCCCGTGGTCGTGAACGGCAGGCTGACCGGAATCGTCAGCATCGGTGATGTGGTGAAGACGAGGATGGAAGAGCTCGAGGCCCAGCAGGAACAGCTTCAGGCCTACATCACTCAGGGGCGCTGACACCTGGTGCCGGCTGACATCGACGTGCGGCCCGCACAGAAGTCAGATGTGCGCGAACTTTCGGCCGCGCTGGGCCGCGCCTTCTACGACGACCCGATCATGAAGTGGATGCTGCCCGACGATGTCCGGCGGGCGAAGGCGCTGCCCCGCATGTGGGCCACGATGGCGCGGCACCACTACCTGGCGGGCGGCGGCGCCGAGGTCGCCACCAACGGGTCCGCGGTTGCAGCGGCCACGCTGTGGGACCCGCCGGGACGGTGGAAGCAGACGCCGAGCGAAGAGCTACGGATGGCGCCTGCCTTCCTGCTGGCGTTTCGCTCGAGGATTGCGGGCGCCCAGAAGATCGCCGACATCATGAAGGAGAAGCATCCCGAGGAACCGCACTGGTATTTGTTCGCGATCGGCAGCGATCCGACGGTCAGGGGCGCGGGCTTCGGCCAGGCGCTGATGCGTTCGCGGCTGGACTGATGCGATGCCGAGCACGCGCCCGCCTACCTGGAGTCGACCAAGCAGGAGACGGTGCCGTACTACATGCGGTTCGGCTTCGACGTCATCGAAGAGATGACGCTGCCGGGCGGATGCCCCAGTATGTGGCCGATGTGGCGGGCGGCTCGCTAGCTCCAGGAGAATTCGGCGCGCAGCCGCGTGGCGACCACCTCGAACGTCTCCCGCTCCAGGATCGCGCCCTCGCGACGGATGCCTTCTTCTGGCACGTCGAGGACACGGTCCAGCCGCACCCAGCTTTCCCTGCTTTCGTAGTCCCAGCTTCCGCTGCCGATGCCGACCCAGTTGGGGTCGTTGCGGTGGTGCTCCTGGCTGGACAGCATCAAGCCGAGCAACGTGGACTGGTCGCGGCCCACCACGAGTACGGGGCGGTCCTTGCCCTTAGTTGGGTCGTCCTCGTAAACCACCCAGGTCCAAACGATTTCGCCGGGATCGGCCCGGCCGTCGAGATCCGGCGCGTAGACCAGCCTGCGGGCCCGGTGGGCGGTCGGCGCGAAGTTCTGGCTGACCGGACGGCCTGAGGTGATGGCGGGCGCATCGGGGCGAGGGGCAGTCCCGGCGATCACGTCCAGACCGAGCCTGATGCCCTGCTGGATTCCACGCTGCAGGGTGTCGGATTGCTGAAGTTGATGACGGATGAATTTCGGTGCCTCGTTGAACACCAGATTCTCCGCGAAGCGCTGAAACGTCTTCCACGGCGGAGCCATGTTTCCACCATAAGTGACGCCGGCGTAGCACGATTGTGTCGAGACGGCCTCACCTCGATACCCTGGTAGTGCACAAGACCCGTCCGACCAGGAGATTCCCATCAGCAGTTTCGCCGACCAAACCTTCACCGCGCCGGCGCAGATTCGGAACTTCTGCATCATCGCTCATATCGATCACGGCAAGTCGACGCTCGCCGACCGGATGCTGC
Organism: uncultured Actinomycetota bacterium; assembly: GCA_963835075.1. Lineage (GTDB taxonomy): Bacteria > Actinomycetota > Actinomycetes > Mycobacteriales > Mycobacteriaceae > Mycobacterium. Next base: position 132,364 of record CAWIEE010000013.1, on the reverse strand, counting down.
AACTGACCGGGGTTGTCGCCGAGCGCGATATGCGCGCCCAGTACCTGGACCGGATGGACATCGAACGCGAGCGTGGCATCACCATCAAGGCCCAAAACGTCCGTCTACCTTGGAAAGTCGGGGACGAGGAGTTCGTCCTGCACTTGATCGACACGCCCGGCCACGTCGACTTCACATACGAGGTGTCCAGGGCGCTGGAGGCGTGCGAGGGCGCGGTGCTGCTGGTCGACGCCGCGCAGGGCATCGAGGCGCAGACGCTTGCCAACCTTTACCTGGCGCTGGACCGCGACCTGCACATCATCCCGGTGCTCAACAAGATCGACCTGCCAGCCGCCGACCCGGATCGCTACGCAGGCGAGATCGCCCACATCATCGGGTGCGAACCAGGCGATGTGCTGCGCGTTTCGGGTAAGACCGGCGACGGCGTCGCGGAACTGCTCGACCACGTGGTTCGTGAGGTACCGCCGCCTGTCGGGGACGCCGACGCGCCAGCGCGGGCGATGATCTTCGACTCCGTCTACGACATCTACCGCGGTGTGGTGACCTACGTCCGCGTGGTCGACGGCAAGATCACGCCTCGCGAGCGGATCAAGATGATGTCTACCGGCACCACCCATGAGCTGCTGGAAGTCGGCATCGTGTCGCCGGAGCCGAAACCCACCGTCGGTCTCGGTGTCGGCGAGGTCGGCTACTTGATCACCGGCGTGAAGGACGTGCGTCAATCCAAGGTCGGCGACACAGTGACCAGCGCGCGCCACGGCGCCACCGACGCGCTGACGGGCTACCGCGAGCCAAGGCCGATGGTGTACTCCGGGCTGTATCCGGTCGACGGCTCCGACTATCCGGATCTGCGCGATGCGCTGGACAAACTGCAGCTCAACGACGCGGCCCTGGTGTGGGAACCGGAGACGTCGGTGGCGCTGGGGTTTGGTTTCCGGTGCGGGTTCCTCGGACTTCTGCACATGGAGATCACCCGCGAGCGGTTGGAGCGCGAGTCCGATCTGGATCTGATCTCCACTTCGCCGAACGTCGTGTACCGCGTCGTGAAGGAGGACGACTCGCAGATCGTCGTCACCAATCCGTCGGACTGGCCCGAGGGCAAGGTCCGCGCTGTCTACGAACCCGTCGTCAAGACGACGATCATCGCGCCGAGCGAGTTCATCGGCACGATCATGGAGCTCTGCCAGTCGCGCCGCGGGGAGCTGGGTGGGATGGACTACCTCTCGCCGGAGCGCGTGGAGCTGCGCTACACCATGCCGCTGGGCGAGATCATCTTCGACTTCTTCGACTCACTGAAGTCCCGCACTCGCGGCTATGCCAGCCTCGATTACGAAGAAGCGGGCGAGCAGGAGGGCGACCTGGTCAAGGTCGACATTCTGTTGCAGGGCGAGCCGGTCGACGCATTCAGTGCGATCGTGCACAAGGACTCGGCTGCGGCGTATGGCAACAAGATGACCACGAAGCTCAAAGAGCTCATCCCGCGCCAGCAGTTCGAGGTGCCGATTCAGGCCGCGATCGGTTCGAGGATCATTGCGCGCGAGAACATTCGGGCGATTCGCAAGGACGTGCTTTCCAAGTGCTACGGCGGCGACATCACGCGTAAGCGCAAACTGCTGGAGAAGCAGAAGGAAGGCAAGAAGCGGATGAAGACGATCGGCCGGGTCGAGGTGCCGCAGGAGGCCTTCGTCGCGGCTCTGTCGGCAGACGCCGCCGCCGACAAGGCCAAGAAATAGCCCAGATGCGTTGGGCGGCAGGTGCCTTGATTGTGCTTCTGTTGCTCGTTGGCTGCGCGCGCACAGTCACTGGCTCCGCCCGGCAGGCAGCCCGGGCGGTCGAGATCCTGCCAACTGAGGACGACGTCACTGCTGCGGTCGGAAACCCCTTGAGCACCTTCGGGTTCCGACCGTTCATCGGCAACGTCGAGATCCTGCCAGACGGCTATCGCACCGAGGCCGACGCGACGCCCATCGCGTGCATTGCCGTCACGGACACCGCGCCACGGATCGTCTACGAACCTGCACCGGTCCTCGAAGCCGCCAGGCAGAGCTACTTCAACTGGAACGCAGGGGTCGACATCTCGGGCGCCGACGCCGCGGTAGTGCGGTTGTCGACGGCCGACGCGGCGCGGGCCACGTTCGAGTCGTTCGTGCGTGGGTGGCAGCAGTGCGACGGCGTCTCCGTCGTCAAGCGACCTTGGGGGCAGACGAAACCGGTGGTCGACGCCGACGTCAGCGAGGTCCGCGAAGCGAATATGGTGCTGTCTGCCACGGCCCGCACCCACGGTCCGACGAATGTCCAGGCCGCGACGTACGAGCGTGCGATCGGTGTGCGGGCGGACACCATCGTCGAAGTGTCGCTGGCCGTCACGCCACCGGGCGAGCGGCAGCCAACCGCGCCGGCACCAGCGGTCCGCCTCGTCCAGGTAATGCTCGACAAGGTCGGGTGAAACGCCGTCGGGCTCGCGAACGACATGCTATTCAGGTTGTTACCGACGGGGCGGATGGGAACAGATGAGACGACCACAGTGCGGCATCGCGATCGCGGCCGCGTGCGCGGTGCTCGCCGGATGCTCGTCGACCCCCGTTGACAGCGCGCCGCCCGTCGTCCGCATCAAGGAGGCCGCCAAGCCTTCCGTGTCGCGTCCGCTGAACCAGGTCCTGCCCACTTCTGCGGAGCTAACCGCGACCATGGGCGTCGGCCCTGGTTTCACGGGTCAGCTGGTCGTCGGCGGTGCCGACATGCTGCTGCAGGGGGTCGGCGAAGCCGATGCGGCGCCCGTCGAATGTGTCGGCGCAGGCTACCGGCTGCAGAAGGTCGTCTATGCCGCCAGTCCTGTGCGCGAGGTGGCCAGTCAATCGTGGGCAGGAGGCGACCTCAACGGCCCGCCGGTGTCGGGGTTCTTCGGTGCGGTCAGATTCGCGACCGACGACGACGCGCACGGGTTCTTTGCGGCATCGGCCGACAAGTGGCGGCGGTGCAACGGCCAGACGCTGGTCCTGCACCAACCCGAACACGGCGCCGACGGGGTGAGCCGGATCATCGACGTCGTCGTCGAGCCCACGGTGATCTCGGCGGTGGTGCTTCACGACGACGGCTCGACGGTCCAGCGGGCGCTTGGCGTGGCGTCGGATTGCGTTGTTGACGTGGAGGTTACGGATGCCGACCGCGGCAACGGAGCACATGGCGCCGTCGCGGTCGCCAACCTGATGCTGCAGAAAATCGGCGTCGCGTAGATCTAGCAAAATTGAGGCCTGCCCACACTTCCCCTGGCCGTCGGTCACAATAGCGCAGTGACCAACATCGGCAGGGCCACCCGCACGTGCGCCGTCGGGAGCGTCCTTGCCGCGTCGGTCCTGCTCTCCGGGTGCGTGAGCACCGTGTCCGGCTCAGCGGTGCGCGCGCCCAACGCCGCCCCGATCAACGTGCCGCCGCTCACCGCAGCCAAGCTCGACGACGTACTGCTGTCGATCGGCGAACTCAACGGCATCGTCGGGTCCACGCAGATGAAGATCACCAGCGAGCTGCAAGAGATGACCGATCACTCGGGGGAGGTGTCGGACCCCGACTGCCTCGGAGCGATCTACGGCGCGGAGGAGCCGGTCTACGCCGGCAGCGGCTGGACGGCGCTGCGCGACCAGATATCGCGCGAACCCGGCGAGGACAACGAACACTGGGTGGAGCAGACCGCAGTGCTCTATCCGTCGGCCGAGAAGGCGCAGAAGTTCTTCGACGAATCGAAGTCGTCGTGGCAGGGGTGTGCGCGCTCCTCGGTTTCCGTCGACGACCAGGCCGCGACGTACCTGTGGCAGATCGACAGCCTCACCTCCGAGGACAGCTTGATCACGCAGATGACCGCTCAGGAGGACGCCGAGGGGTGGGGATGTCAGCACGCCATGTCGGTGGTGTCGAACGTCATCATCGAGGCGTGGGCGTGTGGATACAGCATCAAGGACGAGGCGGCGACCCTTGCCAACCAGATGGTCGCCAACGCGGCCAAGAAGTAGCTGCCGACGCGCATTCGCTGTTACTTAGTGATCGTTCGGCTGCGCGGCCTCAATGACGCCCTCAATGGCGCGGTCGATGTGATCGGGAGCGCGATCGCGGTCGGGTTGGCCGCCGTCGAGCCACGCGATGACCGCTTCGAGGGCGACCGTAGGGACCAGCCGCGCCGCCCACTGCCGCCAGGGGCCAGGCGCCATTCGCTCGGCGAGGGCGCTATGAGCGATCTCGGTCGCGGCCGAGCGGATGCCGTCGATCACGTCGGCAAACTCCGGCTCTCGCGCAGCGTGTCGGAACAACAGTCGGAACCCGTCCGGATCGGCTGCGGCGGCGCGGACGAGCAGCGCGATGCTGTGCTCGCCGAAGTTGTCGGTACCCACGCTTTCGGCGAGTCGAGTGCAGGCACGCTCGAGCACTGCGCGGTAGAGATCAGTCTTGGAATCGAAGTGCCGATAGAGGATGACGTGGCTGACGCCGGCCTCAGCGGCGATGTCGTCGAGACCCGTGGCTGCGAAGCCCCTGCGCGCAAACGCGCGAGTGGCGGCGTGGAGGATCTGCTGGCGCCGTTCCGCGCGGGCCAACCGGCGGACCGGTGGCGCGTTGACCTGTGTCATACCCGCAACTCCCTCTTGTTTAACGCTGATTATACAAGTAGCCTTGTTTAAGTCCTCTTATACAACGCCGGTGAACTGGAGGGCGCCGTGACGACCCCGCCACAGCTGCCGTTTGAACAAGCCGACCCGCTGCAGCTCGCGCCGCAACTGCGCGAACTGCAGGCCCGGGGCACCATCCACCGGGTGCGAACCGAGGTCGGCGATCCGGCGTGGCTGGTCATGCATCACTCGGACGTGCGGCGACTACTCGACGACGACCGACTGGGACGAGCCCACCCCGAGCCCGAGACCGCCGCCCGGACAGGAGAGTCGGCCCTATTCGGCGGGCCCTTGGGCGATTTCGCGACGGAGCACGCCGACCACGCGCGGATGCGCGCGCTGCTGCAACCACATTTCACGCCACGGCACATGCGCGCCCTGCGTTCGAGGGTCGAGGCCCTCACCACACACCTGCTCGATGAGCTGGCCCGGAACGGGCCTCCTGCCGATCTGCACGCACTGCTGGCGGTGCCGCTACCGATATTGGTCATTTGTGAGCTGCTCGGGGTGCCATATGAAGACCGCGAGCGATTTCGCGGCTGGACCAACGATGCCGGCAACACTCGCGACCACGCCCGTTCCGAAGAGGGCCTGGCCCAGCTGTACGCCTACGGACACCAGCTCGTTGCCGCCAAACGGCGGCAGCCCGGCGAGGATGTGATGTCGCGCCTGTGTGCAACCGACGGGGTATCCGATGACGAGGCGGCCGAGCTGTCCATGGCCCTGCTGTTCGCCGGACATGAGACCACCGTCGTTCATATCGGGCTCACCGCAATGCTGCTGCTGGCCAATCCGGAGCAGTGGCAGGCTCTCGTCAGCGATCCCGCGTTGGTCCCGAACGCGATCGAAGAGACGCTGAGGGCCTCACGCAGAGGCGGTGGCCAGATGCCTCGTTACGCGCGGACAGCTCTCGAAATCGGCGGCGTCGCAATCGAAGCGGGCGATCTCGTGCTGCTCGACATCGGGGGTGCCAACCACGACCCTGCGGTATTCGCGGGCCCGGAGCGGGTGGACATCACGCGGATGGCCACGAGCCATGTCACCTTCGGTTATGGCGCTCGGTACTGCCTGGGCGCGCCGCTGGCGCGCATCGAGTTGCAGACGGTGTTCTCTCTGCTTGTCTCTCGGTTCCCCACGTTGCAACTCGCGGTCGACGCGGGGGAGCTGACGATGCGGGCCGACGAATTGGCCGGCGGTCTGACCGAATTGCCCGTGCGGTGGTGATCGTTTCTGCCTAGTTGGCCAGCGAAACCAGGCGCGCACGGTCGATCAGGTCTGCCCATACGGTGAACGCCTCGGCGTGCTCCGCGGTCGACGATCCGCTGGCGACAGCTACCAAACCCGCAGCCAGTCGTCCGATGCCGATGCCCGTCTGGTGCACCACGCGGACCAGCTCGTCGAAAGCCGCCTGGTCCGAGCAGCCACGCAGCCCGACCAGGATCCCGATGGCCACGTCGATGACTCGCCGCGATCTTTCGTCCCCCGCGCGATAACTCATGGATGAGATCGTGCTCAACCGGGACAGGTCCGACAAGACATCAGGCCAGGATGATCCTGAACCGCTACCAGCCCTTCACCAGCGCGCAACCGGCCTACATCTGTGTTTCGACCACGCTGATTCAAAATCGGCGACGCTGCCTGGCACTGCGTATGCGCTGTGGTCCTCCGCTGGGCCTCATGAGCAGCCGCGACGGCGACCTAAAGTCCCGTTGTGCCCGACGATCTGTTCCTGACTGCCCCCGACGGGGGACTGATGGTGATGGTTCGTCCCGTCAGCGGCTGGCCATGGATCGTGGCCGCGCTTGGCGTGGCGATCGTCGTCATCGGTGGAGTGCTTCTGACGTAGCTACATCGGCGCGTTGGCGGGCTGGAAGACCCCCGAGCTGTCGGACTCTTCCTCCGCACGGATGACGTGCACCACGGCGTTGATCAACGCCAGGTGGGTGAACGCTTGCGGGAAGTTGCCCAGATGCCTGCCGGTGCGTGGCTCGATCTCCTCGGCGTAGAGGTGCAGCGGGCTGGCGAACGACAGCAGTCGCTCGCACAGGTGCTTGGCGCGATGGATCTCGCCGATCTCGACCAGCGCCGACACCAGCCAGAACGAGCAGATGGTGAACGTGCCTTCCTCACCGGACAAGCCGTCGTCGGTTTCCTCGACCCGGTACCGCAACACCAGCCCGTCCTCGGTCAGCTCATCGGCGATGGCCAGCACCGTGGCCCGCACCCGCGGGTCGTCGGCGGGCAGGAAGCGGGTCAGTATCGCCAGCAGGAGCGACGCGTCCAGCGCGTCGTCGCCGTAACGCTGGGTCAACACCCCACGTGAGTCGACGCCGTTGGCCAGCACGTCGGCCTTGATCTCCTCGGCGATCGCGCGCCATTGCTGGGCATAGGACTTCTCACCCTGCAGCTCGGCCAGCTTGGAACCGCGGTCCAGCGCCACCCAGCACATGATCTTGCTCGACGTGAAGTGCTGCGGCTCGCCGCGCACCTCCCAGATGCCACGATCGGGTTCGCGCCAGTGCTTGATGGCCTCCTCGACCTGTTGCTTGAGCACCGGCCACAACGTGTCGGAGATCTGTTCGCGCGATTTCGCGTGCAGGTAAACCGAATCCAGCATCGTGCCCCAGATATCGTGCTGCATCTGGTTGTACGCACCGTTTCCGATTCGCACCGGGCGCGCGTTGTCATAACCGGAAAGGTGGTGCAGCTCCTCTTCGACGAGGCTGCGTTCACCGCCGACGGCGTACATCACCTGAAGTGGGTGGCGCTCACCGTTGTTGGCGCCGGACACGTCGGCGATGAACGCGAAGAAGTCGTCGGCCTCGCGATCGAGCCCCAGCGTGTACAGGCCCCACAGCGCGAATGTCGAGTCGCGCACCCAGGCGTAGCGGTAGTCCCAATTTCGTTCGCCCTGAGGCGTTTCCGGCAATGACGTGGTCGGGGCGGCCAGCAGCGCGCCGGTGGGCGAGTAGGTCAGCCCCTTCAGCGTCAACGCGCTGCGCTGTAGATACGACCGCCACGGGTGATCGGGGAAGTCGCCGATGTTGATCCACTGCCGCCAGGCTTCGCTGGTCGCCCACATCTTGTCGGCGGCTTCTTCATAGGTCTGCGGTGCCGGATGTTTGGACCAGCTCAACGCGACGAATGCGTTGTCGCCCTCCTTCATCCGAGTGCGGGCGCGGGCCTCGCGGCCCTCGAGGCCGATGCGCAGGTTGGTGGTGATTCGCATGGTTGGGTGCGAGTCGGGATCGTTGTGGGCCCGCGCGATCGCCTCCCCGTACGCCTGGGCCGAGTACTCCCAGGTGGCGTTGTTGCGGTGGTAGTCAAATGCAGGCTCGCAGCTCATCACGAACTCAACGGTGCCGCTCACACAGCGCACGGTCCGAAGCAGAATGTGCTCGGCATCCCAATCCATCGGGGTGCGGCGATGCGTGCGGGACCGGGTCTCGATATCGTGCCACGGCCCCATCACCAGTGCGTCGCGCACGATCACCCAGCCGGTGTGGGTCTGCCAGGTGGTCTCCAGGATCAGGCTGCCAGGCAGGTAGCGCCGGGCCGCGGGCACCGTGACGCCGTAAGGGCCCATTCGGAAGTGCCCGGCTGCGCGGTCCAGGATGGCGCCGAAGACGCTGGGGGAGTCGGGGCGCGGGACGCACAGCCATTCCACCGAGCCGGCCGACGAGATCAAGCAGGTGTTCTCGCAGTCAGACAGGAACGCGTAATCGGCGATGGGCGGAAACGGGTTCCGCAACGACCCGCTGGAGACATACGGCACCGGTGCCGTCACGGTGAACGGGGCTTCCGGCTCGCCGACATAGGCGGGCCTCAACCCGTTGTCGGTATCTGCGGCCTTGGGCGTCCCGTCGGAGGGCTCGGTGTCTGGCAGGACCATTCGGACATCATCGACTGCCGAGAGCCCCGGCGTCTACTTGTGTCGGGGCGTGTCCTGCGGCGTTCGGTTCAGCGCCGGGCAAACTCCGGCACGTGTTCGGGCAGTGGACCGATCGCGACGGCGTATCCCGCCGCGGTGCGCAGCGCAGGCACCTTGTTGGCGATCCGCACGAAAAGGGGCGGTTTAGCAGTCTGATCGGCCGAAACCGCGACTGCGATGACCCGCCTGTGGACGACCCGCTGGATCGACTGGATCAGCGCGGCGGGCAACCACCGCCGCGCCTGCACTCGTGCCAACTGCCTGGTGGAGACGGTGCCGCGACGCAACGGGCCCGCCAGCGCGCGGCCTGCCGCCACGGCGTCTGCGACGGCCAGGTTGATCCCGACCCCGCCTACCGGTGACATCGCGTGCGCCGCGTCGCCGATCAGCAATAGTCCGTCGGTGTACCAGCGTCGCAGCCGATTGAGCTGAACGTCGAGCAGCTTGACGTCGTCGAATGACGTGAGCGCCTCGACGCGACCGGCCAGCCAGGGCACCAGTGTCACCACCCCGCGGCGCAGTGTTTCGACGCCCTGCGCGCGCAGCTCCGCATCGCGGCCCTTGGGGATGATGTAGGCGATCTGGAAGTAGTCGCCTCGGTCGATCGCGATGCACGTGGCCGGTGCCCAGCACACCGGCAAGGCCGTGCGGGTCGTCGGCGTTTCGGGGCAGCCGAAACCACCAAACGTCCATCGGCGCACCGAAGTTCCTCGGCTTCAACCCCATTGTGTCCCGCAGCGTCGACGACCGCCCGTCGCAGGCCACTGTCAACTCGGCGTGCAGCTCACGCACCTGGCCCCCGCTGTCGCGGTAACTGACACCAATCACCTTGTCGCCACGGCGAATCGGCGCAAGCACCTCGGTGCTGCGAAGCAGCCGAAACGTCGGTTCCTTTTCGGCGGCAGCGGCAAGCAGCTCGAGGAAATCCCACTGTGGGACGAGCGCAATGTGCTTGTGCGGACCGGGAATTCGGCGCAGGTCGATTTCGACCGGTGTGCCCTGGATATTCATGTTCACCGTATCGATCTCGCGGTGCGGCATCCTGGCGAAATCCGCGGCCAAACCGAGTTCGTCGAGTAGTCGAAGCGTGCTGGCATGCACGGTGTCGCCGCGGAAGTCACGCAGGAAGTCGGCGTGTTTTTCCATCACGGTGACGTCGACGCCGCCGCGGGCGAGCAGCAGGCCCAGCATGATTCCCGCGGGACCGCCGCCGGCGATGACACAGGTGGTTTTCTCAGTGCTGTCTTCCTCGGCAGGCACGCGGCCATCTTCGCATCGAATAGTCTGGCCTGGTGGGCGGGTTCCTCAATTGGTGGGACGGCGTCGAACTGTGGCTATCCGGCCTGCCGTTCGTCGCCCAGACCGCCGTGGTGATGCCCGTGGTGCTGGCGCTGGCTTACGGCATCGCGATCGCACTCGACGGGGCGCTGGGCAACGGGATCCGGCTGCTGCGGCGCGCGCGCCGCGAGCGCGAGGACTCCGAATGAGTGGGATGCCGCGGTCGCGGGTGACCTTGGTGCTCGTCCTGCTCGTGGTGCTCGTGGTCGTCGCGTGGCTGCTAACTCGTTGACCGGGCTAAGGCCACACTGAGCGTGTTGCCAGACTCTGTTATTCTTCGCGCCATGCATGCAGCGTCCGGCAGTACGGAGGGCCACATATTGGCTCTCATTGCCGTGGGTATGTGCGCTGTTGCAGACGTCCACTGTTGTCGCTGACTCCACGCCCGTCCGCGGTTTGGTGTCGGTAAAGGCTGTTTCCTGCCCAAGTACTGATCCCTCGCCTTGCTGTGATGACGGGCTGCCCCGTTAATCCCCTGCAAGGAAAGGTCACCAATGCTCAACATCCGTAAGTCCTGGCGCGCCGCGGCCGCCCTAACCGCCACTGCGACCCTGCTCGCGGCGTGCGGCGGTGGGTCCAGCGATGTCGCGGGGAGCACCGGAAATCAGCCTCCCGCCGACACCACCCTGACGCTCGTCGCATACGCCGTGCCAGAGCCGGGCTGGAGCAAAATCATCCCGGCGTTCGCGGCCACGCCGGAGGGCAAGGGTGTCGCGGTGACGACGTCCTACGGTGCTTCTGGCGACCAGTCTCGCGCGGTCGTCGACGGCAAGCCCGCCGATATTGTCAACTTCTCGGTCGAACCGGACGTCACCCGTCTGGTCAAGGCCAACAAGGTGGCCAAGGATTGGAACGCCGATGCGACCAAGGGCATCCCGTTCGGGTCGGTGGTTTCGCTCGTGGTGCGCAAGGGCAACCCGAAGAACATCAAGGACTGGGACGACCTGCTGCAGCCCGGGCTCGAGGTCGTGACCCCGAGCCCGCTGAGCTCCGGCTCGGCGAAGTGGAATCTGCTGGCGCCGTACGCCGCGAAGAGCAACGGCGGCCAGGACCAACAGGCCGGCCTGGATTTCGTGAACAAGCTGGTGACCGAGCACGTCAAGACGCGGCCAGGGTCCGGTCGCGAAGCCACCGACGTGTTCCTGCAGGGCACCGGTGACGTGCTGATCAGCTATGAGAACGAGGCCATCAACGTCGAGCGGCAGGGCAAGCCCGTCGAGCACATCAACCCGCCGCAGACCTTCAAAATCGAGAACCCGGTCGCGGTCGTCACCTCGAGCGCGCACCTGGACAAGGTCACCGCGCTGAAGAACTACCTGTACACCAAGGAAGGCCAGAAGATCTGGGCACAGGCCGGGTTCCGTCCCGTCGACCCGTCCGTCGCGGCAGACTTCGCCACTGACTTCCCGACGCCGCAGAAGCTGTGGACTATTGCCGACCTGGGCGGATGGAGCACGGTTGATGCGGCGTTGTTCGACAAGGACAACGGCAGCATCACGAAGATCTACAAGCAGGCGACTGGATGACAGCAACCGTCGAACCCAATCCGGAGGCGACCCGGCCCGAACTCACCGACACCGGTGAGGGGGGCCGGGCGCCCAGCCTCCTTGGGGGCCGGTATGGGACGACGTCGCTGCGAGTGGGCGCCGCCTCGATCTGGCTGAGCGTCATCGTGCTGCTGCCACTCGCGGCGATCGTGTGGCAGGCCGCGGGCGGTGGCTGGCACGCGTTTTGGGTTGCGATCACCTCCAACGCGGCGCTGGCGTCGTTGCGGGTGACGTTGACCATCTCGCTCGGCGTCACCTTGGTGAACCTCGTTTTCGGACTACTGGTGGCGTGGGTGCTCACCCGGGACGATTTTCCTGGCAAGCGCCTCGTCGATTCGGTGATCGATCTGCCGTTCGCCTTGCCGACCATCGTTGCCAGCTTGGTGATGCTTGCCCTGTATGGGCCGAACAGTCCAGTGGATCTGCACCTGCAGCACACCAAGTGGGGTGTGGGTATCGCGCTGCTGTTCGTCACCCTGCCGTTCGTGGTGCGGTCCGTCCAGCCGGTGCTTTTGGAGCTCGATCGCGAAACTGAGGAGGCCGCAGCCTCTCTCGGTGCCAACAACTGGACGATCTTCACTCAGGTAATCTTGCCTGCACTGCTTCCCTCACTGCTTTCCGGTGCGGGACTGGCCTTTTCGAGGGCCATCGGCGAATTCGGTTCTGTGGTCCTGATCGGCGGTGCCGTGCCCGGTGAAACCGAAGTGTCGTCACAATGGATCCGGACCCTCATCGAGAATGACGACCGCACCGGTGCTGCCGCCATCTCCATCGTGCTGCTGGTGATCTCGTTCGTCGTGCTGTTCATCCTGCGAGCGGTCGGGTCGCGGGCCGCCAAGCGTGAGGAGCTGGCGCGATGACATTGTCCCCGGCCCTGCGCTACCTATTTCGGTACCTCGGGCTGGCGTACGTCGCGATTCTGGTCATCGTGCCGGTAGCGCTGATTCTGTGGCGCACGTTCCAGCCCGGCATCGGGGCGTTCTTCGACTCGATTTCGACACCGGCGGCGCTTTCGGCGTTGCAGCTGTCGGTGCTCGTGGTCGCGATCGTCGTGCCGCTCAACGTTCTCTTCGGCATACCGACCGCATTGGTGTTGGCGCGCAACAGGTTCCGCGGCAAGAGCGCACTGCAGGCCGTCATCGACCTCCCGTTCGCAGTGTCCCCGGTGGTAGTGGGTGTCGCGCTGATTCTGTTGTGGGGTTCCGCTGGCCTATTCGGTTTCGTCGAGAACAACCTCGGCTTCAAGATCATCTTCGGCTTCCCGGGCATCGTGTTGGCAAGCATCTTCGTCACCGTGCCGTTTGTCATCCGCGAGGTCGAGCCGGTGCTGCATGAGATCGGCACCGATCAGGAGGAGGCCGCCGCCACCCTCGGATCGCAGTGGTGGCAGACGTTTTGGCGGGTCACTCTTCCGTCGATCAGGTGGGGCCTGACCTACGGCATCGTCTTGACGATCGCACGCACACTCGGCGAGTTCGGCGCTGTCATCATGGTGTCGTCCAACCTGCCGGGTACGTCGCAAACCCTCACACTGTTGGTGGCTGACCGGTACAGTCGCGGCGCGGAATACGGCGCATATGCCGTCTCCACGCTGTTGATGACGGTCGCCGTGATCGTACTGATCGTTCAGGTGGTCCTCGACGCTCGGCGCGCACGCGCGAGCAAGCGGGCCTAAGGAGACGCGAGAAAAATGACCGACGCAATCATCGTGCGGGGCGCCAACAAGCACTACGGCGATTTCGCAGCGCTGGACAACGTCGACTTCGTGGTGCCGTCCGGGTCGCTGACCGCGCTGCTGGGACCAAGCGGATCGGGCAAGTCCACACTGCTGCGCGCCATCGCCGGACTGGACCTGCCTGACACCGGCACCGTCACGATCAACGGACGTGACGTGACGGGTGTCCCGCCGCAGCGGCGGGGTATCGGCTTCGTGTTCCAGCATTACGCGGCGTTCAAGCATCTGACCGTGCGCGACAACGTCGCCTTCGGGCTGAAGATCCGCAAGAAGCCGAAGGCCGAGATCAAGGAGAAGGTCGACAACCTTCTGGAAGTGGTTGGGCTCGCCGGGTTTCAGACCCGCTATCCCAATCAGCTCTCCGGCGGCCAGCGCCAGCGGATGGCGTTGGCGCGCGCGTTGGCGGTCGATCCCGAGGTGCTGCTGCTCGACGAGCCGTTCGGTGCGCTGGACGCCAAGGTCCGCGAGGACTTGCGGGCCTGGCTGCGTCGACTCCACGATGAGGTGCACGTGACCACCGTGCTGGTCACCCACGATCAGGCGGAAGCCCTCGACGTCGCGGATCGCATCGCGGTGCTCAACAAGGGTCGCATCGAGCAGGTCGGCTCACCGACGGAGGTCTACGACGCGCCCGCCAACGCGTTCGTGATGTCGTTCCTTGGAGCGGTGTCGTCGCTGAACGGCTCGCTGGTCCGACCGCACGACATCCGCGTTGGCCGCAATCCCGAGATGGCGATCGCGGCCAATGACGATGACTCTGTCCAAGCCACGGGCGTCGTGCGGGCGACTATCGACCGAATCGTGGTGCTGGGCTTCGAGGTTCGCGTCGAACTGACCAGTGCGGCCGACCACACGCCGTTCACCGCGCAGATCACCCGCGGCGATGCCGAGGCATTGGGGCTGAAGGAAGGCGACACGGTGTACGTGCGTGCAACCCGGATTCCACCATTGCCCGGTGGCACCGAAATCCCAAGGACCGACAACGCCGACGACGACGAGGCGCTGACGAAGGCCTGAATTCCCGGCGAAGGCGCAAGTAGCTCTTAGGCCGCGACGCGCGTGGCGACGCCGATGGTGCGCGCATTGCGCCGGCCGTGTCGACCCGAATGCGCGGTTTCTTCGCAACACGCCGTGCGCGGCGTATCAAATCGCGCGGTCAGGAGCCCCGCGCGCCTGGCTACTATGCCGCTGCGCGGGCCACGACCGCTTCATCGAACCGATCCAGCACCGTCTCGGCAACCAGCCGGTGCGGTCCAAGCGGTTCGGCCATCGCAATCCCGTTAGTGCGCGCGAAGTTTGCGACGCGATCGGTGATCCGCCCGTGCGCGAGGAACCACGGGGCGACGACCAACCGGGATGCGCCACGATCGCGAAGGACTTCGGCGGCCTCTGCGAGCGAAGGGTGTGGCCCCGTGGCGAACGCGATGGTCGCCGTCCACCGGGTGTTTTGCGTGAGGTCTTCGGCGACCGACGCCGTTCGCGCATTGGCCTGCGGCCGCGAAGAACCCACCGCGGTGACGAGAACGCCCACATCGGGATCGAGTTGCGCCACCCCAGCGTGTGCGAGGCGCTGACGCAGAACATGAACGAGCCTGTCGTCCTCGCCGAGGACGTCGGCTTGCCGTGCAGCGGAACCCGATTCGCCGATCGTGGTGGGAATGTCGACGCGGGCGTGATAGGCGTCCGCGAGAAGCAACGGCACGACCACTGCATCGAGTGGAGATGCCGCCAGCACTTCGCGAAGAGTGGGCGTGTTCTGCTCACAGAACGCCACCCGCACGTCCACATCCCGGCGCACCATGCGAATGGTGTGCGCCACCTCGTGCGCCGATGCCGCCGATCGCGGATCGGCACTGCCGTGCGCCGTTAAAACCAGTGTCACGAGGCGTGCAAACCGCATTCTGTCTTCGACAGGCCCGCCCAGCGGCCGCTGCGCGGATCGGCGCCCTCGACCGGCTTCGCGGTGCAGGGCGCGCAGCCGATCGACGGATAGCCCTCGAACACAAGTGGGTTGACGAGCACGTCGTTGCCGTCGATGTAGGCCTGCATTTCCTCGTCGGTCCATGTGGCGATGGGATTGACCTTCACCAACCCAAAGGCCTTGTCCCAGCTGATAAGCGGCGCGTTGGCGCGGGTCGGCGCCTCTACGCGGCGAATCCCTGTGACCCACGCCGAGTAGCCGCGCAGCGCCTTGCCCAGCGGCTCCACCTTGCGCATCCGGCAGCACTCGTTGGGCTCGCGGGCGAACAAGTCCTTGCCGAACAACTCGTCCTGCTTGGCGACCGAGTTCTCGGGGGTGACGTTGACAACGTTGACGTTGTAGACGGCCTCGACAGCGTCACGGGTGCCGATGGTCTCGACGAAGTGGTACCCGGTGTCCAGGAACAGCACGTCGACGCCGGGGCGCACCTTCGAAGCGAGATCGACCAGCACCGCGTCCTGCATGTTGGATGCGACGATGTAATTGCCCGCGAAGTTCTCGTCGGTCCAGCGCAAAAGGTCGTTCGCGTTGGCACCCTCGAGTTCGGCCGCGCCGCGCTCCGCCAGCTGCTGCAACTCCGCTTCAGTCATCAGATCCGTCACCTCAGGTCCGCCTCGTCTGCTCGTACTGCCCATGTAGCGAAACGCTCGCCCTGCTCGCGTTGTTTCACGAAATTCCGAACCACCCGGTCGATGTAGTCGCCCAGCTCGGTGGACAGCACCTTGTGCTGGCGCAATTTGCGGCCGAATCCACTGTCGAGGCCCAGGCTGCCGCCGAGGTGAACCTGGAAGCCCTCGACCGGCTCCGTCGCCGTCGTCGACCATCTGGCCCTTGAAGCCGATGTCGGCGACCTGGATCCGGGCGCACGAGTTCGGGCACCCGTTGATGTTGACGGTTATCGGCACGTCGAGCTGCGCATTGATGTCCTCGAGCCGCTTCTCCAGTTCGGGCACCAGTACCTGAGCCCGGTTGCGGGTCTCGGCGAACGACAGCTTGCAGTACTCGATGCCGGTGCAGGCCATCAGGTTCTTTCGCCAAGCCGACGGCCGCGACGGCAGCCCAGCGCGTCCAGCCCGGCGACGAGCTCGTCGAGCTTGTCGTCCGCAACGTCGAGGATGACCAGCTTCTGATACGGCGTGAAGCGCACCCGGTCCGACCCGGCGGCCACCGCAAGATCCGCGACCTTGGACAAGATGGTGCCCGACACCCGTCCCGCGATCGGCGCGACGCCGACGGCATTTTTTCCGTTCTTGAGCTTCTGGATGCCGACGTGGTCGATCGGGTGCTTGACGGGCTCCGGTGCGGGCCCGTCGATCAGCTGCCGGCCCAGGTACTCGTCCTCGAGGACCTGGCGGAATTTCTCTATGCCCCAGTCCTTGATCAGGAACTTCAGCCGCGCCTTGGACCGCAGCCTGCGGTAGCCGTAGTCGCGGAACACCGAGGTGACGCCTTCCCAGACATCGGGCACCTCCTCCAACGGGATCCACGCGCCGACACGCTGGGCCAGCATCGGATTCGTCGAAAGGCCGCCACCGACCCACAGGTCCAAGCCCGGGCCGTGCTCGGGGTGGTTGACGCCGATGAACGCGACGTCGTTGACCTCGTGGGCGACGTCCTGCAGGCCCGATATCGCTGTCTTGAACTTGCGCGGCAGGTTGGACGAGCTCCGGATTGCCGATGTAGCGGCGGACGATCTCGTCGACCGCCCACGTCGGGTCGAGGACCTCGTCGAGCGACTCGCCAGCCAGAGGCGAGCCCAGCACCACGCGGGGGCAGTCGCCGCAGGCCTCGGTGGTCTGCAACCCGACAGCAGCCAGCCGGTCGCCAGATCGCGGGGACATCCTCGATGCGGATCCAGTGGTACTGCACGTTTTCGCCGGTCGCTGATGTCGGCGGTGTCGCGGCCGAATTCGGTGGAGATCTCGCCAAGGTGCGCAGGGCGGCCGCGGTCAGCGCGCCGCCGTCGCAGCGCACCCGCATCATGAAGTACCTGGCCTCGAGCATGTCGGTGTTCTCGTCGCCGGTCCAGGTGCCGTCGTAGCCCTGTTCGCGCTGGGTGTACAGGCCCATCCAGCGGATCCGGCCGCGCAGGTCCTCCTTGTCGATGCTGTCGAAGCCCTGCTTGGAGTAGATGTTGATGATGCGCGCCCGCACGTTGAGCGGCGTCATCGTCCTTCTTGAACTGCTCGTTCGGGTTGAGCGGCTCGCGGTACCCGAGCGCCCACTGGCCCTCGCCACGCGGGCGCTTTACGGACGCCGGCGAGCCGGCTGATGTCCTACGTGCAGTGGCTCATTGGTTTTGGCTCCTCTATGGAGCCGGATCGCGCGTCATCACCGGGGGCTGTCCGGCGGCGCAGATCCGGCGGCCAGCTGAAATTACAGGTGGGCAGGTCTACGGCGTCAGGGCAGACAACAACAGGTACTGACACGCTTGAAATCGACATGCCGCCGAGCCACCAGCGAGATGCGGTGGGGGAAGTGGGCGGACGTCACGGCCTCAATTGTGCCACGGACAGCCACATCAGCCCTAACCGGGGGAGATTTGCGCTCACGGTGAGCAAAAGTCCCTCTGGGAGACTGGGCATATGACTGTCCGAACGGCGCCCGCTGCGCTGCCCGACCTGGCCGCCGGGCCGGGTGGACCGTTCGGCATCTATATCCACGTGCCGTTCTGCGCCACCCGCTGCGGTTACTGCGACTTCAACACCTACACGCCCGCCGAACTGGGCGGCGCGAACCCTGACGGATGGCTGGGGCGGTGCGCGGAGAGCTCGGCCTGGCGGCGTCGCGGCTGGGCCACGGGAGTCGACACGGTGTTCGTCGGGGGCGGGACGCCGTCGCTGCTGGGCGGTACCGGTCTCGGCGCGGTGCTCGACGCGGTCCGCGAGCAATTTCGACGCTGGCCCGCGCCGCCGAGGTCACCACCGAGGCGAATCCGGAATCCACTTCGCCGGAGTTCTTCGAGCAACTGCGCGCGGTGGGGTTCACCCGGGTGTCGCTCGGCATGCAGTCCGTCGCTCCGCACGTGCTGGCGGTGCTGGATCGGGTGCACTCGCCGGGCCGGGCACTCGCGGCGGCCCGCGAAGCCCGCGCCGCGGGCTTCGACCACGTCAACCTCGACCTCATATATGGCACGCCCGGGGAGACCGACGACGATCTCCGCCGTTCGGTCGACGCGGTCATCGCCGCCCCTGTCGACCACGTGTCGGCATACGCGCTGGTGGTCGAGGACGGCACCGCGCTGGCCCGCAGGGTGCGACGCGGCGAGATCGCGGCCCCCGACGACGACGTGCTGGCACACCGTTACGAGTTGCTCGACGCGCATCTGTCGGCGGCGGGCTTCGACTGGTACGAAGTGTCGAACTGGGCCGTGGCGGGCGGCGAATGCCGTCACAACCTCGGGTACTGGAAAGGCGGGCAGTGGTGGGGGGCCGGACCCGGGGGCGCACGGATTCGTGGGCTCGACGCGGTGGTGGAATATCAAGCACCCCAACGCTTATGCGCAATCGCTGGCAGACGGGCTGTTGCCTGTCGCCGGTTTCGAGGCCCTCGACGACGGCGACCGCCACACCGAAGAAGTGCTGCTTCGCGTGCGACTCCGCGAGGGGCTGCCGGTGTCGGTGCTCAATGACGCGGAATATGGGCGCGCCGAAGGCGTCATCGCCGACGGGCTGCTCATGCCCCGCAGCGACCGGCTGGTGCTCACCGGCCGGGGGCGGCTGTTGGCCGACAGGGTCGTTCGGACCCTTCTCGGCTAACTCCAATCCGCGACAATCACTGTTGAACGATTCGCCCACGTTGCATCGTTGTGCTCAACAAAGGCCGAGTCGGACGTAAGGGATGCGCGGTGCACGAGGGATGACTGACGATTCCGAGCAGGCGGCGCTGCTGCGGGCGGTGCACGACGAGCACAGCCAGTCGCTGTTGCGTTACGTGTTGAAATTGACCAGGGGAGACATGCCGTTCGCCGAAGATGTTGTGCAGGAGTCGCTGCTGCGACTCTGGCGCAAACCGGAGGTGCTGCAACAGTCGACGGACAACGTGCGCGCATGGCTTTTTACCGTCGCGCGCAATCTGGTGATCGACGACCGGCGCAGCGCCAGGTACACCCGTGAACTGCAGAGCGAATACCTTCCCGAACGGCCGTCGCCGGACGTAATCGGCCCGGCATTCGACAAATGGATACTGTCCGACGCCTTGCTGTCGCTGTCGCTGGATCATCGCACCGCGATCGTCCGCGCCTACTATCTCGGTCAATCCGTCGCCGACATAGCGCAGCAGGAGGGGGTCCCGGAGGGCACTGTCAAGTCCAGACTTCATTACGCGCTGCGCGCGTTGCGAATTGCGTTGCAAGAGAGGGGGGTTGTCCGGTGACGAACTTCAAGCCCGACGACGACCTTTCCGAGTGGGACGCCGCGTACGTTCTGGGCGCACTGAGCCTGGAGGACCGGCGGGCCTACGAAAACTATCTCGCGGCCAACCCGGCACGCGCTGCGCAGCTCACCGATCTTGCGGGGATGCCAGGCATCCTCAACGCGCTCAGCCGTGACGAGGCGGTCGCGCTGACCGATCTTGCGGGCGCGGCGCCTGCGGGCGCGCCGCCGTCGCAGGATCGGCCAGACAATGTTGCGTCCCTGGCCCACGCGGCGGCCAAGCGACAGCAGCGATTGCGACGCACCTGGCTCGCGACGGCGGTTGCCGCTGCCGCCGCGTTGGCGATCACGGGCGGAGTCGTGGGTGCCACGGTCTTCCCGCGGTCACCGGCACCGGTGCAGGCGGTCGCGTTGCAGACCATGCAGCCGACCCCGCGCGGAGGCCTGACCGCCGAGCTCGCCGTCTCCGCGAAGAAGTGGGGCACGGAGCTGAACTGGGCGTGCCAGTACACCAAGCACTGGTCGAGGAACGTCGGCAGCTACGACATCGTGGTGACGACGCGCGACGGCGTTCAGAGTGCGGTGGGCTCATGGAAGCCCGCAGGGGACGAGGCGACCGGCCTTTCGGCGGCGACGAGCATCCCGACATCGCAGATTCGCACGGTCGATATCCGGGTGACCGGGAGCAAGGAGCCGCTCGCGATCACCACGCTGCGGTAGCTCCCCATTTCGGTGCGGTGGTGGCGTTCTCGGCGGGAATCCTCGGTTAGGTCAACGCGGCGGCCAGACGGCGCCACTCGTCGCGCGGGAATTCCTGTGGGTCGGTGGTGAGGACTTGCACGCAGACGTGGTCAGCTCCGGCTGCGCGATGCTCGTCGACCCGGCGCAGGACGGTCTCCTCGTCGCCCCACGCGATGATCGCTTCGAACACCCGGTCGCTGATCGACGACACGTCGCCGGCGGTGAAGCCGGAGCGCAACAATCTGTTGGCGTAGTTCGGCAACGTGAGATAGGTACGCAGCCAATCGGTTCCGATGGCGCGCGCCTCGTCACGGTCCTCGGTCAGCACGACGGTCTGCTCGGGCAGCAGCAGCGGACCGTCGCCCAGCACGTGCCTGGCGTGGCGGGTGCGGTCGGGTGTGCCCAGGTACGGATGGGCGCCGTGGGCGCGTGTTGCGGACAGCTCCATCATCTTCGGGCCCAGCGCCCCGACCACCCGGTTCTGTACTGGCACCGGCTGCTCGGCGGCGTCCAGCGCGTCGAGGAATGACCGCGTGGCGGCAAGGGGCTTGCGGAAGCGGCCGGGCTCCGTGGCGTCGACGAGCGGCGCATGGCTGCAACCGATTCCGAGCAGGAATCGCTCACCGTGTGTCTTGGTCAGGGATGCGTACCGCGCGGCTACGTCGGATGGCTCATGCATCCAAAGATTCAGGATGCCGGTTGCGATCACCGCGTGCTTGGTCGAGTCCAGCAAGTGGTCGACCGCGTCGAGCACCGGACCGCCGACGTCGGGAATCCACAGCGCGGTGAACCCGAGCTCGTCCAACTCAGCGGCCGCCTCAGCAGACTCCGCGGGGTCGCCGTAACGCAATTGGTGGCTCCACACGCCAACGCCCGACAGATCCATGCGGTCATCCTTTCCGCTCACCGACGGGCCCACGCTACCGTCGGCTCATGGCATTCGATCCCGGCGCAATCGGCCGCGCGTTCTCCGAGCACCGATTCGACGAGGCACTCGGGTACCTCGCGAAGAATGTGCGCTGGACGATCGTCGGATACATGGTGCTCGAGGGCGTCGACGCGGTCCGGCAGACGTGCCGCGACACCCTGGAAAGCCTCGAGGGCACCACGACCACGTACGACCGATGTGTGGTCGCGGCGGGTCGGGACACCGTCGCCGTCGACACGTTCGCCCGCTACACCCGCCCCGATGGAATGACCGCGGTCGCCAGTTGCGACATCTACGAGTTCGCCGGTGACGAGATCGCGGCAATCACTTCGTATGCGGTGGAGGTCGATCCGGAGGATGCGGGATCGCAGCCGCAGAGAACCTAGATCAAAGCCGGCGACTGAATCGCTTCGCACATGTGCAGTTCGTCGGCAAAGGGCTGCACGGCCGGGCTATCAGGCGGATACTCCATTCGCGGTGCGATTTTGAGGGGGTATCGGTGAGCTCGCGCGTCGGTCAGACGTTCGGCAAGTACAAGATCGTTGGCTTGCTGGGTCGGGGCGGGATGGGCGAAGTGTATGAGGCCTATGACACGAGCAAGAACCGGACGGTGGCATTGAAGATCCTTCGTGATGAGTTCTCTCAGGACGAGACGTTCCGCACGCGGTTTCTTCGTGAGTCTCACTCGGCGGCGATCCTCCAGGAACCGCACGTTATCCCGATTCATGACTGGGGTGAGGTCGACGGCAGCCTCTTCATCGACATGCGCCTCGTCAACGGCCAGACGCTGGACGACCTGCTCGTCAAAAGTGCGCTCGCTCCGGAACGGGCGGTGGCCGTCATCGCTCAGATTGCCGCCGCCCTCGATGCGGCGCATGCGCAGGGGTTGATTCACCGTGACGTCAAACCCGCGAACATCATTGTGACGCCAGCGGATTTTGCGTACTTGGTGGACTTCGGAATCGCTCAGACACGGACCGACACGCGACTGACCGTGGCGGGCACCCAAATCGGGTCCATGGCCTATATGGCCCCGGAACGCTTCAACAACGAAGCGGCCACTTCCGCAGTCGACATCTACGCGTTGGCGTGCGTGCTCTACGAGAGCCTCACCGGGGACCGACCGTTTCCGGACGACAACGTGGAAAATGTCATCGCTGCGCACATCGCCCAGCCGCCTCCTCGGCCCAGTGAAGTCAATCGACGCGTGCCGGCATCCTTCGATGCGGTGATCGCACGCGGCATGGCAAAAGACCCCGACGACCGTTACGGCTCGGCGGCGGCGTTGGGGCGTGCCGCACAACGCGCGCTCGCGTCAACTGGTCAGCCCGGCGCGAATATCGCGACGGCGGTGGGGCCGTCCTCGGCGCCGACCTGGACACCCTACGGTGACCCAACGCAAGCCGGGCCCGCGGCGGCGGTCACGCAGGCGGGTTACGGTGCCCGCCCACCAGTGCCCGCCTCGGCGCAGACCTGGGCGGCCTACAGTAGCGCGCCCCAATCCGGGCCGCTACCAACAAGTTCCACGGCCAGCGGTTCAGAGCAGAGGCCGGCCGAACGCGGGGGGCGTTGGCTACTGCCCGCGGTAATCGTGATGGTTGCGGTCACGCTGGGTGCCATCGGGCTCGTCGTCGGGCTTCTGGCAGGCAGGGGCAATTCGGGACAGAATACGTCGTCGACGCCGCCTGGCGGGCCGTCGAGCCAGGCCGCCGGTCAATCGCAGTCGCCTCAGGCGCCAACCGCGCCGGGGTCCTCAGGACCGCCGACGCCTGCGGGGGGGCTGCCGCCGATCATTCAAGGCCCCGACAACAGCCGCAGCCATCAGTCCTGCGACCAGGGGTTCTCAATACCGACCGCCTCCGGATTCGGCAGCCATGCCGGGCGAGGGACTCCCGAGACGTCCTGCTATTTCGCCAGCAGTGTTCTTACCTCGTATTGGAACCAGTACGGCAATGCCAGCCGCCAACCCCGCACCGTTGCGGCCCCGGGCGCGGTCGACTGCAGTACGGTGCCCGGCGCCCAGTGCGCCGGTCCCAACTTCCTCATGCAATGCGCTGCGTACGGCTCCGACAACTGGATCACCTGTACCGGTGGAAACAACGCCCGCGTGTACTTGTACTGAGAGCGGGCGGGCTGCCCGGCCGCCCGATCGGTGAGGGCCTGTCATCCCGACGAGGCGCACCGGCCGGCCGGAAGCGCCGCCAAGTGGTCATGCAGCCAGTTCGCGACATCCGTTAGTTCTGTGGTGCCATCGGTGAAAGAGCCCGACGCGGGTGCCACGGCCATCGCCACCGCTGCGGTGCCGGTTGGAGCACTGAGCGTTCCGATCTGCCGGACAAGGTAATTTCCGGCCGTCGAGGGACCCCATCCACCTTTGAATCGCGAATCGGGAATGGTGCCGATGCCCCAACTCTGATCGGGCACCACCTTGCCCATCAACGCGAAAATCGGTGCGTTGCGAGCGTCACACGCGGCGCTCGCCACGAACTTCGCCTGATCCGCCAGCGACCACTCCGTCTGACCGAACGCGGTAAATTCCGGTCGCAGTTTCCGGTATTCGACGGCGGTAGAGTCACCCGCCTCTTGCAGCACCGCTTCGACTTTGCCGGCCGCGGTCATCGGATCGCCAAGTCCCGCCCAGATCGTTTCGGCTGCCGCGTTGTCCGATTCGGTGATGGCCGCGCTCATCGCGGGAGTGACAGTCGGCGGATTCTCTTCCCGCAGCGCCGCAATCGCCAGCGGCACCTTGATCGTCGACCAGGCAGGCCCGCTTTGAAGATCACCCAGCGTTATCGCGGGCTGGCCGCCGCCCACCGCGGTGACTGCGATGCCCACCGGGGCGTGTAGTCGTGCCTGTAGTTGGGCGAAGTCGGCCGCCAGATTCGACGGCGCGGTACCCGCGATTGCAGGCGGCGGCGAGGCCGGTGTCTGCGCGGTCGCGTGGCTCGATTGTGAAGACGACGTCGGACGCGACGAGAGGTGGCGACCGATAATCACGCCGCCCGCGGTTGTGGCGACGATGACCAGAACGCATGCCGTGCCCGCGACGACCCAGCGTGTCCGCGAGGTCCTCGGGGGGTGGCGCCGATCGGGCATACGTCTAGTGTCGCCGGTCTGCGCCGACCCCACCGACACCATTTCGGCCGTGTCGCCGTGTTTGCCTACGGGACTAGGAGGTGGGTGCTTTGGCAGTGAGGTACGCGATGACGCCCTGAGTCACCGCCGCGGCATACCGTGCCCGGCCGTCGGCCGACTGCATCTGGGCGGCCTCGTCGGCGTTGCGCATGTTGCCGAGTTCGACCAGCACGGCCGGATATTGGGCAAGATTCAGGCCCGGCAAGGTCCGCACGACCGTACAGACCGTCCGAACCGATATACGTGGACTCCTGCAGACCGGCCGCTACGAGGGAATCGCGCATCACCGTCGCCAACTGCAGGGCCGGGCCCGCCTGAGCGTCGTTGAGTGGCGGAGCCGAGTAGTTGACGTGGAACCCGCTGCCCGACGGCGGTCCGCCGTCGGCGTGGACGCTCACGATCGCGTCGGGGTGCATGGCGTTGGCCATTGGCCGCCCGCTGGTCGACGCAAGGACCCACGGAGTTGTCGTCGGGCCGCGACAACTGCGTTCTTACGCCAATCTGATTGCAGCGCGACAGCGATTCGTCGCACAACGTCCCAGTTGAAGGCGTGCTCGGGATATCCACGGTCGGTGGCCGTGCCGCTGGTTTGGCAGTCCTTGGTGCCTCCGCGCCCGTTCGGCACCTGCCGGCTCAGGCTGGAGTCGCTGCCTCCGCTGTGGCCCGGGTCCAGGAAAACCGACATCCCTGCCAGATTTGGAGCGCCGAACGCGACACCAGGTGTGAAGCTCACGAGGCCCCATGCCACGGCAGCGACAACCACGGCGCACCAGGTGCGAAATGCGCCACGGTGCCGCGGCGACGGAGCGGTCCGTGCGCTGTTCATCGCGGGAAGGGTAACAAAGTGCGCTTGCCATGGATTGCCGTTGGGCTGTGGGCGCGCTGCGAGCAACTTATGCTGACGGCGCGGGCCCCTCTACAGCTCAACCCCTTGTGGATCCGTGCATTCGGTCAGGAGTCTTTCAGGGGGTAAGAATGGCTGTCCCGCCGGTGATTGAGATCCGGGAGTGGGGTCGTCCCCCCCGGCGAGTGACGCTGAGCCGGCCCCTGCTTATGGGCCGAGAATGCGCAGGCGAGAACGTCGCGGACGACGAAGTCTCGCGACAGCATTTGCGATTGGTGCCGACCCCCACGGCGCTGTCGGTGGTGGACCTGGAAAGCCGCAACGGAACCACGGTCAACGGCGTTGCATTGACCGGACGCGGGACCCTGTCCGCAGGCGACGTCGTGAGGCTTGGGCGCACCGAACTCATCGTGCTGAGCGCCCCCACGGCAGTCGAACAGCCCGTCGCGAGGCATGAGCACGATCCGACGAGCATCATGGACCTCAAGGCGGTCGCTCACCTCCCGCCACCGCCGGCAGCAGCGGATCTCACCCGTCCCCGGGCGTTGCAGCTCGCTGAACGTGTGCTGGGAATCGACCCGACGGGCACCCGTGAGTTGTTTCCTGCCTACACCGAGATACCGAAGAAGGTGCCGCTGCGGGTCTGGCAGGTTCTGCGCGCAGGCAGCGTGCTCGCCTATCTGGCGGTGGTTGTGGCGCTGTTCGTGCGCCCCGCCGGCGGGTTGTTCGTGTTCTTCAGGATCATCGTCCCGCTGTGGCCTGCACTGTTTTTCATCGCGCCAGGGGTGTGGCGCAACATCTGCCCACTCGCGGCGTCGAATCAGATTCCGCGGGTGGCCGGGTTCAGCCGCGCCGGCACGGCACCGAATTGGTGGTCGCGCAATGGGTTCCTGATGGCGGCGAGCCTGTTCTTCGGGATCGCCGGTGCGCGGATCGCCGGGCTGGACCGCAACGGCCCCGCGATGGCCGTCGTGCTCGCGGTGATCATCGCCTCCGCGTTCACGGGCGGGTTGTTACTGAAAGGCAAGAGCGGTTGGTGCTCCAGCGTGTGCCCACTGCTGCCGCTGCAGCGCGCCTATGGGCAGACGCCCTATGTCGCGTCGCCGAACAGCCATTGCCGTCCCTGCGTGGGCTGCACGAAGAATTGCTATGACTTCAGGCCCAGGGCGGCGTGGCAGGCGGACATGGCCGAGCCCGACCCCAAGTGGAGCGCGCCGCGGATGCTGTTCGTCGCAGCGCTGCCCGGTTTCATTCTCGGGTTCTTCTCGCTGCGCGCCCAGGCTGACATCTCCGTCTCCGAAAAGTACGGTGTGCTAGCACTTTTCGTGCTCGTCAGTGTCGGTGTGTTTTATGCGATCAACGCGATGACTCCGTTGAGCGCGGCGATGCTAACCGTCGGATTTGCCGCGGTGGCGCTCAACGGCTACTACTGGTTCACCGGACCGATCCTCACCGATTCGCTCGCACAGATCACGGGTGTCCAGGCCGCCTGGCTGCGCTGGCCGATCAGTGTCACGATCGCCGCGCTGAGCGTGTTGTGGATCGCTCGGACCAGGGTTAGTGAGCTGCAGTTCGCCTGGACCACCGGCACCCGCAAGGAGCCGGTGCTGCTGGAATCACCCAAGGTGCGTGCCGCGTCGGCGGCCGAAAATTCGGCGGCGCGAGTGCGTTTCGAAGCCGACGGGCAGCCTGTGGGTGCCGACGTTGGTATGAGCCTGCTGGATATCGCGGAGAAGGGTGGCCAGCCGATCGAAGCGGGCTGCCGGATGGGCGTGTGCGGGGCCGACCCGGTCGGGGTTCTCGACGGCATGGATCAGCTGTCGGCACCCGAGGGCGACGAGCTGAAGACTCTCAAGCGACTCGGCCTTGGGGCATCGAGCCGGATGGCCTGCTGCGCGCGCATCAAAAGCGGTGAGGTCGTCGTCTCGCTGACACCCGAGAAGGCCACTGCGACTGGCAGTAGACCGGCGAGTTACGACAAATCCATCGTCAGCGTCGTGGTGATCGGCAATGGCATTGCCGGGGTGACCGCCGCCGACTTCATCCGGCGCGGTCATCCCGACTGCGAAATCCACCTGATCGGCTCCGAGCCGCATGCCCTCTACAACAGGATGGGCATCTCCCGGCTGGTGTATGGCCGTTCAGCGATGCAGGGCCTGTACCTACTACCCGAACAGTGGTACGACGAACACTCCGTGACCGCGTGGCTGAATACCGTGGCGACCAGCCTCCACCTACGCTCGCGGGTCGTGCGGCTTGGCACCGGGGACACCCTGCCCTACGACCGGCTGATTCTGGCCATGGGGTCAAGCGCGGCGCTCCCATCGATCGACGGGCTCGACAGACCCGGCAGTTTCGTGCTCCGCGAGGCCGCCGATGCGATGCGCATCCGTGCCTATGCCCAGCAGCAGCGCGCGCGGCGGGCGATCGTCGCCGGCGGGGGGCTGCTGGGATTGGAAGCCGCCTACTGCCTGCACCAGCTCGGGCTTCACGTGACGGTGCTCGAACGTGGCTCACGGCTGTTGAGTCGCCAGATCGACCCGCGATGCTCCGAAATCGTGGCCGATCACTTCGCCAGGGCGGGAATCACCCTGGTACGCAAGGCCGAAACCGACCGCGTCGTCGGGTCACCAGCAGTCACCAGCGTGGTGCTCAAAGATGGCAGCACCTTGCCGTGTGAAGTCTTCCTGACGGCGACGGGCATTCGTCCCAACATCGACTTGGCCCGCGATGCGGGTGTGCCAGTGGGCAAGGGCGTACTCGTCGACGACCGCATGCAGACGCGTGTCCCTGGCGTATTCGCCGCCGGAGACGTCGCCGAGCACGGCGGCAAGGTACTGGGATTGTGGCCGGTAGCCACCGAGCAGGCGGAGGCCGCGGCCGTCAACGCGTTGGGCGGCCATCAGGTCGTGCCCGTGGAGAATCCCGCGACCATCCTCAAAGGCGTTGATCTTGAGCTGTTTTCCATCGGGCGGGTGGAGCCTGAACCCGGCGACGAGGTGGTCACGTCCGATCTCCCCGCCGTCCCCTCGTACCGCCGCCTGGTGGTTTCGCGGGGCCGGGCGGTGGGTGCCACCGTTCTGGGCCACCACCCCGCCGACCTAACCGCGGCGCAGAAGGCAGTTCGTGACAACGCGGCGGTGGGTCCGGTGTCGCTCGGGGTCCTGCGCTCGGGCAATTGGAGTGTGCTCAGCGACCGCGAACGGCTGACCTACTGAGCTGAACCCGTCACTTGATACGTCAATATCTTCTCGCCGATCCGAAGACACCATCCGGGCTGAAGCACCATGGGCTGCACACCGACCCTGGTCCATGTTGAGGCGCCCGGCGCGGCGACGAACGTGCCGCCAGGCGTGCCGGCATCGCGCACCAGCACGGACTCTGCGCTCACGGTGACGTAAGCGTGCACGCGGGATATCTGAGGGTCATCGGACAGGACGATCGGAGACGCAACCGAGTCACGCACCATCCGGTCGGTCAGCGGGTTGCGGCCGATCACATATGGCCGGTCCAGCGGGTACACCGCATCGTCGCCAAAGGTCAGGGCGCCGGCGACGGGGCGTGGGTTGGCTGTCTCGGCGGCTGGTGTCGGTGCGGAAGGTCGGACCGGAGGGAGTTGTCGCGGCGGCAATGGCACCGATGGCGGCTGCGGTTTCTCCGCTGGCCGAAGGTTCCCATCGACGGCTGGGGCTGCGCGGCGCTCAGTCGGTGGGTGCGGTGCCTCGCTCTTCACCGCCGCAGCCGGGGGTGGCCCCGGCGCATCCGACTTGTGCACGGCAAATCCTCCGGCGGGAACTACGCCTGCGCGCAGACCCGTGTGTCGACCCATGCCGGCCGCCACGCCGCCCTGGCCGCCGATCGTGATCTTGTCGATCGGATCTGAGAGCGTTTCGTCGACCCAGGTCACCGCTCGCTCGCCCGACAGCCTTCGGGCCCGGCCGTCGGATTCGATGTGCGCGGTGACCGGTCCGCGCAGAATCAAAAGCAGACCGTCCGCGGCCGGTGCGACCAGACCGAATGGGGGAATCTGGGCCGAGTCGGGACCTAGCGCGATGGCGGCGAGCGCCTTGGCCAGAGCGCGACCGGGCGACTCGACGCCCGTTGCACTGTCGAGGGCGGCCAGCAGGGAAGTGGCACCAGCGGTCTCGTCGGCGATGTACATCACCACATCGCCGGACCGCGCGACCAAACCGTCGCCGCGCCCGATGGCCACTCGGCAACTTTTCAGATCCACCCGGGCCGCCTGTCGTTAGGGGTTCAGGTGATCATTTTGCACGAATCCGTCGACCGATTCCCACACTGGGCGAAACGAATTCACCCGCGAGACGGCGGGCGGCCACAGTTACCACGAAACCGCCACGGCCGACGCCGGTGCCGGTTCGTCGGTTGTTGCGAGAGGAGCCGGGTCCGGGGGTTGGGCCCATTCTTGACCACTGAGCCGTCGTCGGACAGCGCGTCCCCGTCGGAATTCACTGCAGCGCTTGCTGTTACCGGGAGCAGGATGGTGCGCGCACCTAGGCTACCGGTTGAGCTGCGGCGAGAGCCTTCACGTCAGCGGTGTGCAACGGCGTTCCGCCAACGCCCCAGTCCCCGCTGGCGACCTCTTCGACCACCACCCACGTCACGGGACGCATGTTCTCGCCCTCGATCTCGACCATTGCGTCGGTCACCTTCCGCACGATGTCCTGTTTCTGCGTCGCGGACGACACTTCTTCAATGATTTTCACGATTGACGAACGGCATCTTCCACTCCTTTGTCGCTGTTGTTCCACCGCTATGATTTCTATAGCAACGGCCGCACCGCAGACCGTACACCCGCGCGCTATAAAAAGTAAAGCGACCGGTTAGATGTCCACCTGTCGAGCCCAGGTCTCCGCCCAGGCTTGCAGTGGTTCGAAGGCGGCGACCAGTGAGCGCCCATGCTTGGTCAGGCTATAGCCATCGCCCGAGTGGTCGATGATCTCCAAATCTCGAAGCTCCTTGATGCGCTTGTTGAGCGAGGCGGGATTCATATCGGCTGCCGTCTGTAGCGCGCGGAACGTCAAGTCACCGCCGCGCAGTTCCCAGAGCACACGCAGCGCACCGCGGCGACCCAGCACGTCGAGGGCGACCATGATCGGCCGCCCCGAGGTCGATCCGCGTACCTGTGAACCAACTCGCGGCGTTGTCATGCTTCATATTTTGAAGCATGCATGCGCAGAACGCCAGTCTCGTACGTCGAAACCGCACGTGAAGTTGACCTCCGACCCAACCGACTGCGTGAGTCTGATGTCGGCGAGCGACGAGATATGTTGGCGCGCAACGATTCGGGGCGTGCTTCGGTGAAGGCCGGGCCGACGATTAGGCGTGCTGCGCGACCGGCATGTCCATGTCGAACACCCTCGCGTGCAGCACCGTGCGGTTGCGCAGCGCCGCCCGCACCGCGCGGTGCAACCCGTCCTCAAGGTAGACGATGCCCTTCCACCTCACCGCGTGCGGGAACAGGTCGCCGTAGAACGTCGAATCCTCCGACAGCAACCGGTCCAGCGCGAGCACCGTCGTGGTGGTCACCAACTCGTCAAGGCGGATCTGGCGGGGCGGAATCTGGGCCCATTGCCGATGAGACAGGCCATGGTCCGGATACGGCCTACCGTCGCGGACCCCTTTGAAGATCATCGCCCAGCTACCCCTTGGTTCTTTCCTCCAGGCCTCGGCGCCACGCCCCAAAGGCTACTGGCAACCAGCCGTTTCGCCACGCGAACAACCTCTCGCGCGGTATCGCCGCTGTTGATGACCGTAAAATAGGCACCAACGGATTGCGAGGGGAGGTGAACACGTGGGTAGTGCCGATGACCGTCGCTTTGAGGTGTTGCGCGCCATCGTCGCCGACTTCGTCTCCACCAAGGAACCGATCGGCTCCAAGACCCTCGTGGAGCGGCATAATCTCGGTGTCTCCAGCGCGACCGTGCGCAACGATATGGCGGTTCTGGAGGCCGAGGGTTACATCACCCAACCGCATACCAGCTCCGGTCGAGTGCCCACAGAGAAGGGCTATCGCGAATTCGTCGACCGGCTTGATGAGATCAAGCCGCTGTCGTCGTCGGAGCGACGCGCAATCCTGTCATTCCTCGAGTCCGGCGTCGACCTTGACGACGTGCTCCGCCGCGCGGTGCGTCTGCTGGCTCAGCTGACCCGTCAGGTCGCCGTCGTCCAGTACCCGACGCTGTCTACGTCGAGCGTGCGGCATCTCGAGGTGGTGGCGCTGACGCCCGCGCGGCTGCTGCTGGTGGTTATCACCGACTCGGGCCGCGTCGACCAACGGATCGTCGAACTCGGCGACGCCATCGACGAGCACGAGCTGGCCCAACTGCGTGAACGTCTCGGGCAGGCGCTGGAGGGCAAACCGTTGGCCGCCGCGTCGGTCGCCGTGTCGGACCTGGCCGCTCATCTCGACGGCAGCGGCGGCGTCGGCGATGCCATCGGCCGGTCGGCGACGGTTCTGGTGGAGTCGCTGGTCGAGCACACCGAGGAGCGACTGCTGCTGGGCGGCACCGCGAACCTGACCCGCAACACCGCCGACTTCGGCGGTTCGCTGCGGTCGGTGCTGGAAGCACTCGAGGAGCAGGTGGTCGTCCTGCGGCTGCTCGCGGTTCAACAGGAGGCCGGGAAGGTCACCGTGCGCATCGGGCACGAGACCGAGGCCGAACAAATGGCAGGCACGTCGGTGGTGAGCACCGTCTACGGAAGTTCGGGCAAGGTATACGGCGGCATGGGCGTATTGGGACCCACACGGATGGACTATCCGGGAACTATCGCTAATGTCGCAGCGGTTGCTCTTTATATCGGTGAAGTCTTAGGCAGCCGTTAGAGCTGGTTGAAAGGTCAGGCGTGGCACGCGACTACTACGGGATGCTCGGTGTGAGCCGAGGCGCGAGTGATTCGGAGATCAAACGCGCCTATCGGAAGCTCGCTCGTGAACTGCATCCCGACGTCAACCCCGACGAAGCGGCGCAGGCCCGGTTCAAGGAGATCAGCGTTGCCTACGAGGTACTGAGCGACCCGGAGAAGCGGCGCATCGTCGACCTCGGCGGCGACCCGCTCGAGAGTGCGTCCGCGGCAGGCAACGGGTTCGGCGGTTTCGGCGGGCTTGGCGATGTGTTCGAGGCCTTCTTCGGCGGCGGGACGACCTCGCGGGGCCCGATCGGCCGGGTCCGGCCTGGCCAGGATTCGCTGCTGCGGATGCGGCTTGACCTGGCTGAATGCGCCACCGGCGTGACCAAGCAAGTGACCGTTGACACCGCGGTGCTGTGTGACCTCTGCCAGGGCAAGGGCACCAATGGCAACTCGATGCCGGTCGCCTGCGACACGTGCGGTGGGCGCGGCGAGATCCAGACCGTCCAGCGCTCGCTGCTCGGCCAGGTGATGACGTCGCGGCCATGCCCGGTCTGCGGCGGGGTCGGCGAGGTCATCCCCGACCCGTGTCACCGCTGTGGCGGCGACGGCCGAATCCGCGCGCGGCGCGACATCAGCGTGAAGATCCCGGCGGGCGTCGGCGACGGTATGCGCGTGCGGCTGGCCGCCCAGGGCGAGGTCGGCCCCGGCGGCGGCCCCGCGGGCGATCTTTACGTCGAGGTCCACGAGAAGCCGCACGACGTTTTCGTCCGCGACTCCGACGACTTGCACTTCACCATCTCGGTGCCGATGGTCGACGCCGCGCTTGGCACCACGGTCACCGTCGACGCGATCATCGACGGTCCGACCGAGCTGACCATCCCAGCAGGCACCCAGCCCGGTTCGGTGACCACACTGCGTGGACACGGCATGCCACATCTGCGCTCGGGGGTTCGCGGCGACCTGCACGCCCACATCGACGTCGTGGTGCCGTCGCGGCTCGACCACGAGGACATCGAGCTGCTGCACAAATTGAAGGAGAAGCGCGTCCGCGACGTGGCCGAGGTCCGGTCGACCCAGAATGCGTCGACCGGTAGCGGATTCTTCAGCCGGTTGCGCGAAACCTTCACCGGCCGATGATTTTCGGTGACCCTCACTAATTCTCATGGCGCGGCCCGCCGCGCTTTGTTCTACGTCTCCGCGCTGCCCGAGGTCGGTGAACTGGCTGTCGTCGACGACGATGACGGCTTCCACGCGTCCAACGTTCGGCGCATCCGCGCGGGCGAAGAACTCGACCTTGGCGACGGCGACGGCACCGTGTCGCACTGCCTCGTCGAGGATGTCGCCAAGGGCCGGTTGACGGCGCGGGTGTTGGACCGCAGGACTGTGCCGACGCCCGCGCCTGCGGTCACCGTCGTGCAGGCGCTGCCCAAGTCCGATCGCTCCGAGCTGGCCATCGAGCTGGCCACTGAGGCCGGCGCCGACGCGTTCGTCGCCTGGCAGGCCTCGCGCTGCGTGGCACGGTGGGACGGAAAGGCAAAGGTCGACAAGGGTTTGCGACGCTGGGGTGCGGTGGCCCGGTCGGCCGCCCGACAGTCGCGGCGCCCGTACATTCCGCCCGTCACCGGGCTGGTGTCGACGGCGGAGTTGGTCCAGCGGGTCCGTGACGACGGCGCGACAGTGCTGGTGTTGCACGAGTCGGCCACTGTCAAGCTGACGGAACTGCCGGTGGCGCAAGCGGATTCGTTGCTGCTCATCGTCGGGCCGGAGGGCGGGATCGCCGACGACGAGATCGCGGCGCTATCGGATGCGGGCGCGACGCCGGTGCAGCTGGGACCGACGGTGCTACGAACCTCGACGGCCGCGGCGGTTGCGTTGGGGGCGCTCGGCGCGCTGACGCCGCGGTGGTGTTGACGGGAGTCCGTCGAGGTCGGAGTCGGTTAAGCATTGGGATGCGTCGCTACCTGGCGGTAAAATGGATGTCGGATAGCAAATTGCCAGGCCAGACCTCAGAAAGCAGGCAGAAAGTCCCACGTGACGCCCAGCGAGACGAACGCTGACTCGGACGCATCGGTTCGTAGCAGCATCGATGTTCCGCCCGACCTCGTCGTGGGCCTGCTGGGTTCCGCTGACGAAAATCTGCGCGCGCTCGAGCGCATCCTGGATGCCGATGTTCATGTGCGCGGCAACGCGCTCACCCTGACGGGCGAGCCTGCCGACGTCGCGCTGGCAGAGCGAGTGGTTTCGGAACTGATCGCGATCGTCGCTAGCGGTCAACCGCTGACGCCCGAGGCGGTACGGCACAGCGTCGCGATGCTCACCGGCACCGGCGACGAGTCCCCAGCCGAGGTGCTGACGCTCGATATCTTGTCGCGTCGCGGCAAGACGATTCGGCCGAAGACGCTGAACCAGAAGCGTTATGTCGATGCGATCGACGCCCACACCATCGTGTTCGGCATCGGACCCGCGGGCACCGGCAAGACATACTTGGCAATGGCCAAGGCGGTCAACGCATTACAGCGGAAGCAGGTCAACAGGATCATCCTGACTCGTCCCGCGGTGGAAGCCGGCGAGCGTCTTGGCTTCCTGCCCGGCACCCTCTACGAGAAGATCGACCCGTATCTGCGGCCGCTGTACGACGCGCTGCACGACATGATGGATCCTGAGCTGATCCCAAAGTTGATGAGCGCAGGGGTAATTGAGGTTGCGCCGCTGGCTTTTATGCGGGGTAGAACGCTTAATGATGCGTTCATCATTCTCGACGAGGCGCAGAACACGACCGGTGAGCAGATGAAGATGTTCCTCACCCGCCTCGGCTTTGGTTCGAAGGTTGTTGTCACCGGCGACATCACGCAGGTCGACCTGCCAGGCGGGGCCAACTCTGGCCTGCGGGCGGCCGTGAGGATCCTCGACGGCATCGACGACATCCACTTCGCCGAGCTCACCAGCGCCGACGTCGTGCGCCACCGACTGGTCGCCGAGATCGTCGACGCCTACGCCAAATCCGAGGAGCCCTCGCTGATGAACCGGGCGCAGCGGCGTGCCTCGGGCTCCCGGCCGCGAAGGTGAGCCCGTGAGCATTGAGGTGTCCAACGAGTCGGGCATCGACGTTTCCGAAGAGGAACTGGTCAGCGTCGCGCGGTTCGTCATCGCAAAGATGAAGGTGAATCCCGGCGCGGAGCTTTCGATGGTGCTGCTCGACACCGCGGCGATGGCCGATCTGCACATGCGATGGATGGACCTTCCGGGTCCGACCGACGTGATGAGCTTCCCGATGGACGAGCTCGAACCCGGCGGCAGGCCCGACGCGCCCGAGCCGGGGCCGTCGATGCTTGGCGACATCGTGTTGTGCCCGGAATTCGCGGCGAAACAGGCCACCGCCGCGGGCCACACCCTTGGCCAGGAGCTCGCCCTGTTGACGGTGCACGGCGTGCTGCATCTGCTGGGCTACGACCACGCCGAGCCGGATGAGGAAAACGAGATGTTCGCCCTGCAGCGCCAACTGCTCGAGGAGTGGGTGGCCGACCAGGTTGAGGCTTATCACCAGGACCGCCAGTCCGAGAAGGATCGGCGGCTGCTGGACAAATCTCGATTCTTCGACGAGCCGTGACCGGCATAGCTCCGCTGCTCGGCGCGATCGCGCTCATCGGTCTCGGCGGGCTGTTCGCGGCCATTGACGCCGCCATCAGCACGGTGTCGGTGGCTCGCGTCGAGGAACTGGTCCGTGATGAACGCCCCGGCGCGGTGCGGCTGGCCCGCGTGATGGGCGAGCGACCCCGCTACATCAATCTTGTTGTGCTGCTACGCATCATCTGCGAAGTCACTGCGACGGTGCTGCTGGTTGCCTACCTCGACGGCCGTCTTGGCGTTGGCTGGGGGCTGGCCACCGCGGCCGCCATTATGGTGGTGGTCAGCTTCGTGGCCATCGGTGTCGGGCCCGCGCACCGTTGGCAGGCAGAACGCGTACACCATCTCATTGCTGGCCGCGCTTCCGCTGCAGGCGATCTCGGTGCTGCTTGCCCCGATCAGCCGGCTGCTCGTGTTGATCGGTAACGCGCTGACACCGGGTCGCGGGTTTCGCAACGGCCCGTTCGCCTCCGAGATCGAATTGCGCGAGGTCGTCGACCTGGCCCAGCAGCGAGGTGTGGTGGCCGACGACGAGCGCAGGATGATCCAGTCGGTGTTCGAGCTGGGTGACACCCCGGCCCGCGAGGTGATGGTGCCGCGCACCGAGATGGTGTGGATCGAAACCGATAAGACCGCGGGGCAAGCGACGTCACTGGCGGTGCGCAGTGGGCATTCGCGGATCCCGGTGATCGGGGAGAACGTCGACGACGTTATCGGTGTGGTCTACCTGAAAGACCTTGTGCAGAAAACGTATTACTCGACCAACGGCGGTCGCGACACCAAGGTGTCCGACGTGATGCGCCCAGCGGTGTTCGTCCCCGACTCCAAACCACTCGACGCGCTGCTGCGCGAGATGCAGCGCGACCGCGTCCACATGGTGCTGCTTGTCGACGAGTACGGCGCCATCGCGGGCCTCGTCACCATCGAGGACGTGCTTGAGGAGATCGTCGGTGAGATCGCCGACGAATACGACACCGACGAGGTCGCACCGGTGGAAGACCTGGGCGACAAGCATTTCCGGGTGTCGGCGCGGCTACCCATCGAGGACCTCGGCGAGCTGTACGACATCGAGTTCGACGAAGATCTCGACGTCGACACGGTTGGCGGCCTGCTGGCCCTCGAGTTGGGCCGTGTTCCGTTGCCCGGTGCCGAGGTGACGTGGGACAAGATTCGACTTCGCGCCGAAGGTGGGCCCGATCATCGCGGCCGGGTCCGGGTCGGCACCGTGCTGGTCAGCCCGACCGAGGCCGCAGAAGAGGAGCGCGAATGACCGAGCTCGACGCCGAGGACGCCAAACTGGTCGTATTGGCCCGTGGGGCGATGGCCAGAGCCGAGGCGCCCAGCGGGGCGGCGGTGCGCGACCTCGACGGCCGCACGTATGCAGGCGCGCCGGTCGCGTTGGCTGCCCTGCAGCTGACTGCGCTGCAGGCGGCCGTCGCCGCGGCGGTGTCAAGCGGCGCAACGGGTTTGGAGGCCGCCATTTTGGTGGGCGGCTCGGCCGACGACGCGGGCGTAGCCGCGGTGCGCGAGCTTTCGGCCGACGCGACTGTCATCCTCACCGACCGGGCGGG
Source organism: uncultured Actinomycetota bacterium (assembly GCA_963835075.1). GTDB lineage: Bacteria > Actinomycetota > Actinomycetes > Mycobacteriales > Mycobacteriaceae > Mycobacterium. The sequence continues at coordinate 95,091 of CAWIEE010000013.1, read as the reverse complement.
CGTTGTGCCTTGACCGATTCTGCTCCTCGCGTCGGCGAAACCGAGTTCCGTTCCGGCTTCGTCTGCTTCGTCGGCAGGCCGAACACCGGAAAGTCGACACTGACCAACGCGCTGGTCGGCTCGAAGGTGGCGATCACGTCGAACCGCCCGCAGACCACCCGGCACACGATCCGCGGCATCGTGCACCGCGAAAACTTCCAGATCATCCTCGTCGACACCCCCGGCCTGCACCGGCCGCGGACGCTGCTGGGCCAGCGACTTAACGACCTGGTGAAGGACACCTACTCGGAGGTCGACGTCATCGGGCTGTGCATCCCGGCCGACGAGAAGATCGGCCCCGGCGACAGGTGGATCGTCGAGCAGATCCGCACGATCGCGCCGAAGACGACGCTGGTGGCCGTCGTGACCAAGACCGACAAGGTGTCGAGGGACCGGGTCGCCGCTCAGCTGCTCGCGGTGAGCGAACTCGTCGGGCCCGACAGCGAGATCGTTCCCGTGTCAGCGACCACGGGCGAGAACCTCGACGTCCTGACCGATGTGCTCGCAGCCCAGCTGCCGCCCGGTCCGGCGTTCTACCCCGACGGGGAGCTCACCGACGAGCCCGAGGAAATGCTGATGGCCGAGCTGATCCGGGAGGCCGCGCTGGAAGGTGTGCGCGACGAGCTGCCGCACTCACTGGCCGTCGTCATCGAGGAGGTCAGCCCGCACGAGGGGCGCGACGATCTCATCGACGTGCACGCCATCCTCTACGTCGAACGCGACAGCCAGAAGGGCATCGTGATCGGCAAGGGCGGTGCCAGGCTGCGCGAGGTGGGCACCGCCGCGCGCACCCAGATCGAGAAGCTGCTGGGCGCAAAGGTGTATCTCGACCTGCGCGTCAAGATCGCGAAGAACTGGCAGCGTGACCCCAAACAGCTTGGAAAGCTTGGCTTTTAACCCGGCTGTCCCCTCCGTACACCGCGACGACGACGCTGCGGTCCAAGCTGTTCACCGACCAGACGCCCATCTTCGTGTTGGCGCAGTTCGACATGATCGCCATGTAATCGGGCCGGTAATACCACTGGTTGATGACGTCGATGTTGTTGATCGCCAGTGCCGGGTTGATCGCGACCGTCTCGGCCACGACGCCCTTGAATCCGGCGGCGTTGGCGCGGTCCTGCACCGTCGTCCCGTCGGAGCCGATGTCGGCGTCGAGTTCGCGGTTGTTGAGCACATCGTTGGCGTGCCACTCCGCCGCCAGCTGCAACTGCGGACTGATCGTCACATTGTTGGTACAGCCGGCCTGATGCTGGATCGTGTAGACGTTCGCGACCACCCCGTCGTTGAGCCGCTTGTTGTCGGCGTTGGCGGCGGGCATGCCCGCGACCGCTGCGCCGACGAGGGCGAGGACGGGTAGCGCGCGGGTGCCCAGAGGCATCCCAGGGCGTGCCGTATCGCTGCTCGTCACGGTCGGGACATTACGCGACCTCGTCGGAAACCGGCTCCTCAGCGGCGAGATTGTCCATTGCCGCCTCGGACACCAACTCCGGTGTTGGCAAGTGGTCGGCGCCGTTCCACCAGACGTCGGGCTGCCGAAGCGCCCAGCCGTTGATTGCTTCCAGCTCGGCGGCCAACGAGATCAGCAGCGGCTCGCTGTTGGCGGGGCCCATCAGCTGAACGCCGATCGGCAGCCCGCCGTAGGTGAACCCGGCTGGCACGTCGATCGACGGCCAACCCAGGAGGTTCCACGGCCAGGTCACCGGGCACGCGCGGAGCATCGCGCGGTCGGTGGACAACCCGCCGCGGTGGTCAAAACTGTTCACCCTCGGCGGCGGCAGCGCAGTCGTCGGCGCCAGCACAACGTCAACGAGATTGAAAATCCATCCGATCCGGCGTTGCGATTCGGCCTCGCGGGCGCGGGCCTTGCGGAGCGTGTTCTGCGATAGCAGCCAGCCCGTGCGGGTGTTGGACAGCGTGCGCTTGTCGAGCGTGACATCCGGGCCGAGGCGGTCCACCCAGTCGAGGAGCCCCGACGTCGACCGGCTCAGGAAGTTCCACGACATCCGCAGGTTGTAGTCCGGGTCGTCCGCCACGATGGTGTGCCCCAGCTCCTCGAGCTGACCCGCGACGGTCTCCATGGCCGCGAGGATCTCCGGGTGCAGTTTGGCCCGGAAAAAGGTGAACGGAAACTTCGTCGACAGTGCGATCTTTAGTGCGCCGGGTGCCTGCGCGACGAAATCGGACACCCGCACCGGCGGCGGCTGATGCAGGTCGCCGGGGACGTTGCCCGACGCGGCATCCAGTACCAGCGCCGCGTCGGTGACGGTTCGCGCAAGGACTCCATTCACCGTGATGCCATTGAATGCTTCGGGCAGCGGCCAGGTGGAGATCCGCCCGCGCTGCGGTTTGATGCCGACCAGATTGGTCCACGCCGCGGGGATCCGCACACTGCCTGCACCATCCGAGCCGATTGCGGCCGCTACCAACCCGGCCGCCACGGCCGCCGCGCTGCCGCCCGACGACCCACCGGGCGTGTGTTCGCGCGACCACGGGTTGCGGGTGTGGCCGAACGCCGGGCCGCTGGTGAACGGCCATTGTCCCAACTCGCAGGTGTTGGTCTTGCCGACGATGACCGCGCCTGCTGCCCGAAGCCTGCGCACCACCTCGGCGTCCTGGGCGGCCTCGCGGACACTCCCTTCGGTGCCGAACCGGGTCGGCACGCCAGCGACGTCGACGTCGTCCTTGACCGCGATCGGAATGCCGAGCAACGGAAGTTGTTCGCCTGCCGCACGTTTGCGGTCCGCCGTTGCCGCGTCGGCTAGCGCCTGTTGCCTCACCACCACGCGGAACGCGTTGAGCGTCGACTGGCTCGCGTCGATGGCATCGAGAGATTGCCGTACCAGTTCTTCCGACGTTACGGTGCCCGCGGCGAGCTGATAAAGCTGGTTGGTGATCGTGGGAAACCGAGCGTGGTCTCCTGAAGACTTGACCATCAGTTATGAGAATATCGGCGCTGCGAACCGGCAACTGTCAGATCGCGGTGAGAGACTTTCTTAATGCGGCTATACCGGGACCGAGCGGTCGTGCTGCGTCAGCACAAACTCGGCGAGGCCGACCGGATCGTCACTCTGCTCACCCGGGACCACGGACTGGTGCGCGCGGTGGCCAAGGGAGTTCGGCGCACCCGCAGCAAGTTCGGGGCGCGGCTGGAGCCGTTCGCGCACATCGACGTTCAGCTGCATCCGGGCCGAAACCTCGACATCGTCACCCAGGTACAGGCCATCGACGCGTTCGCCACCGACATCGTCAACGACTACGGCCGCTATACCTGCGCGTGTGCGGTGCTGGAAACCGCGGAGCGGCTGGCGGGGGAGGAGCGGGCTCCGGTACCTGCGTTACACCGGCTCACCGTGGCCGCGCTGCGAGCGGTGGCCGACGGCGGCCGCCCCCGCGAGCTCGTGCTCGATGCTTACCTGTTGCGTGCCATGGGAATCGCGGGCTGGGCGCCTGCGCTGACCGAATGCGCCCGCTGCGCCGCGCCGGGTCCGCACCGGGCGTTCCACGTCGCGGCAGGAGGCAGCGTGTGCGTGCACTGCCGCCCGTCCGGCTCGGTGACCCCGCCGCAGGGCGTGCTGGATCTGATGGCCGCGCTCAACGACGGCGACTGGGAGCATGCGCAGGCGTCACCGCCGTCGTACCGCAGCCAGGCCAGTGGGCTGGTCGCCGCGCACCTGCAGTGGCACCTGGAACGTCAGCTGCGAACATTGCCGCTGGTCGAACGGGCGTATCGAGTCGATCGCACGGTCGCTGACCAGCGGGTGGCGCTGTTCGGGCAGGATATGGCCCATGGCAATCAGACGGGCGAACAAGACCCAATACCCCCAATTGCCTCAGGCACCTGACGACTATCCGACGTTCCCCGACAAGTCCACGTGGCCGGTGGTCTTCCCGCAGCTGCCGCCGCGTACCAACGGCAAGTTCGCCCGGCCGCCTCAGCACACCTCGAAGGCCGCCGCCCCGCAGATTCCCGCCGACCAGGTGCCCAACCACGTCGCGATCGTGATGGACGGCAATGGCCGCTGGGCCACCCAACGGGGGCTGCACCGCACCGAGGGGCACAAGATGGGCGAGGCGGTGCTGATCGACGTCACCTGCGGCGCCATCGAATTGGGCATCAAACATCTCAGCGTGTACGCGTTCTCCACCGAGAACTGGAAGCGCAGTACCGAGGAGGTGCGCTTCCTGATGGGATTCAACCGGGAAGTGGTACGGCGCAGGCGGGAAAACCTCGACGCGATGGGCGTGAACATGCGCTGGGTCGGTTCGCGGCCCAGGATGTGGCGCAGTGTCATCAAGGAATTCGACATCGCCGAGCAGATGACGGTCGATAACGACGTCATCACCGTCAACTACTGCGTGAACTACGGGGGCCGCACCGAGATCATCGAAGCCGCACGCGAACTCGCGGAGGAGGCCGCCGACGGAAAGATCAGTCCGGGCAGGATCAGTGAGGCGACGTTCGCCAAGCACCTTCACCGGGCCGACATTCCCGATGTGGACCTGTTCATCCGGACGTCGGGCGAGCAGCGGGCGAGCAACTTCCTCATCTGGCAGGCGGCGTATGCCGAGTACGTCTTCCAGGACAAGCTGTGGCCCGATTACGACCGCCGCGATCTGTGGGAGGCGTGCGAGGAGTACGTGAACCGAAACCGTCGCTTCGGTCGGGCCTGATGACGCTGTCCGACCGCCTCGCCACCGTCCTCGAGGAAATCCTTCCGGTTCAGCATGAAGACGACGGCGCACTCACCGTGCACCATGACGAGACGTTCGCGTCGTTGCGGGTCGTGACAATCGCCGACGACCTCGACATGGTGTCGCTCACACAGGTACTGGCGTGGGATCTGCCGCTGGACAGCAGGCTTCGCGCCAAGGTCGCAAAGCACGCCCACGACACACTGCTGGGCACCGTATCGCTGGTGGAGAAAAGCGAAGGTGCCAAACGCAATTCCAAGAAGATCGCGGATGTGCTGCTGCGCTACAACTTTCCCGCCGCCGGACTGACCGACGATGCGCTGCGCACGCTGATCCTGATGGTGCTGGCGACGGGCGGCGACGTGCGTCGCGACCTCATCTCCTAGCTGGCGCCGTCCGCGCAGTCGGCGCAGATGCCGAAGATCTCGATGGTGTGGCTGACGTCGGAGAAGCCATGCTCGCGGGCCACCTCGGCAGCCCACGCCTCGACGTCGCCGCCCTGAATCTCGACCGTCGACCCGCAGGCCCGGCACACCAGATGGTGATGGTGGTGTTCCGAGCAACGCCGGTACACCGACTCGCCGGTGTCGACGCGCAGCGTGTCGACGAGCCCGTTGGCGGCCATTTGCTGCAACGTGCGGTACACGGTCGTCAGGCCGATGCCCTCGCCGCGGCGGCGCAGTTCGTCGTGAAGTTCCTGCGCGGACCGGAACTCGTCGAGGTTCTCCAGCAGTGCGGAGATCGCGGCGCGCTGCCGGGTGGCGCGCACCCCCGTTGTGGTCACTCGCCGCCCTCGGCGGCGTGGGTCACCGCCGCGAGGACGATGTCGGCCAGGTGATGATCGACCAAGCGATACATCACCTCCCGCCCGGAACGCTCACCCGCGACCACGCCCGCGGCCTTGAGGATCCGCAGATGCTGGCTGACCAGGGGTTGCGGGACCGCGAGCGCGTCGACGAGTTCGTGCACGCAGCGTTGCGACTCTCGTAGTTGCAGCACAATCGCGATTCGCACCGGCGCGGCCAGCGCTCGCAGCAGGTCGCCAGCGGTGTGGAGGACGTCGCGTGACGGCAGGTCCGGCAGGGGAGCGCCGCCGTGGTCGTGTACCTGGGACTCAGCCATAGTGGAAACGGTTTTCATTATGCGCGCCACGTTACATGCACGATCGCGCATGTCAACCCTTTCAGTGCGCTCGCAGCCGGGGGTCTGCAGCCAATTGTTGACGTCGCGTGACATCCGTTAGGCGCAGACGGGTTCCATCCCAATCGTGGACTTGTGCTGAGGGTTTCCTGAAGATGCGCACGACGCCGCGGATCACCGCGTTGCGCGTTGCTACGGTTCGGAAGCCTGCTTGCGTCTACGTCCTGGAAAGGACCTCGTGATGCAGATTTCAAAACCCAAGCTCGTCGTCGCCGGAGTTCTCACGGCCGTCAGCTTCAGCGTTCTGGGTGCTGGCACCGCGTATGCGGTCCAAACGCACATGCTCAATGCACGAGACGACCTCAACAATGCGGTCAACGAGCTGCAGCTCGCCATTCCTGACAAGGGGGGCATCGCGTGACCGCGATCAACCTGGTCAACCAGGCGATCGACCAGGTCAATCAGGGCATCCAGTCCGGCGCGCAATAGCCGCACGGACACAGAGCCGGCCAGAGGAGCCGCTGTTTTCGGGTTTCGTGGAGCGCGTCGTTACTCTGTTGACCCGTGGCCTCCATCATCGACACCGTCGCGAACCTGGCCAAGCGGCGCGGATTCGTGTTTCAGGCCGGCGAGATCTACGGCGGCACGAAGTCAGCGTGGGACTACGGACCGCTTGGCGTGGAACTCAAGGAGAACATCAAGCGGCAGTGGTGGCGCTCGGTGGTCACCGGCCGCGACGACGTCGTCGGCCTCGACTCGTCGATCATTCTGCCCCGCGAAGTGTGGGTGGCCTCCGGCCACGTCGAGGTGTTCCACGACCCGCTGGTCGAGTCGCTGATCACCCATAAGCGTTATCGCGCAGACCATCTCGTCGAGGCATACGAGGCCAAGCACGGGCATCCGCCTGCCAACGGGCTGGCCGACATTCGCGATCCCGACACCGGCGAGCCGGGTCAGTGGACCGAGCCGCGCGAATTCAACATGATGCTCAAGACGTACCTCGGCCCGATCGAGACCGAGGAGGGCTTGCATTATCTGCGGCCCGAGACCGCGCAAGGCATCTTCGTGAACTTCGCCAACGTGGTGACCACCGCACGCCGCAAGCCGCCGTTCGGCATCGGTCAGATCGGCAAGAGCTTTCGCAACGAGATCACCCCTGGCAATTTCATCTTCCGCACCCGCGAGTTCGAACAGATGGAGATGGAGTTCTTCGTCGAACCGGATAGCGCCAAGGAGTGGCACCAGTATTGGATTGACACGCGACGCCAGTGGTATATCGACCTCGGTATCAACGCCGACAACCTTCGGCTGTTCGAGCATCCCAAGGACAAGCTGTCGCACTATTCCGATCGCACGGTCGATATCGAGTACAAGTTCGGGTTTCAGGGAAATCCGTGGGGTGAACTCGAAGGCATCGCAAACCGCACGGACTTCGACTTGTCAACGCACTCAAAGCATTCCGGCGTCGACCTGTCGTTCTACGACCAGGCGGCCGACACCCGCTATGTGCCGTACGTGATCGAGCCTGCGGCCGGTCTGACCCGGTCGTTCATGGCGTTTCTGGTCGATGCATACGGCGAGGATGAGGCGCCGAATGCCAAGGGGGGCGTGGACAAGCGCTCGGTGTTGCGGCTGGACCCGCGGCTGGCACCGGTCAAGGCCGCCGTGTTGCCGTTGTCTCGGCACGCCGACCTGTCGCCCAAGGCGCGCGACCTCGCCGCGGAGTTACGCAAGTGCTGGAACGTCGAATTCGACGATGCCGGTGCCATCGGCAGGCGGTACCGCCGCCAGGATGAGATCGGCACGCCGTTCTGTGTGACGGTCGACTTCGACACGCTCGACGATCAGGCGGTGACCATCCGCGAGCGCGACGCGATGACTCAGGATCGCGTCGCACTCGAAGGCGTGGCCGACTACTTGGCCGCGCGGCTGAAGGGCTGCTAGTGCACGTCGCCTAGCAGGGATTCAGCACGGGGTCGCACTGCAGAGTTCCGGCTCCGCCGGGGTTGCTCCCGCTGCCCGGACCCGGCAGGCTCCCGTAGTTCGGTGGCGTGTACGAGCCTGAGCCTGAGCCGGACCCCGAACCTGAGCCAGTCCCCGAGCCCGTGCCGCTACCCGAGCCCGTGCCGCTACCCGAGCCCGTGCCGCTACCCGAGCCCGAGGGAACCTGTGGAACTTGAGCGATGCCGGGGTATCCGCCGGATCCACTGCCCGCGCCCGTGCCTGAGCCGGACCCCGAGCCTGAGCCACTGCCACTGCCGGAACCCGAGCTTGAGCCCGGAGGTTGGGGAAGGGCCGGGTACAGGGGATTGGTGTTCGACCCGTCGATCTTCGGCACGACCACGCCGGGTTCCTCAGGGGTGGAGCCTGAGGAGTGTCCAGGCATCGAGCCTGACGGACCCTGCATTGCCGGCGGACTGGCCGGCTGTTGTGGGGCGAGGGCCGGCTGTTGTGGGGCGAGGGCCGGCTGTTGTGGGGCGAGGGCCGGCTGTTGTGGGGCGAGGGCCGGCTGTTGTGGGGCGAGGGCCGGCTGTTGTGGGGCGAGGGCCGGCTGTTCTGGGATGAGCGCGGGCTGTTGGTGCCCACCCATGACCGGCGGACTCGCCGGGATCAGGTCCACTGGCGGGTGCATCGGGCCTGCTATCACCGGCGGACTGATCGGCGGGAACAACAACCCTGGATCCAAGAAGCCGTTGTTGATCGGGGGTAGGGGGGCGAACGGCGGCTGCACCAGTGGCGGCTGCGCCGCGACCACCGGCGGCTGCGCCTGCACGGGTGGCTGCCCCTGCGGGGGGCCTTGTACCGGCGGCAGTGCCTGGACGGGCGGAGCCTGGACCGGCGCAGCCTGCACCGGCGGCGCCTGCCTCGGCGGCACCTGGATGGGCGGCGCGGCCTGGATAGGCAGCGGCACCGGCGGAGGCGCCTGCGGTGGAGGCGCCACGATTGGCTGCGGTGGTCGAGCCACGACAAGATCGACGTCAAAGACGCGGAGGTCGACTCCGGCGATACCGAGACGAATTCCGATCCGCCGCCCGAACAAGATGATGGCGGGCAAGCGACGCAGATCGAGCAGAATGATGAAGTCGATGATCCGGTTCCGGAGCGGCCGAAGCACGACAACGATGACGCGCGGATTGAATCCACGCCATTGAGTGCCGATAAACACCGGCCTGCGGGCGACAGGTCGCTGCGCCGGCTGCGCCTGCTGACCGGGTTGCGCTTGCTGCTGCGACATCTGGTCCACTTCAGGGATATCCGACAGCGGGCTGCCACTCATGCAGCGAACTCGTGGCATTCCGTACTTGTCCACCATCACTGCCGTTAGTGCCTGGAGCACCGCCTGGCGGCTGTACACCTGGCCGTTCACGTAGCCGTGATCGAGAACTCGGGTGTCGGCGCGAAGCCTGACGGGAGTGAGTCCTTGGATATAGGCAGGGATTTGGTCAACGCTGATCTTTGGCACGCTCGCCCATGCCGCGGCCTTGGCGGGTTGCTGCTGAAGGTAGTTGATCAAACCCTGTCCGTCGCATGTTGACTCGTTGCGGGTGCCACCGAAGAGGCCGTCGGTATCGCCGTAGACGGTGCGCGTCGCGTTCGGGTCTGCGGGCGGTACGCCGGCCGGGTCGGGACCGGGGGTCGTCATCGTCGGGTCTAGCGGTGTCGCCATGGAGGCATCGGTGAATGGATCAGCCCCGGGATCGTCCGCTGGCGTAAGGAAGACTTGCTCGTCGGCCTGCTGCGAACCGTCGGGGAGTACCACGAGGACCACCACCAACGCGATGGCGGTAATCAAGGCGACTCCGCCGGCGACCAGTCCCACGATGCCGGGACGACGCCACCATGGCCTGCGCGGCGGGATCACCTCCGTCTGGGCTTCTGCCGACTGACCGACCATTGGTGCGGCTTGCGTCAGCTCAGATTCCACAGGCGCGGCCTGCGTCGGCTCGAATTCTGGCGGCTGAGATTCCGTCGGCGATTCGTCGTCTGTCATTGGGACACCGCCCTCATGTGGTGGGAGATTTCGATGCCTGCAGTCAGTCGCTCGACGGGGAAACCGGCACGTTCGCATGCCTGCCTGACCGCGTCGGGTGACGAGGCGGCGAACACGCTGTAGAGCACTTGGTCGCTGCGTGCGGTCAACGCCATCAGCAGTTGCACCGCCGAGCCCTCGGCCCGGATCGCCTCAGTGCCGGCGTCGAGTTTGGCGACGGTTTCATCGAGTGGACGTGCGGTGACCTGGGGCTGATACCACTCAACGAGGTAGCACGAATCAACGAGCGCCGTTTTGGACACGAATCGGACGGTAAGTGCGCGGGTCGCCAGCCGAAATAGGGGTTTCCCTTGCGGCAGCCCTATCCGTGGTTAAGGTGCGAACTCAGTTGGGCGCGAGAGCGGATCGCGAGCTTGCGGTAGACGCGAGTGAGGTTGGCCTCGACCGTCTTGGAACTGATGAACAGCGCCGCGGCGATGTCCTGGTTACTCATTCCGGAGGCCGCCAGTTCGGCGATGCGTTGTTCGGATGGGATCAGCACCCCTCCCCGGCTCGGTGCTGTCCGCGCGAGCGCGGCGCGGGCACGCGCGGCCCACAACGGCGTACCCATCTCCTCGAACGCCGCCAACGCAGTGCGCAGCGTCGCGTTGGCGGCTTCGCGGCGGCGCTGCCGACGCTCGAGGTGGCCAAGCAGTAATTGAGTCCTGGCGAGCTCGAACGGCATCGGCAGCCGCTGATGATGCGTGATCGCTTGGCGCGCTGCGCGATCAGCGGCCTCCAGGTCGCCGCCAGCGGCCAGCCACATGCTGCGACACCGTGCACCGACGGCCAGCATCCACGGGCGATCTAGGCGCCTGCCGTTGCTTTCCAGCGCGTCGATCAACGGTTCGGCGTCGTCCAGTCGGCCAAGCGCGACCATCGCCTCGACCGCGTCGGGGAGGTATGCCGATGTCATGATCTCGGTGCCGGGGGTGATGTGGAACCTGTCGAGTAGCGGCTGCAGGGTCGTCAGGGCATCGGCGTAGTTTTCCAGCGACACCTCCAGGAACCCGAGGCTCATGATCGGCCACTCGGTCAGGTAGACGGCGCCGCATCCCTGGGCGTCCTGGATCGCCTGGCGGGCTTCGGCGCGGGCGTCGCGCTCGCGACCGCGGTAGGCGGCGACGGCTGTCCGGACGAGCCCGGCGATCACGAGCATGTTGGGGCCGTCGAGTTGTTGCGCCCGCTCCATGGTGTCCTCGCCGACCAGTGCGGCGTCGGCGAAGCGTCCCAGCCAGATGTCGATGAGCGTGGTGTAGCTGGCTATCCACATCATGTCGCTTTCCGCGCCACGTTCGATGCAGTTGCGCCGCACTTCGAGCATCTGCGTGCGGGCCTCGTCCAGCCGCCCCGACCACGCCAGTACCAGGGCCTTGGCGGCGCTGGCGCGGAAACTGATGGGGACGTCCTTGTCGGGATTCTCCAGGTCCAGCGCGCGCTGCAGACTGTCTTCGTCGACCCCGTGTCCGTACATGCACTTCAGCGAAACCCAGAAGGCCAGTGCCTGACTGATCAATATCGAGCGACCGCAGTCTTCGGCGTGGGCCACCGATTGTTCGGCATTGTGGAGCGACTCATCGAACTCGCCTGACATGGCTTGAGCCATCGACAACGTGAGTTGCGTCTGGGCCAGCACAGCGGCGTGGCCTTCGGTATCGGGCAGCGCGCGCTTGAGCAATTCGGCGGCCTCGATGAAGCTGTCGTCGTAGATCCGTGTTCCGGCAAGGAGATTCAACGCAATTGCCCGCATGATGCCGGGTGGCATGGAGGCGATAGTCGGCTCGAGCTCACCACGGGCGCGGCCGATGTCGCCCGCTCGGAAGTGCAGCCCGGCCGCCAGCATCCGCCGCTGCGGGTTGTCGCCGCCGAGCCCGATCGCCAAATCGACCAGCTCGGCGGCCGCAGCGGGGGCCCCACGAGCGCGCGTAACCGCTACGGCTGCGTCCAGCGCCGCTAGGGTCGCGGCGTCGCCGGTGGTCGCCGCCAACGCAAGATGACGCGCGCGCAACTCGGGCTGCTCCACAATCTCGGCCAACCGGCGATGGATCGCGCGGCGCCGAGCGTGACTCGCGTCGGTGTACACGCCTGTGGCAAGCAGCGGATGTGTGAATCGCACGCGGTTGCCCTCGAACCCGATGATGCCCTGGGCCTCGGCCTCGTCGAGGAGCTCGACGAGGCGCTCGGCGGTTGTGTCAGTGGCCGCCGACAGCAGCTCAATCGTCGGTGTTGTCGCGGTGGCGGCGGCGAGCAGTATGGTGCCGACATCGCCGCCGAGACCCGCGAGACGAGTGCGCACCAACGCGGTCAAACTCTCGGGCAGAGTCGGCTCAGCGATCGCCGACGGATCACTCGCCGACCGCGCCAGCTCGAGTGCGTAAAACGGGTTGCCGCAAGAGATTTCGGCAATCCGCACCATCGTTGGGCGGGGCAGCGAGCGGCCCAGCCGCGCAGCGAACATCGCGTGCAAGCCGCCAAGCGGCAATGGACTAACTCGAATCCGGTCGACACCGTCAGGTCTCCTCAGCTGCAACCACGACGCGGCGGGAGAACCCGTAGCGTCGGGCCGCGCCGTCACAAGCACCCCGACGCGCCCGTTCAACCGCCGAACAGCGAACTGCACCGCGGCCTGGCTGGACGCATCCAGCCATTGCACATCGTCGATCGCGATGAGCACCGGCGCATCAGCCGTGAGGCGCTCGGCCGCCGACAGGAACGCCGCGCCCAAGACACGTTCGTCGGTGGCAGGACTGTCGCCGGCCTGCTCGAGCAGCCTGTTGACTGCAACTCGTTGCACGGGAGGCAACTCGTCCAGGACGGCTGACTCGACATCGCCGAACAGATCGGCCAGCACCGCAAAGGTCAGCACCACCTCGGCCGACCCTGCCCTGGCCGACACCACTCGGAACCCACGGCTTGCGGCCTGCTCGATGGCGGCCAGCCACAACGTGGTCTTGCCGATTCCCGGCTCACCCTCGATCACCAAACCGGAAACCCGCTCGGCTGCTGACGCCAAGAAGTCGGCGATGCTGCCGGAGTCGTTTTGACCGGGCATCGCGGTGGTGTCGCTGGCAAATTCCGGTTGGCGCGCGAGCAACGGGGTTACCGCCCCGCGTGCAGCGCGGGTTGTGCTCATTCGACAGCCTCCCCAGCAAACACGAATGTCACAGCCGACATCAGAACAGACTCCGCAGAAATAATAGCCTCGGCGATCTTCTTACGCCTCGTCGATCGATTTGTTGTGGATTTAGCGAAGATCCAGATCGGCTCTGCGGCAATCGGGCTCAGGTGTCAGGGGCAGTTGCAAAGGCAAATATTATCGTGTTCGTCAGAAACGTCCGCCGCCGCCGCCGCTCCACCCGCCCGACGATCCCGAGCCACCGAAGGACGTCGAGCTCCACCCGCCGCCCATACCGCCGCCGAGCCCGCCGCGCATCGCTCCGGACAGGATGTTGCCGATGACGATGCCGCCGATGACAGCACCCATGTTGGATCCGCTGGTGCTGCCGTACCGCCCCGCGTAGGAGCGCTGCGCCGCCACGACGTCTGCGTTGGCCATCGCCTGCGCCTGCGCCGCCAACGTGGACGCAGCGTTGGCGTGTGCGATGGCCTCATTGAGATCGACGGACCTGGTGTCCTGAGCGGCCTGAAGTTGGCGCACCGCCTCGGCGAGCCGGGTGCGAGCGTCCGGACCGATGGTGCCGCGTCGCGTGTCGATGTAGTCCGAAACTCCGCGCACCCGTGATTGCGCGGTGAACAGGGCTTGGTCGTATGTGCGGCTGAGCCGTTCGGTGGCCTCGCGTTCCTCGGCGATGCTGGCCAGCAGCCGGTCCAACTCCGCGTCGGCTTTGGTCAGCTTGGTGAAGGCGCCCAAAGGATCTGTGGCGCCCGTGCTTTGAGCGTCGGCCACTGCCTTGACAGCGGCATCGCGGGCCGCGCCGAGCTCGGCGGCGTGCGGCGTATTTCCCTGTGCCACCAGTGTTCCCGCCTGGTTGATGCCATTCTGGATGTCGGCGATCGCGGCGGGAAGCGTGGCGATCGCCCGGTTGATGTCGGTGCTCGCGCTGTCGATCGCGTCCAACAGCGAGCGAGCCTGCCCTAGGGCGGATTCCGCTGCGCGGATCGAGTCGACGAGACCGGTCTGGCGTCCGGCAGGCCGGGCCACCAGAGTGCGGCCGTTGGTGATGTTCTGGTCGGCGAATGTCAAGCGCTGCTTGGCCGTTTCGATATTGCCTGAGATCGACCTCAGCGCGGAGTCGGAGAACTGCTTGTGCAGTGCCGCGAGCGCCTGCTCCGACGGCGTCATCCGCGCGGTCACGTCGACCATCTGCTGGGTCAGTGTGTCCAGCCGGGATGGCGCGTTGATCACCAGGTCCCGCAGCTGTTCGAACGCTTCCTGTTGCGCGTCGAGCTCACGGTCGGCTTTCGCCGCGGCGACGACAACGCGGGTGAGCAGATCGCGCCGCTGCTGCGGCGTTTCCGGTACGGAGTCGTCGAGTATCTGCCGCACGTTGAACGCCTGCGCCAGCGTGGTCTTGGCATTGGTGACCGCACGGCTGAAAGCCTCGGTTTGTTCAGCGCCGAATTCCTCGACTGCCAAAGACAATTCGTTGTCACTGGTGCGGACGGCGTTGTCGACCTCGACGACGATCGTCTTGGACAGGTCGTCGAGGGCGTCGATTGATACGGCGGCCAACGCATTCGGGTCGGCCGGATCTACGCGGCGCGCTGCCGCGAACTCAGCCTCGCGCCGCTTTTGGCGGCGACGCCGAGTCCACAGCCACAACAATAGAATCGCGAGGGCGAGCAGGGTGAGCGCCACGAGGACGCCGAACCACGAGATCTGCCCACCCGTCCCCGTCGAGGACGTCGACGGATTGAGTCCGTTTGCGGCGGCGATCGCGGCCCCGGCCCAGTCACTCTGGTGCAGTTTGGGTTCGATCTCGTTGGTGCGCAACGTACTGACATCGAAGCCGCCGGGGCCGGTGGCGGGAGGCAGGAACGCGTAGGCGCGGTCCTGCGTCGCGACCGCGAGAATCGCATCCTGGCCGCCGATATCGGACAGCCGCCTGGTTTGTTGTGTCCAGCTGACGGCGTCCTGTCCAGAGAAGCTGTCGACGTAGACGACCCACAACCGGATGTGCCGGGCGGCGTAGAGCTGGTTGACCGCGTCGTCGACCTGAACGCGCTCACCCTGCGACAAGGCGTTTGCGTTGTCGGTCACGTAGTCCGGCACCCGCAACGGCGGGTCGGCGCTGGCGCACGGCGTGATCACAAGTCCTGCGGCCATGACGGCGAGCAGGAGACCGAGCAGTCGGGCGATGCGCATGGTCGTCAATCTAGCGACTCCCTGGCGGGGTCGAGGCCGTCCTTCATCGGTTTGCGCAGAGCAGCCTGACGGCGCCTGACGCGCACGCCGCCGCACGCGGCCCTGGCAGACTGTGCGTCGGTGAGTGCGATTGGAGATCCCTACGGCGAGTTCGACCGGCAGCGTCTGGTGGTCGAGCCGCCGAAGGGTGCCTCGCTGCCTGGCACCGATACCGAGCACCGCACCGATTTCGCCCGTGACCGGGCGCGGGTCCTGCACAGCGCCGCCCTGCGACGGCTGGCGGACAAGACGCAGGTCGTCGGACCGCGCCAGAGCGAGACGCCGCGCACCCGGCTGACGCACTCGCTCGAGGTGGCGCAGATCGGCAGGGGCATGGCCATCGGGCTTGGCTGCGATCCCGACCTCGTCGACATGGCCGGACTGGCTCACGACATCGGACACCCGCCTTACGGCCACAACGGCGAACGAGCCCTCGATGAGGTGGCCGCCGAGCATGGCGGCTTCGAGGGCAACGCGCAGAACTTCCGCATCTTGACCCGGCTCGAGCCGAAATTCCTTGACACCCAAGACCACAGCGCGGGATTGAATCTGACCAGGGCCACACTTGACGCGGTGACCAAATACCCGTGGCTTCGCGGGCCCGCGAAGCGCAAGTTCGGCTTCTACACCGACGACGCCGCCGCCGCGGACTGGATGCGCTCGGAGCGCCGCACGAGAAGCCCTGCCTTGAGGCCCAGGTGATGGATTGGGCCGACGACGTCGCGTACTCCGTGCACGACGTCGAGGACGGCGTCGTCTCCGGCCGCGTCGACATGCGGGTGCTGGCCGACGATGACGCGGCCTCGGTGCTCGGGCGCCTCGGAGAGTCAAGCGGAATGGGCGCGGGCCTGCGCGCCGACGACCTGGTGGCCGCTGCCGAGCGGCTGTCCGCGCTGCCTGTGGTGGCCGCCGTCGGCAAGTACGACGCCACGCTGGCTGCGGCCGTCGCACTCAAGCGGTTGACCAGTGAGCTGGTGGGACGGTTCGCGTCGGCTGCCATCGCCGCCACCCGGGAGGAGGCAGGGACGGGCCGGCTGGTTCGCTACCAGGCCACGCTGCGGGTGCCCGAGCTGGTGCGCGCTGAGGTCGCGGTGCTGAAGATCCTGGCGCTGCAATTCATCATGTCCGACCCGCGGCACCTCGACCTGCAGGCGCGTCAGCGTGAACGCATCCACCGCGTCGCGCAGTGGGTGTTGGCGGGTGCACCCGCCACGCTCGACCCAATCTTTGTGCCCGCGTTCAACGACGCCGACGACGACGGCGCCCGGCAGAGAGTCGTCGTCGACCAGATCGCGTCCTTCACAGAAGGGCGATTGGAGCGCCTGGAGCCCGGCCTAGACTGAGCCGGTGGCCGGCCGGATACCTGATCGCGATATCGCGGCCATTCGTGAACGGGTCAGGATCGAGGACGTCGTCGGCGACTACGTTCAGTTGCGCCGGGCCGGGGCGGATTCGCTGAAGGGGCTGTGCCCGTTTCACGACGAGAAGTCGCCGTCGTTTCACGTCCGACCCAACCACGGGCATTTTCACTGCTTCGGCTGCGGCGAGGGCGGCGACGTCTACGCGTTCCTTCAGAAGATCGAGCACGTCAGCTTCGTCGAGGCCGTCGAGCTACTCGCCGACCGGGTCGGCTACACCGTCACGTACACGGGTGCGTCCGCGACGAACGTGCAACGCGACCGGGGCAGCCGCAGCCGGTTGCTCGCCGCCAACGCGGCGGCGCAGGAGTTCTACGCGGCGGCCCTGCAGTCCGAGGAGGCCGCGCCTGCTCGGCGGTATCTTCTCGACCGCAACTTCGACCCCGCGGCCGCAGCGCATTTCGGCTGCGGGTTCGCGCCGTCGGGTTGGGATTCGCTGACAAAGCACTTGCTGCGCAAGGGATTTGAGTTCAAAGAACTCGAGGCCGCCGGGCTGTCGAGGGAGGGTCGACGCGGCCCGATGGACCGTTTCCACCGCCGTCTGCTGTGGCCCATCCGGGCCAGCGGTAGCGAGGTCATCGGCTTCGGCGCGCGCCGTATCTTCGACGACGACACGATGGAAGCGAAGTACATCAACACCCCCGAGACCGTGCTGTACAAGAAGTCGTCGGTATTGTTCGGCCTCGATCTGGCCAAGCGTGACATCGCCAAGGGGCATCAAGCGGTGGTGGTCGAGGGCTACACCGACGTGATGGCCATGCACCTGGCGGGGGTGACCACTGCCGTCGCGTCCTGCGGCACGGCGTTCGGCGATGAGCACCTGTCGATGCTGCGGCGACTCATGATGGACGACAACTTCTTTCGCGGTGAATTGATTTACGTGTTCGACGGCGATGCGGCCGGACGTGCGGCGGCGATCAAGGCTTTCGAAGGGGAACAGAACCTTGCAGGACAGTCGTTCGTCGCCGTCGCTGACGACGGGATGGACCCGTGCGATCTGCGATTGAAGTCTGGTGAAGGTGCGCTACGGGATCTGGTGGCGCGGCGCACACCGTTGTTCGAGTTCGCGATTCGGACAGCGCTTGCCGAACACGACCTCGAAAGTGCAGAGGGCCGGGTGTCGGCGCTGCGGCGGTGCGTGCCGATGGTGGCGCGGATCAAAGACAGCATGCTGCGCGACGAGTACGCGCGCCGGTTGGCCGGATGGGTCGGCTGGGATGAGGTGGCCCAAGTGATCGGCCGGGTGCGCGAGGAGGCGCAAAAGCAGGCAGTGCCGGATCGCGGCAAGCGCCGCCCTGGCGGCGCTGAGGCGTCGCAGCCGCGACAGGCACGCACCCAGACTGCGCAAGCTGTCCGGCCGGATCCGACGGATCCCACGCTGTGGCCGCAGCGCGAGGCCCTCAAGTCAGCGCTGCAGTACCCCGCGCTGGCCGGGCCGGTGTTCGACTCGCTGGCGGTGGAGAGTTTCACCCATCCCGGCTATGCGGCGGCCAGGGCGGCCATCGGCGCGGCAGGCGGGACGGCCGCGGGGCTGGCGGGCGCGCAGTGGATCGAGGCGGTGCGCGATCAGGCGGCGTCACCCGCGACCGCGAGCCTGGTCAACGAACTGGGCGTCGAGGCGATCAATGTGGACGACGACGAGAGATTGTCGCGCTACATCGCAGGGGTGCTGGCCCGGCTGCAGGAAGTGTGGGTTGGCCGTCAGATCGCCGAGGTCAAGTCCAAGCTGCAGCGCATGTCGCCGGTGGAACAGGGCGACGAGTATCACGCATTATTCGGTGATCTGGTGGCGATGGAGGCCTATCGCCGCAGCCTGCTGGAACAGGCCAGCGGCGACGACCTTACTGCGTAAATGCGCTAAGCACGTTATGGTGTATGCGCTGTCGGGGATTGTGTGGAGAGGGAGGCCTATGTCCAACCGAACTCGGCTGATCGCGGGGGCCTTCGTGGCGGCCGCTTTGGCTGTTCCGCTCTATGCCGCGGCGGCCTCGTCCGACCGCACCCAGGTCACGGCCGCACCGGCCTGCCTGGCATGGTTCGGAAACAAGGAGGACGGCAAATGCCTGGGCTACTCGAATGGGCAGCCCATAAACGCCGGGACGCCCTGGTACAGCGGCGGCAACAGCCCCAATTCCGGCATCAGCACCAGCCCGCTATTTCCGTCGCAGACCTGGACCTCGCCGATCGGCTAACCGTCTTTCCTGGCCATCGTCTCCGACTGCAGCACGTCGGTTTGGGAGTCGATGGGCGTCAACTTGACCAACGTCGGATCGGGTGACACTCGATCGGCAATTTTGCGCCGCCCCGCGTCGATCAGGGCCTTGGCCGCCGGGCTCTCGGTCACCGCTTTATAGGTGCCGGCGATCTGCTCATATCGGCGCCGGCCGGCTTTCGTGCCCAGCACGTAGCCGACTGCCAAAACGACGAGATACCGGATCACAGGGCCCCTTCCGGACGACGGTGTGTTGCAGTCCATCCTGCCTCACAACGCTGGGAGTGCGAGGGGTGGCGGCGCATTGGCGACCAGAACCGCACGTACGCTAGAGTCATCCCTCGGTCCGCGGCACAATTGAGCCGCGGGAGGGCAATCCCCTGTAGCTCAATTGGCAGAGCATTCGGCTGTTAACCGAAGGGTTGCTGGTTCGAGTCCAGCCGGGGGAGCAAGGTCAGTCTCGCGATTCCGCCCAAATGTTCTTCGGAACGTCGCTGCCGTCCGGCGTGCGTCCACCGTTATCAGGTTCTTGGGTCGGCCTACCCGTGCTTGCGCTTTCAACAGCGGCGAACAATTCGTGCTGATGGCCTTTATCGATTATCGACCGAGGTCGATAATCGAAGCGGCGACGAAAGGTCTGACTGATCCCGGAGCGCCGCACTGCGACTCCCCAGACCGGTCACGCCTTCGCGGCCGACGTATCGGATGCACGCGAACGGGGGTTCAAAATGTCAGAGCAGGACAACAAAGAGCTCATCCAGAGGGGTTACGAAGCCTTCTCCTCGGGTGACCTCGACACCGTGATGAGTCTGTTCGACGACGACTGTGAATGGGTACAGCCGGGCCAGAGCGCGGTGAGCGGGACGTTCCACGGCAAGGCCGAAGTGATGGAGCACATGGGGCGATTGGCCGAGAAGGGTCTGACGGTGAAGCTCAACCAACTCATCGCCGATGGCGACACGGTGGTGGCTCTCACCGAAGTGACAGCTGGCGGCGAAACCGGCGAGGACGCAGACGTGTTCGTCATCCGCAACGGCAAGACCGTTGAAGTGCGGACCCACGGGGACACGGCGCTATTGGAGCGCATCTACGGCAAGAAGCAACTCGCCGCTGGATAACAGATCTCCGCCCTAAATGGGTCGGCCCGCCAGGTGGCGGGCCGACTTCTTGCATCACCTCATCCGTAAGCTCATGCCATGCGGCTGACCCAGGTGATCCCGGTTGTGCTGTCCCTGGGCCTGATCGCAGCGGGGTGTGGCTACAACCCCGCCAGCGCGCCGCCGCCGAGTTCAGGCAATTGCACGCAGGCCGAAGGGCCAACAGAAGACTCGATCGCACACGAGATCAAGCAGCTGCCCGCGGCGCAGTGGAGCGAAGTCGTCAGCGGACACACCCCCGACTGCAGTCTGCACTGGGTCGTCGTCAGCTCCGGCGATGCGCCCGACAGCCCTGGACAGGTGATCTTTTTCAATCACAAGTCGCCGATTGGCACAGCGACCCCCGGTCCACGGCCGTACATCACCGTCACAGCAATGGGTGACGACACCGCCGCCGTGCAGTACCAATGGCGCCAGGCCCAAGAGCCGGCGTGCTGCCCGACAGGCATCGCCACCGTCCGGTTCAAGATCGAGGACAGCAAGCTCAAGGCGCTCGACCCGATCCCAAACCCCTAGTTACTTCGACCTGAAATAGTCGCGGCGTGGCGAGGGAGTTGGAGGTCGCTGAGCTGGGATGATGGCCTCGAACCCTTGGCGAGAAGGATTCGAGGCCATCATGTTTCGTACTGTAAACGACCAGCCGACGTTGTGGGATTCTATTCTGCCGCCCGAGTTGTTGGTGTTGCCTGTCGAGTTGGGTCGGGTGGATGCGCTGTTGGATGATCCGGTGTTTTTCGCACCGTTCGCCGGGTATTTCGATGCCCGGATCGGCCGGCCGTCGATTCCGATGGAGACCTATCTGCGGTTGATGTTTTTGAAGTTCCGCTACCGGCTGGGGTATGAATCGTTGTGTCGGGAGGTGTCTGATTCGATTTCCTGGCAGCGGTTTTGCCGGATTCCGTTCGGGACCCGGGTGCCGCACCCGACCACGTTGATGAAGATCACCACCCGCTGCGGGGATGACGCGGTAGCCGGGCTCAATGAGGCGCTGCTGGCCAAGGCGGCCACCGCCAAGCTGCTGCGCACCGATAAGGTCCGCGCGGACACCACTGTGGTGGAGGCCGCGGTGGCTTATCCGACCGATTCGGGTCTGTTGGCCAAGGCGATCGGCGCCATGACGCGCACCGTGGCGCGGATCAAAGCCGCTGGCGGCGCCCCCCGAACCGTAACGAGGGATCGGCGCCGCTCGGCGGGCCGGCGAGCCCGCTCGATCATGTCCAAGCTGCGACTGCGCGGTGCCCAGCAACGCGACCAGGCTCGGGGGGCGGTGCAACGCATCACCGGTGAACTGGCCGGGATCGCCCAGCAAGCGATGCGCGAGGCTACCGCGGTGATCCGCAACGCCAAACGCGCGCTGGCCACGGCGAACGGGCAACGTAAAGGCAGGCTGCACCGGGCGATGAACACCCTGATCACCATCTTGGGCCGCACCGAACGCGTTGTCACTCAGGCTCGTTCGCGACTGTCGGGGGTGATGCCCGAATCGGCCACCCGGCTAGTCAGCCTGCACGATCCCGACGCCCGCCCGATCCGCAAAGGACGCCTCGGCAAGCCCGTCGAATTCGGATACAAAGCCCAGATCGTCGACAACGCCGACGGGGTGATCCTCGACCACAACATTGAGAGGGGGAACCCGCCAGACGCCCCGCAGCTGGCCCCGGCGATCAAACGGATCACCCGCCGCACCGGCCACACCCCACGGGCGGTCACCGCCGACCGCGGCTACGGCGAGGCATCTGTGGAACACGAACTGCACGACCTGGGCGTGCGCCATGTCGCGATACCGCGCAAGAGCAAACCAGGAGCCGCGCGCCGCGAGTTCGAACACCGGCGCGCCTTCCGCAACAAGGTCAAATGGCGGACCGGATCGGAAGGACGGATCAACCACATCAAACGAAGCTACGGTTGGGATAGAACCGAACTCACCAGCATCCACGGAGCCCGAACCTGGTGCGGACACGGCGTATTCGCCCACAACCTCGTCAAGATCGGCGCCCTCGCGGCATGAGAACCCGACATCGGACAACTCCAGCGCCAACCAACCGCTGCTCGCCTACCCGTACTCACAACGTCAATCGTTTTTCAGGTCGAAGTAGCTAGACGCGCATCGATTCCGTGATCTGTAGCGGGCCTCGTCGACGCTTCCTTGCCGATGCCACGCGTGCCGCCGGTGACCAGCGCGGACCGGCAGGCGAATTCGTCGGCGCCTACTCGTCGGGGATGTTCTCCGGGTGCAGCATCTCGGCGTAGCGCAGCTGTTCGGGGATCCCGAACCCGTCGACCAGCACCTCGGCGTACGGGCGCAGTGTGCGACAGCGCTCGTTGATGCCGCGAGTCACGGCCTTGGATCGTTCGGTCGACAGGAAGCGGTGCTCGACGAACCACGCCCTGTCCTCCTCAATCACCGACAGCGCGTACAGATCGCACACCATGTCGAGGATCTCGCGAGCTTCCCTGTCCTCGCAGGCGTCGATACCCGCCACGAACGCCTCGAGTATGATGCGTTCGATGTGGGCACGGGCGGCGTGCAGCACGTGGTCCTGCACAGCGTTGAACGCGTCGAAGGCCGACACCTCCTTGGACTTGCCCTGTAGCCGGCGGGCGACAGTGGCGACCATGTACTCCTCGCGGTCCTCGAACATCTTGACCTGGGTGCCGCGGTTGAACAGGCTGCCCTCTTCCTCGTTGTCCTGCCGGGTGTCGAGGATTCGCTGCATGATAGTCTCGGCTGCAGTGCGTTTCAGCACCCGCTCGCCTGCGAAGTTCGCGGCGAACCGCACCCACTCCACCGGACTCATGCCTTTGATGTCGTCGGCGTAAGCCGTCAGCAGTTCCTTCGCAACCAATTGCGTCAGCACGTGGTTGTCGCCCTCGAAGGTGGTGAACACGTCGGAGTCGGCCTTCAGTGCGATCAGCCTGTTCTCTGCGAGATAGCCTGCGCCGCCGCATGCTTCGCGCGCCTCCTGGATCGTCCGGGTGGCGTGCCAGGTGTTGGCGGCCTTGAGCCCCGCGGCGCGCGACTCCAATTCCCGCTGCTCCTCGGGATCGGGGTCGTCGGCGGTCTGGAGGTCATGGGTCTTGGCGACCAGTTCGTTCTGAGCGAACTGCAGCGCATAGGACCGCGCGATGAGCGGGAACAACCGGCGTTGATGCACCAGGTAGTCCATCAACAGCACCTCGCGGTCATCATCGGGTGCCTGGAACTGCCTGCGCTGCAATGCATACCGGGTCGCGATGTCCAGCGCCACGCGGGCCGTGGCGCCCGCGCTTCCGCCGACGGTGACCCGGCCGCGAATCAGCGTGCCAAGCATGGTGAAGAACCGGCGGCCTGGGTTCTCGATCGGCGAACTGTACGTACCGTCCTCGGCGACGTCGGCGTACTTGTTGAGCAGGTTCTCACGCGGAACGCGCACGTGGTCGAACTGGATGCGGCCGTTGTCGACGCCGGGCAACCCGCCCTTGTAATGGCAATCCGAAGTCGTCACACCGGGCAGGTCGTTGCCCTCGTCGTCGCGGATCGGCACCACTAGGCAGTGCACGCCGTGGCCCACGCCGTCGGGTGTGATCAATTGCGCGAATACCGCTGCGACGGTGGCTGTTTGGGCAGCACCGCCGATATAGTCCTTGCGCGCGGTGCGGGTGGGGGAGTCGATGACGAACTCCTCGGTCGACGCATCGTAGGTGGCCGTGGTCTCGAGCTGTTGCACGTCGCTGCCGTGGCCGGTCTCGGTCATCGCGAAGCAGCCGAGCAGATCCAGGCTGATGATGCGCGGCACATACGCCTGGTGGTGACGCTCGGTGCCGAGGTTTTCGATGGCACCACCGAACAGGCCCCACTGCACGCCTGCTTTGACCATCAGCGACAGATCGGACATCGCCAGCATCTCGATCTGGGTGATCGCCGCGCCGACGTCGCCGTTTCCGCCGTGTTCCTTCTTGAACCCGTCCTCGGCGGCACCGTGGGCCGCCATGATCTTCAGCTGTTCCGCCACCTTGGTGCGGGCGATGACGGTGTTCGGGGTGTAGTGCGGGCGGAAGACCTCGCTGGAGAGTTGCTCCCGCATCTTGTTCTTCACATCGCGCCAACGGCCGTCCAGCGTGTTGCGTAGATGCTCCGCAGTGGTGGTCATAACGAGACGGTAGCCGTTTCGGGGCCCACGGAAACTGTGATGCGGGAAACGTAGCCAATCCTAGCTAGACCAGCAGAAATTCATGACGTTGAATCGAGGCATGACCGAGTCACAGTCGAGCCCATCCACACCGCAGTCCTGGCGGCCGCATGAGTTCGACCACAGCCACGGCGACATCAGCGGCGGCTGGTTGCGCGCCGCGACGTTCGGTGCGATGGACGGTCTTGTCAGCAACACCGCATTGATCGCAGGCGTGGGCGCAGCGGCCGATGCGCACACCGTGGTGATCAGTGGCTTCGCAGGCCTGGTGGCAGGCGCGTTCTCGATGGCGTTGGGCGAGTTCACGTCGGTGACGACTGCCAACGAGCAGCTCGAGTCCGAGGTGCTCGTCGAGCAGCGGGCCTTCCGCATGCATCCGCAGGCCGAGAAGGCCGAGCTCGTCGACATGCTGGTCACCATGGGGCTCACACCGGAGACCGCCACCAAGGCCAGCGACGAAATCCACCGCGACGAGAACCGCGCCGTGAACTTTCATCTGACCCAGGAACTGGGCGTCGATCCGGAGGACAAGCCGTCGCCTTACGTAGCGGCAGGCTCGAGCTTCATCATGTTCGCGATCGGGGCCATCGTCCCGCTGATCCCGTATCTGCTCGGCTTCCAGTCACTGTGGCTGGGCATGGTGTGTGGCGGTGTCGGACTGCTGGTGGCCGGGGGAGTCGCGGCGCGGTTCACCCGAAAATCGCTATGGTTTGCGTCCTTGCGCCAATTGCTGTTCGGGACGGTCGCGATCGCCGCCACGTATGTCATCGGCCACCTCGTCGGTGCCGTCGTCTGACGTCAGCTGTCGCTGCCGACGGTGATTGCCGTCGCCTGCTCCGTGATCTCGTCGAGCTCAGACTCCTCAACGTCGATATCGACGAGATGCGACCGCGTCGCGAAAAGTACGCCTGCGCCCAACAGCACTGCTGCCGCGCCAACCCAGAACGGCATGTGCACGCTGACTTGCTCTCCAAGCACGCCTGCGAGCCACGGGGCCAACGCCGCGCCGGAGAACCGCACGAAGCTGTAGGCCGCCGAGGCCACGCCGCGTTCGACGGGTGCAGCCTTCATCACAGTCTCGGTGATCAACGTGTTGTTGATGCCAATGAACAGACCGGCGACGACGACACACGTCGCCAGCACCGCGTTGTGTTCGGTGCCGACGGCCATCACCGTCAACGTCGCTGTCATCGCCAAGAGGTTGACGATCAGTGTCGGCACGGTGCCGAAGCGGCGCTGCAGCCGCGGCGCGACGACCACCGATGTGAAGGCCAGCGCCAAGCCCCAGCCGAAGAAGATCAGCCCGATCTGGTGGGCGCTCACATCGAGCGGGAACGGTGTGAACGCCAACAGAGTGAAAAAGCCAAAGTTGTACAGCAGAGCGGTGATTGCGACGCCGAGTAGACCCCGGTGGCGCAGCGCGCGGAAGGGGTCGGCCAGTGTGGTGGCGCGCTCGGCACGCGGCGTGGACGGCAGCAGGAAGGTGGTGACGACGAGCGCGAAGGCCATCAGCGCCGAAACCCCGAAAAACGGTCCGCGCCAAGACATCGAGCCGAGGACGCCACCGACGAGCGGGCCGACTGCGATGCCAAGGCCCAGTGCCGCCTCGTAGAGGATGATCGCCTGGGCCACGGATCCGCGTGCCGAGCTGACGATAGTGGCAAGCGCTGTGGCGATGAACAACGCGTTGCCCAGGCCCCAGAGTGCCCGCCAGCCAACGATTTCCAGAACACTGTCGGACATGCCGGCTAGGGCCGCGCCCGCGATGATGATCAGCAGCCCGAGCAACAGCGTGCGTTTGGGGCCGATCCGGCTGGCCACCACACCAGTGATCAGCATGGCTACGCCCATCACCGCCATATAGCTGGTGAACAACAGCGACACCTGCGATGGGGACGCGTTCAGGTTGTCGGCGATCGGCTTGAGGATGGGGTCGACGAGCCCGATGCCCATGAACGCGACGACACATGCGAAGGCAACGGCCCAAACGGCCTTGGGTTGACGCCACATAAGGTGCGGCTACTCCTGTTCGTTTGTTACTTGGCTGGGGAAGGGGCGGCCGCATCCTCGAGAAGTCGGCGGAGCACAACGACGGCGCCGCTGAGCGTCCGTCGGTCTGCGGCGTCAAGGCGCTCCAGATACGGATCGATGGCCGCGCCGCGGTCGACACGGACCTGCCTCAGGGTGTCGACGCCTTTCGGAGTGATGCGGATCAGCACCGCCCGCGCGTCGTCGGGGTCGACGGTGCGCGATACCAGGCCCGCATCCTCGAGCCGACGGACCTGGGTGGTCATCGTCGGCTGCGAGCTGTGGTCGAGCGCGGCGAGGTCGGAAATCCGGGCCGCGCCTTGGTCGTCGATCGTGGACAGTAGCCGCGCTTGGGCGAAACCCAGCGGCATGCGGACCCGTTGGGTGGCCAATCGATTGATCCGGGCCACCACGGCAAGCAGATCAGCTCCGAGCGTCGGGGTCATGACTCCAATGATTACATAGGTTTACTATGCATTCAAATGCGCGGCCGTGTTACCGGTCACAGCGTGGTGGGATGGGGTCCCAGCCGGCGGCTGGCAGAATCGTGAAATGACCGCGACCGAGCCCAGCGCCCCTCGCGGGGCCGGCTCGCTCCAACCGGTCGAACTCGCACAAGCCTCGGTGATGGCGGCGCTGTCGGCGGCCACCGCGATCATCGCCGTCGTCGTCCCATTCGCTGCGGGGGTGTCGTTGCTCGGCACCGTGCCAATGGGACTGCTCGCCTACCGGTACCGGCTTCGGGTGCTCATCGCCGCGACCGTCGCCGGTGCCGTCATCGCATTTCTGATCGCAGGCATGGGCGGATTCATGACCGTCATCAACTGCGCCTATATCGGCGGGTTGACCGGCATCGTCAAGCGCAGGGGCCGCGGCCTCCCGACGGTCTTCGCTGCGGCGCTGGTCGCAGGCGCGCTGTTCGGCCTCGCGTCGGTTGCCGCACTGGCCATCCTGGCCCGGCTGCGGCATCTCATCTTCGAGTCCGCCACCGCCAACGTCAACGGCGTCGCCGCCGTGATCGCCCACATTCCGAACATGGAGCCCTTCGCCGAGCAGCTCAAGCGTGATTTCGCGACCATGCTGAATTTCTGGCCGTATTTGTTCTTCGGCTCATCCGTGCTGTCCTTCGTCATGGTCACCCTCATCGGCTGGTGGGCGCTGTCGCGGGTGATGCGCAGACTGCTCGGCGTTCCCGACGTGCACAAGCTGCAGTCGTCGACCGACACAGGCGCGATCGCACCGGTACCGGCCCGGCTGCACGACGTGCGATTCCGCTACCCCAAGTCCGATCACGACGCCCTTGGCCCGGTCTCGCTGAACGTGGAACTCGGCGAGCACCTCGCCGTCACCGGAGCCAACGGCTCCGGCAAGACCACGCTGATGCTGCTGCTCGCAGGCCGCGAGCCCACCTCAGGGACCATCGACCGTCCCGGTGCCGTCGGCCTCGGCAAGCTGGGGGGCACCGCGGTGATCATGCAGCACCCCGAAAGCCAGGTGCTGGGCACCCGGGTTGCCGACGACGTCGTGTGGGGACTGCCGCCAGGCAAGACCACCCACGTGCACCGGCTGCTCACAGAGGTCGGCCTCGACGGACTCGCCGAGCGCGACACCGGCGGCCTGTCCGGCGGAGAACTGCAGCGCCTTGCGGTGGCGGCGGCGCTCGCGCGTGAGCCATCGCTGATGATCGCCGACGAGGTCACCAGCATGGTCGACCAGGACGGGCGAGACTCGCTGATGTCGGTGCTGTCGGGGCTGACCAGGCATCACCGCATGTCGCTGCTCCACATCACGCACTACAACGACGAAGCCGACACCGCGGACCGCGCGATCAACCTCACCGGAAACGGTGGTGCCGCCGACAACACCGAGATGGTGGAGACGGCCGCAGCGCCGGCCGCCACCGTGTCGACGGGCCACCACTCCGACACGCCCGTACTCGAACTTGTTGGCGTCGGACATGAATATGCGAGCGGAACACCCTGGGCGAAAACCGCTTTGCGCGACATCACCTTCGCCGTCCACGAAGGCGACGGCGTACTGATCCACGGCCTGAACGGGTCGGGCAAGTCGACACTGGCCTGGATCATGGCCGGCCTGACCGTGCCAACTGCCGGCAGCTGCCTGCTCGACGGCGCGCCGGTGTCCGATCACGTTGGCGGGGTGGCGATCTCGTTTCAGGCAGCCAGACTGCAGCTGATGCGCAGTCGCGTCGATCTGGAAGTGGCCTCGGCGGCCGGGTTTTCGACCCGTGACTACGGTCGCGTGGTGGAGGCGTTGGCCACCGTGGGACTGGACCCTGCGTTGGCGAAGCGGCGCATCGATCAGCTCAGCGGCGGCCAGATGCGCCGTGTGGTGCTTGCGGGGCTGCTGGCTCGTTCACCACGCGTGCTGATCCTCGATGAGCCGTTGGCCGGGTTGGACGCAGCCAGCCAGCGCGGTCTGCTGCAGCTGCTGGAAGACCTGCGGCGCGACGCTCGGCTGACCGTTGTCGTGATCTCCCACGACTTTTCGGGCCTGGAGGAGCTGTGCACACGCACGTTGCACTTGCACGACGGCGCGTTGACCGCACCGACGGCGGCGGGAGGCATGTCGTGACGACCCCGACCGCTGCCAAGCAGCGTAAGCCGGTAGTGCTATTGCGGCCGGTGCCGGGCGACAGCGTTATCCACCGGCTCTGGGCCGGAACGAAACTCATCGTCGTGGCGGGGATCGGGCTGATGTTGACGTACTACCCAGGCTGGGTGCCGATCGGCTTGGTCGCCGCGCTGGTAGCGACGACCGCGTGGCTGGCGCACATCCCGCGATCCACCTTGCCGTCGATTCCCCGCTGGCTGTGGATCGCATTGTTCATCGGCGGTGCTACCGCGACGTTCGCGGGCGGCAGCCCGGTCATCGATCTTGGTTCGGTCGAAGTCGGCCTTGGCGGGCTGGTCAGCTTCCTGCGTATCACCGCTGTGTCGATCGTGTTGCTTGGACTTGGGGCGCTGGTTTCGTGGACCACCAATGTCGCCGAAATCGCTCCCGCTGTAGCCACATTGGGGCGGCCGCTGCGACCGTTGCGGGTGCCGGTCGATGACTGGGCAGTGACGCTGGCGTTGGCGTTGCGGGCGTTCCCGATGCTGATCGACGAGTTCCGCGTGCTTTACGCGGCCCGAAGGCTGCGACCCAAGGAGGTGCCCACGACTCGACGGGCGCGCAGGCGGCGGTGGGCGATCGAGATCGTCGACGTCATCTCCGCGGGGATCACCGTGGCGCTGCGCCGAGCCGACGAGATGGGCGACGCCATCACCGCGCGCGGCGGCGCCGGTCAAATCTCGGCCGCACCGTCACGGCCGAAGCGGGCCGACTGGGTAGCGCTTGCGATTTCGATTCTGCTGTGCGCGGTCGCAATAACGCTGGAGCTGACAGTGCTCGGCACGGTCTCGACACGTTGACTCTGCATTGACAGCGAAGTCCGCTCGCGCTTTGGCGCCGTAGCCGCAGAGTCAACGCTCTTCAGCACTGTCGCGCCACCTGCGTGGTCACGCTCGGACGAGCTCGTCCAATGCTCTTGAGGTTGGCGCGTGATCAAATCGCCTTGGCAGCAGTAGGATTCGGCGACACGATGTCGAGGGCAAGCGACGTCGGGCGCCCACCATTGATCGCATTGAGATCCATCGGACACGCCGAGAGAACCACCGCACAATCCATCGCCGCCGCGAACGTCACCGCATCCCCTGCCCGGCTCACCGCGGGCAACCAGCTCAGCTCACCCTCGCTGCTCACAGGGATGTTCATGAACACATTCACCGGCTGGGGGACGGCGTCGGTGGCCAACCCAATCTGCGCCAAGGCGTGATGCACATTATCCGCGCAGCAGGCGTGGCCCGGGGCGCCCAACATCCGGTAGCGCTCGGGGTCGCAGGCGGCGATCAGCATGTCGTGGACACCTGGCGAGGTGTCTGCAACCAGCGTCAGGATCGGCCTACGACGGTTTGTCACGAACTGCTCGCCGATGCGCGGAAATAGCCTGCTAGTCGAAGCGCGGGTATGCGAAGCCGACAAATACTCGCCGGGATCCCCGCCAGCGAAGGCGAAAAGATCACCGACCTGTCCGCCCTCGACGTCGACGATGCGCAGGTGCTCGCCGTGCCGCACCCACACAGCCCGCCCCGCACCGGCGGGAACCACCATGTGGGTCGGCCTGTTTCTAAACTCCACGACACCATTCAACTCGCCGTGACAACGGACACCTACGAGGACTTGCCTGGAGTTGGAACCATCCCGGGTCTCATGCACGCCGTATGGGGGCCCCACGGTGATAAATTTGGGCCGCTCGCCGTTCCCAGGAGGTGTGTAATGCCATTTTTTCGGAAGGCGGCCAACACGGCCGGGAGCGGAGTGCCACACGGCGATTTCGATGGCTGATTGGGCTGTCACCAGCCGAGCTGGCCGCGGAGCTTATGCCAGCATTCGGCAAAGATGGGCCCCGCGGTGGCAAGGATATTCGCGGCATGCAATTAGTCACCTGGCTCATGCGGAGGTATCGCGGTGGCGGCACGGTCTCCCTGCCGGCTGAAAACTATATGCAGCAGTGCAGGAGGCAATGCAGGTGTTAGAGCATGCCGAACTGATCCAAGCGAAACGCAGCGGCGATGCCAGCCCGCGTTGGAACGCCACCCGTATGGGCGCGGCAGCCCTAGCCGACGGCGATGCCAGGAAGCGCATCAACGACCGCGCCGGAAGTTAGTCGTCTACTTAAGTAGAAGGCGGCGAGTTGCAGCCTTCAATGCACGTCGGTGATCACCGCTCCGCTGCCGCATTCGCGGCTCGTTGCGATTTAGCCAGCGAAGTCGGCACATCGCTGCGGCCAAGGAACATCTCGTCGAAGTACGGCTTGAGTGCGTCGAACCCTGCGGCAAAGCCTGCCCCGCCGGGCGCCGGGATGCGAGGACCGTCAAGCACCTTGAAGAATGGGCTCACATCGACCCCGCGAGACGCCCAGTATTTGGAATAGACCGGCTGCGCCGTGAGCACAGCGGGAATGGCAGCGCCGCGTGCGCCGAGATACTCGTTGCCGCGGCGACTGGCCATCCAAGCGAGTACCTGCCGCACCGAGTCGGGGTGTTTGGTGGCCGAATTGCCAGCGGCGGCAATGCCGTTCGTCACGCTGACGCGGCCCTTCGGCCCGGATGGCAGCATGACCACGCCCCACCGGAACGGCGCCTGATCGGCGACAGCGGCCAGGTTGTAGGTGCCGGACTGGAACATCGCCATCCTGCCTTGCAGGAATTGGTTGCGGGAGAAGTCGCCGTTGTCGTTGGTGTCCGACGCGGGCGGCGCGACGTGATCGGTGTTGATGAGCCGCACCAGGTATTCGAACGCCTCAGTCGACTGTTGGTTGTCGAACGCGAATCGGTCGTCGACGGAGAACACTCCGCCTGTGGAGCCGATGTAGTTGAGATAGATGCCCTGCAAGTCGTTGGCCGCGTTGTAGCCCCACTGCCGGATTCGGGTTGCGTCGAATCCCGGTGTGCCCGCAGCATGACCGTTGGCGTCGCGAGTCAGCCGGGCGAGCAATGGCCGCAGCGTGTCGTCACCGTCGAGTGACCAGTGCAGTGAAAGCAGTTCGCGCAGTTCCACACCCGCGGCATCGAGGAGATCGGCGTTGAAATACACCGCGATCCCTGCGTCGGTCAGCTGCGGCAGGGCCCACAACACACCGCTGCGGGTGAACTGGTTGACCACTGAGCGTTCCCACCCCTGAGAGGCGTTGGCGCCCAGCGTCTCGGCGACGTTCATCAGCCTGCCACTGTCGGCGTAGCCGGAGAAGTAGGCGTTCGACAGCCAGAAGATGTCGTCGGCGCTGCCGCCTGCCACGTCAGTGCGCAGGCTGTCGAAATAGCTCGAATACGCGACGACGTTAACCCGCACCTCGATGTCGGGGTGTGCACGGCTGAACTCCGCGAACGACTCTCGATACGCCGCCGCGACCTGCTCGTCCCACAACCGCACCGTCACCACGGTCATGCCATTGGGTTCGCCGGCACGGCCCAGCAGCATCGCGGCGACGAGCAGGACCGCCATCGACGCGGCGACGCCCACTGCGTAAAGTGTGGAAACGCGGGGCCGATGTCTCATTTCAGCCCAGTCACCACGATCGAGCGGACGATGTGGCGGCCCAGCGCCACGAACAGCACGATGAGCGGCGCGATCGCCACCGTCGTGGCCGCCATCACCGATGTCCACTGTGCGTTGTAGCGCGACTGCAATCCCGCTGTCGCCACGGTCAATACCTGCCACTTGCTTCCGCTAGTGATGACGAGCGGCCACATGAAGTTGTTCCACTGCGACACGACGGTGATCAATGCCAGTGTCACCAGAATCGGCCGGCTCGCAGGCATCACCACATGCACGATGACGTCCAGCGTGTTGGCGCCGTCGATGCGGGCGGCGTTGATCAGGTCGGTAGGGATGGCGCGAAAGTACTCCCGCAGCAGGAAGATCGCGTATGGCGAGCCGAACATGAACGGCAACACCAACGCCCAGAACGTGTTCCGCAGTCCAACCTCGGCCATCATCAGATAAAGGGGCACAACGGTCACCGTCGGCGGCACCATCAGGGTGGCAACGTACACCCAGAACAGCAGATCTCGGCCCGGGAACCGCAGCCGCGCAAAGGCATACGCCGCCAGCACCGAGAACGGTATCTGCCCGAGCAGTATGACCGCTGTCATCAACGCCGTCACGATCAACGCTCGCCCGAATCCGGCGTTGGCTAGACCGGCGTAGTTCTCCAGGGTCGGCGGGCTCGGTAACGACAGCGGCGCTTCGGTGTTGAACTGCCGCGCCGAAGTGAATGACGTCAGCAGACCCAATGCGAAGGGCGCCAACGTGATCAGCGCCCCGAACGCCAGCCCGGGGTACACGACGGCGCCCGACAGAACCCGGCTAGGTGATGTCATAGGTGATCCGCCGCCGGAAGTACAGGTACTGAACGATTGTCACGCCGACCAGCATCACGAACAGCACCACCGCCATCACCGCCGCCCGCCCAACCGCCGCAGCGCCAAACGCTTCGGCGTAGATCCGATGGGCCACCAGATCGGTGCGGCCCTGCGGGCCTCCGCCGGTCAGTGCGTACACGGTGTCGAAGACCTGGGCCGCGCTGATGATCCCTGTGACCGTCACGAAGAACAGCGTCGGGCGCAGCATCGGCAGGGTGATGCGCCAGAACCGCTGCCACGTCGTCGCACCGTCGGTGCGCGCCGCGTTGTGGATCTCCTCCGGGATTGCGAGGATTCCGGCCAGGAAGAACAGCGTCACGTAGCCGACGTTGGTCCACACCACGACGGCCGACACGACGGGCAGCGCGAGCCCGGGATCGGTGAGCCACTCGATCTGGTGGCCGAGCAGGGTGCTGACCGCGCCGTCGGTCGGTGCGAGGATCCATCGCCAGAGGACGGCGACCGCCAGTGGCGCGCAGATCCACGGCAGCACGTACAGCGTGCGGAAGAACCCGCTGCCGGGCAGGCCCCGCGCCAGCATCGCGGCGGCGATTAGCCCGAGCACGGTTTGCACTGGCACCACAATCGCGATGAACGCCACGGTGACGACCAGCGAGGTCGCAAACGACCCGTCGGTGAGCACCGATTGCCAATTGTCCAGTCCGACATATCGAATCGGGCCAAGCAGATCCCAGCGGTGCAGGCTCAACCAGAACACCACCAGCATCGGCAATAGCAGGAACGTCACCATGCCGAACAGGCTGGGGGCCAGCAGCGCATAACCCAGTGCCGTCGACCGGACACGGTTGGCTGCCACCGAGTCATTAAAGCTCTCGCGATGGGCTGCCATTACGGTAGTTGCGTGAGCGCGCCCCGCCGAGTCGACGCCGACTTCCTCGGGTTGCCGCGTCATCAGCTGGCCGACGCCGCGTTGTCCGCGGCCGTGGCGGCCGGCGCCAGCTACGCCGACCTGCGCATTCACGGCATCACGACGGAGATCGTGCAGCTGCGCGACGGTGAGTTGGAGACCGCGGTCGTCAACCGTGAGATCGGCCTGGCGGTGCGTGTCATCGTCGATGGAACCTGGGGTTTCGCCTCGCATGCCGAGCTGGGTCCGGTTGTGGCGGCCGAGACGGCGCGGCGCGCGGTGCACGTGGCGACGACCCTGGCCCCGCTGAACGCTGAGCGCATCGAGTTGGCTGCCGAGCCGATCTACTCCGATGTTACGTGGGCGTCGGAGTACCGCGTAGATCCGTTCACGGTCGGGGTCGCCGACAAGATCGCCGTGCTGGCGGAGTACTCCGGGCGGCTGCTGGCCGCCGATGGCGTCGACCACGTCTCTGCAGGCTTGCATGCGGCGAAAGAGCAGACGTTCTACGCCGACACGTTCGGCTCGTCGATCACGCAACAGCGGGTACGGGTGTTGCCGACAGTGGAGGCCGTCACCGTCGACGCTGCGGCGGGCATGTTCGACACCATGCGCACGCTTGCGCCGCCGACGGCGCGAGGCTGGGAGTACGTCGCGGGCGACGACGTGTGGAACTGGACCGATGAGCTGGCGCAGCTGCCGTCGTGGCTCGCCGAGAAGGCCAAGGCGCCTAGCGTCACGGCGGGACCGACGGACCTGGTCATCGACCCGTCCAACCTGTGGCTGACGATTCACGAATCGATCGGCCACGCCACCGAGTACGACCGGGCGATCGGCTACGAGGCCGCCTATGCGGGCACCTCGTTCGCCACACCCGACAAGCTCGGCACCATGCGGTACGGATCGCCGGTGATGAACGTGACCGCGGACCGGACAGTCGAATACGGTTTGGCCAGTGTGGGTTTCGACGACGAGGGGGTCCGGGCCCAAAGCTGGGATCTGGTTCTCGACGGGATCTTCGTGGGCTATCAACTGGACCGGGTGTTCGCCCCGCGGCTGGGCGTGGGTCGCTCCAACGGTTGCTCCTACGCCGACTCGCCGCACCACGTGCCGATCCAGCGGATGGCCAACGTGTCGCTGAGGCCAGGCACCGACGAGCTGAGCACCGACGACCTTATCGCCCGCATCGAGGACGGTATCTACATCGTCGGTGACAAGTCGTGGTCGATCGACATGCAGCGCTATAACTTTCAGTTCACCGGACAGCGATTTTTCCGAATCCGCGACGGCCGCCTCGACGGCCAGCTGCGCGACGTCGCGTACCAGGCGACCACCACAGACTTCTGGGGTGCGCTGGAAGCCGTTGGAGGGCCGTCGACCTGGCGGCTCGGTGGAGCGTTCAACTGTGGCAAGGCGCAGCCGGGCCAGGTGGCCGCGGTCAGCCACGGCTGCCCGTCGGCGCTGTTCCGCGGCATCAATGTGCTCAACACCCGCACCGAGGCGGGGCGGTAGCCGATGATCGGCGCACAACAGGTCGTCGACATCGTGCTAGCGGAGGCCGCCCGGCTTGGTAGGGCCGACGAGACGATCGTGCTGGTCACCGATCGAGCCGACGCGTCGCTGCGCTGGGCCGGCAATTCGATGACGACCAACGGTGAGTCGGTGAGCAGGCACACCACGGTGATATCGATCGTGCGCCACGGCAACACAGCGCATGTCGGCTCGGTGCGGTCCAGCGATGTGGATCCGTCCGTCATCGCCGACCTCGTCGCAGCGTCACAGCAGACCGCAATGTCGGCCCCCGAGGCACGCGACGGCGCGCCGCCGCTGCCGGGCAACGACGTCCCCGCCGACTGGGATGCGCCGGTACCGGGCACCGGTGCCCAGGTCTTCGCGGGACTGGCGGGCAGCCTGGCGGCGCGCGGGTTTCGAGGCGCGGACCAGCTGTACGGGTACGCGCGACATGTGGTGGAGACGACGTTTGTCGCCACCTCGCACGGGCTGCGGAGGCGCTACACGCAGCCGACCGGCTCAGTGGAGATCAACGCCAAGCGCGACGGCGCCAGCGCCTGGGCGGGTATCAGTACTCCCGATTTTGTTGATGTGCCAACGGATTCGCTTCTCGAGCAGCTGTCGATGCGGCTGGACTGGGCGCGGCGCACGGTCGAGCTGCCCGCAGGACGATACGAGACGATCATGCCGCCGTCGACAGTGGCGGACATGATGATCTACCTGACATGGACGATGGACGGCAGAGGTGCGCAGGAGGGCCGCACGGCGCTGTCGGCTCCCGGCGGTGGCACGCGGGTGGGGGAGAGGCTCACCGACCTTCGGCTCACGCTGTACTCCGATCCCACGGCGCAGGGGTTGGCGTGCACACCGTTCGTCGCGGCGCCGAGCTCGTCGGAGCGATTGTCGGTGTTCGACAACGGCATGGACATCGCGCCGGTGGATTGGATCCGCGACGGCACCATCAACGCATTGGCATACACGCGGGCCGCGGCGACGGAGTTCGATACCTCGGCTGCGGTGCCCGCCGACAACCTGCTGATGACGGGTGGCTCGGCGACCCTCGCGGACATGATCGCCGGCACGGAGCGGGGCCTGCTGCTGACCACGCTGTGGTACATCCGCGAGGTGGACCCGACCGTCCTGTTGCTGACCGGCCTGACGCGCGACGGCGTCTACCTGGTGGACGATGGCGAGGTGACGGCGGCCGTCAACAATTTCCGGTTCAACGAAAGCCCGCTGGACCTGCTGCGGCGCGCGACGGAAGCTGGCGCCAGTGAGGTGACCCTGCCGCGGGAGTGGGGTGACTGGGCGACGCGCGCGGCGATGCCTTCGCTGCGAATCCCGGACTTCCACATGTCATCGGTGAGCCAAGCGCAATAATCCTTGCGTGGCTGACGACCTACAGATACCGGAACGGCTCGCAGGACTGGTGGCGATGTCGTCAGGCGATGAGCGCCTCGACACACTGATCCGGCTGACATGTGGAAGGGCGCTGTCTCTTCCGCCGTTGCCGACGAAGGTCGACCTGATCGACGGCACTTCCGACCGCGAAGCGGTCGTTGTGGCGTTTGCCGAACAGTTCGCCACTGACGTCTCGGGTATTGGGGCCCACCAACGAGAGCAGCTGATGTCTGCGTTGGGAGACAATGCTTTTCGCGTGGTCACCGCCATCTTCATCGCGGATTTCGTCCCCAGAGTATGGGCGGGCTTTGACGCGCTCGGGATGGGTAGGCCAGGCAACGGGAGCGCGGTGGCTTGGGACGAAGACACCGACCCGACGCGCCCACTGCTCAAGGGGTTCGCGCCCGCCGTGGCGCGTCTGCGTGAGCTCGACCCGGTGACGACCGAGGTGGTGCGCCTGCGGGGAGCGGCGCAGCACAACTGCAGGTTGTGCAAGTCCCGACGCGAAGGGTACGCGCTCGACGCTGGCGGCACTGAGTCGTTGTATGCCCAGATCGAGGAGTACAAGAGTTCGGAGCAGCTGACGGACCCGCACAAGGCAGCGCTTCGATATGTCGACGCGCTGATCTGGTCGCCGTCGCGCATCGACGCGGCGGTGGCGGCCGGGGTGCGCACGCACTTCACCGAGTCGGCATCCCTTGAGTTGACGCTGGACGTGATGCGCAACGCGTGCAACAAGATCATGGTGGCGATGGGCGTCGACGACCCGCGGGTGTCCGAAGGTACGGAGCTGTTTCGAGTCGAGGCCGACGGGAAGACGGTGGTCGCCAGTTAGACATTGTGGAACACGACGTTGTAATCGATCGGATTGCATTGTGTCCGCAAATTGTTGGCGGGAAACGTCGGGTCGGGATAGCCGATGGCCAGCCCGGACAGGATGGCGTTCTCCTGCGGGATGTTGAGTTGTTCGCGGACGATCCCGGTGTAGCCGGCGATTGACACCTGCACGCACGTGCCGAGGCCACGTGCGGTCAGCGCGAGCAGGAACATGCCGACGAGTTGCGTAACACCGCGATGCGGCGGCCCTCGGTGTCGTAGCGGGCAATACCCATGTACCCGTAGACCTTGGCGCCGAGATCGCGCCGCAGGTGCCAGCGCTGAACGTTGGAGTTCGTCGGCGCCCGGATCGCCACGTCGAGGGCCTGCTCCACTTCGCTTGCGGGCCACGGCTTGTCCGGAAGGAACAGGCGGGTCGACCGTCGATCGTTGATGGCTTGCTCGAGGTCGTGCATGGAGCTCCTCCCCTTGGCGCTGGGCACGTGGAGGATATGCGACCATTGGTGCCGCCAAAGCGCGAGCAGGGGCGGTAGCTCAGTTGGTTAGAGCCGCGGACTCATAATCCGTTGGTCGCGGGTTCGAGCCCCGCCCGCCCCACGTCAGAAGCCATTTTCAAGATCAGTGACGCCGAGTCGACGTTTATTCGACGTTAATGGCACGGTCCAGGAGCTCGGCCACCTCGACGTGGCTCCGACCTCGGGCCACGTACTTGTCCTGTGTCATGGACACGTTTGTGTGCCCTAGGCGGTCGGCGCTGACCAGATCCCGCACCTGTCGCAGCCAACGACCGGCTCCGCGGTTACTACCCGTGCAGGCGGAGCCGGTGCGATTGGCTGCGGCGTGTGGCGTTGCTGATTACTAGTGGTGAGTGAGGTCTGTCGCGAGGCCGCTGCCGAATTGGCCGATGTCGTTGACCAGGCCGCTGCCTTGGAGGCCGATGTCGTTGACACCGCCGCTGCCTTGGAGGCCGATGTCGTTGACGCCGGTGCTGCCGAGGTGGCCGAAGTCGTTGACCAGGCCGCTGCCTTGGAGGCCGATGTCGTTGACGCCGGTGCTGCCGAGCTGGCCGAGGTCGTTCACGAGGCAGTTGAGCCCTTGGCAATTGTTCGCGGGGCTCTCGGGCACCGGGCCGTTGGTGAGCGGGCTGGCCTGGGCGGTGCCCATGGCCACCGCCAGTCCGGCCAGCGCGAACCCGCCCGACAACAGCGCGCCGCCGAGCATCTTGGTCATCGTGCGTGTGGTTTTCATTTGTGTCTCCTAACCGCTAGTTGGATGGGCTGGGTTACCGGTCGTTGTGACCGGGGCCTGTGTTCCGAGCGAGGCCGGCCACTCTGGTGGCCGGTGTCGTCTGACGGAAGGGAACATGCGCCATATATATCCTTTTCGCTCCGAGACCAAACTTTGTTAGCGATGTAGACGGATTTGCCACAGCGAAGGTCGCTATCTGCAGTGAATTTGCTGCGAAGGATCGGGTCAGGCAGTGACATCGATCTTGTGCAGGTCGACAGCCATATCTAGCAGGCAGGGCATGCCTCCATTGTTCGCTAACCGGAGCTGCGCCCGCCCAGATAGTTTACTTTCAGCAAACTTGCAGCGATGTTTAAGGCCCGGCGCTCAAACGGACACGACGAGGCGGACCGCACGCTTAGCGTTGCGGGATGGCATCCGCTTGTAGAGCGGTTCAGCTCCATGAAGATTCGCCGAAAAGCCAGCCGCCGCAACTGAGGGCGCGGACCAGCGACTTGCAAATGAAGACTTGACAAACCTGCGTGACGCCGTTGGACGCCCCGCGTTGTGGACTGTCAATCCGTTGGCCAAAGCAGACGGCCGTGCCCGGCGGCCGCCTCGCGCAGAATCCATGAGGCCAAAATGGGACCAAACCGGTGGTTCAGGTATTCCAGCGCGTCCGGCTGGCCGACATCAGCCAGCTCTCACCAGTTGAAACACGTTGGCGTACACCACAACTCCGCCTGAAAAGCGGAACGTCTCCCCCACAGTCGGCGTCCCTTAGGCAACCTGGGTCGATCTGCGAGCGAGCTGATCCGGCGGGTTCTTCGGCATGCACCGTGTCGCAGCACTGCGCGCGCGGGAGTTGTCACGGCGTTGTCCCAACTCATGCGATACGAGCCGGCATGCGGTGGCATCCGTTGAAACCATCACCCCAGCCCAGAGACTTTCTGGAGATGCAGGGACACCCGAAGACAGCCCCATCTGCGGACGGTAAATCCGCTCAGTCCAACGGTGGCGGCTATTCACAACGACTACTTGGCTAGGTGGTTGGGCTTGAGCCGATGCCAGGCGGGTGGTAACCGCCATTACGATCACGCCCCGGTCCCAGGCGTGCCGCTGTACTGGAGAACCGCTGAGACAAAGGTGGCGTGGACGCCGCGCTCCTTGATAAAGCGTGCAGCGGAGAGATCTTCGCCAAGGGCCGGGAGCTAGATTTGCCAGTCGTTGGAGCCGTCGTGCCTGGAGTAGGTGCCGGTGGAGTTGTTCACGACGATGGGATCACCGGCGCCGAAGTTGTCGAAGAACCACCGTGCGTTGGTGGGGCTGATGTTGATGCAGCCGTGGCTGACGTCGCGCTTGCCCTGGTCGTCCACCGACCATGGAGCGCTGTGGACGAAGTCGCCGCTGTCGTCGAACCGGACGGCTAGCTCGACGGTGGTCTTGTATCCGTAGGTCGAGTTGACGGGGACGCCGTAGGTCGAGGAATCCATCACTACCGAGGGCATCTTCTCTTGGACGTAGTAGGTGCCGTTGGGGGTTTGGTGGCCGCCGGCTGCCATCCCCATCGACATCGGAATGGTCTTCTCCACGGCCCCGTTGCGGGTGACGGTCAGTTGGTGGGTGGCGTCGTCGGCCGTGGCCAGCAGGGTGTCTCCGGTTTGGAAGCTGGACACTGTGCCACCCGCATCGACGGTCACCGCGGTGTGGGGGGGCCAGAAGTTCAGCGGGCGCCAGCGCAGCTGCGTGGGCGTCATCCAGTAGAACTTGCCGGGAACCGGCGGGACCGACGAGACGTGGACGGCGCTTTCGG
The DNA here is from genome assembly GCA_963835075.1 of uncultured Actinomycetota bacterium. Classification (GTDB taxonomy): domain Bacteria; phylum Actinomycetota; class Actinomycetes; order Mycobacteriales; family Mycobacteriaceae; genus Mycobacterium. The sequence continues at coordinate 54,197 of CAWIEE010000013.1, read as the reverse complement.
CTGCACCGGAGTCATCGACGATCCCCGCGAAGTTGATGATGATCGGCTGGGCCACGCCCACCGTCGAGCCGTTGGCAGGCACGAACCTCGGCGGCCCGAATGGCGCGGTGCCAGTGAACGGTGTCGGGTCCTGGCCCGCAGCGGGGCCCGCGACAACCCCTGGATCGCCGGGAGCCGGATCCGCCAGCGCGGGACCCGTACCCAGCACCAGCACCCCGCCCACGATCGAAGCCACGCCGACCGCCTTCAGAGCGGCCAAGAGGCTTCCCCTCGTCAAGCCCGACATACACCCGCCTTCAGTCACACAGTGGAAAAACAGTCTCGCACAGCGCCTAGGCCGGCTATTACTTCCGTCGCCCGGCGCCGACAACGCGTGAGCGTTGAGCGGCACTGTCGCGACGCATCGGCCAGCTGACGGTCTTGCCACCACCGCCATGGTGATCGATGGCGGGGCTACTTGGAGGCGTGAGTCCCACACTCCCTGTCGGCGTCGTCTGACCCCGTGTGGGTGAGTTCTAAGGTGTGCGGACTGAAGGTGTTGCCAGCCATCAGGTGCACTGAGGTCCACTACGCCCGACGTGCCATCGGTTCGATGCTCTTGTTCTCGATGTCGGGCCCAGCGGACGGCGAGCCGTCTTCGCGATCCCATGAGTGAGTTCCCGCTCCCCAGTCGACGATTATTCGGCGGACATGTCCGAGAACCGGCAAGAATCGTCCGGAACCGCTGGTAATGCTATTGCGATCAAAACTGTTGTGGCCAATGCTTGCGGGCATTTTGTGCGACCCTCTAGGAAGCACGGATCGGAAATCCGTTGGTCGCGGTTCGAGCCCGCCCGCCCCACGTCAGAGCCCCGTTTGCACTCTGATCTTGATCAGTCGCCGTTTATTTATTCACCGCTTTGGCGATGGTGCGGTCCAGCAGATCGGCGCAACGACGTGCCATCCGCTCGGCAATCAGCACCAAACGGCCGAGCGGGTGGCTCGTCTTCGGTCAGCGACAGGTACCGTTTGGTTTCGGGCACGGTCAGCGCTCAGCAACCTAGCAATTTTGCGCAAAATTGGTCAGAACACCCGATTTCGGCACGTAAGCGTTGACGGTGGGGTAAAACTGTGTCGTCGTCGGCGTCAATTTGGGTCTTTACGCAAAGCCCTTAGGGGAACAAATGAGTTACGCACATCGTGGAGGCCAGGTAGGGGCGTTGACCGTTGCTCTAGGCATCGGGTCAGCGATCTGCTTCTCCTGGTCGACCGGGGTGGCGTGGGCGGCGCCTGCTTCAGATGCGTCGACGACGTGCGAGCACGATCTCGACGCCGTCAGGTTCGACCGGCACGACACCGTCGCTTTGACTGGCACGACGCCATCGAGTTCGGTAGCCGGGTCGACCCCCACGACACCGTCAGCTTTGACTGGCACGACGCCATCGAGTTCGGTAGCCGGGTCGACTGGCATGACACCATCAGCGCCGGCGTCCGGTCAGGGCCCCGGGGCTGATGTTGCGAGTGCTGGGGTGTCGACGACTACGTCGGAGAAAAAGCCATCGGGTTCGGGGCATTCGTCGTCAACGAGTCCGGTGAAGAAGGTCAAGCCGCTGACTGCGGTGACGTCCAGCGACAATGCGAATCCGGTCTCCGTCGCGTCGACCCGGAAGTCGTTTGCGGCGCCATCTGCGCCGTCGGCGTCCGCCCAACCGGCGGCCGTGTCGTCAAGTGCGACGGTGAGCGCGGCCCCTACTCCTGCGGTCGTGACGCCGTCGGTGGTCGATCCTGCGCCGGCAGCGGTGCAGCCGGTGTCGGTGCTATCGACAGTCACTTCGGTTTCCAATGCATCGCCTAATTCGGCGGGGTCGACCGGTGGGCCTGCGGGCCCTATAGATTCACCCGTGGCGTGGATCGTCTTGGGGGCTGCCCGTCGGTTCGGTCAACCCGCCGCGGCGCAGAAGTCCTCAGGCACAGTGACCGCTCAAACCACTAGTCAACCGACAGATGTGCAGCCCGCTGTAGCGCAATCTGCCGTCGTTCAGCCGTTGGCTGCTGCCTCGGCTCAGCCGACGGCTGCCGCCGCCGTCACCACTGCAACCCCCGCAACCACTCTGGCGAAGACCGCCGCGGTCACAACGCAGGCCGCGACGGTCAATCAGTCGCCCACCGCGGTCAACGATGGCCCGTTCACGGTCACCAAGAACACCCCGCTGACCCTGACCGCCGCCCAGTTGGTCGGCAACGACATCGCACCCAACGCCGGCGACAAGCTGGGCGTCAGCTGGGTGGGTAGCACAACCAACGGCACCGCGGTCCTCAACTCCAACGGCACCGTCACCTTCACCCCCACCACCGGCTACACCGGACCCGCATCCTTCATCTACAACAACGTAGACACCACCAACGGCTACACCAGCCCCAACTTCGCCACCGTCAGCCTCACCGTCACCGCGGCGGTCAGCCAGCCACCCACCGCGGTCAACGACGGCCCGTTCACCGTCACCAACAACACCGCGCTGACCCTGACCGCCGCCCAGTTGGTCGGCAACGACACCACCCCCAACACCGGGGCCACGCTCTCGGTGAACTCCGTCAGCGCCGCCACCCACGGCACCGCGGTGCTCAACACCAACGGCACCGTCACCTTCACCCCGACCACCGGCTACAGCGGGGCCGCATCCTTCGGCTACAACGTCAAAGACACCACCGGAGCCATCAGCACCAACACCGCCACCGTCAGCCTCACCGTCGCCGCACCGGTCAGCCAGCCACCCACCGCGGTCAACGACGGCCCGTTCACCGTCACCAACAACACCCCATTGACCCTGACCGCCGCCCAGTTGGTCGGCAACGACACCACCCCCAACACCGGGGCCACCCTCAGCGTCAACTCCGTCAGCGCCGCCACCCACGGCACCGCGGTCCTCAACACCAACGGCACCGTCACCTTCACCCCGACCACCGGCTACGCCGGGGCCGCATCCTTCGGCTACAACGTCAAAGACACCACCGGAGCCATCAGCACCAACACCGCCACCGTCAGCCTCACCGTCGCCGCACCGGTCAGCCAGCCACCCACCGCGGTCAACGACGGCCCGTTCACCGTCACCAACAACACCCCATTGACCCTGACCGCCGCCCAGTTGGTCGGCAACGACACCACCCCCAACACCGGGGCCACGCTCTCGGTGAACTCCGTCAGCGCCGCCACCCACGGCACCGCGGTGCTCAACGCCAACGGCACCGTCACCTTCACCCCGACCACCGGCTACAGCGGGGCCGCATCCTTTGGCTACAACGTCAAAGACACCACCGGAGCCATCAGCACCAACACCGCCACCGTCAGCCTCACCGTCGCCGCACCGGTCAGCCAGCCACCCACCGCGGTCAACGACGGCCCGTTCACCGTCACCAACAACACCCCATTGACCCTGACCGCCGCCCAGTTGGTCGGCAACGACACCACCCCCAACGCCGGGGCCACCCTCAGCGTCAACTCCGTCAGCGCCGCAACCAACGGCACCGCGGTCCTCAACACCAACGGCACCGTCACCTTCACCCCGACCACCGGCTACGCGGGGCCGCGTCCTTCGGCTACAACGTCAAAGACACCACCGGAGCCATCAGCACCAACACCGCCACCGTCAGCCTCACCGTCACCGCACCGGCCAATCCGGCACCTACCGCGGTCAACGACGGCCCGTTCACCGTCACCAAGAACACCCCGCTCACCCTGACCGCCGCCCAGTTGGTCGGCAACGACATCGCACCCAACACCGGCGACAAGCTGGGCGTCAGCTGGGTGGGTGGCGCCTCCAACGGCACCGCGGTCCTCAACACCAACGGCACCGTCACCTTCACCCCGACCACCGGCTACACCGGACCTGCATCCTTCATCTACAACGACGTAGACACCACCAACGGCTACACCAGCCCCAACTTCGCCACCGTCAGCCTCACCGTCACCGCGGCGGTCAGCCAGACACCCACCGCGGTCAACCAGGGCCCGTTCACCGTCACCAACAACACCCCGCTGACATTGACCGCCGCCCAACTCCTCGCCAACGACACCACCCCCAACGCCGGGGCCACGCTCTCGATGAACTCCGTCAGCGCCGCCACCAACGGCACCGCGGTCCTCAACACCAACGGCACCGTCACCTTCACCCCCACCACCGGCTACAGCGGGGCCGCGTCCTTCGGCTACAACGTCAAAGACACCACCGGCGCCGTCAGCAACACCGCCACCGTCAGCCTCACCGTCGCCGCACCGGCCAACCAAGCACCCACCGCGGTCAACCAGGGCCCGTTCACCGTCACCAACAACACCCCGCTGACGTTGACCGCCGCCCAACTCCTCGCCAACGACACCACCCCCAACGCCGGGGCCACGCTCTCGATGAACTCCGTCAGCGCCGCCACCAACGGCACCGCGGTCCTCAACCCCAACGGCACCGTCACCTTCACCCCCACCACCGGCTACAGCGGGGCCGCGTCCTTCGGCTACAACGTCAAAGACACCACCGGCGCCGTCAGCAACACCGCCACCGTCAGCCTCACCGTCGCCGCACCGGCCAACCAGACCGCCCCGCCGATCAACACCTCGAACACCGCGGTCGGTTTCGCCGATTCGAACCTCTACGGCGAGACCCAAGCGCAAATCAACGCCTCCTTGGACGACATGAAGGCAATGGGTGTCAACCAAGTCCGGATCCTCATTCCGATGGCTTTTGTGGAGCCAAGTCAGGGTGTCTACAACTACACCACCCTCGATTACGTAGTGAATGCTGCTAACCAACGCGGGATGGCTGTATTGGGTGTGCTCAACTCGACGCCTGCCTGGGCAATACCAGCGGGTCAACCCGTGTATTCGACGCCGCCGACGTCGAATGCCGTGTTCGCCAGTTTCGCGTCGGCAGTAGCCACGCGCTACGCCGGCCACATATCGGCCTACGAGGTATGGAACGAGCCCAACACGTCTTCGTTCTGGACGCCCACACCTAGCGCGGCCGACTACACCAAACTGCTACAGGCGACCTATCCGGCCATCAAGGCAGCAGATCCCAACGCCACCGTCATCGCCGCCGGACTGATCTCGCTCCCCAATAACGGAAACCTCTCCACCAACCCGATCGACTACCTCACTCAGATGTACCAGGCGGGCGCAAAGGGCTACTTCGACGCCGTGGCAATTCACCCTTACCAATTCACCGTGGCCTTCTCCCAGGGCGGCCCCTACGGCGACGCCGGGCCCATCAACCAGGTGGCCTCGATGCACGCCGTGATGGTCGCCAACGGCGACGGCAACAAGCTGATCTGGTCGACCGAGTACGGCGAGCCGACCGCCCCGGCGTACGGAATCACCGACGCCACCCAAGCATCGATGATTCAGGACTACCTGACCTCATGGAGCCAAATTCCCTACGCAGGGCCCTCATTCATCTACACCACGGTTGACGTAAATAGTGCTAGCACCGACCCCAACCAAACCTTCGGTGTAGTGCGCTCGGATGGGACGTGGAAGCCCGCGGCTTACGTCATCCAGCAGTGGACCGCCGCACACCCCCAACAATCAGGAACCGCGAGTATTACCGCAGCGACACTCAACCCCGCGACGCTGGCCGCGAATTCCTCGTCCAATAACGCAACGGGCTGCGTCGTGGGCTCGGTGCAGAATACGTGCAGTGTCCTGTAGCCGAGAGCGCGGTTGACGAGCCCGAGGTGGAGCGGATCATGGGCGTGATCAGATTTTGACCGTGAATTGACCGAGAATTGACCGGATCCACCGGGTCGCTGCGGGACGGATCAGTCGACTAAATCTGTTGTTAAACAAGGTAATACAACGAAGGTGGGTATAAGCGCGCGAGCGCCCCACTCGTAATCTGTTGGTCGCGGGTTCGAGCCCCGTCCGCCCCACGCCAGAGTTAATCCAAAGCCTCGCGAACCTGATACCCGGAGGGTATCGATCGTGCGCGAAAAAAGTCTCAGTGAATCGGTATGAGCGCCAGGTGGAGCCGCGTTGACCGGAATGCAACGAGAGGAGCACTCCGATGGCAGATCTTCTGGCTCGACAGATCGACGGCATCACAGCACTGGTTACCGGGGCCAACCGCGGGTTGGGTAACGAATTCACGCAGGCACTCCTCGACGCCGACGCCGCCAAAGTGTATGCAGGCGCGCGTGATCCCAGCACCATCGAAGTAACCGACACGCGCGTCGTGCCGGTGCGATTGGACATCACCAAGCCAGGCGATATTGCCGCGGCCGCTCGCGGCTGCACCGACGTGTCGCTGGTGATCAACAACGCCGGCGCGATGCTGCAGACGCCGTTTCTCTCCGCACCCGATATGTCGGCCGCGCGCACCGAGATGGAGACGAACTACTTCGGCACCCTGGCGATGGCTCGGGCGTTCGCCCCGGTGCTCGCCGCGGCCGGCGGCGGCGCCTTGGTCAACATGTTGTCGGTGGTGAGTTGGTTGGCGTCACCGTTCAACGCCTCCTATTGCGCGTCCAAGTCCGCCGAGTGGGCGCTGACCAACGCGCTACGGGTGGAGCTGCACTGCCAGGGAACCCTGGTCGTCGGAGTACACGCTGGGTGGATCGATACCGACATGGCGGCCACCGTGAAGGATTCCAAGATCTCGCCGCGCGAGGTCGCCGCGCAAACGCTCGACGCGGTTGAGAAAGGACTAACCGAGGTGTTGACCGACGACTGGACCCGCCACGTGAAGAACGCTGTCGCCACCGACCAAGACAGCCTGTACCCCGACATTCAGCGCCGCTGGGATGCCGGCGAATCACCCTGGAAGGGCTGACCCGCTCGCAAACTGCGGTCGGCGCGGCGCAAGATGACCCCAGCCACAGGCCACGTAGGTGGCGCCGACCCGACCCTAGTCGGCGCTGCTGAATTCTCCATTGCTGTAATAGAAGTGATGCGCGCCGTCGCCGAACGTGCACGTGGAGTTCGTCTGGCCGCCGAACACTTCGGTGGTGGAACCACCGCCGATGACATCGCACAAATCGTGGGCGGCCGCCAACGGGGTGTGGGCCTGCGCGGCAGGGGCGGTCAGGGTCAACATCGTTGCGGCCGTGGCGACGCCAGCGCCGACGAGTGATCCGAATCGATAGCGCTTCATGGCGGTGCTCCTTCGAGTTGGTGACGAACCATGTTGGCCCGCTTGCTAATTGCTATCTGCAATTCTGAAGCGCGCTCTTCGGCGTAACGGGCGACCTCCCTCGAAGCTGCGCCCGTGGCGCGGGGGCTGTAGGGACGCCCGCGTTAGGGGGTTAGTGGTGTCGCGTCGCCGGAATCGTGCGTCGGGTGAAGCATGTTGGGGTGCACGAACTTCAACCAGGTGTACGGGTGCTCAGGTGAAGTCGTGCTACCAAGGATGAACGTTCGGTCAGTGCGACTCGCGCGCGCGATCGTGGCCAGCCACGTGGCGACGGTGCTGATGCGGTTCTCCATACCAGTCAGAAATGCGATGTGTATCAGTCCCCAGCCAACCCAGCCGAAGAACCCCGATAGCTTGACGGGACCCGCTTGCAGCAGGGCATGTCCTCGGCTGATGTAGGCCGCCGACCCGAGGTCGCGGTATCGATACGCACGACGGGGCTTGCCCTCCAGATCGCGGCGGATGCACGCAGCGGCGTGCAAGCCGCCCTGCATGGCGTTCTCGGCCACACCGGGCAGGTTGTCGCGGCCGACGAGGTCACCGATGACGAAGATCTCCGGATGCCCGGGCACGGATAGGTCGGCTGCCACGGCGATGCGTCCGGCATGGTCGGACTTGGCATCGAGCACCTTTGCGATACGCCGCGCGAATGGCACGGCCTCGACCCCCGCCGTCCAGAGGACGGTCCTGGCCGCAAACGCCTCGGGCGAGCCGCCCGCTTTCGGAGTGACGGTCACGCCGTCGTGTCGCACGTCTGTGACGTGCACGCCCATGTGCAGTTCGACGCCCAGATTCTGCAGGATCCTGGTTGCTTTGGCAGTGAGGTCGGGTGCAAAGCTGCCCAGCACACAGTGGCCTCCGTCGAAGAGCAGCACGCGCGCGTCTTGGGGCTCGATGCTGTGGAACTCGTTAGCTAGGGCTCGAGTCGCCATTTCTCGGATCTGCCCTGCCAACTCGACTCCGGTGGGTCCGCCACCGGCTATGGCGAAGGTGAGCCACGCGTCGCGCTGCGGTCCCGGGGGGAGAGTTTCGGCCATCTCGAATGCGCCGAACAGCCTGCGGCGGACGCTCAGCGCGTCGTCAAGGGTCTTCATTCCCGGCGCCCACTGGGCGAATTCCTCTTGACCGAAATACGACTGACGCATTCCGACGGCGACTATCAGCACGTCGTAGTCGAGCGTGAACGTCGTCTCGTCTGGCCGGCGGGCGGTGACCTGGCGTGCGTCGGTGTCGAGGTCGACCGCTTCGCCGAGCAGGGTGGTGACATTGCGGTGCCGCGCGAGTTCCTCGCGCAGCGAGTGGCTGATCTGGCCGATGCTCAGCGTCCCGGTCGCGCATTGGTAAAGCAGCGGCTGGAACACGTGGCAGGCAGCGCGATCGAGCAGCGTGACCTCGACATCGACACGCCCGAGCTTGCGCGCGCAGAACAGCCCACCGAATCCGCCTCCGATGATCAACACCCTTGTTCGACCGTCACCCATCACGCCACCCATTTCGCATTCGAGGACCAGCTCATCACGGTAGATGAGTGCAAGGGTTCGAGTTTCGCGTCGTTAACAACGGTCTAAAGGGGACCAGAGCCGCGACGGTTGAAAACGGTGGCCACAGCCACCTCCCGGGAATTTGTCAGATTCAAGATTGGGCGGCGCGAAAATTGCCACCTCAGCGCGAAATGTCGCGCAATGGGCCAGCGCCCGCGGGGTGCGAAAGGCGTCGCAAAAGCCGTAACCGACGAGCCAAGTAGCCAGTCTTCGCTAGAAAATCTTTCGCGGAATTGCCATGCACGACTCACGGCGGTAACGCGCCGTTGGCACCGTCGATACTTGTGTCGCGAGTCTTGTCGAGCCTGGCGCTGGTACGGGTCACCGCGGCCTACGCGCTGGTGCTAGCGCTCGTCGCGGCCACGTTGGTAGCGCTAGGCCCGCAGGTGCAGAGCTACGTGATCGATCGCCTGAGTACCAACTTGCACAACCTCGCGCGGGGACCTTTGGGCGCCCTGATCGGCAGTGCCTTCGTCACCGGCGACGATGACATCTACGGTTGGCTGCCGGGACTGGTTTGCCTGCTGGCTCTGGGCGAATTGCTTTGGCGGGGAAAGCGTCTCGTTGTGGCGTTTACGGTTGGCCATGTCGGGGCGACGTTGATCATCGCCGCCGGGCTGCTCACCGCGATCGTAGCGGGCTGGCTACCGGATTCGATCGCTGATGCCAGCGACGTCGGGATCAGCTACGGCGCTGCGGCGGTGCTGGGCGCCCTTACCGCCGCCTTACCTACGTGGTGGCGGTTGGCGTGGGTGTGTTTTTGGTTGGCCAACTCCGTGCTGGTCGCGACCTGCGTGGACAGTTTCGACTTCACCGCTGTCGGGCACGCCGTGGCTCTGACGCTGGGGATGCTGCTTTCCACCCGCTTTCGCTCGCCCGTGCAGTGGACACTGCCGCGACTGATACTTCTGGCCGGCGCGGTGGCGTTCGGCTACAACGCCTTGATCGGGTACTCCGCGGGTGCCCCGGTTGCAGGACTGGCCACAGCGCTCATCGCGCTCGTCGCGCGCTCGGCGGTGCACCGATGGAGCAGTCGTGAGTTATCGAGATCTGTTGCGCCGCGCGATCATTCCGGCGCGCTCGCCGTCTAGCTCCTCGGGTGCACGGCAACGCTCGGTTATGTCCATCGGCATGGACCGAGCTGTATACGAACGGCCCTGACCCCCGGCGAGATAATCCATGCCCTCGAATCCGGAGCGACCACCACGGAAGCTGTCACCGAACTCGGCTACGCGCTCGTCAGACCCCAGACTGACCGCAGGAGAAGGACCGTGTTCAATCCGTCGGAATCGCCATCCAAGACCGGGCCGTAGCAGGCCTGCTCGCCAACAGGTTTCTTCGCTAATCGACAGATTCCGAGCGTTCAGTGGCGGCCCTGATCGACCCGCGGTGCGGAATCAGCGCTCGCGTAAGTGGAAACGCTGGGAGTGTGGGAGCAGACATGGAGGTGCGCACGGGCCGCGGGCCGCGCCGGCCACCGACGCTGCGCCGCAGGAGATCCTGACCGACAACCGCACAGTCTGTCGGGCCAGCTCCGGTCGCCAACCACCAGCCGCAGCATCGAGCGATTCCAATGCAGTCTGCGCGCCGAATTCCTCAGTAGCAAACAACTGTTGAGTATGAAGGTTGCGCCGTCGACCCTTGAAGCGCGAGATGGCCCACTGCTAGGATCGCCGCAACCTGTGAAGAATTTGCCGCACCCTGGGAGGAGATTGCCTCAACCTGTGAGCGTTTGGCGTGGGCGCGGCGGTCGTGCTCTAATCTTTACCGGATGACGATGCAATCGTTGCCTTTAGTCGGTTCACTGATGTTGCGCTAGGTTCGAAATGATCTATCCGCTCGGCACCGAAACACGGATTCGAGCCCGCGACACAGACGCGTTCGACACGATCCGGTCATTCTTGAAAGACGAGGTGTGAGAAGTGGATTCATGGCAGTCGGATAGAGAATCGGTGAACGAAGGCGTAATTAGCCTTGATGGCATTTCGGCACCGTGGCTCGCGAACGAACTTGACAATCGGGGCGTGGTGCTGCTTCGAGACGTATTCTCTGATCAATGGTTGGAAGCCCTGCGTGTTTCAGTGAACGACTATATCGCTGGCCACGGCGACGGCGACTTTTTCATCGCCGAGGCCGACCATAAGATCGGCTCACCGGCGCATCAACTCGTGTCCGATCCGGCACTGCAGCAATTATTCAGCGAGACCGCTAGATTACGATGGCCCAAAGCCGGCTCGGCGCACGCCATACGGTGCGCCATCCCCGTTCGCAACCGCACTGCGCCGAAGGCGCGCCCAAACCTGTTTCATTATGACGCAAGCGTCCTGACCATGGTTGTGCCTATATTCATTCCTCACGGCGTCATCGGCAACTGCGGTGAATTAGCTGCCATTGGGAACAAGCGCCCCTTCCGGCACTTTGTCGGTACACATCTAGTCGATACGGTCCTGACACACAACTCGCCGTACCGCCGCCACGTCGCAAAAAGGGTTCTTGATGCCCCCGAGAAGTACCTCGTTCCATTCCAACCGGGCGACGCCTGCGTATTTTGGGGTTACCGCACTCTGCACGGCAATCTTGTTTGTGTACCCGGGCTGCTTCGCGCGACCTTGGTTCTTCAGTACGGTGAGGTGCATCCGAACAATCGAGTGCTGAACCTAGCCTGGAGATTCAGCCGAAGCCGACGGGATCTGTCCGACTTCCAGTACATCCCTGCCGATTCCGACAACGCCTTGGGGGACAATTTGCATGGTCGCGATTCGGTGAGCGTTTCAACGCGGCCTCTTATGTAGATTGCTGCAGGCGGACGCGTGGCTGTGGCGGCTGCACTTGACGCGACGATCTCTACGTCAGGCCGCCTCTGCGTCCCGCGCCAGCGCAGCGGCGATGGGCGCTTACGCCGAGCGCGCAGAGGACTGAAATCGCCTCCATGACGCTCCCGAGAGAACAGAGTGGGCGCAGTCGAGCAAACGGCATCAGGGCAGTGAGTTACGAGCCGGTCGATGGGCGTGGGTTCGAGCCCCGCCCGCCCCAGGTCACAGGCACCGGTCGTTCCTCCTCAACTTCCGTCGTGCGCCCGAGACCGGCCCAGCCGCCACTTGGTCCTCTTCGGCGGCTGGTAGAGGTCTTGAGTCCACGCCTCCATCATGTCGTCGGCGTCGCCGTGCACAGGACTGTTTGTGACTTGCCATCCGAGACCTTCAATTTCTCTTATGCACCACCGTATGAGAGATCCGTCGGCGCCGATCTCGTGTGCGATGAGGACCCTCTCGTCGGACGTTAGCCCGTCACTGAACGCGTCAATACTCTTCTTCACACGCCAAAAGGGAACAGGTCCATCGGATCGCCGACAGAGCTCTAAGAGTTCCGTTCGGGCCTGGTCGAGGAGGGATGTCGGCGTCGTTTCACCTTGCTCGCTCGTCGCGCCAGCCTCGGGCTCGCTGTCGATCTCACTGCAACTCCCAGAGTTCTCGCCGATCGGATCTCCCGTGAATGACGCGGGATGCTGTAATCCGGCGACTTGACGAGGCTGGTCATCAACGTCCTCCGCTAGCTTGCGGTACTTGACGCGTAGCTCATCAAGCTCCGCCACAGCCGCCTCGGCCGTCTCGCGCCACCATTTGAGGTGGTACTCCGCCAGTTTCGCTTCACAGTCAGGGCAAACCGCGACTGGACGGATTGGGGGGTCTAGCCGGGCCGGCTTCTCGAACTCTGCCCCGCAAAGCGGTTGGTCACTACCGCGGTTGAGGTAGTCCTGGTGGTGCACCACCGAAGACGATGCCTCGTGCACGTAGTTGTGGGGTGGTTCCACATGACGAAAATAGTCGACCAGTGCTAATGGTTTTGTGGTTCTGTCAAACGACGTACGGCTCAACGCAACTCGCCCGGTTCGAGGGCGACTTTGGCACGCGTCCACCGTCGCCGCCGACGGCTCTCACGCCGGGCCACTGTGCACGTTGATGATGACGCGACCTAGTGAACGCGCATTTCACAGAAATCGATCGAGCCTGCTCCGCGCGGTCGCGCCGCACCCCACAAAAATCTCTGCAAAAAAGTGTCCCGCCTGTGGCTGTAGCGGGTCCCTACCTATGTCCGTGGCCCGTGCCGGGCTGCGACCAGAGAAGGGGAACACAGTCATGAACACCACCCACAACACCAAGACAAAGCGGCTGATTGCGGCTTTGGGGGTTTCAGCAGCCGCAGCGGTGACACCGGCCCTGCTGTTGGCTGGTGCAGGAACCGCGCACGCTGATGACCCCTGTTACGGGGATCTCGCATACTCCTATTACTGCTCGCTTGCGAGTGGAGCGCAATCGCAAACCCCTGAGCTCAATCCGTTTTCGGGGCCACCTTCGACGAATTTGTGGCCGGCCCTGCCAGGGTGCACCGGTGGGGTTCTCGCAGCCCTAGGCGGCGAATGCTGACTAGATAGCGTGCGCACCCCTACGGTCGGCCCGTCAACGTGATTCAGGTGGCGGGCCGACCGGTCTGAGACGACCCTCCCGAAGCCCCTGACGCGGCGCACGCGCTCTATGACTGGGGAACAAGTGGGCCAAGTTTGCCGCTGACCAGGACACATGCGGTTTGTGACGCAACCGAGGTGGCTGACGTCTAGCCGTCGACGCACAACCGTGATACCTCATCGACGATCGCGTGCGGCCGGGTTTCTACTCGAACGTCAATTGACCCGGCGAAGGTGGCACGGCCTGGAATCCAATGCTCCGACCGTCGTCGAACATGCGCATCCGACCCTTTCGCGGGCGTCATTCGTAGGCTGGCCGTTGCGATGGAAAGTCGCAGCAATCATGGTGCTCCCTGTCCTGCTCGCCGCGACGTTCGGTGCGCTGCTGGATCCACAACGAGCTCTCGGCGGCGTCGAAGCTCAGTGGCGTCCGACGACGTCGTGATTGTGGTGCCTGCGGTCGAGTTCGTCGATCGGCTCGACGGCCTCGCAGACGCCGCCGCCTCGGCTGCGCCGATCGAGCAACCGCTCACACAGTTCGACGCGAGCGCGACGGCCTTGGCGTCGCTGACCACGTCCGCGGCGTTCGCCCCAACCGTCGCTGCCGCCCTGGCCACCGCATCCTCGACGGTGAAGACGTTGCGCGACGAGATCGCGTCCGGCCCGGTGCCGCCTCTACGGATCGCCGAGCAAACGGAGAGTGCGGCCAACAGTGTCGCCTCGGCGATCACCGATGCCAGTCGGGGAATCGGCGCGGCGACCGCACAAGTCCTCGCGCAGCAGAAGTTTCGGGTGGTCGTAAACTACCGGTCCAGCGCCGAGCGGGCAGACGAGTAAGTCCACACCGTGACCGCGGCGGGCGGGGAAGCTGTCGCGATTCGGGCCGATGTCACCGCGGCCGACGATGTGGCCGCGATGGTGGACGAAACCGAACAGCTGTGTGGCGGCGTCGACGTGATCGTGCACAACGCATTGATCCCATTCGACGTCACCTCGTTCGCCGATCTGAGCTGGGAGCAGCTCGGGGGAAACTGGACCGCGAGCTGCGTGCTGCTTTCCTGATCACCAAAGCCGTTGTGCCGGGGATGATTTCCCGCAATTACGGACGGCTGGTGTACCTCAGCACAGGTTTATCGCGTCGTCCACGTGATGGGATGATCTCACTGGGTATCGCCAAGGCGGCACTGGATCAGTTCGTCCGGTACATCGCACTCGAGCCGGCGCCACACGGCATCACCGCGAACCTCGTCGCGCCGGCCACGGTCGATGAAACCAAGGTGACCGGGCAGTTGACGCCCGACCAGGTGAGCCATCTCGGCGCGACCAATCCCATGGGGCGCCTCGTACGCCCCGACGAAGTGGCCCGCACGGTGGCCTTCTTGGCAAGTGAGGAGTCCGGTTTCACCACCGGCCACTACCTGCCGGTCAACGGCGGCCTTTCCATGGATTGAAAGTGGTTTCGCCGCCACGTAATTCACCAGACTTGGAAGAAGGTTCCGGGCGTGCACACCATCGACCTGAGTTATGTCGGACATGGGTACCACGAGGAACTGGTCGCACATGTAGCCGACCAGGAGGGCTATTACGAGGATGAAGGCGTCTACGTCGCCATCCGCGACGGGGTCGGCTGGGAAACGGATCGTGTGCGCCGCGGCGCGACGATCGGTCTGGGCCGGGCCCTGCTGTCGCGGCTGACCGATGGCACCGGCTGGAAGATGCTTAACATCAACACCCATCGTCACTTGTTCTGGTTTCTCGGCAGCGCAGATGTGACATCGATGGCGGACCTGCGCGGGCATCGTCTGGCGGTTCACGCCGTCCACACCGCACCCGGTTGTTTCGCGCGGATCGTCCTGCGCAAGCACGGCCTTGACCCCGACCGCGATGGGGAATGTGTGACACGGGTTCCCGGTGACTACCAAATGGACCTGCGACGTCTTCGGGACGGTTCCGTCGACGCCGCCTAGGTCGGCAGCACCCTGTCACCGGAACAGGTCGCCGACGAAGAGGGGTTTCACCTGCTGGCGTGGGTCGGCGACCACCTGCAGATCCCCACCGTGGGCGTCGCCGTGGACCCTGTTCACATCCCGCTGGACAGTCCCGCAATCCAGGCACTGGTGCGGCCAACGAGCGGGCCCTCGGACAATGGCCGAACAACCTTCCCTGGCCGTCGACTACCTTGCTTCGCTCCTTCAGCGACTGACGCGTGATGAAGTGCAACAACACTACGAGCGCTACGTCGCTCCGTACTTCACTCCCGACGGCCACGCCGACCTAGCCATCGGGCAGCAAGCCATCGACGTCGTCGCGGCCGAACTCCGCGTCGCACCGCAAGCCGCAGACGAGATCTATCAGCAGGCACGGTAGGCACCCGCGCTGTCAGTGCCGATATCTCCAGGTGTGTAGGCACATGAGGAGCGCGGTCGCGAGCACAAGGGCAAACCCACTCATGGTTGGTCGCCCGTCGACGCCGGTGGCGGAGCGCCGACGGTTTCGCCCGTGACTTGGAAGATGACGCGGCGGGCGATTTCGACCGCGTGATCGGCGAATCGTTCGTAATAGCGGCTGAGGAGGGTGACGTCGACGGCGGCTGGGGCGCCGTGTTTCCACTCTCGGTCCATGAGCACGCTAAACAGATGGCGGTGCAGGTTGTCCATGTCGTCGTCATCGTCATCGAGTTGCGCAGCCCTGTCCGGATCTCCTGACAGTACAACGTCTTTGACGCTGTTACCCATGTCGACCGCTATGCGGCCCATCTCGGTGAAGTATCCGTTGACTTCTTCTGGCAGTACCTTTGCCGGGTGTCGCCGCCGCGCAAGCTTGGCGACATGCAGGGCTAACGCGCCCATCCGGTCGACATCGGCAACGTTTTTTATCGCACTGACGACCGCGCGAAGATCACCGGCGACCGGCGCCTGTAAAGCCAAAACGGAAAACGCGCGTTCCTCGGCCGCAGCCGCCCGCAACACGATGGCCTCATAGTCGGTGATCACTTGCTCGGCCAGCAGCAGATCGGCTTGCAGCAACGCCTGCGTCGCACGTTCCATCGACGCCCCTGCCAGCCCGCACATATCGGCAATGCTCGTCGCCAGTCCTTCGAGCTGCTCGTGAAATGCCGTGCGCACGCCTGACAGGTTACGGGCCAGTCGCCCTGGGAGCAGCGCCATCAGTACGTTTCGGCGCGTTTCTCAGTGAGACCAATAGGCACTCCGCCGTACCTAGCTGCTCGCGTAACCGCAGCAGCGCATCCGGCGTGCCGAGCTCATGTTGGCTGCGGCTCCGTCGCCGTTCCCAATTTCGCTCCGCGTCGCGAAGCCGATGACGGAGGTCGGCAACCTCTTCGCGGAAAATGTCGACGAACCGAGACACTTGCTCCGCGTCACGTGCACCGATCGGGCGCAGCCCCTGATCTGCGTCGGATGCGTATGTATCCGCCGACAGGTAGTCGGCTCGGTCTTCCCCCATTGATCAATAACTAGCCCACGGCCGACACTTTGGCCATCAGAAACGCCGCCTTCGGCTGCGCCTGACTCGCGGGTCCAGCCCAACCGCTCATTCGTCGTTCGCATCCCGACGAACTCGTACAAGATAGAAGGATGCATCGCGGCACGGCACTGCTTGTGGTCGCGACGACGTTCGCGCTCGGCGCCTGTTCAGTGCCCACCTCATCGACGTCAACCGCTAAGCCATCCCTAGTACAAACCGTCACCCCGTCACCCGTGGCGACCACACTCCCAGCGCAGCCACGGCTGGCTCAGAACCCCGCTCAACTGGCCGACGACTTGGTTGCCGACGAGCGGGTGCTGCGCGATCCGGCAGCCACCGAAGCGGTGCTCGTTGATGCGGCGCGCCGCCAGCAAGTGGCCTACCGAACTCTCGCTCGCAATCCCGAATGGGAAGCGGTCGCGCGTCCGCGGATCCCGTCAGTGCTCCTCAACATTTACGACTACAACATCGACGCGCGCCACCAGCTCGACGCACTGCTCGGCGGCCATTCGAAGGACACGCTCCCCGCATGGCGCATCGATGCCCCCGCGCCGGCAGACGAACTGCTCGGTTACTACCGCGAAGGCGAAAGCGCGTCAGGAGTCGGGTGGAACTACCTGGCGGCGATCAACCAGATCGAAACCACCTTTGGTCGCGTCGTCGGCCTGAGCTCCGCAGGGGCGCACGGCCCGATGCAATTCATGCCCTCGACGTTCGCCGCATACGGCGGCAACGGCGATATCCTCTCGCCACACGACAGCATCATGGCGGCCGGTCGCTACCTCGCCGCCAACGGCTTCGCGCAGGACCCGGATCACGCTCTCTTCCGCTACAACAACTCCGACCTGTACGTGCGGGCGGTCACGGACTATGCCGCCGTTCTCGCGACCGACCCGTCTGCGTTCGCCGGTTACTACCGGTGGGACGTCTACTACCGCACCACCGCAGGTGACGTGCTCCTTCCCATCGGGTACGTCGCGACCTCACCGATACCCGTCGCCGACTACTTGGCGGCACACCCGCAGTGAAAAGCATGACCGTCGGTAGGATCCCCGCATGTCGTTAGCGGCCGGGCAGACGTTCGCCGGCTACTCGATTCTGCGGCGGCTGGGTTCGGGTGCGATGGGCGAGGTCTATCTAGTTCAGCACCCGCGGTTGCCACGCCGCGACGCGTTGAAGGTGCTGGCGGAGCACGTATCGGCCGATCCCGAGTATCGTGAACGCTTCAACCGCGAAGCCCAGAACGCTGCCACGCTGTCGCACCCGAATATCGTCGCTGTTTACGACCGTGGCGAGTTCGAGGGCCAGTTGTGGTTAACGATGGCCTACGTCGAGGGCACCGACGCGTCCCGCTTGCTGGCGGAGAAGTACCGCAAGGGAATGCCGCCCGACGACGTCGTGCAGATTGTCACCGCGGTCGCCGACGCGCTTGACTACGCCCACCAACGCCAACTGCTGCACCGTGACGTCAAGCCTGCCAACATCCTGATGGCCGAATTGGATTCCGGTGGCTGGCGTGCGATGTTGGCCGATTTCGGCATCGCACGACGGGTCGGCGATTCCAGCACCTTGACCCAGACCAACATGACGGTTGGCACGGTTGCCTATGCGGCCCCAGAACAGCTGATGGGTCAACCACTCGACGGCCGCGCCGACCAATACTCGCTTGCCGCAACGGCTTTCGAGCTGTTCACCGGGTCGCACCTTTACCTGGATCGCAATCCCGCCGTCGTGATCAGTCAGCATGTTTCTGCGCCGCCACCTGCGATCGCGGATCGCAAGCCCGAACTCTCTGGCCTGGGCCCTGTGCTTTCGAAGGCACTCGCGAAGTCATCCCGCGACCGGTACGACACGTGCATGGACTTCGCCGATGCGCTTGCAGGCAACGACGAGACGATGGCCGCCGCGGCGTACGCGCGGCGTCAGAGGAAGAAACCGAAGAGCCGCAAGCGACTGCCGGTGATCGCCGCCGCGATTCTTGCCGTGCTGTTGATCGCCGGGGCCGCTGCGGCCGTCGTGCTCACCGGGCGTCACCAGAACGCTGCCGCGCCGCAACAACACCCCGCAGTGCCGGTGGTTCTTGTTGGTGCGGACTGCGCAGTGCTGGGGGCAGCAGGCATCACCGCGACGGGTCAACAGGCGTATTGCGCACGGCTGCCGTCCACCGGGGACATCATGTGGTCCTTGGTGTCCGGCGTGGTTCCGACGCCGACCGTCACTCCAGGGGCCACCGATCCCGTCTACCCGGCGGGCATTGAGCAGCAGGTTGACGTCTGTATCCAGCAGACCGGACAGACACGCGCCCAGTGCCGTGAGGACATCCGGCGGGGAAACCTTTCCGGGCCGCCGTAAGGCCTCACGATCCGGCCAGCGCCGGGTTGCGGCCGGTGAAGGCGACGAGCTGGACCAGGGGGCTGGTGTGGGCCGGCACCGGCACAGGCGGATCGAATCCGGCAGTGGTGCGACTTTGCGGATTGAGGGTCTGCCTCGCAAGGCCGAGGACGTAGGCAGCGTCAGCGTCCGGGACCTGGATGCGACGGTGTAGCGCTACGGCGAAGTCCCAACCATGGACCACGAGTTCGAGACACAGGATCCCGAGCCCAAGGTGCGCGGGCAGCGTTGGCCCACTGAACACGACATCGTCGGTCAATCCGCGGCGGCGCCACTCCGCCAGGATCGGTTGTGTAACTTGCAGTATGCGTTGGTCGATGGAATCGCCGTCAGGAACTGTTGTCGGAATGCCGACGGCGGCACCGAGACGCGAGATCGTGTCGAGCAGATGGTCGGCGAGGGCCTGCACATCCAGTCGCGACACGGCGTGGGACGGTGCAGGTCGTCGTCGCCGACCGTCGCCACGACGTGGTGCACAGCAACCAATACCTCTTCAGCACTAGCGAATTCGTCTCCAGGCTCTCCCGTCATGCTGTGTAGTACGGATAGTCCGTATACCCGTGAGGACCCGGTGAGTAATGCAAGCAGCGGTCGGATCGTTCGATCGGCGCCAGCGAGGCAAAGCGTGCAGGCAGGTCGGGGTTGGCGATGAACGTCTCTCCGAATGCGACGAGATCGGCAAGCCCGTCGGCGACGAGCTGGTTGCCGCGCTCGCGGGTCATACCCACGTTGGAGACGAGGGGGCCGTGGAAACGGGGTCGGAAGTGGCTGAACATGCCGTCGCCCTGCAGGTCGGCCAGCGGACCACCGCTGAGATCGGCCATCGCACCCATCAGCAGCCAGTGCGCGAGCGGATAGTCGTTGAGCCGGTCGACCACGTACTCGGAGGTGGCCAATGTGTCGGCAGTGGAAACGAACTCACCACGTTCACCCCATGCGGGCCCGGCCTTGACTCCCACCCTGCCGATTTCGATGCGCTCGCCGACGGCGTCGAGTACATCGAACAGCAGGCGTGACCGATTCTCGATCGAGCCGCCGTAGGCGTCCGTGCGCACATTGGTGCGCGGGTTGAGGAACTGGCTGATCAGATAGTTGAATCCCGCCTGAAGTTGCACCCCGTCGAACCCGGCGCGCATCGCGTTGGCAGCAGCGGTGGCGTAGTCGCTGATGGTGGTTCGGATGTCATGTCGGGTCATGGCCCTCGGAGTCACCGTCGGCTTTTTGCCCGACGGCGTTGGCGAACTTACTCCGGGATTGACCGCCGACGGCGCCAATGGGGCTGTACCTGCGAAGAAGTCGGGATGCGACGACGAGCCGGTGTGCCACAGCTGCACGAAGATGAGACCGCCTCGACGGTGCACGGCGTCGGTGACCGCCGACCAGGCACGCACCTGGGCGTCGGTGAACAACCCAGGAACGTCGTGCCAGCCGACGGCGTCGCGACTGATCCATGTGCCTTCGGTGATGATCAGTCCGGCCGATGCCCGTTGGCCGTAGTAGCGGACGTGTAGTTCTGTCGGAAGCAGGTCGGGATTCGTTGCGCGGCAACGTGTCAGCGGCGCCATCACGACGCGATTGGCGAGTTCGAACTTGCCCATCCGGTATGGCTGCAGAAGCGGCTGGTTATCGGTCACGAGACATCCAGCTGAGCGTGGAGCGACATGGCGACAACTTTCCCGCGCTTGCGATCCACGTGCTAGTCGCCAAATAGCCACGGAATATGCAGTTCTGGCCAGTCAGTTCCCTGCGGTGTAGCTCCGCCGATATTTCTGCGGCGACACACCGACGGTGCGGAGGAAGTGATAACGCAGCGACGCGTAGGAACCGAACCCAGACTGCTCGGCCACGCGATCCACGGTCAGCCCCGTGGATTCCAGCAGTCGACGCGCTCGGTCGACGCGCATTCTGGCGAGCGACCCCAACGGTGTAGTGCCGAAATGCTCGCGAAACTGGCGATTGAGCGTTCGCACGCTGACTGATGCGTGGTTTGCGATGGCCCGCAGGTCGAGTCCGTCGAGCGCGTTCTCCTCCATCCAGGTGATCGTTGGCTGCAACGGATGGTCTGCGTCGGCGGGCGCCACATGCTCGATGTACTGTGCCTGGCCGCCATCCCGCCACGCAGGTATCACGACCCGCCGTGCGGTGCGCGCTGCCAGGTCCGGGCCGGCATGCTGGCGGATCAGATGCAGACACAAGTCCAGGCCCGACGCCACTCCTGCGGACGAAAGAACGGAACCCTCGTCAACGAACAGGACGCCTGCGTCGACGTCGATGTCGGGATACCGCCGCGCCAGCTCGCCGGCGAACTGCCAGTGCGTGGTGGCACGCCTGCCGTCGAGCAGGCCGGCAGCAGCCAGGGTGAAGGCCCCAACGCACATCGACGCGATCCTGGCACCGTTGTCGGCGGCGGCTCTCAATGCTGAAATTGCTTGCGAGTCAGGCTCTTCCAGAAATCGGTGGGTTCCCGGCACCACCACGAGGTCCGCTTCCGCGAGTGCGTCCATCCCGTAGGACGTGCGAATCTCGACCATGCCCCAGTCCGCTGTCGTGCTTATCGACGGGCGTTGCCCGCACACCCGAACCTCATATTGCGGCGCGGCGCCGTCGGGATTCACGACTCCGAGCTCCGCTGCTGCCAGATTGGCCATGCCGAAGACCTGGCCGGGAATCATCAGTTCGAAACCCATGACCTGGTCCAGCGCCAGTACACCCACGATCATCGTGGCTAGATCTTAGCGGTATCTGTCCATCTGGCCACTGGTTTTTCGTGGCGCCGCTCCGGCAGTGTTGCGGGATGGAGCTTCCCGATTCCGACATTGCCTGCGCGGCAAAACAGTTCGTGTTCGACGTCTCGCCAGCATTCGTCGCAAACCACAGCCTTCGCAGCTACCTGTTCGCCCGCGACGTCGCCGGGGCCAACGGGCTGAAACGCGATGTCGACTATGACGACGAGCTGGTATTTCTCAGCTGCATCCTGCACGACCTCGGTGCCACCGAGGCCGCCAACGGTGATCAGCGGTTCGAGGTCGACGGTGCCGACGCGGCGGCCCAATTCCTGCGCGACCACGGGGTACAGGA
This sequence comes from uncultured Actinomycetota bacterium, assembly GCA_963835075.1. Classification (GTDB taxonomy): domain Bacteria; phylum Actinomycetota; class Actinomycetes; order Mycobacteriales; family Mycobacteriaceae; genus Mycobacterium. Next base: position 32,085 of record CAWIEE010000013.1, on the reverse strand, counting down.
AGCGCGGGTCACGAAGGTCTGGCAGGCCATTGCGCTGCACACCAGCATCGGCTTGGCCCATAGGTTCGGCGCGGAACACGCCGTCACTCAGATGGGCATCTCGACAGACATCGTCGGCACCGACAAACACCTGCTCCCGCAGGGTTTCGCCGACCGCGTGCATTCATCGTGGCCGAGACACGACCTCGGCTACGCGCTGTCCGAAGTCATCGCACGCCAGGTGGAGGCCAATCCGGCAAAGGGGCATCCGATGACCTTCCCCGGCCACCTGCATCAGTTGCTGTACCCCGCGACACCGGCGGTGACATTCTTCGACGTCGTACAGGCCGCCGGGTGGAGCGACCAACCGAGCGCAGGTTAGGCCAGCATCGGGTCGATCGCCGAGCGCGGAACCAACACCTGGGTGGCGCCTGCTGCTTCGGGCAGCAGCACTCCCTGGCTGAAGAAGAAGATCACCCCGTCATTCGTCACGGCGAATTCCTGGTAATTCTGAGGGTTGTAGCCGGCCGACGGTGCGATCGCCACCGGCTGTCCCGTCTGCTTCTGCAGTTCAGCCTGCACGATGGGGAAGACGACCTTCAGCGGATCGTCCACCCGCCACAACGGGGTCTTCTTGTCGTCGCCCGCCGGGTCCCAGACGATCGGCTTGCGATACGTCTGGTCCCAGTTGAACGCCTTGAACAACGTTTGAGGGTGCGCTCCGCCGACGTTCTGATACGTCTTGAGCACCACGGCCTCCGTGCCACGCGGCGGTATCGCGGACCCGTAGTTTGTCGAGGTGATGTCAAGCTCGTAGGGCATGTCGCGGGGCGCGGACGATTTGGCCACGTTGAGGAATCCGTCGCGCGCCTGCGTGACGTAGTCGGCCAGCGATTTCTGGTCGGGGTATGCCGTCGGAAAGCTGATATTGACGTTGTAGGCGGGGTCGGACATCTGGATCACGCACGCCTGGCCAGTATTCCCGCCCTTGACGTCGGCGCAGTAGTCCTTGGGCGCGGCCGTGGCGACACCGGAACTGCCGGCGATACCCAGAGCCGCGACGAGCGCGGCCACCTTGCGAATGCGCATATCTGATTTCCTCCGTGGCAAACTGCGGCACCTGCGCCGCGCACGAGAGAATACCTGTACCCCGTGGGAACGTTTTACAGCTAGCGACGTCCGAGCTTCTCCCGGATCCGTTCGCTGACGAAGTCAAGGGTGGAGACCGGCCGGAAGGCGCGCGCGGCGTCGGTGAGCGCGTCGCGGGACTGCGCGCTCAGCTCGATATCGGCGGCAGCGACGTTGAACTCCAGTTGTTCGACGCTGGACGCTCCGGGGATCGCGACCACGTTCGGCAGGCTGATCAGCCACGCCAGCGCGACCTGGGCGGGCTTGGCGCCGACCTCTGTCGCAACGTCACGCAGCGTTTGCAGCAGCGGCTCGACTCGGCGCAGATTCTCCGTGCCGAACAGCTGGTTGGTCGCCCGAACGCCGCCGGGCCGATTGTCGAGGCCGTACTTGCCGCCGAGCAGTCCCTGCGCGAGTGGACTGTATGCAATCACGACGCGGTTCTCGCGCGCGGCGAACGGCACGAGGTCTTCGAGCGCAGCGGGGCGGGCCAGGGAGAACTGCACCTGGTTACTGATGACCGACCGCCCGAGCGCGGCGTCGGCCTTCTGCCATCTCGCGAGCGTGTAGTTCGAGACGCCTGCCGCTCCGATGTCGCCACTGTCGAGCAGGCTGCGCATTCCCGGCATGATCACCGAATCCGGTACGACGGGATTGGGCTGGTGGATCTGGTAGAGCGGAATGCGGTCCACTTGCAACCGCCGCGCACTCGCGCGCTCGCGCTGTTTGATCACCGGCGGGAACGGCGCGATCGGAAAAATCTTGCTGGCCAACGCAACCGCGGAGCGCTCGTCGCCGAGCGCCTCGCCGAGGATGCGCTCACTCTTGCCTAGGGCGTACACCTCCGCGGTATCGAACAGCGTCACCCCCAAAGCCAGGGCGCGCTGCACGATGTCACGGGCCCCACCCGAGGCGTAGGCATCTCCATAGCCCCACTCGGCCGAGCCGAACTGCCACGTGCCCAAACCGATCCGACTGACTTTTCCGACTCCGTCGACGTCGACATACTTCATGCCCCCACCGTACTGACACCGAGCTGGGTCCAAATTCGAGTAGCGGACTACTCGTGCCCGTCAGGACGTCGCAGGAGATGCTTTCGGTGTTCACAGCAGCACCGCATGAGACGGGGCCGCGAGCGGCGAAAACGCGGGGGACGCCGCTCGCGGGCCCATTCTCGCGATTTATTTTCAGGCCAAGGCCGCGAGCTTCAGCGCCCTGCCGTGGCCGCGTCACTCTCTCGTTGAATCAAGTTAAAGAGATCGCCTGCACCACTTCATCTGTCGTCACCACGACTGTCGCGTAGTTCGGAATGTTGATGTCGACGGCGGCGGTGCATCTCCTCGTCCGAGTAATCCGTGGCCGCGTCCTTCACCAGCGTGACCTCGTAGCCAAGCCCGGCAGCGAATCGAATGGTTGGCTCCACGCAGGTGTGCTCGATGAGCCCAACGACGATCAGCCTCTGGATGCCGTGCTTCTTGAGTTGCAGGTCGAGATCGGTGTTTGCGAAACCGCTGGAGCACCAATGTTCCTGTGCCACAACATCACCCGGCTGAGGCTCGAACCCACTGCGTAGCCTTCCGCGACCATTCCGCCCTCTGAATCGGCGCGATGTACTTCCACGTTTCGTAATCGCCGGGACGGTAACGGTGATGCAGCGCATAGAAGACCCGAATGCCTGCCCGTCGCGCAGCATTGAGGACGTCCAACATGTTGGGACGCATTCGTTGGCCTCGGCAACACCCTTCAGGCGATCCCATACCTTTCCCCCTCGGAAATAAATCGTTGTAGGGATCGATCAGTACGAGGCCTGTGGTCTCCTTCTCGTCTCTCACATCGGCCATGTTCTCGCACGCTACGAACCCGCAAGGGGGTTTGAGCGCAACCACGACTGCGGGTCGCGTCACACGCCGCGCGCGGCGAAATCCGTCGCGGTGGCCGGCTGTTCGAGCTATGTTCCGACAAGGATCGCCGCCAGCAACCGGGAGGCAACATGAACGTCACCGCAGGCCTTGCAGCAGCCGTCATCGTCGCGGGCGCCGCCGTCGGCTTCGCAGGCCCAGCGCAGGCTGTCGGCGATTTCAGTGGCACCTTCATCCCGAACGGACCCGGTTTGAGCTCCACCTGGGTGGTGACGCCCTGCGGACCCGACTGCGCCCACGTTGCGGACAGCAGCGGTTGGAGCGCGGACGCTCATCCATTCGGCGACCTCTGGAGATTCGTGGTCGACCTGCCGGACGGGACCAAATGCAACAACGACGGCATCGCATCGGGAACGGTGACGTTCAAAGTCGACGCCACACGGCAGGACGGCACGATGCTCACCACAGATCCCGCAACGGGGTGTCAATGGGGACTCGCACCCGGCTATTCGCATCCGGTCTATTTCTCGTTGACCAGAATCTGATTGGCGATCAGAAGCCGATTCCTCTGCCGACACCACCCCATCCCCAGTCGTCATCTGGGTTTGGACACGAGACGTCGACGTAGACCGTCTCGAAGGCGTTATCGCTGGGCGGGGAGTGGTTTGGTTATGGATCGCCGTGACCTTGCACCACGACAGCGGCACCGAGGTGACACCGCTCACCCAGTTGATCCGAACGTCATACCCCTGGGCTCAAGTTCGTCGATGGTCGCGCTGGCCGACCCGGCGCCCTTACCGGCCCTACCGGCTCGGCGGTCGCGACGGGCGCATTTCCAAGCGATACCGCGGCGCCAACCAGACCCGCGCCGAGCATTCGCATCCCGAGTGACATCGCGGTACTCCCCGCCCGCGGGGCTTCCAAATATAGCGCCTCTCCGTCAATAATCCTCCGCCAGTTAGCCTCTGTAACAGATTTGCCGAACCGGCGATGAACCATCAGAGCCGCGGGCACTGCTGGACCAGGCCCAGCGTCGGGGGAGATGACCGCGGATGGCAGCAACGGCGGGTACAACCGCCATGCTCCTTGAGGCAAAGGAGTCGATGCACAGATGAGTGCACCGTTTGAAACTTGCGCAAAGCGAAGCGTCGTCGCCGTTCTCGCGTCAGGAGTCGTGATCTCGCTCACCGCGCTCACTGGAGCAATCGCGCCTGCGTTCGCCAAACCGGACACCGATCAGGTCGTCACCACGACGTCTGCGGCTCCCGAGCCGAAGGTGCAGGCTCCGGCAGTGGTCGATACCCCGTCCCAGGAGGCCCCGCCGCCGAAGGCACCTCCGGTCGTCGAGGCACCAGCGCAGACGCAGCAGGCGGTTGAAGCACCGGCGCAACCTGTCGCACCGCCGCCACCTGTCGCACCGCCGCCACCGCCGGTCACGCAGTCGACCACCGCGCCGGTTGTCACGGCCATCGCACCTGCGGCGCCTTCGACACCGGTGAACCCGCCCGTGACGAAGACCGATACAGCCACGCAACGCTTCGTTGCGCCACCGACCTCCGAGTCGGTGACGTCGACGGCGACCTCGCCGAGCCCGGCGACTCAGTCACCCTCCGCCGCGTCCACTTCGACCAGCAGCGCTACCGCAACAGCGTCGGTCGCGGCGGTGCCCCCGTCCGCCGCCATGGTTCCGCCTGGCTCGGCATCAGTGGACGTGTCACCGCCGAGCCTTGCTCCGGTTACTCCTTCGAGCGGGTCGGCGACACCTGGCAGTGAGTCGAAGGCGAGCGAGCCAAAGGTCAGTGCCGCTCAGGACTCCTCCACGGTGACGACGACGGGCGGACCGACCGTCTCTGTCACGCAGGCCGCGAAGGCCATCGCGATGTCTGAACCGCAGACCCTGCAGGCGCCAAAGGCGGACGTCGAGCTCGCCAGCAAGACGGACCCCATTGAGGTGAAGGCGGACCCGGCACCGAAACAGGACGTTGACGCCGTCGCCAGCTCGATCGGACTCAACGTGGGTGTCAAAGGCCCGCTCGGCATCGACGCCAGCCTAAAAGCCGACGCCAAGCTGTCCAGCGACCGCGAACCGGATCGCAAGATCCGACAGTGGAGTCCGGACTGGGTGCAGTACGACGAGTACTACCGACCGGTCATCATGAACCCGTATCACGAGCGCGTGCGGATCGTTTACATCTACGACAACGCGCCTCGGATCGTGTGGATCCCGCCGCTCGCGCGGGCCGTCCTCGACGTGGCGCAGTTCGCGGCGTACAGCTTCACCGCTGTCGTCGACACCGCGGCCAACATCGTCAACGCGGCGGTCGCGACCGCAGCCGACGTGGCGGTCGGCAGCTTCTTCGGCGGTGGCTATATCCCGGCGTACGGGCAGCCCCTGCCGCCGCCCCCGCCTCCGGTGTCGACTTACGACAACGTCCCCGTTCTGGTGAACTACTCGAACGCCAGGTATGAGCCCTTCCGGGTACGGCGCGTCGTCGACGTCGGCGACGACCCCCAGTTCGGCGAGCACAAGGTGCTGCTCGACGGTGCGACTCCGGCATGGGGCGAGTGGACGCAGACGTCAAGCGGCGAACGGCAATTCGAGGTCCACAAGACCCAGCCGTACCCCGGTCTTGACGATCCGCAGCAGGCTCCGCTACCCGGTGACTACCAGCTGAGGCTGGCGTCGGATGAGACACCGTCAGGCATGAGCGGACGGGACGTCTTCCTGTATGTCGCCGCAGGGGTGACCGTGGCACTGGGCTTCGGTGCCATCGCGCTGGCCCTGCTGATAGGCCGTCGCCGGACACCCCACTAAAGAGAGCGCAACGAAAGAGGGGCACCCCGTGTGGGGGGTGCCCCTCTTCGTATGCCTTTGTGTCAGCGGCTCTGGTGCACGCTGGTGTCGACCTGCGGGGCTGATGCCTGTGACTGGGTGTTGTTGACCCAGTCGTGGTGACCGATGTCGGCTTGGGCCGGACCGGCCAGGCCGAGCACCGCGGCAGTCAGACCGCTGGCAACGATGGTGGCAAATCCAAACTTCTTCATTGCTCTGTCCTCCTCTTGTCCGTTCGAGCCGTGGCGCGAAAGTCGCGGTTCGGACGTACTGTGTGCCGGCGATGATGTTTCTGTCGCCGATCTAATCGTGTAAACACAGAGGTCAGAGCATTAATTCCGGTGGCAGTAATTGATCGGCGGTTGGCAGCAATCAACGACCTCAGTCGGCGCCCTTGCCGTTGTCGACGCGATAAACCGCGCCGTGGATGGCCGTCGCGTCATCGCTCGCCAGGAACGCGATCGCCTTGGCCACATCGACTGTCTCCATGAATCCGCGGGGAGAGGCGATGCGCAGGATCAGGTTCCAGTCGGCATTTTCGGGAGCCTCGAATTCAGTGGACTGAGCGGTCGGCATCCCTCCCGGGCACACGGCGTTGACGCGCAGTTTCTCCTTCGTGAACTCGATGGCCAATGCGCGGGTCAGCCCGATCAGGCCGTGCTTGGCCGCGCAATATCCCGCTGAGTAGACCTCGCCCTCCACACCCGCGATAGACGCGACGTTGACGATGTTGCCGCCGGTCACCAGCAGGTGCGGAAGCGCGGCGCGGCACAGGTAAAACGGCCCGTTGAGGTTCACGGCGAGGTCGTTGTCCCACTCCTCGTCGGTCATGGTCGGCGTGTGGCGCATCTTGTGGAAGCCCGCGATGTTGGCCAGCACGTCGAGGCGGCCGAACTCGGCGACGCAGTCCGCCACGGCCTGCGTGCACGCCGCGGGATCGGAGATGTCCGCCGACGCGTACTTACCGCCCGGGACGTCCGCGAATACCTCGGCCAGCCGGTCTGCGTCGCGCGCTATCCCGAACACCGTGGCGCCCCGTTCGGCGAAGAGTTTCGCGGTCGCGGCGCCCAGTCCCGCCGATGCGCCGGTGACCAACGCGACCTTGTCGGTGAGCTGAGTCATGGCAAGACCCTCTCACAGCCCTCAAAGCCGTGACTTTGCTGAACCAACACTGCGATAATCCGCGGCGTGAGATACATCCGCGGGCTCGCCGCAGCCGCCATCCTCGCGTTCGGTGCGCTGGCGTTCGCAGGCCCCGCCCACGCGGACCAGATCATGCAGGGCGTGTACAACTACATCCCTCAGGACGGCCCGGCAGGCACCTGGACGATCTACCCATCGTGTGTGCCGGTCGTCGGTGATCTGCGGGTAAATCTGGAACTGCCGGTGGCGTGCCGGCTGCACGTTTCGAGGTCGGGACTCACCGGTGTCGACGCCACCCTGGCCGGAGGTCTGTGGCAGTACACCACGAACACGCGTGACGGCATGACATGCCCCGACGGAAGCACGGCGCCGACCACTGAGACGGTCAGGTTCGACGACATCTCGATGACCGGAACCCGCACCATCTTCCACAACGACGTCTGCGGTCTGCCGCCGGGCAAGATCGACCAACCGTTCACGTTGTCGTTCAAGGAACCGCTTCCGATGCCCGTCGAGCAGTACCCGCTCTACTGCGAGCCGGGCGGCTTGCGACGCTGCTTCTAAGGCGCGGTGTCCCGCTGCCCAACGGCAAGGTCCGCAACCTGACCGGCCCAAGGCTCACGAAGCGCTTGGGCGTCACGTGTACCGATCTCGGCGCGTCACTCGTTGCGCCCAACGGCAAGCTGGTGTCGCTGTTCGGCGACACGCTCTGCGGTCGCAAAGTGGACAGGGCGATTGGCGCTCACCCGTCGTCCTGATCGGCGCCGGCCACGCGAACCACGAAATCGTCTACGAGCGGGCACGGGGAGACGACCCGGACTACGCGCGGCAGCTCTGGCACTACGGCCGACATGCCTGGCGGCCACGCCCAATGCTGGTCGTGGACTACGACCCCGACGACGGCTGGGTGTATGTGGTGGCGACGGGATTTCAACGCGACAAGGGCATCATCTTGATGCGTGTCCGGCCCGAGCACATCGGGCAGCGGTCGCGATATTCGGCTGGGGCTTCACCACAGGTGGCTGGGCCTGGGAGTCGGCTACCCCGATCACGCCCGAGAGCGAGAAGTGGGGAGAGCTGACCTTCCGCCGGATGGCACAAGGCAAATGGATCCTCGGCGGGTTCCTGGCGTCGAAATATGCTCTGGACTGGTGGCGCAACTCTACGGCGCCTATGTGTAGCCGGGATCGCGGTTCGACATCCAGGCCGGCATCGGGCTGGTGGTGTCACAGTGGAACACCGCCGCCGGATGGCCTTACCGGGCATGCAATTCAAGGCAGCCCTGAAGGACACCGCGAACACGGTGAATCCACCGGAGCCGGTCAACCGGTGAGGGTCAGACCGTGAAACCGCCGTCGACGTTCCAGTTCGCGCCGGTCACGAATGACGCTTCCGGTCCCGCCAGATAACTGACCACGCTGGCGATGTCGCTGGTCTGACCGTAGCGGCCGAGCGACGTCATCGGCCGTGCCCAATCGGAGAATTCACCGTCTTCCGGGTTCATATCGGTGGCGATCGGGCCGGGCTGGACATTGTTGACGGTGATGCCGCGGGGCCCGAGTTCGCGGGCCAGCCCTCTTGTAAGGCTTGCGACGGCGCCCTTGGTCATCGCGTATACCGCTAGGCCGGGGTTGGGCACTCGGTCGGCGTTGATGCTGCCGATGTTGATGATCCGGCTACCGTCGCCAAGGTGAGGAAGCGCCCGCTGGATGGCGACGAACACGGCGCGGACGTTGATGTTTACCAACCGGTCGAATTGCTCGAGCGGGAAGGACTCGGCGTCATCGACGTGCGCCACGCCCGCGTTGTTGACTAGAACGTCCAACCCGCCCAGCTGGGCGACCGCGTCGTCGACTGACCTTGCGACCTGTACGCCGTCGGCGCTATCCGCCTGGATCGCGACGGCCGCGCCGCCAGCCTCGGCGACTTCGGCCACCAGCTTCTCGGCCTCGAAGGCCGAAGCCCCGTAGGTGAACGCCACCGCCGCGCCGTCGGCGGCCAGCCGCCGTACGATCTCCGCGCCGATGCCGCGCGATCCGCCGGTCACGAGTGCTCTTCGTCCAGCTAGTGATGCAGTCATGCCTTCCTAAAGCCGGGTCGCGGCGAGAACATTCCCGGTGCCACCTGCAGCTCAAGCGTCAACAGATGATGATGGTCTGCGAAAGAGTCGTTAATGTCACCGGTTGATGCATGAGCAAACGCGACTTGGTCGGTTCGAGCACCACACCGAGTGGCCGCTGGCAGCCGTTGCGCTGCTCTTCTTGGGCCTCTACTCGTTGCAGATCCTGTTTGAACCCCGGGGCAGCACAGCTGCGGCGATCACCGATGCCATGCACGTGCTGTACTTCGTCTTCGTCGCCGACTACCTGGCGAGGCTCTACCTGGCCGACCCGCGCGCAAAGTGGTTCGTCCGGCACCTGTTCGATCTCGCGATCGTGGCGCTGCCGTTCCTGCGGCCGCTGCGACTGCTCAGTCTCGCCGTGGTGGTCGAGGTACTGCAGCGCGCCGTGGGGGACACCATCCGCGGCCGCGTCATCATCTACACCGTGTTCGGTGCCGTGGTCATGATCTACGCGGCGTCGCTGGCCATGCTCGATGTCGAGCGGCACGCACCCGACGCTCACATCAAGTCGTTTGGCGACGCCCTTTGGTGGTCGATCACCACAGTCACCACCGTTGGCTATGGCGATTACACCCCTGTCACCGGAGAGGGGCGCTTCGTAGCCGTCGCGTTGATGATCGGTGCGTCACCCTCCTCGGAGTTGTGACCGCGACCCTGGCTTCGTGGATCGTGCAGCGCGTCGCCGCGGAGGACACCGCCAACCGGGCCGCGACGTCGGCTCAGATCGAAGAACTCCGAGAGGAGATCCTGCGACTCGCAAAGTTGGTGACCGACGATCGCGAGCCCGCCTATGGTGAAGGCCGTGAAGCAATCTGATAAGAAGCGCGTAGTCATCTGGGGCACCGGTTTCGTCGGCAGGATGGTGATCGCCGAGATCGTGAAGCACCCGCTGTTCGAACTGGTCGGTGTCGGGGTAAGCAACCCCGAGAAGGTCGGCCGCGATGTCGGTGAAATCTGTGCTCTCGGGCAGGAACTCGGGCTGACCGCCACCGATGACGTCGACGAACTGATCGCGCTGAAACCCGACGCGCTGGTGCACTACGGGCCCACCGCCGCGCACGCCGACGACAACATCGCATTGATCACCCGCTTCCTGCGGGCCGGGATCGACGTGTGCTCGACAGCCATGACGCCGTGGGTGTGGCCCACCATGCACCTCAACCCGCCCAACTGGATCGAGCCGGTCACCGAGGCGTGCGAACTCGGCGAGTCGTCGTGCTTCACCACCGGCATCGACCCCGGGTTCGCCAACGACCTGTTCCCGATGACTCTGATGGGCCTGTGCTCCGAGGTTCGCAAGGTGCGCGCATCCGAACTGCTGGACTACACCAACTACGAGGGCGACTACGAATTCGAGATGGGCATTGGGAAGCCGCCCGAGTACCGCCCGCTGCTCGAGAACCCCGATATTCTGATATTCGCCTGGGGCGCAACGGTTCCGATGATCGCCCACGCGGCTGGCATCATGCTCGACGAGATCACTACCACGTGGGACAAGTGGGTGACGCCCACCGAGCGCAAGTCCGCCAAGGGGATCATCGCGCCGGGCAACGTTGCGGCCGTGCGGTTCACGATCAACGGCAAGTACGAGGGTGAGACTCGCATTCAGCTTGAACATGTCAACCGGATCGGCGACGATGCCGCACCCGAGTGGCCGACGGGCGTCGAGAACGACGTCTATCGCGTCGACATCGAGGGCACGCCGAGCATCTTCCAGGAGACGGCGTTCCGGTTCACCGACGGCTCGGGACGCGATGCGGCCGCCGCGGGCTGCCTGGCGACCGGCTTGCGTGCGCTCAACGCCGTGCCCGCTGTAAACGATCTTTCGCCAGGCTGGGTGACAGCTCTGGATTTGCCACTGATTCCCGGTGTGGGAACCATTCGCTAGTAACACCGGGGCCGTCAGACAAGATTGACTACCGGATAAGGTTCGATCGAGACGGAGCGAGATGTCTGACGGGGTAGGGCTGTCGGTTGGTGCCACCAACCTGGTGGCAGTCGTAGTGGGCCGGGCCGCGGTGACGCGGTCTCCGGTGGTGACGTTGTACCCGCACCGACCCCCCGAGGTCGGCGTGCCCAGCGAGAACCCTAACCTCACCGAGCGCGGCCTGATCATCACCGACTTCGTCGACCGCGTCGGTGACCCTGTCGGCATCGTCGCCGCCGACGGCTCCACGCATCTGGCCGACAGGGTGGTCGTCGACGCGTTGCGGGCGATGCTTTACGCAGTCGGCAGTCCACCCACAGGACCAGTCGCAATCACGTATCCCGCACATTGGCGGCCAGGAGCCGTCGACGCGTTGCGCAATGCGCTGACCGCGGTGCCCGAGTTTCAGGTACCCAACCCGGCCCAGTTGGTATCCGATGCCTCCGCGGCTCTTACCGCGCTGCAGAACGATCCCGGTGTGCCGACTCGCGGCGTCATCGCGCTGTGCGACTTCGGCGGCACCGGCACCAACATCACGCTCGTCGACGCCACAAGCGGTTTTGCGCCGATCGGCCCGACCGTCCGCCACACCGACCTGTCCGGCGACCTCATCGACCAGGCGTTGTTGACCCACGTCATCAACGACCTGTCGGCGGCGGGCACCATCGACCTGTCCGGCACCTCGGCGATCGGTTCGCTGACCCGGCTGCGGGCCCAGTGCCGCGCAGCCAAGGAACGGCTGTCGACCACCGCGGTCACCTCCCTGGTGGCCGAGCTGCCCGGACACAGCAGTGAGATGCGGTTGACCCGCAACGAGCTCGATGAGGCGATCCGCGGGCCGCTCGCCGACTTCGTGGGCCTGGTCCAGGAAACCGTGGAGCGCACCGGAATTCGGGCCGCTGATCTGGTCGCCGTGGCTACCGTCGGTGGTGGTGCCCGCCTCCCGATCATCACCACCACCCTGTCCCAGCACTTCCGGGTGCCCGTCATCACCACGGGACAGCCGGAGTTGACCGCCGCGATCGGCGGCGGCATGCGGGCCGCGCGCGGCACGGTCGACGAGGGCAAGACCTCGTTGTCGGCTGCCCCCGGTGCGGTAGCGGCGGCGGCTGCCGCCACGGCGATGGCGCCCGAGGTGCACCCACACGACGCGCCCGTGTCGAGCACCTTCCGAGCACTCGCGTGGTCGGACGCCGACGACGTTCCCGATGTCGCGCCCACCGATCCGTACGACTACGGCGGCGAGGCCAACGGCGGCGTCACCGCCGCGCGCCCGCAGATGCAGTTCGAGCACGAACAGCACGGGTACGAAGCCGCGGCGCCGCTGCCCTGGTACCGCAAGCCAGCGATCATCCTTGGCGCAGGAGTGATAGCGCTGCTGGCGGCGCTGGTGGCCGCGGTGTTGTTCGTCATGCGCGACGACACCACCCCGTCACCGGCGTCTACCACCGGACCCGTCACCACCTTGCTGCCGCCGACCACGTCCGCTCAGGCGCCAACCCCAGCGACACCGGCGCCGCCACCCCAGACGCAGGCGCCACAGACCCGCACGGTCACTCGGGAGGCGCCTCCGCCACCGGTGACGGTCACCGAGGCCCCGTCGCCCCCACCGCAGACGTCCGAGGCGCCGCCACCACCGCCTACCACCACGGAGGCTCCGCCGTCGACCACCGCGGCGCCATCGACCACGCAGCCGCCGCCGTGGAGCCCCACCGCGCCGTACCCGACGATTCCGGGTCTTCCGTGGGTTCCGCTGCCGGGAGGTCAACCGGTACAACCGGCTCCCTAGGGTTGGCCGCCGCCCTAGGCTGTCGGCCATGACGCAGACCGACGGCTTGCTCTTCGACCCAAACACCTACGACCCGCAGCAATTCGACGACGAGACGCGGCGGCTACTGCGGGCAACCATCGATTTCTTCGAAGGTCAGGGCAAGAAGCGCATCCTCGACAACGATCTGGCGGCGCTGTGGCCCGCCGACTTCGTCGAGTTCGTCAAGCGGGAGAAGCTGTTCGCGACGTTCCTGACGCCATCGGAGTTCGCCGACGGTGATCCGAACAAGCGCTGGGATGCCGCGCGCAACGCCGCCCTCTCCGAGATTCTCGGGTTCTACGGGCTGACCTACTGGTACACCGAGCAGGTCACCATCCTCGGTCTCGGGCCGATCTGGCAGAGCGAGAACAAGGACGCCAAGCTCAAGGCCGCCGATGACCTGGATGCCGGCGAGGTGATGGCCTTCGGGTTGTCCGAGCGCGACCACGGCGCCGACGTCTACAACACCGACATGGTCCTGACGCCTGCGAGCGAGGAGGACCGCGCCGAGGGCATCCTGTACCGGGCAACGGGGGAGAAGTACTACATCGGCAACGGCAACGTCGCCAGCATGGTGTCGGTTTTCGCCCGCCGCGGCGACATCGTGGGCAAGGACGCCGGGGACGGGTACGTCTTCTTCGCCGCCGACAGCAGGCACGAGAACTACCATTTGGTCGACAACGTCGTGCACATGCAGATCTATGTGAGCACCTTCCGGCTGGAGAACTATCCAGTGCGTGAGGAGGACATCCTGCACACCGGCGTGGAAGCCTTTGCGGCGGCGCTGAATACGGTCAACATCGGCAAGTTCAACCTGTGCACGTGCTCGATCGGCATGACCGAGCACGCGTTCTACGAGGCGATCACGCACGCGCAGAACCGCATCCTGTACGGCAACCCCGTCACCGACTTCGCCCATGTACGAGCGAATTTCGTCGACGCCTACGCGCGTCTGGTCGCTATGAAACTGTTCAGCCAGCGGTCCGTCGACTACCTCCGCAGCGCCAGCCTCGACGACCGTCGCTACCTGCTGTTCAACCCCGTGACCAAGGCCAAGGTCACGATGGAGGGCGAGACCATCATCCGGTCGTTGCACGATGTGGTGGCCGCAAAGGGGTACGAGAAGAACACGATGTTCCGCGAGGTGGCGCAGCTCATCGGTGCGCTACCGCGACTTGAGGGGACCGTGCACGTCAACGTCGGCCTGGTGCTCAAGTTCATGCCGAACTACATGCTCAATCCTGCCGAATACCCCCAGATTCCGACGCGCAACGACGCCGCGGACGACGTGTTCTTTTGGAATCAAGGACCCACCCGCGGGGCGGGCAAGGTCCAGTTCGCCGACTGGACGCCGGCGTACGAGGAGCACGTCAGAATTCCGAACGTCGCGCGGTTCTACGAGCAGGCGCTGGCCTTCAGACAGCTGCTCATCACTGCCGCTCCTGACGCGGACCAGCAGAAGGATCTGGACTTCCTGCTCAACGTCGGGCACCTGTTCTCGCTCATCGTCTACGGCCAACTCATCCTCGAGCAGGCCGCGCTGACCGGCGCCGACGAGGACATCATCGACCAGATCTTCGACTTCCAGATCCGCGATTTCAGCACCTATGCCGTTGCGCTGCACGGCAAGCCAACCTCGACGCAGGCGCAGCAGGACTGGGCTGTTGGCGCGATCCGCAAGCCCGTACCCGACGCCGAGCGCTTCGATCGGGTCTGGCAACGGATCAAGGCCTACGACGGCGCATACGAGATGCGTCCCTAGCGTCCGGTGACGGCCGAACGGGGCAGCCGTCCGGCTGTCGAGTGCCCGGTAACCCGGTCACCGTGCCCGTGACGATGCCCGAGTCGTTGCTGAACGTGGAAAGAACCTGCAGGGATCCGATGGGCGTCTTGATCACCACATCCCATTCACCGATCAGGTCCACACCGTCCCCCTTCGCTCGTATTCGAACAGTTCCTCGACGGCCAGGGCCACGCGAGGCCCATAGCTTCGGTGCAGGAGGTGAAGGGCGAGGTCGAGACCTGACGTGACGCCGCCTGCGGTCACGAGATCGCCGTCGTCGACCACGCGTGCCCGAACGACGTTGACCCCGGTGGCGTCGAGCACGTCGAGGCTCACCCGTGCGTCATCGCGTATCGACCCTCGAGTAGCCCCGCCATCGCGAGCGCGAGCGAAACGCCGCAGACGGTCGCCACCGTGATATCGGGGTTGGCCATCGCGTCGCGAATCAACGGCACCACCTCGGTCTCACCGAACCGGGCCAGCAGCACCGGGATCGTGTCGACCTCGTCCGGAGGGCCGTCGATGGGACCGGAGGCGCCGGGAACGATGACGTAGCGTCGGGCTTCGACGGATCCAGCTGCGCGGTCGCTTTCAGCACCAGCCCGCGGCTCCCGCTGACCACCGGGCCCGGCCCTTTGGCCGACACCAGCTCCACCACCAGCTCGCCGCCCAGCGCGTCGCCGCCCGCTACGAGCACGTCGAACGGCGCGATCACGTCGAGCGGGTCGAGCCCGTCGAACAACACAATCTGCGCATGCACCCGCTCATGGTCGGGCGAACGGACGGCGAAGGACCAGTGGTGAACTGGTCACAACTCGCCGACATGTTGCCAACGCGTAGACCACTATGGGTGGGTGACTACGGGTGCGCACGTTGTGATCGACCGCCTGATCGCCGGGGGAGTCGACGTATGTTTCGCCAACCCCGGGACATCGGAGATGCATTTCGTCGCCGCGCTGGACTCCGCGCCGCAGATGCGGGCCGTGTTGTGCCCGTTCGAAGGTGTAGCAACGGGCGCTGCCGACGGCTACGCGCGGATCGCAGGCAGGCCGGCGGCCACGCTGCTGCACCTGGGACCAGGAATGGCGAATGGGTTGGCGAACCTGCACAACGCCCGTCGCGCGCACAGCCCAGTCGTCAACGTCGTCGGCGACCATGCCACCCATCACCAGAAGCTTGATGCACCACTGCAATCCGACATCGACGCACTGGGGAACTGGCTCAACGGCACGGTGCACCGACCTGCCTCCGGCGCCGAACTATGTGCGACGGTGGACGCGGCGATTTCCAGCGCGACCTCATCGCGACACATCGCGACACTCATCCTTCCTGCGGACCTGTCGTGGAGCGAGGCGGAATCCGATGGCGCGTCGACCAGGGAGGAGCTGCTCGCCGAGCAGGCACCGGTCGACGTCGAGATCGCCACGGATGTACTGAAATCGCATGGTGAAAATACGGTCCTGCTGCTCGGCGGCCCCGCGACCATCGCCACGGGTTTGCGTGCGGCGGCGCGCATCTGCGCTGCGACCGGCGCCAAGGCGCTCGTGGAGACCTTCCCTGCACGACTCGCGCGCGGCGAAGGCGTGCCCGACATTCCACGCTTGGGCTACTTCGCCGAGCAGGCGCAGGAACAGCTCAAGGGAACAACGCATTTGATGTTGGTCGAAGTGCAGTCGCCGGTGACGTTCTTCGCGTATCCGAACATGGAGAGTGATCTTGTGCCTGCCGGTGCAAGCGTTCACACCCTGACGATGCGCGCGTTGGAGGAACTCGCCGACAGGCTCGGCGGCCCTGAGGCACCCACGTCCCGGTCCAGCCCTGCACAGCTCCCCACCGGCCCGCTGCGATCTGACAATTGGGCCTCGGTCATCGGCGCGCTCCTGCCCGAGAACGCGATCATCTCCGACGAAGCCAACACCAGTGGCCTGCTGCTGGCCTACGCGACCGCCGCGTCGCCACCGCACGACGTGCTCACACTGACCGGCGGGGCGATCGGTCAGGGTCTGCCGGTGGCGGTCGGCGCAGCCATTGCCGCGCCGGAACGACCCGTCGTGGCGTTGCAAGCCGACGGAAGCGCGCTGTACACGATTTCGGCGCTGTGGACCATGGCCCGCGAACAACTCGACATCACCGTCGTCATCCTCAACAACCACGCATACGCGATCCTGCAGCTGGAGTTGACGCGCGTCGGCGCCTCCGCCTCAGGCCCGAAGGCGCAGTCCTTGCTCGACCTGTCCAATCCCGACGTCGACTTCGTCGCCATCGCGCAAGGGTTCGGCGTCCCCGCAACGCGCGCAACTACGGCGGAGGAACTCGCGGCCCAATTCAGCGCCGCGATCGCCGAGCCAGGACCACATCTCATCGACGCCGCAGTGCCCGCTCCGTCCTTCGGATAGTGGCCAGATTGGTGTCAGGCGCCGAAATATTGCCATCCGGCGCGGTATCGTCGGGTAATGCACACCGTCGCCGTCGTCGCGTTGGCCGATGTCATCGCGTTCGACCTGACCACTGCGGTCGAGGTGTTCGGCCGGGTGGTGCTTCCGTCCGGTGAGCCGGGTTACCGGGTGCTGGTGTGCGGCATCACACCCACTGTCAGCGCGGGGCCGATGCGCATCGCCACCGATCACGGCATCGCCGACCTCGACCGGGCGGATACGATCGTCGTTCCCGGCCGCAACGATGTCACCGGCGGCACCTCCGTTGACTTACTACGTGCGCTGAAGTCCGCATATGCCAGGGGGGCCCGGATCGCCTCGATCTGCTCGGGCGCTTTCACCCTCGCCGAGGCTGGGCTACTCGACAGCAGGCGTGCGACCACCCACTGGCTCGTGGCCGACCTGTTCCGCGCGACCTACCCCGCGGTGGATCTTGACCCCGACGTTCTCTATGTCGACGAGGGTCAGGTGCTGACGTCGGCGGGCGCGTCGGCCGGCTTGGATCTGTGCCTGCATATGGTTGCCGCGGACTACGGCGCAGCCGTCGCCGCCTACGCTGCGCGGCTAGCCGTCGCACCCCTGCACCGCAGCGGGGGACAGGCGCAGTTCATCCTGCGAAACACCGCTCCCGCCAAACACATTGCGGAGCGGACCGAACTCGACGATGTGCTGGCATGGATAGAGCGGGAGGTGCATCGCGAGGTGACCCTGCGTGACATCGCAGACCGGGCCTCGATGAGTGTCCGGACGCTGAACCGCCGATTCCAGGCCGAGACCGGCCAGACGCCGATGCAGTGGCTGACCGGAGTGCGCGTCCGACATGCGCAACAGCTGCTGGAGAATACGGCCACCGGCGTCGAAAAGATCGGCCGTGATGTCGGATTCAGCTCACCTGCCAACTTCCGTGAGCAGTTCCGCAGGCTCACCGGCGTCGCGCCACAGAGTTACCGCAACACTTTCCGCGACCGGCTGGCCGGGTAGCTACCGAGCCTTGGGCCGCTTCCACAGGACCAGCTGCGCCAGCGGGATCTGCATCTCCTCGGGCTCGGCCGCCATCCGGGCGGCTACACCGGCCTCCAGCCGGTTCATGAACTCGGCACACCGTGGGTCGTCACGGCCACCCTCGAGTGCGGCCGCCATCGTCGGGAACACCGACGCCCTTGCGAATTCCGCCCACTGCGCGCCGAAAGCCTCTGCGTCATGGCCGACTCGATACTGCGTCCAGAACCGGTCCTCGGCGTCGAAGACTTCAAGGTGGTCGATCTCCAGCTGTTCGAATCGTCCCTTCGGGGCAAATGGCGCGAGAAAATCAGCGGCGCGACGGGAGACAATCGGGAGGCACATGCGGTGCACTTCGTCCTCGGTCACCAACCCCTGCGCCACCAGGTCGGCGAGCTCGGCGTGCATAGCCTTGAACAGGGGTCGGTGGCCGAATTCGCCGTTTTCACCGGTGGCCGTTGTCAACACCACGAGGCGACCGCCGGGGCACAGCTCGCGGCCGCGGAACGCGACGAACTCATGCCAGTCGAAGGCGGCCTGCTTGGCGTACGCCGCCTTCACGTTCTCGTCACCGCTGTACGCGACCAACAGGTGGTCCGGCACGGGTGCCGGAATCCGGCCGAGCCACTGGATCGCCCAGGACGTCCAGCCCAGGTTCACACTGTTGGATGGCAGGATCTGGGTGTAGAACGACCGGCCGATCGCGGAGGTGAAGCTCGCCGCGTCCTTTTTACGGTAGGAATCGGGGTCGTCTTCCACCGTCTGGAACAGGACGGTGAAGTCGTTATCCGCCACGTCGGTGTGTGCCACCAGGACCGAATGCTCGGGCCGGGTGCGCTTGCGTACCACCGCGATCGCGGCGCCGATCGGCAGCAGGGAGTTGTGACCTGTGGACGCCCCGTAGTCGGCGATGACAATCGGTTGTGGGGGTTTCGGGAGTGGGACCGCTTTGGCTGCCTCTTCGAAAAGCTTTATCGCCCCCAACAATCCGGCCGCCTGCAGCCGCGAGCTAGCGGAATACGAGCCGCTGTCCATCGGCTCCGGCCGCACGACGATGCTGGATTCGGGCACATTACGACGGTAACTCCTAGAAGCTCACTCCGGTCAACTGGCCAGAAACTTCCCACCGCCGCCTGCTGTCGGCTTGGTTCTTGGCGCGATCCAGGATCTTGGCGTGGGTCACTCCTCCGCAGGCCATGCGCGCAGCGGGCTGGTCACCTGGCTGATTGGCGCCGCAGCGCATTCGGAGGCGTGACACACTTCGCCCATGAGTCGAAGGTCGGGTCCGCGATTCGCCATCCTGTCCGCTGTCGTGACGTTGGTGATCGGTGGTGCCGGGCTGATCGCCATGCTGATCCTCAATGCGTTCGTACTCGACGAGTACGACGCCTACGGGGAGGTGTCGATCCCAGGCTCGACCAGCCTGCACCTGCCCGCTGGAGAGGTCACCGTCAACTTCCACACCATGGTCACCGGCAGTCCGTCGAGTGGATTTCCCATTCCGGACCTGAAGTTCACGATCACTCCGCCCGAGGGTGTCGCGAAACCTCAGGTGACCGAAAGCGTGGGCGGCACAACCACAGTGAACAGTGACACCCATGTGCAGATATGGGTGGTGCAGATCCCACAGGAGGGCACCTACGACATCGAGACCGGGGGAAACGTCAGCGGCTACATCAATCCTCACCTCGCGTTCGGCCACGGCAGCTCCTACGGGTGGCTGACATGGGTGTTCGGTGGGCTGCTTGCCTTCGGCGTGGTGGAGCTCGTCGTCGCATTGATGTGGTCGGCAAGATCCGCCAAGCGGGCGCGGCCACTTGCACCGGACGAGCTGCTGAGCTTCGACGAGCCCACCGCCAGCCCACCGCCGTTGCAGAGCCTTCCCAGCTACGCGCCCGGCGATCAGGGTGTGCGGCTGGAGCAACTCAAGCAGCTTGCCGTGCTGCGAGATTCGGGTGCGCTGACGGACGAGGAGTTCGAGATGGAGAAGCGCCGCATCCTCGAGACCTAACCGCCGCGAGCGACCCATTCGTCGTAGTGCACGATTTCGTCGCCGACGGTGGTGGAGTCACCGTGTCCGGTGTAGACGACGGTGTCGCCGGGCAGCTTGCCAAGCCGCCCGGAAATCGACTCGAGGATGGTTCCGAAATCGGAGTAGGACCGGCCCGTGGCGCCAGGGCCGCCCCTGAACAGGGTGTCACCGCTGAAAACGGCGCCAAGCTCGGGGGCGTGCCAGCAGACTGAACCCGGTGAATGGCCAGGGGTGTGTATCGCGCGCAGTTCGTGGCCTGCAACGCGCAGCGTGTCGCCGTCGTTGACCGTGCGGAAGTCATTGTCCGGATGCGTCATTCGCCAGAGCACGTCATCGGCGGGGTGCAACAGCACCGGCGCGTCAAGCGCCTCGCCGAGTTCGGGTGCCACGGTCACGTGGTCGTTGTGGCCGTGAGTGCACACTACCGCCACCACATGGCGGCCGCCGACCGCCATCACGATGGGGCCCGCGTCGTGTGCGGCGTCGAACACCACCACCTCCGAATCGTCGCCGACGATCCAGATATTGTTGTCGACTTCCCAACTGCCGCCGTCGAGTTCGAAGGTCCCGTGGGTGACCACGCGCTGTATGGGTCCCCCGTTCACTTCAGTACCACCACCGAGCGCAGCACCTCACCGGCGTGCATCTTGTGGAAGGCGTCCTCGATACCGTCGAGGCCGATGCGTTCGGAGACGAACTTCTCCAACGGCAACCGGCCCTGCAGGTACAGCGAGATCAGTGTGGGAAAGTCACGTTCGGGCAGGCAGTCGCCGTACCACGATGACTTCAGCGACCCGCCGCGGGAGAAGAAGTCGATCAACGGCATCTCGAGCTTCATGTCGGGCGTCGGAACACCCACCAGCACAACAGTTCCCGCGAGGTCACGCGCGTAGAACGCCTGCTTCCAGGTCTCGGGTCGGCCAACGGCGTCGATCACCACGTCGGCGCCGTTGCCGTCGGTCAGGTCCTGGATCGTCTCCACCGGGTCGAGCTCGCGGGCGTTGATGGTGTGCGTGGCGCCGAAGTCGCGCGCCCAGTCCAGCTTCTTGTTGTCGGTGTCCACCGCGATGATCCGCTTGGCCCCGACCAGCGCCGCGCCCGCGATGGCGGCGTCACCCACACCACCACAACCGATCACCGCGACGGTGTCGTCGCGTCCGACCGCGCCGGTGTTGACCGCCGCGCCCAGCCCCGCCATCACGCCGCAGCCAAGCAGACCGGCCACCGCGGGATCGGCATCCGGGTCGACCTTGGTGCACTGAAGCTCGTGCACCAGCGTCTTGTCGGCGAACGCGCCGATACCCAGCGCCGGGGTCAGCTCGGTGCCATCGGTCAGCGTCATCGGCTGGCTCGCGTTGAACGTGTCGAAGCAGTACCACGGCCTGCCCCGCTTGCAGGCCCGGCATTCACCACACACCGCACGCCAGTTCAGGATCACGAAATCTCCGGGTTCGACGTGTGTCACGCCCGCGCCGACCGACTCGACGGTGCCTGCCGCCTCGTGCCCGAGCAGGAACGGGTACTTGTCGTTGATGCCGCCCTCGCGATAGGTCAGGTCGGTATGGCAGACCCCGCAAGCGATGATGTCGACGACGACTTCGCGGGGCCCGGGATCGGGGATGACGACATCCACCACCTCCACCGGATCGCCCTTCTTACGTGAAATCACACCGCGCACCGTTCGAGTCATGCGCTACAACTTAACGTCCGCGGTGGAAAGGTGGTGACGTGATCCCGGCCCTGTATCTGTCCCACGGCGCACCGCCACTCGTCGACGATGCACTGTGGGTCTCACAGCTGGCGGCGTGGGCCCAGAAGCTGCCAGCGCCGTCCGCGATCCTCGTCGTGTCGGCGCATTGGGAGGCCGCGCCGCTGACCATCGGGTCGACCGCTACCGAGACCCCGCTGACGTACGACTTCTGGGGCTTTCCGCAGCACTACTACGAGGTCACCTACGACGCGCCGGGCGCACCCGCCCTCGCTGCACGCATTGAGACGCTGATGCCTGACAACGAGCCCGTCGCCCACGACCCGAATCGCAGGCTCGACCACGGCGCGTACGTGCCGCTCACTGTCATGTATCCCGACGCCACCATCCCGGTGCTGCAGATCTCGATGCCCACCCTGGACCCGCAGCGCCTACTGCACCTCGGCGAGCGGCTCCGTTCGCTGCGCGACGAAGGCGTGCTGATCATCGGGTCCGGCTTCACCACTCACGGGCTGGCGTTCCTCGACGACCCGTCGCCCGATGCCGTCCCGCCGGACTGGTCGACCGAATTCGACGCATGGGCCCATGACCACCTGGCCGCAGGGGACCTGGACTCCCTCATCGACTTTCGTGCGAAGGCACCCGGCATGCCGTATGCGCACCCGACCATCGAGCACTTCTCTCCGCTGTTTATCGCGCTCGGTGCATCGAGTAACCCGGAGCAATCGCCCCAACAGGTCATCGACGGCTACTGGATGGGCCTTGCGAAACGGTCGATCGAACTGACGTGAGCCGCCTAGCGTTTCCCTCATGACGACTGTTAACGAACCCCTCGCCGACACCACCGAGGAATTCGCGGTGCGCATGGTCGGCGCCATCGACAGCGCCAGCCTGGCCATCCTGCTGTTGATCGGCTGTTCGACACGCTCGCCGAACTGCCACCGGCCACCAGTGTGCAGATTGCCGATGCTCCCGGCCCGAATGAACGCTATGTGCGGGAGTGGCTGGGAGGCGTGGTGGCTGGTCGGGTCGTCGACTACGACCCGACCGCGCAGACGTATTCACTTCCACGGCACCGGGCGGCGGTGTTGACCCGTGCCGCAGGGCCGGACAACCTGTCCCGCGTTGCGCAGTTCATCGCGCTTCTCGCCGAGGTGGAACCGAAGGTCATCGGTTGCTTCTCCACCGGTGGCGGACTGTCCTACAGCGAGCATCCGCGGTTCCACAAGCTAGACGTTCGACGCCGCGCTCGTCGATGTCATCCGTCCGATGGCCGAGGGCCTCCCCGGAGCTGCTTCGCGCCGGCGCCGAAGTAGCCGACATTGGCTGTGGCAGCGGCCATGCCATCAACGTGATGGCAAAGGAGTTCCCCGCCAGTCGGTTCACCGGCATCGACTTCTCCGACGAGGGCCGCGCCGTGGCAAGGTCCGAGGCGTCGCAGTGGGGACTGACAAACGCGACATTCGTCGCGAAGGATGTGGCCACGCTGGACGACATCGAAACCCATGACGTCATAACTGCTTTCGACGCGATTCACGACCAGACCCATCCCGCACAGGTGCTGGCGAACATCTACCGCGCGCTGCGCCCCGGTGGCATCCTGTTGATGGTCGACATCACGGCGTCCAGCCATGTCGAGGATAACGTCGGCGTCCCGTTTGCCTCCTACATGTACGCCGTGTCGACGATGCACTGCATGAAGGTGTCGCTGGCACTCGACGGCGACGGGCTTGGAACGGTCCGGGGACGCCAGCTCGCCACGTCGCTGCTTGGCGACGCCGGATTCGGTGACGTGGCGGTCCACGAGATCGAGTCCGACCCGATCAACTATTACTACGTCGCGCGGAAGTAACCGCGGGTTGGTGTCACTGTGGGCGGGATACGGTGTGTCTATGGCACCTCACGGCGGTCTCATCGCGCGGAGCCGACAGCCGCTGATCGGGGCACTCGGCTCGCTCATGATGGGCATGGTAGCTCCGGCGGCGATCGCCGCGGCCACGCCGATGTTCGACGATTTCGGTTATTCGACGTGCACCGCGACCACGGATCCGGGCCCAGATCAGAGCCTTGATGACGTCACCATCAGTTGTTGTGTCAACCATGGCGGAGTGCCTGCGACCACTACGTACGGAGTCGGCTGTGTTTCGCAGGTCGACAACCCACCGCCGGACTACCGGCCGACGATCGTCATGCCCACCCGGGCGGCGCCGCCGGGCGAGGACGGCGCGCGGCTCGAAGAGTTGGAGAAGCTTCCGCCGCTTCCGGCGCCTCCGTAATTGGGAGGACGTGGCCCGCAAGTAAGCTGCTGCGCGATGGCTGCACTCGACGCGATCGCCGACTGGCCGGTCACCTCCGCGGCCGCGGCCATCGTCGGCCCATCCGGTGTGATCGCTCGATACGGCGACCCGAGACAGCGCTTCGCGCTGGCGTCAGTGACCAAACCGATTGCGGCCCGCGCCGCGCAGATCGCGATCGAAGAAGGCGTGGTCGAGCTGGATACCGACGCGGGCCCGCCGGGCTCGACGGTCCGGCATCTGCTCGCTCACGCCTCGGGGTACGCGATGCACTCGGCGGAGACAATTGCCAAGCCCGGCCAGCGCCGCGGGTACTCCAACTACGGGTTTCAGGTGCTCGCCGAGACGATCGAGCACGCGTCGGGTATCGAATTCGGCCAGTACCTGGCAGAGGCGGTGTTCGAGCCGCTCGGCATGGCCGACTCCGCACTCGAGGGCGGCGCGGAAGCAGCGGGCTTCGGGGCGACGTCGACGGTGGCCGACCTGACGGCGTTGGCCGCCGATCTGCTGCGGCCGTCCACAGTCTCGCCGCCGATGCATGCCGAGGCCACTGACGTGCAGTTTCCAGGTCTGACCGGGGTGTTGCCGGGATTCGGGGTGCAGCGGCCGAATGACTGGGGGCTCGGCTTCGAAATCAGGGACGCCAAGTCGCCGCACTGGACCGGATCGACCAACTCGGGCCGGACGTACGGACATTTCGGCCAGTCAGGGACGTTTTTATGGGTCGATCCAGACGCGGACCTGGCGCTCGTCGTGTTGACCGACCGCAGCTTCGGGGAGTGGGCCTACCCGCTCTGGCCTGCTGTCTCTGACGAAGTCCTGAGAGAATTCGGCGCAGACTAGCGCAACAGTGGCCTCACAAGGCACAATAGACACGCACGACACAGCTGTAATTCGGAAACACCAGGTCGTTGGGGAAGACGTCCCTCGTGGAGCCGAAGGAGCAGCAAATGCGTGCAGCGAACCAATTCGCCGACGCGGCGACAGGTGTGGTCTACGTCCATGCCTCACCCGCGGCGGTGTGCCCGCATGTCGAGTGGGCGTTGTCGTCGACCCTTCAGGCAAGGGCGAACCTCAAGTGGACCCCGCAGCCGGCCATGCCCGGACAGCTGCGCGCGGTCACCAACTGGATCGGGCCGGTCGGCACCGGGGCGCAATTGGCCAACGCGCTGCGTTCGTGGACGGTGCTGCGGTTCGAGGTGACCGAGGACCCCAGCGACGGAGTCGACGGGCATCGCTGGTGCCACACCCCGCAGTTGGGCCTGTGGAGCGGCGCGATGAGCGCCAACGGGGACGTGATGGTCGGCGAGATGCGGCTGCGCACGATGATGGAGTCGGGTGCCGACACTCTCGCCGCTGAACTCGACTCGGTGCTCGGCACGGCATGGGACGACGCGCTGGAGCCCTACCGCGACGGCGGGGACACCGCCGAAGTGAGCTGGCTTAACCGCGGAGTCGGGTAGGTCGACGTCTGACGCGGACCGATCCGGTGAGTTCGATGACGGACCTCCCGAAAGCGTCATCAAATGTTGACGCTCTCCGAAGTGCGTGTGGTCTGGCTAGGGATCGCCGCTAGCGCTCGGGCCGAAGGACTTTCAGCGCTCCGGGTACCGCCGATACTTCGACGGGCAGGGGACCCACGTACTCGCCGTCGGCGTAGGCGTTGATGTCGGGGGAGTCCACGGTGATGGTCTGCGCTCGTTCGGTGCGCACCTCGTCTAGATCGACGTGGGTACCCTTGAACACGGTGGGGAACAACCGAATCAGCCGCGTTCGCGACGCCGACGCCACCATTGTCAGGTCGAGCAATCCGTCGGTGGGGTCGGCGTCGGGGCAGATTAGCATGCCGCCGCCGTAGCTTCGCGTGTTGCCGAATGCCGCCAGCGTCAACTGCGTCTCCAACTCTCGACCGTCGAACGTCAGCCGGAATGGCAGCAGCCGCAGCTTCGACAGCTCGGCGACCATCGCGACGTTGTAACGCATCCGGCCGTGCGGCCAGCGCATCCGGTTGGTCCGGTCGGTGACGAGGGAATCGAAGCCGGCAGCCAGGACGGTGCCGAACCACTTGTCGGTACCGTCGACGCCCTTGATGCGGCCCAGATCCACCGTCTCGACGACGCCGTCGACGATGACGTCGGCCGCCGCCTCGGGATCCTTTGTGGAGATCCGGAATTCGCGCGCATGATCGTTGCCGGTGCCCGCCGGGATGATGCCGAGGGGGATATCGGTTTGCGCGAGCACCTGCAGCGCCAGCGAGATGATGCCGTCACCGCCGACCACCACCAACGCGTCCATCCCGCGTTCGAGCGCTCCCTCGACGAGCCGTCGCGCGTGCTCGGCATCGGTGCCTGCGATGGCGACGACGTCGACGCCGCGGCGGTGCAACTGCGCAACGGCGCGTTCGGCCGCGTGCGGAGCACTGCCGTGTCCCGATGCGGGGTTGGTCAACATCGTCACCCGCGCGAAGTCCGTCATCGCGGCGTCACGGAATCAGTTTGCCGGGGTTGAGGATTCCCGCCGGATCGAGCGTGGCCTTGACGGCGCGCAGCACCGTCACACCGAGGTCGCCGACCTCGTCGCGCATCCACGGCCGATGGTCGGCGCCGACGGCGTGGTGATGGGTGATCGTGGCGCCGGTGCGCACCATCGCATCCGACGCGGCCGTCTTTGCCTTGCGCCACTGCTCGATCGGATTGCCACGCTGCCCCGCGACGACGGTGAAGTACAGCGACGCCCCGGTCGGATACACGTGCGAAATGTGGCACAGCACAAGCGCGGGCGTGCCCGATTCGGCCAGCGAGGTTGTCAGCGCCTCCGTGACAGCGGTCTTGAGCGCAGGGACGTTGGACCAATTAGTTGCGGTCTCTAGGGTTTCGCACAGCGCTCCTGCGCTCAGTAGCGAGTCGCGTAGATACGGCGCGCCGAACCGGCCGTGCTCCCAGGCGCGTGCCGGCGCCTCGCCAAGCGACGTCCCGCCACGGGCCTGAAGAAGCGCCCGGGTTTCGGCGTGCCTGACTCTCGACGTGGTCCTCTGTTCCCTCGAACACGGTGATACCAAGGCAGCCGCCGGTGATCTTCTGCTCGCCGATGCTCTCCGTAGTGGCCAGATTGACACCGGTCTCCGCCTCGTCGGACAGCCTGACGACGGTCGGTCCGGTGCCGGTCTGTACGACGGCGCGGAGTGCGTCGGCGCCGGTCGTGAAGTTGGGGAACGACCACGCCTCGTAACGGGTGGTCTCCGGGACAGGGTGGACCCGCACGCGCACCCGGGTGATGATCCCGAAGACGCCCTCGGAGCCGATCATCAGTTGTCGCAAATCCGGCCCAGCGGCGGACTCGGGCGCCCTGCCCAGGTCGAGCACACCGGCCGGAGTCACCGTGCGCAGCCCGCGGACCATGTCGTTGAACCGGCCGTAGCCTGCGGAGTCCTGACCCGACGACCGCGTCGCGGCGAATCCGCCGATGGTGGCGAACTGAAAGCTCTGCGGGAAATGGCCGAGCGAATAGCCGCGCTCGCCCAGCAGGCGTTCGGCATCCGGACCGGTGAGCCCGGCGCCAAGGTCGGCTTCCCCGGATACCTCGTCGAGCGAGTGAAGTTGGTTCAGCCGCCGAAGGTCCAGTGACACGACGGCCTTGAAGTCGCCACGGATCGGGTCGAGGCCGCCGACCACGCTGGTGCCGCCGCCGAACGGGACGATCGCAATGCTGTGGTCCGCGCAGAACCGCAGGATCGCGGCTACCTCCTCGTCATTGCCGGGCAAAAGCACCGCATCGGGTGCGTCCTGCACACCGGAGTCCTTGCGGCGCAACAGGTCCAGCGTCGACTTGCCACCCGCCCGCAACAGCCGGGCACGGTCGTCGATGCCGCAGTAATCGGCGCCGACGATCGCAGCCAACCCGTCGCGATCGGCCGGTGACAGCGCTGACGGTCGCAACCGGACCTGGTCGGCCTCGAGTTCGGTCTCCGCTGATTCCTCGATGCCGACGGCCTGCCTCAGCAGTGATCGAATTCCCTCTGACAGCGGTTTCGCCTCCGCCGGGTCGCCCCATGCGTTCCACTGCATTGGGGGCAGGAGTGCGGTCTGTTGGTCATCCAAACGCGTCATGCGTTACAATGTTACACATGCTGTCAATCAGTAATGATCCGCCTTCGAGCGTCGGTGACCGGATCCTCGAGGCGGCGGCCCATTGTGTGATGGCCTACGGCGTCGATCGAGTGACCCTTGCCGAGATCGCTCGGCGGGCCCGTGTGAGCAGGCCAACCGTCTATCGCCGCTGGCCAGACATCCGTTCGGTGCTGGCAGCGCTGCTCACCGCGCGCATCGTCGGCGCGTTGGACGCGGTGCCAAGCCGTGGGGTCGCCCGCGAGGCGCTGGTCGAGCGAGTCGTCGCGTTGGCCGACTACCTTCGCAACGACGACGTGGTCATGTCGGTGCTGAACGAGGCTCCCGAATTGACGATGGTCTACCTCACCGAGCGGCTGGGCACCAGCCAGCAGATCCTCATCGATACGTTGGCCGCAGAGATCAAGCTCGCCCAGGAAGTGGGCAGCGTACGACCCGGTGAACCGCGCCAGCTGGCGGCGATGTGCCTGCTCATCGCCCGGTCGACGATCCAGTCCGGACAGATCGTCGCTCCGATCCTCGATACACGCGCGCTGGACGCCGAACTCACCCACTGTCTGAACGGATACCTAAGACCATGACCGGCTCGACAGCACTCAACGAGAGCCGCCGCGCGGCCGAGCTTGCGGCCCTGGCCGACGGCGAGCCGCTCGACGTGATCGTGATCGGCGGCGGCATCACCGGCACCGGCATCGCCCTTGACGCGGCGACCCGCGGTCTGCGCGTCGCGTTGGTGGAGAAGCACGATCTGGCGTTCGGCACCAGCCGATGGAGTTCCAAGCTGGTGCACGGCGGCCTGCGCTACCTCGCGACGGGTAACGTCGGCATCGCGCGCCGCAGCGCCATCGAACGCGGAATCCTGATGACCCGCAACGCCCCTCACCTCGTGAATGCGATGCCGCAGCTTGTTCCGCTGCTACCCGAGACGAAAATGGCGTCGGAGGCGTTGGTGCGATTCGGTTTCGCGGCAGGCGACGGCCTGCGCAAGCTGGCGGGCACCCCGTCATCGACGCTTCCGCGGTCCCGCCGAATCGATACGGCGCGCGCGATCGAAATGGCACCGACAGTGCGCCGCGACGGTTTACGCGGTGGTCTGCTCGCCTATGACGGGCAGCTGATCGACGACGCGCGGCTCGTCACCGCCGTCGCGCGCACGGCAGCGCAACACGGAGCGCGCATCCTGACCCGCGTCGGCGCATCTAACGCGACAGGCACATCGGTGACACTGACCGACCAGCGCTCCGGTGAGTCGTTCGACGTCACGGCGCGCGCGGTCGTCAATGCCACCGGGGTATGGGCGGCCGAGGTCGACACCGCGCTGCGGTTGCGGCCAAGCCGTGGAACCCATCTGGTGTTCGATGCAAAGGCGTTCGGCAATCCCGTTGCCGCGCTGACTATTCCGATTCCCGGCGAGATCAACCGGTTCGTGTTCGCGATGCCGGAGCAGCTGGGCCGCGTGTATCTGGGTCTGACCGACGAGGACGCGCCAGGCCCTGTCCCCGAAGTGCCGCAGCCGACGCAGGAGGAGATCTCGTTCCTGCTCGACACGGTAAACACCGCATTGGACGTCGCGCTGGGACAGGCCGACGTCATCGGCGCGTATGCCGGGCTGCGGCCGTTGATCGACACGGGAGAAGGCCGCACGGCCGACGTGTCGCGTGAGCACGCCGTCGTCGAGTCAGCCGCGGGGGTGATCAGCGTGATCGGCGGCAAGCTGACCGAATACCGATACATGGCCGAGGATGTTCTCGACCGCACTGTCCTATTGCGAGGACTCACCGCGACAGCCTGCCGCACCCGCAACCTGCCACTGGTCGGGGCGCCGTCGAATCCGGTGGCGACTCTGCGCTCGCCTGCGGATCTGCCGGGGTCGCTGGTCGCCCGCTACGGCGCCGAGGCACCGAACGTGATCGCCGCCGCCGGCTGCGAGCGACCGACAGAGCCCGTGGCCGACGGCATCGATGTCACTCGAGCCGAATTCGAATACGCGGTCACCCACGAGGGTGCACTCGACATCGACGATATCGTCGACCGGCGCACCCGCATCGGCCTCGTTGGGGCCGACCGTGAGCGCGTCACCTCGGTGGCGCGGGAGTTCCTCGCCGGCGTCGGCTAGCCGGTGCCCGCGCCGAAAAGCAAACCCAGCAGATAGGTGACCGTCGCCGCTCCGTATCCGATCAGCAGCTGTCGCAGCGCCCGACGAACGGGCGGGCCGCCGGAAAGCAGGCCCACGATGATTCCCGTTGTGAGCAACGCGATTCCGACCAACCCGGCGGCCACCGCGACTGCAGCGGCACCCTGGAGGCCGAAGAGGTAAGGCAGCACGGGGATCAGTGCTCCTGATGCGAAGAAGCAGAAGCTGGAAACGCCTGCGCCAACACCCGTGCCAACGGCTTCGTGCCTATCGGCGTCGGGTCCGGCAAGCCTGCCCTGCGTGGAGCCGACGTCGAGGTGGCGTAGCACGCTGGCGGCATGGCTGGTCGCTTCATCCGCACTCATTCCGCGCGCCCGGTACACCAATGCCAGCTCGTTGGCGTCGACATCCAGCTGAGGCAATGCCGTGCCTGCTTCTGGGCTCGGTGTGGAGGCTTCCAACAATTCGCGTTGGGACGTCACCGACACGTACTCTCCGGCGCCCATGGACAACGCACCGGCCAGCAAGCCGGCCAGACCGGTGACGAGCACGGTGTGGGCACCAACGCCGGTCGCGCCGATGCCGAGAACGAGCGCAAGGTTGCTGACGAGCCCATCATTGGCGCCGAACACCGCAGCCCTAAAGGTGCCAGACAACCGGTCCCGGCCGCGGGTGGCCAGAGCACGAACCACTTCGAGGTGAATGCGCTCGTCTGCGGCCATCGCGGGAGTCGCGTCGACGTCGGTGTCGTAGGTGGAGCGGGACTCGGCTCGCTGTGCGAGGGCCAACACGAACACCGAACCGAAGTGACGCGCCAGGAAACCGAGCATGCGAGTGCGCAGATCGGCACGTCGCGGCTTGCCGACTTGGTCCCCGAGCAGATTCAGCCAGTGCTGCTCGTGGCGTCGTTCAGCTTCTGCGATCGCGAGCAGGATGTCGCGTTCCTCGCCCGTGTTTCGTTGCGCAAGGTGCCGATACACCGCCGCTTCGGCGCGTTCATTGGCCAAGTGCTGGCGCCAGCGGCGCAGCTCTCCGTCGGCCACGAAAACTACAGCGGGATGTTCTTGTGCCTGCCGCGGCGTGCCGGCGCCTCGGCCAGTGCCTGCGTCAGCTTGCTGCGGGTGTGCGCGGGGTCGATCTTTTCGTCGACAACGCCGATCTCGATGGCGGAATCCACTCCACCGGCGATCCGCTCGTGCTCGGCGGCTAGCTCCTCGTGCAGCGCATCTCGTTCGCCGTCGGATGCGGCGGCAAGCTTCTTCTTGTGCAGGATGCCGACAGCGGCTTTGGCGCCCATCACCGCGACCTCGGCGTCGGGCCACGCGAACACCTTCGTCGCGTTGAGCGAGCGTGAGTTCATCGCGATATAGGCGCCGCCGTAGATCTTCCTGGTGACCAGCGTGACTCGCGGAACCGTCGCCTCACCGAACGCGTGCAGCAGCTTCGCGCCGCGACGCACCACGCCACCCCATTCCTGGTCAACACCGGGTAGGTATCCGGGCACGTCGACCACGACGATCAGCGGGATGCCGAACGCGTCGCACAGCCGCACGAAACGCGCTGCCTTCTCGGCGCTTTCGGAGTTCAGGCAGCCGCCGAGTCGCAGCGGGTTGTTGGCAAGTACGCCGACGGTCCGGCCCGACAGCCTGCCGAGGCCGACCACCATCGAGGGTGCCCACTTGGCCTGGAACTCCTCGAACGGTGTGTCGGCGTCGAGCAGCGCATCGAGCAGGGGATGCACGTCGTACGCGCGACGCGACGAATCCGGCAGTAGC
>CAWIEE010000012.1:0-154990 GCA_963835075.1 uncultured Actinomycetota bacterium | reverse complement strand
ACTCAGAGAAACGCCAGCTAGATTGCCGTTCGTGTCTTAACTGGCCTCTAGGTTCAGCCCGTTCCGGCCCGCAACCTGCCCGCAGCAACCTTCAAATTCGGCCCCCGATCCGCTTGCGCCGCAGCGCCTTTGAGCGCCGCGCAAGACAATTCTTCGATCTGCCATAGCGGGTGCCGGTCACGAATTAACCTGTTTGTGCGCTGTGAAATACGTTGACGTACTGAGCGCCTATCTCTAGGGGAGATCGCGGCGTCGGGCTGAAAGAAGCGGGGAGCATGACCATGACCACTATTCGCAGGGCGTTGATAGTTGCGAGCAGCGCAGCCACTGTAGTAGCTGCACTCAGCGCCTGTGCACCGCTACCCGAGAACAACTATCACGGGACAGTTGGCTCCCCGGCGGCGTCGGCACCCCTCAGCACCATTTCCACTCCTCCGGTCCCAGCGGTCCCGGTCACCATCAGCGGCAACGGTGAGCAGGTCGAAACAGCCGAGTTAGTCGCCACTGGCTACACCGTCAGATACCAGGCATCCAGCTTCACATTAATTGTGGCACCTGTGCAGGCCGACGGCAGTGACGGCGTCGCCATGATCAATGCCTTCGGGCAAGATACTAATAGCGGCGTTACCGGCACGACCACCTATCGCGCCACGGGACGCACCACGTTTCACGTTTCCAACACCGAAGGCCCGTGGAGCCTGACCTTCGCCCCGCTGTCATGAGTGGCGTATAGCCCCGCCCGCAGCGACATTCGGATTCGGCGCTCGATCCGCTGACGCAGCAGCTTTGATCGCCGTATCCAACTCGACCGCCACCGCGTCTAGGTCGGTGTCGAACAGGTCCGCGTAGGTGTCCAACGTCATCGACGCCTTGGCGTGCCCGAGCATCCGTTGCACCGCCTTCACGTTGGCACCCGCGCTGATCGCCAGCGATGCGGCGGTGTGCCGCAGATCGTGCGGCGTGATCGTCGGAAACGACTCGTCGCCCTCTGGCACGCGGCGACCGCTGGCGCGAACACCCTGGCGCGCCAATTCGAGTTCCGCAGCACACCGCCGCGCATGTCGGTGAACACAAATGCGTCGCGTGCCTTGCCGACCATCAACGCGGCCAGTTCGTCGGCCAACACAGCCGGGAACGGCACCGAGCGGCGCTCATGTGTCTTGCCCGGTGTCCACACCAGGCCGCCCGATTCGGTGACCGACCGCGACACGTTGACGCGGCGACGCAGCATGTCGAAATCCTGCACCCGCAGCGCCGCCATCTCACCCCACCGCAGACCCGTGTACGCCAGGAACCGGACCACAGCGCGGTCGCGATCCACCGCTGCGGCGAGCGCGACCACCTGACCGTGTGTCAGGTACCCGCGATCCGAGTGCTGGCGCTTGGGCAACTTCACCCCGTCGCACGGGTTGCGCGGTATACGGGAGTCCTCAACGGCTGCACCGAGCACCTGACGTAGCAGACCGAACGCGTTCTCAATACCCGGCACACCGACACCCTCAGCTTTGAGCTTTGCGACCCACGCTCGCACCGCAGCGGTCTTCACGTCGGCAACAGCCACGGCACCCCACTGCGGCTCAACGCGGCTGCCCCACGCGCTCTTTCGCGTCGCTGCGGTCTTGGCGCTGATATGGCCCTGGGACGCCGACCACGATGTGTAAACCTCGGCGACGGTCAGCACACCGGCACGCGGCGGCACGTAGGTGCCGGTGGCCACCTTGGCGGTTATCTCGTTGTCGAGCCACTGTTTCGCTGCGCCTTTGGTGTCGAACGACTTGGACTGCTCGTAGCCATCGTCATCGACCCACCGGGCTTGCCAGCGCAGACCGCGCCCGTATTTCGAGCTGGGCACCCGCTTCTCGTTGCCGTGCTCATCGCGGATTGTCTTGTGCCAGCGGTCTTCTACACCTGCGCGGCGGTTGCGGCTAGTCACTTTGATGAAGCCTTCTTCTTGGGGGCATCTTCGGGTGACGGTTCGAACCGTGCGATCTCGTACAGGGCGTCTCGTGCGCTGTGAAGATCGCGCAGCACCGTTCCGACCGCGTTACCGAGGGGCTGCCACATATCGTGTTCACGAATCATCTCGGGTGTGACATCGCTGCGCGGAACCACCTGGACGCTGCGGGCGGCCTCTAGTTCCATGGACCAGTCCGCGATGTCGTCTAGTAGGCCACCAATCTCGTGCGCCGCCTTGCTTGCATCCTGCTGCATACCGCGAAGGATGTACGCCACGTCGGTGCGGAGATTCGCCTTCCGCCCGAGCAGCACATCGAGGGACACCCCGAAGAGGTCCGCGATCATCGCTGCCTCGTCGACCCTGACACTGCGCTGGCCGTTCTCGACCTTGGCGGCGGTTGTCCAGTGCCAGCCGAGCATCTCCGCGAATTGACGCTGAGTCCAGCCCCTTGCCTCACGCTCTGATTTCACGCGTTGCGAAAACAGGTCGTTTTCGCGTTTGTGGGTTGCCATATTGGTGCACTGTACCGATTTCGCTTGTCTCTCGCAACCATCGTAGTTAGCGTTGTAACAACACCAAAACGGTGTACTACACCAAATCGTCGGCGACCGACGAACGATGCAGGAAGGACGACCAACAATGGACAGCAGCGACTACCTCAGCAGTGATGACCTCGAAGCATTGACTGGCACCAAGGCGAGCACCTGGCGGTATTGGGCGATGACCGGAGAAGGACCGGCCAGCTTCAAGATCGGACGCCGCCGCGTCTGGAGGCGCTCCACAGTGATGGCCTGGCTCGCCGAGCGAGAAGAGGCGCGGGCATGACCGCGACCAAGGTCGAGGCACCACAACGGGTTGTGTCCGTCGTCAACGCTAAGAAGTACGCGAATTATGCCTATGTCGCCGCCACGGTCTATGAGTTGCAACCACGCCGCGACGGCGTATTGACCTACCGGCGATGCGAACAACTAGAGCCGCATCGATCATTGCGGCTCGCGCACAACGACGCCGTGGAGCTAGCCGCCCGACTCAACATCCCGTTGTGGAAGCACGTACGCCACAACATGACAGCAGAACTTGCCGTCAAGCTTGCCGACGTTCACAGCCGCAAGTACGACTTTCTGACGGTAAGTGAAGCAGGTTGACGATGGCGCTGCACCCGAAAGAGTTTGCGATTGCGAATAGCAGGATCGCCAAGGCTATAGGCCTGCCACCACGTGATGATGACTGGGGAATGCTCCTGTGTGTTGACGAAAAAGACTTGCGTTACACCGTTGTCGGTAGCGGCGACTTCCTACGAACACTACTCGACCTCCCGCCTGGACACGACGTAACCAAGCATCCACCGTCAATCAGCATGGAGTCCACGGGGATTGACGAATTGCCCCCTGAAGCATTCCCCCTAATACGGCGCGGTTGGCCCGATCAGTGGAAGAGCAAACAGTATCCGAGCAGTTGGGATGAGCGTGAATCGTGACAGAACCCCAAGACCCCAAATCAGGGCCGGTGACGCCTAGCCCGCGACATGTGTCAACGCTGTTACAAACGTTGGTGGAAGGGACAGCACCGAGGTCAAATGACTCAGTGAAATCGAAAGGGAAACAGACAAGATGACCGACGACGAGCGGGAGCTAAGAGGGTGCTTGATTGATTACATCGCCTACGCACGCGACAGGATTGATGAGATGCTGAGCGAGCCAGATGACTTGACCGACTTGTGGACCGAAGAGGAACTCCGCGCAATCTCCACTGCCGCAGACGGATTCACCGATATCTACAAGATCATGCGCCGTCAACGTGAGGACCGGCGGATTCTCGCATCGTGGCTCGACTGACTAGTCAATTGACTCAATGCGCTTGAGAGACAACAGCGTAGACTTGAAAGGTTCTATTCCCAACAACCGAAGGACACATCTGACATGTCCCTAATCACTATCACGACATAGAAACACGAAAGCCTGGCCGAAGGTCCAGGGCTGACGTGCTTGAGGTCTCTGACATGACCACCAACAACACCAACCACGATACCAGCGGCAGCAATAGCGCGCTAACCGATAACGACTGGGAGTCTTACGGCGGCACCGAACCGGTATACCCGTGGGACAAGATCCCTGGCTGCGAGGACTGGGACATCCAAGAGGTATTCAAGGCTCTCAACGCTGGTGCGAAACTCTATAGGGCACCGGATAGTCCAGAAGTCCGCGAGCACAACCAAGCTCAGCGCCAGCGATGGGATGACGACGAGCCGAAGCGCCGAGCAGAGGATGAGAAGCGCAAGGCTGCGTTGCTCGAAATCAGGCTCAAAGGCGATGCGACCGACAACAAGCGACTGGCCGGATATGCCAGGAAATCGATTAAGGGCATCATCAACGACGTTGTGCGCGTTCAGAACGGCCCATATTGGGGTCCGACCCTCTACCTCAAAGGTGGGCAGCTAGCGGCCTGGTTCGACCTGGGGTACGGTTTCGACACCGAATCTGACGCCAAGGCAGCACTTTTGGAAGCGGCGGCACCATGGAACGCCTATGAGGAACGCAGCGCCGAGACCCAGATCGGCAACGGTTGGGCCAATCCGATCCCACCGGCGATACCGGATGACATCCTCGCGCATGCGAAACCGCAGCCAGGGTCGGGCATTAACGCCGAGGTGCGAACGCCCGTCAATGGCAACGTATTTCACGACGACGGTGCCGGCGACGGCGGCGGCCAAATCGTAAGCGCCACTCAGACAAATGACTCAGTGGGCACAGACGAACTGACGCCACTGTTCGCAGACACCCTACTCAGTCGTTCCGACCTACGAAATTTGCCGGTACCACAACCGCTGATAGACAATGTTTTAGACCAGGGGACCATCGCGCTGCTGTACGGCAAGTGGAGCACGGCAAAGACATTCATCGCGCTCGACTGGGCGGCATGCGTGGCCACCGGTAAGCGATGGCAAACCGTGCGACCCAGCAGCGTCGAGTGCTCTACGTTGTGGCCGAGGGCGCGTTCGGATTCAGCCCACGTGTTGATGCGTGGGAAATGGCCTGGCAATACACGATTGGCGACGAGTGGTTGTCGGTATATCCGCATCCCGTCAACCTGATGAACGCCAGCGACGTCGACAACCTCCGTGCACTGATCGAGTGGGGCGGCTACAGTTTCGTCATCCTCGACACCCTGGCGCGTTGCATGGTCGGCGCTGACGAGAATTCGGCCCAAGACTGCGGCATCGTCATCGACGTGATGACCAAGCTGCGCGCCAGCACACCAGGTGGTCGCGGCGTGGTCCTGGCCGTGCATCACGCAGGCAAGGACGCCAAGACGTTACGCGGTTCGTCGGCTCTCGAAAGTGGCGTTGACACGGTGTATTCCACAAGCCGCGATGACGATGGGTACATCAGGCTGAGCCGCACCAAGCGCAAGGACGGTCCCGAGGATGACCACCACGTACTCAAAATCGACCCGATAACCGGCACCGGCAGCGCGGTCATGTCAGTGTCAGCGCGTCGCGACGGCGACGGCGAGTCGCTGCCAAGTGAACGCAGCGCAGAGCTACTGGCGATCTTCACGCAACACTTCGAAACCACCGGAGCCGCAACGGGGAATCTGCGCGCCGTGGCCGAGGACGCTGGTATGTCCAAAGCCACGTTCTACCGTGCGCTAGACGATCTGGTGAAGACCGGCAAGCTGATCAACGAGGCCTCGACTCAGCGCCCGCATTACATGCTAAACCGCAGGTAGGACGCGGTTTCTCGGATGGTCTCACGCTTGGTCTCACCTTGACTGCAAAAGCCCAGGAAAGACGAATTGCCCAAGTGAGACCATCGCAGGTCAGAGGGGTGAGACAAACTCGGTGATTGAGCGCGGTTGGTCTCACTTGGTCTCACCATGAAAAACCGTGTCTACCTGCGAGAGTCTCAGTAAGTCTCACCTTGGTCTCACCAGTGGTCTCACCTTGGTCTCACCCATCCGGCCCTTTAGGGCCGGTGGGACCAGAGACCGGGAGTGGTTCTGGCACTGAGCCATTTGACTCAGCCACACAAACCACCATGGGACGCCAGTTGCGTGCGCGGC
This sequence comes from uncultured Actinomycetota bacterium, assembly GCA_963835075.1. GTDB lineage: Bacteria > Actinomycetota > Actinomycetes > Mycobacteriales > Mycobacteriaceae > Mycobacterium. The sequence goes on along the minus strand of CAWIEE010000012.1, from coordinate 148,971 downwards.
CTGTCGAGATCACGTCGATGTCTTCGATGCTGCCGTGGGAACGGGCAAGGCGGCACGCGAAGCCCAACACCAGGCGACGAAGATCTGCAGTCGGTGCCCAGTGCTCACCCGGTGCAACCAAGGGGCAGCCCAGGAGTTGTCGCACGCTGACCGCCGCCAGGCGCTCGGAGTCGTCGGCGGCCTGGTGCCTGTACCTCGGACCACCCCAGTAGAACCGGCCATACCTGGCCCTGTACGCGTCACTGACGGGTCAGCGACTAGTCGGCGGCATGATGGACACCCGTGGACGGGATCGACGCTCACAGCGGCACGAAATCGAAGTGCGGCGGGCAGCGCGGCGTGCGGCTAGGTCTGCGGCTCCATCGGCGGCTCATAGGCGGGCATCGTGATGGGGCAATTGATGGCTGGTCAGGGCGTTTGAGTGCACCTTCGAATGGGCTTGAGTGAATCTCGTTGTGCTGCAAGCAGATCCACTCAGAGCGGCGCATCGGTCGAGAGCGCGACAACCTGGCCTGAGTGAATCTCGTTGTGGTGCAGCCAGAATCACTCAGCGCATTATTCATCGGTGGTGCCACAGCAAACACGCCGCTGCATCCAGCAAACCAAAGTATCTGTTACCGCGTGTAGCCGCTGATCTTGATGGAGCCACCTGTCTCGCGGGTGGCGCTCCGACCTGCGCAAACGGGAGGTTGCTGGAGTCTCGCATCGCTGCAGTTAGCTGCCGATTCTTTGGTAGCCGATACCATCCGGATGCTAGGCTAACCAGTTTGAACCGCACAGCCTGCGGCGTCCCGCGTGACGAACTTGCCTCGAATCAGGGTCGCTGTAGAAAACCTCGCGGTCGCTGGCGGCAAATGTGCGCCCAGGCAGATCGAATCCTCCTGGTAGCCAACCGTTATTGACAGTCCAAGGCTCCAGACGTTCCCAGACGACCCCAGACGACTAAAGTGTCATGACGGCAGGTGACGGGAGATCGGTTCGGCCACAAGCAATTTCGCGGGTAGAATGCGACCCATGGCCCCCCATGGTACGCGAACTCGATACAGGTCCGGATGTGATGCCGGTCCTGGCGGTCGCCCCTGCGCGCCCTGTCGCGAGGCAGAAGCGGCTGCTAAGAGGCGTTCTCGTGCACGTAGGCCCGATGCCCCTCGGGCATCCCACGCCGCGAAACCGAACGCTACGGCGACCGCAACGAACGTTGTTTCGTTGCCGACAACGCACCGGCCCGACGCGCCCACACAGGAGATGGGGCCGAACGAGATAGCCACGCGCGCCGAGATCGAGATAGCACCGCGTGCGAAGGATAGGCCATCGCTGGCCGCTCAGGCGATCACATTGGCTCGAACGCTTGACCGCCCTGATATGGCTGCGGCATCAGCACAATTGAGTCGGCAGCTTCAAGCTGTGCTCAGGGAACTGCAACCCGGCAAGAAGAAGTCTGGTGGACGGCTGGCGACGGTATCCGCCATGGCAGGCAGGCGGGTGGCCCAATGAAGCCCACACGCATCGCGTTGAAACGCCGGTTTATGGAGCGAGTCCGAGATTCCTTGTCGCTCATAGGCAGTGACGAGGCGCATAGCGCGGCGGGTGCCATTCGTCACGCGTTGGATTATCGGCCTGATCTTGCGGTGGCTTCGAATCGCGTCGCGTTCGACCGTGAATTGCTCCACTCGGTGTCCGTGCTGTTGTGGGGAAGGGTCGATGACCCTTCGCTTCCCGACGCGGTACGGGATGAAGCTTACTCGCTCGCGTGGGCCATCGGTGACATCGTCTGCTACCGGCAAGACCTCGTAGTGCACGGAATCGGGCGACTACCAACCGGTTTCGAGACCGCGAACTATTACACCGACTTCGTCAATCAATTGGTATACGACCTTTATGGTTCCGAAGAGCCAAATGATTTTCGTCGCATCACAATCATGTTGGCCCGTACCTGCGCCACCTGTTGCGACGACATGCTATACACCCGTGAGTTTGCTTATGAGAATTACGAGGTGCTGGTCGAACTGGTCGACTCGATCCGGCGGCACGCTAACGATGACGACGACGACGAAATCGCTGACGATGAAGAACATCTAGTGAGGAGTGACAATGGCTTTGACGACTGATGGATCAGTTGAGCCGCAACCAAACCCGCGTGCGACCGCTGCGGCCGCGGCGGTTTACGATAACGACGCGACCCGTATGCATCGCGAAGCCGGGACAGCCGCCGTGGCCGCAGCCCACACCAGCACGCCGACTGCTGAATCGTCCTACGCTGACGGCGCTTTCGAGCTGGGTCAGCCGACGCAGACGCCGGGCAAGGCGGCGCAGGGCAATGTCGCTGACGTGTCGGTGAAACCGTCGGGCAGTTACCCGAATACGTAAAACTGCTGTGGCACAAGCGAAAGGAGACGGCAAATGGGCGTAAAAGTTACTAGCCGCATCGACATGGGTGGCCAGTGGTATGGGCGGCACGACATTAGGCGCGGCAACGTGCTCGAAGTTCCGACCCGATACGATGCCGAAAAGCTCCGCGCACGCGGGCTTGTCGATATCGGCGAGGTCAGTGCCGACGAGTTGGGTGATGCCTACCGCGAAGATCCCCCTGCACTGGAACGCATTGCGCGGGAAGAGGCTGCGCGTTACCGCGAGATGATGCCGCAGCTCGCGGCTCGTCCTGGCTCTGAGCCGATCTTTACTCCGCGCCAACGGGTTTCGAATAACGGCTGGAGCGCGTGATGACCTGGACGATGGATCAAGATGGCACGATGCTCACCGCCGAGGAAGCCCGGGCATGGTTACGGAAGGTGGTTGTCGACCGACACTTAGCGGGCCAGTACTGGGACCAGTTGGTCCGACTCGACAGGGGTCTAGACCTTCCGGTGCCGCTGCGGTGGGTTGTTTGCCTGGCGCAGCGCGACGGGATCATGGCCGAGCCTGAGATCTGGGAGTCGCTGAATGATGCGCTGCGCTTGCAGATGGTTTTGTTGGACGACGGCGAGTTGCGCCAGGTGGTTAACATGATCATTGACAGCGCCATTGAAAGCTACGCGAAGCCGGATGATGATGACGGCGGGGACTGGTCACTGTGGGACAGGGGCCTGGGCCGCCCGCTCACCAAAGACGAAGCGGTGCAACGGATTGTCGGACACGTGATCGCGGGTGACCGGCCAGACCTTCTCGACCGCTTAGCTGACTGGTTTGACGATTTTAAAACGATGCTTGCGGCGTATCCGCTCGAATCCCAACCCGCGACGACGGAACTGCTGCGGTCGGTAGTCAAAGACGTTGTGAACCAGGGCTATTCCGAAACCATGGCACGAGGCGGTGACTGGGAGAAGACGGAATTGAGGGGTGACTTGTCATGAGTGAACGCAAGCTTGGTAGGCCGCTGCCAGATTCCGAATTCCGTTACTGGCGAACCGACGTTGAGACTCGCAGCGAGGGTGAGCAACGCCGGATTGGTGGGCTAGGTATTCCCTACAACCAGAGAAGCCGGTTGCTGCCGGGGGGCTTCTATGAAGTGGTCGGAAACCGCGCCATAGCCAAGTCGTTGGGCGATGATTTGGACATCGTTTGCCGCCTTGAACATGACGCACGCTGGCTTTTGGCCACGACCGAGTCGCGCACCCTTCGAATTACTGACAACCCCGCTGTGGGAGCCAGTTACGAAGCCGATCTACCTGACACGCAGGCAGGCCGTGACGCTTACGAATTGGTTCGTACTGGGCGAGTGAATCATTCGAGCATGGTATTCATAGCGCCGCCTGGTGGCGACGAATTCCGTTACGAGGGTGGGGCATTGGTGCGCTACTTGAATACTGTGCGTTTATTGGAAATTAGCCCTGTGAGCCAGCCTGGATACGCACAGACTACGACCGCCGTCCGGTCGCTGGCCCGCCAGGTAGGCGAAGACCCCGAGGACGTGCTGGCGCTGGCCGAGGTCGGTGAGTTGCGTTCGCTCTTCGTGCGTACCGATCAACAGGTGGCGGCACCGCCGACAGTTGAGCCGGGTGTGCCGACACCGTTGGAGGTCGCGCAACGGTCAGTCGGTCCCGAACAGGGTCAGGGCGAATTGGATCTACAGCGTCGGCGGAACGCTCTGCGCGCCCGAGAATACGGGTACGACCCAGCCGAGGCAGGCCAGCGGTTGCTTGCGCATTACCGGCGCAAACTGCAATGGTCCGTGCCAGTCATAGAGGCCCGTCCGCAGTACCAGGTGGTCCCCTGACGTGATTGCCGTCGCCCACCGCCGAACGGCCCGCAGAAGCGATCTGCGGGCCAAACAAGTCGTGTCCAGCCCTGTTGGGGGTTGGGACCAGTTGGCTGGACACCTGAGCACCGGACCCGGCCCAGTTTCGACAGGCCGGAAAGTCAAAGCCGCCGAGTCTGTCCCGCGTCCTTCCTGCGCGGTGTCTTCTTTCGGGGCCGGGTCCGGTGTCTCTTCGATGGATGTGGAGGGCAGGACATTGTCGTGCCGAGCTGTTCGTCCCGTCGTCTCGCTGACGCCCTCAACGACTCTATTCCTCGAACGCGTCCTCGTCGATCTGCTTCAAGTCGAAGGTCTCCCGTACCTGAACGCCGACGTTGTAACGGACCATCAGCTTGGTCAACTCTTTACCGTCGATGAGCCGTAGACGCATGGCGACGTTCTCGGCGAACTGCAACGCACCGGGAGAGAACCGACCGGTCGTTACGAATACGCCCCGAGTCGTCTGGGCACCCTGCAACGCACCGACAAACGCTTGAATGTCTGGACGTTGCACCGTCTTGTCTTTGTCGTACCGTTTCGCCTGAACACCAATGAGATCGAGACCGAGGGCATCCTGACGGACTATCCCATCCAGCCCGCTGTCCCCAGGCCTACCGGTGTGTTCGGCGAGTGACTCCCGACCGCCGTACCCCATCGCTTGTAGCAGCTTCAACGACAGTGCTTCTAGGAACGCGGGCGGCTGGGCCAAGATTCTGTCGAGCAATTCGGCGGCGAGCGTGTCGTACGAATCTTCCACGATCGCATTGACTGCCTCGCTCGGTGACACTTCGTCAGAGACAACACCGACGGATTCCTCAATGTGCTTGTTGCTCTTGCGAGTTCGGAAATCCTGATATTCGGGAAATTGTTGCAAGACGTGTCATGTCCACCCGGTCTGGATGCTCTTGGAACACCTTCTTGCCGCGTTCGGACAGCAGATAGCGTCCACGCTCTGGCCGAGTCGAGGAGACCGGCTTGGGACATATGCGTTATCGCCCACGCGACCCTGTTCGTATAGAGCGCCTGCTTACCGCTGGGCAGCATCACCTGCCGATCCTCATCGGACACATTCAGCGCGGTCGCGACTTCGTCTCGGATCTGCGCGGTCGATCTCGGCTCGTCTCCCTCGATTGCGACCAGGACGGGGCGCATCATCGTTTGGAAGTCGGGTATCGCCATGAGGTTGACAGTAGCCATCGGGTACCGGCCCGCATCACGTTTGCGGGCCGCACTGTGGACCAAGGGTCATGGCAAGAACCGGGGCGACCGGTTGTATCCGACCGCCGGATCGTTTGAGCGGTGCTCCCTGATCAGACGAACTTCCATAGCTCGGACTTCCGCGTCAGTCGCGGTTTCGGTTGCCCAAGAGGATCTCCTTGCGCAATGTCAATTCAAGCCGATGCCCATCAAGGCCAAGGTCAGCGGCAATTTGTTCGTGTGCGCTAGGGCTACCGAAATACAAGAGTGTTCCCGTCAGATCCATGCCGACGTAAATCTTCCCGTTGGGGTACGTGATCTTGTAAACCTGCTTGCGCCTTCGCATGGTTTCACCGTATTGACAACCTAGTCATAGGCCGTTGATGAGCGAATGTCGTTGCAAATCAGGCCCCGCACACGGCCTTGTGCGTCGCGGCTGGGTCACAGAACGGAACCTGATCACCCAATACATGCCCCTCGTCGCTCGCACCGACGTGGTCGCCGTCGATCGAGACGGTGAGCACTCGACCTGCTGCCGTATAACCAGGAGGGCCGCCGAGGTACCTGTAGTCACTTGCATTCACCACATCGACTTCGACAGGTACAGCTACAGGGACCACACGGGTATCCGAGCTGTCCTTGACGTAGCCGAAGAACTTCCCGCTGCCGTCAGGAGTGCCGTCTGGATGGCCATCGTAGGAAGTTAAGCCGATATGGATAGCGGCGGTGGGCATTGTGGCAGCAATGCATTGGGGGCATGCTGGCTCATCGGGTATATCCATTTCAATAGTCCCGTCAGTCGAAACGGTCAGCACCCGGTGGTGGCCTAGCCATTGCCCACAAGGGAGGTGTAAGGGCTAGCCGAAGCTGCGCTCGGCGCAGGGGGCGGCGGCGGAGCCACGGACGCCGGTGGTGGCGCGGCAGCCACGGTTGTAGTCACAGGCGGTGACGGAACCGGCTGTGGTCGAGCGGTATTCGTCGCGTGCATGCTGAGAAGCGTTGATACCAATAGGACCAGCGCAGCCGATATGGCGACGACAAGCACACCGAGACCCGCCCATATCAGCCGACCGCGCCAGTTGGCCGGTGCCTCGTCGGCGTAGTCGTCATCGGCAGACCAGGCCAGCCCTGGTTCGTCGCGTGGTGGCGGCGGTACTTGGGTCGTCTCGGCATCAGCGCCGTGCTCCGAGGCGGTGGTGTCGTCGGTTTCCGCCCAGTCCTTGTCCGCTTGATCGGTCATGTCGCTGCCTGGGACAGTCGGCGTCGGGTCAGTGAAGGGTGTCCGGACACAGGTCGTGTTGTGCCGCGTCAACGATTTTCACGTTCGCCCCGTTGACGAGGTTGAAGTAGAAAAACCCATCTCGCTGAGCTTGCTGTACCGGCATACCACCGCGCAAATTAACGCAAGCGTGATATCCCGCAGCAAGTTTCGCGTCAGGGGTCATCATCACGTCTTGCGTGTCGTTCATGAAGGCTTGTTCGTCGGCGTGCGCCGTGGGTGCCCAACCAATCCCGACCGCCACGCTCGCTGCTGCGATGAGCATTGCAACACGGACAAGCATTTGCTCCACCCCCTAATGCCCGATGACGTCGCCCCCCGATTCCCAGGGTATGTCTCCGCAAGTTACTCGCCATAAGGAATTGTGAAAATGCGCATGCGTCAAAAAGCGCGGCGCGCATCCCACCTAAGAAATGCTTTTTGACCACCCTGCTCACAGTGCTGGTAGAACAGCAATCCTGGCGCGTCGCGGAGGAATTGGGCTGCGACCTCGACACCTATCTTCCCGTCCTGCGGTCACTGCGACCCGATGACGCGGTAGTGATCGACGAGACCGGGAATGAGGGCTGGTGAGTCAGTCCTCGTCGTCCTCGTCCTCCTCGCACGGGGCTGACGACGCATGGCTGTAGGTGCAACGTTCGCACCTGTTCACCATGATGATTTCCCAACCGTCCACCACGCGGGGGAACAATGCAGGGAACGGCCAGATCTGGCTAGCCTGCAGTGCGACCGGTACCCAGCCACCAGAAGGTTTATCAGTAACCCCATCGACAGCCCAGGCGGTTTCGCCAATCACTGCAACATCGCCTACGTTCAGCGGTCGATTCTGGCTGATGCGGTAGGCCTTACCCCACGGCGCTCGCTGTTCACCAAAAAAATCGGTGCCCAATTGGTCCCAGATCGCTGCGAGCAGATGCTCCACCGGCACGCACGGGTGGTCGAAAATGAGTTCCACCGATAGCCGGTCGTTCGCGGCGTACGGATAAAACGGCGGCTTGTACAGGTGGACGTGTCCGTGATGCAGGGACAGATTATGCAGCAGCTTGACGGTGACAAAGTCCAGTTGATTCCTTGGCATTGCAATACTCCCGAATGGCCCCAGCCCTCCACTGCGGGAAGGCGCTCTTGCCGGTCACCGGTTGGTGCCGACCGCTTCGTCATCCGAGCCACCCACGAGCGTGGGGTTGGCGTACCGTCGAGTCGGAGCTTGGCGACGGCATCTCGTGAAGCAGCTTCCAATCTACATAAGTCCACCGACAGGTACCGGATCAGGCCCGAGGATGCCGACGCTGCGCTCCAGAATGGCCCCTGAGCCAAGGACACAGCCGCCAGCAATCTTCGCCGGATCTCGGCTTTATCTCGGATGCGCCGACGGCAGTCCTATGTGAACCGCTGGCATGGAAACTGGCCCGCCTGCATCATGGCGGCAGACGTGGCTGAGCGGGGCCGCTGAGACCGCCGCTGGCGGGCGATGACCGGCAGGGTGGGCCGCGCTTTAGGCTCCGACTAGCTCGCTGCTTCGATAAAACGTCTGGACCGAGGCATCCGAATCGAAGTCGACCGCCACATAGACGCGTCCGTCGCGGACGTCGATGACGGTGGCGTCGTAGACACCCGCTCCGTAGGGGACGCGGATGCGGTCGCCACGCTTGAAGTGGATTTCCATCCTCGTCGTTCCTCTCACCACGGGTTCTGTCCCGTCAGCACCTTTAAGTGTGCACTAGTGGCCGTGTCGATGCTACCGACCAGCCTATTCAGTGCAGCTCGCCATATCCTCATCTGCCGCAACCACAAGACGTTGCGGTTGCGGCAGTCAATCAGTTTGACGTCGTCGGCGTGCACGAAGGCGTTTCGTGCGTACAGCAGGTCGGAGAGCTTCTTGCGCAGTGCCGGTGTGCTCTTGAATTGATCGTTCATGTCCTTCTGAAACTGCATCCCCAGCCGCTCGAAGTCGTTTTTTAGTGCGTTCCACGTGGGGTTTCCTTTGTTTAGATCGCGGTCCCGGATGTAGGCGGCGCGGGTGAGTGCCAGAAGTCCGGGGTCGGTCACCCCGAGGCGTCCGACGACGTGGTCTACCGCTTCGTCGTGCAGGTCGCGGCAGTAACCCTGAAATTCGGCCACCAGCCGCGCGACGATGGCTCCGATTAAGTGTTCGGCTTCCCAGCGCCTGCCCGCACTTCGTCCGGTGAGCTTGTGGTGGACGTCGAACACTCGATCTATGTCATCGGATCTGGTTGTTGTCCACGCCGCGTAAGCCTGCGAACGTCCCATAGCTAGCCGACTCTAGAGCGGCAGAGGCTCCCGGCTACGGAATTCGGGCCGCGCCTGGCGGGAGTGATGTCTGTGCCCGGAGTTACCGTGGGCGACGTGGCAGAAGTGGAATGGACGAGACAGCAGCAAGCGAACACGCTGTTGATGATTCCGGTACTACGCGCCGTCGCCCATAGCGCCGACCCAGGCCAGAACGTGGCTGTGGCGGCTCGCGAACTTGAGATGCTCGTACCCGGAGAACTGACGAGCGAAGCATTCTTGTCGGTCGGCCCAGACATGGTGAGCGGCCTGGTCAATCTGGCTGCGATGCTTGTGGAATGGCATGCGAAGGCCACCGGGGTTCCGGTCGGCGAAGTGCTTGACAACGCCGAAGTGGCAGTGAGGAACATCAAGCTCACCGATTGACCCGAGTGTGCCGGTAAGGCCGCGCCGCCCGCGCGGCTCCATCGAGGGTCTGATACGTGATTTGCCGCTGTCGTTTGCTGGCTCGCCGCCACGATGGTCCCGGCCCGCAGCCCGGCCCGCAGTAAGTCCTCGCCAAGTTTGAGGCAATTTTCGGCTGCCGTCAGAATCAACCCTCTGACCTGCGGTGATGCTGCACAGCCAACAGGGCTTGAATCAGCAAACGCCCAGGTGGGCGGATTTCGACTCGTTCGCATCGAGTAGGTCAGGGGTTCGATTCCCCTTAGCTCCACCACGTTTGAGCAGGTCAGGGCGGGCGGCGCAACTTAGACCTTCGAAGCCGTCCGCAGTAGATTGCATCGCCGCGTCCAGACGGTCTTGGCGTGTTCCCCGTGAATGAGTCCATCAAGCTCTAGAGTCTTGTGGCCCGATGTCGGGTTGAAGGGACGATGAATAGATGGCTGGTCGGAAGCGGCATTCCGCGGAGGACATCGTGCGCAAACTGCGCCGCGCGGACGAGCTGACTGCGGCAGGCAAGACCGGCGAGGAGATCGCCGCCGAACTCGGTGTCTCGTCGGCGACGGTGTACAACTGGCGGCGCACCTACGGCGGGATGGACACCGATGCCGCCAAGGAACTCAAGGAGCTGCGCGAGCAGAACTCACGGCTCAAGCGGCTGCTGGCCGAGGCCGAACTGGAAAAGGACGTGCTGCGTGAGGTGGCCTAGGGAAAATTCTGAGCCCGGCTGCCAAGCGTCGCGCCGTGGACATGCTTAAGGACACCTTGAGGATGTCGGAGCGGTTGGCGTGCAAGGCCGTTGGGCTGGCTCGTTCCACCTACCGCCGTCTGCCGATGCACCCGTATGGTTGACGGCCCAGCAGCGGCGCCAGATCGTCCGCGATGGTGGGTATGGGAATCGGGTGCAAGCTCGATGGCGCGACGGCCGATTTCTGCGCTAGCGGTGCGAACGCCGTGACATTGAAGTAGCACAGTTCAAATACGTTCGCCTTTAGTCGATTTCGTCGATTCGAACCCAAGCGCCTCGATATCGTACGAGCGCGACGGATCGCGGCGGCTCAGCTGTGAGAATGCCGGTTTCACGAGTGGTCGTGAGGATTTGGACTACCTGACAGAAGTCCGGCTAGCCGCAAGGTCCAGTAGGTGCGGCCTGCCCTAGCGCGACGCTATTGGGGAGCCTCTTGCGTTGTTCCAAGAGGCCGCCCAGACCGTACTAACCCGCGCTGGTGTTAGCACGTCTGTCGAATTGTGGGTACCTGCAATGCATCGCTGCGCACCGATCGGTCAGACTGGTCTCATGGATTCTGGTCCTGAGGTGTTGCGTTGCGTCCTCGTCGACGACAACCCGGGCTTTCTTGATGCTGCGGCGAACTTTCTTGGCCACCATGGTATTACCGTAGTTGGGATCGCGTCGACGATCGCCGAGGCGCTGAGTTGTGTCGCCCAGCTGCGGCCGGACGTCGCGGTCGTGGACATCAATCTCGGCGACGAATGCGGATTTGATTTGGCCGAGCAGCTCGCCGGTGGTCGCACCTCGGCGCCGGTGATCCTTATCTCCACTCATTCCGAAGATGAGTTCGCCGACATGATTTCGGTCAGCCCCGCGATCGGGTTCGTGCCGAAGGTTGAACTGTCCCCGGATGCTTTGCGGCGTCTTCTCGCATAGGGGTGAAGCGAATATCGAGGCTGCGCAGGCCCCAGTCCCGCTGCGACACAGCGAAATTGGCCGCATGACGCCCCTCTGGGGACAGTCGGCCAGACGGGTCCGGCTTCTAGCGACCGTCGAGAAAAGTGATCACGGCGCGCACACGGCGGTGATCCTCGTCGGTCTCGGGCAGGTTAAGCTTCGTCAGGATGGACCGCACATGCCTTTCGACGGTGCCCTCGGTGACCCAGAGGCTACGCGCGATACCGGCGTTGGAGCGCCCCTCGGCCATCAGCGCCAGCACCTCCTGCTCGCGCGGACTCAGCACCGCCAGCGGATCATTGCGCCGCGGCGTTGATATCAGTTCCTGGACCAGCGTGGGGTCGACCACCGCACCGCCCTTGGCGATCCGTTGCAGGCTGTCAACGAGATCGTCGACGTCAGTGACCCGGCTCTGTGAGCAGGTAGCCAATCCCTCGTCCACTCGCCAGAAGTTCCATTGCCTGCTCGACCTCGACATGTGCCTGCATGAGAATCATGTCCCTCCGTCCGTGAGGCGGACGCATTGGCGCAATGGTGCACCCTCAGTGCGCCGATGACACTAGGTCGGAGCCGATCTCCCTGCTAGTCGGTAGAGCGTCATTACCGCTGGCACCCACCACAGTTGGACGCTAACCTCGCAGCGCAATCGGATCCGGCGGTGCACCATTACCGCGAAGGTCGGCGTATTCTGGAATAATTCCAGAAACGACGGCTATATGGCGCCCGGCAACCGGCCCTGTGCAACCGACCCCGGGCGCCGGCGGAGCAGAACTGAGGATGGGGGCGCCGGTGGATCGAGGCAAGCACGCTGTGACAGCGAATTGGCCGATCGGTCGAAGACAGACGCCACCCCTGCGGTGGCGCCCACACCGCGTGCGGGCGTTGGCGGATCCGAGCCCGCCGCTGTGGCTGGGAATCGTCGTTGCCGCGCTGCTGATCGTCACCGAAACGGCGGTCGTGGAGTTGTTGGGGCGGGTTGGGCCCCCCATGATCTTCGGCGCGGTGTACCTGCTTGGCGTACTGGCGATTTCAATCGGCTGGAGATTGGGCCTCGCGTTGAGCACCACGGTGGCCAGCGCCGCGGTCTATCTGGAAGTCCACCTCGCGGCCGGCGATGGACTGCTACCGGCCAATCCACAGAACCTCGTCGCGGTCGCGGTATTCGTGCCCGTCGCACTGTTGGCCAATGTGCTCGGGGCCCAGGTCCGGCTGCGCGCTGCGGAAGCCCGTCGCGCGGCACGTCAGGTCGGTGAGTTGGCGCAGGGGCAGGCTGCCCTACGCCGGGTCGCGACGCTGGTCGCGCGTGGCGGCACAGCAAACGAGATATTCGCCGCAGTGGCCCACGAGGTGGCCACGACGCTGCGGGTGGGCAACGCGACGCTATTCCGTTTCTTAGACGTCGATGTGGGCGAGATCGTGGCCGCCTACGATGAAGGTCCGCACAAAATGCCAGTCGGTGCCCGGTTGACTCTGGAAGGCGACAACGTCGCCGCGTTGGTACAGCGCACCGGTGCCACCGTACGAATGGACAGCCACGAGTGCGCCGCCGGTTCGGCCGCTGCGCTGATCCGCGATCTTGGCTTCGTCTCCGGGGTGGGGGCACCCATTGTTGTCGACGGTCGGCTGTGGGGGGCGGCGATCGTCGGGTTCTCTCGACCCGAACCGCCCCCACCCGACACCGAAGAGCGGCTGACCGATTTCGCCGAGCTGGTCGCAACCGCGATCGCGAATGCCGAAGCACGTGATGAGCTGATCGCTTCGCGGGCGCGTATCGTCGCCGCCGGCGACGAGGCCCGCCGCCGCATCGAGCGCGACCTGCACGATGGAGCACAACAGCGCCTTGTCGCCCTGGCCTTGAGAATACGGTCCCTGCAGGCTGCGCCGCCGTCGGAAAGCGACATCGACCAGCAACTTGCCGACATCGGCGACGGGCTCGCCGAGGCGAGCGAGGAACTGCGGCAGATTTCGCACGGCATTCATCCGGCGGTGCTGTCGAGAGGGGGGCTGCGCCCGGCGCTGCGGGCCCTTCGTCGCCGCGCGCCCATGCCCGTCGAGCTGAGTGTCGACGTCGAACGACGACTGCCCGAGTCCGTTGAGGTGGCCACCTACTACGTCGTCGCAGAAGCGCTGACGAACGCCGCCAAGCACGCCCGAGCGTCAGAGGTGACCGTCACCGTGGAGGCCGACGACAAGCAGCTGCGGCTGTCGGTAAGAGACGACGGAGTGGGCGGCGCTGCGCCAGGGGGTGGATCGGGACTCATAGGACTCAACGACCGCGTGGAGGCGCTGGGCGGCCGCATCCACATCGCCAGCCGCGACCACCAAGGCACCACCCTTACCGCCGAGATTCCGTGCGCCGCAACGTGACCCACATCCACCGCGTCGCGGTGACCTTCATCCCGAGCCATCGCGGGATGTAGTCGAATCGATCGGGGTTCGGCCCGGTTCGACCGCCCTTGTCCAGTGCCGTCAACTCGGCGATGTCGCAGTCCGTGAGTTCGAAGTCGAACAGCGCGAAGTTCTAGTAGCGGTTGATCGAGCATGTGGCGGTGGCCAGCCTCGGCAAGCTCCACGAAGGGCCCTCTGAGTTGCAAGATGGAACGGCTAACGTCGCTCTGTCGAATCGGTCCTCGGTTGCTGCGAGCGGACATGAGCCGCTCGTCAGAACGGCAGTAACGACCGAACACGGCGATCGCGCAGGTAGAGCCCGAGCCAAGCCAGGATGCCGAAATACACAGGAAACAAAACCTGGGTGAGGATGGCGTGCTCGGCGTTCAGATGGACCGCCGCCGCGCCGCCGTAATAGCCGGTAAGTAGCACAGCGCCGAGGATCGCGGTGCGCGGAATCGCATACAACACAGTCACAATCAGGGCCACCACGCCGATGGGAATTAACTGGTTGTCGGGAACCATGCCCGCGCTGGCTACCACGACGAACCTGGGTTTCAAGATGTGGCTGATCGCGTCAAACAGCATGAAGACGACGATCAACACGCTGATCGCGACGCCTATGGCGCGGCTCGACTTGGATGGACGGTCTTCCGTTGGCGTGGTTGACATTCCGGTTGGGCCTCACGGTCCTGTTGATCACTGAGTTAATGGACAAAGGCTAGCGGTCAGCCGATGCCTCTATTAGCTGTTCAGGAAAAGCCGAACTGTCCACCGGTGACACAACAGTGTCACAATTCCGGCTAACTGCCGCCTCCTGCCAAACGATGGACCACCCCAGGGTGGGGGATCGCCGCCGGAGCACTTCTCGACGCGCCTTGAACCGTCGGTTTCGGAGAGTCAATCTTGATGGACCGCGCTAGCAGGTGAAGCGACCGGCATTTATGGGCAGCCGGTGGAGGGGACACCGTTCGGCCCGTACCGCTTGGTCGAGCTGCTGGGCCGCGGCGGCATGGGTGAAGTGTGGAAGGCATTCGACACTGCCATGAATCGGGTCGTCGCCTTGAAGGTGCTACCCGCGAACCTCGCCGACGACGCGCAGTATCAAGCCCGGTTCCGCCGGGAGGCCCAGGCAGCGGCCAGCCTGGACGAGCCCCATATCGTCCCGATCCACGATTTCGGCGAAATCGACGGGCGCCTCACGTGACGATGCGGCTGATCGACGGCAAGACCATCGATGAATTGCTCGTCGACGGACCGATGCCGCCCCAACGCGCCGTCTCGATCATTGAACAGATTGCCGCACGGATACGACGACTTCGGGCTTCAACGTGCTCGCCGACCTCAGCGCATTCACCGCGGATGCCGTGGCGCCCACCTTGGCGGGTGCGCCCTAGGCCCTAGGTGCGCCCGACGGCAGCAAGACCTACCTGATCGTCGAGGGCGCCGAAGGTGGCGGCCTGGAGTTGTCGATCCATCGACGAGCCCGGTACCGGATTCATGGAAGTCAACCCGGATGGCAGCGTGAAGGAAATTCATCCGCCGTAACGAGTTGGCCGCCGCGACGAAATCCGTCGAGGGTGCACGCTAAGTCACGGGCCAGCAACACATTTGGTGTGGTTGGCGCCAGCATCGAAGTCGTAGCTGGCATGCCTAGTCCGTCGCTTGCGACCCGGCGGCGATCACAGCGCGACTGCGCTCCGCGACAGTCCTGGGATCCATCTTCACCAACAACCGGTCATAGCTCATGTACCCGTTGACTTCGTTTTCGACATCGGTGGTCTGGGTGTAGATCGCGCCAGACAAACCGCCTTGCAGCACAGCCTTTTCCAGATCCCGGCTGACATCGACGTACCGCTCGGTGAGGCGCGCAGGGCTGTCGGCCATCTCGTAGGCCTGGGGCTGCCCCGGCCACTGGTTCCTGTCAACCACGAGCCCCAGACCGCCGTACTCGCCGTCGACCACCGCCCGGTGCTCGAGCGGCACCGGATGGTTGTCGTGCATCAACCGTTCGTCGTTCGGCGTCGCCGGATCGTCGTGCAGAACCGGAAGGCCAGGCCCGACGTAGGTGTGGTCGTCGTAGACGTCTCCGGCCCTGCTGTCACCTCGTGATTTGCAGCAGTTCACTCCGCTACTCGCGTTCACCATGCGCGTCGGGTCCTGTGCCTTCACGGCGCTCGTGATCCTGGCGGTGTCGAATTGACCCCAGCCCTCGTTGAACACCACCCAGCCGATGATCGACGTGACGGAGCGGAGCTGGTCCACCATCGCGGACAGCTCCTTTTCGAAGTTCGCCTTCGCCGCAGGAGGCGGATCGGGGGCGGGGCCCACCGGAATATCGAGTGACACGTCCAGCGACGGCATGTCCTGCCACACCATCAGCCCGAGCTTGTCCGCCCAGTAGTACCAGCGCGCCGGTTCCACCTTGGCGTGCTTGCGGACAAAGTTCATCCCCAATGACTTGATCCGCTGGAGGTCGAACTTCAGCGCGTCGTCGGTGGGCGCGGTGTAGATGCCGTCCGGCCAGAAGCCTTGGTCCAGCGGGCCGTAGAGGAAGGTAATCCGGCCGTTCAGCGCGATCCGCGGCCTTCCTTTCGCATCATTGACAACGCCGATCGTGCGCAACCCGGCATAGCTGGAAACTTCATCGACGACTTTGCGGGCCGGGCTCACGCTCACCAGCCGGACCTTCAGGTCGTAGAGGAACGGGTCATCTGGAGTCCATAGCCGCGGGTTCGGCACCGGCACATGCAGCGCGGCGCCCGGTGGGCCCGAGCGCACCACCGCTGAAGCACCGCCTGCCTTTGAGACGACGACCTCGGCGCGCTGGTCGCCCGTCCCCGAAACCCTTGGGGTGATGGTAAAACCGGTCAGGTCCGATGTGATGTCGAGCTTGTCGATGTGCGCGGCGCGCACCGGTTCCATCCACACCGTCTGCCAGATGCCCGACGATCCCGTGTAGAAAAGGCCCTTCGGGCTGTTGCGCTGCTTGCCGACCGGGAACGGGTTGGACTCATTGCGGTCCTCCACGCGCACGGTCAACTGCTGGGTCCCCGAGCGCAGCGCACCGGTGATGTCCGCGCTGAACTCCGTATATCCACCTTCGTGATAAGCCACCTGCTGGTTGTTCACCCAGACGGTGGCGATCTGGTCGACGGCGCCGAAGTGCAGCAGCACACGCTGCCCACCCCAGGCACTGGGCAGCTTGAAGACCGTGCGGTACCACATTTGGTCGTCGTGGCGTTGGATGCCTGACAGCCCCGACTCCGTGGGGTAGGGGACCAGAATCCGCTCGCGGAACTCGCTCGCGGGGGGAGGGGCCGCCAACGCGTCTTGTCCCGACCGACCCGTGTAATCCCACACGCCGTTGAGGTTCATCCACCGCTTCCGCGCCATCTGCGGGCGCGGGTACTCGGGCAGCGCGTTGTTAGGTCCCACGAGATGAGTCCAGGGCGTAGATAAGGGCGGACTCAGCGGGTGCCATTGCGTGACCGCATTGGCCGGCGGGCTCACCATGACGATGCTAGCCAGCAGGCCCAACCCGGCGGCCGCGAACCGCCTTAGCCACGCGGAGGTCAACACCACACAACACCAGTGACCGCGATGGGCGCGCGAGCGGGCATGATTGCTCCCCCAAGTCGAAATGCGAGCAGACCGACGCACGGTGCTCATCCCTAAGGGCCCTGTGCACCGCTGGCGTCTCAGCAAACATACCGCGAAGTCTTTGATGAGGAAAGTAGGTGTCGTCCGGCGAGTTGCGTCGAACGGATCGCGACCGCGGGCGTTTGCGTAACTCTAGTCAAGCATGGTTGTCAACCGCGATTGCTCTTATTTCGTTAATTGTCCAAGCGCGAAGCATTGACGAAGCTGTGTTAAGTTGCTGGGATCAGCCTGTCGCCGCGCTGTCGGCCGTCGCAAAAGTCGCGCTGTCGAGCTGACGCGGCAGTTCGTCGGCAACCGGCCTCGCACGACAAGCCCGTGGAAGTTCCTCCGTGAGCAAACTATCAACGGGACAATGCGCGGGGCCGCGCGCCAGTCGAAGTCGAACGGAATCGTCACGACAAGAGACGTGCCACCGCCCGCGACGCGTCGTGCGGTGCTCTCCTACTTCGGGCAGTGCGACGCCACCGACCGCTGACGCCCATGAATCCGCCTGCTAGCGGTAGTCCGCACCTCCCAGCCAGCCGCAATCAGCAGGCTCCCACGTCCGTAGCCGACTTCGGCACCGCACACGACGTCGACGCGGCTCAGCCGGGCCAGAGGCCCTTAGCCAGGGAGGCCGACGAGCCGACTGTCTGGAGATGGACCTGATGCGCGTTTCACCAATCCCTTTCCGGTGATGAGCGGCAGGTCCAACGCGGACAGGAGGCCGGGTTTGGCGGCGCAGACCGCCGGAATCGCGTTGACCATCCGGGAAGCTCCAGCCATCCTCGCGCCCAGATCGTGATCGTGGTCGTCGGCCATCTCGAATTCACACCGCATGCTCGGCGAGCCCTCGATCTCGACACGGTAGACGCCTTGGCCGGAGGCTCCGCCGTAGCCGAGATCACGTGGCTGGATTGAGATGTGCGGCTGCGGCCAGTCGGGTGCGATGTCGTCGTGCATGCGGCTGACGTGGTCGATGACGAGGGTCGGATGGCCCTCGACGTACCCGGTCAACGTGGATCGCATCGCTGCGATCGTTCCGGCGGCGATGTGTCCGGTCGGGGTGTCGAACGAGACTTCGGCGGGTAGACGCTCGACGGTTTCCTTGATGTCGTCGATGTGAACCCCCAGGCCGTCGGCCAATTGGTGCAGCACTGGCCCCCATCCGAACGTGAACACGCCCGGTGTCGCGGCGAACGGGACCTCCTCTGGCGGCTTGCCGAATCCGAGGATCTCGTACACGGCGGATGCATCCGGATAGGTCGCATAGTTGAACATCTCGGTGACGCGGATTGAGTCGATGGTGCGGGCAACTCCTGAAAGCGCGAGCGGCAGAACATCGTTGGCGAATCCAGAGTCGATGCCGGTGGTGAAAAACGACACGCCGCCCGCGAGTGCGGCCTCGCGCAGTGGATCAGTGAACGCTGGATCGACGGCGTTGGGATACACCAACGGAACAACCGAACACGACACCACGTTCTTGCCTGCGCGCAGGATCGACACCATGTCGTTGACCGCCTCCAGCGGCCGCAGGTTAGCGGCAGCCGCATAGACCACCACATCGCCATCACCGCTGAGTAATGCGGTCGCGTCGGTGGTCGCGACCACGCCGACCGGGTCGGCGCCGCATAGCTCGCCGGCATCTCTTCCCCCCTTTTGGTCGCTGTGCACAACCAGATCCACCAACTCCAGTTCGGGGTGATCGATCACGCCGCGCAGCGCGATTACGCCCATCGATCCGGGTCCCCAGAGCGCCACTCGAATGGCCATCGATCCTCCAAATATTAGGACACCTGCTGCTAGTATTTGGGCAGATCGTAAGGAGGGATTCGTGCCCGCGTCAACGCCCAAATCGCCGCCGACCCGGAGGGCGATGAATGTCCTTGACGCCCTGGCGGCGTCGACGACGGGTCTGACCTCGGCTCAGCTGGCCCGTCATTGCGGCATCAGCACATCGACGTGCGCTTTGGTGCTCGCCGAACTCGAAGACGGGGGATGGGTCACTCGCTACGACGATCGCCGCTACGGACTGGGCAGTGGGTTGTTCGGATTGGTTCGTGGCCTGCGCAACCAGTTTCCCCTGCTCGAACAGGGCCGAACCGCGTTGGTCAATCTCCACGAAAGTCTGGCCGCGGGCTGCTCGATGTCGCGCATCGACCACGACCACCTGACCGTCATCGACGCGGTGGGCCACGCCAGCGACGGTGAACACGCTGTCGGACAGCGCTTTCCGATCGACCCGCCGTTCGGTCTGGTGGCGATGGCATGGCGAGACGACGCCGAGGTAGACCGTTGGCTGCGCGGTGTCACGCCGAGGCTCACCGAAGCCGACGTCGACCAGCACCGCCAGGTGCTCGCCGATGTCCGCACACGGGGCTACGGAGCGTGGCAATTCGACGACGCGCGTGCGTCGCTGCACGAGCGTGTCGCCGGAATCTTGGCGTCGCTGGAACCGACGGCATCAGTGGCGCGGCAGTTGACGAAGCTGATGACGATGGTCAACTTACGGTCGATCACGAGAACACTCGAAACAGATCTATTGGCAACGGAATTCGTCGTCCTGCCGATCTTCGGACCAACCGGCCAACCCGAGTATCAGATCGAGATCCATGTCAGCCATCCGGCCGCTCTCACACTCGACTCGCTGAACACTGCGCTCCAGAATGCTCAGGACGAGCTCACGCCAGGCGTATCGGCCCGCTGACACACTTCACGCGATTAAGAGCTTGGAACCGCGGTGGCGAGAGAGGTTAGGATTTCCGTCATCGTGGCGGCGATCTCCTCGTCGTCGACGGGATGGGAGCGGGCGAACCGGGTGTGTGAGGCAGGCACCGACAGCTTGACATCATCGAGCACATTTGCGCCCGCGATGCGCGCTGCCTTGCGCGCGTCATCGTGCGCCCACACCCCGCCGTACTGCCCGTGTGAGGTTCCCATGACAGCCACCGGCTTGCCGCTGATGACGCCGGCACCGAACGGACGCGAGATCCAATCGATGGCGTTCTTGAGGGCGGCGGACATCGTGCCGTTGTATTCAGGTGTGACGAGCAAAAGGGCGTCGGCCGACTGAACTTCGGCGCGCAGCCTGTCGGCAGCCGCGACGACCCCCGGCAAGTCGATGTCTTCGTTGTACAACGCGACATCGCCAAGGCCGTCGAAGATTTCAACCGAGACGCCGTTCGGCGCGAGCTTGACGGCCGCCTCGGCGAGGCGGCGGTTGTCTGAACCGGAGCGCAGGCTGCCAACCAGCGCCAGAATTCGGGTGTTCATCGCGGACCTTTCGTAAGTGGATGTTTCGTGGGAAACGGAGCCGGGCGCCAATGCCGCGCAGTAGACACAACGTCGTCGGCCTGACGAAATGTTCTGTGGCACAGGTTTGACTCTGCTGTGAACCTTCCCTTGGTTGTTATAGGGCGACGGGCAGAATGCTGTCGCCGGGGACGTGCAGCCCGAACGGCGGCTGCTCGCCGACTCGCCAGGTTCCGGCCTGCAGGCTTCGGCCCGCCGCGCGACCCCGTTGGAGAGCGCGCCGCGCCATAGGAAGCTGCTGAGTCTCCCAGGCCCTCAACCGAGCTGGGACATACTGCGCAGTGGCTCCGAGCAGCGCGCTGCCCAGCTGCCACGCGTCGTCGGCCGCCTTGGCGGTGCCCACACCAATGTGTGGCCGCAGCACGACCGCCGCGTCACCGATCAGGCAGCATCGCCCGAAGGCCATTCGGGGCGCCTCTAAGTCGACGATCACCTGAATGAACGGGTCAGCAGTTCGTTGGACAACCTCGGCCAGCGGCGCAGGCAGTTCACTGTCCGCCTCCGAATGTAGTTGCTCAACGGTGGTGGGTCTGGACTGCACCGGGTGGCACCGCCAGTTCTGCGGAGAGCCCATCGCGGTCGGTGAGCAGGTCCGTGAGGCGGTCGCCCGGCGCGATGTTCTGATACCAGAGCCAGTTGAAAAGCACTGAACCGCTCGGCCCAGGAATCGGATAGGCCAGCAGATGACCGCAAGGAAGGATCCGGTAGGTGAACGCGTCCAGCAAGGTGCTCGCGGTGCGGCCGCTGAGTTCGCCGATGTCGATGGTGCCGCGCCAGGCCACATACCCTGCATAGCGGGATTGGACGTCGGGCAGCATGATTCGGCGTCCCGTCGAACGGATGCCGTCGGCGCATACGACGAGATCGGCCGAAAGGGTCTGACCGTCGGTCAATGATAGCGTTGCGGCATCGCCCTGGTTATCCAGATTCGCCAGCTCATTCGACAGGTGGTAGCGCTCGGTGCCGAAGGCATCCAGCAGCCCGCGATACAACTCGACGTAAGAGGCGAACCGGTAGGCGCAAGGTTGCTCGTTGGCGATCGAGCCGTTCTTGTCGAGATACTGAAGCCTGTGGGCCTGCAGGCCGATGTCGTCAATCGATTTGCCCGCCCGTTCAACAAGATAGCGAACCGTGGTCGGGTGCGTGACGATTCCGGTCCCGCGCCCTTCCAAGGGATTCGGACTACGTTCCAGAACGTCCACGTCCCACCCCTGGTCTCGAAGAACCAGAGCCGCGGTCAGCCCGCCGAGCGAGCCTCCGATCACGATGGCCCGCATCACGCGGCGCTTTCACTGGCGAGATCAGTCGACGCGAATGAGGGAGGAGGGATCGTGGCCATACCTGTCAGGATCGCGGCTGCGGAGGCGGTTGTCGTTGGCGCTGCCTACCATTGTCGTCGGCGTCAGCACTACCGCGTCATACCCACTAACGAGAAATCCTCGATCGCTCAACCGGATTGCCTAGCAGGCCATTACGTCGCGCGTAGGCTTTCGATATGCAGCCACGTGCAGATCTCTACCTCGACCGTGCCCGCGCGGACTCATTCGGTGCCGTGGCGCAAGTCTACGACTCGCATAGGCCGCGCTACCCGGGCCAACTGATCGATGACCTTCTGGTGCCGAGCCCCAAAACCGCGCTCGATGTTGGCGCAGGTACCGGGATCGCCTCCGAGCAACTTCTCGCGAAGGGAGTCAATGTTCTTGCGGTTGAGCCAGATCCGCGAATGGCCGATGTCGCGAGGAGCAAGGGAATCCGCGTCGAGATCGGCACGTTCGAGAGCTGGGACGCCGCGCAGCGCCGTTTCGACCTCGTCGTGTTCGGGTCGTCCTTTCATTGGGTGAATCCCGATATCGCACTACCGAAAGTCCATGAACTTCTTTACAGCGGTGGACGTCTTGCATTGATGTGGAACCGCCTGTTCCCAACGCATCCCACTCAAAGCGACCTGGCGGAGATATACCGGGATTACATGGATCCGGGCTCATCCGTGTTCGGCAGCTCGCCGGATGATCTCGTCGACACCGAGCGTCGCACTGAGCGGATGAGCGCCTCAATCAGGGCTTCCGGATTCATAGTTGAGGAGCGTACGTACCCGCGCCACGCTCACTATTCCACCCAGCATTGGCTTGACCTCGCATTCACACATTCGAACCACCTCGTCCTTGCCCCCGACAAAGCTTCCGAGCTACGGGCCAGGCTGGCTGAGCGGATCGGTTCAAAAGGCGTGTCGGTAGGCGGGGATAGCCCTGCTGATCCTTGCCACTCGCACACAGGAATCGGCTTGATCGTCACGACGATACGGCGCAACTTCCGCGGTCGGCTCGTGACCGGCCCCGAGTCGCCGGGCCGGATGTCGAAGTCGAAGATCGCGGTAGGTAGATACAGCGAGCAGCACGCGTTCGGAATGTCGACAACGCCGCTGACCCGGCCTTCGATCGGCGCCGCTCCAAGCAGTAGATACGCCTGCGCACCGGAGTAGCCGAACTTCTCCAGGTAGGCGACGGCGTTGAGGCAGGCGTTGCGATAGGCCATCGTCGCGTCGTTGTAGAGCTGCGTGTCGCTGCCGTGGTCGACCCCGATGCCGATGAAGGTGACGAATTCGGAATAGCGCGGTTCGACGTTGCCCGGCATCAGGATCGGGTTGGTCGTCACCGCGTAGGTTTCCATGCCGCCCTTGATCAGGTCGACGTGGAAGTCGATGAAGCCGCCCATTTCGATCGCTCCGCAGAAGGTGATCTCGCCGTCGCCCTGGCTGAAATGCAGGTCGCCCCCGGAGAACAGTGCACCGGGCACGTGGACGGGATAGAACACTCGCGAACCGCGGGTGAAGTTCTTGATGTCGTGGTTGCCGCCGTTCTCGCGGGCGGGAACCGTGCGAGCGCCGTCGCTGCGCGATCGCGGCGAGGGTGTCACCTGTTGCCGTGCCTCCCAGTGCGTTTTCCTCCAGCGGCGGCAACGCCAACGCCGGGACGCGCTCAGGGTCGGTGTCGATCAGCGCCCGCTCTCGTGCGTTCCAACGTGCCAACAACTCGGGCGACGGCGCGGTGCCGAACAATCCGGGATGCGTGATGCCCGTGAACTCGACACCGGGAATGTGGCGCGAGGTGCACTTCTGTCCGGCGAAATCCCAAATCGCCTTGTACGCATCGGGGAAGCGGTCGGTCAGGAACCCGCCGCCGTTGGCCTTCGCGAATATCCCGGTGTACCCCCAGCCCTGACCGGGGACGTCGCCGACCTCCTGTGGCACCGGACCGAGATCGAGGATGTCGACGACGAGCAGGTCGCCGGGCTCGGCACCTTCGACGTAAATCGGCCCGGACAGCATGTGCGCGTGGGTCAGGTCGACGTCGCGTACGTCGTTGGCGGAGTCGTTGTTACCGATCTGGCCGTCGGTCCACTCGCGGCACTCGACCCGGATCGACTGGCCAGGGCGAACGGTGACAGCAGGCGGGATGGCGGGGTGCCACCGGTTGTGGCCGGGCACGGCCTGATCGCGCATCGAGCGGGCCTGGTCGACGGAGAAGACGACGTCTGGCACGATGACCTCCAGTTTCAGGGGCGGGGCAGCCGGGCGTGGCGGGGATCGGTCGTGATCGGGGTGGCTCGCCGCGAACGGCCGGGCACGGACGAAACAACCTGTGGCGCTTCGGCGCTTCGGGCATCGGCGTCGAGGGCGCGGCGCAGGCTGGGGTCCAGCACGCGCAGGGCAGGTGCTCGGAACACCCGCGACGATGCCTCGCCGCAGCCTGGGCATGGCGCGGTAGTCCCGGCCTGCGACATCGGCCGCACGAGATCGAAACCGCCGCAAGCGCGACACCGGTAGCCGTACGTGGGCAACATGAACCTCCGTCAATAGATGATGTCGTTAATGCTGACGCCCATCCCGGCTTCTCGCCAGTTGGAACGGGAAGCATCAACGGCTGTCACCGTGCGCGCCTCGAGAGGTGTTCGCAGTTGCGGATCAGTACGCACTTGCCCTCCAAGCGAATCCAACCGCGGTGGGCGAAATCGGAGAGCGCCTTGTTGACCGTCTCACGCGATGAGCCGACCAACTGCGCGATCTCCTCCTGCGTCAGGTCGTGCGTCACGCGCAGCACGTCACCCTCCTGCGTGCCGAACCGCTGCGCCAGCCGTAGCAGCTGCTTGGCCACCCGGCCGGGCACGTCGGTGAAGATCAGATCAGCCATGTCGTGGTTGGTGCGGCGAAGCCGGCGGGCCAACACCCGCAACAGTTTCTCAGCTATTTCAGGGCGATCGGCCATCCACGCGCGCACCATCTCGCGGTCCATCGGAACCGCGCGCACGTCGGTGATGGTCGTGGCACTCGACGTCCGCGGGCCCGGGTCGAAGATCGAGAGCTCGCCGAACATGTCCGACGGACCGAGGATCGTGAGCAGATTCTCACGGCCGTCCGGCGCGCGGCGGCCGATCTTGACCTTCCCCGATATGACGATATAGAGCCGATCGCCAGGCTCCCCCTCCACGAACACCGTGTGCCCGCTTGGGAAGCTGACAGGATGCAGTTCAGCCGTCAGTGCGGAGACGGCGCGGGGTTCGACGCCCTGGAACATTCCTGCCCGCGACAGGACTCTGTCCTCGCTGGCTCGGTCGGCCTTCCACTTGGCCCACTCGTCGTCCGGCTGCGAGATATGGTGCTCGACGCGCGGCCAAAGTCCGATGTTGATCACTTCCGGGTCGGCAGTCATCTGAATTCTCCGATCAGGCGGGCCGGACCCGCCTCGTGGTCATTCAAGCTCTCGGTTGCGACGCTGCTGCAGTTGCCACGATTGCGCGCCGGCGAGCACATGTCGCCACAGCTGACGCCCATCAACCCTCCCCGCTAGCGGGAACCTGTCACTGCCTGCTAGCACCCATGACAGGGCGCTTCACAGAAGTGTCTCGGCGGCCATCCTCGACGCAGAGATCGCGGCCGGGAAGCCACCGTAGAGCGAGACGTGAGTGATCAGGGCCGATATTTCATCAACGGTTAGGCCGTGCTTGATGCCCAGGAGCAGACGAGCACGCAGCTCGTCGGGCCGGTAGAGGACGGTGAGTGCGGCCAGCGTAGCGAGGCTGCGATCGCGCGGGCCGAGCCTCTCATCGGCCCAGACCGTCGAATACAACGGATCGCCGACTAGTTCCAATAGTTCAGGGTGAATCGGTCTGCGGCCTCCCATAAAAGGCCTGGAAGGTCAGTCATCGATTGCTCCTATCGGTGAATCACGTTGCGGCGGTTGCTCATCGGGGCCACGACTGGCGTGGTCAGCGTCCCGTGCGTGAGGTATTGGTCGAGATTCTGCAGCACCAGATCCCTGGTCTTGGCGAGTGCTCGAACTGTCGCACCGCCTAGATGGGGTGACAGCACGACATCGTCTAACCCGCGCAATTCCGTTGGCACATAAGGCTCTTCCACGAACACATCTAGGCCGGCGCCCGCAACCTCGCCCTCTACCAACAGTTCGATGAGTGCGTCCTGGTCGACAACGCTTCCCCGCGCGATATTGATGAGGTAGCCGTCCGGTCCCAGCGCCTCCAACTCCGGGCGGCCCACTAGCTTTTCGGTGTCCTGGCCGCCGACCGTAGCAACCACAAGCACGTCAGCGGACGCGGCAAGCTCAAGTGGCGAGGCGGCGTAGCGGTACGGCGAGCCGGGCACCACGCGGCGATTGTGGTAGGCGATGTCACAACCGAATCCGACCAGCCGCGTAGCGATCGCCGAGCCGATGCCGCCAAGGCCCAGGATGCCGACTCGCGATCCGCTCAGGTCTCGGCCCAGGGTGTAGCGGCTGCCGTTGCGAGGCCACACGCCGGCGCGCACTTGGCGGTCTGCCACGCACAACCCGCGCATCGTCGCCAGCATCAAGCCGACCGCAGCGTCGGCGACCGTGTCGTTGAGCACATCTGGGGTATTGCTCACCCCGATGCCGAGCCTGCGGGCCGTGTCGACGTCGATGGTGTCGTAGCCTGCCCCTTGGTGCACGATGGCGCCCAGGTTGGGCAGCGCTGTGATCAGATCGGCGTCCACGCCAGGGGGCCCGAAGGAGACGATCGCGGTGACCGACGCTGCGTGCTCGGCCAAAAAGGTCTCCAGAGAAGACGCGTCAGGCAATTGCAGCACTTGGTATCTCGCTGCCAGTGCGTTCGCCAGAGAAGGCTCGACCGTGCCCACTTGAAGAACGCTCATGTTTTCCTGTCCGTCTCGACCGTTGCCAACTCGCCCAGGCAGGCGCCCCGACGACGGTCGCCCAGCGCGGGATTCCTGTTCTCCTTTGAATGATTGCGCCGGAAGCGACGCCACGTCGTCACTGCTGACACCCATTTGATCCCCCCGCCAGCGGTACTCTGAGCCGCCTCGACATCGTCGCAGCCGCACCCGGCGCGGCGCTCGTGCTGTCTAAGCCCGCGTCGCGCAGCTCATACCGAGAGGCTCGAGTTCAGTTAGATCGGGGCCGCGTCAGCGGATCGGCGATGCACGTCCAGATCAGACCGTGGCGTTCGACGGCCGGGAACGCGCCGATGACGGCGGCCTTCGGGATCGGCGCGGGTGGTCCGTTCGACGGGATGTAAACGCACTGCCCATCGGAGCCGCGCCACTGCCACCCGTGGTACGGGCATTCGATGGAGTCACCGATGACGGCGCCACGGTGCAACGCGCCGCCCCGGTGCTGGCACCGGTCGGGCAGGACTCGTGGTCGTCCGTCGGCGGTACGAAACGCGACCAGCCGCCTGCCGAGCAGGGTCACCTGCTGGGGACGGTCGAGGTCGGCTGCGCGGGCGACCGGGTACCAGTCGCGATCTGTTGCTGCTGAAGGGTTTTCGGAAGTCATTCGTCGGCTGTGGCCGGCGAAGCGGTCAGGTTGTCGAAGGCGACCGCCGTCAGGGCGGTCAACGTCGCGGGATCGCGGAGCAGGCCCCGCACGACGATGGTCGCGAGTTCGGTGGCGACGTGCTCGCGCGAGTAGTCCTGGTGGCGGAACGGGCTGGTGCCGCCAGGGGCGTGCGCGGCCGAGTTGCGGTACCGGCGCTGTACGCCTTCCTCGGCTGCGCAGATGTTCAGTGCCGCGAATTCGGGATCACACTCGATGAACTCGCCGCACGCAATGCCGTCGCTGATCAGGGCGCCGATGTGTCCGTGCAGAGCGGCGGTGTCGGCCCAGAACTCGACGAACACGTCGGGCTGCTGCTCGGCAAGCACCTCGACTTCGCAGATGTCGATCGGCGAAGAGCACAGCTCGAGCATGTCGAGCCGTAGCAGGCGTAGCAGCCTGACAGCGGGCGAACCGCCTTCGGCCACAACCTGTTCCGCGAAGTCTAGCGAGACGCGGTTCAGCGCGAGCAGGCCGAGCAGGATGTCCTCTTTCTGGCGGAACCAGTAGTACAGCGACGACTGACCCAGCCCGCACTCCCGTGCGATCTCGGTCATGGTGGTATTCAGGTACCCGCGCTCGCGGAAGAGTCGGGCGGCGACGACGAGGATGTGGCCCTGGCGACCGGAGTCGGCGTCGGTGTCGATCGTGACTTGGCCCTGATCAGCGTGCTGCGCCACCGACACCCCGTCCCCTTCGCGGCCGCTGTTGTCGGCCGTTCGTGTTCCGTGATCGTCTCATGACATCAACATCCCGCCGTTGATTTGCACGCACTCTCCGGTGAAAGATCTAGCCCCCGCGAGGAATACGACGAGGTCGGCCACCTCGGCGGGCTGCACCAGCCTGCCGGTCGGCATGCCTGCCGTGTACAGGCGATGCAACTCGTCCAACCCCACGCCCTGGAACTCGGCATCGCGATTGAGCTGCTCCGTCTCGGTCGGGCCTGGCGCGATCGCGTTCACCCGGATAGTGGGGGCCAGCTCCCGGGCCAACGACCGCGTCATACCGAGCAGCCCTGCCTTGCTCGCCGCGTAGGCACTGAAGCCGGGCTCCCCGCGCAGCCCGGAGATGCTGCAGGCGTTGATGACCTGTCCGGCACTGTCCCGCAGCGCCGCGGCGGCGGCCTGCGTCAGCCAAAGCGGAGCGGTCAGGTTGACGTCGATGTCGCGCCACCATAAGGCCATCGTCTCGACGGTCGGCTCGACAACTGTCATCGTCGCGGCATTGTTTACCAGTAGGTCCAGCCGCCCGAATCGCGCGAGCACCCCGTCGACGACCGCTCGGCAGGCATCACGCCCGCCGTAGGTCGGCGGGGATCGTCACGTCGGCGCCGGTGACATCGCCCGCCTCCGCCAGATCGGTGGCCGCGACAGTCCAGCCCGCCCCGGCGAGCCCGGCCACGATCGCGCGGCCGATGCCTCCTGCGGCGCCGGTCACCAGCGCCACTGGGGCGCTCACTGGATCACCACGCCGCCGTTGGGCGAAATCACCTGGCCGGTAAGCCATGTCCACTCGGCGACGTCGACAATGGCGCGGGCCAGTTCCTCTGGGGTGCCGAAGCGGTCGAGCGGGATGCTGTGCCGGTAGTCCTCGCCGCGCCACCGCTCGGTGAGCATTTCGGTGTCCGTCGGGCCGGGGCAGATGATGTTGACCCTCACCTGGTCTGGGCCGTACTCGCGCGCCACCGAGCGGATCAGGCCGATCATCGCCGACTTCGCTGTCACGTAAGGCACGTGGTCCTCGTCGCCGAGCAGGGCCAGCTCCGAGGAGATGCCCACGATCGAGCCGCGCCGGCGTGCCCGCATCCGCGGTCCGACCGCGGCGATGACGTTGACGCAGCCGCCGAGGATGACCCCAAGGCTGTTGTGCCACAACTCCGGCGTCACCTGCTCAAGCGGCACGTCGACATCGAAACCCGCACACGCGACTGCGATTTCGATCGGACCCAAGTCGGACTCGACGGCGGCGACCAGTTCGTCGACGGCCGACACATCCGAAACGTCGGCTTCGTAGGCGACGCCGCCGATGTCGGCGGCCACCTGCTTGGCCTCGGCCTCGCGACCGAGGTGATCGACCGCGACCTGGTATCCGCGGGCGGCGAGCGCGTAGGCGGTGGCGCGGCCGATGCCGCTCGCAGCCCCGGTTACCAGTGCAGCGCCCGCCATATCAGTGGGCCTCGTCCGCGGCCACCGGGATGGACGCGCCGTTGAGGGGCAGCGGAAACTCGGTGTCCAGGATCGAGACGATGTGTTCGACGATGCGCTCGGCCAGCAGTTCACCCTTGGCGACGCTGGCCTGGGTCGCCGATGCGAGCACGCCGCTGGCGGTCGACATCGTCGGGTCGATCGGCAGCACGTCCCACGGCACGTTGCGGGCCGGGGCGTCGTCGACGATGCGGTCCATGCGCACCGTGGCGGGGCGCAGGTACTCAAAGAGCGACGTCTCGATGACCGCGGCGTGCTCGAGGGCCAGACCTGGGAAGCCGTCCGGGAACAGCACGTCCAGATCGGCGTCGGCGAAGTCGGGCATGCCGTTCTCGACGACGACGATCTTCACGTCGGGGAAGCGCCCGGACACCAGGTACGCCGGTTCGTACACGAAGTTGGCGTTCTCGAAGTGCCAGCTGTACAACACGATTCGGCGGAATCCGGTGCGGATCAGTTCCTCGAGAAGGTCCTCGAGCATGGCGATGAACGTCGTTGCGCGCAGTGACAGCGTGCCGGGGAACTGCTGACCGCCGCCGCTGGCCGGGCGCGAGCGGTAGCCGAGCCGAACAGGGGGGCCGACGATGAACGGGCGTCGGGCGGCAGCCAGGCGCAGCAGCGCCTGGGGTACCACCCAGTCGGCGCTGACCGGTAGGTGCGGGCCGTGTTGTTCGGTAGAACCGACGGCGATCACGACCGGGGCGTCCGCGGCGGCGGCCGCGGCGATCTCGGGCCAGGTCATCCACTCGTACTCGACGGTGCCCGCACCGAGCACCGGGCTCATCCGATCCTCACTCACAGCTGCCTCCACGTTTTCCATCAGCCAAATCGATACTGTATCGGTTTGCAATTTCCTCGTTGTGTCAATTGATACTACGTCGGGACCACCAGCGCATATTCGATACGTTATCGACACGGGTATTTATCGTGGACGAAACAACTGGCTCCTACGTTCGCAACTGTCCGCAAATCCCACGGTTTCTTCTGGAGGCGCCAACGTGCGCATGTACTTCTGCACCGACATCCACGGCAGCGAGCGGTGCTGGAAGAAGTTCCTCGCCACCCCCAAGCACTACGAGTGCGACACGATCGTGATCGGTGGCGACATCACCGGGAAGTTCATCGTGCCCGTGATCGAGACCAAGCCCGGCAAGTACAAGGCCCGGTTCGCCGGCATCGAGCGCAAGGTGAGCAAGGGGCCTCAGCTCGACAATCTGCTGGCGATGATCGCCGACGCCGGCGAGTACGCGTTCCTGACCACCCCCGACGAATACGAAACGTATGCCGGTGATCAGGACAAGACCGACGACCTGTTCCACACTCTGATCCTCAAGCGCGTCGAGCGCTGGATCGACATGGCCGAGGACCGCCTCGCCGGCACCGGGGTCCGGATCCTGATCAGCGGCGCCAACGACGACTACTTCGAGGTCGACGAGATGCTGAGCCGCTCAAGCCTGATCGAGGACCCCAACGGCACGGTCATCGATCTCGACGGCGGCTTCCAGATCATGGGCATGGGATACGGCAACATCACGCCGTGGGCGTGCCCGCGCGACGTGTCCGAGGAGGATCTCGGCCGCCGGATCGACGAGGTGATGGCCAAGGTCGTCGACCCCGGCAAGACGATCATGAGCCTGCACGTCCCGCCGTACGCCTCGGGGCTGGACTACGCGCCCGAACTCGACGAGGACCTGCGCGCGGTCGTCACATCCGGCGGTCCCCACATGATTCCGGTCGGCAGCACCGCCACCCGCGACGCCATCACCAAGTACACGCCGATGCTCGGCGTACACGGACACATCCATGAATCCCGGGGAGTCCGCGACCTAGACGGGGTGCCGATCGGCAACCCAGGCAGTGAGTACAGCGAGGGGGTCCTGGGCGGCCTGCTCATCGATTTCGACGAACGACACGGCCTTCTCAACACGAGCCTGGTAAGGGGCTGATCACATGGCTACACCGACCGTCAACACCGGGATTCCCAGTGCCCCAGGGGTATTCACCCGGGCCAGCTCTGGCCTGGTCCGCCAGGTCCGCACCGATGACGTGATGTTCTACGGATGGCAGCAGATCGCCCTCGGCTACATCATCTTCATCGTCGCGGCCTGGCAGTTCTACCCGGGTGCGTCGATGGAGCTGGCCACCCTGATCGCCACGGTGGCAGGGCTTTTCATCGCAGGCTGCTACGCGCTGTTGAGCATGGTGTATCCGCGATCGGGCGGCGACTACGTGTTCATGTCGAGGATCCTGCATCCCGTCGCGGGCATCGCGCTGAGCATGTCCCTCGTCTTCTGGCAGCTCTTCTACACCGGGGTCAACGGGGCTTTCCTCGCCAAGTTCGGAATCGCGCCCATGCTGAGTTCGCTTGGCGTGCAGGAACACAACGCCGGGTTGATCAACGCGGGCAACTTCTTCGCCGGCAAGTGGGGCCTGTTCCTCGGCGGCTTGCTGGTGATCGGTGTCTTCTCGTTCGTGCAGTACCGCGGCGCCGGGGTGTACTTCAAGGTCCAACGGTGGGCCAGTTACGTTACGGTGGTCAGCCTGTTGGTCACGTTTGTCACCCTCGCCCTGGCGGCGACCGGTGTGCTCGACTTCCATCACAACTTCGATGCGGCCGCGGGTGCCGGTGCCTACGACAACGTCATCAAGGCCGCAGGCGACACCAGCCATCCGTTCAGCTTTGCGCAGACCGCGTTCTACTCCGCATGGCCGGCGTTCTCGCTCTGGTTCGCGGTCCTCTCGGTGAGCTTCGGCGGCGAGGTGAAGGACGGGCAACGCAGCCAGCTGCGGGGCATGACGCTCGCCATCGTCACCATGGGCGTGGCGATGATGCTGCTGATGTTCCTGTACCGGATGGCATTCGGCAGTGCGTTCATGCTCGCGTCGACCGAGGTGACGCCGGACCAGTTCCCTCTCAACGCGGCCCCGTACGTCAACCTGTACACCGGAATTGCCGGTGGCAATCCGATACTCACCGTGGTGAACAGCCTCTGGGTGCTGTCGCTGCTGTTCTTCGTCGGTGCCAGTTCGTTGATTGTCTCGACTCGCAGCATGCTGGCCTGGTCGCTCGACGGGATGGCGCCGAAGTGGTTCTCGGCGGTGTCGGCGAAGTTCCACTCCCCGACCTGGGCACTGGCTCTGTCGGCCGCAATCGCCCTGATCTGGAACTGCCTGTACTCGTTCACGGACTCGATCCTGGTGCTCGGTGGTTTCCTCGGCCAGTGCATCCCGTTCATGGGCGTCTGTCTGGCCGCCATCGTCTTCCCGTTCCGACGCAAGCGCGAATTCGAGTCCTCGTCGGTCGCATACCGGTGGGGGAAGGTACCGGTGATCTCGGTGATCGGCGTCGTCGCGTTCGTCTGCGTCGCATTCGTCTTCTACCGGTTGCTGGTCGACGCCAACTACGGTGCGAATAACCACCTTTCGGAGGTCATGACGATCGCCGTCACGGTGTTCGCCCTGATCTGGTACGCGGCGTTCCGGGTTTACCGTGCCCGGCAGGGCGCCGATATCAAGGGCCAGTTCAGCGAGATTCCGGTCGAGTAGTGGACGGGACGGACTCCGCGACCGTTACTCGGGCCGAGCGGATACCCGGCGAGGCCACCCGCCTCGTCGGGTCCGCAGCCGAGCAGTCGCTGCTACTACGGATCACTGGCTCGGTGGCCGTGCATCTGCACTGCCCGCAGCACAACGTGTTGATGCGTGCGCTTGGCCGACGTCCGTTCTACGACATCGACTTCTGGGGACGCGATCGCGATCACCAGCGACTCGATGCGTTCTTCCAGGCGCAGGGCTACCACGCAGACCCGGCCGCGCGTGGCCTGCGGGAGTGGGGAATCAAGCGGCAGATCTTCGCCACACCCCGAGACAGGCATCAAGATCGACGTCTTCATGGACACCCTGGTGATGGCCCATTCCATCAAGTTCGCCGACCGGCTCGAACTGGCCGACCCGTGCATTTCCGCTCGCCGACCTGGTCCTGTCGAAGCTGCAGATCCACGAGATGACGGCCAATGACCTGATCGACCTGACGGTGCTGCTCGGTGAACACCGGATCGGGTTGCAATCGGCAGGGCAGATCGACCTCAACCGCATCCGCGACGTGCTCTGCGACGACTGGGGGTTTCTGGTACACGGCCGACCTGAACCTGGCCCTGCTGCATGAGTCGGTCCAGCGGCCCGGCCTGGACCCGGATGTGGCGGCGCGGGTCCGCACGCAGATCGAGACGTTGCGGGCCCACCTGGCCGAGGCACCCAAGTCCCGGCGGTGGAAGATCCGGGCCAAGGTCGGCACCCGCAAGCGCTGGTACCAACAGGTCGAGGAGGTCAGCTGATGCGAGTTGGTGCGCTCAGCGCGGCACGTAGCCGACAGTCGTGTCGACGACGTTGTGCAACGGCTCGTCGCGCAGCCAGCGTTGGAGGTTGTCGGTGAAGACGGACATCATGTCGATCTCGAAACCGACGTAGTCGCCGGACATGTGGGGCGACACAAGCACATTCGGCATCGACCACAGCGGCGAGGCGGCCGGCAGCGGCTCCACCTCGAACACGTCCAGCGCGGCGCCTGCGATCGTGCCTGCCCGCAGCGCGTCGATCAGGTCGGACTCGACGACGGTCGGTCCCCGCCCGATGTTGACGACGAACCCACGCGGCCCGAGCGCGCCAAGCACCTCGGTCCCGACGAGCGCGGTGGTGGCCGGTGTGAGCGGCACGGCAAGAACGAGCAGGTCGACGTCCGCGGCCACCGCGACGAGGTCATCCGAGCTTCGGATCGTCCCGAATTCCGGATCGAGGTCGGGGGTCCGACCGACGAGAGTGACGTCGACGTCGAGGCGGGCGAGGCGGTCGGCGATGGCCCGGCCGATCGAGCCAGTGCCAACCACCGCGGCCCGCGTCCCGGCCAACCGGCCCGTCGTGCGGTATTGCCAGGTGCTCTCGCGTTGCAGCGCCCAGGTGTTACCCAGTCCCTTGACGTGCGCGAGCACCGCCGCGAGCACCCATTCGGAAATCGACGTATCGAACACACCGCGCGAGTTGGTGAGCGTGACCGAGTCCAACTCGGGGCAGATCAACCGGTTGACTCCGACCGATGCGGCGTGCACCCAGCGCAGCTCGTCGGTCCGGCGCAGCAGCGGGGCGAGGTCGGCGAAGCGATGGTCCCAGATGTACAGCACGGAGGCCCCGGCCAGTTGTTCGTCTGTTGGGGCTGAGTCGATCTGGAGTACCTCGACGTCGCAAGGCAGCAGATGCAGCGGAGGTGGCGGCACGTCAGGGTCGGGCTCGACCAGGACGAGGACACGGGCGCAATTCGGCACGACTGCTCCATTCAACTCCGACAACACTTGGAACATTTTCGATATTATATCGAAAATGCACACGACCGCTGAATATGAGAGATTGAACACCGATGCCTGAAACGACGACCGATCGTCACTTTCTCGACCCGGCGGAGTACGAGCCCGACATCGCGGATCCCGTCGAGCTGCGAGCGCACCGCAAGCGCAGGCTCGCGCTGGCCTATCGGGTGTTCGGCGCGCTGGGCTGGGGTTCGCTCGGGGATGGACACGTCTCCGCGCGCGACCCGGAGCGACCCGACTGCTTCTGGCTCGGGCGTTACGGTGTGCCGTTCCGGTACATGACAACCGAGGACCTGGTGCTGGTCCGCCACGACGGCAGCATCGAGGGCGGCGGACACATCAACATGGCGGCGTACTACATCCACGCGCCCGTGCACGAGGCCAGGCCCGAGATCGTCTCCGCCGCCCATTGCCATACGCCCTACGGGACGCCCTTCTCAGCCGCGGTGACCAAGCTCGAGCCGATTTCGCAGGAGTCGTGCGCGTTCTTCGACGACCACGAGATCTTCGACGACGAAGAGGTCAACATCGGATCGACCGACGGCGGCAAGCGCATCGCGGCGGCGATCGGAGGTACCCGCGCGGTGATCCTGCGCAACCACGGGCTGCTGACGGTCGGCGCCACAATCGACGCTGCGGTCGGCTACTTCCTCTTGATGGAACGCTGCGCCGAGGTTCAGGTGAAGGTCCGCGACGCCCGCCCGATCAGTGCCGAGTGGGCCCGCCGGGTGCACGGTGACTTCGACGAGACCGCCGCGTGGCAGGTGTTCCAGTGGGCGCAACGCACCCACGTGCCCGACCTCACCATGGTGGGGGAGTAGCGGCAGTTCTAGTGGTGGTGGGGTCGCGGTGTCCCCTCGCCACGCCGGCGGGCTTCCTCGCCGTCGGCGATCAGACGCAGTTGCTCGTCAACCTCGCGACCCTCCAACAGCGGCTGACGGGGATCCCAGGTAGTGCCTTGCGCCTTGTCCTTTCTGCGCCGAGCGATTGCCGAAATCACTTCCAACACCACACGATTACCGAGGAGCGCGGTGATGTCCGCGTGGTCGTACGGGGGGGAGACCTCGACGACGTCGACCCCGAGGACCGGAAGTTCATAACAGATCCGCCGGACAGCGTCGAGCAGCTGGCGAGCCGAGAAGCCGCCTGGCTCGGGTGTTCCGGTCCCTGGCGCATGGCCAGGATCGCAGACGTCGATGTCGACGGAAAGGAAGACGCCTTCGCAGTCGGAGGTGGCGATGTCGAATGCCTCAGTCAGGCAGGTTTCCAGGCCGCGCGCGACGATCTCGGTCATCTCATACGATCGCAGGCCGTGGGCGGCCATCCATTGCAGGACTGGTTCGTCGGGCCAGTATCCGCGCAACCCCAGTTGCAGGAAACGGTCACCGCGAAGCGCGCCGGACTCGATCAGCCGTCGCATCGGGGTGCCGTGTCCGACAAGGGAACCCAGGTGAATGTCACCGGTGTCGGCGTGAGCGTCGAAGTGGATCATCGATACCTTGCCGAAACCATGCTGGCGTGCCACTCCGGTGTGGTCGGGCCAGGCGATCGTGTGATCACCACCGAGGATGATCGGGATTGCGCCTGCCGAGGAGATTTTGAACACGTCCGCCTCGATCAGCTCGACTGCCCGCTCGATGTTCCCGTTGTAGAACTCGACGTCGCCGGCGTCATACACCCGTAGGTCCTTGAGGCCATCGACGCGCAGGGCCAGGCTCGGCCGGGAACCGTCCTGCGGCAGATAGCAGGCCTGGCGTAATGCCGACGGACCGAAGCGCGTGCCGGAGCGATAGTTCGTTCCGCCGTCGAGGGGTGCTCCAAGGATGACGATGTCGGCGTCGGCGAAGGTCGACGCGTCGTCGAGATCGCACCGGGGGACACCGAGAAAGGTGATGTCCGGGCCAAATCCGGTGAATGCCATCTATGCTCCGCCTTTGTTGATGATGGATTGCGTGATCATGTGTTGGCGTGCAGTGCGGTCACCGCGCGGAACGCGTGCCGAAGCGTCGCGCGGATTCGGCGTTTGTCCACCGGACCCAGTGGCCGGTAGAGGTTGTCGATCTCCAGCCCCGCCATCACCGCCATGACGGTGCGGGAATCCAGCTCGGGTTGATGCGAGCCCAGATCTCGGAACAACCGGCTGAGCGCAGGCACCATCGCCGCATACCACGCCTCGAACATGGGGCGGAGACGTTCGTCGCGGCTGGCTTCCGTCACCAGTTCGTAGCGGGTGACGATTGCGCCTTGCGGGGACGTGAATCCGTCGATGATCATGTCCGCC
Organism: uncultured Actinomycetota bacterium; assembly: GCA_963835075.1. GTDB lineage: Bacteria > Actinomycetota > Actinomycetes > Mycobacteriales > Mycobacteriaceae > Mycobacterium. The sequence goes on along the minus strand of CAWIEE010000012.1, from coordinate 111,833 downwards.
ACCAGGTCTGCGAGTTGCTCTGCGGGCATTGTGGGTTGTAGCCGGTCAGCGGTGCGGACAACGCGTTCGATCTCGCGGTCGGACAGTTGTTGAAAGGCCTGGGCGACCAGGTCCGACTTGTCGTCGAAGTAGTAGCTCAACGCGCCAAGGGGTATCTGGGCTTGGTTGGCCACGACACGCATCGAAAGCCCGGCCAGTCCGACCTGCGCCATGACCGCGATTGCGGCGTCGATGATCTCGATGCGGCGCTGAGCGCCGCGCGCGGTGTTGCCTGTACTGCGTTGAGAATTAACGGCTTTGGTATCAGTTTCGACATCGGCGCCCCTGCGTGTGCCCATGTAGACGCCGTTCATCCCTTGAACTTGAGGGTGGAGAAGTCGGTGTCCCACATCCAGGCGGGCTGACCTTGCCAGTTGGAGTAACCCTTGCGGGTGGCGACGGTGTTGTGAAGGTCGGCGAGGTTCACCCAACACAGTGAATCGCGGTAGGCCTTGGCGGCTTCGACGTAAAGGGCCTGCGATTTCGCTTGATCGGGTTCTGCGCTGCCCTCGTCGAGGAGCGTGTCGGCTTGGCGGGTACCGAGCAGCCCTGCAGGTTGACCGGTGCGTTCGTGTACTGATAGATCCGCGACCAGGTGTCGGGATGTGCGGCGTCGGGGTTCAACGAAGCGAGCAATAAATCTGGTCGCTGCTCGGGGTGTTCGTTCAAGGCGAAGAACTGGGCCGAGGGGAAGTCGCGGATTGTCGCGGTTAGGCCGGCCTGCTGAAGGATCACTTGGATCTGGTTGGCCAGATCCTGAAGGGTGCTGTCTCCGGTCGGGAAGCCGATCTCCACGGCACCACCCTTGCTGCCGAGCGCGGTCAACTTCGACGGGTCGAAATGGTGCTGGTCGGGAACCGCGCCGTCGGGCATCATCCCGGTTGGGTAGAACTGCGTCGACGGGGAACCCTGCTGCACCGAATACCGTTGTGGTCAAGGCGGTTTGGTCGAGCCCCGCACTGAGCGCTTCTCGCGCCGCGGGCAGGACCGAACACCTTCGAGTCCGGATTCACCATGACCAGGGCCTTCACCAGCGCGTTCTGCTGCAGCACTTCGGTGGTCGGGCCCTTGGCCAACGCCTCGTAGTCGCCCTTGGACAACCCGTGCAGGATCATGTCGAGCTGGCCGGTAGTCGAGCTGGAGACGCTGAACGGCGGTGGCCGTCATCACCGGGAGCGCGACGGTGGTGATCTGGGGAGCGTCGCCCCAGTAGTTCTTGTTGGCGCTGAGCGTGTAGTGGCTGGCGGTCACCGCCTCCGTCAGTTCGTATGGTCCGGTTCCCGCGGTGTGCGACGCCAGCCATGCCGTGGCGCGGTCACCGCCGAAGGCGTGCTGCGCGACAGCGGTGGGGCTGGTCATCAGCGGTCCATATGGAGAGGCGAGGTAGTCGAGGAATGGTGCTACCGGCTTTTTGAGGGCTACGACGAATGTCTGTGGGTCTGGTGTTTGCATGTCTTTGACGTCGGCGAGCATGTAGGACGGGCCCGCTGCCATGTCGATTCGGCGCTGAAAGCTGGCTTTGGCCGCTGCGGAGTCGAACGGGGTTCCATCGGCGAACTTGACCCCGGGGCGCAGGGTGAACGTGTAGGTCAAGCCCGTCGGGGGAGACAGTCCACTTCGTCGCAAGCAGGCCGTCGATCTTCGTCGTTCCCGGCACGTAGTGGAGTAGCCCCTGATACGCCGATGTCATGATCAGCAGACCTTCTGGCTGATAAAACACGTCGGGGTCCAATGGCGGTGGGTCGCTCAGAAGGGGACTGCGCACGGACGACGTAAGGGCCGCGTTGTCCGTCGGACTGTTGCTGCTTCCCGAGCAGGACGTGCAGGCCAAGAGAATGGCGGTGACGGCCAGGGTGGCGACACCGGACATGAGTTTCATGCTCAGAGCTCCTGCGCTTGAGTACTTTCGGCCACGCGAGCGGTCGGTCGTGGACTCTCGGCGTGACCGGGCCGTTGGTTCGCACTTGAGTGTCTGTACGTTTCGTTTCGTCGGTGTGACGCGGCAGTTACGACTTTGTACGAACGTCCAAGTTTTGGTCGGTTGACCTAGAAGTGCCCACGCCAGCGTTCTAGTCTCCTTGGCAATGGGCCGTCCATCGCTGGCCGGCGCGCTCAAATGTGAAGGGAAAGAACACAATGTCTACAACGGTGCCAAGCGCGTTCGATCTGACCGGTCAGGTGGCACTCGTCACTGGATCGAGCAGCGATCTTGGCATCGGGTTCGCGTCGGCCCGCCTACTGGGTCAGCTCGGTGCGTCCGTGATGGTCACGGGAACCACCAACCGCGCCGACTTGCGCGCCGATGAACTGCAAAAAGAGGGTATCGCGGCTCACTCGCACACCGCCGATCTGATGGACCCCGATGCCGCACGTGAGCTGGTAGAGGCGACCGAGGCGGCATTCGGCAAGCTCGACATCCTGGTCAACAACGCCGGCCTGGCGTCGGTGAACATCCCTGAACGGCCCAACCCGTTGATGGTGATGACCGATGACGAGTGGTCGCTAGCCCTTCGGCGCAACTTGGACAGCGCCTTCTTCGTCACTCGGGCCGCATTGCCAGGGATGGTCCAGCGTGGGTACGGCCGAATCGTCAACGTGGCGTCGACGGCCGGTGTCCTCACCGCCTACACAGGTGACGTCGGATACCACACGGCCAAGGCCGCAATGCTTGGTATGACGCGGTCGGTCGCGGTCGACTTCGCATCGAACGGCGTGACCGCAAACGTCGTGCTACCCGGGTGGATCGCCACGGCAGCCCAGCTCCCGTCGGAGGTCGCCGCGGGCAACGCCACTCCGGTGGGCCGGTCGGCAACCGCGGCAGAGGTCGCCGTCGGAGTCGCATTCCTCGCAGCGCCTGGTGCCTCGTACGTCACCGGAACGACGCTGACCATCGACGGGGGTAACTCGATTGGCGGAGTGAAAACCGACGACTGAACATGCGGCCACCCGGGAGCGTAGGCAGACGATGAATGTGCTCGGCAACCGTGATGGCGGTCAAGCTGGTGACCGTCGAAGGACGCTTGCGTGTCCGATGGCAGTTATGGCTGTGTGCCCGGCGCGATAAGGGCTTTCATGATTTGACCGGCGCGCAGCGCGTCGAAGGCGGTCAGCGCATCAGCCAGTGGGCTGATTACCGTGGTGAGGTCCGCGACCGCAATCTGTTGAGTGGCCAGCAGGTCGATCGCGCGGTCGAACTCGTCGGTATAGATGTAGGACCCGCGCACAACGATCTCTTTGAGCAGGATCGTCGCCGAATCTAGCCCGGGGTCGGGCCCCGCTCCGACCACCACCAGGATGCCGCCGGGGGCAAGCAATTTCAGCGCCGTGGAGGTGGCGGCGGCGCTGCCTGAGCACTCGAGCACGACGTCGACGACCAGGTTGCCGTAGTCGTCAGCGGCGATTGACACCGCATGGGACTCCGCCGCGAACTGGGCTCGCTCGGCGGCGGGCTCCATCAGAAGGATCTGCGCGGGCGATCTGAGGTGAGCGAGTCTGCAAGCGAGCTGCCCGATTGGGCCTCCGCCGGTCACCAAGACCGTGCGCCCCGCGAGCTCGCCGGCGAGTTCCACCGCCCGCAGCGCGGTAGCCGTGGGCTCGACCCACGCCGCCTCCAGAGTTCCCATTTCGTCGGGGATTCGGCGCAGGTGTCCAGGGAAGGCGGCCATCAGCGGTGCCAACGCTCCATCGGCCTGCAGGCCCAGCGCCGTCTCCATCGTGGCCTGGCGACAGAAGTTTAGTCGCCCCGACCGGCAGTACACGCACGTGCCGTCCACATTGCCGTTGGGGTTGACCGCGACCCTCTGGCCGACCGCCCACCCGGCGACGTCGTCGCCGACCGCGGAGACCCGGCCGGTGGACTCGTGTCCGAGGATGCAGTCACCGTGGTAGACCTGCGGCAGCTGGGAGGCGTGCAGATCGCTACCGCAAATGCCGCACAGATCGACTTCGACCAGGACTTGATCGGGTCGAAGCGTTGGGCGTGGCCGGTCCTGCAGCGCGATCCGTCCGTCTGCGGTAAGCACGACTGCGGGCATCGTCATCTTCGGTCAGACTTGTTACGACGAAAACGGATACGGCCCGAAACGGCCCAAGGCGACGAAGACGGCGAGAGCGATCAGCACCACGTTGACCACGATATTCATTGGTTCTTTGCGACGGGCGTGGACAACGATTGCGCCCACCATCACCAGTGCGAGTCCGACGGCGGCCAGCGGCACGAGGATCGGTGCGATGTGCACTGCAGCAGGTAGGACCAACCCGACAGCTCCTACGACTTCGACGAATCCGATCAGTCGGATGTTGGTTGGGCTGTAGTCCTGCGCCCACCCCTGGCCGGCCGTGACGAGCTTGTCCTTGGGAACCACAAGTTTCATCAGCCCGCTTCCGGCGAATGCGACAGCCAAGACTATCGCGATGATCCACAGCGCCAGGTTCATCCATACCTCCTAGTGGTATGTCTCGGATTTAGTTGACTTTTTCGAGGGCGATGCGTCCGCGGGCGACTTTCGCGAGGATGGATTCGGCGGTCGCGGTCCAGACGTAGGGGCGGGGGTCTTCGTTGTGGGCGTCGAGGTATTCCTGGATTGAGGCGATCAGGTCGGGTACGGAGTGAAAGACCCCGCGCCGCAACGCCTTGTCGGTCAGCTCGCGGAACCAGCGTTCGACGAGATTGAGCCACGACGACGACGTCGGGGTGAAGTGGAGCTGGAAACGGCGATGTTTGTCCAGCCAGGCCCGCACCGTCGGGTGTTTGTGGGTGGCGTAGTTGTCGACGATCAGGTGAATCGACAGATCTTTGGGGACCTCGCTGTCGATGGTGCGCAGGAACTTCACGAACTCCTGATGACGGTGCCGGGGCAGGCACTGCCCGATCACTGCGCCGGTAAGTACGTCCAGGGCGGCGAACAACGTGGTCGTCCCGTGGCGTTTGTAATCGTGGGTCATCGTCTGCGCGCGGCCCGGGATCATCGGCAGCGAGGCCTGGGTTCGGTCCAGGGCTTGCACTGAGGACTTTTCGTCGGCGCACAACACGATGGCCTTGTCCGGCGGGTTCAGATACAACCCGACGACGTCGACGAGCTTCTCGTCGAAGCGGGGATCGTTGGACAGTTTGAACGTCTCGATCCGGTGCGGCTTCAAACCGCGTGCCGACCACACCCGCTGCACGGTGTCCTTGGAGACCCCGACCACCTCGGCCATCGTCCGACAGCTCCAATGGGTCTGGCCCGCCGGACGGTAGTTCTGGGTCAGATCCAGGATCTCGTCGATCTTGCCCTGCGGGATCGACGGCTTACGACCACGACCCTTGCGGACCTGGCCCAACTTCGCCAGCCCATCCTCGGCGAACCGTGCCCGCCAGTTCGCCACCGAGGCCGGCGACACCGACAATGCTTGCGCGATAGCGGTATTGGCGGCGCCCTGCGACGCCATCAACAACGCCTTCGCTCGCACTACCTCACGATGGGCACCCGACTGCGACCGCGCCACCGACTCCAACAACTCACGCTGACCCACGGAAATCTCCAACGCTGCGACCGGCTTCCTCATGACAAGGATCCTATCCAGCCAAACGCTATCTATTTGCGCGACACACCACTAGTAGTTGTATGGTCGACTGCGTACTTAGCTGAACTCCTGGGTGAGCTGGGCGATGTCGCGATCACCTAGCCAAAGGCCCTCCGCAGCAAGGTTTTCAGCGAGGTGGGCGCGAGTGCGCGTTCCGGGAATCAACAAGACGTTCGGCGCGGTGGCCAGCAACCAGGCGAGGGCGACCTGTGTAGCGCTCGCATGGTGGGCAGCGGCAACGCTGTTGACGACCGAGTTGGTCAGGATCTCCTCGCGCTGCGCCCTGGGATAACCCAAGGGACAGAACGGCACGAATGCAATCTCCCTTGCACTGCACTCTTCCAGGATGGGCATGCTGTCACGTGCCGCGAGATTGAAGAAGTTCTGCACGCAGACGATGTCGGTGACCTCCAGCGCCCGCATCAGGTGGTCTCTGGTGATGTTGCTGATCCCAATACCAGCGATGAGTCCCTCGTCTCGGGCGGTCGTCAACGCGCCGAGCTGATCGACGAATCGGGCGTCGGGCGCGGCGTTGTCCATCACACGGAGGTTCACGGCGGTGAGTTGCCCGACTCCCAGCGTTGCAAGATTGTCTTCGATGCCCGCACGGAGCTGATCGGGGTCGTCATAGGGTAGGACCGCACCGATTTCGTCGCGGCGGGCTGCCACCTTGCTGACCAACGCCAAGCCATCGGGGTAGGGGTGTAGCGCCTCCCGGATCAGTTCGTTGACCACCCCTGGCCCGTAATACTGAGCCGTGTCGATGTGATCCACCCCGGCGTCCACAGCGGCCCGCAGGACGGCGACGGCTTCGTCACGGTCGCGCGGTGGGCCGAAGACGCCGTCGCCGGCCAGCTGCATTGCGCCGTACCCGACACGCCAAACCTCCTTGTCGGCAAGGCGATAGCGGGAGTCAGGCATAAATGGGAGCCACGTCGAAATACACGCGGTAGTCGTCGATCTTGCCTGCGGCGTCGGTGTGAAAGATCGTGACGCATGGAATGGTGACCTGCTGGCCGTCCTTGCGCTCGTACGTGACCTTCAACTCCACGATGGTGTCGTTGCCGAAGTTCCATTCGTTCACGATCGTGTGATGCAGGCCCGCGATGGTGTCGAAAAAAGCAGTGGTACCCGCGCGGATCTCGTCGACACCCACCATCGGCTGGCCGTTCCCGAAGACAACTCGCGCGCCGGCGTCGAAGAGCGCGACCACCGCCGCAACGTCCATCGCGTCGGTCATCGCGAATACGTTGCGCGTCTGCGGGCGCGTTGTGGCACTCATGGGGATCCTTCCCTCGCCTCAGGTCCAGCGAGTACCTCACGATAGGTGATCTATCATGCTTATTGCAAGGTTTCATCCTGCTCACCACGGAGGCGGCGGCAAGGAGCTATTGAAGTTGATGTTGACCCGGACGTGTTCCAATGCCGCAGTGAGCGGCGGAAGCAATTCGTCGGGTATTGGGTCGATGAACATCCGGCGGACTAATGCCACGTGAGCGGGGGCCGCCGCCGCGATCGCTTCGCGGCCCGCCTTTGTCAGAGTGGCGTCGGTGGCCCTGCCGTCGTCCTCTGATGGAATACGTTCAGCGAGCCCGCGCTCACATAGTCGGCGCAGCTGGTGCGACGCGCGACTCCGTTCCCAACCAATCAGCGCCGCCAGGTCAGAGACCTGCAGGCGCCCATCGGGTGCATCGGTCAACGCGTTCAGAACGTGGTAGTCGGCGAGCGACAAACCGCTGTCACTTTGAAGCTGACGGTTCATCTCGTAATTCATCCGCATCTGCACGGCCATGAATACACGGAAGGCACGTAGCGGGGCCGCTGGCAGCCAGGGCTCTTGATGGGTCTTCCGCCGCTGACTACGTGACACTTCGATCGTTCCTTCTCACAGTATCCGCCCAGGATATCGCGAAGGAGCTGAATTGCTTGATGTATCACGTAGCGTGGTGAAGCTATAGCGGCTATCACGGAGGAATGGGCATGACTGAGACGGTCAACACACTGATGGAAGCGAACCTGCTCGGGGTGTTCAACGAGCGCGATGCCCAACGCAGGGCCCTGGCAATCGAGAGCACCTACGCGGCGGATGTTCGCTGGACCGACGACGAGGGGATCACCGTCGGCCGTGACGCATTGGATGCCAAGGCAGCAGCGCTGCAGTCGAAGATGGAAGGTTTGGTTTTCACTGCGGCGAGTCCTGTCTACCAAACCATCGGATTGGGCTACTTGGCGTGGGCGCTCGGGCCTGACGGCGGTGACCCGGTGGCCACGGGATTCGACGTGGCCGTCGTGCGCGACGACCTCATCTCCGAGCTCAACACCGTCATCACCACGTAGAGGGCAGGCAGCCTGATGCTCACCAAACCCGAAGGCGGAGGCAGTCCATCACAGCTGCTAAGTGCGTTCGTCGACTACCTACGTGCTGGACAATCTGGCGGCGACTCCGAAAGCACGGGGTTTGACGACGGCTCGTCTGAGTTTGAAGGCGTGACACGCGGCACCAGTGACTTAGGGGGTGTCCCCGCTGTCACGCTGCAACCACAGGTCGGGAGCCCCGATCGCACCGTCCTCTACTTTCATGGCGGTGGCTACGTCACTGGCTCTCCGCCAGATCGCTATCTTCCGTTGGCCACCGCGGTGGCTCTGGCTGCCAACGCCCGAGTGCACGCGGTGGACTATCGGCTGGCTCCAGAGACGCCGTTCCCTGGCGCGTTCGACGATTGCCTTCAGGCCTTTCAGTGGCTTGTCACGCGCGGCGGCGTGGACCCGCGAATGCTGGCCGTGCTTGGCGATTCGGCGGGCGGCAACCTTGCGGTCGCCGTCACCGCCGCAGCTCGGGATCGAGGCTCGGCCCTTCCGGCATGCGTCGCCGCGATCTCGCCGTTGGCTGACCTGACGTTCAGCGGGGCCTCGATCGAAGAGCGTAAGCACTTGGACCCCTTGGTGACTCGTGAGATGCTCGACTCGACGGTAGCCGACTATCTTGCCGGGGCCGATCCCCGCGACCCTCGGTGCTCTGCGATCTTCGCCGACATGCACGGCTTTCCGCCGATGCTCATCCAGGTCGGCGAGAACGAAATCCTCTACGACGATGCCACGCGCATCCGAGATGCGGCCATCGCCGCGGGGGTGAGCGTGGCCTTCGAGTCATGGCGACACGGGATTCACGTATGGCCGGTGTTCATCTCTGCTGGGCTACCCGAATCCGCCGCCGCGATCGAAAACCTGGCAACATTCTTCAAAACTCAGGCCGCCCAATAGAAACCGCCCGATCAATTCCTTCATGATCTCGTTGGTGCCGTCGATCTCGCGTGGGATGCACCAGGGCAGTCAGCCGACGGTTTGGCGGTCCTGCCAAAAGTCGCGGCTCTTGTGGCGCTTGGCTCGCAGTTCGGGGTCGGCGAACGCGAGGATGCCTGTTTGGTCGGTCCCGCGCTGGGGGGCGCCCTCGAAGAACATGCTCGACCACATGTCCAGATCCGCGGCCTTGTCGATGAAGTACTTGGTCGTGGTGACGGTCTTGGCGTCCTTGGCCAGGATCGCGTCGATGAGTTCATCCACCTCGGCGTCAAGTCGTTCCGGGGCGACGACGCGATTGGCCAGGTCGTGGCGTTCTGCGGTGTGCGCGTCGAAGAGGGCACCGATCAGGTTCCACTCCTTGGCCTTTCGTCGCCCGGCGAACTTGCTGAGCCTGCCGGTGCCACCCCAGCCCGGGGTGATGTCCCAATTGATTTCGGGCATGCCCCACCGTGACCGGTCGGTGGCGACGACGAAGTCGCACACCAGGGTGAGCTCGAGCCCGCCGCCCGTGCACACACCGTCGACCGCGGCGATCGTCACTGGCACGAGGTTGTCGATGAGGTTGACGGTCTGCTGGTACATCCGGATCTCCCAGAGCACATCCTCGCGCTCAAAGGTCGCAAAGCCTTTGATGTCGTCTCCGGCGCAGAAGGTCTCGCCTGCGCCCTTGAGGATGATTACCCGGCATTCCCGGTCTGTGTCGATCTCCTTCATCGCGAGGTTGAGTTCCTTCGACAGTTCTTTGTCGAGCGCGTTGTGGCACTCGGGGCGATTCAACGTGACCGTAGTGACCGGCCCGTCCTTGGTGATTAGCAGTTTTCCTGACGATGACGGTGTTGTGGTCATGGCACCTCCGCGACGTGGTCAAGATGGTCTGGTGACTTTCATTAGGAAACTCACACCGAGGTACGATAACGCAAGTAACTTTCATCAACAGACTTTCTTCCTCGGGGCTCGGCGACGCTGACGCCGTATTTCGGGCTACCGATGTGATCGGCGATGCGTGGTCGTGGCTGGTGCTGCGGGAAGCGGTGCTGTACGACGTGCGTCGATTCAGCGACTTTCTGACCGGCACAGGCGCGCCGCGCTCCACGCTGAATTCGCGCCTCGTGGCGCTGACCAACGCGGGACTGCTCACCCGCGAATCCGCTGGCTACGTCCCCACTGCGATGGCCGAAGATTTCCTGGACTGCCTCCTGGTCACGATGCGCTGGGGTGATCGCTGGCTGTGGTTGCCCGACTCGCCCCCGCAACGGCTCATCCACGTCGGTCATGATCATGACGCGCGCGCCGGACTCTTGTGTGGCCAGTGCAAGGCACCACTTCTCGCCGACGACGTCACCGCTGCGCGATCACCGCTTGAATCCTCGAATCCGCCGTCGGGCCAGAACGTCACTCGCTTCCTCGCGCCGGATGTCATCCTGCGTGGGCGACGGTGCTCGATCGCCCGCGCATTGACCGTGTTCGGCGACCGCTGGAGCGGTCTAATCATCCGCGAATGTTTCTTCGGTACAAAGCGATTCGATGATTTCGAGCGGCGCCTGGGCATCGCCCCCAATATCTTGTCGAACCGGATGCGTCGCCTCGTCGATACAGGCTTTCTCCGGCGACAGCCATATCAAGACTGGCCGGTTCGCCACGACTACGAACTCACCGAGCAAGGCCGCGACTTCTATCACGTGCCAATGGCGCTCATGGCGTGGGGGCGACGATGGCTCGGGCACAGCCGCGCCGATGCAACACTGACGCACATCCCGTGCGGACAGCCCGCCGAACCCATCCTCGGCTGCCTGACGTGTGGTGACCCGATGGGTAAGGACGACGTCTCAATGAACGACGCCGGGGCAGCCAAGGAAACTTCATGACGGGTCGATTTAGTGATGGAGCGCCATCCAAGATCCCGGCGATTGGCCTGAACGTAAACGTAATTCGACCACACAAAAGATCTAGTGCACGCACCCGACTATGCTGCGGTCGGACTTCTCCAGCCTGGTGTGTGGCACGGAACGCGCAGTGTCAGTGAGCAATCGGCGCACTGGGTGACTAATCATTAGTGGGCTAGGCAATAGGGTGCAGCCGGGTATTAGCATGTGGCCATGGCCAAAGGAGTCGCTGCGGACCTCGATCCGCTGTCGCTGGAGCGCCAGGTGTGTTTCGCACTGGCGATCACCAACCGCGCCGTGCTCGCGATCTACCGGCCGCTGCTGGAGCCGCTCGGGCTGACCCATCCGCAATATCTGGTGATGCTGACGCTGTGGGACAACGCGAAAGCCAATGGCGAGCCGCTGTCGGTCAGGACATCGCCGGTTCTTTGCAAATGGATTCGGCCACACTCTCGCCGATGCTCAAACGTCTGCAGGCACTGGAGTTGATCACCCGATCGCGCAGCGCGGCCGACGAGCGGACGACCCACATCGAGCTCACCGCCAAGGGCCGCAACCTGCGCAGGCAGGCGCTGAAGGTTCCCCCGGCGGTGGTCGAGCGGCTCGGCGTCGAGCTCGCCGAGCTCGATCATCTGCGTGAGGTGCTTACCAGTATCAACGCCGCCGCGCTTGCGGCCGGTCCGCTCGACTAGGAGCTGGATCGGTCAGCGCATTGACGAGTCAGTGATCAACACGACCGCTCGCACTGTTTGTAAGCATCGACGTCAGAACGAGCAACGTTCCTTGCCCCTCGCGATGACGACGCCGTAGCCTCGTGACGTGTCAGGCCTGACCGATGTCCGTGCCGACGAACTGGCCGCGCTTGAAGTCTTCGCAGGCTGTTCGGTCGACGACCTCGTGCCGCTGGCCGCGCAGCTGCGACCGCTGACCGCGGCGCCAGGGCAGGTGCTGATGCACCAGGGCGAGCTCGCAGTGTCCTTCCTGCTCATCGGGTCCGGCCAGGCCGAGGTCAGCCACATCGGAATCGACGGCCACGACACCATCGCCAAGTCCCTCCCAGGAATGATCGTTGGCGAAATCGCCTTGCTGCGGGACGGGCCGCGCACCGCAACGGTCATTGCGAAGGAGCCGTTGACGGGCTGGGTAGGTGGCCGAGAAGCGTTCGCCACGATGCTCGAGCTCCCGGGCATGGTCGAGAAACTCCTCCGCACGGGCCGTCAGCGCCTCGCCGCGTTCATTACTCCGATTCCGGTCCGGATGCGCGACGGCACTCAGCTGCACCTGCGGCCGGTGCTGCCTGGCGACAACGAACGCACCACGAACGGCCCCGTCGAGTTCTCCAGCGAGACGTTGTACCGCCGGTTCCAGACACCGCGAAACCCCACCAAGGGGTTGATGCGATACCTGTTCGAGGTCGACTACGCCCACCACTTCGTCTGGGTGATGACTGACGGTTTCGACGGCCCCGTCGTTGCCGATGCCCGCTTCGTACGCGACGAGAGCGACCCTGCCTTCGCCGAAGTCGCCTTCATCGTCGGCGATGCCTATCAGGGCAGAGGCATCGGCACATTTCTGATGGGCGCCCTGGCCATCGCGGCGGATTTCCATGGGATCCAACGCTTTACGGCCCGGGTTCTCTCGGAGAACTATCCCATGCGCGCAATTCTCGATCATTTCGGCGCGCAGTGGCACCGCGAGGACCTCGGCGTCGTGACCACCGTCATCGACGTTCCCAAGCCCCCGAACCCGCCCTTCACGCCGCAACTGACCAAACAGATACACAACGTGACATCCCAGGTCGTCAGGATCGTCGGCTGATGCAGGCCTCAATCGATGCCGCCGGTCGAAGGCCGCCATTGAGCAAAGACACTCTGCTGTGCATCTCATTGGCTGGCCGGCCCAGCAATATCGGGACCCGGTTTCACAACCATCTCTATGACGAACTCGGCCTGGACTTCATCTACAAGGCGTTCACGACGACCGATCTCGTCGCCGCGATCGGCGGGGTGCGGGCACTCGGCATTCGCGGATGTTCGGTGTCAATGCCGTTCAAGCAGGACGTCATTCCGCTTGTCGACACGGTCGAGGCGTCGGCGCGCGCCATCCACTCGGTCAACACGATCGTCAACGACGACGGCCACCTGACCGCGTCGAACACCGACTACATTGCGGTACAACGGCTTATCGACGAGCACGACCTGCATTCGGGTGACACGGTCCTCATCCGCGGCAGTGGCGGCATGGCCAGCGCGGTCGGTGCCGCGTTCCGCGACAGCGGCTTTCGCTCCGGCGTCGTGGTTGCCCGAAACCCGGAGGCGGGCCGTGAATTGGCCGACCGGCTCGGCTATGACTACGCGTCCGACGTCGGAGGGCAATCGGCGTCGATCATCGTGAACGTCACTCCGATCGGGATGGCAGGCGGGCCCGAAGAGAGTGAGGCCGCCTTCGACGAAGCGACAATCGCCAAGGCGCACACCGTCTTCGACGTGGTGGCGCTGCCGTCGGAGACGCCGTTGATCAAGGCGGCGCGCGCGGCGGGTGTGCCCGTCATCACCGGCGCTGAGGTAATCGCGCTTCAGGCCGCTGAGCAGTTCGAGCGCTACACGAGCGTGCGTCCGACCCCCGATCAGATTGCGGAGGCCTCGGCGATTTCGCGAGCGTGACTACGGCGCGTTGAAGACCGCGATCTGGCGGCGCTCCTGCTCGATGCCCTGGGTCCATTTCGAATAAAACAGCGTGGCCTCGAGGAACCACAGCAGCGTTGAGTGCACCGCTGTGCCGCTCGGCGGCGCATCCTCGGGCAACGGCACCGTGAACGGCACCGTCACCGGTGTGCCGGTGCGCAGTGGGATTCCCTTACCGAGTTTGATCGTGTCACCGCGCCTGCCGACCCGCCACCAGCCGCAGGCGTGCGGACCAGAGGATGGGAGATTCGGCGCTGCCCCCAGTGGATCGACAGCTCGGCGTCTGACATGTCTGCATGCGGGGTCAGGATGAGATGGCCGTTGATTGATTCGCCTGCGCGAAAGACGAGAGATGGCAACACGATTTCGATGTCGGTCTTGCCGTCTCCTCCGGTCCGCGCCGGTGGTTCGTCGTCGAACTCGATGTTGTCCCTGCCGATGACCACCGTGAAGTCGCCGAGGGTGTCGACGTCGCGGCCGCCGCGCTCGATCGTCAGTCGGGCGGACCAACGCGCGAGCATGTCCGACGATCCCGGTGCCCACGAGGGCACGGTGAACGACGAAGACCCGCCCGTGAATTCGTCCGGAGGCGACTGGCAGTTCGACCTTCGTCACCCCGACCCAGTCGTCGACGTCCTTTTCGCTACCTGCGTCGGTGCCGACCTCGCCCAACATCCACCACGAGTCGTTCATCTGCACGGCTGTCGAGTCGGCGCGCCCAGCCCAGCGATACCGATAAAAGTTGGTATAGCCCCATTCCAGCGTCGCCGCGGTTACCTTGTCGATCGCCTTGTCGGCGGTGACGGTGGCGGTCACGGTCTGACGTGGCCGGACGACCTCCGGCGTCACGGACACCTTCGCGCCGCCGGAGGTTTTGAAGAGGCCCACTACTTCTTGGCGAACTTCTGGCGCGTGGCTTCGTATTCCTCGGGGTTGTTCTTCTTCTGCCAGGCCCGCACTGGCCAGAACAGGAGCCACAACACCGGGTAGACGGTCACGTAGAACAACAGGTGCAGTGCGGCACCGACAAGCACGGCGAACACCCACGCCGGGTAGATGATGATCAAGCAGAACTGCAGGAACTGTTTGATCACCACCGGGTAGCCCTCGGCCATCGACAACACATATCGAGGGCTCATCGCCTTGAGGTACTGCTGGACCTTCGACGTCTCGGCCTCGACTTCGGCCTGCGCCTCGCTGACGTCGCGGCCGCGTTCATCAGCAGTCAGCCCACGCTGCGGTGGTGGGGGTTCGTTCGTATCGGGTGGTACGGCAGTCATCGCGTCACCTTAGCTGGGCGAGTTCGGACCATCGCACTACGGCGTGATCGTGGTCTGCTCGTCGATGACGCCCGTCGCGTCCATCAACGCACCCATTTGATCCTCGGTGCCATCAGCGTTGAGCTGCAACACGAACAGGCCGTCCCCGCCAGGGATCACCACCGTCTTCTGGGCGATGGCGCGCTTGACGCCGTCCTTCATATACGTGCCGCCGATCTGGGTCGCATCGAACCCGCCGAGCGTGCTCGCGGTGCCCTCGGTGGCGCCGTCATACCCGGGCAGGTTCTTGATCTCGCCCTGCGCGTACTCGAGGATCTTGGCCGGGTCGACGTTGCCCGTCAGCTTGGAGACCAGCGCGATGATCGTCGGAGGATTCTGTGCCATCGCTGGATCGCTGGACACAATCGCGCCATAGGCCC
Source organism: uncultured Actinomycetota bacterium (assembly GCA_963835075.1). Taxonomy (GTDB): domain Bacteria; phylum Actinomycetota; class Actinomycetes; order Mycobacteriales; family Mycobacteriaceae; genus Mycobacterium. Next base: position 96,663 of record CAWIEE010000012.1, on the reverse strand, counting down.
AGCCCGGTGTGCGGTTTCCGGCGTCCTCCCACCCGGGCGGGAACGGCAAGTTGATGGTCGGCGCGCCGGCATCACCGCGGTGCACCGGTGTCTCGGTGATGTTGTTCTCCTTGATGTAATCGACGATCGTCTTGTTCGGACCCGCTGCCGCCGGTGCCTTCGTCGTCTGCGGGGCTTTGCTCGTCGTGGTCGACGACGATGTGGCGGAAGTCTGCTTCGAGGTGGACGGCTCGGACTTGGTGTTCGATCCGCAGGCGGATAGGCCGATACCGATCGCGATCGCCGAAATGGCAACAACCCCGGCCCGAAGTGCGCGTGTCATTGGATCTCCTGTCGATTTTGAAATCTCGGGCGTAGCCTACGGTCGGCAAACATCGGGCGCACCCGAAACGCCACGCAGAGTGGCGGTTCGGGACAGAAATTTCTCCTTCGGCTGCGCGGTGGGTTGTTGACCTCGCAAACGATATTGATTATCGAGTGGAACGACGATCGGCGCTGGTAGTCGGGGTTTATCGACGAAATTTCCGTCGTCGAGGCGAGCAGAAATCCTTGTGTAATCACATAGTGTCCGGTTAGCGGCGAGGAAATCGAGATTGCCCCGCTGACGCGGGCGGTAATGCCACCGCCGCCCGGGTTAGCACTTAGCCGTCAAATACACCGTTTGGTAGATGATCAGGTCCACCACATAGCCACCATTTCGGACGGGATGGATGACAGTCGTGCCGGGTCGAACCGAGTCGACTGTGCAGTGATCGAGCGGGCCTGGGCCCATCTTGCTCAGCACGACGTTGAAGCCGTGGTTCTCCAACTCGTCGACGGTGTCCTGCGCCGATCCGATGCCTGACGGCGCGGCCGCTGCGACGGCCGGAAACCCCAGGGCCAGTGCGACAAAGGCCCCTCCCGTAATGGCCGCGCGGATCGATCTATTCATGTTGTGGTGCGTTCACGGCTACTCCTTCAAACCGACAGCGTCCCCTCCGGTCACCGCGGTCTGATGAGTGAAACTTGCAGTAGCACAATTGATTCCACGCCGGGCATGCGACGTGGCCGGCAGCGAGCGTCAGCTACACGCCGCAGTTCAGCGATACGTTGATCGACCTGCTGACGACGACCGTCACCAGCTCGCGACGCTTGCCCTCGTCAACCCAGAACGTCCTGGTCTGCTCCTGCGGATTTCGGACGCTCGTGACGATGCACTGGTTGATCGGCGCATTGCCGACGCGGTCGATGATGACGTCGTAGCCTTCGCCCTCCAGCGTTCCGATCGTGGCGTAGGCGTTGCCCGCTTGGGTGGGCTCGGCGGTTGCCAGTCCTGCAGGTGCGGGTAGAACACTCGCGGCCGCTAATGTTGCTGCCACACCCCAGCCTGTGCGCATGACAGTCTCCGTTCTTCTGTTTGCCTGATATTTGTTCATCGCCGGGCGGACACACGATGTTGCAAGACTTTCCTAAGCAAGCCCTGTGGTATCAACGGGCGTGCGGCTGTTCGCCTTGCTCGCAGCGCTGTCCGTCCTTGTTTCGGCGTGTGCAGAATCGCCCTCCTCTGCGCCGCCGACGCCGACGTCACGTTCGCAGGTGAACCCAGCGCGGATCGACCGAGTCCGCACGGAACTGCCGAGCGGCTACGAGGTGGCTGCCCTTTCCGGCCGCGCGGCGCCGATCGCATTCTGGGGCTTGGGGCCCGACTGGACGGCCGACCCGCAGCGATGTGGCGCCCTCGCCGATCCGGTCGCCGGCGCGACGACGCGGGGGTGGTCGGCTTCGGGTGCAGGCGGGATCGTCTACGCGGTGGTCGCCACCTCAGCGGCGAATCTCGACCAGTCGTTGATCGAGGGGTGCGGGCACTGGACTGTGTCGGCAGGGCGAACCAGCGGAAGCGTCGCATTGGTTGCGGCGCCTGCCGTCGACGGCGCGGCGACCGTCGGCCTGGCCACCTCGGCCACCACAGCCGTCGAGGGCGGCACCGAAACCCATTCGCATGCGGACACCTTCACCGCCTATCTCGGCGACTACGTCGTGTTCGACACGGTCGTCACCGACCCCGGCTCGCCGAATGCTGCACTCGGACAGGATTTCGCGGCGGAATTGCTCGTGAAAACGGTGTCGGCGTTACGCGGCTGAGCGGGGCCCTGCAGGTACATTGGCGGCGATGTCGAACCCTAGGGCGATGCTCGTTATCGCAAGCGCTGGCCTGCTGACCGCATGCGCCACCGGACAGTCCGCAGACCAGGACCTCTCACACGCCGACATCGCCCACGTCGCGAACGTCAAGTCCAGCTTCGGGTCGGAGTTCAAGGTCACCAGCGTGGGACCGACGGGCATCGATCCGCGGCTGCTCGGGCCGCAGACCCTGCCGCCCGGCATGACGTTCGACCCGGCCGACTGTGCGAAGGGGGCCAGCCAACAGGTCGTGCCTGCGGGCATGAAAGGCAACATGGCCGCGACGACGGCGGAGGGCGACGGCAACCGGTTCATCGCGATCGCCGTCGAGACGTCTGAGGTCGTGCCGCGCACCGACCCCGCGCAGAACTGCCAGAAGGTCGGGTTCAGCGGACCGGGGGTGCGCGGTCTCGTCGAGGTGGTCGAGGCGCCGCAGATCGACGGCGTCCACACGGTGGGCACGCATCGAGTGCTGCAGACGACGGTTGACGGCAAGCCACGCACCGGCGAGCTCTACAACTACGTGGCCAGCTTCGGCACCTTCCTGGTGATCGTCACGGCCAACCCATTGGTGCTGCCGGACAAGCCCGTCGCGCCGGTCAACACGCAGCGGGCGCGTGACCTGCTAAGCGCAGCCGTCGCGGCCGTGAAGGGCTGATCAACGAACGTCGTGCGGGCGGAACTGGATGCTGATGCGCGGGCCGACCGGCCGCGACGTCTTCGGAATCGCGTGCTCCCATGTGCGCTGGCATGACCCGCCCATCACCAACAGGTCGCCGTGCCGGTGCTGTAGCCGCAGTGACTTTCCGCCGCCGCACGGGCGCAGTGCGAAAACCCTTGTGGCGCCCAGGCTGACGATGGCCACCATGGTGTCTTCGGTGCTGCTGCGGCCGATCTTGTCGCCATGCCAGGCGACACTGTCGTCGCCGTCACGGTAGAGGCAGAGACCGGCGGTGGTGAACGGTTCGCCGAGCTCGCCCGCGTAGGTGTCGTTGAGCCTGCGGCGCATCTGTTTCAGCTGCGGGTGCGGCGCGGGCTCGTCGACGAGGTTGTGGAAGCTCACCAGCCGCGGCACGTCGAGCACCCGCTCGTACATCTGCCTACGCTCGGCGCGCCACGGGATCTGTTCCATCAGCTCGCCGAACAGCGACTCGGCATCGGTCAGCCAGCCCGAGCGCACCTCGACCCACGCGCCGTTGCCGAGGTGTCGCCGATCGGCGGCCTCGAATAGAGAGCTTTGTAGCGCCAGCTCCATGGCCACGAGTCTATCGCACAGACGTTCGAAAAGTCGCGATGGGCGCTCCCGCCCTTCAGAGCCGGGCGGCGCCTGGTCCCTGGTCGGCCAGCACGTCGCCGGGGTTGGACAGCGCACAGGTCTTCAGACTGAGGCAGCCGCAGCCGATGCAGCCGGCGAGGTTGTCGCGCAAGCGTTCCAGATGCACGATGCGGTCGTCGAGATCCTGGCGCCAGCCTGCCGAGAGCCGGGCCCAGTCCTTGCTGGTGGGGACGCGGTCGGTGGGCAGCGTGGCCAGGGCCTCGCGGATGCGGGCCAACGGGATGCCCAGGCGCTGCGACATGCGGATGAACGCGACCCGCCGCAGTGTCTCGCGGGCGTAGCGGCGCTGGTTGCCGCCGGTGCGCCGACTGTGGATCAGGCCCTCGCGTTCGTAGAAGTGCAGGGCCGAGACCGCCACGCCGCTGCGATGCGACATCTCGCTGGGCGTCAGTTCGTGTATCAGCTCCATGACCTAAACCATAGTTGAGGTGACGTGGCGCTACGGTGCTAGATGTGACAGACGTTGCGCTGGGCTGCGACTCCGAGGTCGGCAGGCTGCGGGCTGTCATCCTGCACCGGCCCGGGGACGAATTGCGGCGGCTCACGCCGCGCAACAACGACGCGCTGCTGTTCGATGGCCTGCCGTGGGTGTCCAAGGCGCAGCAGGAACACGACGCGTTCGCCGCGGTGCTGGAATCGCGCGGTGTCGAGGTGCTGCTGCTCGCCGACCTGTTGACCGAGGCGCTGACGCACAGTGGCGCGGCGCGCATGCACGGGATCTCGGCGGCCGTGGATTCGCGACGGCTGGGACTGCCGCTGGCGCAAGAGCTTTCGACCTATCTGCGGACGCTTGAGGCGGCTCCGCTGGCGCGGATGCTGATGGCCGGGATGACGTTCAACGAGTTGCCGTTCAGCGGCGGTGAGCTGTCGCTGGTGCGGCGGATGCACCACGGCGGGGATTTCGTCATCGAGCCGCTGCCCAACCTGATGTTCACCCGCGACTCGTCGTTCTGGATCGGACCGCGGGTGGCGATCACGTCGCTGGCGTTGCCCGCACGGGTGCGCGAGACGTCGCTGACCGACCTGATCTACGCGCATCACCCGCGGTTCCTCGGCGTGCGACGGGCATACGAGTCGCGGTCGGCGCCCGTCGAAGGGCGGCGACGTGCTACTGCTTGCACCGGGCGTCGTCGCGGTGGGCGTGGGGGAGCGGACCACGCCAGCGGGTGCGGAGGCGTTGGCGCGCAGCCTGTTCGACGACGATCTGGCGTACACCGTGCTGGCAGTGCCGATCGCGCAGCAGCGCGCGCAGATGCACCTCGACACGGTGTGCACGATGGTCGACGTCGACGCGGTGGTGATGTACCCGAATATCGTCGACTCGTTGTCGGCGTTCACGATTCACCGCGACGGGCAGGGCGGCGTGACCATCAGCGATTCCGCGCCCTTTGTCGAGGCCGCCGCGGAGGCGATGCAGATCGAGAAGCTGAGGGTGATCGCCACGGGCCTGGACCCGGTGACGGCCGAGCGTGAGCAGTGGGACGACGGAAACAACACGCTGGCACTGGCGCCGGGTGTGGTCGTCGCATACGAGCGCAACACCGAAACCAATGCGCGGCTTGCCGATGCGGGTATCGAAGTGCTGTCGATCGAGGCGTCGGAGTTGGGCACCGGCCGCGGCGGCCCGCGGTGCATGTCGTGCCCCGCGGCCCGCGACCCGCTCTAGTTCTATCGCCGAAACGTACGTTAGCGTGGAAAGTTCAAGAAGGGCACGCGCTAACGTGCATTTCGCGACGACCTAGCGCCAGCTGGGCAGCCAGATCTCCATGTTCCACGTCGACTGCGAGATCGGGATGCCCGTCAGGATCGGATACATCCACGCGAAGTTCGTAATCACCAGTGCGAGATAGCAACACACGACGATCAGCCCCAGTGTTCGTCGCTCCGAGTTCTGATTCGGCTTGTGCAGGATGTCGCCGAGGATCATCGCGATCATCAACACCAGGAACGGCGCCATCGTCGCCGCGTAGAAGAAGTACATCTGCCGGTCGATGTCGGCGAACCACGGCAGAAACCCCGCGCCGTATCCCACCAGGATCGCGCCGTAGCGCCAGTCCCGCTTGACGAACGCCCGCCACACCGCCCACACCAGCACCGGCACCGCGATGAACCACATGGCGGGCGTGCCGACGAGCATCACCGCTTTCACGCAGGACTGCGCGCCGCAGCCGGGCACGTTCTGGTTGTCGATGGCGTACAGCACCGGCCGCAGCGACATCGGCCACGTCCACGGCTTGGACTCCCACGGGTGGTGGTTGCCTGCGGCATTCGTCAGCCCGGCGTGAAACCTGTACGCCGCGTACGTGTAATGCCACAGCGAGCGAAATGCGTCGGGAATCGGCAGCACGCTATCCGGGCCGATCGAGTTGCCGACCTCGTGCCGATTGACTGCCGTCTCCGACGCGAACCACGGCGCGTAGGACGCCAGATATACGCCGAACGGAATGAGCACCAGCGCGTACAACGACGGGCCGACGTCGCGCCGGAACGCCCCGAGCCACGGCCGTGGCACCCGATACTGCCTGCGCGCGCGCGATGTCGAACGCCAACGTCATCAAACCGTAGAACACGATGAAGTACAGCCCGGACCACTTTGTCGCACAAGCCAATCCGAGCAAAACACCGGCGCCGAACCGCCACCACCGCACGCCCAGCCGCGGTCCCCACGGCGTCTCGCCGATACGGCCCTCCAGCAGCGCGATGTGCATCCGCTCCCGCACCTGGTCGCGGTCGACGATCAAACATCCGAACGCCGCAACGATGAACAGCGTCAGAAATCCGTCGAGCAGTGCGGTACGCGAGGCGACGAAGCTGACACCGTCGGCGATCAACAGCAGGCCGGCGATCCCGCCGACCAACGTCGACCGGCTGATCCGCCGCCCGATCCGCGCGACCAACAGCACGAGGATGACGCCGCACACGGCGCCGGAAAATCGCCAGCCCACCCCGTTGTAGCCGAACAGCGCCTCGCCGATCGCGATCAGTTGCTTGCCGACCGGCGGATGCACCACCAGGCCGTAGCCGGGGTTGTCCTCCACGCCGTGGTTGTGCAGCAGCTGCCACGCCTGCGGCGCGTAGTGCTTCTCGTCGAAGATCGGCGTGCCCGCGTCGGTCGGCGAGCCCAGGCGCAGGAAACGCGTCACCGCTGCCAGCGCCGTGATCACGGCCGTCATCGCCCAGCCCTGCAGCCGGTCGACCGGCCCGAAGTCGGCGATGGGCACCAGGGGCGCGGGGCTGATGACGGGGACCGCGCGCTCCTTGGCAACGACTTCATCGGCCGGGGGCGGTCACGACAGCGATCGTAGGCTGTCCGGCATGACCTCTGGCCGACTGCTCATCGGCGCCACGCCGCTGGGCCAGCCATCGGATGCCTCCGCGCGGCTGGTCAAGGCCCTGGCGAGCGCCGATGTGGTCGCTGCCGAGGACACCCGCCGGATCCGGACCCTGGCCCAGGCGCTCGACGTCAAGCTCGCAGGCAAGGTGGTCAGCCTGTACGACGCAAACGAGGCATTGCGGGTTCCGTCGCTGGTCGGCGAGGTCGAGGCCGGGGCGACGGTTCTGCTGGTCAGCGATGCGGGCATGCCGCTGATCAGCGATCCCGGGTACCGGCTGGTCGCGGCCTGCGCAGGCGCGGGGCTGCCGGTCAGCTGCCTGCCGGGCCCTTCGGCGGTGACGACCGCGCTGGCGGTCTCTGGCCTGCCCGTGGAGCGGTTCTGCTTCGAGGGGTTCGCGCCGCGGAAGAAATCAGCGCGGATGGCCTGGCTCACGACGCTGGCCGCCGAGCCACGCACCTGCGTGTTCTTCGAGTCGCCGCGGCGGCTCCCCGACACGCTGCGCGACGCGGTCGGCCGCGTTTGGCACCGACCGGCGCGCTGTCGTCTGCCGTGAGCTGACCAAGACACACGAGGAGATCGTCCGCGGCACGCTCGGCGAGCTGGCCGAGTGGGCGAGCGACGGCGTGCTCGGCGAGATCACCGTCGTGCTTGCGGGGGCGACGCCGAAGGCCGACCTCGAGACGCTGGTGGCCGACGTGCAGGCCCTCGTCGACACCGGTGCAGGCGTGAAGGATGCGTGCGCGCAGGTGATCTCCGCAAATCCCGGCGCGCCATCGCGGCGTGAGCTCTACGATGCGGTTCTGCGAGCGAGGCAGCCGTCATGACCTGGCCCGCGCTGGTGCTCGTCCACGGGGGCGCACATGCCGGCGACTGTTGGGACCTGACCGTCGACGAAATCCACAGGCTGGCACCAGATCTCGACGTACTGGCGGTAGACCTGCCTGGTCGTCGAGGCAAGCCGGGTGACCTGCGCACGCTGACCGTGGGCGAGTGCGTCGATTCGGTGGTCGCCGCCATCGACGACGCCGGGCTGGCCGAGATCGTCATCGTCGCCCATTCGATGGGTGGGCTCACCGTTCCGGGGGTTGTGACCAAACTCGGGTCGGCACGAGTGCGGGAGATGGTCTTGGCGACCGCGTTTATCCCACCCGAGGGCGGCGCAGTCGTCGACACCATCGCCGGCCCTCTCGCCGGCATGGCGCGTCGCGGCGCGAAGAGGGGCGTGCCCGGCGAGATGAACCCCATTGCGGCTCGGCTCGCCTTCCTGAACGGAGTGCGGCGTGAGCGCCGTCGTTTCATGCTGGATCGCCTCTGCGCGGAGACCCCACACCTTCCCGTCGAGAATGTCTCGCGGCGCGGCATGCCCGACGAAGTACCGCGGACGTGGATCCTCACGACACGTGACCGCTCTCTGTCCGTCAGGTCGCAGCGCCGAAGCATCGAGGCGCTGGGTGGCGTGCAGACCATCATCGAGATGGACACCTGCCACGACCTGATGGTCAGCGAGCCGGAACGACTGGCGGAGATTCTTGTGGAGCGGTGTCGGCAATATCAATGATCGGTGCCGCCTTGTGCAGGCACTCGTCCCACTCGCGGTCCGGATCGGAGTCGGCGGTGATGCCGCCGCCGACACCCAGCACCGCATTCCCGTACGCGTCGAACTCGACGGTCCGGATCGCCACGTTGAGTTCGCAGCCCGCAACTGGTGAAGCCAAACCGACTGTGCCGCAATAGATCCCGCGCCGATGCGGCTCCCAGCCGCGCAACAGCTGACGGGCCCGCGCCTTGGGCGTGCCGGTTACCGATGCAGGCGGGAAGGCCGCATCCAAAATCGACGCCATCGGCACGTCCACGCTGACGCGCGCCGAGACCGTCGACACCAGATGCCACACGCCCGGCGCCGGCTGCACCGCCAGCAACTCGGGCACGGTCACCGTCCCCGTGATCGCAACGCGGCCCAGGTCATTACGGACCAGGTCGACGATCATGATGTTCTCCGCGACGTCTTTGGCCGACGCCCGCAGCGCCGCCGGGTCCGCATGCCGCGGCAGCGTGCCCTTGATCGGGCTCGACGTCACCGTCTCACCGCGGCGGCGCAGGAACAGTTCCGGCGACAGCGACGCCACCGCGCCCCACTCCCCGGCCAGGTAGGCCGCCCGCGCCGGCGACGTGCGCTCGACTGCGTCGACGAAGAAGTCGATGGGCGCACCGTCGATTCGGCCCGCGAACCGCGTGCACACACAGGCCTGGTAAACCTCGCCCGCCGCGATCGCCTCCAGGCATTCGAGCACGCCGCGGCGGTGCGCGTCGCGGTCGGCGTCGCCCCACGCGATGCTGTACTCCCGCGGAGGCGCACGAAAACGCAATGCCTCTGTCACCCACTCCGAAAGTGGTGTGCCGGACAGGTTTTCATACCACCATTGCCCGTCGCCGTCCTGCCGAAGCACACAGTCCGACCAGCCGCCTGCCGCCTCAGGAATCCGGGGCCCAAGGCCGTCGACGCCCGCATCGGGATACGAGAGATAGCCGAACCACCCGCCGCCGATCGCTCCGTCGGATACGCCACTGGGTACGTCGAAGACGTCGTCACAGGCGACGGCCTCCAGAGACGGGGCGATGACCGCCGCCGATCCGAACCAATCGCCGATCAGCGCGGCGGGCGGCGGCAGACCGCGCCGCGCGGCCCCAGAAGCGACGGCGCGCAGCACCGCAGGGGCGCTGCCCAAATCGCCGAGCCGCTCGATCCGCACCGACCAAGCGTGACAGAGCGCTAGCGGCTGATCGCCCGCGGGATCGCGATCCCTACCAGCTTGTCGGGGTTTCGCATCGCGTAGAAGTGCGTGATCTTGCCGTCGGTGACCTCGACGAGGAACACGCCCTCCAGGTGGTCGCCGCTGTAGACGACCACCGCCGGGGCGCTGTTGTACACCGCCGTCTCGATCCGTGCGCCCGGAATCTTCTGGCCAACCCGGAAGAGGCCGATGATCGCCCTGGCCACCTTGTCCGCGCCCACCACCGGGCGGCGGGCCGCGCTGGCCTTGCCGCCGCTGTCGGCCGTCCATACGGCGTCCGGTGCGAGCATCGACAGCAGTCCATCCAAGTCACCGGTTGCGGCCGCGGTCATGAACTGCTCGGTCAGCTCGGCCGTCCTTGCGGCGTCGACGGGTTCGAACCGCTTGCGCCGCGCGTGCACGTGCTCGCGTGCGCGGTGCGCAACCTGGCGCACCGTCGCAACGGATTTGCCTACCGCACCGGCGATTTCGTCGTAGTCGAAGCCGAACACCTCGCGAAGCACGAACACCGCACGCTCGTCGGGGGTGAGCGTCTCGAGCAGCACCAGCATCGCCATCGACACCGACTCCGCGAGCACCACGTCCGACGAGGCGTCGCTCTCGTCGAGCAGCAGCGGCTCGGGCAGCCACGGGCCGATGTAGTCCTCGCGACGACGGGCACCTGCCCGCAGCGCATTGAGCGCCTGACGGGTCACCAGCTGCGCCAGATACGACTTGGTGTCGCGCACCGTCGCGAGGTCGACGTCGGCCCACCGCAGATAGCTGTCCTGCAACACGTCGTCGGATTCCGTTGCCGAACCCAGGATCTCGTAGACGATCGTGAACAGCAGCGGCCGCAGATGGGTGAACCGCTCGGCGTGCTCGCCGCCGGCCGAGCCGGCGATTGGGCCCTGCGTGGTCACGATTCCGTGACCACCTCGAACGTCGGCTGGGCCGGACGCTTTCCGCCCTTCATCACGAAGGTGGAACCGGGCTTGCGGGCCTCGCGGCGCAGACCCCACAGCGTGCCCTTGCAGATTGCCTCCTTGACCGAGGCGCCGAGCCGTCCGCCGATGTAGTACTTCACGGGGGTGTCGTCCTTGCGGGCCAACTGCACCGTGGCCGCGTGCCGGCCCAGGCTGACGCAAGAGCCCACAAACGCCTGGTCGATCCCCGCCGGTGTCGTGCCAGCGATGCGGCTCAGCACGGTGTCAGCGGCCTGCGCACCGAGTGGCCCTGCGGCCTGGCAGCTCATCCTCAGCGGCTGCCCCGACGGTGCAGCGCAGTCGCCCGCTGCCACGATCCGCGGGTCGTCGACGCTGGTGAGCGTCTCGTCGGTGAGCAGTCGGCCCAGTCCGTCGGTGCGCAGTCCGCTGGCCGATGCCAGGTCTGGCACGCCGAAGCCCGCCGTCCAGATGGTGACCGCGCTCGGACGTACCGCGCCGTCGGCGAACACCACCGCGTCGGGGCGCACCTCAGTCACGACGTCGTCCTCGAGCACGACTACCCGATGCTTGGCCAGCCACCTGGCGATCGACCGGCGGCCGGGCTCCGACAGTGACGGAGCCAGCTGTCCGCCGCAGACCAGCGTCACGGCGCGGCCCTGCTCGGCCATCTCTGAGGCCACTTCGATGCCGGTGAGCCCGGCGCCGACGACGGTGATCGGGGCGTCAGGATGCAGCTCGTCGACGGCCGCGCGCAGCCGCTGAGCGTATTCCAGTTCGGCTATGGGATAGGCGAATTCGGCCGCACCCGGCACAGAGGGCGGCACCGCGCCTGTGCTGCCGACCGCGTAGATGAGGTAGTCGTAGTCGAGCGGATGCCCCACCCCGAGATGCACGGTGCGTGCAGCGGTGTCGATCCGCTCGGCACAGTCGACGACAAGCTCGATGCCGTTGCCGAGCAGCGTGCCGTAGTCAACCGTGGCGTCGTAGTTGCCCGCGACGAACTGGTGCAGCCGGATGCGCTCGACGAACTTCGGGCGCGGGTTGACCAAGGTGATGTGCACGTCGGAGCGCATCCGCAAATGGTTGGCTGCAGTCGTGCCTGCGTATCCGCCGCCGATGACGACGACGTTGGTGGTTGCGTTCTGTTCAGTCATGCCCTCGAGACACCGCCGACGCTCGGGATGTGACGCGGCGTGACGTGAATCACTCATCTCAGGCAGCGTAATGCGGGCGGAATCGTCCGCCTCATCGCCCTGAAACATCGAGAAGCCACATTGGTCGCATGTTTCATCTGGGTTGGTTCATGGGCAGTGGCTTCTCCGTTCAGACCTGGGCGCTGGACCCGTGGGCGGGCAATACCGGCCACGATTGGATGAAGGGCGACCTCTTCGTCGATCTGGCCGCGTCGCTGGAGCGCGCGCGTTTCGACTACCTGCTGGTCGAGGACACCAGCATGGTCGAGGACGCCTACGGCCGGTCCATGGAGACCACGCTCAAGTACGGGATGCTGGCGCCGAAGTGCGATCCCGTCCCGCTGATCCCGCTGCTGACGCAGCGCACGAAACACATCGGCATCGCGGTCACCCTGTCAACGAGCTTCTATCACCCGTTCATGGCGGCAAGGACGATGACCACGCTCGACCACCTGACCGACGGGCGGGTGGGGCTGAACGTCGTCACCGGGAGTTCCAGCCGCGCGGCGCAGCAGTACGGCTACGACGAGCTGATGCTGCACAGCGAACGCTATGAGATGGCCAAGGAATGGATGGAAGCGGTTGGGGCGCTGTGGGACTCGTGGGAGGACGGCGCAGTCCTCGTCGATGAGGAGACCCCGCGATACGCCGATCACAACAAGGTGCACACGGTCGACTTCGAGGGCAAGTACTTCCGGACCAGGGGCCCGCTCAACACGATTCCCGGCCCGCAGCGTCGCCCCGTCATCGTGCAGGCGGGCGCCTCGCCTGCCGGGCGGGATCTGGCGGCCAAGTATGCGGAGTCGATGCTGGCGCACGGCACCAGCATCGAGGGGATGAAGGCGTTCCGGCAGGACATGCACCGCAGGATGAAGGAGTACGGCCGCGACCCGAGCACGCTGAAGATCCTCTTCCTCATCGACCCGATCCTCGGCGACACCGACCGCGTCGCGCAGGCCCGCGAGGAGGACATGAAGGCCGCGCGCTTCAGCGACGACGCGATCGAAAAGGCCCTGTGGGGCCTGAGTTACACCTCTGGCGGCGAATTCGACTTCTCCACATTCGATCTCGACAAGGAGGTCCCCGACGTGTGGGGCAACGGCGAAACGAGCACGCTGCGCACGTTCATCGAGGGGGCAAGGGGCAAGACGCTGCGCGAGGCGATCGCCACCGTCGACACCCACGCCGGTCTTGCCTTCGTCGGCTCGCCGGACACCGTCGCGGCGAAGATGGGCGAGGCGATGGAGGAGGTCGGCGGCGACGGCTTCCTGCTGTCGCCGATCGTCACCCGGCGCAATATCGCTGAGATCGCCGACGGCCTGGCGCCTGCACTGCGCAAACGTGGCCTCATCCGGGACGGCTACAACCACAGCACGTTTCGAGAGAACCTTCTGGAGTTCTAGTCACCGTCGCAATCCGGCGTAATACGCGGTGCACTGACCCGACGCGGTTGCGTCACACGTCGCCGATTGACTGCGCGGAAAGCACGCCAGCGAATGCCGTGCTCTCAGGTCGAGAGATGACCCAAGTAGGAGGCATTCGTGTTCGACACGACACAACCGCACAGCATCCCGTCCGGTCCGCAGTGGGACCGCCGCGCCTTTCTGAAGGCGGGTGGAGTCACCGTCGGCGGCATCAGCCTCGCGGCACTGATCGCCGCGTGCGGAGGGGCGCCAAGTGGCAGCGGCAGCGGCGGGACACTCGTCTTGCGCATGCCGTTCCTTGCCGACATGCAGGTTCCCGACCCCGACATCATGTACGAGGGTGAGGGCGTCCAGGTCATGGAGTCGGCGTACGAGGGTCTCGTGCGCTACAAGCCCGGCACAGCCACGATCATCCCGAGTCTCGCGAAGGCGTGGACAATCTCGCCGGACCAACGGACATACACGTTCACGCTGCAACCCAACGTGAAGTTCCACGACGGCACGATCGCCGATGCCGATGCATGGACCAAGAGCTTCGACCGTCGCGGGAAGATCAACCAGGGCCCGGCCTACATGGTTGCGGGCGTGGTCAAAACCGAGGCGCCGGACCCGACGACTTTCGTCGTCACGCTCAAGGAGCCGAACAACGCCTTCCTCCATTACCTGGCGTGTCCCTGGCAGCCGTTCGCGGTCAGCCCGACCGCGGTGGCGAAGAACACGGTTGGCGACGATATGGCGCAGGAGTGGCTCAAGACTCACGACGCAGGCACAGGACCGTACATCTTCAAGGAGTTCGTCACCGGCAGCCATTACACACTTGAGGGCTTTCCCGATTACTGGGGTGAGAAGCCGGTGTTCAAGTCGATACGCATCGACATCACGCCGAGCGTCGCGACCCAGAAGCTGCAGCTGGATTCCGGCGCATTCGATATGGTGACAAAGGGTTTCGCGATCCCCGACGTGCTTGCCTATCAAAAGAACACACAGTTCGCGGTCGTCAACTCCTACGGCGGCGTCGGCGAGGCGATCTGGCTCAACCCGACGTCGGGTATCTTCGCGAACAAGGCCCTGCGCAAAGCGATGCTCACCGCCTTGGACCGCACAGCGATCGTCGACACAGCATGGGGCGGGTTGGCGAAGGTGCAGGACGCGATGTGGCCGGAGCTCACGCTCAACCCGGCCCTGGCCCCGTTCCCGTCTCAGGTCGACACCGCGCCGTTGAAGGCGATTGTGCCGACACTCCCTTCGAAGAAGATCGACCTCGCGTGGAGCGCGGACGGTGGCGCGCCCCGCGGGCAGATGGCCGAGCTCATCCAGAACCAGCTGGCGGCGTTCGGGCTCGACGTCACCGTGCGGCAAATGCCGGTAGCTGAGGAATTCGACCTGCCCAACCAGGCCCCCGAGAAGCGGCCGGACATGTTGGTGTCGTTCCTCGGCGGCGATGCGCTGCACCTGGACACGACGTTTCGGATCCTGCTCCGCACCGGCGCCAAACCGCTGAATTTCTACCAGTATTCGAATCCCGAACTCGACAAGCTGATGGACGATGCGGTCAAGCTGGCGGACTGGGGGCAAGCAGAACAGATCTACCAGAAGTGCAGCCAAATGATCGTCGACGAGGCGGTCTGGATCCCGCTCTGCATCCCGCCGAACTCCACGGTCGCGCACAGTTACGTAACCGGGATCGAGGACAACTCGTTCTATCCGGCGATCTTCTGGCCGCAGTCCCTCAAGCGGGCCTAGCACGCGCGGCAGACCCCGTTGATACGGTATGCGATCTGCCAAGCTACGCGCGACAATGTCGCTCACAAGAGCACGAGGCTAACCAACTAGCGACAATGTCGCGCATAGCTTGGCACAACCGCCAAAGGCGGGTCCCGGACCAACTAGCCCGCGGGGGCCAGTTCGCGAAAGTTGCTGCGGTGGAAGACCATCGGGGCGACGTCGGGATACATCGCCAGTGAGAGGATCTGCAGCACGACGATCTCGTGGTCGCCTGCTTCGATTCGCTTGTAGGGCGCGCACTCCAGCCACAGCGTCGCACCGTGCACGAACACCGCGCCGCTGTCGGTCGCCATCCAATCGACGCCGCTGAATCGGTCACCGCCCTTGGACGCAAGCGCACGCGCAACGGGCGCGTGGTCGCCGGCCAGCACGGAAAGTCCAAGCCGGTCGAGCCGCGCCAGTCTCGGCCATGTGGTCGACGAATTGGCCACGCACACCGACACCAGCGCCGGGTCGAGCGAAACCGAGGTGAAGGAACTGGCCGCCATCCCCTCGGCGACCCCGTCGAGCAGGCCGCAGAAAGCGGTTACGCCGCTAGGAAAACAGCCGAAGGCCTGGCGCAGCAGCGCTTGGTCGAACTGGTCGTCTACGACGATCATGACGACACCGCAGGGACGAACCGTCGAGCGACCGCGAGCCACTTCTCCAGATCCTCTGACGTCTCGTAGTCGGAGTCGAGCAGGTACAAGCTCGGTGCCGGACAGCTGGCGCCGATCTCGACAAGGACTGGGCGCAGGGACAACTCGGGCGCGAGCGCGTGCGCGTACGAGCCGCCGAGCATCAATGCGAACGTCGTGATCTGGCCCAGTTCGCCCGCTCCGAACTGGTCGAGGAACAATTTCAGCAGACCCGTGTAGGTGGCCTTGAACGTCGGCGACGCCACTATCAGCGAGTCGGCGCCCTTCACGATCGTCTTGGCCTCGGCGACCTTCGGGTCGCCCCACCCGAGGAGGCCCGCGCCAAGATCGACGACGTCGATAACGTGTTGAGGCGCAACACCGGTCAGCTTCTCGGCGACCAACTCGGCGGCGGCCCTGGTCCGCGACATCGGCTTGGGATTTCCTACGACGACGACAGTCATGCCTGCAGTCAACAACGTGCGGATTTCCTGGCCTCGGCCCCGGGGTAAAGCTTTTATTGCGCCGCGGGCGCCGAAGGCATCACAGGCCGCCGCAAATCGGCGCAATCTCGTGGACACAGTTGCGACGTGGCTCTGTCATCCACGGCGGCTTTGCTGTGCACAAGAGATTGCGTGGCGTCGTCGCCCGATCGAACCCCCATGGGAACCGAGGGTTAACCATGAGCACCTCCACACAGCACGTCGCGCTTGCCACCGTCGGTCCGGACGAGAAAACCGCCCGCGCCAGGGTGCACGATCTGCGCGTCACCTTCGACCGCCGCGGAGTGCCGTTGCACGCTCTGCGCGGCGTCAGCATGGAGGTCCAGCCTGGAGAGGTTCTCGCCCTGGTTGGGGAGTCGGGGTCCGGCAAGAGCGTGATGGGCCTCGCACTGCTCGGCCTGCTCGCAGGAGAGCCCGCGCCCATCATCAGTGGCAGGGCGGAGGTCTGCGGCTTCGATATGGTCGCTGCCACCGCGGAGGAGCGCCGCCGAGTGCGAAAGGCCCACTTGGGCGCGGTGTTTCAGGATCCGATGACCTCGCTGGACCCGACCATGCGGGTGGGCAGGCAGGTGAGCGAGGCGACCGGAGACTCCGAAGAGGCCAGGCGGCTGCTCGATCTCGTCGGAGTGCCGGACCCGAGGCGTCGGATGAAGGCCTTCCCGCACGAGCTTTCGGGAGGACTGCGGCAACGCGTGATGATCGCGATGGCCGTTGCAGGCAAGCCGGATCTGGTCATCGCCGACGAACCCACCACGGCCCTCGACGTCACCGTGCAGGCGCAGGTGCTGGGCCTTCTCCGCGACCTATGCAACGAGCTGGGCACATCATTCATCGTCGTCACCCACGACATCGGGGTGGCCTCCCAGATCGCCGACCGTGTCGCTGTGATGTACGGAGGCCGGGTGGCCGAGATGGGTTCGATGGACGAGGTGCTGCGGGCGCCGTCGCACCCGTACACAGTCGGCCTGCTGAACTCGCGACTGGACCTGGACCTTCCACTCGGCCGCGCGATTCACGCCCTTCCGGGTCAGCCACCTGACCCGCGAGAACACCCGAAGGGATGCGCGTTCACGCCGCGTTGTCCCGCGGCGATCGCCGCGTGTTCAGAGGCGCTGCCCGAGCCGGTCCCCGCGGCGACCCATTCCGGCCTGGCGGCCTGCATCGTCGAAAATGCGACGGCCAACGTGGGGAGTCGCGAGGAGACACCGCTGTTCCGGCCGATGATCGAAGTGGACCAGAGCCGACCGGCGTTGCAGGTCAACGGGATTGACAAACGCTTTCCGGTACGGCGCGGCTGGACCAAGCGTGACAGCCTGCACGCGCTGCGCCATGTCATCCTCGACGTCGGCTCCGGCGAGTCCATCGCCGTGGTAGGCGAATCCGGCTCGGGCAAGTCAACTCTGCTGCGCGTGGTGGCCGGGCTGATGGATCCCGAAGGCGGGACGGTCAACTACGTCGGCGCACGACCGCAGATGGTGTTTCAGGATGCGGGCGCATCGCTCACGCCGTGGATGACGGTGGGGGAGATCGTCGGCGAGCGGCTGCTGAAGACGACGGGCCGCTCCGAGCGTCGCAGCCGCGTCGAGCAAGCGCTTCGCCAAGTCGGCCTGCCGCCCGACGTCGCGGGTGTGAAGGCGACCAGCCTGTCGGGTGGTCAGCGTCAGCGCGTTGCCCTTGCCCGCGCGATCATCGTGCCGCCGCGTCTGCTGTTGTGTGACGAACCTACGTCGGCGCTCGACGCATCGCTGGCTGCGTCGGTGCTCAACCTGCTACAGGAATTGCGCCGCGAGCTCGGGATGGCGGTCATGTTCGTCACGCACGACCTGGCCGCCGCACGGTTCATCTCGGATCGGATCGCGGTCATGTACCTCGGCCAGATCGTCGAGGTCGCGCCGACCGAGGAACTGATCAACAACCCGCAACACCCTTATACGAAAGCGCTACTCGCCGCGGTTCCGACACCGGGAACCGAGCCGGTGAGGCTGCCAGGTGAACCGGCCAGCCCGCTGGCGATCCCGACCGGTTGCGCGTTCCACCCCCGGTGCGCCGAACGGGTGGATGGGTGCGCCACCGAGGTTCCGACTCTGGTCTCCACTAACGGCACGAGCCTGCACCTGGCGTCCTGCCTTCTGGTAGCGACCGACGACCCGTCAACCGGCCAAGTGGCGTAATGCCGTTGCTACCGCGGTGAATCCGATGAGACATAGTCCGGGCCTTCGATGAGGAGATGGAGATGACGAACAAGTTCCACCTCGGCTGGTTCATGAATTTCATTCCCCCGGAATGGGATACACCGTGGGCCTCCCCGGACGTGGCGAACTGGCCCAACGGCCGGTTCTACGTCGACATGGCGAAAAGTATGGAACGGGCGTGCTTCGACTACATCATGATCGAGGACACGGTGATGGTTGCCGACTCCTACGGCGGCACGATGGAGGGCTCGCTGAAGAACTCGGTGTTCGCACCGAAGCACGACCCAATTCCGTTGGCGGTATTGATTGCGGCGAACACATCGAGATTGGGTGTGGTGGCGACGATGTCGACGTCGTTCTATCCGCCGTACCTGTTGGCCCGGCTGGCGTCGACGGTGGACTCGATCGCCGAGGGCAGGTTCGGCTGGAACATCGTGTCTTCGGCCGAGGACCGGGCCGCGCAGAACTTCGGCCTTGATGCGCTGCCCGAGCACGACGAGCGCTACAACGTCGCCGACGAGTACTACGACCTCGTCTGCGAACTGTGGGATTCGTGGGACGAAGACGCCGTGGTCATGGACCACGAGACCCACACGTATGCCGACTTCAAGAAGGTCCGCACCATCGACTTCGTCGGCAAGTACTTCAAGTCGCGGGGGCCTCTCAACACCGTGCCGTCCCCGCAACACAAGCCGACGATCCTGCAGGCAGGGGCCTCCCCGCGGGGCCGGGCCTTCGCAGCCCGCGCCGCCGATGCGATCGTCGCCGTTGGCACCGGCACGGAAGGCATGAAGTCCTACCGCGATGACATCCGGGCCCGCGCCAAGGCGGCGGGCCGCAACCCCGACGACGTCAAGCTCATGTTCTGCGTGTCACCGGTGGTGGCGGCCAGCGAGGCCGAGGCCAGGGCGCAGGTCGACCGTCTCACCGCGCTCGACAGCTACATCGAAAAGCAGCTCGCCGCAATCTCGTCCAACACCGAGATCGATTTCAAGCAGTTCGACTGGGACAAGCCACTTCCGGAGGGCCTGACCACGAATGGGGAGCGGGGCTCGCTCGAGCACTTCATGCGCGGCGACGGTAGCCCGGGGCCAAAGACGTTGCGGCAGCTTGCCATCGACTGGGCTACCACTGGCGTCGAGTTCATCGGAACGCCCGAGCAGGTCGCCCGCAAGATGGGCGAGACGATGGAAGAGATCGGTGGTGACGGCTTCCTGATCATGAAGCCGGGCTGGGACTTGAACCGCAACTACATCTCGTCGATCACCGATGGGTTGGTGCCCGAGTTGCAGCGGCTCGGCCTGACCCGCACCGAATACACGCAGTCGACGCTGCGTCAGACGCTGCGCGAGTTCTAGCACCAAGACAGAGACGAGGAGACGTCAATGGCGGTCGCCGAATATTACGTACCCGCACCACTTGTGCGGTACCGGAGCCGCGTCGGGTTTTCGGTGCGGCAATACTTTCTGGGCACGTCGGTGCCCAGCTACGTCTCGTTCGGTGCATTGGGCGCGGTGTTCTTCGTCGCGATCTTCGCCCGCCAGATCGCACCCTACGATCCACTGGCCGCAGTGGGCCAGCCGATGACCGCTCCGAACGCGGCCAACCTGCTCGGCACCGACACCGTCGGCCGCGACATCCTCAGCCGGGTGCTGGCAGGCATGCAGACCAGTTGGTTCGGCGCCCTGGCTGTGGTGGCGTTCGGGGTTGTCTTCGGCGGGCTCATCGGGCTCATCGCCGGGGCATGCGGCGGCTGGTTCGACGCGGTCCTGATGCGGGTGACCGACGCCTTCCTCTCCCTGCCAGGGCCGATCCTGGCGCTGGCGGTGGTCGCGGCGCTCGGGCGGTCCTACATCCACACGCTGATCGGCGTCGCGATCGTGTGGTGGCCGCTGTATACGCGCATCGTTCGGGCGGAGGTGCGGAGGCTGAGGGCCTCGCCACATATGGAGGCGGCGCGGGTGGGCGGCGCGGGCTGGTGGCGATTGATGTATCGCCACCTACTGCCAGGGGCGGTCCCCGTCACGATCGTGACCGCGAGCCTGGACGTCGCCGCACTGGTGCTGATGGTGGCGGGCCTGTCGTTCCTCGGCCTCGGGGCACCGCAGCCCGCTCCCGAACTCGGCTCGATGAGCGCGCAGGGCGTCACCTACATCTTCAGCGCATGGTGGATTCCGATCATGCCCGCCCTCGCCGTGGCTGTCATCGCGGTCGTCGCCAACTTCGCGGGCGACGCGATCCGTGACCGGATCCGCGACCGCTGATGCTGACCGTCCTGCCGCGGCGCCTGCTTGGCGCGATCCCCGTCCTGATCGTCCTCGTCCTCGCGGTGTTCACGCTGCAGAAGGTGGCACCCGTCGACCCCGTCGCCGCGCTTGTCGGCGCGAAGGCCTCGCCCGAGGTGTACGAGGCGGCGCGGCATCAGCTCGGCCTGGATCAGTCGTTGCCGCTGCAGTTCTGGCACTACCTGACGCATGCGGTGAAGGGGGATCTCGGCCAGTCGAGCGTGACCCGCACCCCCGTTCTCTCTGATCTCGCGCAGTTCCTGCCGGTCACGCTCGAGTTGCTCTTTGTGGCGCTGATCTTCACGGTGATCATCGGTTTCTTCATGGGCCTGGCCACGGCGCAGGGCTGGCGTGGATCCGGAGTGCTGCGCGTGATGATGGTGTCCGGCGCGTCGGTGCCGGTGTTTTTGGCCTGCCTGCTCGGCATGCTGGTGTTCTACCGCTGGCTGAACATCCTGCCGGTCACAGATCAAACGTCCTTCGTGGACGCCCCCACCGGCCCGACGCACTTCCTTCTCATCGACAGCTTGCTGGCCGGGCGGCCCGAAGTCTTCTTCGACGACCTGTATCACCTTGTGCTGCCCGCGTTTTGCCTGGCCTTGACACCGGCAGCGGCCGTAGGGCGGGTGCTGCGCAGCAGCCTCGAGGCGACGCAGCGCGCCGACCATACGCGCACCGCCCGAGCAAAAGGATTGGGCGAGAAGCGGATTCTGATCGTGCATTCGCTGCGCAACTCCGTCGGCCCGGTGTTCGCGTTGATCGGGCTGCAGCTCGCGGTGATGGTCGGCAACTGCATTCTGGTCGAGTTGATCTTCGCCCGCCCGGGTATCGGGCTGTACATCTCGCGGGCGATCGACAAGGCCGATTTCAATGCGATCGCCGGGGTGACGCTGGTCGTCGGCCTGCTCTATGTGCTGACCAACATCGCCGTCGACGTCATGCAGTCGATCGCTGATCCTCGAGTCGCACTCTGAGCGGGCGAGCAGTTGGGCGGTTCCCTGCCTTGGCTGCTGATCAGCTCGTGGATGTGGCATCTGACGCGATGGGGCGGCCTGTTCCTGGGGACGTACCTGGTTACGCATCTGGGCGGTGCGCCGATCGCCAACCAGTTCGTCGGCGTCGCCATGTTCGCGCCGATGTTGCTCGGCACTTACGTTTCCTCTCGGGTCGACGTGGAGCCGCGCAAACTGGTTCTGGTCACTGAGCTTGTGTTGCTGCCGATTTCGGTGCTGATGGCCGTGCTCGTCGGCAGCGGCGCCGTAGCGACCTGGATGGTCTACCCGTTTGAGTTGGCGTATGGCTTCGGCGGGATGGTCAACATGACCGCACAGCGTGCGCTGCTGTTCCGGATCGGCGGCCCACTGCGCGCGACCCGGGTGCTCAACACCGAACTCGCAGGCATGGCGAGCGCGATGATGCTCGGGCCTCTCATCGGTGGCATCACGCATCGCGAATTTCGGCCTCGGCGTCGCGTTCTGCATTCCTGTTGTGCTGCTGGCCTGCTCGGCGCCGCTGCTGTGGCTCTCGACGCGCCGCATCCCGGCTACGCCCGCCGCTGTTGCGCCACTGGCCGCCGCGACAGCCGGGGGCAACCCCCCTGGCAGCTAGTGCGGAGTTCGCGGCCGCTCGCGGTGATCCTGTTGGTGACCTTGATCTGCAATCTCTGCTACTTCGCATTCACCCCGCTTGTACCCGTCATCGCCAAGCACCTCGGCGCAGGCGCGGCGATGGCGGGCGTGATCGGCGCGACGCCAGGCATCGTGCAGCTGGTGATCGCCGCGGCGCTGATCGTCCGCCCGGCGCGCCGCCCCATCGCGGCGTACACCGCCGGCGTCGCGCTGTGCCTTTGCGGTCTCGGGATACTCTCCTATACACCACTTTTGACCGTCGCTTTGCTTGCACTTGGCGTGGCGGGGATCGGCCAGGCCCTCTTCGGTTCCACGCAGGCGACGCTGCCGTTCACTGCGGTCGCCCCGCACGAGCGCGCTGCCGCGCTCGGGCTGATCCCCACCACGATCGGCTTGGCGCTACCGACGGGCATGGTGGTCCTCGGCGTTACGTCGAGCCTGTTCGGGGCGCAGCTGGCGATGCTGTTGTCGGCCCTCATCGGGCTGTTCGCGCTCGCCGCCACGCTGTTGAGTAACCGGCAACTGATGAAGGCGCCCCACATCGTCCCAATCTCAGGCGGAGCGATAAGCATTGGCGGAGAAGGCGACTCGGTCACCACGCAGCCGGAGCTGGGAGAGCGCACGGGGCTGCCCATTGTCGTCCTCGATGACGTCCTCGAGCCAGACGAGCGGCGCACCGACGTCGACACCGACGAGCTCGGCGGTCTGCTCGTCGGCGGCGACCGCGCCGATGGTGGTTTGGCTGCCGCCGATGTGAATCCCGAGTTGCCGCTCGAGGATCAGGATGACGTCGGGCTCGTCGATGTCGAAGTCAGGCGACTGCTCCTCGTCGATGGCGATGTAGCTGACCGACAGCCCCAGCGGCAGACCGTTTTCCAGCACGAGGCTCTCGATCATCAGCACGGTCCAGCCGACCGGCAGGCGTAGCCGGTCGCGCACCATCGGCGGACAGCCGAGCGGCCGGCGCTCGAGAGTGCGGGCCTCGACGGTGCTGGACGGTTCTGTTGTGAATTGGGCGACCGGGCTGAGCTGGTCGATGCGCAGCAGCAGCGAACCGGTGGCCCGGGTTCCGTTCTTGGGCTCGCGGGTGACCAGCCCCTCGCGGGCGAGCTGCTGCAGAACCGCCCGTACCGTGTTGCGGCTCGCCGACAGCGCGTCGGTGAGGTCGCGTTCAACCAGTGGCATGTGCCTGCCGTTGCTGACAAGGGTCGAGCGGAGCAGGTCGTAGGTGCGCCGCGCGGAATTGTTCAGTCGGTCCGGGCTCTGCCGCTGCCGTTGGTAGAGCACTTCCGGGGGGACCTGGGCCGTCGGGCCGCAGCCGCGCTTGGCACGCCGAATACAGTGATGGATCACGTGTTGACACGTGTTCATTGGATCAGTCAATTGTTAACGGGCCCGGGCGTGGTTGATTCGCCAGGGTTACGTTGCGGGCATTCGCCGCCCGACAATGTGCGCGAGCTGTGCGCTGCCTAACAGAACGACCGCGATGAGCACGAACAGCGCCGCGATCCCGATCTGTGCTGGCGAGCACAGCGCAGCCGACCGAGCCGATCAGTATCCCGATACCGGCCGAGATGCGGAACTTCGCCAGGCCCGCCGAAGAGTCACCAACCTGGGCAACGACCAGAACCGGCAAGCTGGCGGTGGCCCCGGCCAGGCTGACGCCGAACATGCCGGACGCCACCAGATATGTTGTTGCACTGGGCATTAGAGCGAGCAGGGCGGCGCACAACGTCCCTAGCCCGAACGAGGCCATCAGCATGGCGACGTGCCGACACGCCGGATGAGCCGGTAGGCCACCGAGAGGACGATGATCTCCACGCCGGACATCAGCGCGATGGCCAATGTGATCGTGATGGTCGAGTAATCGCGGGCGGCGCCGGCTAGGGGAAGTGCGGTGAACAGTACTCCACCACGCAGGAAGTCGCCGCTCATTGCGAGTACGAGCGCGGCTCGACTGCCGGGTGTCCTGCCGAAACGCGGCAGGCCGATCCGCGGGGGCGGCAATTCGGGCGGCGCGGCCAGGCTGGGAAGAGCCCCGGCAAGTGCGCCTGCGACCAGAAGTGCCAGCGCGCCGGTGACGACAAGCGCGACTTGATAGCCGACCCGTCCGTCGATGATGCCCGCGAGGAGCAGCCCACCGGGCGAGCCGACGGCGCCGCCGAAGAGGAAGGCGGCGTTGAACCGTCCCAACGACTGTGCGACGTCGCCCGCCCGCACCCGCACGGCGGCCTGCAGTCCTGCGCCGAGCACCATCCCACCACCAAGGCCCTGCAGCACCCGCGACGTCATCAGCACGATGCCACCGGGCGCCAGGCCCATGCCGACACACGCCACACCGAACAAGAACAGTCCGGCGATGAGCGCGGCCCTGGCGTCGAGGCTGGGCACGAATCTGGAGCCGAACACATCGACGACGATTACGCCGATCGCCGCGCTCAGCATGAAGATGCCGATGTAGGCGCCGTCGTGCGAAAACTCGCGCACGAAAAGCACTTCCAGCGGAGCGGTGAGGCTCATCGCGACCCCGGTGGCCGCCATCAAGGGCAGGAACCATCGCGACTGCGGGATGGGCCCGCACCGTGCCTGCGTCATCAGGACGTCGAGGCAAGGCGCTGCGAGGCAGCGAACGGCAGGCCCACAGTCTCGGCGACCTCGAGACCGAAGGCCTCCAGCCCGATGCGCTTGACCGGATGGTTCGTCAGTAGCCGCATACGCCGCACGCCGAGATCGGCGAGGATCTGCGCGCCGAGGCCGTAGTCACGCGCGTCTGCGCCTGCATCCTCGAGGTGATGGGCGTGCCTGCCCTCGTGTCCGCGAAGGTAGACCACGACACCGCGGCCCTCGGCGGCGATCATCTGCAGCGCACGTTCCAGTTCGGAATGGCAGTCGCATCCAGCGGACTCAAAGACGTTGCCCGTCAGACACTCCAAGTGCACTCGTACCAGTGTCGGCGAAAGGTCTTGTCCAGCGAGGTCGCCCATCACAAGGGCGATGTGCTCGCGTCCGTCGAGCACCGAGCGGAAGCCGTAGGCCTGGAATTCGCCGTGCTCGGTTGGCAGCCTGCTGCGGGCCTTGCACTCCACAAGGCGTTCGGTGCGATGACGATAGGAGATCAACTCCGACATCGTCACGATCGTCAGCGCGTGTTTGGCGGCGAAGGCGCGCAGTCGCGCCCCGCGTGCGACTGTCCCGTCGTCGTCGACGACTTCGCCCATCACGGCGACGGGTGGCAGTCCCGCCATCCGCGCCAGGTCGACGGCCGCCTCGGTGTGCCCGGCGCGGCGCAGCACGCCGCCGTCGACCGCGCGCAGCGGGAACACGTGGCCTGGCCGGCTCAGGTCGCTTGGCTGGGTGTCGGGGTCGGCGAGCAGCGAGATCGTCCGCGCCCGGTCGGCGGCCGAGATTCCGGTGGTGATGCCGTTGCGCGCATTCACCGACACCGCATAGCCGGTGCCGCGGGGATCCTCGCTGACCGCGACCATCGGCGGCAGGTGCAGCCGATCGAGGTCGGCCGCGGGCATGGGTACGCACAGGATGCCGCTGGTGTGGCGCACCATGAACGCCACCCGCTCTGGCGTTGCGTGTGTGGCGGCGAGCATGAGATCGCCGTCGTCGTGCGGGTTTTCGGCGTCAACCACGATCACCATTCGGCCCGCGCGCAACGCGGCGACAGCCGCACCAACAGGGTCACCGGTGCGTTGTGCGCGCCGGCGGATCCCGATTACTCCCATGCTCAGAACTCGCGCAGCGTGTCTCGCAGGTGTGCGTGCGCGTACTCGGTGCGGGCCAAGCCCTTTCGTTGCAGCGCAGGGAACAGCCCTTCGCATATCTCGGTGATGTACTGCTTGCTGACCCGCTGCGTGCTGATCAGGAAGCCGTCGCCACCGACCTGCTCCATCGCTTCGCCGATCTTGTCGGCGACCTGATCGGGTGTGCCGACCAGCTCGATCGAGTCGGACGTCCCGCCGGCGTCGAGCACCAACTGGCGCAGCGTCTTACCGCTTCCCCATTGCGCGAACTTGTCAAGGGACCCGCGCTCGCCGTTGGTCTCCAGTTCGGGCAGCGGCTCATCGAGCTCGAACTGCGAGAAGTCGATATCGGTGACCGACGAGATGCTGGCCAGTGACTGCTCGAAGAACGCCGGGTCCGTCGGCCGCCGCCTTCTTGCGGGCCAGTGCTTCCTCCTCAGTGGTGCCGAGGGTTGGGCTCACCACGAACAGCACCTTGATGTCGTCCGGATTGCGGCCCTGCGCAGCGGCCCGCGCCCGGACATCGTCGCGGTAGGCCTTCATCCCCTCCACCCCGTTGGCGACGGCGATGATCGAATCGGCGTACTTCGCCGCGAACTGGCGCCCCTTGGGCGATCCCCCGGCCTGCACGAAGGTGGGTTGGCCCTGCGGTGAGCGCACCGTGTTCAGCGGGCCGCGGGACTTGAAGTACTTGCCCGCGAAGTGAATTGCGTGCACCTTCTTGAAGTCCGCGTACGTGTTGGTCTCCTGGTCGCGGATCACCGCGCCTTCCTCCCAGGAGTTCCAGAGCTGGCACACCAGGTCGACGTACTCGTCGGCGATGTCGTAGCGCAGGTCGTGCTCGGTGAGCTTGTCCATGCCGAAGTTCTGCGCCGAACCGTCCTCACCGGAGGTGACGATGTTCCAGCCGAATCGCCCCTCGGCGATGCTGTCGAGGGTCGAGGCCAGGCGGGCGAGCAGGAACGGCGGGTAGAAGGTCGTCGACATCGTCGCGACCACGCCCATCTTCGACGTGGCCGCGGCCATGATCGCGGCAAGGGGCGCGGGGTCGTGTTTGGGCGCCATGGTCGCGTACTTCAGGTACACCTCGGCATTGCCGCCGTAAGCCTCGGACACCATCAGCGTGTCCTCGATCATGATGTAGTCGAAGCAGGCCTTCTCCATCGCCTGGGCCATCTCGATATAGAACTTCCCGTTCCACGGATTTCCGTCGTTGCCGAACGGAGTGTTCCACTCGTTCGCCGTGAAGTTCATGAACCAGCCGAAGTGTAAACGCTTGTCAGCCATCAGAACTCACGCAGATGGTCGCGAAGCATGGTCGTGGTGTACTCCGAGCGGACGAGGCCGCGCTTCTGCAGCTCCGGAATCAGCCCATCGGTTATCTCGGTGACGTATCGGCGGTTGAGCCGCATGACCGGGCTGGTGATCAGGATAGCCGTCACCACCGACCTCGTCCATCACCGCCCCCATCTCGTCGGCCACTTCGGCGGGTGTGCCGATGAACGGAACGTTGCCGGAAAGACCACTGCCGGTGACGATTTCGCGCAGCGTCTTGCCCTTGCCGCGGGCAAGGAAGCTCTCAAGGGCACCGCGCTCGCCGTTCGTCGACACGTCCGATGGCACCGGCTCGTCGAGATCGAACTGGGCGAAGTCGATCTCGGTGATCGAGGAGATCTCGGCCAGCATGTACTCGATGTAGAGCGGGTCGTTGAACCATCGCTCCCGCTTGGCCAGCGCCTCCTCGTGCGTGTCGGCGACGATCGGGGTGACGAGGTAGAGCAGCTTGCAATGCGACGGATCGCGACCGTTGGCCTTCATCCTGGCGTGGATGTCGTCGCGGTAGGCCTTCATCGCCTCGACACCGTTGGCAGGCGCGACGATCGTGTCGGCGTGCTGCGCGGCGAGCTCGCGTCCCGGCGGCGACGCGCCTGCCTGGGCGATGGTCGGGCGGTACTGCGGCGACGGCGCCGTGTTCAGTGGGCCGCGCGACTTGTAGTACTTGCCCTCGAAGTCGATCGTGTGGACCTTCTTGTAGTTGGCGTACGTCCCCGTCATGTAGTCGCGCTCGATGGCGTCGGGCTCCCACGACTCCCACAGCTTGCTCACCAATTCCAGGTACTCGCTTGCTCGTACGTAGCGCTCGTCGTGTTCGTAGAGCTTGTCGAGTCCGAAGTTCTGCGCGGCGCGGTCCTCGCCCGAGGTGACGACGTTCCAGCCGAATCGGCCGCGGGCGATGTGGTCGATGGTGCTGCACAACCGGGCCAGCAGGAACGGCGGATAGAAGCTGGTCGACATGGTGGGGACGACGCCGAGCCGGGTGGTGGCGTTGGCCATCAGCACGGCGAGCGGAACCGGATCGTGTTTCGGGTTCACGCCGTGCTTGAGGTCGTGCTCCATCGTGCCGCCGTAAGCGGTCGACACCATGAGTTTGTCCTCGATCAGGACGTAGTCGAACTTGGCGCGCTCCAGATCCTTGGCCATTTCGACGTAGAAGTCCCCGGTGAAGTCGCGGCCGCCGTCGCCCCAGTTCCCGTTCCATTCGTCGGCGACGAAGTTCAGGAACCATCCCAGATGAAACATGTTGCTCATGTCCACAAGACAAGTAGGAAGGCGTTACTCCGATGTGTCGTGGCGGTACCGCCGACATTGCGCTACGGGTTATTGCGCCGAACGTGCGCTCACGGCGAAATTCAGGGCCGGATTTTTCGCAGTGGGCGCACGCTCGGCGGGCGGGAAGAGCGTCACTCCACCTGATAGCGCGGGAACACACCGACCGGCGCAGGCAGCGGGGTGCCCGCTGCCAACCTGTTGTCGATCGCCGCGAACGTCCGCTGGTCCTCGGGTTGGCCGAGCAGATCGAGCAGCTTGCCCATCGACTCAGGCATCACCGGCTGGCTCAACAATGCGGCGATCCGCACGGTCTCCAGCGTCGTGTACAGCACGGTGCGGAACCGTGCCTCGTCGGTCCTGCGCAGCACCCACGGCTCCTGTGCGGAGAAGTACTTGTTGGCAGCGCCGAGCACCGACCAGATCGCCTCGAGCGCCAAATGCATTGCGGTGGCGTCGTAATGACTGCGCACCCTGTCGAGCAGCCCGTCGGCGGCTTCCAACAGCGCCGTGTCGTCCGCGGTGAATTCCGTCGGCTCGGGGACGATTCCGTCGAGGTTCTTCGCGACCATCGACAGTGAGCGCTGCGCGAGGTTGCCCAGCTCGTTCGCCAGATCCGCGTTGATGCGCCCGATGATCGCTTCCTCGCTGTAGTTGCCGTCTTGCCCGAACGGCACCTCCCGCAGGAAGAAGTAGCGCACCTGATCGACCCCGAACGCGTCGATCAGCGCATTCGGGTCGACGACGTTGCCGACCGACTTGCTCATCTTCTCGCCGCGGTTCAGCAGGAAGCCGTGCACGAAAACCTTGCGTGGCAACTCGATTCCGGCCGACATCAGAAACGCAGGCCAGTACACGGTGTGGAACCGGCTGATGTCTTTTCCGATCATGTGCAGATCGGCGGGCCAGTATCGCTTGAACAGCTCCGAGTTGGTGTCCGGGAATCCGACGCCGGTGAGGTAGTTGGTGAGCGCGTCGACCCAGACGTACATGACGTGGTCGGGGTGATCGGGCACCGGCACGCCCCAGTCGAACGTCGTACGCGAGATCGAAAAGTCGCGCAGCCCACCGGAAACGAAGCTGACCACCTCGTTGCGGCGCACGTTGGGCTCGATGAACTCCGGGTGCGCCTCGTAGTGCGCAAGTAGCTTGTCGGCGTAGGTCGACAGCCGGAAGAAGTAGGTCTCCTCCTCCGTCCACGTCACCGGGGCGCCGGTCTCGGTGGCCACCCGGACCCCGTCGGCGCCGACGCTGGTTTCGGCCTCGGTGACGAAGCCTTCGTCGCGCACCGAGTACCAGCCCGCGTAGGTGTCGAGATAGATGTCGCCTGCCGCGTTCATGCGGCGCCAGATCTCCTTGGACGCCTCGTAATGGTCGGCGTCCGAGGTGCGGATGAACCGGTCGAAGGAGATGTTCAGCCGCTCCTGCATGCGCTCGAACACGTCCGAATTGCGCCGCGCCAGTTCCGCGGTCGGAATGCCCTCGGCCGCTGCGGTCTCGGCCATCTTGAGCCCGTGCACGTCGGTACCGGTCAGGAAGCGCACGTCGAACCCGTCGAGTCGCTTGAACCGCGCAAGGGCGTCGGTCGCGATGTATTCGTAGGCATGTCCGACGTGCGGATCGCCGTTGGGATAGGCGATGGCTGTCGTTATGTAGTACGGCTCGCTCATTTGCAGCTCAGCTTATTGTGTGCCAGTGAGTTCCAAGCGCCCGGCGCCGCCACCACCGGAGCCGTTGAGCCCGCTGGTCGACGCGCACACCCACCTCGACGCGTGCGGGGCGACGGATGGCGCGAGTGTCACGGCGATCGTGGACCGCGCCGAGGCGGTCGGCGTGCAGGCCGTCGTCACCATCGCCGACGACCTTGAGTCCGCGCGCTGGGTGGTCGACGCCGCCGACTGGGACCCCCGGGTCTACGCCGCGGTCGCGCTGCACCCGACGCGTGCCAACGTGCTGACCGCGGAGGCCAAGACCGTCATCGAGCGGCTGGCCGAGCACCCACGCGTCGTCGCGATCGGCGAGACCGGCATGGACATGTATTGGCCGGGAAAGCTGGCGGGCTGCGCCGGACCTGCCGAACAACGGGAGGCCTTCGCCTGGCACATCGACCTCGCCAAGCGCACCGGCAAGCCGCTGATGATCCACAACCGCGAGGCCGACGGCGAGGTCCTCGACGTCCTCAACGCCGAGGGCGCCCCCGAGACGGTGATCTTCCACTGCTTCTCGTCGGACGCGGTGATGGCCCGCACCTGCGTGGCCAACGGCTGGTTGCTGAGCCTTGCGGGCACCGTGAGCTTCAAGAATGCGCGCGGCCTGCGCGAGGCCGCGAAATTGATCCCGCCGGGCCAGCTGCTCGTCGAGACCGATGCGCCGTTTTTGACCCCGCACCCGTATCGTGGAGCCCCGAACGAGCCGTATTGCCTGCCCTACACGGTGCGGGCGCTCGCCGAAGTTGTCGAGCGGCCCGCTGATGAACTTGCGCGGGAAAGTACAACGGCCGCCGTCCAGGCCTATGGGCTGGGGAGTTGCCGCTCCTAGGCCTATTCGTTACCGTGCTGTGATCGCACGGGGGGAAACGGCCCAGCCGTCACACCGTCCGATAGTCGGGGATAGAACACGTTTTGAATACTTTGAATAAGCTCCACGAAGCGCGTTCGCCGATGCTTCGGCTCGTGGTTGGTGCGACGTTGCTCGCGCTCACCTTGGCCGGCGGCTTCGCCGTTGCTGCGCACAAGACCGTCACGCTAACCGTCGACGGCACCCAGATGACGGTTGCCACGATGAAGTCCCGCGTGATCGACGTCGTCAAGGAGAACGGCTTCGATGTCGGCGAACGCGACGACCTCTATCCGGCCGCCGATGCCGGGGTGCATGAGTCGGATTCGATCGTGCTGCGCCGAAGCAGGCCGCTGCAGATCTCGCTCGACGGCGAGGACAGCAGGCAGGTGTGGACGACTGCGTCGACGGTGCAGGAGGCGCTGGCCCAGCTGCAGATGACGGACAAGGCTCCGGCGGCGGCCTCGCGCGGCAGTCGGGTCCCGTTGGCGGGCATGTCGCTACCTGTTGTCAGTGCAAAGACCGTGCAGCTCAACGATGCAGGCGTAACGCGGACGTTGCACCTCGCGGCACCGAATGTGGCAGGCCTGCTCGAGGCCGCTGGGGTGCCGCTGGAACAGAAGGACGACGTGGTGCCTGCCGCGTGGTCGCCAGTCGTCGATGGCATGCAGATTCAGGTGACTCGGATCCGCATCGACAAGGTGACGCAGCGCGTTCCGTTGCCGCCGAACAACACGCAGGTTCCTGACGTCACGCTGAACATGAGTCGTCAGGTCGTCGAAGACCAGGGGACACCCGGCACGCAGGACGTGACGTTCGCCGTCGCAAAGGTGAACGGTGTGGAGACTGGCAGGTTGCCAGTAGCCAATGTCGTTATCGTGCCGGCTCGAGATGGTGTGCTTCGGGTCGGTGCCAAGCCGGGTACAGAGGTGCCTCCGGTGGCCGACGGAGCGCAGTGGGATTCGCTGGCGCGGTGCGAATCGACAGGTAATTGGGCCATCAACACCGGTAACGGTTTTTACGGTGGCGTCCAATTTGATCAAAACACCTGGGAACGACAAGGCGGTCTGAGGTATGCTCCGAGGGCGGATCTGGCGACAAGAGAAGAACAGATCGCGATTGCTGAGGTCACTCGGGCGCGACAGGGTTGGGGCGCGTGGCCCGTGTGTAGCGGGAGGGTTGGAGCGCGCTGACTATTCGACTACTCGGGCGGACCGAGATACGGCATCTGGCGAAAGAGATTGATTTCAGACCGCGCAAATCGTTCGGTCAGAACTTCGTCCACGACGCCAACACCGTCCGGCGCATCGTTTCGGCGTCCGGAGTCAATCGCCACGACCACGTCCTGGAGGTCGGTCCCGGCCTAGGTTCCCTGACGCTTGGCCTGCTCGATCGGGGCGCACGGGTGACCGCCGTGGAGATCGATCCGGTGCTGACGCGCCAGCTACCGAAGACCATCGCCGAGCATTCCCACAGCGAGATCAACCGGCTGACCGTGCTCAACCGCGACATCCTGACGTTTCAGCGGACCGAGATGACCGACGAGCCGACGGCGCTGGTGGCCAACCTGCCGTACAACGTCGCCGTCCCCGCCCTGCTGCACCTGCTCGCCGAGTTCCCGTCGATCCGGACGGTCATGGTGATGGTGCAGGCCGAGGTCGCCGAGCGGCTCGCCGCCGAACCCGGCGGCAAGGACTACGGAGTGCCAAGCGTCAAGGTCCGGTTCTTCGGCAATGTCCGTCGCTACGGCATGGTGTCGCCGACGGTGTTCTGGCCGATTCCGCGGGTGTACTCGGGTCTGGTGCGCATCGACCGCCACGAGGTGTCACCGTGGCCGACCGATGCCGATTTCCGCGCTCAGGGTGTTCGAGCTGATCGACGTGGCGTTCGCGCAGCGGCGCAAGACATCGCGCAACGCGTTCGCCGAGTGGGCTGGTTCGGGTAACGAGTCGGCGCGCAGGCTGCTGGCCGCGAGTATCGACCCGTCGCGCCGCGGCGAGACGCTGTCGGTCGCGGACTTCATCCGGCTGCTGCAGCGCTCGGGTGACCAGGAACCCAAGACCAAAGAGCCGCAGCCGCAGACCCCTGAGCATCAGGCCCGCGTCATCTAGAGCTACTGCAACACCCTGGCAATCAACGAGACGAACTCCGAGCACGATTCGTACCTGTTGTCAGGGCTCTTCGCCAAGGCCTTGGCCATGATCGAGTCGAACGCGTGTGGCAGCCAGTCGATTTTGTGCGAGACCTTTGGCGGCTGGGCGTGTAGCTGCTCGTCCACCAGACCGATCGACGTGGTGGCGGTGAAAGGTGGTGAGCCGGTGATCAATTCGAATGCCGTGCACGCTAATGCGTACTCGTCGGTGGCCGCGGACGGTGCGTACCCCTGCAACAGCTCGGACGCCGAATAGGGCAACGAGGCCTCGACGTGTGCGGGCCTGTGCCACACCTCCAGCCACGGAATGTGCGACGCCGAAGTCGATGAGCACTGTGCCCCGCTCCGAAAAGGGCAGCGATACAAGGATATTGGATGGCTTGACGTCGCAGTGCACGATGCCATGCCGATGGGCGTAGTCCAGCGCATCGGCGACCTGCTTCAGTGCCGTCAGCCGATCCGTCATTGCCTGCAACTTGGCCACCGTGCCACCGTCGATCAGTTCCATTGCGAGCCAACCGGATCCGTGCCGATAGACCTTGATGATGTGCGGGTGGTCGAGCCGGTTGGCAAAGGCGAATTCGCGCTGTAGCCGCGCCATCTGGACGGGTTGGCAGTGATAGTCGTCGAGAACCTTCAGCGCTACCACGCGATCCGGTTCCAAGACGCCATGCGCCCGGTACACCGTCGCGTGCCCGCCGTGGCCGAGGACGGCGTCGACGACGTAGTCCTCGAACCAGTCGACGGGGGACTGCACTTCCTCAGCCTAAGGCTCTGCCATCTCGGTCCTTCAGTACCTGTATCGCTTGTCGCGGCGATAGTGTCGTGCGGTGTCCGCCTCCGACGGAAATGCCGCGTCCGAGTGGGTGCCCACTGGGTCGGTCACGGTGCGGGTGCCGGGCAAGGTCAACCTGTATCTGGCCGTCGGTGACCGCCGTGACGACGGCTACCACGAGCTGACGACCGTCTTTCACGCCGTATCGCTGCTCGACGAGATCACCGTCCGCACTGCTGATGTGCTGTCGGTGGAGCTGGCAGGCGAGGGGGTGGAGTCGCTGCCCACCGACGAACGCAACCTGGCCTGGCGGGCGGCCGAGTTGATGGCCGAGCACGTAGGGCGGGCGCCGGACGTCGCGATCTCGATCGAGAAGTCGATTCCCGTCGCGGGCGGGATGGCGGGCGGCAGCGCCGACGCCGCGGCCGTGCTGGTGGCCATGAACACGCTGTGGGAGCTCGGCGTGCCGCGTCGGGACCTGCACGCGCTGGCCGCCCAGCTCGGCAGCGACGTCCCGTTCGCGCTGCACGGCGGCACCGCGCTGGGCACCGGCCGTGGCGAGGAGCTGGCTACCGTCCTCGCCCGCAGCACGTTTCACTGGGCGTTGGCATTCGCCGACGGCGGCCTGTCCACCCCTGCGGTGTTCAGCGAGATCGACCGGCTCCGCGCGACCGCGGGCGCAGGCCGGGACCAGCCGCCGCGGCTTGACGACCCGGAGCCCGTGCTGGCCGCGCTGGCGTCGGGCGATCCGGCCGAGCTGGCCCCCCTGCTCGGTAACGACCTGCAGCCTGCGGCGCTGAGCCTGGACCCTGGGCTGCGGCGCACACTGCGTGCGGGCACCGAGGCGGGCGCGCTGGCCGGGATCGTCTCGGGGTCCGGCCCGACGTGTGCGTTCCTGTGCGCGTCGGCGGCGTCGGCCATCGACGTCGGCGCGCAGCTGGCGGGGGCCGGGGTGTGCCGCACCGTTCGGGTCGCCAGCGGACCTGTGCACGGCGCCAGGGTGGTGCCCGCGCCATCGACTTCTGTTTGAACCTGAGCAGTCGCCGATTTCTGCGTCAGGGCTGTGGAAGATGCGAATCACGACCCTCATGCAGAATTCGGCGCACGGCCTGGCGACTGTTTGATCACGGGCAGGTGTGACCCAGGTCGCAATTCTCGCCAGAGTTTGGCGGTTACTTAAGAGCTGCATAAGATGAGTCGCGGTGAAAGCTAGCGGTCAGGATTCGGGCGCGACCTTTTCTCCCACCGGTAACCCCGGTGGGCGGTCAGCCAGATATAGATGCGAAACACCGATTCGAGACCTAACCGCTCCCCAATTGTGTGCGCGCCTTCGCGAAAGCGCCCTCTATCAGCGGGAGCATTACACCCGGACGTTTGCTCTGGGACCGATGCCGAGGAGGTTG
Source organism: uncultured Actinomycetota bacterium (assembly GCA_963835075.1). Taxonomy (GTDB): domain Bacteria; phylum Actinomycetota; class Actinomycetes; order Mycobacteriales; family Mycobacteriaceae; genus Mycobacterium. The sequence continues at coordinate 61,242 of CAWIEE010000012.1, read as the reverse complement.
TCGTGAGCAGATTCACCGAGAAGATGTACCGCAATGCCCGCACCGTGACGACGGGCATGGTCACCGGTGAACCGCACGAACCCGTCCGCCACACCTGGGGCGAGGTCCACGAGCGGGCACGCCGCATCGCGGGCGGCCTTGCCGCCGCGGGCATCGGCCTCGGGGACGCGGTTGGCGTGCTGGCCGGCTTCCCGGTGGAGATCGCCCCGACGGCGCAGGGCCTGTGGATGCGCGGCGCCAGCCTGACCATGCTGCACCAGCCCACGCCGCGCACCGACCTGGTGATCTGGGCCGAGGACACGATGACCGTCATCGGCATGATCGAGGCCAAGGCCGTCATCGTCTCCGAGCCGTTCCTGGTGGCCATCCCGGTGCTCGAGGAGAAGGGCATCAAGGTCCTCACCGTCGCCGACCTGCTCGCGTCGGAGCCGATCGATCCGGTCGAGGTCGGCGAGGACGACCTGGCGCTGATGCAGCTGACGTCCGGCTCGACCGGTTCGCCGAAGGCCGTCCAGATCACGCACCGCAACATCCACTCCAACGCCGAGGCGATGTTCATCGGCGCCGAGTACGACGTCGACAAGGACGTCATGGTCAGCTGGCTGCCCTGCTTCCACGACATGGGCATGGTCGGCTTCCTGACCATCCCGATGTACTTCGGCGCCGAGCTGGTCAAGGTCACCCCGATGGACTTCCTGCGCGACACCCTGCTGTGGGCCAAGCTCATCGACAAGTACAAGGGCACCATGACCGCGGCGCCCAACTTCGCCTACGCGCTGTTCGCCAAGCGGCTGCGCAAGCAGGCCGAGCCCGGTCAGTTCGACCTGTCCACGCTGCGGTTCGCGCTGTCGGGCGCCGAGCCCGTCGAGCCCGCCGACGTTGAGGACCTGCTGGACGCAGGCAAGCCGTTCGGGCTGCGTCCCGACGCCATCCTGCCCGCCTACGGCATGGCCGAGACGACGCTTGCGGTCTCGTTCTCCGAATGCGGCGCCGGTCTGGTCGTCGACGAGGTCGACGCCGACCTGATGGCCGCTCTGCGCCGCGCCGTGCCCGTCCACCAAGGGCAACACCCGGCGGCTGGCCTCGCTCGGCCCGCTGCTGAAGGACCTCGAGGCCCGCGTCATCGACGAGCACGGCAATGTGATGCCCGCCCGCGGCGTCGGCGTCATCGAGCTTCGCGGTGAGTCGCTGACACCCGGCTACATCACCATGGGCGGCTTCATCCCCGCCCAGGACGAGCACGGCTGGTACGACACCGGCGATCTCGGCTACCAGATGGAGAACGGCCACATCGTGGTGTGCGGCCGCGTGAAGGACGTCATCATCATGGCGGGCCGCAACATCTATCCGACCGACATCGAGCGGGCCGCAGGCCGCGTCGAGGGGGTTCGGCCGGGCTGCGCCGTCGCGGTGCGCCTGGATGCCGGGCACTCGCGCGAGACGTTCGCCGTCGCGGTCGAGTCCAACGCCTGGCAGGACCCGGTCGAGGTGCGCCGCATCGAGCACCAGGTCGCCCACGAGGTGGTGGCCGAGGTCGACGTGCGTCCGCGCAACGTCGTCGTGCTCGGGCCGGGCACCATCCCGAAGACCCCGTCGGGCAAGCTGCGCCGCTCCACCTCGGTCTCGCTCGTCACCTAATAGCGCACTGCCGCAAGCGTGCAGGCTCGCGGGGAACGCTACTCCGCAGTAATGCGGGCTCTGTCGGCGAGTGCCGATACGGTTCCTGACATGACACCCGCCATCGAGGCCATCGACCTCGTCAAGAGGTTCGGCGACAACACCGCCGTCGACGGTGTCAGCTTCAGCGTCCCGCCGGGCACGGTGCTCGGTCTGCTCGGTCCCAACGGCGCGGGCAAGACCACCACGGTGCGGATGATGACGACGCTGACCCAGCCGACCAGCGGCACCGCCAGGGTGGCCGGCTACGACGTCATCCGCGAGCCCGACAAGGTGCGCCGCAACATGGGCCTGACCGGTCAGGTCGCCACCGTCGACGAACTGCTCACCGGCCGCGAGAACATCCGGATGATCGGCGGCCTTTACGGCATCCGGCGCAAAGACCTTGCGCGGCTGGGAGACCAACTGCTGGAACAGTTCGCGATCGCCGACGCCGCCGACCGCGTGGTCAAGTCGTATTCGGGCGGCATGCGCCGACGGCTCGACCTGGCAGTCAGCCTGCTGGCGTCGCCGCCGGTGCTGTTCCTCGACGAGCCGACCACCGGCCTTGACCCTCGCAGCCGCAGCGACCTGTGGGACGTGCTGCGGGGCCTGGTCAGAGCAGGGCACCACGCTGTTGTTGACCACGCAGTACCTGGAGGAAGCCGATCAGCTCGCCGACAACATCGTGGTGATCGACAAGGGCCGCATCATCGCAGAGGGCTCGCCGATGCAGCTCAAACAACAGGCGGGCGCCGCCAGCCTGGTCGTCACCGTCACCGACGCCGCCGACCTTGCGGCCGCGCAGGCGCTGCTCGCGAAGACAGGTGCCGAAGTGTTCGTCGACGCCGGCGCCCGTCAGGTGACGGCGGCCGCCGACGGCCTGACCGACATGGTCCGGGTCGCAGGCTGGCTCCGCGACAGCGACATCGATGTCGACGACATCGGGCTGTCCAGGCCAAGCCTCGACGACGTGTTCCTGTCGCTCACCGGCCATCGCACCGAAGAAGAGGTACAGGCATGACCGCGACCAGCAACGACACGGCGCACATCCAGCTGCAACCGGCGAAGACGCACCAGACCAACATCGCTGCAGCAGTCGTGGATCATGGTGAAGCGCAACATGATCCACACCAGGCGGATGCCCGAGATGCTCAGCGACGTGACCGTGCAGCCGATCATGTTCGTGCTGCTGTTCGCGTTCGTGTTCGGCGCGTCGATCGCGACCGGCGGCGGCGCTTCGTATCGCGAGTTCCTTCTGCCCGGCATCCAGGCGCAGACCATCGTCTTCACGGCGTTCGTCGTGGCGTCGGGCATCACCGCCGACGTCGAGAAGGGCATCATCGACCGTTTCCGGTCGCTGCCGATCTCGCGGTCGTCGGTGCTGATCGGGCGCAGCGTGGCCAGCCTGCTGCACTCGTCGCTCGGTGTCGTCGTGATGGCGGTGACCGGGCTGGCGATCGGCTGGCGGATCCGCGGCGGCGTCGCCGAGGCGGTGCTCGCGTTCGCGCTGATCCTTGTGTTCGGCTTCGCGATGATCTGGTTCGGCATCCTCATCGGCTCGGTGATGCGGTCCGTGGAGGCGGTGAACGGGGTGATGTTCAGTGTGCTGTTCCCGATCACGTTCCTGGCCAACACCTTTGCCCCGACCGAGCCGATGCAGCACTGGCTGCGGGTGATCGCGGAATGGAACCCGGTGTCGTCACTGGCGCAGGCCATGCGAGAACTGTGGGGCAACGGTGGCCCCGCGCCCGAGAGCGCCCAGCTGCCGCTGCATCACCCGGTGCTGGCGACCATCCTGTGGTCGCTGGCGTTGACGGCCGTTTTCGCGCCGTTCGCGCTGCGCGCCTACGCCCGCCGCACCGGAGGTTAGGCCCGGTCGCCGATCGCCCGTAAACGGCATCGTTACGCATTACGCTATATATGTAATGATTGCAAAGATGGCGGGTGCCAAACCGAGGGTCGCGGTCATCGGCGCAGGCCCTGGCGGCATCGCGATGGGCATCCAGCTCGCAGGCGGCGGCTATGACTTCACGATCTTCGATCGCGGCGAGGGATTCGGCGGCACCTGGCGCAACAACACCTATCCCGGTGCCGCATGCGATGTGCCATCGCACTTCTACTCGTACTCGTACGCACTCAACCCGCGGTGGAGCAAGACCTTCGCCAACCAGCCGGAGATCCTCACCTATCTGGAGAAGGTCGCCGCCGACAACGGGCTCGGCGACCACCTCGTCGCGAGCAGCCGCGTCACGTCCGTGCGCTGGTCGGACTCGACGACGCGTTGGACACTACGAGACCGACGACGGTGTCACGCCACGGTTCGACGTCGTCGTCACCGCGGTGGGAATGCTGGACGTTCCCAACGTCCCCGACATCGCAGGAGCCGACCGGTTCCGCGGCCGCAGATTCCACTCGTCGCAATGGGATCACTCCAAATCGACTGCGGGCGAGCGTGTTGCGTCCATCGGAACGGGCGCAAGCGCCATCCAATACGTACCGGAGATCGCGCAGGACGCCGCGCATCTGACGGTGTTTCAGCGGACGCCGATCTGGGTGAGCCCCCGGTATGACGAGCCGTTCACCGCCGAGCAGCAGGAACTCTTCGAACGCGATCCCGAAGAAGCCCTCAAGGTGCGAGACGCGGCATTCCAGGCCTACGAGTCGGCCAACTTCGCCGCATCGTCAACGATGACCAAAGAGCTGACGGAGATGGCCTACTCGTATCTTCAGCGGAAGGTGACGGATCCGGAGCTGCGCGCAAAGCTGACGCCGTCCTATCCCGTCGGCTGCAAACGCCCGCTGCAATCCCGCGCCTGGTTCCCGACGTTCGCGCTTCCCAATGTCCGTCTGGAGACCTCTCCCATCGTGGAGTTCACCGAACGGGGTCTGCGCACCGCGGACGGCGCCGAGCACGAGGCCGACACCGTCATCTATGGCACCGGATTCCACGCCGCCGACTACCTGCGCAGCCTCGACGTGCACGGCACCAGCGGGCGGCGGCTGCGCGACGACTGGCGCGACGGTGCCGAGGCCTATCTCGGGACGGTCGTCCCCGGCTACCCAAATCTGTTCACCCTGTACGGACCGAACACCAACGGGGTCACCTCGATCATCTACATCCTCGAGGCGCAGGCCGAGTTCGTCCGTCGGCTGCTCGACGACATGAGCCGCACCGGCGTGCAGGCCGTCGAGGTCAGGCGTGACGTCCACGATGCGTACAACGACGAGATCCAGGCGGGCGATGCAGGACACCGTGTGGCTGGCCAACTGCAACAACTACTACCGACATCCGAACGGCAAGGTTGTCACCCAGTTCCCATACAGCGGAACGAAGTTCGCGACGATGCTCGCCGAGGTAGGACTCGATGCATTCGACCGGATGGAGGCAACCGCGTGATCGGAATCCACCACACTGCGATAGTCACCGCCGACGTCGAGCACTCCGTGCAGTTCTGGTGCGACGGCCTCGGTTTCACAAGGCTGTTCGACCACACCTTCACCGGTGATTGGCCGACGCTGTTCAACGCCCGCACCGACAAGCTGCGCTCGGTCTTCCTCGGCGACCCGAATACACCCGACACGGGCATCGTCGAACTGGTGCAGTTCGACAGACGCGATACCTGGTGCGCCGCCACCGACCGGCCCGGCATTCGGCTTCTTCCTGTTGTCGCTTCAGCGCGATGTCGACGTGACACTCGCCGGGCTTGCCGCGCTTGGTTTCGACGACGGCGTGCGCCGCATCGAGATGCCCGCACCGGGCGGCAAGGTGGTTGTCATGGCTGTTGTCACCGCGCCAGACGGTGTGCGCGTCGAGTTGATCGGTCCGCCCCAGTGATCGCCGTCGTCACCGGGGGAGGATCCGGGATCGGCCGCGCGGTCACCGACCGGCTGCGCAACGCGGGTGCCGACGTCGTGGTGTGGGACCTGGACGGCGGCGATATCGATTGCGATATCAGTGATCCCGCTGCAGTTGCCGCCGCGATCGACCAAACCGTCGCCGACCACGGATCACCCGACCGACTCGTCGCCTGCGCAGGCATCGGGGCGTCGGGGCTGCTGCTCGAGCAGACACCCGCCGACTGGCAGCGCGTCATCGACACCAACCTGACGGGGACCTGGCTGACCATGCGGGCCACCGCGCGGGCCATGGTCGACGCGGGCTCGGGCGGATCGATCGTCGCCGTCTCCAGCGTCAGCGGAACGCTCGCAGACCGCGACATGGGTGCCTACTGCGTGTCGAAGGCAGGCATCGACATGTTGGTCCGCGTCGCAGCCACCGAATGGGGTGTCGCATGGCATCCGCGTCAACGCCGTCGGCCCCGGTGTCACCCGCACGCCGATGCTCGCCAAGCCCGAGCAGCTGCCGGGGTGGGTCGACGGTCTGACCGAACGCACCGCGCTTGGCCGCCTCGGCGAGGCCGACGACGTGGCCGAAACAATCGTCGCGGTGCTCGAGATGTCCTGGGTCACAGGGCAGACCGTGTTCGCCGACGGCGGCCTGGCGTTGCACAGCCCTATCGACGCCTACGGTCAGATGCAGCGCGTGATGCGCGGCCGTTGACGCAGACAGCTGAGTTTCGGGATCAACAACGACAGTGACCGAGCCGCCAAGGCTAGCGAATCGCTGTGGATTACGCGCCAGGCGGTCGGCGTTGATTGCGCGCCGACCACGCCTTGAGGATCGCTACGACTACACCTACCACCGACGCCCTCGGTTACCAGCCATCGGGCCGCTAAGCTGCCAGCTGCATTCATCGATGTGGGTGGAACGGGACCCGTCGGATAGCCGATGAGTTTTTCGGGCCACCTCAGTCTTCTTAGGTGCAATCGAACTGACCACAGCTGGGTGGAGGATAGGTGACTAGAACCAATCTTTCGATGTCGATTTCTGCCGACGGCTATGTTGCCGGGCCCGACCAGAGCCAGGACAAACCGCTCGGTGTCGGCGGCATAAAGCTTCATGATTGGCATATCGGGGCCGCCAAGGATCATCCCGTCAACCAGCAGGTGGTCTCCGACATGATGGACGGCATGGGCGCGACGATCATGGGCCGCAACATGTTCGGCCCGATTCGTGGCCAGTGGGGGGACTCGCAGTGGACGGGCTGGTGGGGCGACGAGCCCCCTTACCACTGCCCCGTTTTCGTCCTGACTCACTACCCGCACGACTCGATCGAGATGGACGGTGGGACCACCTTTCACTTCGTCACCGACGGGATCGAGTCGGCCTACGCCCAGGCTCAGGCGGCTGCCGGTGGCCGCGACATCTCGATCGCAGGAGGAGCCTCGTGCGCCCGGCAGGCGATCGCAGCAGGACTCGTCGACGAGATCGATCTTCAGGTCAACCCGGTGATACTCGGTTCGGGTGAGCGCCTGTTCGACGGGTTCGAGGCGGGCAAGCCCGCACTTGAGCTAGTCCGGGTGCTCGAAGCCCCGGGCGTGGCCCACCTGCGCTACCGCGTCGTCCGCTGATCCGGTCGTCGTGTCAGCAGTGGCACCGGTGCCTTAACCTCTTGCGGCTGCACGGGAGTCCACGCAGTACGCTGCCACTTGCACTCACCGATCAACAACGCTCATCCACCGTGGACCAATTCTCGGGTCCGGTCAGGGTCGTCGCGGTGCTCGAAATGTCTTGGGTGACAGCGCCTGATGGCTCGGCGCAAGCCGGTTCTGCCGAACGATGAGGTAGCGGACGGTCAGCACAATCGCGGCAGGCACGGCCATCAGCGACAGCACCTGAAAGAGTTGTGCCACTACGCGCCCTTTCCAGACGGGTGCATGGTTGGCGACATCTGGTCGTACACCTGCCACCAGACCATCTCGTGCTGCAGTGCCGAAATGTGCCCACTCGTCAGTCGGTCGTCGGCATCCATCAGCGTGGCCGCCAACTTCTCAGCCTGTCACGGGCGGTTACCGAGATCGGATCGCGGTAACCGGCCATCACCGTCGCCGCGATCGTGCGGACGCGGCGCGCGTGCTGCGCCTGCCATTGCGAAGGCCACCAATCCGGAGCCGAGGCACGCGGCCGTCGACATGGCGAGGGCGATCCACGGCGTGGTCATGTTGTTCAAGAAGATCTCGCACGGACCCACACAAGGGCACCCCACAGCGGCCAGCCCCTGGCCACCCGCACCCGTCGTCGCTCGGACTCACTGATGCCGGGCGGATAGACCACCAGGCGGTAGCGCGTCACTCCGAACCGGTCAGGCCGGATGTCGATCGATCCCCACGGCGCGGTCGCCGTCGACGAGTCGCAGCCAGCCGCGACGTAGCAGGCCGGAGCCCGTCCGTCTGTCGTCCATGTCTCCGGTGTACCCGCTATCGAGTGCATGTTGGGCGGGTCCGAACGCTTTCTTTACGGCTGCGCGGGCCATTCTTGACGGGAATCCATCTGAGTATTGTGTACTATACCCAGCATGACGCCCGAGAGGATCTCCGCCCGGCTCGCCGACCACCCAACCGTCCGCAAGGTGCTGGCCGCGAAGAGACGGAGAAGCCCGGCGTCATCGATGCCGGACTGGCTGCGTCAGGTGTGTCTCGACGCGGGTGTCGACGACGTCGCCTTCGCCAGTGTCGAGAACCCCGATCTCGCCAGTGAGCGCGAGCACGTCGACGCGGCGCTGCCGGGTACGAAGAGCTACATCTCGCTGGTCGTGAAGATGAACCGCGACAACGTCAGGTCGACCGCGCGAAGCGTGGCCAATCAGGAGTTCCACCGCAGCGGCGAAATCATGAACGAGGCGGCCCACCGGATCACGCGCGCACTGCAGGAAGCGGGCTACCGCGCAATCAACCCGTCGATGTCGTTCCCGATGGAGATGGATCGAGTACCCCGGCCGCATCTGGGTGGTCGCGCACAAGCCGGTTGCGGTCGCCGCCGGGCCTCGGCGTGATGGGCATCCACCGCAATGTGATCCATCCGAAGTTCGGCAACTTCATCCTGCTCGGCACCGTCCTCGTCGACGCGCCGGTCAGCAGTTACGGTGAGCCGCTGGACTATTCGCCATGTCTGGAGTGCAAGCTGTGCGTCGCGGCCTGTCCTGTCGGGGCGATCAAGAAGAACGGCGACTTCGACTTCGTCGCCTGCTCGGTGCACAACTACCGCGAGTTCATGGGCGGGTTCACCGACTGGGCCCAAACGATCGCCGACAGCGCCGACGCCGACGACTTCCGCTCGCGCGTCAGCGATTCCGAGAATGCGTCGATGTGGCAGAGCCTGTCCTTCAAGGCGAACTACAAGGCGGCGTATTGCCTGGCCGTGTGTCCTGCGGGCGAGGACGTCATCGAGCCCTACCTCGACGACCGCAAGGGTTTCATGGATCTGGTGCTGAAGCCATTGCAGGAGAAGAAGGAAACGCTGTACGTGCTGCCGAACTCGGAGGCCAAGGCGCACGCCGAACGCCGCTACCCGCACAAGCAGGTGAAGGTGGTGGACAGCGGGATCCGCGGGCGTTAGGCGCCGATCTCAAGTCACAACAATCACATTTGTCACAACAACCACACCAGCACCGCTATTAATTGCATTAACAAATAGCACTTTCGAAACATTTGTCCCAAATTCATCAACCGTCACTTAAGGATTTGCCCGTATTCGCTTGCCGGCGCCCCTGATCGCGCGATCCGGGCGCCAGAGATACTCGGCGCTGACCTGGTGGTATCGGCTACCGCCTGTATGGGCTCAAATCTCATTGGCCTCATAAGACGCATAGCTATTAAATAATCTCAGAGAATAAAATAAGACTCATTAGACTAGCTGTGTAACTCACGCCTCATGGGTAAATTCAGTATCACGACCAAGCAACGGGGTACCGCCCCACCCTTACTGGAGTGCGCGCTGCAGCGCGCCTTACGAAGGGATCGACATGAGTTTTCGCAAGGCCATCACCGTGCTCGCGATAACCGGTGCGCTCGCGATGGCTCAACTCGTCCTGGAAGTCCCGGCCGCGGACGCCGAACCCAATTGGGACGCAATGGCTCAATGCGAATCGGGAGGCAACTGGTCGGCCAACACCGGCAACGGTTTCTACGGTGGACTTCAATTCGCCCCGGCCACATGGGCCGCGAACGGAGGCATCGGCTCACCCGCCACCGCGAGTCGTGACGAGCAGATACAGGTCGCACGCAATGTCATGCGCACGCAAGGCATCAGCGCCTGGCCGGTCTGCGGCGGCCCGATCGGGCTCGCGGCCTCGACGTGCCGCGCGATGGTGGCCTGGATTCCTCTCGGAAATCTGCCCCACCTGTGCACCGTGTTGCTCAACCCTCTGACGTGAGGACCCGATAACAATCCCGACCCCAAATTGTCTCGAATCGATATGGAGGTCGGAGTTCGGGGCCGAGGGCCACTAACGTTGCTGCGTGCACCGTCGAACAGCCCTAAAACTGCCGCTCTTGCTGGCAGTTGGTGCTGCGCTGACCCGTTTGCCTGACGCCTCCGCTGAGCCGACCCGCTGGACGGCGGACTACGCCAACCGTTGGTATCAAGCACAAGGCTGGCCCGTCGGCGCCAACTACGTCACATCGACGGCGGTCAACCAGCTCGAGATGTTCCAGCCGGGCACGTACGATCCACGACGCATCGACGCCGAACTGGGCTACGCCCGATCGCTCGGGCTGAATTCCGTGCGGGTCTTCCTGCACGATCTGCTGTGGGCCCAAGATCCTCGGGGATTTCTCGGCCGCCTCACGCAATTCGTCGGCATTGCGGCTGCCCATGGCATCAAGCCACTCTTTGTTCTGTTCGACTCCTGCTGGAACCCCTTCCCCCGCCCTGGCCCGCAGGCCCCGCCGACGCTAGGAGTGCACAACGCCGGCTGGGTGCAGAGCCCGGGTGCCGAGCACTTAGGCGATCCGAGTTACCGCACAGTTCTGTACGCGTATGTCACGGGGGTCGTGGGCCAGTTCCGCAGCGATAGTCGCGTTTTGGGATGGGACTTGTGGAACGAGCCCGACAATCCGGCGCGGGTGTATCGCAAGGTGGAGAGGAAGGACAAGCAGGATCTCGTCGCGGCGCTGCTTCCCCAGGTTTTTCAATGGGCGCGATCGGTGAACCCGATGCAACCGCTGACGAGTGGTGTCTGGACCGGAAGCTGGGACGAGGGCAGCCGCAGCGATATCAGCGGCATCCAACTCGACAACTCCGATGTGATCACCTTCCACTCCTACGGCAAGCCTGCCGAATTCGAGGCCAAGATCGACGAGCTTTCGTCACAGGGCCGACCGATTATTTGCACGGAGTATCTGGCTCGGCCGTTGGGCAGCACCGTCGAAGGAATCCTGCCAATCGCCAAGCGGCACAACGTTGGTGCATTCAATTGGGGCTTTGTAGCCGGTAAGACGCAGACGTATCTGCCCTGGGATTCGTGGGACCACCCGTACAAAACCGTCCCGAAGGTGTGGTTCAGCGACCTCGTGAACCCCGATGGGCGGCCCTTCCAGGACAGTGAGATACAGACGATCCGGCAGTTGGCAGGCTGGGTCCGGGGCCACCTGACGATCCGCTAGCCCCAGGCGTGGACGGTGTTCTGTGCAGGCTCCAAGGCCTTGTGCCACAAGGAGTTCGGTGGCGTCGGCGGCCTGCTCGCAGATGGTGGGAACCTCTTTCCACTCAGCGGAGGTGAAGTTCCCGAACACGAACGCCGCGCCGTCCATGCGGCCGGGCGGGCGGCCGATACCGATGCGCACCCGCTGAAAGTCGTTGGTGCCCAACGCTGACGCCACCGAGCGCAGCCCGTTGTGCCCGGCGACGCCGCCACCGAACTTGAGCCGGATGCGGCCGAACTCGACGTCGAGCTCGTCGTGGATCACCACGATGTCGGCGGGCGCCACCGAGTAGAACTTGGCCAGCGGCCCGACCTGGCGGCCAGACTCGTTCATGTAGCACCGCGGTTTGGCCAGCACGATCGACCGGCCGCCGAGGTGGCCAGTCGCCACCTCGGCCCCGGACTTCTTGTGCACCTTGAACCCCGAGCCGATGCGGTCGGACAGGATGTCGGCCACGAGGAAACCCAGGTTGTGCCGCGTCGTTTCGTATCGCGGTCCAGGGTTGCCCAGGCCGACCACCAGAAGGGAATCGGCCATCTGGGTGTCCGCCTACTCGGAAGCTTCGGCGGGCGCCTCTTCGCCAGCCTCGCCCTCGGCGGCTTCGCCCTCTTCGCCCTCGGCCTCCTCGGCTGCCTCGCCTGCACCCTCGCCCTCGAGGTCCTCGGCCGTCGGCGCCGCGACGACGTTGACGACGAGCATCTCGGGATCCGAGACCAGCGAGACACCGGCAGGCAGCGTGATCGAGCCAGCGGCGAACTGGGTGCCGATCTCGGCGCCCTCGACCGAAACGGTGAGGTGATCGGGGATCGACTGCACGTCGGCCTCGATCGTGATGGTGTTGGCGTCCTGGGTGACCAGGGTGCCGGACTCGGCTTCGCCCTCGACGACGACGTTGACCTCGACGGTCACCTTCTCGCCGCGGCGCACGACGAGCAGGTCGGCGTGCTGGATGTTGCGGCGGATCGGGTGGATCTCGAGGGACTTGGTCAGCGCGAGCTGCTCGTTGCCCTCGATGTCGAGGGTGAGCACGGCGTTGGTGCCGGAGTGCCGAAGCACAGCGGAGAAGTCGTGGGCGTCGAGCTCGAGGTGCTGCGGGTCGGCGCCGTGGCCGTAGAGGACCGCGGGCACCTTGCCGAGGCGTCGGGCGCGGCGCGAGGCGCCCTTGCCGGTTTCCGTGCGCACCGCAGCGGTCAGATTGTTGGGGGCGTTCTTGGCCATGTTGTCGCTCCTGTGTCGTGTACTGAGCACGGCCAGGGCGTAACCACTGAATCGGTTCGCGTCGATAACGGTGGCTACCGGGCCACCCTCGCCGTGATTACCGGCCAGGGTAGCCGCAGCGGTAGCTCATCCCCAAATCAGAGAGCAAATTTGGTGTCCGTGAGCTGCTCGGACAGCTCCCATAGGGCGGCGGCGGTCTTGGGTCGCGGGCCAGCGGGCTGCGGAACGGGGTCGGCCCGGTCGCGCCGCGCATCGCGAGCCGAGGACCGACGTAGCTGTTGCCGGGCAGGTCCTGCGAGGCGGCGTAGAGCGTCTGGCGGGCGCCGAAGTCGGCATCGGTGGCGACAGCTTGTTGCCGGCATCGCCATCAACGACTGTGCCGATCGCGTTGCCGGTCTGGCCCTGCAGGTTGGTCTCGGAGTAGCCCGGGTGCGCAGCGTGCGCCTTGACCGTGGACCCCGCTGCGTCGAGCCGCCGCTGCAGTTCCTTGGTGAACAGCAGGTTGGCGAGCTTGGACTGCCCGTAGGCCAGCCACGCCGAATACGGGCGCGACTTCCAGTTCAGGTCCTTGAGGCTGATATAGCCCAGCAGGTGCATCATCGACGACACCGTCACGACCCGGTCGGTGATCTTGGGCAGCAGCAGGTTGGTCAGGGCGAAATGGCCGAGGTGGTTGGTGCCGATCTGGCTTTCGAAGCCGTCGACGGTCTGCGCGTACGGCACGGCCATGATGCCTGCGTTGTTGATCAGCACGTCGACACCGTCGACTCCGTCGGCGAAGGCGCGCACCGACGCCAGGTCCTGCAGGTCGAGCTTGCGGACCTCGACGTCGCCGGTCATGCCCGCGGCGGCTGCGTCACCCTTGCTGGTGTTGCGCACGGCCAGGATGACGTTGGCCCCGACGCGGGCCAGCTCACGTGCGGTGACCTCACCGAGGCCACTGTTGGCGCCGGTGACGATCACGGTGCGCCCGGCGAACGAAGGCAGATCTGCGGCGGTCCACTGACTCATGCCACGAAGCCTAATGCGCTACTTCGGCGGCGTGCCGGGCACCGCGACGTTGAAGCCCTTGATGACCGCCTCGATGTCCGGCCCCTCTTCGGCCGCCTTCTCCGCGTACCCGGTGACGGTGAACTGCACCAGGTAGCGGTAATTCGTAGGCGGGGCGCCGGTCGGGATGACGATGCGGTTGTAGCTGTGCATGCGGCGGCCGTTGAGGTCGTAGCTGCCCTCGATCATCGACGAGGGAAATCCGTGCCAGTTGTCGGTGGAGGCGTTGAGCCGCTTGAAGTTCTGCGACAGTTCCGCGTCGACGTCGCCATGTTTGATCGCCTCGTTGACATCGAACGGGCCGTTGAGCCTGACCACGACCAACATCGCGGTGGGGTAGGTGTCGCCCTTGGCGATGACCTGCGTGCCCTGCGCGAAGTTCGGATTGCTGTATTGCTGCCAGCCCTTCGGCCGCGGCATCGTCACCGTCAGGTCGGTGAGCTTGTCTGGCGCGACGGGCTCGCCGTTGACGCCAGCGTCCTGGAGGAACTTGGCGAGCGGCACCGGCGCATCCTTCGGGGTGGTTGGCGTCGGCGTGGCGCTCGACGTCGACCAGACCGAGTGATAGTCAGGCGTTTCCGCGCCGCAACCCGTCGCGGCGAGTACCACCAGCGCGATGGCTGTCGCCCAGCGGAACGTCTTCACAAAATCTCGCGAACAGCGTCGATCGGGCGGGCCAGCCGGGTGCCCTTGGGAGTGACGACGAATGGGCGCTCGATCAAGATCGGATGCTCGGCCATGGCGTCGAGCAGTTCGTCGTCGCTGGCATCGGCCAGGTTCAGCTCGTCGTAAAGCGATTCCCGCTTGCGCACGGCTGTGCGGACGTCGATGCCGGCGTCGTTGATCATCTTGACCAGCTGCGCCCGTGACGGTGGGGTCTTGAGGTACTGCACCACGTTCGGTTCGATGCCGTTGTCCCGCAACAGATCCAGCGTCTTTCGCGAGGTCGTGCAGCGGGGGTTGTGATAGATGGTGAAGCCGTCAGTCATTGTTGCTCTTCGCGCGAGCGCTCATCGCCCACTATGCCGACCCGTCGAACAGTCCTGTCACAGAACCGTTCTCGAATACCGCGCGGATGGTGCTGGCCAACAGCGGGGCGATGGACAGGACGGTCAGCTGTGGGAACTGCTTGTCCTCGCCGACCGGCAGCGTGTTGGTGACGATCACCTCGCGGGCGCCGCACTCTGCCAGCCGCTGCGACGCGGGTTCGGACAGCACGCCGTGCGTCGCGGCGATGATGACGTCGCCAGCGCCGTCTTCGTGCAGCAGCTTTGACCGCGCCGGCAATGGTTCCGCCGGTGTCGATCATGTCGTCGGTGAGGATGCAGGTCTTGCCCTTGACGTCGCCGACGACGCGGTTGGACTTCACCTGATTGGGCACCAGCGGGTCACGGGTCTTGTGAATGAAGGCCAGCGGGACGCCGCCAAGCGCGTCGGCCCATTTCTCGGCGACGCGCACGCGGCCGGAGTCGGGCGACACCACGACCATGTCGTGGGCGGCGTAGTTCTCGGCGATGTAGCCGCACAGCAGGGGCTGCGCGCGCATGTGGTCGACCGGGCCGTCGAAGAAGCCCTGGATCTGGTCGGTGTGCAGATCGACGGTGACGATCCGGTCGACACCGGCCGTCTCGTACAGGTCGGCGACCAGCCGCGCCGAGATCGGCTCACGGCCGCGGTGCTTCTTGTCCTGGCGGGCGTACGGATAGAACGGCACAACAGCGGTGATGCGCTTGGCGCTGCCGCGCTTGAGCGCATCGATCATGATCAGCTGTTCCATCAGCCACTGGTTCAGCGGCGCCGGATGCGACTGCAGCACGAACGCGTCGCAGCCGCGGACCGATTCGTCGAAGCGAACGAAGATCTCGCCGTTGGCGAAATCGCGGGCGGTCTGCGCGGTGACCGCGACGTCAAGCTCCTTGGCCACCTGTTCGGCCAGTTCGGGGTGCGCGCGACCCGAGAAGAGCATCAGATTCTTGCGGTTGTCGGTCCAGTCGGTGCCCACTGTGCGCCCTTGCCGGTCGGGGTTCGATACGGGCCAATCGTACGTAGCCTTTCGGCCTGTGCGTTGCCCGGTTACCAGATTGCCAACAGAAGGCGTCCGAATCACTCGTCTTCGGCTGCCGCCTCGGAGGGGTTTTCGCGGGCTTTGCGGGCTGCCTCGGCCGCCGCGGAACCCGGTCGCTTCGTCTCCACCCAGCCCTCGATGTTGCGCTGCGGGCCCGCCGACACCGCCAGCGCGCCGGGCGGCACGTCGTCGCGCACGACCGTCCCCGCGCCGGTGTATGCGCCGTCGCCGACGGTCACCGGGGCGACGAACATGGTGTCGGATCCCGTCCGAACATGCGAGCCGATCGTGGTCCGGCTCTTGTTCTCTCCGTCGTAGTTGACGAACACGCTGGAGGCGCCGATGTTGCTGTGCTCGCCGATGTCCGCGTCGCCGACGTAGGTCAGGTGCGGCACCTTGGTGCCGGCGCCGACGGTCGCGTTCTTGGTTTCGACGAACGCGCCGAGCTTGCCGTCGGCGCCAAGCACGGTGCCGGGCCGCAGATAGGTGAACGGCCCCACATCGGCGCCGTCACCGATGACCGCGGACGTGGCGTGGGTGCGCACCACAGCGGCATCGTCGCCGACGGTGACGCTGGTCAGCGTCGTGTCAGGGCCGATCCGGCAGCGTCCGCCGATGCGTGTGTCGCCGAGCAACTGCGTGCCCGGGTGGATCACGGTGTCACGGCCGACAGTGACGTCGACGTCGATCCACGTGGTGGCGGGATCGACGATCGTCACGCCCGCGCGCTGATGCGCGGCGACGATGCGCCTGATTGAGTTCGGCGCCCAACTCGGCCAGCTGCACCCGGTCATTGACCCCGGCCACCAGCGTGGAGTCGTCGACGTGCCAAGCCCTGTACGCCTTGCCCGTCGGAGCGCACGATCGAGATCACGTCGGTCAGGTAGAGCTCCTGCTGGGCGTTGTGGGGCCGCAGCCGGCCCAGCGCCGAGCGCAGCGTCGCGGCGTCGAACGCGTAGACACCGGCGTTGATCTCCTGAATGGCCAGCTCCGACGGGCTGGCGTCGGCCTGCTCGACGATCCCGGTCACCTCACCGTCCTTGGCGCGCATAATGCGGCCGTAGCCGGTCGGATCGGGCACCGTGGTGGTGAGCACGGTCACCGCGGCGGCCTCCGCGCGGTGCGCCTCGATCAGGCCGGCCAGCGTGTCGGCGTCCAGCAGCGGCACGTCGCCGTAGGTCACCACGACGATGCCGGTGAATTCCTCGGGTAGGGCCGACAGGGCGCAGCCCACCGCGTGACCCGTGCCGAGCTGCTGCTCCTGCACCGCGACCTGGATCGGCCGGCCCAGCTCGTCGGCCAGCTCGGCGACCGCGGGCTCGATCTGGTCGCGGTCATGGCCCAGCAGGACCACAAGGTGAGCGGGCGCCGCCTTGGCCACCGAATGCAGCGCGTGCGACAGCATGCTGCGGCCCGCGAGCGTGTGCAGCACCTTCGGGGTATCCGACCGCATGCGGGTCCCCGCGCCGGCCGCCAGAACCAGGACCGCGGCCTCGCCGTGAGTTGTCAATCGGACCTCCGCCTTAACCAAGCTCCGTCGCCAGGACTCGAACCTGAACTATCTGAACCAAAATCAGAGGTGCTGCCGATTACACCACGACGGATCGCTCACCAGCGGTTAACCGCTGTTCGCAGGAGACTTTAGTCGAAGTCGATTCGCTGCTGGCGTGGCGGCGGCCAGTTCGACGAGGATGGCCGGCCGACTGGAACAGCTCTTCGGGCGCGACGGCGCTAGTTCCACTGCCCGGGGGGCAAGTGCACCTACCCTGAAGGACGTGGCAGCACCCGATAAGGAAGTGCGTGCACCCCGCGCGAGGATGACCGGCGCCGAGCGGCGGCATCAGCTGATCGACGTCGCAAGGACGCTGTTCGCCGAGCGCGGGTACGAGGGAACCTCGATCGAGGAGATCGCGCAGCGCGCAAATGTCTCCAAGCCCGTCGTCTATGAACACTTCGGCGGCAAGGAGGGGCTTTACGCGGTGGTGGTCGACCGTGAGATGTCGGCGCTGCTGGACCGCATCACGTCGTCGCTGACGAGGATGACCAACAACCGGTCCCGGCTGCGCATCGAGCGCGTGGCGCTGGCGCTGCTGACCTACGTCGACGAACGCACCGATGGGTTCCGCATCCTGATCCGCGACTCCCCGGCCGCTATCACCGCGGGCGGCACCTACTCCACCCTGCTCAACGAGGCCGTCAACCAGGTGTCGTCGATCCTGGCCGGCGACTTCTCCCGCCGCGGCCTCGATCCCGAGACCGCACCGCTGTACGCCCAGGCGCTCGTCGGGTCGGTGTCGATGACGGCGCAGTGGTGGCTTGATGTGCGCGAGCCGAAGAAGGAAGTCGTGGCCGCGCATCTGGTCAACCTGTGTTGGAACGGGCTGTTGCATCTCGAGAACGACCCGCTGCTGCTTGACGAGTAGCGATTTGGGCGCGCGAACCGTCGCGCCGTCAGCGTCGACCAGCGCGCCGAAATCACCAGTGCCTAGGATGGATACATCATGACCGCATCGGGGATCAACCATGTTCAAACCCCGATCGCGGGGCTCATTGAATTGGCGCTGCGGGATCCGTCGTTGTCGGATGTCGCCCGTCGTGCCGAGGACAGACCCAACGATCTCACGCTCGTCGGCCCGGCCAGCGCCAGGATATTCGCGGCGAGCGCGCTGGCGCAGGCCGGTCCGCTGCTCGTCGTCACCGCCACCGGGCGCGAAGCCGACGATCTGACCGCCGAACTTCGCGGCGTGCTGGGCGACGCGGTCGCGACTGTTCCCGTCGTGGGAGACGCTGCCGCACGAGCGGCTGTCGCCGGGCGTCGACACGATCGGCGCGCGGATGATGCTGCTGCGCCGCCTGGCCCGTCCCGACGACGAGCGCCTCGGGCCGCCGTTGCGCGTCGTGGTCACCACGACGCGATCGCTGCTGCAGCCGATGGCACCCGACCTGGCCGAGATCGAGCCCGTGACCCTGACAGCCGGGGCCGAGGCCGAGTTCGATGCCGTCATCGCCCGGCTCGTCGATCTGGCCTACACCCGCGTCGACATGGTCGGAAAGCGCGGCGAGTTCGCGGTGCGCGGCGGCATCCTCGACGTTTTCCCGCCGACGGCCGAGCACCCGGTGCGCGCCGAGTTCTGGGGCGACGAAGTCTCCGAGATGCGGATGTTCGCCGTCGCCGACCAGCGTTCGATCCCCGAGATCGCCGTCGATTCGGTGGTCGCCGTGCCGTGCAGGGAGATGCTGCTCACCGACGATGTCCGCGACCGGGCCGCCAAGCTGGCCGCCGAGCACCCCCCTGTGCAGAACAGCGTCACCGGCAGCATCCCCGACATGCTCGCCAAGCTTGCCGAGGGCATCCCTGTCGACGGCATGGAGGCCCTGCTGCCGCTGCTCCGCGCCACCGAGTTGTCGACGCTGTCCACCCATCTGCCCGCTGGCACGCCGCTGCTGATCTGTGATCCGGAGAAGGTTCGCAGCCGCGCGGCCGATCTGATCAAGACGGGCCGCGAGTTCCTGGAAGCCTCATGGTCGACGGCCGCGGTCGGCGGCGACGTGCCGATCGACATCGAGGCCCTCGGCGCGTCGGGTTTCGTCAACCTCGACGACGCGAGGGCGACGGCGCGCGAGGGCGGCCATCCGTGGTGGACGCTCTCGCAGCTGTCCGACGAGTCGGCGCTCGAGCTGAACATCCGGCCCGCGCCGTCGGCGCGCGGCCAGCAGTCCAACGTCACCGAGATCTTCGCGATGCTGCGGGCTCATGTCGCGACGGGCGGCTACGCCGTCGTCGTCACCCCCGGCACAGGCACCGCGCATCGCGTCGTCGAGCAATTGGCCGAATCAGACACTCCCGCAACGATGTTGGAGCCGGGCAGCGGCGCCGAGGCAAGGTGTCGTCGGGGTGCTCAAGGGGCCGCTGCACGACGGTGTGGTGATTGCGGGGGCCAACCTCGTCGTGATCACCGAGACCGACCTGACCGGCAACCGGGCCAGCGCCGTCGACGGCAAGCGGCTGGCCGCCAAGCGCCGCAACGTCGTCGACCCGTTGGCGCTGACCGCGGGCGATCTGGTGGTGCACGACCAGCACGGCATCGGCCGCTTCGTCGAGATGACCGAGCGCGTGGTCGGCGGTGCACGCCGCGAGTACCTGGTGCTCGAATATGGGTCGAGCAAGCGCGGTGGCGGATCCGACCGGCTCTACGTCCCGATGGATTCGCTCGACCAGCTGTCGCGCTATGTCGGCGGTGAATCGCCGACGCTGTCGCGCCTTGGCGGCAGCGACTGGGCGAACACGAAGACCAAGGCCCGCCGGGCGGTCCGCGAGATCGCGGCCGAGCTGGTGTCGCTGTACGCCAAGCGCCAGGCGTCGGCGGGTCACGCGTTCGCCCCTGACAGCCCGTGGCAGGCGGAGATGGAGGACGCGTTCGGGTTCACCGAGACCGTCGACCAGATGACGGCGATCACCGAGGTCAAGTCGGACATGGAGAAGCCGGTCCCGATGGATCGGGTGATCTGCGGCGACGTCGGCTACGGCAAGACCGAGATCGCGGTGCGCGCGGCGTTCAAGGCGGTTCAGGACGGCAAGCAGGTGGCGGTGCTGGTGCCGACGACGCTGCTCGCCGATCAGCACCTGCAGACGTTCTCCGAGCGGATGGCCGGCTTCCCGGTCACCGTGAAGGGCCTGTCCCGGTTCACCGACCCCGCCGAGTCGCGGGCGGTGCTCGAGGGCATGAAGGACGGCTCGGTCGACATCGTGATCGGCACCCACCGGCTGCTGCAGACCGGGCGTGACCTGGAAGGACCTCGGCCTGGTCGTGGTCGACGAGGAGCAGCGCTTCGGCGTCGAGCACAAGGAGCACATCAAGTCGATGCGCACCCACGTCGACGTGCTGACCATGAGCGCCACCCCGATCCCGCGCACGCTGGAGATGAGCCTGGCGGGCATCCGCGAGATGTCGACGATCCTCACCCCGCCCGAGGAGCGCTACCCGGTGCTGACGTACGTCGGCCCGCACGACGACAAGCAGGTCGCAGCTGCTTTACGACGCGAAATGCTGCGCGACGGGCAGGTCTTCTACATCCACAACCGGGTCAGGTCCATCGACCAGGCGGCCGCTCGGGTGCGGGCGTTGGTGCCCGAGGCCCGGGTGGCGGTCGCACACGGGCAGATGCCCGAGGAGCAGTTGGAGCGCACCGTCGAGGGGTTCTGGAACCGCGAATTCGACGTTCTGGTGTGCACGACGATCGTCGAGACGGGCCTGGACATCTCCAACGCGAACACGTTGATCGTGGAACGGGCCGACACGTTCGGTCTCTCGCAGCTACATCAGTTGCGCGGCAGGGTTGGGCGCAGTCGCGAGCGCGGTTACGCCTACATGCTCTATCCGCCAGAGGTGCCGCTCACCGAGACGGCCTACGACCGGCTCGCGACGATCGCTCAGAACAACGAGCTCGGCGCGGGCATGGCGGTGGCGATGAAAGATCTCGAAATCCGCGGTGCCGGAAACGTGCTCGGCGCCGAGCAGTCAGGGCACGTCGCCGGGGTCGGCTTCGACCTGTACGTGCGCCTGGTCGGTGAGGCGGTCGAGGCTTACCGCGCGGCGGCCGACGGGAAAACCGTTCTGGCGCCTGAGGAACCGAAGGACCTGCGGATCGACCTACCGGTGGACGCACATCTGCCGCCGGACTACATCGGCAGTGATCGGCTTGCGGCTGGAGGGCTATCGGCGGTTGGCCGCTGCGTCGGACGACGCGGGCAGTGGACTCGGTGGTTGAAGAGCTTGTCGACCGGTACGGCCCGCTGCCCGAGCCCGCGCAGCGACTGGTCGCGGTGGCGCGGCTGAGGTTGTTGCTCCGCAGCTACGGAGTCACCGAAATCAGCGCGGTCTCCGAGTCGACGCTGAGGATTTCGCCGCTGGAGTTGGTGGACTCTCAGCAACTACGACTCAAGCGGCTGTATCCGAGCGCGAACTACCGCGCGACGACGTCGACGGTGCAAGTGCCGATCCCGCGAGCGGGTTCTGGCGTCGGGGCACCACGGATTCGTGATCTTGAACTCGTTTCGATGGTGGCCGGGTTGGTGTTGGCCCTAGATGGGAAACCCCAGGAAGGTGTTGATATAACGAAGTTCGGAGGTACACCGGCGATGAATGACAAGCGACCAGCGACATGACAGTCGTTTTGGTCGACCCGCGCCGCCCGTCGTTGGTCCCTGTCGAGGCGATTGACTTGTTAGCTGGTGACGTTCAGTACACCGAGGAGATGCCCGTCAAGGTGCCGTGGTCGCTGCCTGCCGCCCGCCCCGCCTACGACGGCGACGACGCCCCGGTGTTGCTGTCGTCGGATCCCGACCATCCCGCGGTGAAGGCGCGGCTTGCAGCAGGCGACAAGCTGATCGCAGCCCCCGAATCCGCGCCGGGGGACCGGCTCGTCGACGCCGTGGCGATGATGGACAAGCTGCGTACGTCCGGGCCGTGGGAGAGCGAGCAGACGCACGACTCGCTGCGTCGCTACCTGCTCGAGGAGACCTACGAGGTGTTCGACGCGGTGCGCGGCGGCAACGCCGACGAGCTGCGTGAGGAGCTCGGGGACGTGTTGCTGCAGGTGCTGTTTCACGCGCGCATCGCCGAGGACGCGCCGCAGCACCCGTTCAGCATCGACGACGTGGCCGATTCGCTGCGTGCGCAAGCTGGGCAACCGGGTGCCCGCCGTGCTCGCCGGTGAATCGATTTCGCTGGACGAGCAGCTCGCGCAGTGGGAGGAGCGCAAGGCCTTGGAAAAACGGGCGAAGTCGCCCAATTTTTCAAGTATGGACGACGTGCCCACCGGCCAGCCCGCATTGGCGTTGGCGCAGAAGGTACTTGAGCGACTCTCCGCCGCGGGACTGCCGGCGGATCTCATCCCCGATACCATCACCTCTGTGACCGTGGCAGTCGGTTCTGACGCCGAGAATGCTTTGCGCTCAGCGACTTTGGAGTTCATGGACACCGTGCGTGGCGTCGAGCACGCCATCGCGGCAGGCCGCCGTGGCGAGGACGTTCCGGAAGAACTCGACGTTGCGACGCTCGGGGAGATCACCGAAGAGGAGTGGCGGGCCTACTGGCCGTCAGGGGATGCCGAGCCCGAGCCAGAGCGCGAACGCATCGCGACTGAGGATGTCGAGGATGTCGACCAAGCCGAGCTGGCCGAAGAGGCCGAGCCGGCTGAGGAAGCTACGCACGCCTGACGCCGAATAGCGTCGAACCCCAGTAGGCCGGCGAATCACCCTCGCGCAGCCCTGGCGGGCAGGCGAAAACCGCAGTGCCCGTGTGGAAGATGTACTCGTTGAGCGCGTCACCGGACATCTGCGCCAGCACCGGGATGAAGTTCGTCGTTGGGCTCCGCACGAACGCGATGAAGAACAGTCCGGCATCGAGGTGCCCGAAACCGTCGGAGCCGTCGGTGAAGTTGTATCCGCGGCGCAGCATCTTGACCCCGCCCACGTGGTCGGGTGCCACCAACCGGATGTGGGCGTCGACATCGACCAACGGTGTGCCCTTGGCATCCTTGATGTCGAAGTCCACTTTCGCGAACTCGTCGTCGTATCCGTTGGGTGCGCCGCTACCCTTCTGCCGCCCGATCACCCGCTCCTGCTCGCGCAGCGTCTGTGCGGTCCCACGCCTCGATGCGATTTCGGATACGCCGCGTCACCAGGTAGGTGCCGCCCGCCAGCCAGTCGGGCCCGTCACCCGCGGCGACCCAGACGTTCTTGTCCAGCGCCTCGGTGTCCTCGGCCTTGAGGTTGTTGGTTCCGTCCTTGAACCCCAGCATGTTTCGTGGAGTGGACTGTTCCCGCGTCGTCGACGACGTGCGGCCGAACCCGAGCTGCGAGTAGCGCACCGCGACGGTCCCGAACCCCACGCGGGCCAGGTTGCGGATGGCGTGCACGGCCACCTGCGGGTCGTGCGCGCATGCCTGGACGCAGATGTCGCCACCACAGCGGGCGGGGTCGAGGATCTCGTTGGTGAACTTCGGCAGATCGGCCAGCCCGGCGGGGCGCTGCGCGGCAATCCCGAACCTGTCCTTGCCGTCCTTGGCGAAGAACGACGGACCGAACCCGATCGTCAGTGTCAGCGCAGACGGCAGGCAATCCCAGCGCCTCACCCGTATCGTCCGGCGGCGCATACGGATTGCCCCCGATAGCGCCATCCGGCACCGCGTCATGGCCCTGCGTCATCCGCTCGGCCATCTGGGTCCACTGCTTGAGCAGGTCGATGACGTCCTCGCGGTTGTCCGTCGTGACGTCGAACGCGGCGAAGTGCATCCGGTCCTGCTGAGGCGTGATGATGCCCGCCTGGCGTTCACCGCGGAACGGAACCGGTTGGTCCAGACCGCCGAAGGCAGTGCTGGCCGCCGACGCGCGGCCGGCAAGAGCACCCGCCCCGGCCGCACCGACGACTGCTGCGGTCACCCCCGCGGCACCGAACAGCTTGCGCCGGGAGAGACCCGTACGTGGCGGATCCGGCTCTGCCGCAGGGGTTTCCGGGTCACTTGGGAGCGATGACACCTTGCACCTGACTTACTTCCTTGGACAACGCGTCGACGGCGCGAGACAGCTCCTGGCGCTGCGGCTCGGTCACCTTGTCGTAGAACATGAAACCGTCGCCCTGGCGGTACTTTTCGAGCAGCGCCTCGACCTCGGTGAACCGCTGATCCACCTTCTTGCCGAGTTCGGCGTTGCGCTCGTCGAGGATCGGCCGCACCGACGCGACCGCCGTCTGCGAACCCTCGACGTTGGCCTTGAAGTCCCACAGGTCGGTGTGGCTGAACGTGTCCTCTTCGCCGGTGATCTTGCTTGCCGCGACCTCGTCGAGCAGACCCTGCGCGCCACCGGCGATTTGGGTCGAGTCGATCTTGTAGTCGGGGGACTTCACGCCTGCGTCGAGCTCCTTGACGTCGGCCATCAGCTGGTCGGCCATCGCGTTGGTGTCGGGCTGCAGTCCGGTCACCCACAGGTCCTTCTCCAGCCGGTGGAAGCCCGTCCACTTCTGGCCCGGTTCGAGGTCCGCCTCGCGGAGGTCGATGCGGGGATCGAGATCGTTGGGGAACGACTCGGCCACCGGCTCGATGCGCTCGTAATAGGTGCGGGCGATCGGGAACTGAGCCTTGGCCGCGTTGACGTCGCCCTTCTTGACCGCGTCGACGAAGACCTGCGTGGCCGCGATCAGCGCATCGGTCTGGCTGCTCACGTAGCGCTTGTAGCTGTCGGAGGCCTCTTTGAACTTGCCCTCGTCGTCGACCTTGACGGACTCGCCGGTGACCTTGAAGTCCGCGCGGAGGCCGTCGCCGACCATGCCGGGCTTGCATGCCGTCTGATAGGTGCCGGGCTCGCTCAGCTGCACGATCAGCTTGCGCTGTAACCCGGGGGAGATGTTCTCCACCTCGCCCATCACCCGCTCGCCCTCGCCATAGACGTAGAACTCCGTCACCTTGTTGCCGTTGTTGGTGATGACGAAAGTGCTTGGTCCCGTTGTGGCTTCAGTGCCCGACAGCTCACACGCCGTGTCGGACGCGGTGACAGTGATATCCGCGGGGGCGCTCTTCGCCCGGTTCTGCGGGTTTCGCCTGCTCCTTGGCCTGGCAGCTCGTCAATGCCAGACCCGCAAGCGCAGCGGTGGCGATGGCGATAGAGGAGCGAAATTTCACGTGGTCGACCTTTCGGGTTCGGGTAGAGGTGGGGGGGACGGACCGGGTTTCGCGGGCATCTCCGTCGGGCGCAGGAAGATCGTCAGCACGACGACGAGGTAGGTCAGCCACGCCGCGAGCTGCAACACGGTCGGCGTCGGCGTCACGTTGAAGACGCCCTGAATGATCTCGCCGTACCAGGACGACCAGTTGAACCACGTGCTGATGTCGAACGCCTTCGCGTTCAGGCCGGGCAGCCAGCCGACCGTCTGCAGTGCACCGATTCCGTAGGACAGGATTCCTGCGGCGACGACGATGAGGAAGGCGCCGGTGTAGGAGAAGAACTTGGCGAGGTTGATGCGCACTGCGCCCGGCGTACATCCCGTACGCGATGGCGACGGCGGCCAGCACCCCGATCACGAGCCCGATCAGCGGCCACGCCGTTTGAGCTTCGGCGTAGCCGACCATGAACAGGGCAGTCTCGACGCCTTCGCGACCGACGGCCAGGAACGCCAGGGCGAAGCACCGCAAGCGACCCCGTCTCGAGCGCGCGTTCCATGTCGCCGCGCAGCTCGCCGGACATCGAGGCGGCGGCCCGCTTCATCCAGAGCACCATCGTCGTGACGATGGCGACGGCCACCAGCGAGGCAATACCGGCGATGGCCTCGGCGGCCAGGCCCGAGATCGTGTTCTCGCCGTATTGGATGATTACAAAGACCGCAACGGTCATCGCGACCGCTGCCGCGACGCCGAGCCACACCCACTTCAGGGCGTCGCGGCGCTCCGACTTCACCAGGAACGCCACCAGAATCGTGACCACGATTGCGGTCTCGAGGCCTTCGCGCAGACCGATCAAACCGCTGCCGAACAGCTGCGATGTGATGTTGGGTGCGGCGGCGTGAATACTGACACCAAGGTCCGTACCGACAGTCATCAGCATGTCCTCGCTCGCCGATCCACGTACTTTGCTTTGGCTTGCCAAAGCAAGGTGTGGCTCACCTTACCAGGGGTGCGAGGTGGGAGGGTACACGTCCGATGACGGTTGCGGATCCGGTCCGAGCGCGTGGGACGATGGGCAACTACCAGAGCGGGTTTGAGGGAGTCCGGTGTCGCCAGTGCGTTGGCTGCGGGCTGTCGCGGTGATAGGCGCGACAGCGCTGCTGATGGCTTCCAGCTGCTCGTGGCAACTGGGCACGCCGATACCCGATGGCGTGCCGCCGCCCGCGGGTGATCCCGTCCCCAAGATCGACACCCACGCCAAGGGCAGGCCCGCCGACCAGCTCCACGAATGGGCGGCCGAGCGCGCGCCTGCAATGGGCATGCCTGTCACCGCGCTCGAGGCCTACGCCTACGCCGCGCGTGTCGCCGAGGTAGAGAACCCCGACTGCCATATCGCGTGGACGACACTGGCCGGTATCGGGCAGGTGGAAAGCCACCACGGCACCTACCGCGGTGCCGTTATCGCGCCAAACGGTGACGTCACGCCGCCGATCAGGGGCGTCCGCCTCGACGGCACCAACGGCAACCTGCAGATCGTCGACACCGACGGCGGTGACATGGACGGCGATGAGCAGTACGCCAGGGCCATGGGACCGATGCAGTTCATCCCCGAGACGTGGAAGCTCTATGGCGTCGACGCCAACAACGACGGCATCATCAGCCCGGACAATTTCGACGACGCGGCGCTCTCGGCGGCAGGCTATCTGTGCTGGCGCGGCAAGGACATGGCCAGCCCCCGCGGCTGGATGGACGCGCTGCGGGCCTACAACCACTCCGACCAGTACGCACGCACCGTGCGGGACTGGGCGACGGCCTACGCCAACGGACACCCCCTCTAAGCACGCCGCTGGCGGGCGCACGCTCTAGGCTCAAATCCGTCCAGCCCCATGACCAAGGAGAAACCTGTGCCCATCATCGAGCAGGTCGGAGCCCGCGAGATCCTCGATTCCCGCGGTAACCCGACGGTCGAGGTCGAAGTGGCCCTGCTGGACGGCACGTTCGCCCGTGCCGCGGTGCCGTCGGGCGCCTCGACCGGTGAGCACGAGGCGGTGGAACTGCGCGACGGCGGCTGCCCGCTATGGCGGTAAGGGCGTCGAGAAGGCCGTGGAGGCCGTGCTCGACGAGATCGCGCCCGCGGTCATCGGGCTGAGCGCCGACGATCAGCGGCTGGTGGACCAGGCGTTGGTCGACCTGGACGGCACGCCGGACAAGTCGCGGCTGGGCGCCAACGCCATGCTTGGGGTGTCGCTGGCGGTGGCCAAGGCCGCGGCGGACTCGGCGGGGCTGCCGCTGTTCCGCTACATCGGCGGCCCCAACGCGCACATCCTGCCGGTGCCGATGATGAACATCCTCAACGGCGGCGCGCACGCCGACACCGGTGTCGACGTCCAGGAGTTCATGGTCGCGCCGATCGGTGCGCCCAGCTTCAAAGAGGCGCTGCGCTGGGGCGCCGAGGTCTACCACTCGCTGAAATCGGTGCTGAAGAAGCAGGGCCTGGCCACCGGCCTCGGCGACGAGGGCGGGTTCGCGCCCGACGTGGCGGGCACCAAGGCCGCGCTGGATCTGATTCTGCAGCGCCATCGAGTTGACGGGCTTCAAGCCGGGTTCCGACGTCGCGCTGGCGCTTGACGTCGCCGCCACCGAATTCTTCACCGACGGAACGGGTTACAGCTTCGAGAAGGAGACCCGCACCGCCGAGCAGATGTCCGACTTCTATGCCGGGCTGATCGACTCCTACCCGTTGGTGTCGATCGAAGACCCGCTGTCCGAGGACGACTGGGACGGCTGGGTGGCGCTGACGACGGCGATCGGCGATCGCGTCCAGCTCGTCGGCGACGACCTGTTCGTCACCAATCCCGAGCGTCTCGAGGAGGGCATCGAAAAGGGCGCGGCCAACGCGCTGTTGGTGAAGGTCAACCAGATCGGCACGCTCACCGAAACGCTGGACGCGGTGGCGCTCGCGCACTCGCAGCGGCTACCGCACGATGATGAGTCACCGCAGCGGCGAGACGGAGGACACCACGATCGCCGACCTCGCCGTGGCGGTCGGCAGCGGCCAGATCAAGACCGGTGCGCCCGCGCGCAGCGAGCGGGTCGCCAAGTACAACCAGCTGCTGCGCATCGAGGAGACCCTCGGCGACGCGGCCCGCTACGCCGGCGACCTGGCTTTCCCGCGCTTCTCGGTGGAGACGAAATAGCCCGTGCCCGAGGCGAAACGGCCCGATCCGAAGCGACGGTCCCCAGCGGGCCGTCCTAAGGGGGCTGCGCCTGCACGCCGCAAGCCACGGGCGACCGACAGCGCGATCGGCACCGGAGGCGTGCGCCGAGATGAGAAGCCGAAGGAAACCATCCGGGAAGCCATTGCGGCGTCGGCGGAGCAGCAGTCCGAGCAACGGTTCGGCTCGGCGGCGCGGCGCGCGGCGATCCTGGCTGCGGTGATCTGCGTGCTCACCCTGACCATCGCGGGTCCCGTGCGCACCTACTTCGCGCAGCGCACCGAGATGAAGCAGCTGAAGGCCACCGAGGAGCAACTGCGCACGCAGATCGCCGACCTCGAAGAGCAGAAGGTCAAACTCGGCGACCCGGTGTTCATCGCGGCGCAGGCGCGTGAACGGCTCGGATTCGTCATGCCGGGGGACATTCCGTACCAGGTGCAGTTGCCTGCGACGCGCGGCTGCGCCGAGCCGCACCGGGCGGCGAACCCGCGAAGGCGAACCCGCGACCAGCCCTGGTACACATCGCTGTGGCACACCATCGCCGATGCGCCGCATGGTGTTTCGCCGACCACGGTGCCCGACGCGCCGCCGCCCGGCCCGTCCCGCCACCTGCTCCGCCCAGCGCGCCCCCTCCCGGTGGTTGAGCCCGCGGATCTCGACGCCGTCGCGCGGCAGTTGGGCCGTGATTCCCGCGGCGTGCTCGAGATCGCCTACCGGTGCCCGAACGGCGAGCCGGGCGTCGTCAAGACAGCGCCGAGACTGCCTGACGGAACGCCGTTTCCGACGTTGTACTACCTGACGCACCCGGTGCTGACCGCGGCGGCCAGCCGGCTGGAATCGGCCGGCCTGATGCGGGAGATGACCGAACGGCTACAACAGGATCGCGAGCTGGCCGCCGCGTACCGGCGGGCGCACGAGTCCTATCTGGCGGAGCGTGATGCAATCGAGCCGCTTGGCACAACGTTCTCCGGCGGTGGCATGCCCGAGCGGGTCAAGTGTCTGCACGTGCTGATCGCGCACTCGCTGGCTAAGGGCCCCGGAGTGAATCCCTTTGGCGACGAAGCGCTTGCGGTATTGGCCGACGAGCCGGAGGCGGGACTGGGTGAAGGCATGATCTTGAGAAGGACGAAGGTGGAGCGAGCGAAGTCGAGCTGGCGGCGCGATCGACTGCGGCACCAACTCGATCCGACTCTTGATCGCCGACAAGGTCGACGGCCGCCTGCGCGATGTACACCGCGAGATGCGCATCGTGCGGTTGGGTCAAGGCGTCGATGCCACAGGGCAATTCGCGCCTGACGCACTCGCCCGCACCAAGGTGGCGTTGGTCGACTACGCCGAGCTGCTGCGCGGCTTCGAGGTACCCAAGGTAAGGATGGTGGCGACGTCGGCCACCCGCGACGCCGCCAACCGCGACGTGTTCTTCGCGATGACCGCCGACGTGCTGGGTGCGGTGGTTCCCGGCGCGGTGGCCGAGGTGATCACCGGCACCGAGGAGGCCGCATTCTCGTTCCACGGTGCTATCGACGAATTAGACCCCGCCTCAGCGCCTTTCGTGGTCGTCGACCTCGGCGGCGGCTCGACCGAGGTGGTGCTGGGCGAGCGTGACGTCGAAGCGAGCTTCTCCGCCGACATCGGGTGCGTGCGGCTGACCGAACGATGCCTGCACTCCGATCCGCCGACAGCAGCAGAGATCGCGGCGGCGCGAGACGTCGTCCGCGAGGGCCTGGCGGAGGCGCTGCGGGTGGTGCCCGTCGAACGGGCCCGCACCTGGGTGGGCGTGGCGGGCACGATGACGACACTGTCGGCTCTGGCGCAGCGGATGACGACCTACGACTCGGACGCCATCCATCTGTCCAGGGTGGGGTTCGGTGAGCTGCTGCCGGTATGCGACGAGTTGATCGCGATGACGCGTCAGCAACGTGCCGCGCTTGGGCCGATGCACGAGGGCCGCGTCGACGTTATCGGCGGCGGCGCCATCATCGTCGAGGAACTCGCGTCCGCGCTGGGCAGCCGGGCCGGCATCGACGAGCTGGTGGTCAGCGAGCACGACATCCTCGACGGCATCGCGATGTCGATCCCATAGCCGTTGTCGCGAGATTTGCGCACCACAATACCCCGGGCGACGCGGGGTTGATTCGGCGAAGCCAGCGCTTCGCGCTTACGACTACCTTCTGATGTTGCAGTTCGGCGGGTTGCCGCAGTGATGTCCGCCGTCACACGCGTTGCAATGGCACGTACAACCCGAGCCGGCCTTGGCTTCTGATGCTCGCATCGCAGATCAACTCCTCTGTCGCTCTGACCACCTGAGAGGGTGGGAGCAGAGTTCGCTCACACGGACGCATATCAACATATGCCGACATCAGAATAGTTCGCATCACTTTGGAAATAAAGGAAAGTCGACGGAGGAGGCCGCCGCGAAGAAGTCGGTTGCCTCTCGGCGGCGTCATCATCTGTTGACGCTTTCAGATGGGTCACACCGCCCCTCTCAGAACACTTGAACGTGTTCCAAAGACACCCCGTCACCTTCACGGTCACGCCACGCGACAAATCGGCAGCAACCTTGAAATGCATGGCGGCGTGGTGATTTCGTCGACCTCTGCCAAAAGTCGACCGCTGCCCAAGTTGACGGGATGGTGAACGGAGGCCAAACTTCGGGTGTGATCGAGTTGAGCGAGCAGACGGTCATCGAGCAGGTAGTCGCGCGTCTGACCAGCCGATATCCGGCCATTTCGGCGTCCACCGTGGCAGGCATCGTTCGCGATGTCCACTCCAGATTCGAAGGCAGACCGCTGCGGGATTACGTCCCGCTACTGGTTGAACGCAACCGCCAAGAGTGAGCTCGAGAGGCTGCACGCTGCGGCCGGTTAGCCCGTCTGCGCAGGCTTCGGGGCCTTCTTCGCCCCTGTTTTCTTCGCGGAATGGTCGCTGGTGTCCACCGAAGGCTCCGGCGATTCGGCGGGCATCGGCCGGTGACCGTTTCCGACCGGAGCATTCGCAGGTCGGCACATCTCGATCGCCTTTTCCGTGTAGACCCGGTAGCCGACTTCGGGCTCGTACCCGTGGATTTCGGGGATCTCGAGGTCGCGGATGAAGGACAAGATCTCGCGACTGAACACCTGCCCTGGCACCAGCACCGGGAAGCCGGGCGGGTAGGGCGTCACGAACGTCGCCGACACCACATCGATTCCGGCGTCCAGCTTCTCGACGATCTCCTC
Organism: uncultured Actinomycetota bacterium; assembly: GCA_963835075.1. Taxonomy (GTDB): domain Bacteria; phylum Actinomycetota; class Actinomycetes; order Mycobacteriales; family Mycobacteriaceae; genus Mycobacterium. The sequence continues at coordinate 29,620 of CAWIEE010000012.1, read as the reverse complement.
GCTGCTCAGGTACTCGCAGTTGGTGTCGGTGTACGACAGGTAGAACGCGCGCCGGACGTCACCTTCCGGCGTCTCCCCGGCGTTGCTGTGATCGCGGAAAACGGGGTGAAAGCCGCTGAAGTCCGGCTGTACCGCGGCTCGCGCCGTCAGCCGTCGCACCTTCTGCTCGAACCGGCTGCGTTCGCCCAGTCCCATCTCCGAAATGTGCTCGTCGAGCTCCCCGGCGATCTTCACGAGCACCTCGACCAGGAACGCCACCGAACTGCGGGTGGTGCCGATGTTCGTCATGAACAACACCGTGTTGCGCGAGGTCTTGTTGATCTGCACGCCATGGCGATCCATCAGCTGCTCGCGCTTGAACGTATCGCCGTCGTATCCGGTGCGGCCGATGGACAACGTGATCCGCGACGGGTCGAGCACGAACTCGTCGGCGTCCCATGCCGCCATCATGTTGCGCAGCCCCGACCGCAGCGGCTGCGCGATGCCCGAAGGGCGGAACTCGTCAGGGATCAGATCTGACGTCCGCAGACATTCCATGTAGCGGCTCAGCAGCGGATGGTTGTCGATTGCGTCCCGCAGCTGCATGGCGTTCTCGATCTGCCGCTGAACCAACTCGACGCCCTCAAGCGCAACCTGACGACGGCCGAGATCGAGCGATGCCAGGATCTGGTAGTTCGGCGACGTCGACGTGTGCGCCATGTAGGCCTCGTGGAACGCCTCGGAAACCTTCTGGTCGAAATCCTGGTCGTAGACGTGGATCATCGAACCCTGCCGCAGCGACGTCAGGGTCTTGTGCGTCGACTGGGTGGCATAGACCCGCACCCTGGCCTTGGCGGGGTCCGGGACCAGCCGGCGTTCGAGGAGCTGCTCGTCGGTGGGCTGCGCGTCGACGTCGGCGGCCAGCTGCGATTCGTACGCACGCTTGTATTCGTTGTCGCCCAACTTGTCTCGCAGGTTTCTGGCCGCAGTCATCGCGGTCCGATTGCGGTACACCGGGTGGAACCGGGCGAACGCGAACCACGCCTCGTCCCACAGGAACACCAGATCCGGCTTGATCGCCAGGCATTCCTCCATCACCCGCTGCACGTCGTAGACGATGCCGTCGAACGTGCAGTTGGTCAGCGACATCATCTTGACCCGGTCCAGCTTGGCCGCCCGCTTGAGCGCGAGCAGTTTCGACTTGATCTCCCGCAGCGGGACCGCGCCGTACATCGAGTAGTTGGGGAGGGGATACGCCTCCAGATAGATGACCTCGGCGCCTGCCAGCATCATCCCGTAGTGATGCGACTGGTGGCAGTTGCGGTCGAGCAGCACGATGTCACCGGGGGCGACCAGCGACTGAGTGACGATCTTGTTGGCCGTGGAGGTTCCGTTGGTGACGAAGTACGTGTGCCGCGAACCGTAGGCGTCGGCGGCCAGCTGCTGCGAGTCACGCAGTGGGCCGGTGGGTTCGAGCAGCGAGTCGAGGCCACCGCAGGTGGCCGACGTTTCGGCCATGAACACGTCGAGGCCGTAGAAGCCGACCATGTCTTTGATCCAGTGCGAGTTCACAATTGACTTGCCCTGCGAGATCGGCAACGCGTGGAAGACGCCCGTCGGCCGGTGGCTGTATTGCTTGAGTGCGGAGAAGAACGGCGTGCGGTACCGCTCCGCGACGCCCTGCAGGATCGAGAGGTGTAGTTCCAGCACGCCTTCGCGGGCGTGGAACACCCGGCGGAAATACTGGCCGAGCCGACCCGCGATGTCTTCGACCTCGATCTCGGTCATCAGGTAGAGGTCGAGCTCGGGACGCAGCTTCGCCAGCGACTTGGCCAGGATCTCGGCGCGCTCGTCGGGCGACTTGTGGTCGTCGAGCTCGTGGGAGATCTTGGTGTCGACGAATTCCGCGAGCGTTGACAGGTCGCGCGTCGACTGGTGCGAGAACCGCCTGCGGATCACCACTGCTTGCAGGTTGACGTTGAGCCGGGCCGCAATGAGGGCCTCGTCGCCGGAGGCGACAACCACCAGCTCGTAGACGAACTCGTCGTCGGGGCGTCGCCAGCTGCGGACCTCTTTGCGCAGCGCGCGTTCCTGCGCCTCGGTCATCGACTCGACGACGAGGACCTCGAAATACGGCTGATCGCGCTTTGTGACCGGCTGATTCGCGAGCTCGCGCGGATCGGACGGAAACATCTCGTGCTCGTCGAGACCAGCGTGCTCGACATCGCCTGTGCGGTAGGACTCCGTGGTCAGTGCTCGATTGATCCGTGCAACGGCGTGGGCGAACTCGTCGTAGCTACCGGCGGAGAACATCCGCTGTACCCGGGCGAACTGCGGCGAGCCCGGATATGCCCAGTAGGGCTCCAGCGGAGTCAGCGTGGCCAGCAGGTCCCTGCAGATCGTGACGTACTCTTCCTTGAGCTCCCCGCTCGTCGTCGGTTTGGTGAGCCGATCGGACGCCTCCTCCAACCTGCACCAGGCATCGCCCCGCAATTGCCAAACACTGTTGTACGCACGCGAATTATCGCTCACAGCAGACCCTTTCGTCGGGTCAAGCGTGGCGAGCAATTACCACCGGCAGGCGAGCGCAAAACCAACGCTATGCGGCCATCGTGTTACGGCGACTCCCTGGGAAGTCGCTTAGCGCGTGCGGGCGAGGCCGGGTGTGACCGGCGCGGTGTCTGCGCGACGATCCGGGTGGTCGCGTTCGTTGAATTGGCGCAGACCCTCGAAGGTTTCGGACGCGGAGATCGACCGGTTGAAGCATTGCGCTTCGATGCGTAGCCCGTCGTCCAGCGGTCGGCCTTGCCCGGTGCGTGCAGCTTCCAGGTCGGAGCGCAGCGCGGGCTGCGGGAGTGCAGCGATTGTCTGGGCCAGTTCGACCGCCCGCTGCAGGCACGTCCCGCTGGGTACCACCTGGTTGACGAGGCCGATGCGTTCGGCTTCGTGCGCGTCGATCACGCGCCCGGTGATGATCAGTTCGATCGCGCGTCGATATCCGAGGATGCGGGTGAGTCGTTGCGTGCCACCGTCGGCCAGCCCGATGTTCCAGCGTCGGCATGTGACGCCGAAGGTGGCGTGCTCGTCGGCGATCGCCATGTCCGTCCAGCACGCCCACTCGAACCCGCCTGCATACGCGACGCCGTTGACGGCCGCGATAGTGGGCTTGTAGACGTCGGTCCACCGCGACGGCCCGAGCACGCCGTCGGCACGGCTGGCGTCGACGTCCAGTTCGCCGCCGAACGCCGCCTTCAGGTCGCCGCCCGCACAGAAGGCGTGCTCGCCTGCGCCGGTCAGCACGCCGACCAGTGCGGCGTCGTCGGCACGGAAGCGGTTCCAGGCGTCGACCAGCTCGCGATGTGTCTGCGGCCCAATGGCATTCATGCGCTCGGGGCGGTTGATCGTCATGATCGTCACGGGCCCGCGCTTCTCGTAGATCAGATGTTCGTAGTTGCTCATCGGGCGTGCGCCACGCGCTCGTCGAGGGTGGCGTGGAACCGCCCGATCGCGCTTTCGTTTCTGCCGAACTCGACGAATGTGTTCGCACCGGCGTGCAGACCGCGCTGGACTCCTTCCGACATTTCGTTGTCCTCGATCCCGCCGGCGTTCAGCAGGCTGCGGGGGTCGTCGGCGGTTTCGGGGTTGGCCGACAGGTATTCGGCCACGTCGGGGGTCACCATGGCGTGGATCGTCACGGTGGTGTGGTCGACGTCGATGGGGTCGATCGTGATCAACAGCACCTGATTCGGGAACGTCACGAACATGACGTTCGGGAACAAGTGGTACACGTACGTGACGCGGTGGTTGATGATCCATGTCGACTCAGGCCGGTCGCGCAGTCGTTCAATGTTGCGGTACGGGAACGTGATTCGGGTGTTCGGCCCGAACGGCTCCACGACGTTGAGGTCGTCATACTGAAGCGGGTAGAAGGTGTCCTTGTGCGTTGAGCGGATGTGGTAGCCCTCGAGGAACTGCTCGACAAGCACCTTCCAGTTCATCGCCCGCAGAGTGGGTCGATGGCTACCAGCCGGTCGGCGGGCAGCAGCTTGTCGCGCCACGGGCTGAGGTCGGAAAGGGCCGCCATCGCGGCGTCGGCATCCCGCGCCGGTGACTGCAGCGGGCCGATGACGATGAGGCCGTCCACTTCGCGGCTGTCGACTTCGACCAGCCCTCGGGTCGGCATGTCCAATTCGGGGAAGGCCTCGGCATGCGGGACGTGCGAGAGCGAGCCGTCGAGCCGGTAGGTCCAGCCGTGGTAGCGGCACACCAACGCGTGGGCACAGCCCTGGCCTTCGACGAGGGCCATCCCGCGGTGTCGGCATGCGTTGCGGAACACCCGCGCCCGGCCGTCGCGGTCGCGGACGGCGAACAGCGGCACACCGAGGCTGACACGCTCGGCGTGGTCGCCCGCGTTCGGGATGGCCGCGGACGGCAGATAGACGCTCGGATACGAGCGCAGCGTGTCGAGCTCGGCGGTGAATCGGAGTGGGTTCACGTAGTTCTCGACCGGCTCTCGCCAGCCGTCGCCCTGGTCGGTCGTGCCTGCGTCGATGTGCGCGAGGATGCGGCGAACAATCTCGGCATCGTCGGCGACCGACGTCTGTGTCGGTGTGCTCATCCTGCGAGTATCACGCTTATGGTGTCGCGTGTCAATGATTCTGTGAGATATGGGTGCGTGGATCCCGCGCTGAAGCCCGGTAACCTGACGCGCAATGTGGATCACCATCTTGGTGATGGCGATCGCCGTCAGCATGGAACCGTTCCGCGTCGGGGTGACGGTGCTGATGCTGAACAGGCCCAGGCCGATTCTGCAGCTGCTCGCCTTCCTCGGTCGGTGGTTTCGCGATGGGAGCGGCCGTCGGCCTTGTCGTCATCTTCCTGTTCCGGCCCGGTCTCCTCTGGTCGGCGCACTTCACCTTGCCCACGGTCCAGATCGCGATCGGCGTGTTGGCCGTGCTGATAGCTGCCCTGCTGGCGAGCGGGGTGCTGCCGACACCCACGGTCCCTGCGCGAGCACGGAGTCTTGCGCATGGCCCGTCACTGTGGGTTGCCGGCGTGGCGGGCCTCGGGATCGCGCTACCGTCGGTCGACTACCTGGCGGTGCTTGCCGTCATCGTCGCATCCGGCGCCGCCCCTTCGACGCAGGTCGGGGCGCTGCTGGTGTTCAACGTCGTCGCGTTCGCCCTCGTTGAGCTACCGCTCGTGGCCTACCTGTTGGCGCCGGACAGGACGCGGTCGTTGATGGCGGCGCTCAACGACTGGATCCGGTCGCGTCGCCGTCGCGGTGCGGCTGCTGTGCTGGTCGTGGTCGGGTGTGTGCTGCTCGTAGCGGGTATCGCGGGGTTGTGAACCGGGTTTGTGTGACATTCTGTGCGGGTGTCCGTGGGGGCCCGCCTTCGGGTGTTGTGACGTTTCTGTTCACCGATATTGGGGGTTCGACCCGTCGGTGGGAGGCAGACGCGGATGCGATGCGGTCGGCCCTGCTCGCGCACGACGAGGTGCTGCGCACGGCGATCGAATCGCACGGCGGCTTCTTGTTCAGCCATACCGGGGACGGTGTAGTCGCTGCGTTCACATCGCCGAAGGCGGCCGTCGACGCCGCGGTGGCGGCGCAGCGGGCACTTCAGTTGCCGGTCAGGATGGGATTGGCGACGGATCTGCGCACTGTCTTCGGCGACGAAGACTACGAATCGCTCGCGCGCAAGGGCGAGACGATGAGCACCGCTGAGACAGCCGCCTACGCATACGACCAAATCGACCAGGCCCGAGCAGAACTCGACGGCACCTCAGGCGGGTTCGTACTCCCGCAACACGGGTGAACCGTTGTGGTCCTTGGAGATCGGAATGTAGCTGTGGTGCGTCGTGGGGTCGACAGTCAGCGAGTGCGCCCCATCGGCCAGATGCGCTGAACCCTGCACCGTCACATGACCATGGTCGTCATCGAAAATGCTGACCCAGCCGCTTTCGGCGGCGACGTACACACGGTTGGCGCCAGGGTCGAAGGCCAACACGTCGGGCGTTTCGCCGACTGTCTGGTGGTCAATCACGTTTCGGTTCGCCAGGTCCACTGTGACCATGGTGGCGTTGGCTTCACAGCCGACGAACATCACCTGGTCGGCGGGGTCGAGAGCCTCACCGTGGGGGCGCTCGCAGCCAGGTGTGGGAATCCGTTGCATCACAGTGAAACTGACCGGGCCGACGACGGCCAGGTCGTTGCGGCCTTGCACTGCGACCACCATCCGATCGAGGGAGGCGTCGTAGACGACGTTTCCCACCTCACCACCCAGCGGGATAGTTGCACGGACCGCGCCGGTGTCGGCGTCGATCACCGATTCGGTGCCCGCACTCTCGTTGGTCGTCCACACCGTGCGCCTGATGGGGTCGTAGGCCAGTCCGTCAGGATAGGTGTCGGTCGGGGCGCGAAACACGACTGCCCCGGAGTCTTCGTCGATGGCGACCACTTGGTTGTTCCCGGTTGCGGTCGCATACACCCGATGCATTTCGGGAACCACGATCACCCCATGGACGTCCGGCAAATTCGGCAGCGTCCGCACCACCGCATGTGCGCGGACGTCGACGTCAATGAGCTCACTCGCGCCCATGTGCGCGATGAACAGACGTCCGCGCCCGACGTCGAGCGCGGTGTAGTCGAACCGAACTGGGCCACCCGATAGCGGCGTCTCAGACACCTGTCGCAGCGGTAACTCACCCGACGGCGCTGATGTCGCGCAGCCGGCGAGAGCTGCGCTCACCGCCACGCCGGCCAGCAACCGCACCCGCCATCGCACCACAATCACCCTCCGCTGGCCCCGCATCTAAGTAAACGCGGGTGGGCGGTCGTTTCGTTCACCTCACTGAGGCTCAGCCTCACCGACAGGTTGCGTGGCCTCCGGCGACGATTCCGAGCCGGGCATCTGACCCACGAGATACTCGGCGAGCCCCCCGATGGTCGGATAGTCGAACACCGCGGTCGCGTTGATCGTGAATGCGTCGCCGAACTGACTGTGCAACCGGTTACGGAGTTCGATCGCCATGAGTGAATCCGTACCCAGGTCCAGGAAGCGACTGGTAGCGGCGGGCGGCTGCGCGAGCCGCAGGAAGTTCTGCACTTCGCGCTGAAGGAACTCGGTCACGAATCCGGCGCGCTGCGACACCGGTATCTCCTGCAGCTGCCTAAGCAACTCACTGTCACCGGTCACCTCTCCGACGGCGCTGGGCAACACGAGGTCGAGAATCGGCGGACGCGAACTGCCCAGCACCTTCGCGGCACGCTGCCAGTTGGCCTTGATGACGGTGGCCTGGCCGGTGCCGTTGGCGACGATCTCGGCGAGGGCGCCCAGTGCGGCCGACGGTTCCAGCGGAATCAGGCCCTGCGCACCGATATTGGCGCTCGCGGCCTCCGAAGAGGCCATGCCACCCTGGGCCCAGGGGCCGAAGTTGACGCCCGTAGCAGGCACGCCTCGCGCCCTTCTTTGCGCGACCAGACCGTCGAGCAGTGCATTGGCCGTCGCGTAGTTGGCCTGGCCGGGTGAACCGAACAAGCTGGACACCGATGAGGACACGATGAAGAAGTCCAGTTCGTCGTCCTTCGTCAGACGGTCCAAGTGGTAGGCACCGAACGCCTTGGGCGCCAACGTCGTTCGGAACCGCTCGAGGCTCTGCTGCGACAGCAGTGCATCGTCGAGCACGCCCGCCAGATGTGCCACCCCTGCGAGCGGCGGCAACTCTGCGCGGATCCGCTCCAGCAGCTTCGCGACTTCGGACTCGTCGCTGACGTCGGCCGCGAAGGTGTGGACGCGGCACTTGTAGCGCTCGGTGATGTCGTCGATCGTCTGTCGGGCGGCGGCGTCGGGCGCGCGCCGACTGGTCAGCACGATGTCACCAGCCCCGAGTTGAGCCAGATACGCCGCCGTGTGCATACCGATCGCACCGAGTCCGCCGGTGATCAGATAGCTCCGATCGCCCCGCGGCTGCAGCGGATTCGGAATCTGGCACACGATCTTCCCGATGTGCCGCGCTTGCTGCATCCGGCGGAACGCGGCCCGGGCCTCCGTCAGCGGGTAGATCTCGGCGGGCAGTGGTGTCCACTCGCCGTTCGCCAATCCCTGCGACACCTCGGTCAGCAAGCGTACGAATGCGTTCGGGCTCCTGGATGGTCACCGTGTCCAGCGCGACGATCTCGTAGGCGATATCGGGACGGATGCCGCCATCTGCTCGGGCGTCCAGATGTCGCGCTTGGCGATCTCGGCGAAGCGGCCATTCTGGCCGGTGGCCCGCACGGTCGCTTCGAGGAACCCCTCGTTGGTCAGGCTGTTGAGCACCACGTCCACGCCGGCGCCGTCGGTGTCGGCCAGGATCTGGTCGGCGAAATCCGTTGTGCGCGAGTCGTAGACGTACTCCACGCCCAGTTTGCGCAGCGTCGCACGTTTGTAGGTGCTGGCAGTCGCGAAGACCGTCGGCACCGCACTGCTGCGCCATCTGGATCGCTGCCAGGCCGACACCACCACTGGCGGCGTGGATGAGCACCCGGTCACCGGGTTTCACCTGCGCCCAGTCGAACGCGAGTCGCACCGTCAGCGCCGCAGCGGGGATCGTCGCCGCCTCGACCGCGCTCACCCCGTCGGGAATCGGTGCCAGCAACTGGGCGGGCACGTTGAACCGGCTGGCGAACGCGCCCTGCATGAAGCCGTAGACGCGTTGGCCGACCTCGAGTCCGGTGACGCCGTCACCCAATTGCGTGACGGTGCCTGCGAAGTCGCCGCCGATCGGTCCGGGGTCGCCCGGGTAGAGGCCGAGGACGTTGAGCACGTCGCGGAAGTTGAGGCCCGCGGCCTCCACCCGGACCTGCACGTAGCCCTCGTCCGGCGGCGGGACGTCCGTCTCGGTCAGACGCAGGTTGTCGATCGCGCCGCGTTCGGTGGGCGCCAGGACGTAATCGGTTGAGCGCGGCACGGTGAGGTGACCGCTGCGCGCCCACGGCAGCAACCGCGAGGCCAGCAACTTGCCTTGCCGCAGCGCGAGTTCCGGCTCCTGCAGATGGGTCCGGTGCCGCCAGCAGGTTGGCCAGTGCATGCACGGCCTCCGGCGATCCGTCGCAATCGACGAGTCTGGCAGCGCAGCGCCGGTTCCTCGTTGATCGTGGTGCGCCCGAATCCCCACAGCGCCGCCTGCACCGGGTCGACCGGCTCGCCGGATTCGCATGGCCACGGCCCGCTCGGTGACGATCCAGAGACCATTCGGAAGTTTCACGCTGCCGTTTTGTGAGCCGCCCTGCACGGTGTGCACGGCGCTGAGCAGGTTGGCGATCTCGGTCTCGAGCCGCGCCTGCGGCCTCGGCGGTCGACTCTTCTGCGCCCGGCGCGGTGCCGCGCCAGACGACGCCGGAGAACCCGCACCCCGCGCTCGTGAGCCTGCGCCAACAGCTGTCCCAGGGGCTCCGGATCGGTGTTCCGGTCGAACGGGATGCAGCCGGGCACCTTGGCCGGCCAGTTCGTCGAACCCGGCGATCAGCCAGGTGCCGTTGGCGATTTCGGCGCCCTCGCTCGCCTCCGGCGGCGGCACCTCGTGCCAGCCAAGGGTGTACAGCAGCCGGGTGGCATCGCCGCCGAGCCCGCGCAACAACGCCTCGCGCGGCGCGCGTTTGACCGTGAACTCGCGAATCCCGCCCAGGTGACGGCCATCCCGGTCGACGAAATCGAGGTCGAAGACCTGGGTTTCGCTGTCGAGGGCGCTGTCGTGCCACGTCGCGCGGCAGTAGAACCGCCGCGGCATCTTCTCCCGCAGCGTCACCTGCCCGTACCGCAGCGGCAGGAACAGATCGCTGCACGCCTTGTTCGGCCGCGAGAAGTGCCGGGAACGCCGGGAACGCGACACCGGTGCACAGGTCCATCAGCACCGGGTGCATCGGCTCGGTTCCGAGCTGTTCGGCGAGTTCTTCGCCGACGACGATGTCGCCGATCGCCTCACCCTCACCGAGCCACAGCGACTTCAGCGAACCGGACCAGGTCGGCCCCCACGCCAGCTCCATGTCGGCGAAGGTCTCGAACAGCTCCTGAGGACGCATGCGGTTCAGCCGCTCGATTGCCGCGTCGACCGGTTCGTTGGCTCGGGCGCCGGCTCGTCACTCGACACCGGTGACGACGGTGCCGTCGGCGTTCAACGACCACTCGGCGTCGCGGTCACCGTAGGGGCGGCTGTGCACCTGGAATCCAGCCGCTCGCCGTCGCTCTCCGATCGGATGCAATGTCAGCTGCACCTCGCGAGAAGCTCTTCTCGGGCAGGATGATCGGCTCGTAGAAGAAGACGTCCTTCACCCGCGCCGGGGCACCGACCGCGGCCAACGCCATCGCTGCGTACGTCGCACCGGGGACGACAACGGTGCCATAGATGACGTGATCGGAAAGCCATGGCTGCGATTTGACCGACAACCTGCTGGTGTAGACGGAGTCGCCGGAGGCGAGATCCTTTGCACTACCCAGGATTCCGGAGTACCGCGGTCCCCTGTCGATCGGTGATGCCGGACGACTTGGGCCAGAAGCGGCGGCGCTGGAACGGATAGGTGGGCAGTTCGAGTCTGCGGCAGCGGCTGGTGCTGCAGACTGGCGAAATCGGGTTGGTGGCCGCCGACGTAGGCCGCGGCCAGCGCGTCGGCGATCTGGCGTCGGTCGCCAACGCCCTTGCGTAGCGAGACGATCGCCCGCGGCGCGGCCAGGTGCTCCGGCCAGACCTGTACCGCAGCGCCGGTCAGCACCGGTTGCGGACCGATCTCCATCAGCACCGAGCATCCCAGCGCCGCCACGGTGCGCACGCTTTCGGCGAATTGCACCGGCTGGCGGGAATGCCGCCGCCAGTACTTGCGCGTCGATCGGGGTTTGGGCCGTGAGCACGGCACCGGTGCGGTTGCAGACCAGCGGCAACGTCGGCACAGCGAACTGCAACTGCGCTGCGTACGACTCGAATTCATCGAGCACCGGATCCAGCAATTCCGAGTGGAAGGCGTGGCTGGTTTCCAGCCAGGTGCAGCGGATCCCTTCGTCACCGAATCTGGCGACGATCTGCTCGAGATCCTCACCCGGACCCGACAGCACGGTGTTGGGTCCGTTGTAGGCGCCGACCGACACTCGCGGGAACTCGCCGGTGAGCTCCTCGACGTGATTGGCGTCGGCGAACACCGCCACCATTCGCCCGCCTTCTGGCAGGCTGCCGAACAGTCGGCCGCGCTCGGCCATCAGCCGCGCGCCGTCCTCGAGGCTGAAGACCCCGGCCACACATGCCGCCGCGTACTGGCCCACGCTGTGCCCCAACACCACGTCGGGCTCGATGCCCCACGACTGCCACAGCCGGGCCAGGCCCATCTCGACGGCGAACAGCGCCGGCTGGGCAAACGATGTGTGCCGCAGCGTTTGTGCGATTTCGCGGTCGGTGTGCGAACAGCACCTCCAGCAAGGGGCGCGGCAACATGTCGTCGACCGCGTCCGCGCAACGTGTCACGGTTTCGGCGAAAACCGGCTCAGCGTCGAACAATTCACGCGCCATCCCCGGATACTGGCTGCCCTGCCCGGTGAACAACCACGCCGTCGTCGGGCGATCGCGTGTGCTCGCCACGCACGACACCGGGTCGCAGCCGGTTCTCGGCCAACTCGGCAAGGCCCTCGCGCGCACCCTCGACCGAATCCACGACCAATGCGGCCCGATGTTCGAAATGCGAACGGCCCGTCCCAGCGGTGAGGCATACGTCGGCGAGGTCGACTTCCGGTGGGCTCCCAACCAGCTTGCCGTAGCGCTCCGCCAACGCCACCAGTGCTTCCGGTGTCCGCGCGGACAGCGCCAGCACGTTGAACGGCTGCTCGGGAGTGTCCGACTCCGGGGTCACCGGTTGTGGCGGCGCCTCCTCGATCAGCACGTGCGCGTTCGTGCCGGTGAACCCGAAAGAACTCACCCCGGCGCGGCGCGGCCTGCCGTTGGCCTGCCAGGGGATCGCCTTGTCCACGACCCGCACCGGCAGCGAGTCCCACGGGATATGCGGCGACGGGTTGTCGAAGTGCAGACTTTGCGGCAGCACTTCGTGCTGCAGCGACAACACGACCTTGATCAGACCTGCTGCCCCTGATGCCGATTCGGTGTGACCGATGTTGGACTTCACCGATCCCATCAGCAACGGTCGGTCCGCGTCTCGCGAGGCGCCGTAGACGGCTGCGGCCGCCTGCACCTCGATCGGATCACCCAGCGGGGTACCCGTCCCGTGCGCCTCGAGGTAGTCGACGTCCCCGCCTGCCAGACCGGCGCGAGCCAGCGCCGTCGCGATGAGCCGTTGCTGTGCACCACCATTGGGCACCGTCAAACCACTGGACGCACCGTCCTGGTTGACCGCGCTGCTGGAAATGACCGCGCAGACCCGATCGCCGTCGCGCACCGCGTCGCTCAGCCTCTTGAGCACGAGGATTCCGCAGCCTTCGCTGCGCACGTAGCCGTCGGCAGAGGCATCGAAGGTCTTGCACCGCCCGACCGGCGAAAGCATCCTGGCGCGGGATGCGGCGATGACCGTCACCGGGCTCAGCAAGACGTTCACCCCGCCGGCCAACGCCAAGTCGCAGTCACCGGAGTGCAATGCCTGGACGGCCTGATGGACGGCCACCAGCGCCGAGCTGCAGGCGGTGTCGACCGCCACTGCCGGTCCTTCGAGTCCGAGCGCGAAGGCAACCCGACCGGAAATGGCGTTGAGCGCATTGCCGGTGATGAAGTAGGGCTCGATCTTGTCGACCGACTCCGACGACAGCAGATGCGCATACTCGTTGGCGGCCACCCCCGCGAAGACACCGGTCCGGCTGCCGCGCAAAGTGGCACGGCGCGTACCCAGCCCTTTCCAGACCCTCCCATGCCGTTTCGAGCATCAGCCGCTGCTGCGGCTCGATCCAGACGGCCTCGCGCGGGGAGATGCCGAAGAACTCGGGATCGAATCCGTCGATTCCGTCGAGGAATCCGCCGAAGCGCGTGTAGGTCTTGCCCGGCACCTCTGGATCCGGGTCGTAGAACTCGTCGATGTCGAAGCGGTCCTCCGGGACTTCCCGGATCGCATCGACACCGCCGGACAGCACCTCCCAGAAGGCTTCCGGGTCGGGCGCCCCGGGGAAACGGCACGACACCGCGACGATCGCGATGGGTTCGTCTGCCGGTGTGCGCCGTCACTGACGCGAGCCGAGGTTTGGCCGATACCTGCTCGCTGAGTCCGAGCACTTCGCCGAGCAGGTAGTCGACCGCGCCGGACAGACTGGGGTGATCCATCACCAGGGTGACCGGTATCTCCTTGCCCACTCCATGTTCGATGCGGCGCCGCAATTCGACGGCCATCAGCGAATCCATGCCGAGGTCGAAGAACCCGGCGTCCTCGCGGATCTCCGCGGCATCCACGCGCGTCACCTCTGCTACCGCGTCGCGCAGGTAGTCGGTCAGAAGTCTCTTGCGTTGCTGCACTGGAGCGTTCGTGAGTCGCTCGACGAGCTTGGTCTTCCGAGCGGACGGCGTCACAGCTCTCAGCCGCATCGGGCACCTCGCGCTCCAACTCCGCCAGGAATGCCCGCCTGCCCGCTTGCTGGTAGAGCGGCAGGAAGCGGGCCCAGTCGATCCGGGCCACAACGCCCTGCGCCGAGCCTTGCGCCGAAGCCGCCACGACATCGGCCAGGCCTGCCAGGGCATCGGCAGGTGACAACGTCCGGACCCCGCGCTGCTCCAGTCGCGCACGTGACTCCGCGTCGGCCATGCCCGCCGACCATGGACCGAAGTTGACGCTCGTCCCAGAGATGCCCTGCTCGCGCAGGCGCCAGGCCAGCCCGTCGAGGAATGCGTTCGCCGCGCCGTAGGCGGTTTGACCGAATCCGCCCCATACCGAAGCGATCGAGGAGGTGCTGATGAAGAAGTCGAGCTGCAGGTCGGCCGCTGCTTCGCTTAAATGCCAAGCACCCCATACCTTCCCGGCGAAAACGCGATCTACTTCGGCGTCCTCCAGGTTGCTCAGCGGAGTGGTACCGATCTCGCCCGCGGTATGCACGATGCCGGCCAGCGGCGGCAGCTCGGCCCGCACGGTGGTCAACAGGCGCGCGACGTCGTGCGCATCCGCGACGTCGGCAGCGATGACGCGGACTTCGCAGCCGTGCTGTTCGCTCATAGCATCGATCTGCTGTTGCGCGGCATCGCTTGGCGCGCGCCGACTGGTCAGCACCAGATGCCTGGCGCCGTGCGCGGCCAGGTATCCGGCAATCTCCAGTCCTATCGCGCCCACCCCGCCGGTGACCAAATACGTTGCACCAGAGCGCAGTTCGAGCGGTGTAGCGCCCGCCGCCTCCGCCCGCCGAACCAGCCGGGGAACGTAGACCGCTTGATCGCGCAGCGCGATCTGGTCCTCCATGATGGCCGAGTCGCGCAGTGTCGTGATCCGGTTAATGAACCGATGCCATTCGTCGGTTTCGTTCTCTCTGCCTTCCGACAAGTCGGCCAGTCCGCCCCACACGTGCGGAAGCTCCAGCGAAGCGGCGCGACCGAATCCCCACAGGCAACTCTGGTCCGGCGCAACGGTGTCCGCGTCGGTGACTCGCTGTGCGCCACGGGTCACCACCCAGATGGGGGCCCCCAATTCAGCGGCAATCGCAGCGCGGAAGAGCCGCCGAGTTCCGCCCAAGATCCGGTGTTGCATCCGCAACAGTGACCGCATCGATGACGCGGTCTCGGAGTCGAGGGCCGCGACATGCATGATACGTAGCGTCGAATCATCCACTGCAGCAGCGCGCAACGCGTCTGCGAGCTTCTCCTCGTCTCGTTCGGACACCGGCAACCCGAGGATCCGGTGCCGGTCGCCACGAGCAGCCAGCACGTCGACCAGGGGCTGGATCGCATCCTGGTCGTCGCCGATAAGGATCCAGGTGAGTCCCTCTCCGGCTTCCGCGCTGGACAGGGGAGCAGTGGATTTCTCCCAGCGGATCTCGTAGCGGTCGTCGGCGATCGACTGGGTCGTACGTTGTTGGTTATGCTGTGCCGCAAGCTTGGTCAGCACATTGAGAGTCTGATGATCGCCGCTCGCGCCGTCGAGCAATGTCGCGAGTTCCTCGATCCGGCCGTTCTCGAGAAGGTGGACGGCGTGGGTACGCGCGGCAAGCTGCGGTTGCTGGTCGGGGCGCTCCCGATTGTCTCGAAACCAGTACTGGCGCCGCTCGAACGGATAGGTGGGAAGGTCGACCTTTCGGGCGTGCGCCTGGCGAAAAGCGGCGAATTCGGGCTGGTGGCCCATCACATACGCGTCGGCGACGGCCTCGGTGATCTGCCGTTGGTCGGCGGTGGTTCGGCGCAGGGACGTGATCACCCGCGGTGCGGTGGCCGGGTCAGGCCATGCCCCAAGGGCTGCGGCGGTGAGTACCGGTCGCGGGCCGATCTCGAGCAACACCTTGCAATTCAGATCGGCAAGGGTGTGCACACTCTTGGCGAATTCCACCGGTTGGCGCGCGTGGCGACGCCAATAGGCGCCGTCGAGTTTCACGCTTCTGCCGATCGCGGCGCCCGTGCGGTTGTCAATCAGAATTCGTTGTGGCGTAGTGAAATTGAACCGATCCGCATACGACTCGAATTCGTCGAGGATCGGATCCAGCAGCGCCGAGTGGAACGCGTGGCTGGTGTCCAGCCAGTCACACCGGACACCATCGGCGGCCAGTGCAGCCACCGCCTTCTCCAGATCCTCTGCGGGTCCGGACAATACGGTGTTGGCACCGTTGTAGGCGGCGACCGACAGACTCGGGAACTCGTCGGTCAGGCGCTCCACACGCTCTGCGGCGGTGAACACCGCGACCATCCGACCGCCCGCAGGCAAACTGCCGAAGAGGCGACCGCGTTCGGCCATCAGCAGCGCGCCGTCCTCGAGACTGAACACGCCCGCGACGCAGGCGGCCGAATATTGGCCGACGCTGTGCCCCAGCACCACGTCTGGCTCGAAACCCCACGACTGCCAGAGGCGAGCCAAGCCCATCTCCACCGCGAACAAGGCGGGCTGTGCGTAGGAGGTCTGCCGCAGCGTCTCTTCGCTGTCCGGGCTGTCCGTATCGAAAATGACGTCCAGCAACGGCTTTTCGAGCACGTTAGCGACCGCCACCGCACAACGATTCAGCGTCTCGGCGAACACCGGCTCGGCTGTCGAACAACTCCCGCGCCATGCCGGGGTACTGGCTGCCTTGACCGGTGAACAGCCACGCCGTCTTCGGGGGGTCATTGGATTCTCCGCGAACCAGACCGGGTGCCGGGCGGTCGTCCGCGAGCGCACCGAGTAGCTCGACGGCAGATTCTTTCGAATTGACCACCAACGCGGCCCGGTGCTCCAGATGTGCTCGCGCCGCCCCGGCGGTGAAGCACACGTCCGCCAACGTGGCGTCCGGGTGCGCGCTCAACCAGCTGCGGTATTGATCGGCGACCTCGCACCAATGCGGCAGGCGTGCGCGCCGAGAGCGGAAGAATGCTGAACCGTGCCGCTCTGGCGGCGACATCCCGACCGCGGAGCCGCCGCGGGCCGCGCTGCTTCCTCGGGTGCTTCCTCGAGGATGACGTGCGCGTTGGTCCCGGCGAACCCGAACGAGCTGACTCCCGCAATGCGCGCCCGACCATTGCGCTGCCAGGGGATGGTCTCCTTCACGACCTGCACCGCAAGCCGGTCCCAGGGAATGTGCGGCGATGGGTTCTCGAAGTGGAGGTGCTTCGGCAACGTCTCGTGTTCAAGCGAAAGGATGACCTTGATGACGCCCGCGATGCCCGCGGCTGCTTCCAGGTGCCCGATGTTCGTCTTGGCCGAGCCGATCAACAGCGGCAGGCCGGGTTCGCGTCCGGCGCCGAGCACCGCACCTGCGGCCTGGACCTCGATCGGGTCGCCCAGCGATGTCCCGGTGCCGTGCGCCTCCAGGTATCCGACATCGCTGGGTTCGAGGTCGGCGCGCTTCAGTGCATCGGCGATAACCCGTTGCTGGGCAACGCCGTTCGGCACCGTCAAGCCACCCGATGCGCCGTCCTGGTTGACCGCGCTGCCGCGGATCACGGCCCGAATCCGGTCACCGTCGCGAATCGCGTCCTCGAGGCGTTTGATGACGATGACGCCGCAACCCTCGCCGCGCACGTAGCCGTCCGCGGCCGCGTCGAATGTCTTGCACCGGCCGTCGGGCGCGAGCATCTGCGCGCTGGAAAACGTGACCATGGTCGCCGGGCTCAGCAGCACGTTCGCGCCGCCGGCCAGCGCGAGGTCACATTCTCCCAAGCGCAGCGCTTGGCACGCCTGGTGGATTGCCACCAGCGACGAGCTGCACGCCGTGTCGACGGCGACCGCGGGACCCTGCAGGCCCAGCCGATAGCTGATCCGTCCCGCTGCTGCGGCATTCGATGTCCCGATGGCCAGATACGCCTCGATCTCGGGGTAATCCAGCTCGTCGGCTGCCATTGCCAGGTAGTCGTGGGTGGCCAAACCCACGAACACACCGGTGTTGGTGTCAGCCAACGCCGAGGGCGCGGTACCCGAATGCTCGACTGCACGCCACGCTGTCTCCAACAAGAGCCGATGCTGCGGGTCCATAAACCTGGCCTCGCGTGTCGACATCCCGAAGAACGGCGCGTCGAATCCCGTCACGTCATCGACGAGACCCGCACGACGGGTCACGACCTTGCCGGACGCACCGGGTTCTGGGTCGAAGAACTCGTCGACATCCCAGCGGTCCTTGGGCACCTCCGAGACCGCGTCGCGGCCCTCGCGCAGCACGTCCCAGAACCCATCGGCATCCGGGGCACCCGGGAAACGCGCTGCATAGCCGACGATGGCAAAGCGCGGGGCCGGCTCGATCGGACGCTCCGCGGATCCCATGCCGTTGTCCTCCTACTAGCATCGGCGGTCAGAATTGACGCCGGCGACACCTGTTGTGCCTGAAATTGACTCGTGCGACCAATAACTATTGCATGTGCGCCTGTGGCATGCGCGGCTCGGCGCGCGGCGCCGGGCGACTGCGGTCGAACCGAGGGTATGTTGACGCAGCAACGGGTGATGCCGGACCCGGAGCCGGCAGAAACGGGAGTACAGGAGAGGACCGAGTTTTGCGCATCGGGAAAATCACGGTTGGCGCACTCGATGAATGGTCGTTGAATCCGGGGTCGGTCACCTCCTGGCACCCGACCGTCGCGGCTTCGGAAAAGGCGCGACGAGCGCCTGTCAGCTCGGTGCCAGTCAGCTACATGCAGGGCCAGCATCTTCGTAACTACTGCGAACGGACAGCCGCAGGACTGAACTTTTCCCGGCAGATCATCGCTGCCTGTGACGTGGCAGGCCAATGCGATGTTTCCGCTATGGATGACGCCGTCAACGCATACCTACGTCGGCACGACACGTTCCGCAGTTGGTTCGAACAGACCCCGGACGGAGAGTTCGTCCGGCATTCGATCGACGATCCAGACTGACATCGAATTCATACCGGTCGATCAGGGTCACCTGACGGTCGACGAGATCCGCGCGCACGTCGTGGACATCCCGAGTCCCCTGGAGTGGGGCTGCTTCACGTTCGGCATCGTTCAGCACCAGGGCCACTTCACGTTCTTCGCCGCGATGGATCACGTGCACGGCGACGCGACACTGATCGGCACCACCATGATGGAAGCCAACGGCATGTATTCGGCGTTGAGCGGTGGCGGTCAGGCCCTTACGCTTCCGGACGCCGGAAGCTATGACGATTTTTGTGTCCGCGAGCGCGCAAACACGTCCGCGCTGACGGTGGATTCGCCGGGGGTTCGCGCGTGGATTGACTTCGCCGAGAACAACGGCGATGGCTTTCCTGAATTCCCGCTTCCGCTGGGCGACCCGCAGGAGTCGACGAGCAGCGGCATGACGTCGGAAATCCTGATGGACACGGCACAGACGCAACGCTTCGAATCAGCGTGCACTGCGGCAGGCGCGCGCTTCGTCGGCGGCTTGTTCGCTTGTCTCGGCCTTGTGGAGCACGAGTTCACCGGTGCACTCACCTATTACGGGCTGACTCCGCGCGATTCCCGCACAGCCAGCGACAATTTCATGACGCAGGGCTGGTTTACCGGCTTGATCCCGATCACCGTGCCGATAGCAGCGACCTCATTCAGCGACGCCGCGTGGGCAGCGCAGGCCTCTTTCGACTCGGGCCTGGACATGTCGAGAGTGCCGTACTACCGCGTGTTGGAGTTGGCGCCGTGGTTGAACTGGCCACGGCTGAACTTTCCGGTGTCGAACTTCTTGCACGGTGGCGCTGCTCCGCTCAACGCCATCCTCGCCGCAGCCGACATGGGCCTTGCGAACAATGTCGGAATCTATCCTGACGGCCGGTTTTCGTATCAATTGACGATCTACATATTCCGCTACGGGGAGGGCACGGTCATGGCGATCATGCATCCCGACAACCCGGTTGCCCAGAAATCAGTTACCCGCTACATGGAGGCAATGCGGTCGGTGTCCGTACGGGTCGCTGACAGCGGGCACTGGGGACGCGTCGCATAGCGTGGAGCGACTCCTGGTGACGGCGAGGGCGAGGGCGAAATGCGACGACTAGCCGATCTTGTGGTGCGGTGGCCCTTGGCGGTGATCGGGATTTGGATCGCGATTGCGGTTGCACTTCCGCTGACGTTCCCGAGCCTGAACGAGATGACCCAGCGGCATCCACTCGCGATCCTGCCCAGCGACGCCCCGTCGAGCGTCGCCGCCCGGCAGATGACCCAAGCGTTCCACGAATCGGGTTCGGGCAACCTCCTCGTCGTTGCGTTCATCAACGACACCGGGCTCAAGCCCGCCGACGAAACCACCTACCGCAAGGTGGTGGACGCGCTGCGCGACGACGTGACAGACGTCGCGATGGTTCAGGATTTCTTCACCACACCCCAACTGCGCCCGTTCCTGACCAGCAAGGACAAGACGACCTGGGTACTGCCGGTCGGCCTAGAGGGTGAGTTGGGCACGCCGCGGGCCTACGAGGCCTACAACCGAGTTGTCGACATCGTCAAACACAACGCCGGCGCCGACGGCCCGCTTACTGTTCACGTCACCGGACCCGCGGCCACCGTCGCCGACCTCACCGTCGCGGGCGGGCAAGACCGCCTGCCCATCGAGATTGCGATCGGCGTCCTGGTACTCCTCGTTTTGCTGATGGTGTACCGCAACCCGATCACGATGCTGTTGCCGTTGGCGGCGATCGGGATGTCGTTGCTGACCGCACAGGGCGTGGTGGCCGGAGTCTCTCAACTCTTCGGACTGGGAGTTTCAAATCAGTCCGTCATCTTCTTGAGCGCAATGATCGCCGGCGCGGGAACGGACTACGCGGTCTTTCTCATCAGCCGCTATCACGATTATCTGCGGCAAGGGGCGGATTTCGACGAAGCGGTGAAGCGGGCGCTGATCTCGATCGGCAAGGTGATCACCGCATCCGCCGCAACGGTGGGAATCACTTTTCTCGGGATCAGCTTCGCCAAGATGGGGGTGTTCTCCACGGTCGGTGTGGCGTGCGCGATCGGGGTTGGGGTGGCATACCTTGCCGCGGTCACGTTGCTGCCGGCCATCCTGGTCCTGGCCGGGCCGCGCGGCTGGGTCAAGCCGCGGCGCGAACTCACCGCTCGGTTCTGGCGACGTTCGGGGGCACGCATTGTGCGGCGGCCGAAGACCTATCTGGTCGCCAGCGTGCTTGTCTTGGCCATTCTTGCCAGCTGCGCGACCTTGGTCCGCTACAACTACGACGATCGCCAGGCCATTGGGCCTTCGGCCCCGAGTTCAATCGGGTACGCCGCGCTGGAACGCCATTTCCCGATCAGTCAGGCCGTACCCGAATACATCCTCGTCCAGTCACCGCGCGACCTGCGAACCCCGCAGGCCCTCGCCGACCTGGAGCAGATGGCACAACGGGTCAGCCAACTGCCGAACATCGGTCTTGTCAGCGGCATCACCCGACCCACCGGAGTAGTCCCGCAGGAATTCAGGGCCACCTATCAAGCGGGCATTGTCGGTGATCGAATGGCCGCCGGTTCGGCGCAGATCAGCGACAACACCAACGACCTCAACCGACTGACGAATGGGGCAGGCACGCTGGCCGCCAGCCTCAATGATGTGCGCGCTCAGATCAACCGAATCGCTCCCAGCATGCAACGTCTTATCGACGCCTTCAGCTCGATGCGAAGCCAGTTTGGCGGAGACAAGTTGGTCAAGCAGGTCGAAACCGCTGCCCAGCTCGTGCAGAGCGTCAATGCGCTCGGCAATGCCATGGGCGTCAACTTCTCGACCGTCAGGGACATGTTCGCGTGGGTGGGTCCGGTGCTGGCTGGCGCTGAACGGCAACGCGATCTGCGATGCCAACCCTTCGTGCAGCGATACCCGCATGCAGTTTCAGAAGCTGATGGCCGCGCGTGACGACGGACGCCTTGACCAGATCAATACTCTGGCCGGGCAACTGCAGGGGTTCGGAGACAATCAGACCCTCGACGCAACGGTGAAACAACTCAACGATGCGCTGTCGCAATTCAGCTCGGCGATGCGCACCATGGGTCTCGACAAACCCGGCGGCATGCAGGCGGGCCTGACCAAGGCCAGGCAGGACGCCAACCGCTTGGCAGACGGGAGCCAGCAGGTGGCCGGCGGTGTGGACGATCTCGTCGGCCAAGTCAAGCTGATGGGTGACGGCCTCGACGAGGCCGCCGCGTTTCTGTTGGCGATGCGAAGCGACGCGGCAGATCCGTCGATGGCGGGGTTCAATCTCCCGGCCCAAGTTCTCCAACTCGACGACTTCAAGAAGGCCGCGAAGGTATTCATCTCGCCAGATGGCCACTCCGCCCGGTACGTGGTGCAAACCACACTCAATCCGTTCAGCGCCGAAGCGATGAATCAGGTGAACGACATCAGCGACGCCGCTCGAAGCGCCCAACCGAACACCCAACTGGCGGACGCGAAGATATCGATGGGCGGATTTCCCGCTGCGCTGCGCGATACGCGCGATTACTACGAGCAGGACATCCGATTCATCATCGTCGTGACCCTCGTCGTCGTCCTACTGATCCTGATGGCGCTGCTGCGTGCGATTGTCGCGCCGCTCTATCTGGTTGGCTCCGTGGTCATCTCGTATTTTGCGGCACTTGGTATCAGCGTCCTGACGTTTCAATACCTACTCGGCCAGCAATTGCATTGGAGCGTCCCCCCACTGGCCTTCGTGGTACTGGTCGCGGTGGGCGCCGACTACAACCTGCTCTTTGTATCGCGAATGCGCGACGAGTCTCCGCGCGGCATGCGTTACGGCGTCATTCGCACCCTGACGTCGACCGGCGGGGTGATTACTGCGGCCGGTTTGATTTTCGCCGCCTCGATGTGCGGTCTGCTGTTTTCCAGCATCACCACCGTCGTGCAAGGCGGATTCATGATCGGGGTCGGCGTGCTGCTTGACACCTTCCTGGTACGGACGGTCACGGTGCCCGCCATGGCGGCATTGGTGGGGCGGGCAAACTGGTGGCCCTCACGGCTGAGCAGGCAGCGGTGAGCACACACGCATGGTTGTATGTGAAACTCGAGCCGACGGACGCGACCAGTTAGTACGGACAGAATGTGACGCCAGCGACACTGACGCCCCAGCCACCCATTCTCTCGATGCTGCACGGACGTGCCAGCCTTCGCCCCGGCGACGCGGCATTCACGTTCGCCGATTACGCCCATGATCCGGCGGGTATCTCCGAGAGTCTGACGTGGTCGCAACTAGCACGCCGAACACTGAACCTGGCCTGTGAGCTCAGCCTTCATGCGTCGATCGGAGACCGGGCGGTGATCCTGGCTCCGCAAAGCCTTGATTACGTCGTCGCATTCCTGGGATCCATACAGGCCGGGCCTTGTCGTTGTGCCGCTCCCGCTGCCTCAACGCGGTTCGAGTGATGGTCGTGTGAGTGCGGTCTTGGGCGATGCCTCGCCTGCGGTCGTCCTCACGACGTCTGCGGTTGCAGATGACGTTGCCGGATACCTCGATCGAGCACGGCTGGATGTGGTGCCGAAGATCGTCGAACTCGATTCGCTCAACCTTGACGGCGAGGTTGCAGCAGGCTTTTCGACAGGCGATTTTCCCAGCACCGCGTATTTGCAGTACAGCTCGGGTTCGACTCGGCTGCCAACCGGAGTGATGATCTCGCACGGCAATCTGCAGACGAATTTCGAGCAGGTGATGCGCACCTATTTCGCCGGTGCGAACCTCACATCCTCAACCGATGCCACGTTCGTGTCGTGGTTGCCCTTCTACCACGACATGGGTTTGATGATGGGCGTCTGCGCACCCATCCTGAGCGGCCATCCCGCCGTGTTGATGAGCCCGACCGCGTTCGTGGAAAGTCCGGCCAGATGGATGCGAGCGCTGGCGCAGAATCCTCGTTCTTTTGCGGCGGCACCTAACTTCGCGTTTGACATGGCCGCGCGCAAGACGAACGACCATGACCTCGCAGGGCTCGACCTTGGCGGGGTGCACGCCATCATCAACGGCGCCGAACGGGTCGATCCGTCCACGTTGGAGCGCTTCGCTGATCGGTTTGCTCACTTCAATTTTCGAGACCACATGCTGCGTCCTTCGTATGGACTGGCGGAGGCGACCGTCTTCGTGGCAAGTGGCACATGGAGTGAGCCGGTAGTGATTCGTCGGGGGCGGCCCATTTCGATGCGGACGAGTTGTCCGCGGGCCGCGCTCGGCGCTGTGCGACCGGAACCGGCTCAGCCTTGGTGAGATACGAACTGCCGCAGTCACCCGCGGTGCGGATCGTCGACGTCGACACGAACCGTGAGTGCCCGCATGACGTGGTCGGCGAGATCTGGGTACATGGCGACAATGTCGCCGAAGGCTACTGGAGCAGGCCACCGGAGGAGCAGAGGTGCTTCGGCGCAACGCTCATTGACCCTTCGTCGGGCACAGCTGACGGACCCTGGCTGAGAACCGGCGATTTGGGCTTCATCTCCGATGGTGAGTTATTCATCGTCGGCCGCATCAAGGACATGCTCATCATTCGCGGTCGCAATCATTATCCCGAGGACATCGAGGCGACGGTCCAAGAGATCACCCGCGGTCGGGTCGCGCGATTTCGGTTCCGGTGAACAGCACCGAGAAGCTCGTCACCGTCATCGAGGTCAAGAAGCAGGGAGATTCCACGACAGAGGCGATGCGCTGGCTCAGTGAGGTCAAGAGCGATATCACCTCTGCGATATCCAATGCACACGGCCTTAATGTGGGGGATCTCGTCCTGGTAACCCCCGGGTCGATTCCCACGACGACGAGCGGCAAGATCCGGCGCGCGGCCTGCGCCGAGCAGTACCGGCAGGACCAATTCGTTCGGTTGGACGGCTGACTATGCGGAGTAAGGTCTGGGAGTGAGAATTGCGGAGGCTGCTCGCATCGGTCACCGCGCTGGTAACCGTCGGCGCCGCAGGGTGTTTCGGGTCCGGGATCGCGGCAGCCGATGACGCGCAAGCCGGCTGGACGCCAGACCACGGGGCGCCGAGCGACGGGCCGCCGCCGCTGGGGACGCCGGGGCGAGGCTACGCGCTTGGCGGTGCGCACGTTCTCGGCATTCCCTATGACGAGTACATTCGCCGCACAGGCGCGGATTGGTTCCCAGGTCTGAATCGGCAAATCGTCGACTACCCCGCGGGACAGGTTCAGGGCCACGTCCTGGAACGGATGTTTCCAGGAATCAGTCGGCTGCAAGACGGCTTTCCGGGCCTGGGTATCGACGGTCCGAGCATCGGTGAGTCGGTCGACGAGGGAGAGGGCAACCTCGAAGCGGCGATCCGCGGCGGTGGTCCCGGCACCGCGATCGGCTTGTCCGAGGGTGCGATGGTGCTCGACGCCGTACAGGCGAAGCTCGCGAACGATCCGACGGCGCCGCCTCCGAATACGTTGAGCTTCGCGACATATGGCGACCCGCTTGCCAAGCACGCCTTCGGCGAGAGCTTCCTGACCCAGATGTTCCCCGTTGGCAGCGTCGTACCCGCCCTCGACTTCCGCATGCCGGCTCCGGTGGAAAGCCAGTACGACACTTACCAGTTCGTCTCTGCGTACGACAGCATCGCCGACTGGCCGGACCGGCCGGACAACTGGATGTCCCTCCTCAACGCGGTCGTGGGCCTCGCGACCGGTCACACCGCGGTGGCGTTCACCAACCCGAGCAACGTGCCCCCGCAGAACATCGCAACGACCGTCAACTCGAGGGGCGCGAAGACGACGACATACCTGATTCCGGAAACGCATCTCCCGCTGGTGCTGCCCTTCAAATACCTCGGGGTGGATGAAGGCACGCTGAATCAGCTCGACGGGGTGCTGAAACCGATGGTGGATGCGGGATATTCGCGAAACGACGACCCACTGACCGCTCCGATCACGGTGGATCCGGTGCGTGGCTACGACCCCGCTGCCGTTACCGCGCCTGCCACGCAGGCCGCCTTCGGCGGCGGCGCCGATCCCATTTCTCAGATCCTTGCCGGCGCCCAATACGTGTTGAACCATCAACAGAAATGACGCGATGCGTCTGCAATTGAGCAGGCGCGGCGCAGATTCTCACACGCCGTCGCGGTCCCGGGTGAT
The DNA here is from genome assembly GCA_963835075.1 of uncultured Actinomycetota bacterium. Classification (GTDB taxonomy): domain Bacteria; phylum Actinomycetota; class Actinomycetes; order Mycobacteriales; family Mycobacteriaceae; genus Mycobacterium. Next base: position 4,040 of record CAWIEE010000012.1, on the reverse strand, counting down.
GGCGTGGGCTTTGTGGGATTGCGGCGCGACGGGCGTGAATGCCGTCGTCGTCACGTTCGTCTTCTCCGTCTATCTCACCGAGCAGGTCGGTTCGGGTTTGCCCGGCCCCACCACACCCGCGAGCTGGCTGGGGCGGGCGCTGACCATCGCGGGAGTGACCGTCGCGCTGCTGGCGCCTGCTACCGGCATCTGGGTAAACGATCCGAACCGTCGCCGCGCCGTGCTCGCTGTACTGACGGGCTTGGTCATCGCGATGACGTCGGCGATGTGCCTGATCCGCGCGGACTACCACTACCTGTTGCCCGGTCTGGTGCTGCTCGCATGCACCGCCGCATGCAGCGACCTGGCGACGGTGCCGTACAACGCCATGCTGAGGCAACTGTCGACGGGGGAGACGTCAGGCCGGATCTCCGGGCTTGGTTCGGCCGCCGGATTCGTCGGCAGTGTGCTGCTGCTGCTGATCGTCTACTTCGGCTTCATCCACGGCGACGGCGACACCCGCGGCCTGGTGGGCGTCGCAGGCCGCCGACGGCGCCAACGTGCGGGCGGCGATGCTGCTTGCCGCGGCCTGGTTCGCTCTGTTCGCTTGGCCGCTGCTGGTGTCCGTGCGCACCCCGGCCACCGTCGACCGCTCGCCAGGTCGTCGGGCTCCTCGGCGCCTACCGCGCGCTGTGGAACGAGGTCAAGGGAGAGTGGCGACGCGACCGCAACTTCGTCTACTACCTAGTGGCCAGCGCGATATTCAGAGACGGGCTCACGGGTGTGTTCGCGTTCGGGGCGGTGCTCGGTGTCAGCGTGTACGGAGTGTCGCAGGCGGACGTGCTGGTGTTCGGCGTGTGCGCCAGCATCGTCGCCGCGATTGGCGCGGTGCTGGGTGGCCTGCTCAATGACCGAGTGGGCTCCAAACCTGTGATCGTCGGCTCGCTCGCCGCGATGATCGTCGTCGGACTGGTCCTGCTCACCCTCTCCGGTGTCCTGGCGTTCTGGATCTGCGGGCTGCTGCTGTGCCTGTTCGTCGGCCCCACCTTGGCATCTGCGCGGGCGCTGATGCTGCGAATGTCGGCGGAGGGCAAGGAAGGCGTGGCCTTCGGCCTCTACACCACTGCGGGGCGCGCGGCGTCGTTCCTGGCCCCGTTGATGTTCTTCACCTTCATCGACCTGTTCGGGGCCGACCGGGCTGGTATGGGTGGGCTCTGCGTGGTGCTGGCGGCGGGCCTAGCTGGCGATGATGATCGCAGTGCGGGTGCCCCGCGAGGCGAACTAGTACTTGTCGCAGGTATTCGGCGAAGATGGGTCTGTGCCTGCAGCATCCCGATCGCGCGTCGCTGACTTGATCGGCGATCGCCCGCTGAGCGCACGTTCGGTGCTCGCGACGGCGCTGCTTGGCGCCGACCAACCCCACCTCACGGTCGGAGAACTCGTCGCGGTTGCCTCACTCTTCGGTATCAGCGACGGCGCTGCCCGCACGTGCTTGTGGCGGATGGTCTCCAACGGGGAACTCGTGAGCGACGACGGCACCTACGCCCTTGCAGGGGGTCTGCTCGAACGGCGCCAACGCGTCGACGAGGCATCCCGGATCGACGATCAGGCCGCCGCGCCGTGGGATGGCACGTGGGAGCTGGCGGTCGTCTCGCTGGAACGCCGGTCGGCGGCCGACCGGCTTGCGTTGCGTAAGGCCGCAACGGCTCTGCACCTCGCCGAACTACGCGAGGGTGTCTGGATTCGCCCGGACAATCTCGACAGGGACCGCTTGCCAACACTGCGCGCAGTGCTGGACCGGCAATGCGTTCACTTCCACAACGCCGCTACCGCTATCCCCGCCGAGACGGTGAGATCCCTATTCAGCCTTGATGATTGGGCAACCGACGCGCGAAGGCTGACGCTCGCCATACGCGATGAGGTCGAAGATCTCGTCTATCAGTTCGGGCTGTCTGTCGCCGTGGTCCGCCATCTTCAACTCGATCCACTCTTACCCGCCGAACTCATCCCGCAGGAATGGCCGGGGCAGGATCTGCGCAGCGCCTACCGCCGCTTCGACGAAATGTTCAAGCAGCGACTCAGCAGTGCCTTCACGCGTTGACTGCTCCGCCGTTCGCGCAGATCACGCTCAGAATCGGCTTAAGTGCATCGAGCACCGCCGGGTCCTCGATGGTCGACGGCAGCGGTTCATCGCGCCCGTCGGCGATGCCCCGCATGGTCTTGCGCAGGATCTTGCCTGACCGCGTCTTCGGCAGCGCGGGAACGACGTCGACGAGCTTGAAACAGGCCACCGCGCCGATGTTTTCGCGCACCGCGTCGATCAGTTCGCCGCGAGGCGCTCGGCGGTCGCACCGGCCTTGAGTACGACAAACCCGCGCGGCACCTGACCTTTGATCTCGTCGGCGACGCCGATCACCGCACACTCAGCGACAGCCGGATGCCCGGCAAGCACCGCCTCGATCGATCCCGTCGACATCCGGTGTCCCGCAACATTGATGACGTCGTCGGTGCGGCCCATCACGAACAGATAGCCCTCCTCGTCGATGTATCCACCGTCTCCGGTTAGGTAGTAGCCGGGGAATGCAGACAGGTAGGAGGAGACGTAGCGGTCGTCGTCGCCCCACAGCGTCGGCAGGGTGCCAGGCGGCAGCGGCAGCCGCACACAGATCGCGCCTTCTTCGTTCGCGTCGCACTCCGAGCCGTCCGGCCGCAGGATGCGCACGTCGTAGCCGGGCATCGGCACCGACGCGGAGCCGGGCTTTATGGGCAGGGGTTCGATACCCATCGGGTTGGCTGCGATGCTCCAGCCGGTTTCCGTCTGCCACCAGTGGTCAACGACCGGAATGCCGAGGATGTCCGACGCCCAGCCGTAGGTGCTGGGGTCGAGGCGTTCGCCCGCCTGGAACAGGTACTTCAGCGCCGACAGGTCGTACTTGACGAGGTGCATCCCCTCGGGGTCTTCCTTCTTGATCGCTCGGATCGCCGTCGGCGCAGTAAACAATGCCTTCACGCCGTGCTCGGATGCGACGCGCCAGAACGCACCGGCGTCCGGGGTGCCGACGGGCTTGCCCTCGTACAGCACGGTCGTCGCGCCGAGCATCAGCGGCCCGTACACGATGTATGAGTGGCCGACCACCCAGCCGACATCGGATGCGGCCCAATAGGTTTCGCCGGGATGCGTGTCATAGATGTTGCGCATGCTCCACAGCAGCGCCACCGCGTGGCCACCGTTGTCGCGGACGATGCCCTTGGGCTTGCCGGTGGTTCCCGACGTGTACAGGACGTACAGCGGGTCGGTGGCCGCGACGGGCACTGGGTCGACGGGCTGCGCGTCGGCCATCAGCTCGTGCCAGTGGTGGTCGCGACCCGCTAGCGGTTCGCACGGGCGCTGCTCACGCTGCAGGATCACGCACGCGGGCGGGGCATGCTCGGCGATGTCGAGCGCGGCGTCCAGCATCGGCTTGTAGTCGACGGTTCTGGTCGGCTCGATGCCGCACGATGCGGACACGATGACGACCGGTTGCGCGTCGTCGATGCGCGCCGCGAGCTCGCTCGCCGCGAACCCGCCGAAGACCACCGAATGCACGGCGCCGAGCCGCGCGCAGGCGAGCATCGCGATCACCGCCTCGGGCACCATCGGCATGTAGATGACGACACGGTCGCCCTTGCCGACGCCCAGCCCGCGCAGCGCGCCTGCGAAGCGCGCCGTCTCGTCAAGCAGTTCGCGGTAGGTGTAGGTGCGCTTGGACCCGGTCAGCGGCGAGTCGTAGATCAGCGCCGGCTGCTCGGCGCGGCCACCCTGGACGTGCCGGTCCAGCGCGTTGGCGCAGGTGTTGAGCTCACCGTCGGGAAACCATCGGTAGAACGGCGGGTTGGAGTCGTCGAGGACGCGCTTTGGTTCGCGGATCCATGTCACCGCGCGGGCGGCGTCGGCCCAAAATGCGGTGGGGTTGGCGATGCTGGTGTCGAACAATTCCCGGTAGCCGCCCATACCCCGCACGGTAGCGCGACGGCTGTTCTCTATAGTCCGATTCATGACCTCTGAGCCGCCGCCGATCGAC
>CAWIEE010000011.1:0-11099 GCA_963835075.1 uncultured Actinomycetota bacterium | reverse complement strand
CCGCCGCCGGTGGCTGCTGCTGCTGTCGAGATGCAATGAAGATTGGCAACGGCCGCTACATGTTTGACGCGAGGACTCATCAGCAGTAAGCGTTCCAGCGACCCGACCTTTGTCAGCAGACATTCCCCCGGCCGGCCGGCTCCGGCTGGGCTTACGACACGATCATTCGCTATCAGGGAATACCGGCCTGAGGATTGGAGTTCGGGGCCTGGCCGGCATAGAGCGGCGCGGGGCCGGTGATGGCCGGCACTGCCTTGGTGATGAGAGGAGCCGCCGGCGGTGTCGTCGACGTGGTGACGGCCCCGCCGGAACTGCCGGACGCAGCAGCCTGCGGGTTCTGCGCGAACATCACCGCCAAAGCTCCAAGCGTGACCATCGCGCAAGACGCAGCCACCGCGGTCCACATTCTTAGCTTCGCTGTAACCTTCCGACTCATCTTTACCTCCAAATTCGAATGTCTGTTTGGTGTAAACGATCAGCGTTGTGCCCGAATTCCTTTCTTCGTTGGGAATCATCTGTGATTGGCTTCCGAGACGCTGGATGTGTCAATTGAGGCCACGAGTTGCGGCGTGGCGTTTCATCCTTCACCGTGGCTTGTATCCAGGGGCGCGGCGGGAAGGCAAGGGGGTATTCACAGGATGCGCAATGCCGAGGTATCACGTTCGGCGGCTTTCAACTGGGTCCGCCGCGTGGTGCTGAGCGCACCGTGCCGTTAGACCAGGGTCGCAACTAGTGGAGAAGCCGCGTCGGCGAGGGGTGGCCGCCACGTTGGCGTTGAGCGGGTTCGTCGCGCTGTTGGGCGGCTTGCTACTGGTAGGTCGTTTCCATTGTCCCGAGCACAGCGTCGTTGTTGCGCCATCGTTGTGCTGGTTCGCGCTTCTGGTAACAACGGGCGCGCGGCGCTTGGGCACATCGGCGCAGCTGCCGGTACTTTCTTCGTCCCAGCGCTCCACTGTGTATGCAGCACTGGTCATCACGTGCGCAGTGGTGCTGACGGGTGTAGGGGCCGCGTCGCGGCCCGCGGCTGGCTCTGAATCGACGTCGGCTGGGTCGCGACCCACCGTCGCGAATGCGATGTCCAGTCCAATCGGGTCGGCTCTGCCGGCCCTCTTCGCGCCGAGCCCGTCGGGATGCCGGGAAACCCAGCAGGCCCACGAAACGGATTGGGGGCCAACCGCGAATCCACTCGCGCCCGTTGCAGGGGCCACCGTGCCGACCTTCAACAACGCCGTGATGCGCGGTAGGCCGGGCGAACAGGACCCAGATTTTCGCCAGCAGCTGGTCTCGGCAGATCCCGCGGACAAGATCACCGACGGTGGGTATTCCCTACAGGTCAGCGTGGAGCCCAACACCATCTACCGCGTCCGGCTGTTTGTGTTCAACAACGCGAGTCCGGACCTGTCCGGAGCCACCATCTCGGGTACCCGGGCTCGGATCACCGTCCCGGTGTGCCCGGCCACCGATGTACGCCTGACCGGCACCGTGGGGGCGCCGACGGCACAACCACCTGAAATCTGGAGCACGGTGCACTTCACCGCCGACAAACCCTTCAAACTGGTGCCTGCCAACCGACAGGCCGTGGCCTGTTTCGATCGAACATATTGCGCGCACGGCAAGGGCTTCACGGCCTTGCCCGCGGCGACCCAGCTGTTCCGCCAGCACGGCATCCCACTCGGCTCCGACGGGCTCGACGGCCGGTTTCCCCCCGCCACAAGCATCGATGTCATCTTCTACGTCACAGCCGTGTTCACCGCAGAAGCCACCCATCCATGACCACGGTTCGACGCGCCGACCGCGACGGTGGCTGACCTCGAGCCGCGGGACCGGCTCCGCAGCCCAGCTGCTGCAATCGGATTGATCGAACACCATGCCCTAACCGCCGATCACCGCTATCGTCGCGCTTCACACTTAGCAACGCCTGACTCGGGTATTTCGCCGAATCTCAGTGGAGAGTCGTCGGGCAGGCAGCGGCCGCGCAAGTGGGCCAAGCGGCGAGGTGGCTGTGAATATCGCGGGTTCGGCATACGACCACGTCGCCTGGCAACGCGCAACTCGAGCAGCCAATGTTGTGGAGTCCGGTCCCGTGTCGTACCGTCAACCTCGTTGATTAGCCATCCTAGAGGAAATTCCCAATTCCCTACCGTCCGCGCCTGTCGCCGCTCATGAAAGGGTCACGGATGCAGCGGGTTTCGATCAGTCGGCGACTCAGCCAGCGCTGGATGGTGCTGGTGGCGGTGGCGGTGATCGCGGTGGCTGGATTCGCTGTGTATCGGCTGCATGGCATCTTCGCGTCTCAGGACGTCACGTCCACACCAAGCGGCTCCGGGAACGACATCGTTCCGTTCAACCCCAAGCACGTGGTCCTCGAGGTCTTCGGGCCGCCCGGGACGGTGGCAACCATCACCTACCTGGACGTGAACGCCCAACCCCAGCGCGCCGACGCCGTTGCGCTGCCCTGGGCCTACGACACCACGACCACCCAACCGGCGGTCTTCGTCAACGTCCAGGCACAGGGCAACAGCGACTCGATCGGCTGCCGAATAAAGATTGACGACGCGGTCAAAGACGAGAGATCGGTGCACACCCAGAACGCCTTCACCTACTGCCTGGACAAATCCGGATGAGCACCGAGCGGGTTCCCGACTTCATCCGGCGGTTTGCGGTTCTCATCGCGCTGTTCTGGCTGGGGCTGGCGGTGGTGACAAATGTTTTCGTGCCGCAGCTGGAGACCGTTGCCGAATCGCACAACGTATCGCTGAGCCCACAGGATTCACCGTCGTTGCTGGCCAGTAAACGTATCGGCAAGGTGTTCGGCGAATTCGACTCCGACAGTTCGGCAATGATCGTGCTTGAGGGCGATCAGCCGCTGGGTGCCGACGCGCACCACTACTACGACGGCTTGATTCAAAAGCTCTCCCAGGACACCAAGCACGTAGAGCACATTCAGAATTTCTGGGGCGATCCGCTGACGGCGGCCGGCTCGCAGAGCTCCGACGGCAAGGCGGCATTGGTGCAGCTGTACCTCGCGGGCAACCAGGGCGAGTCGCTAGCCAATGAGTCGGTCGATTCGGTGCGGGACATCGTTAATCACACACCTCCCCCGCCTGGGGTCAAGGCGTATGTCACCGGCGCCGCGCCGCTGGTCACCGATCAGTTTGAGGTGGGCCGCCACGGCACCCTGAAGACCACACTGATCACCCTCGGGGTGATCGCACTGATGTTGTTTACCCTCTACCGTCGTCTCACCACAGTGTTTCTCGTGCTCTTCACGGTGATGATCGAGTTGACGGCGTCCCGCGGCGTCGTCGCCGTGCTCGCGAGCGCCGGAGTCATCAAGCTGTCGACGTACTCAACCAATCTGCTGACGCTCCTGGTCATCGCGGCCGGAACGGACTACGCGATCTTCCTTCTCGGCCGTTTTCACGAAGCGCGTTACACCGGGCAGGATCGCGTATCGGCGTTCAACACGATGTACCACGGAACCGCGCATATCATCTTGGGTTCGGGTCTGACGATTGCCGGCGCGGTGTTGTGTCTGACCTTCACCCGGCTCCCGTATTTCCAGAGCCTGGGGATTCCCGCCGGTATCCGGCGTCCTCGTCGCAGTGGTGGCGGCGTTGACGCTGGCACCCGCGCTGCTGGTGATCGGCCGCCATTTCGGCTTGTTCGACCCCGCCCGCCCCATGCGCACCCATGGGTGGCGGCGCATCGGCACGGCCATCGTCCGCTGGCCCGGGCCCATCCTGGTGGCGTCTATCGCCATCGCCCTCATCGGTCTGCTCGCCCTGCCGAGATACAAGACGAGCTACGACGCCCGGCCCTACATGCCCGCCGGTGCCCCTGCCAATGTCGGTTACGCAGCCGCGGAACGCCACTTTTCGCAGGCGCGGTTGAATCCCGAGCTGTTGATGATCGAAGCCGACCATGATCTACGCAATTCCACCGACATGATCCTGCTGGAGCGTGTCGCCAAGGCGGTCTTCCACACCGACGGCATCGCGCAGGTGCAGTCGATCACCCGGCCGTTGGGCACGCCGCTGGACCACACGTCGATCCCGTTCCAGATCAGCGCGGGCAGTGCCGCTCAGATCAACAACTTGCCCTTTCAACAGGCCCGCGGCGCCGATCTGCTCAAACAGGTCGACGTGATCAACAACTCGATCGACATTCTGCGGAATCAGTATGCGCTGCAACAACAGTCCAGCGCCGCCACCGACGAGCAGACCAAGGCATTTCAGCAGACGGTCGCCACGGCCCAGGATCTGCGCGACAAGATCGCCAACTTCGACGACTTCTTCCGGCCGCTGCGCAACTACTTCTATTGGGAGCCACACTGTTTCGACATCCCGATCTGCTGGGCCCTGCGGTCCCTCTTCGATGCACTCGACGGTATTGATGCGCTGACCGATCAACTGAGCAACGTCTCGGGGAGCATCACCAAATTGGATGAGCTGCAACCGAAGCTGCTCGCGCTGATTCCGCCGCAGATCGCGAGTCAGCAGACCAACCGCGACCTGACGCTGACCAATTACGCGACCACCTCGGGTATCAATGATCAGACCGCGGCGGCGCTGCAGAACGCGACTGCCCTGGGCCAGGCGTACGACGCGTCGAAAACCGATGACTCGTTCTACCTGCCGCCGGAGGCGTTCACCAACCCGGAATTCCAGCGCGGGCTCAAGCTGTTCCTGTCACCGGACGGTAAGGCCGCCCGCATGATCATCACCCACGACGGCGATCCCGCTACACCTGAGGGTATTTCGCACATCGACGGCATCAGGCATGCCGCGCAGGAAGCTGTCAAAGGCACCCCCTTGGCCGGATCCAAGATCTTCATCGCTGGCACTGCGGCGACCTATAAGGACATCCAGGACGGCGCCACATACGATCTCATGATCGCCGGGATCGCGGCGCTCAGCCTGATTCTGCTCGTCATGATGTTCATTACCCGAAGCATTGTCGCTGCGTTCGTCATCGTGGGCACCGTGGCGCTGTCGTTGGGCGCCTCGTTCGGGCTTTCCGTGCTGATTTGGCAGGACATCCTTGGCATCAAGCTGTTCTGGATTGTGCTGGCACTGGCCGTCATCCTGCTGTTGGCGGTGGGGTCGGACTACAACCTGCTGCTGATCTCTCGGTTCAAGGAGGAGATCGGCGCCGGCTTGAATACCGGCATCATCCGGGCGATGGCCGGCTCCGGCGCGGTTGTCACGGCGGCCGGTCTGGTGTTCGCAGCCACGATGGCCTCCTTCGTGTTCGCCGACTTGCGGATCCTTGGTCAGATCGGGACCACGATCGCGCTCGGCCTGCTGTTCGACACGCTGATTGTGCGTTCATTCATGACCCCGGCCCTCGCAGCGCTGCTCGGCCGCTGGTTCTGGTGGCCGCTGAAGGTGCGTCCACGCCCGGCCAGCCAGATGCTTCAGCCCTACGGATCACGCCGATCGGTTCGTCAACTACTGCTATGGGAAGACGATGACGCAGCGGTCTCCGAAGCACCACTGCGTCACAAGATTGACGATCAATAGCCCGGATATTGTTGGACAGCAGTAGATTTCGCTGATCAGCTGCTCCTCGGGTCAGGCCCTACCAGCTCCGGAGAGCTCGTCGGCTGGCTCGGGCTCCATCACCGAAACTTGCCGCAGTTTCCCTCTCAACCCCGCGACCCTGCGCAGCTGTGCAGCAATGTTCATGGAGGTCAACATCGGGATGCCCCCGATAAACGTCCGGAAAGAGGGATGGCCGCCATCTATGTGGAGCATGAAAAGACAGCCGACAACGTAGAAGAATCCGATGGTGAACAGAGCCGCGGGTATCGCGTAGGCGAGCGGCGATCGAGCGTCAGCAATCAGTTCGGCCGCATAGTCCACCTCTTCTTGCGACATCGGTTCGCGCTTGCGGAGTTTGGCTAGCACCGCTTTATGGGCGCCGACTCGTTCACCTAAAGGATGCGATGTCCGCGTCTCCAGCCGGCTGATGTACACGAATACGCAAGTGGCGAACACGATTTCCATTACGGCGGCGAGGATCGTCAGATCACCCCACGGCCCGAGATTCACCCCGTCGCTCCCTTGCTTGTGCGCGTAACTGATAAAAACGCTACCTGAACTAAGTATTCCTGTCGGTTCTCACAGGAACATCACAGGAGTGGGAGTGAAACCGCGCTCCGTGGTCATCGACCGCCGCCGTCGAGGCAGGCGCCCGCTCAGCGGAAGCGGATGTTCAACGTCGCCAGGCCAAAGATCTTCCGGCCATCGGACTTCGCGGCGACGATGACGACACCGCTGCGGGTCTCCGGGTCCAGCGACTTGATGCGGCCGCTGAACTCGATGTCTGCCCCCTCGGTGGCCGACACGATCGCGGGCGCCGACAGCCGGACGGCGTAGCGAGTAACCGCACCGGGGTCACCCGACCATGCGGAGGCGAATCCGGCACCCAGACCCATGGTGAGCATTCCGTGGGCGATCACATCGGGCAGCCCGGCCAGCTTGGCTATGTCCTCGTCCCAGTGAATGGGGTTGGCGTCACCGGCCACGCCTGCGTAGTTCACCAGGTCGCCGCGGGACAGTCGAGTGTGGTGAACCGGTAGCTCGTCGCCGACCTTCACCTCATCGAAGGACGGCGTTCCTGGCGTGCGGGTGAAGCCTCCGTCGGCGATCCGATCCTCGCCTGCGGGGCGCACGGCCTTGTGGTATTCCTCTTCGCCGATTCCGAAGATGTCCACGTCGTGCATCATCGTGTTCTGCACGGCCGTCTTGATCGCCGGGTCGAGGTCCTCGGCGGTGAGGCCGACGACGGTGGTGTGCAGGGTGTGCACCCGCTCGCCGGCGGTGTCGGTGAACGTGTTGGTCACGGTGATCAGGTCTCTGCCAGCGATCCTGCGCACCGACGACAGTTCGACGTCGACGCGCAGTTCGTCGCCGGCGACGATCGGGCGGTGCTGTTCGAAGACTTCTTCGGTCTGCATATAGGTGTCGTAACCGACGACCACCTGTTCGAACATGTGGCGATTGCAGGTCATGCCCGGGGTCGACGTGAATGTCAGCGGCGCCACCAGGTCTGAATAACCCAGTTCCGTGGCGGCGGCGACGTCCCAGTGCGCGGGGTGGTAGTCCTGCACTGCACGGGCATACTCGCGTACCTTCTCGCGGCCGACCAGGTAGGTGCCGTCCATCTGGTAGTAGTGGCCAACCCGCGATTCGAGTGCGGTCGTTTCTGCCGGTGCAGTCATGAATTTGCTCAACTCTTCTATCGGCTTGTTCGCTGATGCCGACCACAGCACACTAACGCGCGGACATCGTGGCACCCGCGGACACATCGGTAACGTCGTCATTGGTCCTTCGACCAGCACGCAAGAGATCGAGGCGCGATGACAGACACCCCGGCAGAAGTAGTCGAATCGATCGAGCCGCCACGGCGATCGCGACATTGGCGGCGCACGGCAGTCGTGCTCGCCATCATGCTGCTGTTGTTCGGCGTGCCGTGGTGGACGCTGCTCGGGCCCGGCGCGGCCTGGCCGACGGTCGTCTCCGTGGTCGGCACGTTGCTGTTTGTCGCGGCCCTCGTCGCGCTGCCGCTGTTGATGATGCTGGGCCACGGCCGCCGACATCTCGACGTGGCCGCTTGTGCAAGTGACGCGTTGTTAGGCGCGGCCTGGGTGTTGTTCGTGTGGTCGGTCCTTGGCCAAGGTTTACGGCTGGCGTTGCTCATCGCGGGGGTCGAAGATCCGGCGCGATCACGGTTGGTCGCGGTAGCCGTCCTTGCCGTGGTGGTGGTGCTCCTCGCGTGGGGTTATGCCGAGGCGATGCGAGTTCCGCGCGTCAGGAAGCTCGACGTCGCCATCGCCCGACTCGGTCGCGGTCTGGACGGCCTGCGCGTCGCGCTGATCACCGACACGCACTACGGGCCGATCGATCGCGCACGGTGGTCGGCAGCCGTCGTGGCGCGGGTCAACGAACTCGACGCAGACGTCGTGTGCCACGTAGGCGACATCGCTGACGGCACGGTGGACATTCGCGAGGAGCAGGCGCGTCCGCTCGCGTCGGTGGCGGCGACGTCCACCCGCGTGTACGTCACCGGCAACCATGAGTACTTCAGTGAGGCGCAAGGATGGCTCGATTACATGGAGAGCATCGGCTGGGCCGCCCTGCACAATCGGCACGTCACCGTCGAACGCGATGGTGACCGGCTCATCGTGGCCGGGGTGGATGACGCCACCGCCAAGGCGTCGGGTGACCGCGGGCACGGCGCGAATCTCGAGTCCGCCCTCACAGGAGCCGACCCGACACTGCCGGTCCTCCTCCTCGCGCATCAACCCAAACAGGTCGCGCACGCAGCGCGGGCCGGCATTGATCTCCAGGTGTCGGGTCACACTCACGGCGGCCAGATCTGGCCCTTCAACTTTCTCGTCCGATTGGATCAACCCGTCGTGGAGGGCCTGAGTCGACACGGTGAGCGGACTCAGCTGTACACCAGCCGCGGGACGGGATTCTGGGGCCCACCCTTTCGGGTTTTCGCGCCCAGCGAGATCACCCTGCTGACCCTTCGTCGCGCATAGTCGGTATCGCGGCCGAGGCGAGAAGAGGGCGGAGGCCAACGCCGTCCCTCGACCCTTGACGGCGCGCAGTCCGTGCCCTGGTGTGCGTAGTTTCGGAGTTCTGCATCTCGGCAGAAGCCTTGTCGAATCTCAGACTCTTCTTCCATCGCTCAGCGATGGACGAGGTTGCGAGTTCGCGGAGTAATGGCGCCGAAGGGCTAGCCGCAGTATGCGGTCGAGGAATCGGTCGGAGGCTACGCGGGTCAACCAGAGCAGCGCCGCTTCGGATCCAGTGGTGTAGCGGGTACGTGGCTTCGATGCGGTTGCTGCGTTGGCGATCACTTTCGCTGCCCGTTCGGCGGGCACGCCCTTCTTGGTAAAAGAGAGTTGTTGCGCCGAGATGGCCGCCGTCAGTTCGGCGTAACGGTTGAACTGGGCGGTGGTCATGTTGGCGCTGTGTCGGTCGGCACCGGCCACGGCACGTTCGGCCATCTTGGTTTTGACGGCACCAGGTTCGACGACGACGACCTTGACCCCGAGGGGGGCAACTTCTCGGCGCAGGGAATCACTGGCGGCTTCGACGGCGAACTTCGAAGCCGCGTATGGGCCGTAGGTCGCCATGGCGAACTTGCCGCCGACAGAGCTGATGTTCACGACGGTGCCCGAACTGTCCAGCAGCGCCGGCAGTAGCGCTTGGGTCATCGCGATGTGGCCGAACAGATTGACCTCGAACAGGTTTCGCCACTCGGCGATGGGTAGGGTTTCGACAGGCGCATTGACCGCGATGCCGGCGTTGTTGATCAACGCGCGCAGGGGCCGCCGCAGCGGGTCGTCGGTGACGCGGCCCGCGATGGCCGCCACGTCGGATTCGTCAGTGATGTCGAGGGTGTGGGGCTCGATCCCGTCGGCCCGCAGCGCATCGGCGTCGACATCGCGCCGGACGCCGGCCAGCACGTGATATCCCCTGCGTGCGAGTTCTCGTGCGGCCGCTGCGCCCATGCCGGTCGAGGCGCCGGTCACGACGACCAACTGATGGTGGTCGGGTCGGTTTGAGGCAGTCATGGCCAGCTCCATACTTTGAGTTGACAGTGTCATCTCAAACTACTCGTTGAGTTGACGTTGTCAACTCAATCGATAGCGCTTAGGCTCCTGGCGGTGGCGACGCGATCAGAAACCGCTGCAGCGACGCGCCAGTCGCTGCTCGAAGCCGCGGGTGCACTGCTGGACGCCGGTGGTCCGGAAGCGGTGACACTGCGCGAAGTCGGCGCCCGCACCGGCGTTTCACGCTCCGCGCCGTATCGGCATTTCGCGGACAAAGACACGCTGCTCACGGTCCTTGCTGCAAACGCGGTGGAAGAGCTGGGTGACACGCTCGAAGCCTTGGCGAATAGCGACGACCCGCCCGAGCGGTCGTTACGCGCCGCTCTGCTGTCGCTGATCGCCATCGGCCGCACCCGACCGCACCTGTACCGCCTCATGTTCACCACGCCGACCGGCGATCCGACGTCGGCCGTCCGGGCGGCGGATCGCACGTGGGATCAGTTCATCGAAATCCTCGCGCGCGTCGTCGGCCCCGAGCAGGCGAGACGCTACGGGCCGTTGCTGCTGACGAACGCCCACGGCATCGCAGGCTTTGAGTCGAGCGGGCACCTCATCGAGGACAAGTGGCAAATCACCGCCGATGAGCTCATCGACATGGCCGTCAGCCTGCTGCCAACCGCGCCGTAGCCCTACTGGCCGGCGTTGCGAGCCAGGTTGATGGCGTAACTCTCGACGAAGCGCCCCGCGCCGGGTTCCCCGCGGCCGCACGATCCGTCGGATTCACCGGGACGTTTGATCCACAGGTAGGCGTCGGCGTGCGCGCTCGCGGTCTGCGTCGTAGGCGGGGCACCAAGCGCCCGTCCACTCGGATTGCACCAGTACATGGAGCCGTCCGCCGGGCCTGCGCCGTTGCGGCCGGTGTCGATGACGTAGTGGGCGCCATTCGTGAGTCCCGAAATCGCTTCGCCGTAGCCGATTTCCTCGTCGGTGGTGAAGAAGTTCGAGGTGTTGACGCTGAAGCCCCGCGCTTTGGCCACGCCGACATCGTTGAGCCTGGCGGCCATTACGTCAGCGCTCACCCAGCGCGAGTGCCCGGCGTCGATGTAGACGGCTGTGGCCGGATTGCGGGTCAGTGTGTCGACGGCATAGCGGAGCAAGTCGAAGCGTTCCTGGCGCTGGCCAGCGGACAGACAGTCGGCCATGGCGAGAGCGTCGGGTTCGAGGATGATCGCCGCCGGCCCGGAGCCCACCGCAGCTGCGACACCGTCGATCCACCCTCGGTAGGCATCGGCCGACCCGAACCCACCGGCGGCGAAGCTCCCGCAGTCGCGATGGGGGATTCCGTAGAGCGCCAGCACCGGCATGGCACCAGAAGCCTGGGCCGTGGCGATGTACTTAGCGTCGACAGCGAGCGTAGATGCCTGGTCCATCCAGTACGCCGTCGGCGTGTTGGCGATGGCGGTCAGCTCAGGACTCGGCGGATTGGCGCTAGCCGCCGCGACCGCGGCCTTCGACGTGGGATTTA
>CAWIEE010000010.1:0-8013 GCA_963835075.1 uncultured Actinomycetota bacterium | reverse complement strand
GGGGCCACGAGATCGGGGTCAGCGGAAAACTAACACCTCTAGTTTCCCGTCGGGTCACGAAAAACTAACACCTCTAGTTTCGGGGCGAATCAGTTGACGCGCTGTTGACTGAGCTCGGCGAGTTGACCGGTGATCGTGCACAGATCGGGCAGCATCGCCGGATTCATCGTCTGGATCGACCAGGTGATGACGTCTGCGCCCTTGGCCACGTAGATGCTGCACGCATTGGCGTCGTATGCCTTGAAGCCTTTGTTGCCGTCGATCGACAGTTCGGTGAGCGTGCGGCCGGCGTGCTGCTCGAGCGACCGTTCGGTATCCATGTCGCTGCCGCGGTACCACCAGGTGGAGATGCCCATACCCGCGCCGAAATTGCCAAGCACGGTGTTCTCCTGCCAGAAGCACCCGGCGTCGCTGACCACAGTCTTGGTGAACATCGACGATCCGGCGGCCTTGCTCACGTCGGTGTCGGTGATCCCGTTGCAGTCCGCGCTGCGGAAAACCCCGCTTGGTGGCGGCGGAGCCGGTGAGGTGGGCGTCGCCGATCGGCCCGACGGGGCGCAGCCGACCAGCAGGGCCGCCGCTGCGGCAAGCGCGGGCCACCGCCGCGAGGGCGATCTCGAGACGGCGATGGTCACATGTCCGACTGCAGGGTGGCGGTGAGCAGCTTCTCGGCGTCCTGGCAGGGATCGCCGTCGCGCTGGCCCCGGAACTGCACCCACCAGCTGAGCACCCCGGTGCCTGCGGCCGCGGTCGCCGAACAGGCCGCGCCGGTGGTGTCGCGGCGCGCTAGAAACGCCTGGTGTCGTTCGACGACTTTCTCGGTGACCGTCGCTCCGCGCTGGGCGGCAAGCGAGCGTTCGCGTTCGAGGCTGCCGGTCTCGTACCAGGAAAAGGTGACGTCGACCATCGCCGAGCCTCGGGCCAACACGTATTGGCAGACCGCGCCGCTGTAGGGCCGCACGATGTGGTCGGCGCCGATTGCCTGCTGGATCGAGCTGTCGACCAGCAGGCCACACCGGTCGTCGACATATCCATAGCTGCGGTTGGGATCGGGGACGGCGGATTCGGCCCGTAGCGCGGTCCCGCTGACGGTTTGAGAACACCCAGCGACGGTCACTACCGCCGTGACCGTCACGACAGCAACCGGTTTCACGGGCCAACGCATCGCACATCACGCTACCCAGCACGGTCAACGATGGCGACTCGTGCGAAGTACTGCCACGATGGTCGCCGAGCGACGTACGCTCTACCTCCATCGGGGCTCACGACCAAAGGGGACCATGGTGATTTCTAAAGCTGTGGGCCGCTCGCTTGCGGCATGCGCGATCACAATCCCGACGGCACTCGGTGTCGGCGTGCCCGCGGCCCATGCCAAGAACGGCGACACCCACATCACCGGCCAGGGCATCGTGCAAACGCTGGACTGCAACGAGTCGACGCTTTACGTCATGGGAACCGGTAACACGATCAACGCGTTGGGTTCCTGCTGGGCGGTCACCGTGCAGGGTTCGTCCAACGTCGTCGTCGCCGACAATGTCGTCGACAACATCATCGTGTACGGCAACAACCAGACGGTGTTCTACAAGAACGGCGATCCGACCGTGTGGGATCGTGGCCGTGAACTGGGTATGACGAACCGCATCGATCGGGTACCCGCCTGATATGCAGACCCGTTCCTTAATCGCAGGCTTCGCCGTCGCGGCCTGCGTAGTCGGGCTGGCCGGCTGCGGCTCGGGAAGCGACAAGACCCCCGCCCCAACCGCGACAGCAGGTACCTCCGGCGCAGCGGTCGAAATCGGCAACACGATCAACTACGGGTCGTTCGGAACGACCGCCAACCTCGATTGCGCGACCGGAAAATCGCTCAACGTCGGTGGTTCCAACAACACGCTGACCATCAAGGGCACCTGCGCCAAGGTGAACATCGGCGGCGCCGACAACAAGGTCACCCTCGAGACCATCGACAAAGAGTTATCCGTCGTCGGCCTGAACAACACCGTCACCTACAAGAACGGCGACCCGAAGGTCGACGACTTCGGCTCGGGCAACAAGATTTCGAAGGGCTGAGCGCTAGGCGCTCGCCCCGTGCCTGCCCGCGCCAGCTGCGAATCGGGCTGCGCCTTCTACTGACTCGGCCGCGACGCGCGAGATGCTGCCGAACTCGAAGTCCATCGCCTCGGCTTCGGATGCACCCCACTGGTTGAGCGTCGACATCCGATCCGATCGCATGCACTGTTGCGGCAGCTCGGCGAGTTCGGCGGCTAGTTCCTCGGCCCGTTGGCGCGCTTGGCCTTTGGGCACGACGCGATTGGCCAACCCCATCGCGAGAGCTTCGGCGGCGTCAACGCCTCGGCCAGTGAGGATCAGGTCCATCGCACGGCTGTGACCGATCAGCCGCGGAAGTCGCACCGTGCCGCCGTCGATCAGCGGAACGCCCCACCGCCTGCAGAAGACGCCCATGATCGCGTCCTCTTCGACGACGCGCATATCGCACCACAGCGCCAACTCCAGGCCGCCCGCCACCGCGTAGCCACTCACGGCTGCGATCACCGGCTTGGAAAGGGCCATCCGACTCGGCCCCATCGGACCGGGTCCGGTGCGATGCACCTGGTTGGCATCCGGTGTGCCGAAAGCCTTGAGATCGGCTCCAGCACAGAATGTTCCGTTATCGCCCCAGAGCACGGCCACGGCGGCCGACTCATCCTTGTCGAACTCGTCGAACGCCGCGTACAGTCCCGCCGCTGCGGGGGCATTGACGGCGTTGCGCGCCTCGGGCCGATTCATGATCACGGTCGTCACCGGGCCACTGCGCTCGACCCGTACTCCACCACTTGTCATGTTGTCTCCATTAGTTCGACACCGTCTCGCCGCGCGACCAGTTCCGCGGCGAAGTCCGTGTAGACGTTCCTCAGTGTGTCACCAGGCCAGTCGTGAGGCAGTAGCTCGGCGGGCAGCACCGGGTCGGTGAGCAGGTGGCGCACGATGGCCGCCGCTGCTACGAACTGGCCGGGAATATCTGTGGCCGTTGCCATTTCGTCGAGCAGCTCACGGCCTCTGCGCACCCATTCCGGCAGGTCCCACAGTCGGGCGGCGAGCCCAGCGGGGTCGCCGTCCCGTGAGTGCAGTACCCGTACCCGGTCAAGCACTCCGGCCGAGAGCTCCACATCGAGGTTGTCGGGCCGCAGCCAGACCCCCTCCCGCAGCTCGGCAAACCGGTTGTTGTGCAGCGTGGTTCGCAGCGAGGCGCGGCTGCGGGCATCGGTGCCGACACTGGTGATCACCAAGGTGGTCCATGTGCCGTCCCACCTGTTCAGGCGCGGGTTGATCGCGTCGTCCTGGCGGCGCTGCCGGGCCAGCAGCCGGTCGGACAGCCGGTATCCGTCCGCGGAGCGCACCAGGTCGCCCGCGCCAACCATCCGGGTGAGCGCAACCCGCACGGTCGGCTCGCGGATGTCGAAATCTGCTGTTAGCCTGATGAGTTCGCTGGCGGTGGCCCAGGCGGGGTGGGCGCCGAGCAATACGCTCAGCACGACCGAGCGGGCCGTCATCCGCGATAGCGATGAGCGGCTTGCGCGAAGAGAATCGGATCGAGCCGGCATTCCTTAGACTTCCGACGTCTTGCGACCGTGATCGCCGAACGGCTCGTCACGCTGACGAACGGCCTCCCGGAACCCGTGCTCACGTGACTGCGCAACGAACGCGTGGCCCTCCGGGGTGTGTCGGGCGACGCCGTCGAACACCGTGGAGATCATCGCGCTGTTGGCGACGCCCTGCTGCAGCAGCGCACTGTTCATCGCCAGCTTGACCATGATGAGCTGGTTGACCGGCACAGCGGCGATCCGCGCGACGAGGCGCTCGGTGCGTTCGTCGAGTTGGGCGGGATCGGGTGCCTCGACAGCGAGTCCCCATTCGGCCGCCTGCGCGCCCGTGATGCAATCACCGGTCAGCAGAAGGCGTTTGGCGCGTTGATCGCCGATTCGATGCGCCCACATGCCCGCAGCGGGAACGCCCCATACCCTGGTCGGCGGATAGCCGATCTTGGCATCGGCCGCCGCGATCACCTGATCGGCGTGCAGGGCGATGTCGGTACCGCCTGCCACGCAGTAGCCGTGGATCTTGACGACCGTCGGCTTGTCGGCATGCAGTAGGGACGAGAAGCCCCTGACGAACCGGCTCATCATCTGGTAGTCGATCATCGGGTCCCACGGCTGATCGGGCAGATGGTTGATGGCCTGCGTCTTGCCGGACAATACCGTGTCCTTGTAGGGACTGCCCCCGCCAGCCGAGGATGACCCCTCGGCATACGCGGAGAGGTCGAACCCGGCGCAAAAACCTTCTCCGCGACCGGATACCAGGATCACATGCACATTGGGGTCGAGGTCTGCCCGTTCCACCAGCGCCGACAGCTCCAGCGGAGTGTCGGCGACGATGGCGTTGCCCTTCTCGGGGCGGTTGAAGGTGATGCGCGCAACCCGGTCGGTGACCTCGTAGGTCATCGTTTTGAGGTTGTCGAAATCGACGGGTCGGATCGAGTGCGTCATCCTTTGACTGTTGCACGTTCCAGGATCGGCGCGAGATCCAGGCCAGTGGGCATGGTTCCGAACGCGCCGCCCCATTGGCCGCCCATGCGGGTGGCCAGGAACGCCTCGGCGACCGCGGGGTGGCCGTGGCGGACCAGCAGTGAGCCCTGCAGTGCGAGGCTGATGTCCTCGGCGATCTTGCGCGCCCGGTACTGGATGGTGGCAATGTCGCTGTGATCCTTCAATTCAGTTTCGAGCGCGGCGACGTGGCGGTCGAGGCGCGGATCGTGGCCGTTCGTCTTGGCCAGCTCGTCGAACAGGACGTCGACACATTCCGGCCGACTTGCCATGGCGCGCAACGTATCCAGCGCGCTGACGTTGCCCGACCCTTCCCAGATACCCATCAGGGGGGCCTCGCGGTACAGCCGCGGCATGCCCGACTCCTCGACGTAGCCGTTGCCGCCAAGGCATTCCATCGCCTCGGCGGCGTGCGGGGTGGCGCGCTTGCACACCCAGTACTTGCTTGCCGCAAGGCCGATGCGGCGCAGCAGAGTCTCGCGGTCGTCGCCGCGCACCGCGCTGTCGGTGGCACCGGCCATCCGCATTGCGACGATGGTCGCTGCCTCGGCTTCCACTGCGAGGTCGGCCAGCACGTTGCGCATCAACGGTTGGTCAATCAGGTACTCGCCGAACGCCTTTCGGTGCTGCGCGTGGTGGATGGCGCGGGTCAGACCGCTGCGCATGCTGGTGGCGCTGCCCAGCGTGCAGTCCAGCCGGGTGAGGTTGACCATCTCGATGATGGTCGGCACCCCACGGCCCTCCTCGCCGACCAGCCAGGCGGTGGCGCCGTCGTACTCGACCTCGCTGGAGGCGTTGGCGTGGTTTCCCAGCTTGTCCTTGAGGCGCTGCAGGAACATCCGGTTGCGGCTGCCGTCGGGCAGGATTCGCGGCAGGAAGAAGCAGCTCAGTCCGCCCGGCGCCTGGGCCAACACGAGGAAGACGTCGCACATCGGCGCCGACGTGAACCACTTGTGGCCGGTGAGGCTGTAGGTACCGTCGGCGTTGGGTGTCGCCTGCGTTGTGCCTGCGCGGACGTCGGAGCCACCCTGCTTCTCGGTCATCGACATGCCCGCGGTGATGCCGGGCTTGGTGGTGGGCATCCTGAGCTCGGGGTCGTATTCGCGGCTGACCAGCAGCGGTTCGTAGACGGCCGCGAGTTCGGGGTTGGCGCGCAGCGCAGGCACGACGGCATACGTCATCGAGATCGGGCAGATGTGGCCGGCCTCGGGGGTCCAGACCGATGTCTTGGCGGCGCGGACGACGTGCGCGCCGGGGCGGTCGTCCGCCCACGGCGCGGCATGCAGCCCGTGGCCGACTGCGACCTTCATCAGCTCGTGGTAGGCCGGGTCGTACTCGACCTCGTCGACGCGATGGCCGTAGCGGTCGTGGGTGCGCAGGATCGGCTGGTTGCGGTCGGCGAGCTCACCCCAGCGCTGCGCCTGCGGGCTGCCTGAGAGCGCTCCGAGTTCGGTGACCTCGTCGAGGCCCCACTCGCCGCCCTCGCGGATCAGTGCCTCGGTCAGTACTGGTGACGTCGCGGGGTTGTAGTTCTCCAGCGGCGGGACCTGATTTGTGACGACATGCGTGTCTGGCATGTCTCCATATTACAGTTTTGCGACAGTTGAACAAGAGGTGTAATACGTTAGTCGGTGTGCGCGGCGAAGAACTGCCATAGCGCCTGCGTGGCGAACGACGGCCACTCGTGCCCCCCGCCGTCGACGGTGATCAGGACTACGTCACGGCCGTCGGGACAGTGGGCGGTCGACGTCGTGATCGCGCCGTCGGTGGTGGTGGCCGGCGCCGCGCAGCCGTCGGCGTCGCGCCAGAGCGCGTTCAGGTCGGGCACTGCCGGGCCGTCGATACGGGCGACGCCGGCGCCCTGCCCGCCGTGGTACGGAATCAGCTTGTCGGCGGTGCCGTGGATGTGCATTACCGAAGTGGGGTGCGGCGCAGCGCACTTGTCGAGTTGGGTGGCCGAGTCGGGACCGATCGCGGCAAACGTGCCGGTGTTGCATGCCAGCGCGTATGCCAGCATGCCGCCATTGCTGATGCCGGTCGCGTACCGTCGCTTCGGGTCGACGGTGACGTGGCCGGCGATGTCGTCGACGACCGCGTTGATGAATCCGACGTCGTCGATGTTCTCGCGTCCTGGCCGCCCACAGCAGCCACCGACGTTCCAGGCCCTGCCGACGCCGTCGGGATAGGCGACGACGAACTTCGCGCGCTCGGCCAACCATCCCAGCCATAGGCCCTTTCGGCCTGCTGGGCGCTGCCGAAGCCACCGTGCATCATGACGACCAGCGGTGCGGGCGATGCGAGCCCGGCGGGGATGTACAGCCGGTAGGACCGGTCGAGGCCACCGAAGTTCATCGTGTGCAGCGTCGGACCCAGGGTGAAGCCCTGCGGCGCAGCCGAACCCGACGCGGTGCAACTGGCCGTCAGAAGCAGTGCCCCGAGCAGTGCGACGATTCTGGCGGCCACGGCTCGACGGTAGGCCGCATGGGTCAGGAATGCTCCCGAGGTGAAAGAGAACTCAGCTGATCTTCAGCCGACGTTCTCACGCAGGAACGCGATGTCGTCCTTTCGGCCCTCGTCGGCGGTCTCGCAGATGACCGGTGCGCCGGCGGTCTTGACGACGGCGACCAGCAACTGCGGGTCGATCTGGCCGGTGCCGAAGTTGGCGTGCCGGTCGGCGCCCGAGCCCGCGGCGTCCCGAGAGTCGTTGCAGTGCACCAAGTCGATGCGGCCGGTGATGGCCAAGATGCGATCGACCGCGTCGATCAAAGCTTCGCCAGCCGCCCAGGCGTGGCAGGTGTCGAGGCAGAACCCGATGCCGCTGTCGCCGATGTGATCCCACAGCCGGCCGATGGCGTCGAAGTGACGCGCCATCGCATGGTCACCGCCCGCCGTGTTCTCCAGGTACACCGGCACATCGGTCTCGAGGGCCGAAGCGCCTTGACCCACCGCTCGAACCCGGCCTCAATGTCGTTGTCGTCGGCATGGCCCCCGTGCACGATGACCGCGGTGGCCCCCACTTCGGCGGCAGCGTCGCAGGTGTCCTGCAGAATCTTGCGCGACGGGATGCGCACCCGGTTGTTGGCCGACGCGACGTTGATCAGGTACGGCGCGTGCACATAGAGCGGCATGCTCGACGCCCTGCAGCACCTCGGCGTCCTCGCGCGGCTTGGGCTTCTTCCAGCTCTGCGGGTTGCCGAGGAAGAACTGCACCGCCTCGGCGCCTTCGGCGGCCGCGGCGGCCAGGGGGTCGTCGCCGTGGACATGCGAACCAATCAGCACGCGCCCAGTCTAGTGAGCCGGGGGGACACAAGCCGACACCGAGATTGACGAAATGGCGCGCTGCACTCGCACTTTCTGGCCCGTTCGTTCGTGTGGGCGAGAAGAGCCAACGAAAAGAGCCCCCGCACGAGGCGAG
>CAWIEE010000009.1:0-162074 GCA_963835075.1 uncultured Actinomycetota bacterium | reverse complement strand
TCGACCAGCAGAACGTCGAGGCGTGCATGCTCTACTCGACCGGAATTGATCTGCTGGCCGAGCACGTGCTCACCGACGACGACCTCTTCTACGCCTCGTCGTGGTCGTATCTGCGCTGGCTCGAGGAAGAGTGGGGATTCGCGCGCGCGGACCGCATGTTCGTGGCTCCCATCTTCTCCATGCGCGACGTCGACCGGACCTGTGAACAGCTCGACTACTTCTTCGAACGCGGCGGCAAGGTCGTCGCGATGGTGCCCGGCCCCGCGTACGGACGCTCGCCCGGCGACCCCTACTTCGACCGGATCTGGGGGCGCATCAACGACGCCCACGCGACGGTGAGCTACCACATCAACGAGGCGCCCCCCGGCTATAAGGCCGGCAGGTCGCGTGAGTGGGGGGAGCAGGAGAACCCCACGTTCTTCACCCAATCCGCCTGGCAGTGGTACTGGGCCTACGGCGATGTGCCGGCCCAGGAAACGTTCAGTTCCTTGATCTATGCGCAATCTGTTCAACCGGTTCCCGAACCTGAACATCGTCTCCGCCGAGCACGGCTGCGAGTGGATTCCGCTGTTCGTGCGCAAGCTCGACAAGATGCGCGGCATGGGACGCAACGGACGGTGGATCGGCGGGCAGTTGCCCGAGCGGCCGAGCAAGATCTTCAAGCGTCACTTCCGGGTCGTGCCGTTCTGGGAGGACGACATGGCCGACGTCATCGACAAGGTCGGCCCCGAGGTTCTGCTCGGCGGCTCGGACTTCCCGCATTCGGAGGGCCTGGCCTTCCCCAGTCAGCTCGTCGACCACCTCGACATGCTCGACGAGGCCGGACAAAGCTGGTCATGCGCGACAACGGTATGGCCCTCGTGGGCCGCTGAGCAGGACGAAACCACTAACCCTTCGAAAGGATTCGGCAATGAAGTTCGGAATTTTCATCCTTGGCGAGAAGCCCCCGATGCTGCCAGGAGACGAGGTCTACCGGCGCAACCTCGACCAGTGCCGGGCCGCCGATGACATGGGCTACGACACGATCTGGCTGGGCGAGCACCACTTCTCGCCCTACGGCACGATCGCCGACCCGTTCGTCTTCGGTGCCTCGGTGGCCGCGGTGACCAAGCACGCCCGCATCGGCACCGCGGTGGTGATCCCCGCGTTCATGAACCCGATTCGGATGGCCGAGCGGGTCGCGATGGTGGACGCGATCAGCGGCGGCAGGTTCGATCTGGGCCTTGGCCGCGGCTATCAGCAGAAGGAATTCAAGAAGTTCGGCATTCCGATGGAGGAGAGCACCGAGCGCTTCACCGAAGCGGTCGACGTCATCGAGAACCTACTCACCCACGAATCCTATTCGTGGGAGGGCAAGTTCAGTCGCGGCGAGGACATCAACATCTTCCCGCGGCCAAAGCAGGACAAGGTGCCGTTCTACATCGCCGTCCTGCGGACCGCGTCGACCATCGACTGGGCGGTGTCGAAGGGCTACGGGACGATGGTCGGCAACCCCTACATTCCCGACCCCGAGCTGTCCAAGAGCCTCGAGTTGCTCTACGAAGCGCACGACAAGTACGGCGTCGACCGGGACATGTTGGAAACCTGGGCGCTGACGACCGCATTCACCAGCCACGACGCGGATTTCGCGCTCAACTACCCCCGCGACAGCGTGCGGTTGAACATGCAGTTCCTCCAGCAGTACGCCGCGCCTTTCGAGCGGGGCGAGGAGGTGCCCAAGGACTATAAGGCGTACTCCAACTGGTATGACACCATCGCGTCGCGCGACATCGACCCGTACGACAAGATCCTCAGCATGCCGACGGCATTCATCGGCAGCCCGGACTCGATCATCGAGAAGATCCGCGCCATGAACAACGAACACGGCTGGCAGAACTTCATCCTCACCCTGAACAAGGGGGGCGCCATGGCGCAGGAACACGTCCTGGAGGCGATGAAGATCTTCGCCGAAGAGATCATTCCGGCCGCCAAGGAGAACGCGGTCAAGGACGCGGAATCTAAGTCGCAGGTCGATGCCAGCGCCTGACGAGATCTGCAGGCGTCGCCGATGAGCGACGAATCGCTCGTGGCGGCCACCGAAGTCGACGCCCCGCTGCGCGGCAAGCGCGTCATCGAGGTCGGCGGCCGCATGGTCAGCTACGCTGGCCGGCTGCTCGCCGACCTTGGCGCTGACGTGATCGTGCTGGAGCGGCCGGCTGGCGACGAGGCGCGTGCGGTCCCGCCGCTTGTCACGTCTGCGTCAGGGCGTCGAGTCAGCCTCGATCACCAGTACCGGCAGCAGACCAAGCGTTCGGTGTCGGTGGACTGGATGAGTACCGAAGCACTGCCGTTTCTGCGGCGGATCGGGTCCAGCGCCGACGCGGTGCTGGTCACCTCGCGCCCCGGCCGCGCCGTCGTCGGGTTGTCCCCGGGGCCGACGCTGGACTGGACGGCGCAGGACGCGGTGGTGTGCGCGATCACCGCATACGGTCTGACGGGTCCGCAGCGGCATTGGCGGGCAACACCTTTCACGGCATTCGCAGGCAGCGGGCTGATGTCGGTGACCGGACCCGTCGAGGGCCCCCCTTCGGCCATGCCCGGAGCGCACATGTTCGACCTCGCTGGAGTGCGCGCGGCCTACCTGGTGCAGGCGTCGTTGCTGACCGGGCGCGACCGGGTGGGCGGCGTCAGCATCGACCTGTCGGTGCACGAAACGGCATCCTGGCAGAAGCTCACGATCGACCAGTTCGATACCTCAGGTCGAATTCCCGATCGCCGCACGAACTTCGGGCCACCGCCGGGCGGGGTGTGGCAGTGCCGCGACGGTCGGGTGGATATCGCCGCACACGCGTTGCACCACTGGTCGGTCTTCGTCGACGTGCTCGGCAGACCAGCGGACCTGGCAGACCCGCTTTATGAGGACCGCGCAATGCGGGTGCAGTTGTTCGACCTGCTGACCGAACTCATCACGCCGTACATGGCGCAAATGCGCGCAACGGAATTCGTCGACCGGGCGCAGGCAGCGGGGCTGCCGTGCGCGCTCAGCTTCGAGCCGGGCGAAATGGCCGACGATCCCCACATGGTCGACAGAGCGTTCTTCGTCACG
This sequence comes from uncultured Actinomycetota bacterium, assembly GCA_963835075.1. Classification (GTDB taxonomy): domain Bacteria; phylum Actinomycetota; class Actinomycetes; order Mycobacteriales; family Mycobacteriaceae; genus Mycobacterium. The sequence goes on along the minus strand of CAWIEE010000009.1, from coordinate 158,989 downwards.
GTTGAATCGTCAGAACTCGGGTCGGTGCGCGTTCCGGGTCACCCCTTCCGGTCGGACCCGCCGTTGCAGCTCCGACGTCGTCCCGCGGCCCCGACCGACGCCGACACCGAATCACTCTGCGAGGAACTGGGCGTCAGCGAAGAGGAGCTGTCGACGTGGAGGGCTACCGGTGTCGTCTGACCCTGGACCGCTGGCCGGGCTGCGCGTCATCAGCTTCGGCACCTTCGTCGTCGGCAACGTGTGCGCGACCATGCTGTCCGACCTGGGCGCGGAGGTCGCCAAGATCGAATCGCCTCGGCGACCCGAGGCTTTGCGCAGTTACTTCAGCCTGGACCATCCGAACATCCACGAGCCCTCCGGAATCCGGACGACCAACATGTTCGCCAGCCTGACGTCGGGCCAGCGCAGCGTCTCACTCAACATGGACGTCGAATCCGGCCGCGACTTGCTCCGCCGGCTGGTCACCAAGGCCGACGTCGTGGTGGAGAACTTCAGTCCCGGCCAGATGGACCGCTGGGGCGCTGGGTTCGCCACCCTGAGCCAGCGACGCCCGGGTCTGGTGATGGCGTCGCTGACCGGGTACGGACAGACCGGGCGGCGAGCGAGCTACCGCGCCTACGCGTCGAACATCGCCAACTACCTGGGCCTGGCGTCGAGTTGGGCCTTCGACGGCACGCATTTCGACTTCGTCGGAGCTCACCACGCGGTGTCGGCGATTCTCGCGGCGGTGGAGTCCGTCCGACGCGGCGGCCCCGCAGTCCGGATCGACCTGGCCCAGGCAGAAACCGGTGCGGCAGTCATGGCGCCGTTGTACTTGGCGAGCATCAACGGGGGCCCGGCATGGAGTCAGGCGCCCAACGTCGTGCCAGGGTCGGCCCTGTCGGGGGCGTTCTGCTGTCTCGGTGAAGACGAGTGGATCGCAGTGGATCTCGAAGACGCCGCTGATGTCAGGGCCGCGTGCACGTTGCTCGACCTCGGTGAACCGGGTGACGTCGATGACGTCGCGGCGACGGCACTTCGCACAGCGCTCACCGCGTGGTGTCTGAAACTCACGCCTTACCAGGCCGTCTTGCGGCTGCAACGGGCCGGGCTCGCCGCGGCGGTGGTGGAAAACCTCGAGGACCTGTGGCGTGATCCCCAGCTGCGCAGTCGCGGCGGCTACCGCGAGGTCGTGCATCCCGACATCGGGTGGCGCGAGCTGCCCGCCTCGCCCGACCAGATCGCGCTGGGCCTGCCCCGCACGACCCGACCTGGTGCCCGCCTGGGCGCAGACACGACCGCCGTTCTCCAGGCCTGGTTGGGGTTGAGCGACGAAGAAATCGACGAGCTCGAGGATTCGGACGCGTGCTGGCGTCCTCCGACCACCGGTCGCCCGCGGACGGCCACGACCAAGATCGGGACCACCACATGAGCTACCGCTTCCTCACCTTCGAATCGCTCGACGGCGGAACGATCGCACGCATCACCCTCAACCGGCCGAAGACCCGCAACGCGCAGAACCGCGGCCTGCTCGTTGAGCTCGAGGACGCCTTCGCCAAGGCCGAAGCCGACGACACCGTGCGCGTGGTGATCCTGGCCGCAGCCGGGCCGATCTTTTCAGCGGGCCACGACATGGGTTCGTCCGAGGCGGTCGCTGAGCGAACGCCCGGCCCGACGCAACACCCCACGTACCGCATGCACGGGGGCACCCGGACGGCCGCCGAACGGCGGATGCTGCAGGAGTGGCACTACTTCTTCAACAACACCCGTAGGTGGCGTGATCTGCGCAAGATCACCGTCGCCCAGGTCAATGGGACGGTCTTCGCTGCAGGTCTGATGTTGATGTGGGCGTGCGACCTCATCGTCGCCTCCGACGACGTCACCTTCGCCGACGTCGTCGGGACGCGACTCGGCATGTGTGGCGTCGAATACTTCGCGCACCCTTGGGAATTCGGTCCCCGTAAAACCAAGGAGCTCATGCTCACCGGTGACTCGATGGACGTCGACGAAGCGTACCGGCTGGGAATGGTGTCCAAGGTGTTCCCGACCGAGGAGCTGGCCGACAGGACTATCGAGTTCGCCCGTCGGGTCGCTGCGACTCCGACCATGGCGGCGTTGCTGATCAAGGAGTCGGTGAATCAGACCGTCGACAACATGGGTTTCCACAATGCGTTGAATGCCTGTTTCTCGATGCATCAACTCAACCACTCGCATTGGGCAGAGGTGCACGACGATGCGTTGCCGGTCGCCAAACCCGAGGACGGCATCGCGGACTGGCGTACGGCCGCACCCACGATGATTGCCCGGAAGGACGCGCCATGACGCCGCCCCTGACTCCACACCAAAGTATGGCCGTGAAGGACTACGACGCTCTGGCCGGTCTCACGATCATGGTGACCGGCGCAGCACGCTCGCTTGGGGCGGCGTTCTGCGACTACTTCGAGCAGCGCGGCGCCACGGTGTGGCGCACCGACATCGAGGAGGGCGACGGCGTGCATCGCCTGGACGTCACCTCACGCGCGCAGTGGGAAGCCTGCGTTAACGAGGCGCTCGCCGAGCATGGGCGCATCGATGGATTGGTCAACAATGCCGGCGTGTTCTACGGCTACCGCCACTTCTGGGACGAGGCCGACGAAGAGCTTGACCACATGATCGACGTGAACCTCAAAGGCACGTGGGTAGGCACCCAGGTAGTCAGCAAGCGCATGGCCGATGGCGGGCATCCCGGCAGCATCGTCAACCTGTCGTCCACGTCGGGCGTCATGGCGACCAAGGGGTACGCCGGCTACGGCACGACGCGGTGGGCCGTCCGTGGCTTCAGCAAGCTCGCGGCGGGCGACCTTGCCGCACACCAGATTCGGGTCAATTCGCTGCATCCGCACGGGGTCAAGGGCACCGGGATGATCCTCGCCTCGGCAAAGGCCGCAGGCATGACCGACGAACAGGTGGAACGGATCGGCACCGACAGCCCCATGGGTCGGATGGGCACCACCGACGACATGGGGGCGGTTGCAACGTTTCTGCTGTCGCCGGCATCCAGCTTCATCACGGGACGCGAGTTCGTGGTGGATGGGGGAGTGACGTTGTCCAGCAATAGTTCGTGATCACCTGGGCCAGAACAACATTCGACTAACGGAGGGATCCATGCACGTCTTTATCGACAGTGCCGCATGCCAGGGACATGGGCGCTGCTACGCCATGGCCCCAGAGGTATACACGGCCGACGACGAGGGTTGCGGGGAGGTCATCGACGCCGAGATCGGCGAGGATCTCATTGCCCAGGCCGAGGTCGGCGCGTCTGAACTGCCCGGAGTCTGCGATCACCCTGAGCTGATCGCTGTCCTCAGAACGGATCACAGCGACGGGGTCCCCGATCGACAAAACTCCTCGAGTGCCGCCTTGATCCATGCGAGGTCCCCGGTGCTTTGGCGCTTCCGGGCCAGAACCGGGTCGATTCCATACACCTTGGCGGCGTTGTACCCGAGGATCTTCTGCTTGAGTTCCGGGGTGAGTTCAGGATATCCGTACGTTTCGCGCATCCATTCCGGAATCTGGAAGGCCCGGAAGGTGTCGACCGCACCCTGGGTGGGTCCGTACCAGATGCCGTCAGTGCCCCAGAGCACGTTGTCGGGCCCCACGGCGTTGAGCAGCTTGCCCAGCACATGGGCGGCCTCCAACGGCCGCTTGATCAGGCAGTACCACGTAGTGCCCAACTCGGCATAGACATTCGACCCCGGTGCGACGTCGTTGATGCGAATCGACTCGATGAGCCGGTTCACCCCAAGATGAGCGGTAGCCTCCTCATACGGGCCCTCGCGGGTGTCATCGGTGGGGCGCCCGTCGCCCGGCTCGAACCCGGAGTGGTAGGCCACGAAGTTGATGTCGGGGTAGCGCCTGGCCGCGATGCCGAAGTCACGAGGAGACCCCGTCGGAACCTGTCCGCTCAAGCCTTTGTGGGCGCAGACGACGCGGACGTTCGTGCGCATCACGCTCTCCAGGAACGCGGTGCCGATCTCGTCGTCCAGGTACCAGCCGTTGATCTTGCCGACGTCGTTGAAAGCTGGTCGCACCCATGGTGTAGACCTTCCACCCGACCGGGCCGATACGCTCTTCGACCTCGGCCATCTGGCCGATCTCACCGTCGACGCCGGCATGAATGACCGCGTGATTGAGTAGTCGGCCTTCTGCGCCAAACCGTTCGAGCAGCAGGCGGGTGGCCGCCATCTCCTCGTTGAACAGCATGCGCTCGTCGGACAATCCCGGGGGCGAGCTCAGCACGGCCACGGCCGTCTCGCTCTCGGTGAACACGCACCGCAAGTATTCGGCGAAGTCCAGGAGTTGGCCCTCGCCGAGTCCGCCCCACCAGTCGGGGCCGTACAACGGATACATCTGCCGGATGAGCCTGCGACTGCTCTCGCATGCCTCACGCTCGGCGATGTAATGAGTCTGGACGTCGATGATGAGTTCGTCACCGCCCAAGGCGTCATCGGCTGCCGCCGAATCGAAGGCCGCTTCGTCCGAAACGACGAAGAACTCCTCGTTGTTCGCCCTGTTGACCGCGAGTAGACCCGCCGCGATGCCCCGGCGCGATTCGACGTACGTCGCGGCGCGCACGTTCAGCCGCTCGGTGGCGGATTCGCCTGCTAGGGCCGCAATCCGAGCCGCAGTGCGCTCGACGTCATTTAGCGGCGGCGGAACGAACTCATCGTTGGCGCACCGGGTGAGGAACCGTGGCAGTGCCGTCTGGGTCGGGGTCACCGGCGAGCCAGGGAGCCTACGCCCGCGGCGCTGTCGAGCGCATCGGTCAGCGTGCCCCCGTAGAAGGCCGGCTCGCGCTCGCCCAGGTCGCCTGCCTTCTCGCGATAGTCCTCGAGCGGATTGAGTAAGCCTTCGGCGTGCGGGAAGTCGCTGCCGAACATGATGTTGTCGCTCGAGCGATCCATGACTTTGCCCGGTCGCTCGTTCGCGAACGAGACGAACCGGATGTGCTCGTCGAGATACGTCGACGGCTTGTTGGCCAAGGCCACGTTGTGCGCGCCGACGACCTTGTAGTGAACGTCGTAGCCCATGTCCAGCTTGAACCGGAACTCCGGAATCCAGCCGACCGAATATTCCGCCACCACCCAGTTCAGCTTCGGATGGCGATCGAAAACCCCGTTGGTCACGAGGTCGCAGAGTGCGATCTGGGCCTCGAGCCCGTTCATGACCAGGCTCTGCAGCGTCATGTACTGGATGATGTCGCCGTCCTGGTAACCATCGGCGATGGTCCGCTCGGCGAACGCTCCGATGTGGAAGGTGGGAACCAGGGCAAGGTCGACCATCTGTGCCCAGACGTGCTCGAAGTCCGGATGTGACAAGCGTTTGCCGTTGACCAGACCGATCGGCAGGAACACCTGCCTGATACCAGCCGCTGCCATGGTGCGCAGTTGTTCGCTGATCCAGTTAGGTTCGGCCCGCAGGGTCAGGTGACCGGCCGGCAGCAGGCGCCCCCCGCCGATGTGGCAGATATCGGCGGCCCAGCGGTTCCAGGCCCCGATGTTGGCTCGCTCAGATTCGGCGTCACCCTGCAGGTACAAACCGAAGTTGAGTCCCCAGTTCGGGAAGATGACCTGTTGGTCGAGGCCCCAACCATCCAGGGCATCGAGGCGTGCGGCAGGATCCCGGTAGGTGGCGGGCATCTCGGAGTAACGGACCTCGGCCGGCTCGCCCGCGCGCTGGCGCTGATGAGGACCACCATATGACTCCCACCACTCGCCGGGCTGGCTGATGTAGCACTGCAGCAGGCGCTTGTAGCGGTGCGTCAACCAAGAGAAGCCCAGTTCGTCCTCCTCGATGTCCAGCGCCAAGTGTCGCTGCGAGGCGGGCAGGTAATCGCGCCACATCCCTGGCTGCTCGAAGATGTGGGAGTCGGCGTCGACGATCTTCGCCATAAAAGTGCCTCCTGTGCTCAGTGGTGCGTTCCGAGCGTTCCGAGCGTTCGCAATGTCTCGCAATGTCTGCATGTCTGCCGACCGTGTGCTCAACGGTCCAGTTGCGCTGGCGGCTCGCTTGACTTTCACCATGGTATGGAAGAATTATAGCAAAATCAATAAATCCCAGGCGGCACCCGATTGGCCGCCCCTTCGCCTTGCTTGTTCATTCGGGAGTACGTGGAGCCGAGAGGAGTAACACGAGATGGCAGTTCACGTTGTCGATTCCGTCGATCTGCAACTGGCGCGCGACATCGAGAACGATCCGTTCGAGGCCTTCGAGACCCACATGGATCTGGATCCCTTCTGGGCCAACTCGGGCGACTTCTACGAAGGCGGCTTCTGGGTGATCGGCAAGTTCGACCAGTGTCGTGAGATGTTGCAGGACGCAGAGCTGTTCACATCCGAGGTCTTCACCGAGGAACCGTTACTGCCGTCGTACGCCCAGCCTCCCGAACTGCAGAAGCTGCGCCAGGTGTTGCTACCGCATCTCTCGCGCAAGAAGACCGTCGCGGCCGAAGGCAGGGTCCGAGAACTGGCGAACCGCTACATCGACGCATTCGCCGATTCCGGTTCATGCGACCTGGTCGCCGATTTCGCACAGCACTTTCCCATCGCGGTCTTCGCCGAGCTGTACGGGATCGCCGACGACAAACGCACGCAATTCCGTCACTTGGCAGAGACCTACCTGCACAGCATCGACGAGGTACGCAATAACGCGTGGGAGTCGATTCGAGCCATCGTCGCCGGTGAGCTGCAAGCGCGTCGCGGCAACCCACGCGACGACCTGCTGTCGGGCATAGTCAACGGTGAGATCGACGGCGAACCCATCGACATGAAGATCTGCGTCAACCTGGCCGCAACCGTCTTCCTGGGCGGCCTTGACACCCTGCCCTCAGCGCTGGGTTGGACATTCCGCTATCTGGCCACCCACCAGGATGCCCGTCGCCGCATCGTCGAACGGCCCGAGAGCGTCGGCGCCATGGTGGAAGAGTTCCTGCGGCTCTATCCCGTCGTCGCCAAGGAACGCCGCAGGCTGAGCCGTGATGTCGACTTCCATGGTGTGCAGATGAAAGCCGGTGACCGAGTGGTGGCGCTGCTCAGCGTGGCCAATCGCGACGAAGCCGAGTTCCCGAACTCAACGACGGCCGACTTCGATCGAACCGTCAACCGCCACATCACATTCGGCGTCGGGCCGCACCGTTGTCTGGGATCACACCTGGCACGCAGCGAGCTCCTGGTCGCCCTGCAAGAGTGGCACCGTCGCATTCCCGAGTACCGGATCTCGGATCCCTCCGCCATCCGATACCACGGCGGGATCATCGCGATGAGCACGCTGCCCCTGGAGTGGAGCACGACCAACTGAGCGGGGCTGCCCGAGGAATGGTTACCGAGATGACGGGAGCGCGATGAGCACCACCCAAGACCTGTCCGACTTCCGTGCCACCGTGCGGGCGTGGGCCGAGGAACACATCCCCGTCGGATGGGAATCGAGATTCGGAGCGACGGTCGATGAAGAATTCCGCGCGTTCCAGCGTGACTGGCTACGCACGCTGCGCGACGGCGGATACGCGGCGCCGCACTGGGTGCGGGAGTGGGGCGGGGGCGGCTACTCCCTGGTCGAACAGATCGTCATCTTCGAAGAATTCTGCCGATTGAACGCCCCGCCGTTGCGGAACTCCTTCGTCGCCCTCAACCACACCTACGCAACGCTGATGTACGCCGGCACAGACGAGCAACGACAGCAACACCTACCGGCGATCCTCGACGGACAGGTGTGGTGCCAGGGCTTCTCCGAGCCCGGCGCCGGATCAGATCTCGCGGGCCTGCGCACGCGGGCGGTCCGCAAGGGCGACGTCTACGTGGTCAACGGTCAGAAGGTGTGGTCGAGTCGCGCGTCGTTCGCCGACCGCTGTCTGCTGCTGGCACGTACCGATCCAGACGCACCCAAACGGCGCGGGATTTCCTACTTTTTGCTCGACATGCATTCGCCCGGGGTGCAGGCCCGCACTATCAGGCAGGCAACCGGGGCGGCCGAATTCTGTGAGATCTTCCTCACCGACGTCGAGATACCCCTATCCGATTTGGTAGGTGAGGAGAACAACGGCTGGAAGATCGCTCAGAGCACGCTATCCGCCGAGCGAGGTCTGACCCTGCTGGAACAGTCCGAGCGGATGGCCTCAGCGATGTCGATGGTGGAAACGCTTGTCCGCGAACAACAGATCGGCGGCTCCTCGGCGATGACGGACGACCTCGTGCGCGATCAGTTCGTGACTCTGCAGACGGAGGTCATCGTGTTCCGGCGGCTGTGCAAGAAGATGGTCGAAGACCTGGTCCGCCACGGCGGGACGGGCCCGGAATCATCCATTCTCAACGTCTTCTACAGCGAGCTGCTGCAGCGAATGATGGCGTTCGGTGTGTCGCTGGCCGGCCTCGATACCCATCGGCTCACCTTCAAACCGGTATCGGCCGGTTATGAGTCCGGGCGCTGGATGCTCGATTACCTCGACTCCTTCGGCTGGGTGATCGGGGGAGGAACCAACGAGATTCAGCGTTCGCTCATCGGTGAGCGAGTCCTGGGACTGCCACGCGAACCGGTGCCATCGTGAGCACCGCGCGCCGCCGCCAGGAGGCTTCCTGATGAGCGTGGTCGATGCCTCCCAAGACGAGCTTCGCGAAGAACTGCGCACCGCCGCGCGCGAGATGCTGCGCGCCAACTCGACGTCTGCACACCTGCGAGCACTGGCCGAGACGGCAAGTGGTTTCGACGACGCATTGTGGCAGCAGTTCGCGATGCTGGGTTGGCAGGGCATCGAAATCAGCGAGGACCTCGGTGGCGCGGGCGGTACCTTCGGCGACCTCGCCGTAGTCCTGGTCGAGATGGGTCGCCGTCTGTGCAGTAACGGTCTGACCGCGACTTCAGCCCTCGCTGCGGGCCCGTTGTTTGGCGCCGGTCCCAACGGTCCTGGCGCGCAATGGCTTCGACGACTGTCCAGGGGGGATGTGCGTGGGACCGCGGTGGTCGCTTGCAACGGATCCGGTCACCTAAAGGCCGTGCGCGATGGCGACCGTTGGGTGGTGTCGGGCGTTGCGCCCTGCGTGCTGGATGCCGGCGGCTCGGATGTTGTGATCCTGCCGGTCACTGATGCACAAGGAGCGATCCTGATCTTCGCAGTCGAGGCGACAGCCCCGGCTCTGGTGTGGACGGATGCGCCGATGCTCGACATCACAAGGCGCTTCGCCGACCTCAATGCCAAGGGGCTGGAGGTCGGCAACGCCGAGCTACTGGCGACGGGCGCCGAAGCGGAGCATCTGATCGTCGATCTGCTCAACCGGGCCGCGTTGGCCATCGCGTGCGACGCCTTTGGGGTCGCTGAGCAGGCGTTGCAGATGACCACTGCCTACGCCAAGGAGCGCGTCCAGTTCGACCGCCCGATCGGATCGTTTCAGGCGGTCAAGCACCGCTGCGCGGACATGTACATCGCAGTGCAGACCGCCCGCGCAGCGTTGGGCGAAGCCATCGACACCTACGACGCGGCGCCCGCCGACGCAGCCGTGGCAATCTCGCGCGCGAAGGCCTACTGCTGCGACGCCGCGGCGCAGGTAGCCGAGGACGCCGTGGAAATGCACGGCGGCATCGGCTTCACCTGGGAACACGACATTCACCTCTATGTCAAGCGTGCGCGCCTCGATCAGGCTCTGTTCGGCGACTCGCGGTGGCATCGCCGCCGTGTCGCCGCGCTCACGCTGGACTGAGCGCATGGCAATGCCAGACACCTATCAGGTTGGGCCGCAACCCAATACAGCAATCACGAGGAGAGCACCAGTGCAACTTGACGAACTCGAATTCCTGTCGGTCGACATCGACGGCGACGTCGCGCTTGTCACCATGGACCGCCCCCCGGTGAACGCCGTCAACGGGGACATGTACCGCGAGATCCGCGACTTCTTCGCCGATTTCGACCTCAACCTTCCCGGCGTCCGGGTCGTCGTACTCACCGGGCGTGGCCGCCACTTCTGCGCGGGAAATGATCTCGGCGAGTTCGTCGCGATGACGCCGCAGAACGCCCCGGGACGCATGAAGACGGTGCGCGAAGCGTTTTGGGCGATCTACGACTGTCCGGTACCGGTGATCGCCGCGGTCAACGGATCAGCGCTCGGCACCGGGCTGGCGATCGCCGCATCATGCGACTTCACCGTCTGCGGCCTCAGCGCCCAGATGGGGTGTCCCGAGGTGTCCATCGGTGTCATGGGTGCGGCCAAGCATCTTTCCCGGCTGCTGCCTCAACCCTTGGTGCGCTACCTCTACTTCAACGCCGAGCCGCTTGCCGCCGCGGACATGGAGCGCTTTGGCGCCATCGTGAAGGTCGTGCCCGACGAGGATCTGCTGACCGAGGCCATGGCCATCGCGACCAAGATCGCCCGGCACAGTCCGACCGCGCTGCGCACCGCCAAGGAAAGCATGAACACGATCGAAGCGATGGACCTCAAATCGGGCTATCAGTTCGAGCAGCGGCTCACCGGACAGCTATCGGACCATCCCGATGCCAGGGAAGCCCTGCTGGCCCGTACCGAGAAGCGCGACCCCGTCTTCCGGCGATGACCGAGCCGTCAATCGAGCTCGGTGACTCGGATGCGGACGTGCTCTACCGCACCGACGGGCACCTCGCGTACATCACCCTGAACAGGCCGGACCGCGGCAACGCGTTCAGCCCGCAGATGAAGCAGCTCCTGGAGGCCGCGTGGACCGAAGTCAAGCGTGATCCCCAGATCCGCTGCGTCATCGTGACCGGCGCCGGTGAACGCCACTTCTGCACAGGCGCCGACGTGAGCCGCGTCGCGTCGGCCGGCCATGTCGCCGCAGGCAATGGTCCGATGAGTGAGGAGGTCCGCGTCTCGCCACACCAGAACCGGGTGTGGAAACCGGTCATCGCCGCGGTCAATGGACTCGTGAATGGCGGCGGCTTACATCTCGTCGTAGATGCCGACATCGTCGTCGCCGCCGAGCACGCGGCATTCATGGACACCCACACCACCGCCGGGATGGTCGGCGCCGTGGAGAACATCGGGCTGGCTAAGCGACTACCCCTTGGCCAAGCGTTGCGGATGACTCTGCAGGGACGCAGCTACCGGCTATCTGCCCGACGTGCCTACGAACTGGGCATCGTCGACGAGGTGGTACCCGCCGATCAGCTGCTATCCACCGCCGAATCGATCGCCCTCGACATCGCCGCCAACTCGCCCGAAGCGGTCTCGTTGTCGAAGCAGGCGATCTGGGGATCGCTGGAAATGGGCTACCGGGACGCACAGGAGTACGGCTGGGCACTGTTGCGCATGCACTGGGCCCACCCCGACAGCACCGAAGGTCCGCGCGCGCTGGCCGAAAAGCGCCCACCCCACTGGCAGACGTGAAAAGCGCCCTAGCCCGGACGCACCATCCCTACCAGACGATGAGGACTCACACAATGCGCAGTCATGCGAAAGCCGTTGACACGGAACGAAATTCCGGGTGTTCCTCCACGTTGGCGGGCATCGCAGGATGCTGACATCGACAACGGACGGCCTATTGCCGAGCATGGCCATCCTGTGCTGGGCCCGCCGGGACAGCGAGCTGCCCGCCATCATCGAAGACGGCGGCCGGACCTGGACGTGGAAAATGGTTGCCAACGCGGCCGCTGCGGTGGCCCGCGTCTTGGACGGGGCGGCGTCGCGCCCGGTGGCCTACAGTGCACCGAATGGCGGCGCGTTCGCCGCCGTCATGATGGGCATCTGGCTGGCGGGAGCCGTCCCCGCGCCCGTGTCGCCTCGACTACCCAGTGCCGAGCGAGCCCGGGTGCTCGCCACGATCGACCCGGTGCGCACGATCGTCACCGCGGACCTCGGTCTGAGCGCCGATGTGGTCACCGACGTCGATCATCTTGCGCTCGCCACTGTAAACGGCGGCCCGACACTCGAACTGCCGCGCGTGGATCCCCAGGCCCCCGGGATCGTCATCTGCACCTCCGGCACGACCGGCAGCCCCAAGCCGGTCGTCCACACCATGCGCGGCATCTGGGGATTCATCGACGGCGTTGCGCGCAAACCCGTCGACCCGGACGCGCCGCGGCCCGCCTCGGCGGGCGCACCGATACGCGTCGACTCGCGCCCGATGAACCACGCCGGAGCCATATACGGTCTGCTCTCCACGCTGTGGCGAGGACGGTCGCTGGTGATCATGCCCCGGTTTGAGCCCATCCGCTACGCCGAATTGGTGCGTCAGTGCAACATCGAGACGCTCAACCTGGTACCGACGATGGTCCGGATGTTGCTCGATGCCGGCGAAGAGGTCGGCGCACTCGCGCCACCGGCAAAAGTCGCCACCAGCGGTACCGCGCCTCTGCCCCAAAGTTGGCGCGAAGAGTTCGAGGGCAGGTTTGGCGTTCCCGTCCAACGCAATTACGGCTCAACCGAGGCCGGCACCGTCGCCGTGGAACCACTCGAGGACGCCCTGTCCGGAAACCGCCGCGCCGCGACAGCGGGCAAGATCAGCCGCGGGGTGCAGGTCGGGATCCGCGACGACGACAATCGGCCGGTTGCGACCGGCGAATCGGGCAGCATCTGGGTACGAAGCGAAACCTTGCGTCCAAAGGTGATCGGCGAGGGTTCGCTCACCGACACAGACGGTTGGATCGACACCGGCGACGTCGGCCACGTCGACGCCGACGACTACATTTACATCACCGGCCGCACACGCGAACTCATCATCCGCGGCGGGCTGAAGGTGGTGCCGGCCGAAATCGAGACCGCCCTGCTGCTTCACTCTGCGGTGTTGGAGGCGGCCGTGGCAGGAGTGCCCGATGAGCGGCTCGGAGAGGTTCCCGCGGCGTGGGTGCGGCTGACGCAAGCCGCTACCGAGGACGACCTGCGCGAGCATCTGCGCGGTCAACTCGCGGCCTACAAGGTCCCGGTCGCCGTTTACGTCGTCGACGACTTTCCGCGCACCGACAGCGGAAAGGTGCGCAAGCGCGATCTCGTCGCTCGACTGGCTGAACCGAACACGGCGCAATCACGATGAACGACCGACCTCGAGACGTGCCGGAATTCCTTCGCGGTGTCGCGGTCGCCGAGTACGGCGATGGCCTGGCCGGAGCCGCTGCCACGGCCGCGCTTGCGGCGCTGGGTGCCGACGTCACAACCGTGTCCCATTCGGACTCGCTACTGCGCAGACGACTTCCAGCGCTGACCCTGAACGGACACAGCGTATCGGTCCTGAGCGCCGTCCTGGACGCCGACAAGAATGTGTCGTCTGGATCGGCGCCCACCTCGCCCATGGTCACCGTCGTCGACCGCTGCGAGGGTTCGGGCCCGTTGTCCGATATGCCAGTCGACGAGTACCTCGACCACGTCCACGCGAAGAACCGCGCCGTGTGGGTCACGTTGAGCCCGTATGGATTGACCGGTCCACGGCGGCGCTGGCGGGGCACCGAACTGACCATCGCCGCTGCCGGAGGACTGCTGTCGGCGGTAACCGATGGCCGCAGCGGTTGGCCGATCAAGCTGGCCGGCAACCAAGCGTTGCTTTCGGCCGGCCAGGTCGCCTCCCTGGCCGCATGTCACGGGATCGGCGAGTTCGGGTCTAACGGCGAACCCGTACACCTCGACGTTTCGGCGCAGGAGGCTGTCGTCGTGACCGGCCCGCTGCTGCGCGTAACCAACATCTTGCTCAACAGCGCGGGTGAAACGGGTGCGCGGCGGTACGGCGCACCAGCGGGGTACTACCAATGCCGGGACGGGGTGGTGCGCATCTCGGTGATGGAGGACCACCAGTGGACCGCGCTGGTGCGCGCGATCCACGCCCCGGCCTGGACGGACCAGTTCACCGACGGCCAGGCCCGCATCGCGCGAGCCGACGAACTCGACGCCCATCTCGCTGCCGAACTTGCCGACTGGTCGATGACCGAGTGCGAGCGCAGGCTTCAGGAGGAAGGCGTCCCCATCGCCGCCATGTACAGCGCCGACGACCTGGCGGACTCGCCGCACTTCGCGGCCCGCGGTGCGCTACGCGACATCACCGTTGGCACAACGTCACTGCGCACCATCGGACTTCCGTTCAGCGTGGCGAACAGCGCTGCGCCCACTCGGGATGCACCGGCGGGACTGAACGGTCTACGCATCACCGAGGCCGCGCACGTGCTGGCCGCTCCGCTGGCCGCCGCGCTGTTGGGTGCGATCGGCGCATCGGTCACCAAGGTCGAAGATCCCGATCGGCTCGACATCTACCGCAGACGCGGCCCGTACATCGACGGAATCGCGGGCCCCGACTACAGCGCCTATTTCGCCGCCATGAACCACTCCAAGAAGAGCATGGTCATCCCGATGTCACGCGACGCCGAACCCCTGGCCCGGCTGGTGGCCGAGTCCGACGTCGTACTGGAGAACTTCGGGCAGCGCCGTGCGCGCCGGCTGGGCGTCGACGCTGCGAGCCTGCTTCGCAACCGGCCTGACATGCTGGCCGTCAGTTCATCAGGATTCGGCTATGAGGGTCCGTGGTCGACTTACCGCGCCTACGCCTACAACTTGCACACCGCAGGCGGGTTGGCCTACCTCACGCGCGGCTCCGACGGTAATGCCGCCGACCTGGACCTGCCCTGGGCCGACCTGGTCAGCGGTGTCGCACTGGCGACAGTCATCGCGGCATGGGCGGTCGGACCGAACTCCCGCTCGGGCGCAGCAGTCGATTTCTCCATGCTGGATCTGGTCGCTTCGCGCTTCAACGAGTTCCTGGCCGCAGCACACGCCGACATCGAGGGTGCCGGACCGGAGGACGCCTCGAACCACCTTGTTCCGTTCACGCCACACGGCGTCTTCGCGACAGCGGTTGAACGGCAATGGATCGCGCTCGCCGTGTGCAACGACCAGCAGTGGCGGCGGTTGTGTGCGACGCTCGATGACCCCCCACCGCTGAGCGACGAACGATTCGCGACCGCCGAGTCACGCAAGGCCAACGAGGCGCAGCTCGACGCTGCGCTGCAGGACGCCGTGGCCGGCGCCGACGCCGCCAAACTCGTGTCTGCTCTGCAGGATGCGGGGGTCGCCGCGGCGCAGGTGATGGCTCCCGAGGACATCGTGGTCGATCGGCATCTGCGCACCCGTGGCTTCTTCCGGCCGGTGACACACCCGCGGTGGGGGACACGGCGCCTCGTCGGAGTGCCGTGGCGAATCCTGGGTAGAGCGGCGTTCACCCTCGGCGCGCCCCCGCTGCTGGATCTGCGGTCGACGGCAGAAGACGTTGGCCGAACGTCAAGCTATGACTGACAACGCGCTTCGCCGGGTGCCGGTGCACGACTGCGGTCTAACGCAGTGCCGAAACACCCAGCAGGTGCTTACCCAAATGCAGAATCTGCATCTGGGTGGTGCCTTCGGGGATCGTTGCCTCGCGGGCGTCGCGGAAGTAGCGCTCCACCGGCGACTCCTCCATCAGCCCGGCGCCACCGTGGAGCTGAAGGGCCAAAGTCGCGGCGCGACCAACGGACTCGCCGCAGTAGTACTTGGCCATCGAGCACTCGTAGCGCCCCTGGTCCCCGGCGTCGAGCGTGCGGGCAGCGTGGTAGCCGAGCAACCGGCACGTGGAAGTGATGGTGGCGATCTCGGCGACCATCTGCTGGACCAGTTGAAACCCGGCGATCGGCTTACCGAACTGCTCGCGCTTGCGGCAGAAGTCGATCGACGCCTCCAGGCAGGCCTGAGACAGGCCAACCGCTCCCATCGACATGCTCAACCGTCCGATGTTCACTGCGCCCATCGCCAGCCTCAATCCGCCGCCAACCTCGCCCAGCACGTTTGCTGCAGGAACGGCGACGTCGTCGAAAGTGAGCTCGCAACTGGTGGTCGAGCGCACCGGCATATGAGGTATGTCGTAGCAGCCGTAGGGCGACTCCGCGGAGTCGACGAGGAACGCGGTGACCCCCTGGTCGGCCGCCGTCGTCGTCGTCGATCACCCGCGCGAAAACCACACCGAAGTCACAGCCCAGCGCGTTCGTGATGTAGATCTTGCTGCCATTGAGCACGTAGCTATCCCCGCGTCGGCGAGCCCGCATCTTCAACGCTCCGGCATCGGATCCGGCGTCGGGCTCGGTGAGGCCGAACCACCCGAACCGGGTGCCGTCGAGCATCGGCATCAGGAATCGCTGCCGTTGCTCGGCGGTGCCGCCGGCCAGGGTGCGCGCCACCATGCCCTGCACGTTGACGGTGGTGCGCAGCGAACCCCAGCTGCGGCCGGCCTCCTCC
This sequence comes from uncultured Actinomycetota bacterium, assembly GCA_963835075.1. Taxonomy (GTDB): domain Bacteria; phylum Actinomycetota; class Actinomycetes; order Mycobacteriales; family Mycobacteriaceae; genus Mycobacterium. Next base: position 142,775 of record CAWIEE010000009.1, on the reverse strand, counting down.
ATCAGAATCGCCTGCATCATCGCGGTCAGGCCGTCGCCGCCCGCTTCGACCGGGACCCAGCCGCGGACGTACCCGAATCGGGTCAACTCGGAAAGCAGTTCCCACGGGAAGGTGCGTGTGCGTTCATGCTCGGCGACCAGCGGAGCGACCCGCTTGTCCATGAACGAGCGCACGGACTGCTGCAGCGCCAGCTCGTCGTCGTTGAGGAGGGTTGACATGTCCGTTCCCATCGCAGTTAAGTTCTATGGAGAGAAACAGGGTTAGCATATAGAACTCGATGGAGGAAGACGAATGCATCAACCGGTCATCGTCGACGCGGTGCGTACCCCGATCGGTCGCCGCAACGGCTCCCTGGCGCACGTGCACCCGGTCGACTTGTCGGCGCACGTGCTGAACTCGTTGATCGCGCGCAACGGGCTGGAGCCCGAGGCGATCGAGGACGTCATCTGGGGCTGCGTCAACCAGATCGCCGACCAGTCCGCAAACGTCGGGCGGTGGGCGGTGCTCGCGGCGGGTTGGCCCGAGACCATTCCCGGCACGACGATCGACCGGGCCTGCGGGTCCAGCCAGCAGGCCGTCCAGTTCGCCTTCGCCAGCGTCGCCGCCGGCCATTACGACGTCGTCATCGCCGGCGGTGTCGAATCGATGAGCCGGGTGCCGCTCGGCGCCGCCCGCGCAACCGGCGAGCCGTACGGGCCCGCGGTGCGCACGCGCTACCAGCGCGACTCCTTCAGCCAGGGGCTGGGCGCCGAGGAGATCGCCCGTCGTTGGGGCATCAGCCGGAGCCGACTCGACGAATTCTCACTGCGTTCCCACCAGCTGTCGATCGCGGCGACGGCGGCGGGTGCGTTCGACGACCAGCTGGTTCCCTATCCGGCCGGGGAAGCCACCCTGCGACACGACGAGGGGGTCCGACCGGACACGTCGCTGCAGAAGCTGGGCGGTCTGCGTTCGGCGTTCACCGAGGACGGCGTGGTCACCGCCGGCAACTCCTCCCAGATCTCGGATGGATCGGCTGCCCTGCTGATCATGTCGAATGAAGCCGCGCGCGACCTCGGCCGCAAGCCGTTGGCGCGCTACCACTGCGGCGCGGTCGTCGGAGCCGACCCGGTGATGATGCTGACCGCACCCATTCCGGCCACCCAACGAGTGCTCAAGCGCGCCGGCACTCGGGATCGGCGACATCGATGCCTTCGAGGTCAACGAGGCGTTCGCCTCGGTTCCGCTGGCGTGGCAGGTCGAGACCAACGCCGACTCCGACCACCTCAATCCACTCGGCGGCGCCATCGGCGTCGGGCACCCGCTCGGAGCATCGGGCGCAATCCTGATGACCAGACTCGTTCACCACCTCCGCGGCAACGGTATGCGCTACGGCCTGCAGACGATGTGCGAGGCCGGCGGCATGGCCAACGCCACGATCATCGAGTCCGCTTCCTAGCAAGACACATTCGCCGAACCAGGGCGCCTCATGTCGCGCCCGAGACCAAGGAGGTCAGATGAAACTGCACGGAGTCACCGTCGTCGTCACCGGCGGCGGGTCCGGGCTGGGGGACGCCACGGCGCGTCGACTGGCGGCCACCGGCGCGACCGTGTGCGTCATCGACCTGCTCGCCGCCGACGGCGACGCCCCAGCCCACGTGGCGGCCTACGCCAGCGCCGATGTGACCGACGAAGTCGCCCTCTCGGACGCATTCACCGCCTTCGGCGAAGCGCATGGTCCGATTCGCGGCGTGGTGCACTGTGCGGGCCGGGGCGGTGACCGGGTCCGCATCCTGGACAAGGACGGCAACGCCGCGCCGTTGGACACGTTCGCCGAGGTCATCAGGGTCAACTTGTTCGGCACCTACAACGTGCTGCGGCTAGGGGCAAAGAGATCGCGCGGGCTGAGCCGATCGATGGGGAACGCGGGGCGATCGTGCTCACCGCGTCGGTCGCGGCCTTCGACGGCCAAATCGGCCAAACGTCCTACACGGCAAGCAAAGCCGCCGTTCATGGCATCACCCTGGTGGCCGCTCGCGATCTGGCCAGTCGACTCATCAGAGTCAACACGATCGCACCGGGCGTCTTCGACACCCCGATGCTGAGCCGGCTTGCGTGCCGACATCCGCGAGGCGCTGGAGGCATCGGTGCCGAATCCGAGTCGCCTCGGTGGTCCCGATGACTACGCCCACATGGCGGCGGCGCTACTGGAGAACTCCTACGTCAACGGTGAGACGGTGCGGCTCGACGGCGCGATCCGGATGCCGCCGCGATGAGTGCCGATCGCTTGCGCGTGTGGAATCCCGAGGTCGTCGCACAGGCCGCGCAGGACCGTGCCGCATCGCTCGGCGGTGTCACCGTTGAGCAGGCTGGTGAAACCGACCGCCGCAACAACCGTGGAGACGGTGCCGTCGGCAGCGAAGATGGGAGCCGCCACCGTGCTCACACCGAGCGCGAAGCCCTCCTCGTCCAGCGCCCAGCCCCGCTCGCGGACGAGCGCGAGTTCCCTGCGGAAGGCACCCGCATCGGTCAGGCTCTTCACGGTGTAGGCATGCAGTCCGTTGCGCAGCGCGTCGTCGACGCGCTCGGGCTCGTCGAAAGCGAGAAATGCCCGGCCGAACGAAGCACCCTGGATGGGCAACGGCGCTCCGATGTCAACGGTGATGGTCACCCCCGACCTGCGCTCGACCTTGTCGACGATGACGACTCGATCGACGTCGAACCTGCGGTAGAGCACGATCGTGACGTTGAAGGTCTCCGGCAGGCTTGCCACCGCCCGCTTGGTTGCCGCGATCTCGTCGTGGGAACTCGACGCCGCGGTGCCCAGGCGCACCAGGGTGCGACCCAGCGAGTACCGGCGGGTCTGTTCGTCGTAGCGCAGCACCTCCAGACTGCTCAAGGTGCGGACGAGGTAGAAGGCGGTGCTCTTGTTCAGCCCGCTGCCCTCGACGAGTTCGGCGAGCGTCTGCGGGCCCTCCGTTGCGACCAGTCCCAGCAGAGTGAACGCGCGCTCGACCGCAGGGACCTGATAGTCCTCACCGGTAGCAGCGGTACGCGCCTTGGAACCGGATGCCATGCGCCCATCCCCTTCGTGCCAACGCCGCGCCGAAATACTGGACGGGCCTCTCTGTCGAACCGCATTCTATGTCTTGAACCCCACGCACATCCGCAACACATCCACGGAGGGCGGTCGTGACGGATACCTCGGCCGAGGAGCCGGTGCTCGTCCACACCGAGGGCGCCACGTTGGTGATCACCATCAACCGCCCCACTCAGCGCAATGCGGTCGACGCCGAGGTGTCGCGCCGGATGGCCGATGCCTTCACCCGACTCGACGAATCGTCGGACCTTCGGGTCGCCATCCTGGCTGGTGCAGGTGAGAACTTCTGCGCCGGGATGGACATCAAGGCCTTCGCCAGGGGTGAGCGCGCCTACGTGCCTGGGCGTGGTTTCGCCGGCTTGGTGCAGCGCCCTCCGGCGAAACCGCTGATCGCGGCCGTCGAAGGTTGGGCGTTGGGTGGCGGCTTCGAGATCGTCTTGGCGTGCGACCTCGTGGTGGCGGGCCGAAGTGCTCGGTTTGGCCTCCCCGAGGTCAAACGCGGTCTGGTGGCGCGCGGCGGAGGTGCGTTGCGGCTGGCCACCAGGATTCCGCGAGCACTCGCGCTGGAGATGCTGATGACCGGCGAGTACGTCGACGCCGCTCGGGCGGCCGATCTCGGATTGATCAACCGCGTCGTGTCCGACGGCCAAGCGCTCACCGAGGCGCGTGAACTCGCCACCGCCATCGGCAAGTGCGCGCCGCTGGCAGTCGCGGCCGGCAAGCGCGTCGTGGTCGAGTCGCCCGGGTGGCCGGTCGCCGATGCCTTTACCAGGCAGAGTGAGATCCTCGATCCGGTCTTCGCGTCGCACGACGCCGCCGAGGGGGCGCTCGCCTTCAGCCAGAAGCGGGAGCCGGTGTGGCAGGGTCGGTGATGGAGGCGAACGTCGGTGCAACGCAACGTCGGGCACTCGACGGCGTCCGGATCATCTGGCTGTCGGCGCCCGGTCCCATACCGCTGGCAGCGATGCTGTTGAGCGACCTGGGCGCCGACCTCATTCGCATCGATCGGCCCGAGGCGGCCGCGGAGGTGAGCGGGCTGCCTTCCGCCGCCGACCCCAGGACGCGCGGACAGCGCACCATCGGGATCGACCTCAAGCGCACCCGCGGACGCGACGTCGCGCGACGACTTCTCGACTCCGCCGACGTGTTCATCGAGGGCATGCGCCCCGGCGCGGCCGAGCGGCTCGGACTCGGCCCGCACGATCTTTGGGCAACGAACCCCAAGCTCGTCTACGCGCGGATGACCGGCTGGGGCCAGACGGGCCGCAATGCCGCGGTAGCCGGGCACGACATCAACTACATCGCCGTCGCCGGTGCGCTGCATCCCATCGGCGCGGCATCCGAACCGCCTGCGATACCGCTGAACCTGGTGGGTGATTTCGGCGGTGGATCGACGTATTTGGCGATCGCCATCCTCGCTGCGCTCATCCAGCGTTGCGCGACCGGAACGGGTCAGGTCATCGACTGCGCGATGGTCGACGGGGTGGCGTCGTTGACTACGCTGTTCCACGGCATGCTGGCAGCTGGGATCTGGTCGGATCGCCGCGCAGACAACCTGTTCGACGGTGCAGCGCCGTTCTACCGCACGTACCACACTGCCGACGATCGCTTCGTGGCCGTGGGCGCGCTGGAGCCGAAGTTTTACGCCGCGCTGCTCAAGGGGGTGGGATGGACCCCGCCGAATGGCCCCAGCATGACACGTCGCGTTGGCCGGCCCAGCGCGACGCCTTCGCCGCTGCATTCGGTGGCCACGACCGCGACCATTGGGAGTCCGTCTTCGGCGGCACCGACGCGTGTGTGACCCCGGTCTTGAGCCTGCGGGAGGCAGCCTCCTCGGCGTACCTGCGGGATCGAGGCACCTTCGTCGACTGGGAGGGCGTCACCCAGCCTGCACCGGCCCCGCGGCTGAGCGCTTCACCCCCGGTTGCGCGGCCACGGGCGCGGCGCTGCGAACACACCGACGAGGTGCTCGCCCAATCCGGCTACACGGGCGAGCAAATCGACGAACTCCGCGCGCAACACGCGGTGGCCTAGCAGGGCTGGCCATCGGGTGGTGCACTTCGAAGAGGAAGGATCCGGTCTCAGATGACGAAACGCGATGAGGACGAATCGATCCCAGCCGACGTCGAGGACATCGGCGCTCGGGTGGAGACGTTTCTGCGTGCCGAGCTTCCCCCGAGTTGGATCGCGGCGATCGATACGGGCGACGCCGCCGCTCTGCGGGCCGCGCGTGGGGAGCTTGATGAGGCACGGTGGTGGCAGCGGCTCAGTCGGGCCGGCTACGTAGCCCCCACCTGGCCGCCGGAGTACGGCGGTCTCGGCTCGAGCCGGGCGACGGCAATCGCCGTGTCGCGCATGCTGAGTCGATACCGCGTCCCGAATTTCTCGCTGGGACTGATCGGCCTGGACCTCGTCGGTCCCGCCATTCTGCGGTGGGGCACCCCTGAGCAGAAGCGCGACCTGCTGCCCGCGATCGTGAGCCGCGAACACGTGTGGTGTCAGCTGTTCTCCGAACCCGGCGCCGGCTCAGACCTGGCCGGGTTGAGTACGCGCGCGGTCCGCGACGGCGATCGGTGGTGTATCAGCGGGCAAAAGGTGTGGTCCAGCTTCGCCCACGAGGCAACCCACGGCATCCTGTTGGCCCGCACCAACCCCGACGTGCCCAAGCACGAAGGGATCACGGTGTTCCTCATCGCGATGGACCAGCCTGGCATCTCGGTCCGCCCGCTGCGCCACATCGCAGGCGACGTCGAGTTCAACGAGGTGTTTCTCGACGACGCCGTGGTGTCAGATGAGATGCGCCTCGGCGAACTGGACAACGGCTGGAAGATAACCGTCTCGGTCCTGCTCAACGAGCGCCAATCCGCGTCGGGCAGCGGTGGTGCACTGCCAGGGACGACGACGGGACGCTCAGTGGATGCGCTGGTGCGCAGGCACGCCCCCGTCGCCGACCCGGTCTTGCGACAACGGTTGGCCAAGGCCTACATCGATGACCTCATGGTGCAGGTGACCAGCCGGCGAGCGGCCGCCCGCCGCAAGCGCGGCGACGGGGCGGGATCGGAAGGCTCGGTGCTCAAAGTGCTTTCCACTGAACATGCCAAGGAGCTGGCCGATCTGGCCGCGGACCTCGAGGGCCTCGGCGGCCAGGCATGGGTCGAGGACGACCACTTCCGCGACAAGACGGCTTGGTCACTGATGCGGGTGCAGTCGAAGACGATCTCCGGTGGCACATCGGAGATCCAGCGCAACATTCTGGGCGAGCGGATCCTGGGGCTGCCCAAGGAACCCGCGGATGATCGGAACACGCCATGGGCGAAGGTGCGGCGCTCGTGACCGCGGCACCGCAGAGCCCACGTGCGCTCGATGAGGAGACCATCGCCGCGGTCCAGCACCGAATCGGCATCCCGGTGCGCAGATCGGTGCGGATGCACAACGAAATCTGCTCAGTCGACTCGTTTCGGCAGTTCGCCCAGGGGTACGGCGACGACAATCCGCTGTACTGCGATCCCGAGTACGCGCAGTCGTCGTCGTGGGCGGCGCCGTTGGCCCCGCCGCTGTATCCCTACTCTGCGGGCAAGTGGCGCCCGGTCGAATGGACCGACGAGCAGCGCGCCGAGATGAAGGCCGGTGATCCGCTGGCGAACATCGGTCAGTACATGTGCGGTGAGCGGTGGGTGTTCGTCAAGCCGGTCAGGGCCGGCGACGTCCTGATACGCGAGCAGGCGATGTTCTCGGCTGAGTTGAAGGCCAGTTCCTTCGGCGGCGGGCGCGGCGCGCTGGTGTCGCATCGGTTGTCGTGGGCCGACGAGTCCGGTTTACCCTACGCCCTCAGATTCCTCGACTACTGGCACGCCGATCGCGACAAGTCCCGCACGGCCGGCAAGTATCGCCGCGTGCAAACACCGTCGTACTCCGAGGAGGACCTCGAACGGATCGATCGGCTCTACGCACATGAGTCGCGACGCGGCCAGACGCCGCTGTTGGTTGGCGACGTTCGCGCCGGCGACATGCTCGGGCCGATCGCCAAGGGGCCGATGACGATCAGCGACATCGTTTGCTGGCATGCCGGGATCGGCATGGGCGATCTCGGTTTGGGTGCGCTGAAGCTGTCCTACAAGAACCGCCAACGGATGCCAGGCTTCTACAAGAAGGACCAATTCGGGGCGTGGGATGCCGCCATCTGTGTGCATTGGGATCAGGCCGCGGCCGCCCGCGTCGGGCAGCCGGCAAGCTATGACTACGGTTTCATGCGCACCAACTGGATGGTCCACCTGATCACGAACTGGATGGGTGACGACGCGTGGATCTGGCAGCTGTCCTTTGCAGTCAACAAGTTCAACTACATGGGTGATGTGCACTACGTGTCCGGCACCGTCAGGCAGGTTGACCCGCTGACCAACCGGGTCACCGTCGATGTCGCGCTGCTCAATCAGCGCGACGAAACCACCGCGCACGGCTGCGCGGTCGTCATCCTGCCCACCTCAGCCGGTGAGACCGCGCAGATTCCGGCGTTCGACGGTGCCGACCTACCCGAGGCGGCCGCACCGTGAAGTACGCATTCACCGAAGAACAGGACGAGCTGCGCGTACTCGTGCGCGAATTCCTGGCACGCGTGTCGCCGGAGTCGCAGGTGCGCCGTCTCATGCAGACCCCGCAGGGTTTCGACAACCGCGTCTGGGAACAGCTCGGTTCCGAACTGGGCATCATCGGGCTGGCGATTCCCGAGGAATACGGCGGCTTGGGGCAGGGCTTTGCGGCGGTGGGTGTGGTGCTCGAGGAGGCCGGCAGCGCTCTGCTGTGCGCACCGTACTTCTCCAGTGTCGTGCTCGCCGGTGGCATCCTCGTCGCTTGCGATGACGTGGACGCAAAGCAGGACTACCTGCCGCGCCTTGCCGGCGGCGAGCTGCGCGCCACGTTGGCGGTCGCAGAGGACAACGGCCGCGCCGACTTGTCGGGTATCGAACTGAGCGCCACGCCATTGGACGGTCAGTGGGTCCTGGACGGGAACAAGTCCTACGTGATCGACGGCGCCACCGCGCAGTTGATCTTGGTCGCGGGCCGCACCGATGCCGGCGTCAGCCTGTTCGCCGTCGAATCGGACGCGACCGGCCTTACGGCAGAGCCACTTTCGACGCTCGACTTGACACGCAAGCAGGCTCGTCTGCGGTTCGACTCCGTGCCCGCCCGACTCATTGGGGCCGATGGCGCTGCGGAGCCGACGCTGTCACGGGTTCTCGACCTCGCCGCCTTGGGATTGGCGGCCGAGCAGGCGGGCGCCGCGGCGCGGACCCTGGACATGGCTGTCGAGTACGCCAAGGTGCGCTTTCAGTATGGCAGAGCGATCGGCTCGTTCCAGGCGATCAAGCACAAGTGCGCCGACATGCTGCTTGAGGTCGAGTGCGCGAGATCAGCGGCTTACCAAGGTCTTTGGTCGACTGACGATGACTCCGCAGATCTCGCGTTGGCTGCCAGCATCGCCAAATCGAGGTGCTCGGATGCCTTCACTCACTGCGCGTATGAGAACATCCAGATTCATGGTGGGATCGGCTTCACGTGGGAACACCCCGCACATCTGTATCTGCGGCGGGCCAAGAGCACTGCGCTCTTGTTCGGCGACGCGGCATATCACCGTGAGCGCGTCGCCGGGTTCATCGGGGTATAGCCCGCGATTCCACGCGTCAGCTTTGCGCCGAGCCGATCACCTCGCGGTACGTCGTTTCCCCGCGCGTCGCGGATCCACAACACCCCGTCGCCGGCGACAGGACCCTGGGCGACGAGCGCACGCTTGAGTGTCTTGTGCGTGGCGGTCGTCGGCAAGTCCGACGTGATGGATACATATCGTGGCCAGCACTTAGGGGACAGATCGGGTTGTGCCGCGAGGAATGCCGAGAATTCGGCGGGACGAAGGTCACTGTGATCGTCGGCGACGAGGGCGGCCCGCGCCTCGGCGCCCGTCACATATTGCGCCCACGTCCATCTGCGCCCACGTCCATTGCCGGTCACGGCCATTGCCGGTCACCGTACTTCACGGCGACATTGCGGTCGGACTTCCTGGCGGCAAGCGCATGCGCAAGCGCGTCGGCCAATGCGAACGTTCCTCCGTTCCCGCAGTCGGCGACTAGGACGGATCGCTCGGGACCCGGGCGATCCATTGCTGGACGAGATCGGCGTATCTCTGCGACGAGATGTGCTCGAACCGTTCTGCGTCCTCGCTGACTGTTGCACCCCGTTCGACGCACATGGCGATCAGCTCGTCGACGCCTTCGGCGTCCAAGCCGAGTTGCGAGAGCATCGGAAGATCACGCTCGGTGTCCAGTTCCTCGGGCAGCGAAGAACGCACGAGCAGCACCGCGGCGTTCTCCTCGCCGACCTCCAGCAGCACCGACGCCAAACCGGACTTGTCGACCTTCACCTCGTACTCACCGCCTGCAACGGTGTGGCATCCGCCGTCACGCCGGACGGCGGAGGGAAAGCTCGATGCCGTTGTCGCGCATGACGATGCGGCACTGCTCCGGCGTATAGTCGAAGTTCTCCAGGTCCTTGATGTAGGAGCCCGGGTCCGCGAGGCCTTCGACATGGGGGAAGTCCGAGCCCATCAGGATGTGCTTGACGCCGACGAGCTGCAGCAGGCTGGCGAGTTCGTCTTCGTAGAACGGCGAAACCCATACGTGTCGCCGGAAGGTCTCGCGGGGATCTTCCTTGTAGATGTGAGGAATCATGCCGTAGGCCTTCGTGAGCTTCTCGTACAGGTGGAACACCCATTCCGATCCGCTTTCGATGGATGCCATGCGAAGGTTCGGGAACTTGTGGAAGTGCCCGCGCAGCAGGAAGTTCGCGAAGGTGTCCTGTAAGGCATTGCCGGAGAACAACGTCCGGAACCCGATCGCCGACTGGAAAGACATGATGTAGTCGGGTTCTCCCCAGGCGGTCAGGTACTTCGAGTAGTACGTCTCACCCGAATGGTAGGTGACGGTGATGCCGGAATCGTTGGCCAGCTGCCAGAATTCGTCGAACATCGGGTCACCGGGAGCCTTCATGCCCTGCGCGGTGGTGATCGGTCCTGGAATCATGACGATGAACCGCGCGTCGCGCTCCAGGGCCCATTCCAATTCTCGCACCGCATTCTGCGGGTCGCACAGGGTGATGTAGGGAGCGGCGAAGATCCGCTCCTTGTAGGCGAATCCCCAGTCTTCATCCATCCACCGATTGAATGCACGGAAGATGGCCGCCAAGGCGCCGAGATCATGCAGCAGCGCCTGCTCCATTCCGACGCCCAGTGTCGGCAACATGATGGCGCCCAGCATGCCCTGCTCGTCCATCAGTGCCAGCCGAGCGTCGCGGTCCCGGTAAGCCGCCGGGATCGGTTCCAGCTCACCGAAGAGCGCGTTCATGTCGGCGCTCTTGGGATTGCGGCCGCGGAAGTACTCGTCCATCGCGCCGGGCTTGGCCACCGGGTCGAAGGTCGGGTTCGGGATGAACCGGTTGACCTTGCCGCCGACGATCAGGCGTTGCTTGCCGTCGATCTCGGCCCACTGAATGGCGCGCTTACGGTACTCGGGTTCGATGTGCCGGGTGAAGGCGTCAAGCGCCTCGTAATAGTGGTTGTCGCAGTCGAAAAACTGGAAGTTGAGCTCGGTCATGGCAAGCGTGTCCTTTCACGGTCTGGCGCGCGAGGGTTGCAGCCACCGGTTGCGGCGCGGCTAGACTGACAGTTCTAAAGTAGAACATTGTTTCAGATATTACAAGTCCGATCAGGGGGTTTGACTAGCGTAAATGCGACGATTCTGCTATCCGGACTAGCTCTTCGAGGCCAGTCACGAGAACACTGTTCCGCATACCCCGTTGGCTTCGGGAGGATCGCGCTGGTCATTTGCGAGGCAAACCCAGGATCATTTGGGCGATGACGGTGAGCTGGATCTCGATGGTCCCCCCGCCGATGAGCTCGGAGGGCAGGCCGAAATAGGGTGCAAACACTTCCGGATCAGAACTCTGGACCATCGCAACACGGGAGGAGTTGGACAGCGTTGCGGTTGCCGCACGCCGGATCAGCACCGACAAAGCGACCTTGGCGACGCTGGAGGCAGGCCCGGGCTTCTGCCCGTGCACTAACCGCAGTGTCTCCCGGGTGACCAGGGCCTTGAGCGCGTTCGCGTAGCCCTCGATTTCGCCCAGCGCACGCACTGCAGCATCTTGATCGGGTCCCTCGGTGTCGGCAGCGCGGCGCACCGCGCCCGTGCGGTCCATCGCGACGTATCCGCCGATCGCGGTCCGTTCGACCGCCATTGCGCCCACTGCCAGGCCCCACCCTCCTCCTGGTTCGCCCACCATCATGTCGTCTGGGACGAAGGTGTCGGTGAAGACGACCTCGCTGAACTTGTCACCCCCGTTGGCCTGCTTGATCGGTGACACCTCGATGCCCTCCGAGTGCATATCAACCAGGAAGTAGCTCAGCCCACGGTGTTTGGGCGCATCCGGATCGGTGCGCGCGAGCAGCGCGCCGAAGCCGGCATGCTGGGCCAGAGAGGTCCAGATCTTCCGTCCGTTGATGCGCCAGCCGCCCTCCACACGGGTGGCGCGCGTGGTTAGCGACGCGAGGTCGGAGCCGGCGCCGGGCTCGCTATACAACTGGCACCATTGCAACACTCCCCGCAGCGTGGGCCACACGAACCGATCGCGCTGCAGATCGCTACCGGCGTCGATGATCGTGGGCGCCATCCACTCTGCGATGCCCAGACTCGGGCGGCTGAGTTCGGGGCGCTTCTCGAACTCTTCGGCGATAATCACCTGTTGCAGGGCGGTGGCCTCAAGACCCCAGGGTCGGGGTAGGTGAGGCGCCACCAGGCCGGATTCCGATAGGAAATCGCGTCGGGGCCCGATGTTGAATTCGGGTCGCCGATCCTGTCGCGAAGCACTGTCGTCCTTCAACGTCAGCGCGTGATCGAGGAGCTCGGCGATCTGGGCACGGAAGTCCGATTCCGCCTCACCGACGTCCAGCGAGGTCGACCGCTGCGCGGTGCGGCACAGGGTGCCCAGCTCACGGCTCCAGCGGGTGCTTGGCCCGATCGACGCGGCAAGGCTGGTGGCGCGTCGCCAGTACAAGTGCAGATCGTGCTCCCACGTGAACCCGATAGCGCCGAACATCAACAGTGCATCGAGCACGAGGTCCGGGCTCGGCGCAAGAGAGATGAGCGCCGCCGATGAGGCTGCGAGCCGGTGCTGCTCGAGCGAATCGTCGGCCGCACGCACGGCATCCCACGCCGCCGCCTCGGCAAGTTCAGTGTTGACCAGTAGCGAAGCCGCTTTGTGCTGCATCGCCTGGAAAGTCCCGATCGGCTTGCCGAACTGCTCACGAGTGCGGAGGTACTCGGTGGCGGCGTTGAGGCTCCACCGGACGGTTCCGGCCGCGGCGCATGCAGCGAGCGTCACCACGATGCAGCGCGCGCGGTCACCGTCGATCCCGCCGAGAACTTTGTCCTCGGCCACCAGGTGGTCCGTGACCTCCAGAACTCCGATGTCGGTGCATAGGTCGGTTCCCTCGCGCGGCTGCGCCATGAGCACGCCCGCGGTGTCCAGTACGAACCACACCTGCTCACCCTCATCGGTTCGCGCTGGCAGCACCACCTGCTGCGCCGAACAGATGCCGAGCGTCAAACCCGACGATCCGGTCAACCGCCAGCCCGCTCTGCCGGCGTGTGCGCGGAAATCTGAATGTTCGGGCAGCACGACGGTTGCCGTTGCGCCGCTGGCCAAGTCGCGCAAGAGCGAGACTTCGGCGGCGTCGTCATCGGCGATGTCTCCCGACAAAGCGACGGCACCTGCGGTCGCGGTGCTCAGCCACGGACCCGGCAGTAGCGCAGCGGCTGCCGCCTCGAGCACGCAGGCCATGTCCGCGAGGGAACCGCCCTGACCGCCGAACCTCTCCGGCAGGTGCACGGCGTGGAATCCGGTATCGACGAATTCCTGCCACCAGGGGGGCAGTTGGCCGGCAGCAATGGTCGCGAACTCGGAGCGGATCTTGACAGTTGGGGCATGGCGCGCCGCGAACTCGCGCACGGCGTCGGCAAGTTGGTGCTGTTCTTCAGAGATTGCCAGGGGCATGGTGACTCAGCCCTCCAGGCCGAGGACACGAGCAGCATTGCCGTACAGGAACTTCGGCCATACCTCATCTTTGAACGCCACCCCGGGCATGTCGCGGAAGATGCGTTCAAGTGACAAACCCATTGGGAAGTAGCCCGCGTAAAGGACCTTGTCGGCGCCGCGCGAGTTGGCGTAGTCGACGATGGCCTTCGGGTAGTACTTGGGAGCGAATGCCGATGTCGAGTAATACAGGTTCGGCCATTTCAACATCAGCTTTACCGCGAGCTCCTCCCATGGCTCGCATCCGTGCCGGGTGACGAACACCAGATCTGGAAAGTCGAACATCACGATGTCAATTCGCGACACTTCCTGTGGCGCGAACGGTACCCGTGGGCCCGGTATGCCGGCGCAGACGAAGATGGGAATGCTCAACTCGACGCACGTCGCGTAGATCGGGTACATCTTCGGATCGTCGATGGGCACTTGCGGGAACACCCCCGCAGGAAACACCGACGTCGACCGGATGCCGAACTCTTCGTATTCGCGGCGCATGGTGCGCACAGAACCGACCACATCGTTGGTGTCGAAGATGGCTCCCGAAGCGATGAAACGATCCGGATGTCGCTTGAGGGCCAGTTGCGCAGTCTCGTCGGATACGCCGACCATTCCCTTGTCGATGCCGAATCTGTCCATCTCGTGCAGCGTCAGTGAGATCGGATCGTGTGCCGGCAGCTCCTTCGGTACCTCTTTGAACATGTACTCGACCGGAAACTCGAGGTTCTCCTTGGACTCTCGGTCCTTGGTCTGCCTGCGAATGAAGTCGTACTGATCGAAGCCTTCCTTGGGGAAGCCGATCATGGTGTCGATCACAGGCAGTCCGTGCGGTCCGGCCATTGCCACTCCGATCTTTGGCGCTGCACCCAGCAGGCGAGGTTTGAGCTAGGGCAACTCGTGTTCTCGCAGTATCGAAGACACTCGCGTTCGCCCATACTGAAACAATGTTCTAGTTGTTGTCAACTTCTATAGGCAGTCTAGCTGGACCTATGATGCTCCTATTCCGCGTTGGCATCGTATGCTGTCATAGTGAAGAGAAACGTGTTCTAGCGCGAGCACGTCGCCCGCATTCCGAACCGGAGGTATCACCGTCGACGAGAACGCACCCGCTCTACGCGCCCGCGCCGCCGAACCGCCCATACCGACAGCGACAAGATCGGGTGCTCTACCCGCACGCCGGCGCGATGCGCGCAGGAACGGGGCCACTGCAACCGCGGACGTAGTGCCCATTGCCAGCATGACGAGTCGCCAGCTGATACGTCGAGCGAAGATCATCGAAGCGGTGGTCGATGCGATCGGCGACGTTGGGCACGAAGCCGTACAGATGCGTGACGTCGCACAACGCTCGGGTGTCGCGCTAGCAACCGCATACCGGTATTTCCGGTCCAAGGAGCACCTGCTCGCGGCGGCGCTCGAGGATTGGCAGGAGCGCCTGACGCGTCGCATTTTGTCCGCGAGTAGGTATGACGACCACGATCCGCTGTCGGGGGTACTGGCCTACCTTCACGGAGCCCAGCGCGCATTCAGCCGCAATCGTGAAATGACCGCGCTGATGCTGCAGATGATGACGTCGACCGATCCGGACGTCGCGTCGACGATCGACCGAATGAACGAGACGAACGCCGAGATGTTTGAGCGGCTGCTGCATGGCTTTCCGCCGGACGACGTACCGAACCTGAGTTTCGCTCTCAACGCCGCCCTAACGAGTGCCATTACCCGAATGCTCAACGGACGCATGTCTCTCGAGGAGGCGCAAACACGGGTGGAATGGGCCGCGCGGGCCTTGCTCGAGCGCACCTGACCGCACCCGGAAGTCCATGTGACGGACTGAATTGGTCAAATCAAACAGCAAAGGGCGACGGGATGCTCAGGGACCGCCACCCCCTGACCTTTTCAGTTCGAAGTGGCTAGCGACCCTGCGTTTTTCGCCGGCGCCGTCCGCGAATTTCGTGGCTTCGCAGTCGATCGTATGGCGGGTCGCTCGGCGGTGCCCTCCGATGCGATTGCGGGTGCCACCCAGCGTCGCAGGAACGAACGCAACTGCTCGCCCTTGCGGGGGGGACGGCCGGGATCGATTACCAGGGACTGAAACATTCGCAGCATGAACTCGACAAGGCCATCCATATTGTCATCGGTGATACCCACGCTGCCCCAGTCGACATCGAACCGCTCAAGCAAGGAACGCCCGAATGACATCGCAGTATCGGAGGTGACTCCAGCCGAGAAAGCGCTGGCCTTGCCGGGGGTGAGCAGCAGACTCAGATAGCGCTCATGGGGCAGGCGTTCCAGTGTGTGTGCAATCCCCTCGATGACAGCCTCGATCGGATCGTGGATGTCCTTGAGGTGATCGGTGAGATGGTCAAGAAAGGGACCTGCCTCGGCGATCGATGTTGCGAACAGCAGCGCCTCGGTACTCGCAAAATAGCGGTAGATCGTCGGGCGCGTGACGCCGACGTCTTTGGCGACGTCGGAAATGCTAAAGTCCTTGCCGCACTGATCGATTCTTTGCCGCGCCGCAGCGATAATTCGGGCGATCGCCTCGTCATCGCTGGCCGGCGTCTCGCCCGCCCACCCGTGCGTGCGCATCAACGATCACCCATCCGTGGGCCCCGTCGGCTGTTCTGCATGCCAGTACGATACCTTCCCCGCACCCACGGATGGGGGGTCGCACCTATCGGGACTCGCTGTGCTGAATGTCTCTTGCGCGGCGCGAAAAGTACCGGGAGCCGGGTGCGACTCACCCGACCACGTTAGACGTGTGGATGTGAGAATAGGGTGGCCTGCGCGTGCAGACAACCGCCGCGACTCACGGCCAAGCAGGCCAAGATTCGAATATCGAATTAGCTGGCCTGTCCAGTGTTGGAAGCCCTGAAATTGGTGTAAGGGAATGGTTTTCGTGTTAGAACCTATGTGTGGCAGAACCTGCGGCGCTCTCCGAGCGCGACTAACACATCGTCACGATCGTTATTAATCGGCTGGACTCACAGATGCGGACGGAAATTATTCTGCCGGAGCAGATTTGGACCGGCTGGTCGGCGCTCTTATTTCCGGAAAACCAGCGACGGACCGATTCGAGGAGATCCTGCGGGCATTCGAGGTTTCGCGTGGCTGCCAATGGTCCACTCGCGGTTCGCAATATCAAGGCATCAGGGGTCGAGAACCTGAAGAAGACCGAGGTGCAAGCATTCTTACGGGAGCAGGAGCTAGGCATAGCGGTGATGGGTTCGGCCGACGCCAAGGAAGGGCCACGTGCCTTCCTGGAGCGGCGTATGCCCAACTTCACCGGTGAGTGAGCCAACGCTGCCCTGGTGTGGTCAGCCCAACGCGACGCCGAGTTCTTCAGCGATCACCCGGATCATGTGCTGCACGCCAATCTCGTTGCGTCCTATGACCATATGGTCGTGCTGGCCGTGGCGAACACCCTCGCTGCACTGCGGCAGCATGACGAAGTCTTCGTCGCGGACAGCGCCGTGCACAAAGTCGAACACGTGGTCGTAGCCGGAGCGCATCTCGTCGTTGGTGGCCGGAATACGCGCCATCCAGCTGTGCCTGACAGTGCAGCGGGTGGGGGAGCCGGCGGGCAGGATGTCGATCACCTCGACGCCCATGGGACTGTTCGCGAGGACCAGGTTGGGGTAGATCCAGTAGATCAGGCCGAGATTGGCCTGGGTGTCCCAATTGCCATCGGGTTTGTCGATGAGGTCCTTGATCGGCAACAGAGGGAAGCCCAGCCGGTGGTGCTTGCCGAAGACATCGTGGATCGTGGTGTTTCCGATGGCTCCCGCGGCGATGGTGGTCGGATGGACGTACTGGAAGTGGTAGCCCTCGGCGAAAGCCTCGAGCGCGCCCTTCCACGAAACCTCTGATTCGAACTGCTTTTCGGTGTGATAACCGTATGTTTCGTACTGCAATGCCTCGAGCTCGGAGGTCAGCGGGCCGAGATGACGGTCAACATCGATGTCAGCACCGGCGGTGAGGACGGCCCAGATGAAGCCGTACTTCTCCTGCGACGGCAGCTCGATCAGCCCATAGGCGCTGCGGTCCAAGCCCTCGAAGCCGGAAGCGCCAGGAAGGCTAGCCAGCTCGCCGGTGTTCTTGTAGGTCCAGGCGTGATACGGGCAGGTGAATCGACGCGCGTTACCCGCCCCGCAGGCGGGCATGGCGCCACGGTGGCGGCAGTAGTTGAGGAAGACATGGCTGACTCCGTCCTTGTCCCGGGTGATGAGCAGTGAGTCGCCGATAACCGACCGCACGACATAATCGTTCGGATTGGGGATTCGACAGCTCTGCATGACAGCCAGCGGTGTCTGCCTCAGGATCTGCGATTCTTCGAGATCGGTCAGCTTCGGATCGTTGTAGTAGTTCAGCGGAACGCGAAGTACGTCATCGGCCATCTCGGTCGTCTTGTTTTTGACGACCTCCAACGCGCGTCGCGTCAGCGCCTCGTCCAGAACATGGGTTGGCGTTGACGGCGCGACTTGATCCAAACTCATGGGAACCTCCATTTGGGCGGACGGTCGTGTCCCGGATGACATTACACTTGGGTGTAAGTGTTAAGTCAAGACGGTGTCCGCATTTTCCGCCCGAAGGCGATCTCCTCTTATCGTGGGTTCGCCCCGTCCAACGCCGCAGCCTTTGCCCAGCGGTAATCGGCCTTGCCCGCCGGGGACCGCAGAATCGCGGGGGCGCGCACGATTGCTCTGGGCAGTTTGTAGGACGCGATGTGCTTGCGGGCCTCTTCGACGAGATCGTCATCGGTGACGGCGACGTTCTCGACGAGTTGGACGACAGCGACGACCTCGCTGCCCCAGCGCTCGGACGGTCGACCGACCACGACGACGTCGTAGACGGCCGGGTGCCCTGCGATCGCACGTTCGACCTCTTCAGCGAAGATCTTCTCCCCGCCGGAGTTGATGGTGACCGAATCGCGGCCCAGCAACTCGATGTTGCCGTCGGCGAGCAACCGGGCGCGATCGCCCGGTACCGACCACCGCGTGGAGTCGATCGTCGGAAAGGTGCGCGCGGTCTTTGCTGCGTCGCCCAAATATCCCAGCGGAATCAGGCTCCGGCGTGCCAGCCAGCCTTCGCCCTCACCGGGATCGAGTACCCGGCTGAGGTCATCGGAGACCACCGAGGTGTCGGGTAGCGGTGTAAACGCCGGTGCGGCCGAGCTGTCTTCGTTGGATCCGCCGGCGGTCATCTGCGCACCTGTCTCGGAGGATCCCACGGAGTCGGTCACGGTCACGTGAGGTAGCGCCGCGGCGAGACGGGCGCGAACCGACGGCGTGAGAGGCGCAGCGCCGTTGCTGATGACGAACAGCCCGGACAGGTCGTAATCACCCTTCTCGATCTCCTCTAGCAGTGGCCGGGCGATGGCGTCACCGACGATCGGCATGCTCATCACCCGCTCGCGTTCGGCGAGGCGCAGAATCTTGTCCGCGCGCATCCGGTCCACGTCGTCGGGAATGACCAACCGGCCGCCCATAGTGATGACGTAGTAGGCCGCCCACTGCGCGGCGCCGTGCATGAAGGGGGGAATCATCAGCAGCGACATCGAACCTGCCGCGTTGCGGGCCTGCTCGGCGATTTCGGCGTATGACGCGAACGCGTGATCACGGCCAAACGGGCGCCCGCCCATCGACGAGACGAAGATGTCGTGTTGGCGCCATAGGACGCCCTTGGGCATACCGGTCGTGCCACCGGTGTAGAGGATGTAGAGGTCGTCAGGGCTCGGGGTCGGCATGCCCGCGGCCGGCGCGGGGGTCATGACGACCGATTCGTAGTCGACCGCGTCGGGTAGCAGCGCATTGCGCGACTCGTCACCGACCTGGATCAGAATCTGCAGTGTGGGCACCTGCGCCCGGATCGCTTCGACGCGGGGGGCGAACTCGGCGGCATACACCAGAGCCTTGGTCTTGGCATCGTTGAGGAGATAGATCAGCTCGTCTTCGACGTAGCGGAAGCTCACGTTAAACGGGGCCACCCGCGCTCGATAGCTGGCCACCATCGTTTCCAGATACTCGTTGCCGTTGCGCAGGTAGATGCCCAGATGGTCCTGACCCGACTCGTGCCCGGCCAATGCCGCGCGTTCGGTGTGGCAGCCCAGACCCACGCCGGTGAGGTAATACGCCACTGCGTCGACGCGTGCGTCCATTTGCGAATATGTGAATCGACGATCGCGCCAGACCAGCACGGTCGCATCGGGGACGGCGGCCGCCACTTCGGCGAATACCGTCGAGAGATTGAAGCCGCCGTTGTCGTTCACGATCCTCCTGTAGGTGAGGGCAGTCCTTGTCGGGCGCGCTGCAGATAGGAAAGTGCCTGGCGTGCAGCGTGATACCCGCACATACCATGTGCTCCCGCACCGGGAGGAGTTGCCGCGGAGCACAGGTACATGCCGTCGATACCCGTCCGATAGGGGTTGCCGAATGCGGGTCGAACGAACAACTGACGCAAGGTGTTCGCGCCGGTGAGGATGTCGCCGCCGATGTAGTTGGGGTTGTAATCTTCGAGATCGGCCGGTGAGAGCACGTGCGTGGCGGCAATCCGCTGGGTGAAGCCGGGCGCGAAACGCTCGATCTGTGAGCGGATCACCCCCGTCGCCTCGCCGGAGAACCCATGTGGCACATGGGCGTATGTCCAGACCGGATGGATGTCGTCGCGGGAGCGCTGCGGATCGGCCAGATACTGTTGCCCAACCAGGATGAACGGCCGGTCTGGCATGACGCCATGGGCGATTTGTGACTCCGCCGCGGCGATTTCGGCGGCCGTGCCGCCGACGTGGACGGTGCCGGCGCGTCGGGCTTCTTCAGCGGTCCACGGAATGCCGCCGCGGACGGCAAAGTCGACCTTGAATGCCGCAGGCCCGTGCCGATACCTCCGGTACGCACGGGCCCGGCGAGAACTCTGCCGGCCCTCGGTGATTCGGGCGAAGGCAGCCGGTGTGGTGTCGAACAATGTCACGGACGCGGAGGGAAGGTCGCGCAGTGACGTCACCTCGACACCGGTGACGATCTGCCCGTTCAGCGCCTCCAGCATGGCAGCTAGCGCGCCGGTTATCGCGGCAGAGCCGCCTTGTGCGACGGGCCAGCCGTAACTGTGCGCCGCGGCGAGAAACATGAATCCCAGTGCCGCCGTGCCGATCCCATTCAACGGCTGATAAAGGTGTGCCGCGCAGCCGAGGAACAACGCGCGGGCCTGCTTGGTGCGAAACAACCCGGCCGCGGCCGTCGCCGGCAGCGCGGAGCGAATACCGAGCCGCGCCATGGTGATCGGGTGAGAAGGCCACCGTAGCAGCGGACCGAGGGCGTCCTCGGCGAGGTCGTCGAAGCGTCGGGTCAGCGGACCGAACGCCGCTCGCCATTTCGGCCCGTCTACACCCAGGCCCTGTGCTGTGTCGTCGAGCGAGCGACGTAGCACACCCGCTGTCCCGTCATCGAGAGGATGGACCATGTCGATGGGCGCGTAGCGCCACCGCAGCCCGTAATCACCCAAGGGCAGCGAACGCAGGAACGGCGACGCTGCGGCGAAGGGGTGGGTCGCCGAGCAGACATCGTGGACCAGGCCCGGAAGGGTGAGCTCGCGTGTCCGGGTGCCTCCACCGATCTCGTCGTTGCCTTCGATGACCACTACCCGGCAGCCGGCCCGAGCGAGCGTCACAGCGGCCGCGAGACCGTTGGGGCCGGATCCGACGATCACTGCATCGAAATCTGTTCTCACCGTGATGCTTTCAGACCACGTTGAGGTGGCCACCGTTGTGAATGTGAACGGGCACGTCGGCTTCCCAGGGCTGGCGCTTGACGAGCTCGCGGACCTCGAAGTGACCTCTTTCGATCTCGCCGATCGCCGCGTCGACAAGCCGGTACTGCATCTTTTGGCGGTGAATCGGCTGGCCGTCCATCATCAGTGCCCGCACGTCGCCGGGTTCGAAACCGCACCGCTCCTGCAGCGCGGCCATCAACTGCTCGTTGTGGAAATGTCCGTCGCCGAAATTCCAGCCGATGGCGAACGTGGCGATGCGTTCTCCGTCTTCCATGACGTAGTAGTCCTGCTGGTCGACGGGAATCAACCGATCGAGCAGCGTGAAATAGGCTCGGCCTGTGGCGAACATCGCCCGGAACGCGAAGCCCAGGTACTTCGAGACCTCGGCCCGCTCGGCGTTGCTGTAGAACTTCTCGAGCTGCGACTTCGGCATGTAGGGAATGGCCACCAGGGTGGCTTCCATCTTTTCTTGCGCCGACGGTTTGATGCACCACAGGGAGGTGTCCCAGTTGCCCGCGTAGTAGCGCATCCCCGGCAGGAACGACACCTTGCGGGGTGCCACATTTCCCGTGACGATGCAGGCCACCAGGATGGTGAACGGGATCGCCGCTGGTATGGGGTTCTGCAGATCGGTTATCCGATGTCGGCGTGCCCGACGAACAGCGACAACATGCCGAAGATCATGAACACGTTCCACTCCAGCGGGACCCCCATGGGTATCGCAAAGACGATGTTGAGGTGGAAGATGACCATGACGAATGCCGCCACCGCGGTAGGCCAGCCCCCGTGCGAGAAGAGCAACACAAGGGGTACCAGCATTTCGACCGCGGTGCTGAAGTGAGCAATGGAGTTGGCCAACGGGCCGGGCCGCAGGTCGTCGGGAAATTGCTTGTACAACCGCCTCTTGACCCACTTCGACGCGATGAACGGATTGTTCGACAACATCGACGCGATGACGAACGGGAAGTGCCTGTTGAGCTTCGAGGTCGCTGCGCCGACCCAGATGAGCACCATGACGAGCTTCGCGCCGACGATGATGTCGGTGCCGGCGAACAGGAAGACGAGCGTCAGGCTGCCGTAAACCTCGCCGCGCGCGGCCAGAAAGATCACCTTGTCGCGCAGGCCGAGCACCGCCAGCACGACGAGGATGGCCACGATCTGCCAGAGCGGAAGCAGCCCAATCTCGGTGCCCAACGCGGGGATCGGGCCGGTGCCGTCGGAAAACAGCGCGACGAGCAGCAGCACCAGCAAAGCCGCGTAGAGCGCGACGTCGATTGGGGTGCGCGTCGTTCCGCGAGTCAGCGGGATCCGGTTGGGCCACGGGGGCAGTCGTATCGTGCCGGGGCGCAACCAGTAGAGGATCGACCCCATGGGGGGCCAGAGACGGCTGTTGAGTGGGCCGAATCCGCAGCCCAGCCCGATGACCTCGAACAGCATCGTGTAGAGCACGACCTTCTCGAACACGATGGGCTCAGACCACCACTGGCCGACGTGCGTGATGCCGTCGATCCCGCTGGTCGCCGATGCGAATAACCAGCCGCCCAGCACGTACAACGCGATCTTGACGAGATAGAAAGTGTGCAATGCCGTGGGTGTTCCGGCACCGGATTCCGCCCAGCGTGCCGCCATCCGTCGTATCTTCTCACCACGCGGGTAACCGGCCCATTCCTCCATGTCGAGTGTTGGCAGGTTAGGTGTGAGGAAGCCCATCACGGTGCCTTTCGAGTTACACGTCCAGCCGTGGCAGCGGTGGGTCGCTGTCGCGTGCCGCCGACGCCGAATGGACAACCTGACATGATGCAATCTCCGGGCGCCGTATCGGGGGCACGTGGCGGGAGATGACAGTGGGTGAGACCGAAGGAGTTCCGCGCCGGGTGGCGTGGCGCCAGCACGGCACGCCGTCCGATCCCCGCGCTCACATCATCGCCGCCGCGTCGAGGTGCCTGGCCGCCGTCGGGTTGGAGCGGACGTCGCTCACGGCCATCGCCAATGAGTCCGGAGTGTCGCGTCAGACGATCTACAACTACTTCGCGACCAGGGACGAGATCATCGTCGAAGCGTTGGAGAAGGAGGCCGCTGAAGCATCCGAGCGGATCATGGCGGTCGCTCGCAACAATGCGACGGCAGCGGGGTACGTCGTCGAGCTCCTTGTTTCGGCGTACTCCGAATTCAAACGGAATCCGGCGATCTCGCCGGTGATTGCGGTCCTCGAAGGTCCTGCAGCACGCGCGCGAGTGTTGACACCGGACGTGATCGCCACCGTGCGCCATTTCTTGGAGCCAATCCTTTCTTACCTCCCCGACCGGGAGTCCCAACTCGATGAGATGACCGAAACGTATATGCGGTTTCTTTTGTCGTTATTGACATTTGAGAGCGCTGCCACCCGATCGCAGGACTCTCTTCGCAGTTATCTGCATCGGGTGCTCGTGCCGGCGCTTGGACTGCCAGCCGATCCCGTCTAGATTGACAGTCAGGACACGCATTGTCAATGATGTCATGACGACTCCGTGCGACGTGGCCGACCCTGGACAGGAGGTGCATCGCGATGGCGCATGCGCGCAGTCCGGTACACGGGTACTTCCGGGTGGTGTGCGCGAATGACAATTGATCCGCGCACCCCTGTGGTGGTCGGCGTCGGTCAGGCAGCAGAACGTGTTCGTGACGCCGATTACCGCGGGATGTCGGCCGTCGACCTCGCGACCGCCGCGACACGGGCGGCGCTGCAAGACTGCGCGGCCACCGACGTCGGCGCGGTCATCGAGGCCATCGATCTCGTAGCGGGCACCCGTCAGTTCGAGACCACGGGCCGCGACGACCCAGGAGTGCTGGGCAGGTCGACGAACTATCCGCGCTCAGTGGCCAACAGGATCGGGGCCGGCCAGGCCCACGCAGTCCTGGACGTCATCGGTGGTCAGGGTCCGCAGCGACTGCTCAACGAATTTGCCGCCGCCATCGCCGTGGGTGACATCGAGGTCGCGCTCATATTCGGCTCCGACAACTCCTCGACACTGCGACATTTGGCCGATGCCAACCCGAAGCCGGACTTCACCGAGCTCACCGGTGGGCAACTCGAGAATCGCGGATTTGGTTTGGAAGACATCATCGACGACTACCTCATCTTCCATGGCATGACGTCGCCGGCGGCCCAGTTCGGCGTCATGGAGAACGCGCGACGCGGCCGCTACGGCACGTCAACCCGCGAATACCTACGCCAGATGGGCGAATTGCTCGCACCCTTCACGAAGGTCGCCGCCAAGAATCCGTTCGCCGCCTCACCCGTCGAGCGTTCGGTGGATGAGCTCGTCACCGTTGACGAGAACAACCGCCTGATTTGCGCCCCGTACCCGAGGTTGATCGTCGCCCGCGACCTGGTGAACCAGGGTGCTGCGGCACTGATTATGTCGGTCGGGGCGGCACACCGTCTCGGGGTGCCGCAGGAGAAGTGGGTCTACCTCTGCGGTCACGCCGACATGTTGGAGCAACCGCTGCTCGCACGCCCCGATCTGGGCCGAAGCCGCACCGCGGAAATTGCCGCGCACGAAGCGTTGTCGGTCGCTGGGGTCACCGCCGACGAGATCGCCACCTTCGATCTGTACAGCTGCTTCCCGATATCGGTCTTCGACATGAGTGAGCATCTCGGAATCGCCCCCGACGATTCACGCGGCTTGACGCTGACGGGCGGCCTACCATTCTTCGGTGGACCGGGAAACAATTACTCGATGCACGCCATTGCCGAAACGGTGTGCCAG
Source organism: uncultured Actinomycetota bacterium (assembly GCA_963835075.1). Classification (GTDB taxonomy): domain Bacteria; phylum Actinomycetota; class Actinomycetes; order Mycobacteriales; family Mycobacteriaceae; genus Mycobacterium. The sequence continues at coordinate 118,055 of CAWIEE010000009.1, read as the reverse complement.
ATGCGCAGTCGGCCTGGCGATTTCGGATTCGTCAGCGCCACCGGTGGTGTTATGTCCAAGTGCTCGGTGGGTGTCTACTCCACTACACCGCAGCCATGGCGAGCCGACCGCAGCTGCCAACTGCAGGACGAGGTCAGATCCTGGCCCACGGTGGCCGTCACCCGCGTCGCCGACGGCGAAGCCACCATCGAGACCTACTCCGTGCACTATGACTGGCCCACTACGACGGGTGTGATTGTCGGGCGGCTCGCCTCCGACAACAGTCGATTCATGGCGACGACTGAGGATCAGGACTTGGTGGCCCTACTCGCTGAAGGTGAATCGCTCGGGGCGAAAGTCCGCGTGCGGGCATCCGAATACGGCAACCGGGTGTCACTGAAATAGGGGGCAGAACCGTGACTGCAGTCAGGCAAGCAGAGGCGGCAGGACATCTGACACTGCGCTGGGCGGGCGACGGACGAACCCGCTCACGCTAGCCTTCTGGTCAGCCGATCACTGGCAGTCGGCGTGGCCTGGCGAGCTCGTCTAAGGCCAGCTGCATCACGGTGCGAACATGCTCGTCGACCTGTCGGATGTCGGGATTTCACGAAACTCGGCGATCACGTCGACCGGTGGCAACACTTGGTGCACGATTCTTCGTGGGCAACGGAACATTTACCGGCACACCGCCCACTGAAAGCCCGAACGGAAAACCCAACCGCAATCGGTACCTGCTTGGCGCTCATCACCTTGTCGCCACCACAGCGTCGCTGGACGCAGAGGCGCTCGATAGTGCCCGCGCGCCAGCCGAATACGAGCAGCACTGGGCGGACCGCCGCGGCGCATATGAGTATGTGCCGACCGATGACGAGCACTGGCAGACGGCCCTGGGCGTACAGCGAGTACTGGCAAGAACAAGCCAACACCGAGCCGTGGGCATGGCGGACCTTCTCACCGCGACCCTCGCCGCCGCACACCAACTCACCGTTATTCACTACGACGCCGACTTCGAGACAGCCGCAACGGTATTGACATTTCAGCACCAGTGGGTGCTGCCACGAGGGAGCGTCTAACCAAATCTGCAGCATCGATCTACAGTCTGCGCTAGGAATTCGTTGTAGATATGAGGCGAGTCGTTCGAGGATTTCATCGGCGGTTTTGGTCCAGGGGAACGGCTTTGCCACCACACCGCTGGGACGAGCTGGCGCACCACGACACCGAAACCTGCGGCGCATCACGGGGCAACCAGTTAGGCCCAGTCTTGCCGCCGAGCCAGTCGCGTGGAAAGCCCTACAATTAACGTCGCGGTGGCTCGATGACGGCACCCGCGCCGTGGCGGCCCTGCAGCCCAGCCTGGTGGTGAGCCCGGGGGGCTGACGAATGGCACCGCTTCCAAGCCGGGGCGCAGGCGCGAGGCGAACTTGCCCTTGCGATCTCGATGATCGGCAGCCCAGAGCCGCCCAAGATCGTGAGTTTTCTTGTCCAAGCGTCTCAATGCCAGGCAGCGCGGATGGCCCTGAATACGGTGGAGGCCGGCGGATTGCCCTCGCCGCGAAGCCGACCCCCGCAGAAGGCCTAGGAGGGGCCGATCGAGACCTCGCTTCACGAATAGTCACTACCGGCGATCCCAAGCCCTGGTGGTCTCTGCACCTCAGCGCTGTCATGCGCAAGCCTGCGCGAGCAATACTCCCAGGGCTAGGTGCCGGTGAACTTGGGCACCTGCTTTTCCAGGAAGGCGCGTGGCCCCTCCTTGGCGTCGTTGGACGACATGACGGCCATGCCGAGCTCTAGTTCGCGCGGAAATGCCTCGGCCTCGGTCTTCTCGAGGTTCTCGATCACCGAGGCCTTGATGTTTTGAACCGCCAGTGGCCCATTGGCGGCCAGCCGTTCGGCGAGCTCGCGCGCGCGTTCGAGCGCACCCCCATGGGGCGTCAGATGGCCGATCAACCCGATTTCGTACGCTCGCTGCCCGGTGATGGGTTCGCCGACCAGCAGCATGTCCATCGCAACGGTGTAGGGGATCTGGCGGGGTAGTCGGATGGTCGACGCGCTCATCGGGAACAGGCCACGCTGGACCTCGCTCACGGCCAGTCGGGCGTCCTCGGCAGCAACCCGGACATCGAAGGCCTGAAGGATCTCCATCCCGCCGGCGTAGCAGTACCCTTCGACAGCCGCGACAATCGGTTTCTTGACATAGTGGTCCTTGAGAAAGCCCTTGTAGAGCAGGGAAAAGTCCTCCCGGACTCGCTCCTCGAACTCATTTTCAGCGGGCTTGCCGGATAGCAGGGCGCCGACAAGGCGGTCCAAATCAGCACCGGCAGAGAAGTTTCCACCGGCACCGGTGAGGATCGCGACGCGCAGCTCGGGATCTCCGTCAAGTAGGTCCCACGCATCGCTGAGCCGGCACAGAACCTCGGGGTTGAAGGCGTTGCGTTTGTCAGGGCGGTTGATGGTAAGCGTCAGAATGTGATCGTCACGCTCGACGAGCAGTGCGGGTTCGGATACGGACACGGGAAAAAGGTTTACCACGCTGCCTCTGGCCCGGCAATACACTCGGTTCACTCTGTATGTTCCTGAGCGCTTTGTCCCGATCAACCCCGCGGTGCTGAGGTGGTAAAAGGTTGGTGCGGTGATGCCTGGAGACGCTGCTCGTTCGGGGCCACGCGCGCCTCAGCGACCGCGGCGCCATGTTTTACGAAATGCGCCCACACAGGAAACCCTCACCACGTGTCGTCGCCGCGAGCATCTCAGCTCTTTTTAGGGAATTCAAACTTCGCCTCGCTGATCTGACGCGGCGGGCGGAGTCGCACGGCGACAACGGATATCGTGGTGGGCAAGACCGCTAGACATGGATCTGACGCCGACCTTGACTGTAGTGATGCCAGGGCGCACGTAGTCGGCACTGGACGAATCGCCCGGGGGGCCACAATGCCTTCGTGCGAAATCAGAATGAGCGGCGCCGGAGCGAACCCGGGGGATTGACATATAACGTCAGGCGTATGATCAGCGTCGAATCGGTTCGGCTGGCGCCGAATAGGGATGACTGCGCTGCGGCGTACTACCACCGGTCCATCGGGCGGAGGTCTGGATGAAATACCTGGAGCTGTTCGACCTCACAGGTCGCACAGCGATCGTGACCGGCGGAAGCCGCGGAATCGGCTTTGCGCTCGCAAAGGGCTTGGCCGCTTCGGGCGCCAATGTCGTGGTGGCGAGCCGAAAAGCTGACGCCTGCGATCGCGCGACTGCAGAGATGACGGCCCTCGGTCAGTCGGCTCTCAGCGTACCTACGCACGTTGGAGACCTAGATGCGCTCGACACACTGGTGTCACGCACCGTCGACGCCTTCGGAGGTGTCGACATCGTCATCAACAACGCTGCGAACGCCCTCGCGCAGATGGTGGGCGAGATGACTCCCGAGGCTTGGTCGAAATCGTTCGCCGTGAATCTGCAGGCACCGGTCTTTCTGGTCCAAGCTGCGCTTCCTCACCTACGTGAGAGCCGCCATGCTGCGGTACTTAACGTGGTATCGGCCGGTGCATTCCTGTTCAGCCCCTGGGTGTCGATGTATTCGGCCGCCAAGGCGGCTATGGCATCGTTTACCCGGTCGATGGCCGCCGAACTTGCCGCCGACGGCATCCGCGTCAACGCACTTGCCCCTGGCGGAGTCGACACCGACATGGTGCGCGGAAATCCGCCCGAATTCCAAGACTCGTTGGCAAACGCCTGTCTGCTGAAGAGGATCGCGCGGCCGGAAGAGATGGTAGCCCCAGCGCTACTGCTGGTCTCCGATGCGGGCAGCTTCATCACCGGCCAGATCCTGCTGGCCGACGGGGGAATGGTCGCGCGTTGAATCGCGATGATCGAGCCTCTCATCGCGAAGCTAATACAGACGCGCCCGAACATACAGTACTACGCGAGCGTATGTTCAAGGTCCTGCCATGCGGTTGCCGTCTCACTGGAGGACTGCACAGCCGCGTTGTGATTTGCTCATCGAAAACATCTCACCTCGAGTGATGGACAACTTCGGGTTGCACTGGGATACGCTGCACGCCACCAATCCCCGGCTCTCAATGGTACCTATGCCCGCATTCGGACTTGGCGCCCCGTGGCGCGACCACGTCGGCTTCGCACAGACGATGGAGCAAGCCAGCGGTATGGCGTGGATGACAGGTCCTGCCGACGGGGAGCCGATAGTTCCGCGAGGACTGTGTGATCCCATCGCGGGTGTTCACGCCGCTTTCGCAGGGATCGTTGCGCGGGAGGTCCGCGATTGTCTCGGCCATGGCATCCAGGTCGAAGCGGTCCTGAATGTCGCGGCAGAGGCTCTTATCGAGGCTTTGTTGGGCACAACAACTCCGGCCAAAGACGGTAGTCGGTGGGCCAAACGCCAGCCCCCAGGGTGTGTACCGTTGCGCAGGCGAGGACAAGCGGGCGGCGTTGGCCGTGCTGCACGACGGAGATTGGCCAGCGCTAGCGCAACTCATTGGTGGAGAAGACCTTTCAGGTGACTCGGCATTGCGTACCGAACATGGGCGTCGTGACCGGGCCGATGACCTCGACCGGCGCATCGGCGCGTGGACCAGAGAGCAGACAACCGCTGAGGTGGTTCGGCAGCTAAGAGAGCTCAACGTGGCAGCGGCCCAGGTAGCCGATCCCGCTGACCTGTTAGCCGATGAGCAATTGAATGCCTGCGGGTTCTGGGAGACCGTCGAGCATCCGTCCGCGGGCCGATTCAAGACCACCGGCATGCCGTTTACCTTCCGAAAGTCGCACGGCCGGGTGGATCAGAACACCGGCGCCGCTGTATGGCCAACACACCCGAAAGGTACTGATGCGAATTGCGGGCAAGTCGGAGCAAGACATGCAAGCCCTCCTCGATGCTGGAGCGGTCAGTGAGAGGCCGGTCGGCTTGTGAACCACAGGCTGTCGCCACGCACGTTGCGGTTCGACTCGGCACCGGCCCGGATCGAACGGTTGCAGGCCAACGCCATACGCCATGGGGTTGCGCTTAATCGGATGGTGCTGCCAGCCGAGGGCATGGTTGTCACCGAGAGCCATCCGGCCTTGCATTACCTCGAATGGCCGGGCCCGGCAGTCACTCCGGATGTGCTGATGCTGCACGGCGGTGGGCTGCACGCGCACACCTTCGATGTGCTCGGCAACTTGCTATCCGGCCACGCCCGATGCATCGCGCTCGACCTGCGCGGACACGGCGACAGCGGTTGGTGCGAACCCACCGGCTACGGATCCGCGGCCATCGCCGATGACATCGACACAGTGTGCGAAGCACTCGCCCTGGAAGTTGTGGTGATTGTTGGGCATTCGCTCGGCGGCATGGGCGCTATGGTCTGGGCGGCGCGCGCTCGACCGAACCTGGCCGGTTTGGTCATCCTGGACGTGGCCCCCGAGATGGGCGCCGAGGGCACCGGCGCCGTCAATGCGTTCGTCGAGTTGAACCCGACGTTTGCAAATATGGAGGAAGTGGACGAATTTCTCGCCACGAGCTTTCCCGGCAGCGCTGGTGCGGACGGGATGGCGGCCAATCTTCGCTGGGGCGACGACGGCCGGCTGGGGTTCAAATACGACACCGGGCAGTTCGCGGGGATGAATCTCGCGCTGGGCGATGCCCAGCGTGACGTGGTTCGCCAGATTGGCTGTCCCACCAGGATTTTACGAGGCGTGCGCAGCAAGGTCATCAGCGCAGGGGCCGCTGCGGAACTGGCCGCACTGATCCCCGGTGCCACATGGGGCGAGGTTCCCTACGCCGGGCACACCATTCAATCCAGCAATCCGACGGCGCTGGCCGCCGAGGTCGTCCAATTTCTCAGTGTGCTGAACCTCTTGCCGCGTGAAGGGTCACCGAAATGACCCCGACACAGGGTCGTCGCGCTTGCACGGAAACGTTGTTCAACGGCCGCGACGTCTTCCGCGGCGGGGACGACATCGCGGCGACTCTGACGAAGGTGCGCGACGCAACGCGATACCTGCGCGACCGCACCATCGACGGGATGAACTCCGGCGCCGAGCTGTGGGCACTGATGCGCGACGTCACGCTGCCCGCGGGGTTGGCCCTGCCTCAGGTGCACGGGAAGGTGGCGTGGATCGTGCGGGCGATCTGGGAGGAGCACGTCGGCTGGTTCCGCTACGAGTCGACCACCGAACTCTACGACGTCCCCCCGTCGGCGGTGTGGTCCGACGTCGTCGAACTGGTCGGCTGCACCGGAGCGCTAATCGAGCGGGCTGACGCCCATGTCCAGGCGGGACGACCGCTGCACGCACTACACCTGATCGACGTCGTGCTGGCGGCCCACTCACCGGACGACGGTGATGCCTTGCGCGTGAAACAGGCTGCACTCCAACAGCTTCTGAGCGCCAGCGGCAGACAGAACCACAGCGAAGTGCAGTGGCTGGAACAGGAGCTCAAGTCCACCGGGACCGAGGGAGCCGCATGAAGGCCGAGAATCTCTACCACACGGGTATGGTCGTCGATGACCTCGACGCGACCATGGTCTGGTTCACCGAGGTGGCCAGCTACACGTGGACCGACGTGGTGACCGTCGACCGGCAAGCAGTCACACCGGACGGTGAAATCACCATCCCGGTGAAGATGGTGTACTCCGGCGCTGACCCACGTCTGGAGCTCCTTCAAACCGTAGCCGGCACCGTCTGGACGCCTGCCGATTCGGGTGTGCACCACATCGGATACTGGTCCGACGACGTCGAATCCGATCTCGCCACACTGGAATCCAACGGCTTGACCTATGAGGTCAAGTCTTACAACCCCGATGGATCCGGGACACTGCTCTGCGCCTACGCCAAGGGACCGACCGGACCTCGTAAAGTGTTCTGGATGTGCACGTGGGACTACCCTCGCGTGGCACGGGCCCTTCGAAGCGCCCGTCGCTTCGTTCTCGATGGGCCGAGCCTGAAGGGGGCGCATGAGGATGACGCTGAACCGAAGCGCCGATTTTCACCCCGACCTGCGCCGCTTTGGTCGCTTGCTCCCAAAGCACGTGGTGACGCCGAAGACGTTGCAAATCATCCGGTTGCTCAATCGATTTGGCGCGCGACGCACGCCTGACGGCGTCCAGGTGATGGCGCTGCCATCGGGGGTAACGCTCCGGGTGCACCACTCTTCGGTCCGCACCACGGTACCGACGCCAGCGCTACTGTGGATCCACGGCGGCGGGTATGTGATGGGTACGGCGGCATTCGATGACAAGGTGTGTTCGAGATTCGCCCGTGAACTCGGCGTGACAGTGGCGGCGGTGGACTACCGGCTCGCACCGGAGAACCCGTATCCAGCCGCGCTGGACGACTGCTATTCAGCCTTGACCTGGCTCGCGAGCCTGCCGTACGTGGACCCGGCGCGGCTCGCCATCGGCGGAGGCAGTGCTGGGGGCGGCCTGGCGGCCGCATTGGCCTTGATGGCGCGCGACCGCGGCGAAGTGGCGGTTCTGCTTCAGCTCTTGGTGTACCCGATGCTCGATGACCGCACCGTCGAGCGGCCAAACACCGCCCATCCGAAACTGCGGCTGTGGAGCCCGAGAAGCAATGGATTCGGCTGGACGTCATATCTCCGTGGCGCCAACCCCGACGTAGCAGTGCCCGGCCGCCGCGACGATCTGGCTGGGCTTGCCCGCGCGTGGATCGGTGTCGGCGACCTCGACCTGTTCTACGAGGAGGACGTCGCCTACGCCGAGCGGCTGAAAGTCGCCGGCGTGCCATGTGAGATCGAAGTAATTCCCGGCGCGTTCCACGGGTTCGACGTGGTCATGCCCAACAGCGACGTGGCTCGCTCGTTCTTCGACAGTCAATGCGGCGCGCTGCGAAGGGCTTTCGGTCAGAGATAGTCGAGGGCAGCAAGGGGAGGCGATACCGGGCCGACCGTCATCCGGATTCTGCGACCGACACGTGTCATTGCCTGCCTGGTTTGACGATCGCTTCCGAAGATCCGAAGGTGATGGGTTCCGCGGGTTCTGGAAGCCATGGTTCGCGCGGAGCTGCGCGCAGACCCGACGTTGCTCAAGGCATCGCCGCCCGCTGGTAGCCGCGTGGCGGAGACGGGATGCCTCCAGCGGCAGTGACTCTGCCTGTGTCACCAGTGAGGACTTTTCATCGCCACAGACCGCCTGGCCACGAAGCGACCCGACGATACGGATGATCCTGCAACGCCAGCGCGTCCGAATCCGGCCGTGCGCCGACGTCTCGATGGCGTCACGGAGCGCATCGACACCTCTGACGTCGAGCACGGTCTCGTACTGGCCGGCAAACGACGCATCCGTCCCGTTTTCACCGACGGCCGACGAGCGCACCGCAACCGCAGGACCCGCGTCGCCAGGTTCGACGGAGGCGTACCACGCGGCGAGATCCGTTGGGATGGAGCCCTTCTGCGCGTTGGCCACTACGACCGCGGCGGGAATTCGCAATCCGATACGCGCCAACTCGGCCAATCCGTGCGCCTTGCCGCCGTAGAGCGGCCCGTCGACGTCGTCCAGTTCCACGATTTGTGGAGTGTCGGCCCCGCCGGCGCACTTGCATGATCAAGACTCCCTTGCTATGCCGCGGGGCGGCTGGCGATGTCGAACGGTCACCGACGTCGAAAGCAATCGCTCAGACATTGTCTATCACTGTGACCATACGATGTTATATGGACGTATGGTGTTGGCGACGGGATTTTCCGCTGCCTTTGACGGGTACCGGCTCGTGGTTTGCATACCGGATCGATCACGGACGGCGGTCGGTGCCCACCGCCGACAGTCGATTCGGGCTAGCTGGGCCAATCGTCGTCGTCGTCGTTCAACGAATCGCGAAGTACCCCGAGTTGGAACTGCATAGCCTGCGCGATGTTCATCCGCTCATCGCAACCTGTAGACGTATCCATCCCACACGCATCGATCACGGGCGCTAGCCACTTGCGGAGGAAGCTGCGCAACTCGGCGCCCGTGCGCGACGGATAGCTCGGGACAAAGATAAGTGACTGGAAGGTACGCAGGACAATCTCAGCGAATTCGCGAGATTCAGACGCGTCGTGCCGTCGGCTGTCCATGCCGCCCAGCAGATCTCGCCACACCGATAGAAGCTGAATGCGGGCCGCCTCGGATGTGACTGCCCGAGCCACCACATCCGGTTGTTGACGCAAGACAGCCCCGACAAAGGGCTGATCCGGCAGTCGTTCAAGGGCTTTCGCGATGCCCTCGATAACCACGTCAGCCGGGTTCGTCATACCTCGGAGATCGCTGGTCAGCTGCGCGACGAAAGCTTCCGAGTCGTCAGACGCCGCAGCGATGAAGAGGTCATCAATACTGCGAAAATATTGGTAGATCGACTGCGGAGGGATTCCGAGGGTTCGCGCCACGTCCGCGATCGTCATCTGTTCGCCGGTATCCACGGCTTGGCGGGCCGCCTGAATAACCTGTACGGCTGCATCGCGGTCGTTCGACGGAAGCACAGTTCTCAACCCCGAGTCTCGATCTGCCTTTGCGTGTCCACAGGGCATTTCCCACAGAGCCAAACGATAGCGTATCGCTGTCGCGGTGGGCATGCGTCTGGACGCTTTCGTATGATCATCCCATCACTTGACGTCACACCGACGAGGCCGCTTTGGTCGCCTGTTCTAGAAGGCCGTACGCCCGTACCATCGCACCGCGTGCAGAGCTCCGCGATAGGTCGGCGAACCAGCGTCCGGCGAACTGGCGGTCGGCGAAGTCGGGAGGTGTCAATCGATCTGCCCTCGGCGCGAATCTATGTCGTTTGGATCGATGGAGATCCGCAGTTCGGACAACTGTCGCGGATCAGGAGGGCGCGCGCGGACCATTCGACTCGTTGCAGCGCCTCGTCCAATGGCACGCGTCCTGTCAGCAGCCAGGTCACTGCGCTGGTTAACATGGCATTCAACGCGAAGCTCAGGTTCGGAATCTCCTCGGGAGGATATCCGTCGAGGAGATGACGAAAAAGTTCAGCGTTGGTCCTGTTCATCCTGTCGATTGCCGCGCCGACGTCGGGATCGGGTGAGCTCATCAACTGGCCCATCAGCATGGTCATTTCGGGGTGGCGGTGAAAGGCGCGTTGGGCCCGACGCAGAAATTCGAGAACTCTCCCGAGCGGGTCCGGTTGCGCTGTTCGGCTGGCGGTCAAGATTCGACGGCTCAGCTGCTCCTGCCAGTCCTCCAGTGCGGCGGCAAGGAGGTGCTCTTTGGAACGGAAATAGCGGTACGCGGTGGCCAAGGAGATGCCCGACCGCTGCGCGACATCACGCATTTGGACGCCACCGGGACCCACATCCGCGATGAGGTCGGTCACCACCTCGATGAGAGTGGCACGCCGAATCAGCTGCCGACGGGTCATGCTGTCGATCGGGATTACCTCAGAGTCCGCCGCGGTGTTCGACATGCGGCGCGTTCGACGAGGCGCCGGGGACTCTGTGTTGGGCCGCATCGTTGCCTCCTGGGCCGGGCCCGCGGGTAAGCCTTCGCTCGTGACGTCTACGGTGCACCTCCGATTTGGTTCGCCATGGGGTCGCCGCAGGCAATCCCCCGAGTTCGAAGAGTATATCCCGTTTTCGTTTTGTAGGGGCATCATGCTGGTTCAATTCACTCCGAGCTTGACAGAAACGAAAACGGCGTTTCATTATGGGGCGCAGGATGCGGTCGGCTGCCTTGAGGGCGCCGACGCGGTCTCAGGAGGACTCGTTGGGAAATTCACTCAGCTTGCCGGTGATCGACACGATGATCGGGTTCCCCATGGAGGGGTCCGCGCAGTATGACTTCATCCGACAACAGGCCAAGGACCGGGACTCTCGGGAAAGCATGGAGTTTCCGGCCGAATACATGTTCAAGGACGTGCCCAAAGACGTCGAGAAGGGGGATCCGCTCTCCTTCACGCTTTCGGAGATGGATCGGTACGGCATCGAAAAGGGCATGATTGCCGTCTACGACGACACGTCGAAAATGGCAATCAAGAAGCACCCGGACAGGTTCATCCCCTCCGGCGCGGTGATGAACCCCAACGACGTTATCGGCTCCATCCAGGCCCTCCGCCGGGAGTACGAGGAGTACGGGATCCGGGCCACGTCAGTGTTCCCGTCGGGCACGTTCCCCCAGGTGCCGATCGACGATCCGAAGATGTACCCGGTCTATGCCACGTGTGTTGAACTCGACATTCCGATCTTCGTCTGTGCCGGCGTGCCTGGCCCCAGGCTGCCGATGGCACCTCAGGACGTCGCACGCATCGACGTCGTGATGTTCGACTTCCCCGACCTGGTCTTTGTGACTCGTCACGGCTGTGAGCCCTGGCAGGAACTGGCCGTCAAACTCATGGTGAAGTGGCCCAACCTGTATTACTCCACCTCGGCCTTCGCTCCGAAGTACTACCCGAAGGAAATCATCGACTACGCGAATTCGCGTGGCGCGGACAAGGTCATCTACGCGGGTTACTACCCGATGGGGCTTTCACTCGAGCGGATCTTCGCCGAGCTGCCGAATGTCGGCTTCAAGGAGCAGGTGTGGCCGAAGTTCCTCTACGGGAACGCTGCTCGCATTTTGAAGCTCGACAAATGACGAGAGCCCAGCCCATCGTCCGTCTCTGATCGGAGCGCCAGTGGCCATTGCAGTAACGGCAGAACAGGAAGAGCTCGCTGCGGCGGTGCAACAATTCGGTACGCGCTATGCGCCGATCGGTCTGACGCGAGATTCCGCGGAATCGACCGCCGCCGGCAACATTCCCTCGTGGTGGGCGAAGTTCGTCGAGCAGGGTTTTCACGCCGTGCACCTGCCCGAAGAGGTCGGTGGGCAAGGCGGCGGACTCGACGACATGGCCTGTGTCGTCGAGGCCGCCGGAGCCGCGGGGATTTCGGGTCCGCTGTTGAGCACCGCGACAGCAGGCGCCGTCTTGACCGCTGCCGTCGTCGGCAACGCCGATGCTCCCGAGATAGCCGAAATCCTCGGTCGGTTGGCGGCTGGCGACACCGCCGCGATCGTGTTTCCTGGCGAAGGTGAATTCCGTGCGGCCCACGACGGCGCCGGGCTGCGCGTCGACGGAGTGTCAGGGTTGACCCTCGGTGTGTGTTCGGCTCAATGGGTGCTGATTCCCGTTGCGCTCGACGACGCACTGACCTGGTGTCTCATCGACACAACTTCGCCTCGCGTCAAGCGTGAGGCCCAGCGCGGCACCGACCTGAGTTGCGATGTCGGCGTTCTTCATCTGGTCGACTACGTCGTCGACGAGGGCGGTCGCCTCGCTGGACTCGACACCGAGCGGGTGCGCTGCGTGGTCGCCGCCTTCGTGGCGTGCACGTCGGCGGGCGCCCTGCGCTGGGCCGTCGAGGCGACGACGGACTATCTGCGTATACGCGAACAATTCGGGCGCCCGATCGGCACTTTTCAGGGCCTTCAACACCGGGCGGCGACACTGCTGGTCAATGCCGAACTGGCCGCCGCAGCAGCCTGGGACGCTGTTCGGGCGACGGCAGAACCTCTCGAGCAGCATCGGATGGCGTCGTGTGCAGCAGTGCTCATGGCCGTCGCACCCGCGCCCGATCTGCTTCTCGACGCCCTGACGATGCACGGTGCGATCGGCTATACGTGGGAACATGAACTTCAGGTGTATTGGCGCCGGGTGATCGCCGTGTCGGGATCGCTGGGGCAGGTCACTCGGTGGGCCGACGACATGGGCGAGCTAATCGGCGCCCATCGCCGGGTGTTCGCACTCAACGCGCTCGGCGAGTCGGAGGCAGATTTCCGTGCCGAAGTCGCTGGCGTCCTCGACCGCGCCGAAGCTCTGGACAACACCGCTTCGAGCCGCCAAGAGAGCGAGCGCCGCGAGTTCGACACCGGTCCCCGCAGAACGCTGCTCGCCGATGAGGGTCTCGTCGCTCCATATCTGCCGGCACCCTGGGGTCGGGAAGCCACACCCCTGCAGCAGCTGGTGGTCAGCGAGGAGTTCGCCAAACGTCCGACGATGCCGCGCCCGCGCCTGGGTATCGCCGAATGGATCGTGCCCACCATCCTCACGGCGGGAACCGAGGCACTGCGTGAGCGATTCGCCGGCCCGACTCTGCGGGGCGAGATCGGGTGGTGCCAGCTGTTCAGCGAGCCCGGCGCGGGGTCGGACCTCGCCAATCTGTCCACGCGAGCGATGAAGGTCGACGGCGGCTGGCGGATTCAAGGCCAAAAGGTCTGGACGTCGTTGGCCGACAACTCGGATTACGGTGCGCTGCTGGCGCGGTCCGACCCCGACCAGCCAAAGCATCGCGGGCTCAGCTACTTCATCATCGACATGACCTCCGAAGGCCTCGACGTCCGCCCCATCAAACAGGCGAGCGGACGCGCAGAATTCTGCGAGGTTTTCTTCAACGACGTCTTCGTTCCCGACGACATGCTGGTCGGAGCTCCTGGCGAAGGGTGGAGTCTGGCGATCGCGACGATGGCCCAGGAACGCGCCGTGATCAGCAACTTCGTCGAGATCGACCGGGCCGGCTCGCTGCGCCACATCGTTGAAACAGGCGAGCGGCGCGACAGTGCAGCCGCCCGCGCCGCGCTGGCCGACATCGACAGCTACACAAATGCGCTCAAGGCTCTTGTGCTGCGAGAGACCCTGCGCCTGGCTCAGGGCCAGGTCGCCGGCGCCGCCTCCAGCGTGGCGAAGTACGCCTTCAGCGTCCTTCTTCGGAAGACCGCCACGGCGACGCTCAAAACCGCAGGACAGCGCGCGATGATCGAAGGCTCCGAGCCGCCGGTGATCAAACCCTATCTTGAGCTGCCCGCCGAGTTGATAGGTGGCGGCACCACCGAGATCCAGTTGACCATCATCGCGACGATGCTCATGGGTCTCCCGCGTAAGTGAGGGCTATGAGCGTGCGCCAACCCGACCGCGTAGCGTCCGCTCCAACCGGTGAAACAATGTTTTCGCCTATGCGGGCTTATCGGCCATCGCGCAACAGCGATACGTGCGTTATCCTTGCATTACACGCACGTGACCGGCGAACGCGGCTTGTTATAACGAAAACATCGTTTTAGTATGAGCACTATCAGCGGTAACAGAGAGGACAGCTCATCATGGACGACGTGCCGTTCAAGTTTTTTGACTGCGACACCCACTACTACGAACCGATGGACGCTTTCACCCGTCACATCGAGCCCGAGTTCCGCAAACGGGCGATGCAATGGGCCGATATCGACGGTAAGACCCGGCTCCTTGTTGGCGGGAAGGTCAACCGGTTCATTCCCAATCCCACGTTCGATCCCGTCGCAAAACCTGGTGTGCTGGACGAGTACTTCCGTGGACGCAATCCGAAGGGCACCGACCTGTTGGCCCTGTTCGGCGATTTGGAGCCAATCCCGCCGGAGTACCGCGATCGCGACGCGCGGCTGAAGGTGATGGATGAGCTGGGGATGGAAGGCGCCATCGTGCTTCCGACTCTGGGAGTGGGTATGGAGGTGTATCTGGCCCACGACATCCCTGCCCTCACCGCGGCATTCCGGGCATTCAACCGTTGGCTGCTGGAGGACTGGGGCTTCAACTACAAGGACCGCCTGTTCGCCACGCCCTACATCACGCTCGCGGATCCCGACAATGCGGTTCGCGAGCTGCAGTTCGCGCTGGAGAACGATGCGCGTTTCGTGGTGATGATTCCGGGACCCATCATGACCAGTGTCGGGGGCCGCCCACCGGCGGACCCGATGTTCGACGACTTCTGGAAGCTGGCCAACGACTCGGGCATCACGGTGTGCTACCACTCCGGTGAAACGCACTACACGAGGTTCATGACCTACTGGGGCGAACAGGACTTCATCCAGTCGTTCAACGCCGTCGCGGGATTCCGCGCGCTGTTTTCGGCTGATCCGCTGCAGGACACCTTCGCGAGTCACCTGAACCTGCACTTGTTCCACCGGTTCCCCAACCTCCGGATGGCGTCCATCGAGAGTGGGTCGACGTGGGTGTTTCACCTCTTCGAGAAGATGACCAAGAACTACGGTCAAATTCCCCACATCTATCCGGAGGATCCGCGGATCACGTTCAAGCGGCACGTATGGGTCTCGCCTTTCTACGAAGACGAGCTCACCAGCCTGCTCGAGTTGATGGGTCAGGAGCGAATTCTCATGGGTTCGGATTATCCCCACGTGGAGGGGCTCACCGATCCCCGGCTGTATATCAAGGACCTGGAGAACTTCAACTACACGCGTGAGCAGTGCCGCACGGTCATGCGTGACAATGGCCTCAAACTATCTGTCCGCCAGCCGGTTTCGAGTTGACGTTGTCTAGGTGAGACCGCGGATGCAGATTGCCAAACAAAGTGTCGTGGCGCTGTTGCTCGGGCTGGGGGAGGAGAACGTTGCGTTCCTCCTCGCCCGCTCGGAACTTCCCGACACGCTGGACACTGAAAGGGATCTCGGTGCGCTCGCCGACTTCGGTCTGGAGTCTGACGACGTCGAGGAACTGATCCGCTCTGCTGTGGACGCGGTCGCGACAGGCCCCGGCGCGATCGAACACGGTGAGCGTCTCGACCACACCGTCTCGAAGAGATGGGCCGTCTTGGTGGGGCATTGGGTCGCGGGTGCGACCCCCAGCGACAGATAGCACTGTCCCCTGACTAACAACCTCAGCGAGAGAGCCAGCGAGTGATCGAACTACTTTCCGGCGTTCGGGTGATCGAATGCGCCATGTTGTTCAACGGGGATCAAACCGGGCGCACACTCGGGGATCTCGGGGCCGATGTCATCAAGGTCGAGACTCCAGGGGTGGGCGACTATCTGCGGGACTTCCTCGGCCAGATCACCCCGCACAACAGCCTGTCGCATCTGTATGCCAACAGGAACAAGCGCAGCATCACACTGAACCTGAAGTCGGATGAGGGTAGGGACCTCTTTTTCCGCCTCCTGCAGAGCGCCGACATCTTCGTCGATGGATTCGCAGGCGATGCCTGTGATCGCCTCGGCATCGGCTATGAAGCGCAGCGAAAAGCCAAGCCCGACATCATCTATGCGCAGTGCAGTGGATTCGGGGCGGCGGGTCCGGCCGCGGGCGTGCCCACTCACGGTCAGATGATGGGGTCACTGGGCGGAGGTGCCGTGCTGGAGCTTCGGCCCGATGGCTTCGTCAAGGAGAACGGAGGCTTGACCGACGGGACGGTCGTGGGCGCCATGGCCACGGCGCTGACCGCGGTCGCGGCGCTGCAACGTCGCGAGCGCACCGGCGAGGGCTGCTATATCGACGGTGCGGGCTCGGACGCGGTCTTGGCCAATGAGTGGTACCGCGCCACCTACCACTGGAACGACGCGAAGATCACCGACCGCAGCGGCATGTTCGACCCCACGCGACTCAACCCGAAGTATGCGTTCTACGCCACCGAGGATGACAAATTTGTGATCTTCTGTGCGATCGAACCGAAATTCTGGACCAACTTCTGTCAGGCGATCGACCGCACCGATCTCTTGAGCAGTCACGACAGCTCCGCGCCTGTGGACTACATGACCGGCGGCGATGCGCTCGCGGACACGCTGAAGACTATCTTCGGCGGGCGGACTCAGCGTGAGTGGACGGAGTTGGCCATCCGGCACGACATTCCGCTGGGCCCAGCCAATCAGGTTGCCGATCTACAGTCAGATCCGCAACTGAATGCCCGCGGCATGATCGTCGAATCAACGCATCCAGAGGCAGGAAAGTTTCTATCTGTCGGGTGGCCCGCACTGGTGAGCGACCAACCCTTCGAGATTTATCGTCCCGCACCGGCATTGGGACAGGATCAGGCTGAGATACTCGCCGAACTTGGCATCGATTCCGACGAGGTCGACAGGCTGGCCGAACGCGCAGTCATCTAATCGCGATCGCGAACTCACTCAGGCGTCCTGGCGGTGAAAGCAACGTGTCGAGCATGATGTCACATCTATCCGCGCTAGAACAGGAGAAATTGCCGTACTCAGAGACGATTCCCGGCATGCTTACTGCGTTCACCGAGCGAGGTGACAGTGATGCGGTCGCCGCCACCTCGGATCACAGCTCACTGCAGCGGATTTCGTATCGGCAGGTCGACGTCGAGTCGGCCGCAATGGCTGCACGCCTGGTCGCCGCCGGGGTCGGGAAGGGTGTCCGGGTCGCCGTCCTCGCGCCCAACGGACCCCTCTTCCTGGTCGCACTGCTCGCGGTGACGAGGATCGGCGCAGTGGCAGTACCCATCAACACGTTCTGCATGCCGACCGAGCTCCAATGGATCCTGCGCGATGCCGATGTGCACACTCTGTTGGCGTGTGAATCCGTCGGTGGCGTCGACATCCACTCTCGGTTGCGCGACGTACTGGCCGAGATGCAGGTTCGCGACGAACACCTACATCTGCCGTCACTTCCGCAACTGCGCAGTGTCCTGCCCCTGGGTTCGCGAACCAAGCCATGGCCGAGCCGGTGGCCCGCCCCAGTATCTGAAGAGATGTTTCGCGCCTGTCAGCAGACGGTGCGTCCAGCAGATGACTTCGTGATCGTCTACACTTCCGGCAGTACCGCCAACCCCAAAGGTGTGATCCATACGCACGCAGCCGCGATCGGGCATTCTCGAGCGCTCGGAAGGGCTCACGAGTGGGGATCAGCTGATCGGATCTATGTTCCGTTGCCGTTCTTCTGGATCGGGGGACTGATTGTGGGTTTGCTCGCACCGCTGCATTGCGGGGCAACCGTGATCACTCACGAGCGGTTCTGTGCGACCGAGGTGCTGAGCCTACTGGAGCGCGAGCGGGCCACCTACGCGCTCGGGCTGCCTCACGTCGGCCCTGCGCTGCTCAACGATCCCCACTTCACCGATACCGACTTGAGCACGCTGAACATCCGTGGCTACTTGCACGAATTGCTGCCGCGCCGCGCGGGGGAGGACTCTGATGTGTCCCTGCTTGTGCTGTCGCTGGGAATGACCGAAACGTGTAGTTCGCACACCTGGTGGCCGCCGGATGTGCCGCTTCCGCAGGAGAAACGAGGTTCGGTTGGGGTATCGGCGCCTGGCTTCGCCCACAAGATCGTCGACGATGACGGCCGTACCGTGGCCGTCGGTGATCTTGGTGAAATCTGCGTACGCGGCAGGGCGCTGATGCGGGGGATGGTTGGGCGGCTCGCCGCCGACGTCTTCGATCCCGACGGGTGGTACCACACAGGCGATTTCGGGCATATCGATGGGGATGGGCACATTTACTTCGCCGGGCGCCGCGACGAGATGATCCGGACTGCGGGGGCCAATGTGTCACCAGTCGAAGTCGAAGCGTGCCTGTCGCGGCTCGACGCGGTCCGGATCGGGTACGTCGTCGGGCTACCCGACCCCGACCGCGGCGCCATCGTCGCGGCCGCTGTGGTGCTCAACGAGGGTCACCGAGCAACCGCAACCGACCTGATCGCGGGCTGCAAGGCGCAGCTGGCGTCCTACAAAGTCCCGACTCGCTGGGTCGTGCTGACGTCTACGGACCCGCTGCCCTACACATCCACCGACAAGATCGACAAGGTTCGCCTGCGTGAGATGATCTCACGGAGCCTGCATGGCTAGGTTGCCGCTCGAACTCTGGGACGCCGGCCGCTGCACAACCGCGCACCCGATGCCGATCCTGTTTGTGCACGGCGCATTTCATGCCGCGTGGTGTTGGGAAGACCATTTCGCAGGTATTTCGCCGACCAAGGATTCCGCGCGGTGGCGGGGAGTTTGCGTGGACATGGAGGCAGTGGCCTCGATGAGCCGCTGGGAAAGTGCCGCATCGGTTCCTACGTCGAGGACGTCAGCAGCGCCGCCGCGATCGTTGGCGAGCCCCTGATCCTGGTCGGACATTCGATGGGCGGTTTCGTCGTCCAGAAGTTCCTCGAAACACACAGCGCCGAAGCTGCTGTTCTGCTCGCGTCTGCGCCTCCGCGCAGCGTCGGGCGCGCGGGGCCGCGCACGTTTCGCCGGCATCCCTGGCTGGCGTTGCAGACCAACGTTCAACGACTTCGTCGGCGTTGATGAACACTCCGGCACTAACCCGAGAACACCTGTTCTATTCTGCTACACCGGAAACGGTGGTGCGGGACTGTCTCCGCCGGATTCAGCACGAGAGCAATCGCGCTGTCCTTGGCATGTTGGTGGGGGATCGAGTGGTGCCGGGTCGGTATCGACACCGATGCTGGTGATGGGGGCCGAACACGATGGGATCGTTTCTCGTCGCCAGGTTCTCGACACCGCGCGTGCCTACGCGACAGCGGCGCACTTCATCGCCGGCGTCGGCCCCAACATGATGTTGGAGCCCCGCTGGCGAACCGTGGCCGATCACATCATCATCGATTGGCTGGCCCGTCGGGATCTTTAGGCCCCCCTCAGAGCGAGGCACGCTCCAGGATATGAACCCCACATGCCGACCCGAGCCCAATGACATGGGCCAATCCGACCCGCGCACCGTCGATCTGCCGGTCCTTGGCCTCGCCGCGCAGCTGCGTGGCGATCTCGAAGAGATTGGCGATGCCGGTCGCGGCGATGGGGTGCCCCTTAGACTCCAGCCCGCCGGAGACGTTGACAGGGATGCGCCCATCGCGCCATGTCGCGCCCGATTCGAACAACGTCAACGCCTCACCCGGCGGGGACAGCTGCAGATTGTCGTAGTGCACCAGTTCGGCAGTGGCAAAGCAGTCGTGCAGTTCGACAAGGTCGAGATCTTCGGGGCCGATTCCGGCCGCCTCGTAGGCCTGACGGGCCGCGTCGCGCGTCAAAGTGTTGACGTCGGGCAGCACCTGGCAAGAGGGTTCCCACGGATCGCTGGTCAGCACCGACGCACTCACCTTGACGGCGCGGCGCTGCTGCGCCAGGGATAGTGTCCGCAGCCGTGATTCGCTCACCAGCACCGCGGCGGCGGCGCCATCGCAATTGGCCGAGCACATCGGCCGGGTGTTGGGGTAGGCGATTGTCATGTCACCAAGGATCTGTTCCAGCGTCAGCCGCTTCGTGTACATGGCAAGCGGATTCAACGTCGAGTGCGCGTGGTTCTTCTCTGAGATGCGCGCGAATACGTCGAATGCGTTGCTCCCGATGGTGTTCAGATACTCGATCCCGATCTGAGCGAATAGCCCCGGCATGGAATCGGTTCCGATCACACCATCCAACGGTGTCACGGCACCGAGTCGGCCGCTCGGAGTCCAGGTGTCCGGTGCGGCGTCGGCCTGATTGGCCAGCAGGCCCGTCCCGGCGAGTTTCTCCACGCCCACGGCGAGGCCGACGTCGGTCTCGCCGGACTTGAGCGCCATGTTCACCACACGCACGGCCGTGGCACCGGTGGCGCACGTATTGGCGACGTTGTAGACGGGTGCCCCGTTCTGACCGACCTGCTTTTGCAACTGTTGTCCGATGCCTTCGTTGGCACGAAGTAGGTTACCGGCGGCGATTATTCCTATGTCGGACATGCTTATTCCCGCGTCGGTGAGCGCGGCCAGCGTTGCGGCGGCGGCTAAATCAACTATATCGAGGTCGCTGTGGCGACCGAATTTAGTCATCGCGATCCCGAGGATCCACACCGATTCGGTCATCGATTGCTGGCCTTGACCGGCGCGAAGGCGAACGCAATGGCTTCGGTTCCGGCTGCGTCGGCTCCCAAGCTGTAGGTCGTAAGGTGCAGGGACATACCCAATTCGAGTCGTCGCGGATCGGGTTCGACGCCGACGATATTGGTTCTCACCGCGGTACCGTCGTCGCAGTCGACGATCGCGGATACGTGGGGCACAGCCACACCAGGTGGTGCTACCGCCACGATGGTGAAGGTCCGCAACCGACCGGTAGTGGCCACCGGCACTCGCACGAAAGGCCCGGTGCTTCCGCACGCAGCACATGCGTTGCGCCGGTCGAAATAGCGTGCGCTGCACGAGTGGCACTCATTGGCCACCAGATGGGGATCCCCGGACAGGTCGAGATAGTCCACGACGGGCACGGTCTCCTTCACAAGAACGCCTTTCCGGTCGCCCACTGGGGCTGATCGACCTGAGTAAAAGAGTATACTGATACCAGGAGGTGCCTCGTGCACGTGGCCTGCCGCTACACCTGACGGTGATTTGTTGACCATGCGGTTGTCGATCCAGCCAGGTGACTGGTCGGTCATGGCGAGGTACGGTATTCAGTATCCCTTTTGGAAGAAGCCGCAGAGCTTGGTGGAGGCCGGGGGACGAGAGATCTCATGGAGGATTCCGGTGTACACGTTCTTCAGCGTTGATGATCACATCGTTGAGCCTGCTCATGTCTGGTCGGATTACGTGCCGGCGAAATACAAGGATCGCGCCCCACACGTGGTCGAGCGTGACGGCAGGCAGGTGTGGGTGTGGGATGGCGGGGAAGAACTCACGATGGGTCTCAACGCGGTCGCAGGCAAGCCCCGTGAAGAGTGGGGTATGGAGCCGGCCCGTTTCGAGGACATGATCCCCGGCTGCTACGACCCGAACGAACGGCGTAAGGACTTACTGTCCAACGGAATCTTCGCGTCAGTCGCGTTCCCAACGCTGCCGGGCTTCGGCGGGCGAAAGTTCGCCAGCTTCGAGGACAAAGACCTTGCCCTTGCGTGCGTGCGCGCGTGGAATGACTTTGCGCTCGACGAGTGGTGCGCGGCGGCACCGGACATGTTTGTGCCCATGACCATCGCACCGGCGTGGGATGTCGACCTGGCTGTTGCCGAGCTCGAGCGCTGTGTCGACAACGGCTCGAAGGCTCTGGCATGGATCGAGGATCCGCAGATGGTCGGGGCGCCCAACTATCACGGTGGGTATTGGGATCCGCTGTTCGCCGCGGCGCAGGACGCTGACGTCCCGGTCTGCATGCATATCGGCTCGGGCGGGGCGGCCAGTTCACTGGAGGGTATGAACCCGATGACCGAAATCGCGGCGGCCTTTTCCATCGCGGCACGGTGCGCGGTCAACATGATGGTCAGTCCCATCCCGCGACGCTTTCCCAACGTCAAATTGGTGTGGTCTGAGGGCGGCATCGGGTGGATTCCGGCGGCGCTGGAACGCGCGGATCGTCAGTGGGAGCGCCATGGCTACTGGACGCACATCGAGAATGCCGATGTCCTACCTTCCGACGTGGCGCGCCGAAACATGTGGTTCTGCATGATCGAGGAACCGATCGGCTTCAAGTATCGTCACGACTTCACCGTCGACCGGATTTTGTGGGAGTCCGATTACCCGCACGCCGACACGCCATTCCCCAAGACCCAAGCGGCCGCCAAAGAGGTTTTCGTCGACACGCCGCAAGTCGAGATCGACAAAGTGACACACGGCAATGCCGAGGAGCTGTTCAAGTTCCCGCTGTCGCAGGAGCTGATTTCCTCCTACGGTCAGCCCAACGCGTAGCAGCCGTCCGCTCGGCGTTGGACCATCGGATTGCCCCGTTGGCGCTCACAGGACGAACTCCTGACCGCGCATATGTTCGGGCACCCGGGGGTCGCGTTCGCGCAGTTCAGTCGCGCGGGGGGCGCCAGTGGCTGACAACACGGCGATGTAGCGGTCAGGATCGCCACTCCAATTCCATCGGCGCATCTCTGAAGCCGACCGGCGTCCAGCGATACCGCGGACGAATTCGAAGCGATCGGCAACCAAGCAGTCATAAGCCGAACCGGCGCCTGCGATGGTGCCCCATTGTTCGACGGTCACCCGCAGTGCGGTCAAGCCAGCGGCGACGACCCGATTGGAGAAGCCGATGGACAGTGCATCGAGGGCCACCCTGATGGCCGCGGAATCCCGAGCGCCGGGCAGCGCAAGCGCCATACGCAGGTCGTGTTCGTGCATGACGTCTTCACAGATCAATTCGATCACCGCGTCGGTTGGTGCATTGCCGATGGTCTGGTCGAGCAGCGACGATTCCGCGCCCCACCAGAGGCAAAGGTCGGCGAGACTGCCCGCCGGCTCCACATCGGCGGCGATCGACTCCGCGCTGCAGCTCAGTCGAGAGCCGTCGCTTCCAGTGGCCTGAAATCGCCGGTGTGAGGCGATCATGTGGGTGAGCAGTTGCCCAAGAGAAATCTCCGACCCCGCCGCACTGACGGGCAGCTGCGCCGTCGCGGTGGCGGCCGCATGACCAAGCAGCGAGGACAGGCGACTCCTCAGGTCGGACCACACCTCGTCAAGTTCCCGGGGCACCTGGGCAGCGGCGTTCTGACTCATCGAGGCTCTCCTTGAAGATGTGGTTTCCGATCCTTTCAGGGCGTTGCCGACGAAGGGCGACAAGCCCTGGATCCCGCTAGAGCTGTGATTTCACCGGACGACGACTCAGCGGCACTGTCAGGCCTTAGGGCGCGACTGCCGAGTCCGGACTTGTCGACATCACGCGGCGAGGTGGTCTGATTGCCGGTCCGCTGAGCCGCCTGATGGTCGGCAACGCCAGCTCGGCGGCTGCACGAAGGTCACTCTCTTCGGCCGGCGCCAGCGTCGCGAACAGCTCAGCCAACCGCCGGTGAACTTCGTGTCGGTGGCGTGAGAGTGCTTCATGCGCATCGTGGGTCAGGTCAACCGCCATCGCCCCGGTCCCATCAGGTAGTGCTACTCGCTTCACCAGTCCGCGGCGTTCCAGTCTCTGGAGCAACTGGGTGATCGTGGGATGGCTGACGCTGACCACAGCCGCCAGTGCCGCGGGACGGGTGGGACCGTCGTTGTCGAGATGGTCTAGTACCGCATACGAGGTCGACCCCAGTTCCTGCTGCTCGAGGATCTGGCGGGACATCAATTGAAAGAACTTTATTGCCGTCTCGGCATAAACGGCCATCTCCTGGAGATGGCCACCAGCCGGCGGTGTGTCCCTGCACCCATCGAGTGCCGAAGTCCTTGCCTGGCCGTGCATCTTGAGCGTCTCCTCGGGTAGCGCATACTCGCGCGGCGCTGGGAAATGGTGACCACCGCTGCGACCGGCGGCGGGCGCCATCCGGACTGACAGAGTGCACTCAATTATACGGATGCCGGCCAGTGAACCAGCTTCCGTGTCAGTGCCACCACTCGGTGGCCGCTTCGAGGTGGCGGCGCATGCGGTGGCGTGCCAACGCCGCATCCCCGGCGACGACGGCCTCGACAATCGCTTCGTGCGCACAGATCACGGGTTCGGCCAGCGAGGAGTCGGGATCGGCGCTCGTCGGAGCCATCGAATGCCGGCTCCAGACGGCGGACATGATGTCAAAGAACAGGAGCAGGACCGTGTTACCTGCGATCTCGCAGATACGCCGGTGCAGCATGTTCGACTGCTCAGCGAGCTGGTTGGCCGGCGAATCCGCGGTCAGCGGGCCCATCGCCTCGGTGAGGCTTTCCGCGACGGCCGGGTCGGTGGCCTTCGAGACCACGATGTCCACACAAGCCATCTCGATCGCCGTGAGCACAGTGCGAAGTTGAGCGCTGTCGATCTGTTGACGGTCCAGATACAACGCCATCGCGGAGATGCTTGCTCCGAGTTGCGGTTCAGCGACGATCAGCCCTCCTCCTGGCCCGCGCCTCATCCGTGCAACCGAGTGGTGCTCGAGGATGCGGACCGCCTCGCGGAGCACGGCACGACTCACCTGATGCTGTTCGAGGAGCTCAGCTTCCGAACCGATGACCGAACCGACTTTCCACCCGCTCAATGCGATGTCCAGGCTGATCTCACGGGCGACGGCTTCAGCCAATTTTCCGGCCGAGGCGTTGTGAGCAGTACGGCGCCGCGCCGAAATCGTGTTCAGCCGTTGGGCGTCGAACCATTTCGCAAGGCCCTCGAGATGCTTGATCATCCTGCTCTCGGCCAGCCACGCGTCACCGGCGACCACGGCGTCCGCGATGGCGTGGTGCGCTCCCATCGACAGCGCCCGCACATCGGTGGACTCTGAGGACGATTTACGCACACCCTTGACGTAGTAGGCGGTCAGCGTCGCCAGGATCTCGATGAGTAGGACGAGGGCCGGATTTCCCGAGAGTTCGGCGATTAGCAGATGAAGTCGATCCGAATCCTTTGGCACCGTGCGGTGCCCATTGCTCTCCGACTCGACGACGAGCAGATTCCGGATCTCGGCGATTCCCTCGCCGTCAATCCGCTGTGCGGCCAGCTTGGCTGCTATCGGCTCGAGAATGAGACGAGCCTGCAACAGATCATCGACCGTCGTGCCGGCGTACTCGAGGTACAACGCCGCGGCCGTTGCGGCCGGCCCGATGTCCGGCGCCTGCACAATCAAGCCCCCATTGGGGCCGCGCTGCATGGTGGCGACCTGGTTGTGCTCCACCAACCGCACGGCCTCACGCAGGACTGCTCTACTCACGTCGTACCGCGCCATGAGGTCAGCTTCGGATCCGAGCACCTCGCCAATCGGCCATCCGCGTGCCCGGGCGTCACTCTCGATCGCCCTGGCTACCTGCGCGGCGAGCTTTTCGTGGACAACGCCGTTGGCGGGCCGGGACGTCGACTTGACGGCGCCCGAGCGCTTCGGCGAACTCCGCGTTGGGGACATCACACTCCTACGACGCGCCACTCTGCGGGTGGATGGGTGCCCTGATCCTATCCCAGCCGTACGGAGCCAGCTGACTCTGCCAGACCTGCTGCCGCCAAACGACGATTTCGCGCGTGCTGCACCGCGTCTGCCGCAGTCCCCTGCGTCAGCGTGCGACTCGCTTTAAGTATACTCTTCTCCGTTGGCAGATCGGCTTCGGCTTCACGCCGAGTGACCCGGCGGGAAGGCCTCAAAGTTATGGGCGCATTAGACGGGCGCACGGTCGTCGTGACAGGCGCGGGGCGCGGAATCGGGCGCGAGCATGCCCTCCTGTGTGCGGCGGAGGGCGCGAACGTGGTCGCCAACGATCTCGGGGGAGCGGCCGACGGGTCCGGTAGCGACCTGACGCCTGCTCAGGAGGTGGTTGACACCATCTGCGCGGGCGGCGGTGTCGCCGAGGTCAATACCGACGACATCGCGGCGTCGGAAGGTGCACGTCATCTGATCGAGTCCACAGTTGACCGCTTCGGGGCGGTGGATGTGCTGGTCAACAACGCCGGCATCCTGAGAGACCGGATGATCGTCAACATGGACGAAAGCGACTGGGACGACGTCGTGCGCGTCCACCTGCGCGGCCACTTCCTACCGCTGCGCGCAGCTGCCAATCACTGGCGCCAGCGCACCAAGGACGGTCACGAGGTGCGTGCCTCGGTGATCAATACGTCCTCGACTTCAGGGCTGTTTGGGCAAGCGGGCCAAGCCAATTACGGCGCCGCCAAGGCGGGCATTGCGTCGCTCACTGTCATCGCCAACATGGAATTGGCGCGCTACGGCGTGCGCGTGAACGCTATCTGTCCCGCTGCGCGCACTCGGTTGACGGGCGAGATCGACCATCCTGACACCGGATTCGACCCCACGGATCCGGCGAACATCGCGCCGTTCGTGGCTTACCTGGCTACTACCGATTGCCCCATCGCGGGGCGGGTCTTCTTCGTCATGGGCGGGGCTGTGCACTTGTTCCAGCCGTGGGCGATCGTCGACAAGATCGAGACCGACCGCAAGTGGACCATCGGCGAACTTCGCGAACACGCAGCGCGGTTCGCCGATGCCGAGTTCGACTTGGGCATACCGTACTGATCGACGCGGATGGAGCGATCATGACCGAGCTGGCCAATAAGGCGCGTCGTGCACTGGTGACCGGGGTGTCTGCCGGCCTGGGGCGCGAGATCGCGGCCGCATTGATTCGCGACGGCGTGCAGGTTCTTGGTGTCGCCCGGCGTGATGACCTGGGGGCTGAGCTCCAAAAAGACTTTGACTCCTCGGTATTCCAGTTTCTCGCTGCCGATATCTCCCAGGTCGATGAGTGCGAACGCGCAGTGGCGACGTGCGTGACGGCATTCGGCGGAATCGAAGTGCTCATCAACAACGCCGGTGCGCGCACCACACCACCCGTGCGAGCGCTACACGACGTCGACGAAGCTGATTGGGACACGGTCTGCGACACCAACCTCAAGGGGCCGTTCTTCCTCACCCGCTACGCGCTGGCGCACATGCGCGCCAGCCGCACCGGTCTGATCATCAATATCTCGTCCCAAACCGCAGAACAAGCAACCGCTGGAATGGCGGCATACGCGGCGAGCAAGGCGGGTCTGGTCGGGCTGACACGAGCAATCGCGGTGGAGTACCTCGACGACGGTATCCGCGCCAATTCGATCATCCTCGGCGGTACCGCGACCGGTCAGGAGTCCAGAACGATGCACACCGACGTGGATGAGTCGATGTCCTCGCGGAGAGCCGGCGCGACGTCGCGGTTTGAGCCGATGCTCTACACCTCAGAGCAGGTCGCCCGAGTGATCGCGATGCTCACCCGCGACGATGCTGCGCCGATCACCGGTGCCTCCATCGCGATCGACCACGCTGCGACAGCTGGATCGTTGTCCTCGGCTTTCATCCACGAGGTGATCTCCCGTGCAGCCGAGCGCTAGCGAATAGCGCGCCGCTCGCGCAACCGGTCTATGTCAGCTTGTGAGTAGCCGAGATCGGACAGCACGGCGTTGGTGTGCTCGCCGTGGTGTGGGGCGAGCCGGTGAGGAGCAGTTCGTGCGTCCGAAATTCTTATCAGATGGGCGATTTCGCGGATGACGCCGACTTCGGGATCGGTGACGCTGGCAATCCGACCAGACCGCTGGTTGTTCGGGTCGCGGTGGTAGGCCATACAGTTGTTCGCGTCCACCGGACGAATGACTCCGGCGTGCACACCGGATAGGGTTTTTTCTGCCCAGGCCACGTCGTGGTCGCCGAACACTGCGGCCAGCTCCGCGGTCAGTTCCAGATCGTTTTGGTGACGCGCTTGAGGCGTCGCGTACTTGTCGTCGGCGGTGATGTCTCGGCCCAGGACTGCGGTGAGGGCGCCTGCGACGGCACGACCGGACACGGCGAACGACAGGTAACCATCCGTAGTCTCGTAGATGCGGTCCGTTGCGCAGACGCCCAACTGCAACGGGTCGAGTCGGCCGGCTCCCAGCACTTCGTGGTCGTCGACGCGACGCACGATGTGGGCGACGTGGGCGAAGGTGGCGTTGAACTGGTTGCACTCAACGTAGCTTCCGCGTGCGTGGCGATCGCGCGCGTAGAGCGCGATGAGGATCGCAACGGCGCCGAGCAATCCAGCGCCGGGATCCTCGTTACCGACGGGGAACAGTGGCTCGTTGAACTCTCCGGCGACCTCGTAGCTCGCGCCGACGATGCCCGACACCAACGGTGCGAATGACTGCATTGCCTTGCGCGGCCCCGATGTCCCCCACGGAGGGGAATTCAGATAGATCATGCTGTGTTTGCGCTCGGCTACGTCGGAATACCCAACGCCAAGGCGTTCTGCCGCGCCCGGCCGCATATTGTGCGTAATGACGTCCGCCCAGGCGATCAGGGACCGCAAAGCTGGACGGAGTTCTGCGTCCTTGAGGTCGAACGCTACCCCACGCTTCCCGGCCTGTGCGGACCTGAAGCAACGCGCCAGCCCCCGAAGTTGATCCCCCGCAATCGATTCGAGCTTGATCACGTCAGCGCCAAGGTCGGCGAGCAATCGCGATGCGTACGGCCCGGCGTAGTACGCACCGAGGTCGAGGATTCGCAGTTGGTCCAGAAGCGGTCGTTGGTCAGCAGGTCCGATGGGGAACGGTTGTGCGGGCAGCGCGTTGGCTTCGGCGAGAACGGCCTTGGTGTGCTGACCGGGCAGTGGGGCGGCAGCGGGGACAAGCGAGGCATAGCCGTCGAATTTCGCTGGGGGCGCCACTTGCTCGATGCGTCCGAGGACGGGGTCGTCGACCTCGATAACCATGCCGTTGTGGCGAGCTTGCGGTTCGTCGAAAGCCTCCCCGGCGCGCAGCACCGGGATCGCGCACACATCGGCCTCTACGAGAATCGCGAGCCACTCGTCACGCGACTTGGTCAGAAAGATCTCGGGTACTTGATCGCGCAGAACCAGGGTCTGAGCCTCGTCGAGGGCAAGGCTCATGCTGGACCCCTCTTTGGGTGCCGGGATTTCGTCTCGCAGGTTCATCACGGCAATGAAGCGGTCGAACGCTCCCACGGCACCGGTGTGCACGCCGATGTACTCGCCGTCTGCGCACATAAAGGTACGCGAAACCAGCCTTCTCCCACCAGGATTGAGCTGCGGCATCGCGTTGGCGTCGTCGCTGTCACCCCAGACCATGCCGAGGTATGCGAGTACCCCGTCCAGAAGCGATGTCTCGACCAAGCGGCCGTGACCGTCGGTATGGCGTCGGTGCAGCGCCGCCAGAATTCCCAGCTGGGCTAGGTATGCCGCACCCAGCGAGGCGAAAGGTAATCCGACGTAAATCGGCGGTTCGCGGAAACCGACTTGCTCGGCGGTCGCACCGACAACCCCGAACACCATCGACTCGTAGCCGGGAAGATCACGATGAGGCCCCTGCTGACCGAATCCAGACAGTTGTGCGACCACGAGGTGTGGATGCCTCGCCTGCAGCTCGTCGAACCCGAGGCCCAATCGGTCGGCGACGCCTGGTCGCCAACTGTGAATGAGCACATCGGCCGACCGCAAGAGTGCCGCCATGTCCCCCCGGCCCGCCCTACTACGTAGGTCGAGCTCAACACTTCGCTTGCCGCGGTTGTAGACGGCGTATTCGATCTGGAGCTCTGCGCGAAGTGGGTCTCCGCCCACAGGCTCGACCCAGACGACATCGGCGCCGTAGTCGGCCAGACCCATACTCGCCCGAGTTCCTGCGGTTCCCGTCGAGCAGTCGACCACGCGCAGTCCGGACAGTGGTGCAGGCATTGCAGGGCTCCTCTTAGCCTGGGAAAGGACGCTCCGAATTTCAGTGTAAGGAACGTATCGGAAGGGTCAGGTCGGCATGTTCAGGACGCGGCGGGCGAGGATGTTCTTCTGGATCTGTTCGGTGCCACCGAACACACTGACTGCTCGAGACCACAAGTAACGCGAGAATTGGTGCGGTTCAACGCCGGTGAGCGCATCAGCGCCGAGTATGTCCATCGCAAGATGCCTGATGTTCTGTTCAGCCTCGATCCACATCATCTTGGCGACTGAGCTCTCTTCACCGCTTCGGTTGTTGACCTCCCGGAGCGAGAGCCCGTCCACGACGGTCAGCCGTAGTGCTTCGCCGCGGACGTAGGCCATCGCGAGTTGTCGGCGCACGCCGCCGTCGTCAAGTAGCCCACGTTGGCGGGCGAGATCGGTGAGCGTGCCCAGCGCGCCCTGATACTGGGCAACGTAACCGATATCGCCGGGACCGCGTTCGTAGGCCAGTGTTGTCATCGCGATCTTCCAGCCGTCGCCGGGCTCGCCCAGCATCTGATCGGCAGGAACCCTGACATCGTCGAGGAAGACTTCACCTGTTTCCGGTTCGCCTGTGCTCAATCGCACGGGCCGAGCGGTGATCCCTTCGGCGTCCATCGGCGTCAGCAGGCACGAGATGCCCTTGTGCTTGGGCGCATCCGGATCGGTGCGCACCAGCAGCATGCACCAGTCGGAGATATGCGCCCAGCTGGTCCACAACTTCTGACCGTTGACCACGTAGTGATCTCCGACGAGTTCGGCGCGGGTGCGCAGCGATCCGATGTCTGAGCCGGCTCCGGGCTCGGAGTATCCCTGGCACCACACCTGCTGGCCGTTGAGCAGTGAGGTCAGAAACGTCTGCTTTTGCACTTCGGTTCCAAATGTCCACAATGCTCTGCCCAGAAAGTTCACATAGCCGGGCAGCGGTGGTGCGCCGGCCAGCGCGACCTCGGCGTTCAGAATCGCGTCGTAGGACGGGCCGAGCGCACGCCCCCCGTACTCCACAGGCCAGGACATGCCGATGTAGCCCGCCTTATGCAGGGCCTGGTGCCAGGCCTTGTCCTGTCGACGCTTCGTGGCATCGTCGGGGAAGTGGTCCCAGTCCTGTGGGATGTTCTCGGCCAGCCAGGCGCGGAGCTCGGCCCGGAAGGCGGCTTCGTCGATAGTGTCGCGATAGTCCATGACCTTTGCCTTCTGTGATGTTCAGCCGGCCGCACCAAGGCGGTGGTCTGCCAGTGCATCGAGTTGGGCGGCCTCATCTCCGAGCACCGCGCGGTCGAGCAAGCCGCGGCGCAGATGCAGGTGAGCCGCACTCTCCCAGGTTTGGCCGATACCGCCATAAACCTGCATGACTGTCTCCAGGACTGGGCGAGTGACGCTGCTGGCGTAAATGTTGGCGGTCCGAGCTGCGCAGAGCGCATCCGCGGGATCCAGCTCGTCGATTGCCCATGAGGCGTACTTGGCCAGACTCCACGCTGCTTCCACTGACACATAAGCCTGCGCGCACATGTGCTGGACTGCCTGGAAGGTGCCGATGAGCACGCCGAATTGCACGCGCGCCTTGGTGTACTCGACAACCTTGTCCAGCCCACCGCGCATGGTGCCGATCATGTCGGCGGCCAAGGCCGTCAAGACAAGTGCGTGCCATCTCTGGTAATCATCCGGGTCGAGCGGTTCGGCGATCGGTTCGCCGGCGGTGCCGCTCAAGCCTGATACCTGACGGGTCAGGTCGGCGCAGTCGCGATGTATCAGGTCAGTCGCAGGTTGACGGCGGATCTCAGCGCCGGGAGCGCACAGCAATATGAAGTCGGCGCCGTCGGAATCGAAGGCCAAGTTGCCTGAGTCGCCGGACCGCGCTGGCACCGATAGATCGGCAGTAAGACCGATGCCGTACCGGACCTGTCCGGAGGCTATCTCGTCAACCAGGCTGTTCTGGCCGGCGCGGGCCAGAATATCCACCGCCGCGACCGCCGAGCCGATGTACGGCACGGGGACCAGCCCGTGGCCGAGCCGCTCACACACTATGAGCATCTCGACGCCGGATGCAGCCGGCCGCCCGTCATCGCGTTGGCGCAGGCCGAGGAGCCCGGCGTCGGCGAGTGCTTGCCATACCTTCGAACGTTCAACCGATTCGGCGTCGGCGGGACTGGTTACCCGGCACGGTTCAGCCAGATCGGAGATGAGTTCACGCAGCATCTCCTGCTCTGACGAGAACAAGGCGAGCATATTAACCTCCGCCGCAAGGACGGGCTGCAACCCGCCGCGGTCTCACATAGTGACTGAATCTAGTTCAGCCCAATAGAACCAGTCCAGCTTGGAGTTGGTCAACGACTTGTGGGCCGAGTCAAGCATAACCCGGCTGTCGCGTTGACCTGTCCGCGACAATCATGCTACTCATTTACTGAATGGCATTCAGGACCTGTAGGGTCGGCCGCGGCCGCAGGTTTGGTCGAATCGCGGCGAAGGGGCAACTCGATGAGCGGTCTGTGTGACGGACGTGTAGTGATAGTGACCGGCGCGGGCCGAGGGATCGGACGCGGCGAGGCACTGGAGTTCGCCCGGCAGGGAGCCAAAGTCGTCGTCAATGACTTCGACGGCGATGTCCGCGGTGGTGCGGCGTCGGACTCTCCAGCCGAACTAGTGGCCACGGAGATCCGCGCGGCGGGCGGCGAGGCGACCGCCAACCACGAAGACGTGTCTGATTGGGACGGCGCGGGCAGGATGGTCGCCGCGGCGATCGAGCGGTACGGCAAGCTTGACACGTTGGTCAACAACGCGGGTATCCTGCGCGACCGCATGCTGGTCAACATGTCGGTGGACGAATGGGACGCGGTGATCCGCGTCCACCTGCGGGGTACGTTCTGTCCGCTGCGTCACGCCGCCGAGTATTGGCGCGACCAGTCGAAGGCCGCAAACACGATCGACGCCCGGGTGATCAACACCGCATCAGCGTCCGGACTGTACGGGAATGTCGGACAGGCCAACTACGGGGCAGCCAAAGCTGGCATCGCATCGCTGACTGTCATCGCCTCCCAGGAACTGGAACGCTACGGCGTGAAGGTCAACTGTATCGCGCCGACAGGGCTGACCAGAATGACCGAGGATCGACCGTTCACGGAGAACGCCCGTAAGGTGCGCGAGGCAGACCCCGCGGCCTATGTCGACATCGCGCCCGAGAACGTCGCTCCATTGGTCGTCTGGCTTGGCAGCAATGAAGCCGGCAGCTTTACCGGGCGGGTATTCAACATCCGCGGAGGCCATTTCAGTGTCGCGCAGCCGTGGGACATCGGCCCCACCGAGGAGCGCGATGGTCCGTGGCACACCGAAGAGTTCGGCACGCTGGTGCCGGAATTCCTGGCCGTGGCTCGCGGCAATTACGACCTCGCAGGGTCGAAGTCGCGCACGAGCAAGGCGACGGCGGGCTGATCAGATGCTGAATCATGACGCTATCGGCAAGACCAATGTCTCTGAGGAATACTCATGGACCGACCGTGACGTGTTGTTGTACGCCCTCGCAGTCGGGGCCGGGCAGGGTGACCCACTGGCCGAATTGCAGTTCACCACCGAGAACACCGCCGACGTGACGCTGGAAGTGCTGCCAACCTTTGCGTCGCTGATTGCCCAGCAGGCCGCCAACCGGCCCTCGCTGGGCGACTTCGGTCCCGGACTGGCGGTACATGCGGGGGAGTACTTCGTCCAGCACCAACCACTCCCCACGGCGGCGACGATAATCGCCACCACGACGATCACAGGGATCTATGACAAGGGTGCCGGAGCACTGATCACCATTGACAACGCAGTGGAGGACGCAACGACACGGGACAAGTACATCACCAACACGACCAACGTCTTCGTGAAAGGGGAGGGTGGATTCGGCGGCGATCGCGGGCCGTCAGCGGCTCTCACGTTTCCTGAACGGCCCGCCGACGTCACCGTCGTGTACCCGACCAGACCCGAGCAGGCCCTGCTGTATCGGCTGCTCGGTGACCGCAATCCGTTGCATTCTGATCCGCAGCTGGCGCGCAAGCGGGGATCAGACAGGCCGACGCTGCACGGCCTGTGCACATGGGGTTTCGTTGGGCGGGCCGTTTTGCACGGCGTGTGCGATGGTGATACTCGGCGCTTGACGTCGATGTCAGGGCGGTTCACCAAGCCGGTGATACCCGGTGATGAACTCACCGTCGACATCTGGAACTCCGACGACGGCGAAGTGACTTACCGCGCGTCAACTAAGCCCGATGTGGTCGTGCAAGCCGGGTCGGCATCAACGAGCCGATAGCGGCTTTCGCGAAGTCTTAGCGGAGGTCACGATGCGGCGCGCCGCCGTGGGCGCCGCACCGGAGGTGAGGCGATCTCCGTCATGGACTGCAGGACGTGTGCGAAGCGGGGATAGATGATTGTCGGCCCGACCCATCGCGCCAGGAACTGGCGAAGTGCCTTCTTGTCGCGGGGCGGATGGTCGGGGTCGACGAGGAATGAGTAGAGCACTCGAAGGCAAAATTCGGACAGCTCGTTCAACGCATCTTCGTCGAATCCGTGTGCTTCCCAGTCGACATCGTTCTGACGCAACATCGAGCGAGTGAAGGCCAGAGCGGTGTCGGAGGCGATTGTCGCTGAACTCTTGCCGCGCCTCCTGCCCAGTATCAGGTTGATATGTTCGTCGTCGGCAAGCCTCTCGACGGCGAAGGCCATGCCTTCGACCATCGCGGCGACCGGGTCGGTGAGACCGCGTACATGCTTGGCGAGCTGATCCAGAAAGCCGTTGCTGGAACGCATCGCCGTTGTGAGCGCCAACTGCTCTGTGCTGGGAAAATATCGATATACGGTCTGCCGTGTCACGCCGAGAGAGCGCGCTACGTCTGCGATGCGCATCGACGACCCACGCTCAGCAATGAGCTGCTCTGCCGCATTGAGAATCCGGCTGATTGCCTCCTCATCGGAGGCAGGCGTATTGCCCGACCATCCATGGCTACGCATCGCCACCACCTGTCAAGTCAACGACCATCCCGAGATCATATCGGCCGCTGACCACTTCTGATCATTCCGCGGCTGGTGACGGGCAGCCTGTCCAGCACCGGCCTGAACCTTGCCGGCTCACCTCTAAATATCGTTAGCCCACTCCCAAATGGGCGAGGAAAGGTATATGGTCACCGCGCGACGCTTTCGTCAACCAGCCACGCCTTGACGCTTTCCGTCGGAGGCACCGGTCGGGTAGTTGTGGACCGGGTCAGCGTCCCGTGTAGCGGGGCGGCCGCTTTTCCACGAATGCGCGGGTGGCCTCGGCGTGATCGGCTGACGACATGGACACCGCCTCCATCAGCAGTGAGGTCTCCAACAGGTAGTCGGCTCGTTCGCGAATCACCTTGTTCAGCACCGACTTTGTGAATTCCAGCGCCAAGGTGGGGCCCTCGGCGAGGCTCGTGGCCAGTTCTCGTGACGCAGCCTCGAGTTGGTCGGCAGGGACGACCTCCTGGATCAGCCCCAGGCGGTGTGCATCGGCGCCGGTGAGCCGCTTGCCGGTCATGAGGTAGTACTTCGCGGTGTTCAGCGGTAGCAGCAACGGCCAGAGCAGGGTGCCACCGTCGGCGGGCACCATGCCAATACTGATGTGCGAGTCGCCAAACGTGGCGTCCTCAGCCGCGACGACGATGTCCGAGCACAACGCGATGGTCGCTCCCAGACCCATTGCGTAGCCGTGCACCGCACAGATTAGCGGTTGGCGCACGTTGATGAGGGCGTCGATGATGTGGCGGCCGTCGGCCAGCAACGTCTTGGCTTTCTCGACGGGTCCGAAGTCCTCTTCCGCGCCGCTGGCGGCACCCGCCATCCACTTCACGTCGCCGCCGGCGCAGAACGTGCGCCCATTACCGCGCAGCAATACGGCGCCAACGCTACGGTCGGCCGAGATCTGGGGAAAGACACGTTGGATCTCGTCGTGCATCGGGCCGTTTATCGCATTGAGCGAGTCCGGTCGATTGAGCGAGACCACCAGAAGCTTGTCGTCTTGTTTAATCTCGAGGTACTCGAATTGCGCATACTCGGAACGCACGGCGGTCCGCCTTTCGGTGTCGGTCGGCGTGGCTAGTGCGCCGAGTCGGTGCGGGGTGGCGATGACAGTCCGTCGGTGACACTGGATCGGGCCGCGGCACGCTCGGGGGCGTCGATCGCGGACGCTTGAAGATCGTTTTCCAGCTCGAGCTGCTCGGCCAGCGACGAACGGTAGGCTCCAAGGAGCGCCTTTTTCGTCAAAGCCATTGCAGCTGACGGCATTTCAGTGAGCCGCCGAGCCCGTTCGAGTGCCACGTCGTGGAGTTGTCCTGGCTCGGTCAGCTGCTGGACCAGGTCGTGGCCGAGTGCGTCGGCCGCCGACCAGGCAAGACCTGCGGTCAGCCAATCGAATGCCTTGGTGTACCCCAGGGCGCGCACGGCCAGATAGGTCACGCCCATATCGGGTATTACGCCGGCTTTGATGAATGACGGCACGAATTTGGCCGCCGACGACGCGATCCGCACATCAGCGGCCAGCGCCAGGCCCAGCCCGGCGCCGGCGACGGCGCCGTTGACTGCGCAGATGACCGGCTTTGCCAGCGAGCACAGCGCCAACAGGCCGGGGTTGTACCGATAGCGCAGATACTGTGAGGGCGGCGGTCGTTCGACGGCGTCGGGTTCCGACGTCTCATGCAAATCGGCGCCCGCGCAGAAGGCGCCTCCGGCCCCGGTAAGCACCACGGCCCGTACATCAGGGTGCGCGGCTACCGCCCACGCGTTCGCCAACTCCGCCGCCATGGCGGTATTGATGGCGTTAAGCCGTTCCGGCCGGTTCAGGGTGATCACGAGTACCGATGCCTGGCGTTCGAGCAACACCGCCGACACGCGACACTCCTTAAGGCACCCTGGGCTACTGAACTTCTTTCAGTCATCCCTATCAGGACTGACATCGGGCAGTCAAGCCTTAACGTCCACTACACGCCCCGCGGCAGAGTGTCAGCAGTGCGCTATTCTGAACGAAGTTCAGTCTGTGAAGGGAGAACCGCGAGGATGTCCGCACCGAGTGCTGAGTCCATAGCTCCTGCCGCGGCCTATGAGAAGCACCTCGCCGAAGGCCGGCTCACATACCAGCGCTGTGGTGACTGTCAACGCGCGATTTTCTACCCGCGGCTGGCCTGTCCGCAGTGCGGTTCGCAGGCATTGGCCTGGAACGTCAGCGCTGGAGCCGGCGCGGTGTATTCGATGTCGGCGATCCCCGGTCGGGACGGGCCCGACCACATCGTGTGCCTGGTGGATCTCGACGAGGGATTCCGCATGATGAGCACAATCGCAACCGACTCACCGTCTGATGTGTCGATCGGGTCGCGAGTGCGGGCCAAGATTCAACCGGCAGATGCCGAGGGCGGCAAGGCCCGTGTCGTCTTCGTGGTCGCCGAGGCAGGAGCTTCGCAGAATGGCTGACATCGATCTGCGGGGTGGCGCCGCAATTGTCGGAGTCGCCGAATCCGATCTCGGTGACGTCGGCCCGGACCGTTACGCAATCGAGCTTGCTGCCCAGGCGGCACTACGCGCGCTGGCCGAGGCCGGGCTGCGGACTACGGACGTGGACGGGTTGTTCTCAGTCGTGCAGGGACATCTGATGTCGACCATGGACGTCGGCGAGTACCTCGGTATCCGCCCGCGCTACACCGACACGACAATGACCGGTGGCAGCGCCTTCGTCTCTCAATTGCACCACGCGACTTTGGCGATCGCCTCCGGCTGTTGCGATATCGCGTTGATCACCTACGGCTCGGCGCCCCGCGCCGAGGCTGCACGCAAGCAACGTTCGCCTTACGCGCCTGAACAACCCAATTATGAAGCGGCACACAAGCCGCGCAGCCCCGTTACCGGCTACGCCCTGGCCGCGGCGCGACACATGCATGAATTCGGCACTACCACAGACCAATTGGCCGAGGTTGCGGTGGCCGCGCGGCAGTGGGCCACGATGAATCCGAAGGCGTTCGTGCGCGACCCGCTGACCATCGACGAGGTACGGGCCAGTCGCGTCGTTTCTTCGCCGCTGCGCAAGCTTGACTGCTGCCTGGTCACCGACGGCGGGGGAGCCGTCGTAGTGACAACCCCGGAACGCGCCCGCGATCTTCCTCAAGCGCCGGTCTACGTGCTCGGTGCGGGGGAGGCGCACTGGCACAAGTGGATTTCGGAGATGCCCGATCTCACCACGACGGCGACTGTCGATTCGTCACGTCGCGCATTCGAGATGGCCGGAATAACACCGGGAGACGTTGATGTCGTGGAGCTCTATGACGCCTTCACCATCAACCCGATCGTGTTCCTCGAAGATATGGGCTTTTGCGCCAAAGGTGAGGGCGGTGCCTTCGTCTCTGACGGACACATCGCACCCGGAGGGGGGTTGCCGGTCAACACCAATGGCGGCGGGCTGTCCTATGGACACCCGGGAATGTATGGAATCTTCACGATCATTGAGGCGGTTCGCCAACTACGCGCGGAATGCGGTCCGCGCCAGGTCGCCGACGCTACCGTGGCGGTCGCGCACGGCAATGGCGCACAGTTGTCAAGTCAAGTGACCGCCGTGCTCGGAACGGCTGCCACACTCTAATTCTGTGGTTCAGGCGGCAGCGTGCCCCGCTTCAGCCGGATCAATGCCCTACGTTGGTTGACTCTGGGCGGTCTGCGTGAGCGGGTCGCCGTTGTCGTGTCGGGCAACATCGAACATATTCGAGAAGATCGTCATCGCCACGTTGACCACCTCGTCGGCTTCCTCGCGGGTACTGCATGCGGCTACGGAGCGCGTCGCTCCCGCGATGGCCGCAGAAGCCATTTCAATCAGCACAGTCGTGGTCATGTCGCTGTGCTCATCCTCTCGGCCCATGGCTAGTAGGCGAGCATTCATATTGAGCCACTCGCGCATCGAGGTACGACTGTCGGCGAAGAAGCCAGGGGGCGCGTCTTGGTCGTAGAAAAGTTTGACAATGTCACGGCTTTCCCAGCAATTGGAAACGTAGGTTCGGGTACCCGCGAGGAACAGTAGGCGACCGTCGGTCACGCCTGCGCTGCGCACCAACTTGATGGCGTCGTGAGCCTGCTGCCATTGTCGATTCTGGTAATCGTTCCAAAGCGCCCTGTAAAGGCCCTCCTTGTTCTTGAAGTGGTAGTAGAGCAGCCCGACGCTGGTGCCGGCCTCCTCCGCGATCTTGGCTACGCTGCTCTTTTGAAAGCCGAGCCGGACGAAGTGTGCGCGGCCGACCTCCAGGATGGTTCGCGCCTGACCGTCAAGCGTCGGCGCGTCAATATGGGGAGTGGACGGTCGTTCGTCGACAGCCTGTCTGGCGGCCAGGTTATTCCTCGTCGCGGGTGTTCTGGCTGTCCTGGATGTTTTGGCCAAGCCAATCTCCCATCTCGCGGTCGCCCGGGCGCGGGTGGCCACCCGATGTCGCAGTGTCCGGCTCACGGGCCTTCGGTCCATGCCGATGCCCTGAACACTATTCGGAAGTTCACTGCGACGCATCAACGAGTGTGATCGTCGCCGGCTGGTGCGTCCTCAGCGAGGGGCGAACACCCCCGTCGCGTGATTCCTGCAGTGGCCTTCCTCGGTGGGTCCGACAATTTCATACTGCCTGGTCAACGCATTGCCAGCCTCCTCGATATTTCCACCGACTGGTCCGTTGGTGTTCCCGTTGATGGCGTCGACGGCACTTCGGGGTGGTCCTGATCGAGGAATTAGGAGTACTGAACCATTTTCAGTATACTCATCTCTCGAACTCATCACGCTCGCGCCCTTGGACACTCTGGCGGCTGGCCGCGCGGAGGCTGGCCCGCGACAGGAGACTTTGTGGACTATCGATACATCACGTACGAGTTGATCGACGGCGGTCAGATTGCGCGCATTATGCTCAACCGACCGCGGATGCGAAACGCCCAGAACCGCGGTCTGCTCGTGGAACTCAATGACGCGTTCTTGTCTGCCGAGGCCGACGACGACATCCGAGTGGTGATACTGGGCGGAATGGGGCCGGCGTTCTCAGCTGGCCATGACTTGGGCTCGAAAGAATATCTGGCCGAACGCAATCCCGGGGAAGGGCAGCATCCGACGATGCGGATGCACGGCGGGACGCGCGATGGTGCCGAGCGTCGTTGGCTTCAGGAATGGCATTACTTCTTCCATAACACACTGCGCTGGCGCAACCTGCGCAAAATCACCGTTGCACAAGTGCACAGTCCGGTCTATTCCGCCGGGCTGATGCTGATGTGGGCCTGCGACCTGATTGTCGCGTCCGAGGACACCACGTTCGCCGACGTGGTGGGCACGCGCTTGGGCATGTGCGGGGTTGAATACTTCGCCCATCCATGGGAGTTCGGTCCTCGACGAACGAAAGAGATGATGCTGCTGGGTGATTCGATCGATGCCGACGAAGCCTACCGGCTGGGGATGGTGAGCAAGGTATTTCCCGCTGACAAACTCACCGAGCGCACGCTGGCCTATGCGCGGCGTCTGTGCCGAACCACGACATCCGCGGCACTTTTGATCAAGGAAGCTGTCAACCAGACCGTGGACAATATGGGGTTCTACAACGCGTTGAACGCGTGCTTCTCGCTGCACCAGATGAACCATTCGCACTGGGCGGAAGTCAACGATGACGGCTACCCGGTAGCCAAGCCGGATCGAGGGGTTCCCGCCTCGAACGCCGCCCCGCCCATCATGGCGTTGAGCAAGACGATGGCAGACCCGCACACGACGACAACGAGTTAGGCGATGAGAACGGAGCTAAACGCGACCACCGAAGGGCAGGATCCCTCCGCCGCCGCATTGTCGGGCGGGACCGTCGTGGTCGGCGCCTCGGAGAAGACTCTGTGGTCGCACTGGCTGGTCACCAACTTGCGCGATTACAATCCCGACACACCTTTGTGGGTGATCAATCCGCAGCAGGACTCCGTGCACGGCATCCCCGCGTTGAAGGCGATCGCGGACTTGCCTACCGTACCGTCGATCGGCGTCGTGATGCTGCGTGCGGACCGCTGTGTCGATGTGGTTCGTGAGCTGGTGGCGCTGGGCACATCGGACATCGTCGTGGTGTCGACCGGATTCCAGGAGAGCCGAACCGACGAGGGCGCGGCCTATCAGGGTGCATTGATCGAAGCAGTGCAGGGGACGGCCACGCGTCTGATCGGACCGAACTGCGTGGGCTTCGCCGATCTGACCAACGGAATATGTGCCGTGTCCGAGCCGCTGCCACAAATGCATGCGGGGACGGTCTCGGTCATCAGCCAAAGCGGCGGCTTGCTCGCCTCGTGTATCGGTGCCATCGCCGCCCACCAGGTCGGCTTGGACAAGTGCTACTCGATCGGAAACGGCGCGGCCTTCGGCGTCCACGATGCGCTGGCCGAACTCGCAGCCAACGACACCACCGACACCATCTGTGCGGTCCTCGAGTCGATCACCGACGCAGCGGCGTTCGAAGCCGCGGCTATCGATGCGCGCGAGCGCGGCAAGAACATTGTTGCGGTCAAAATTGGCCGTTCGGCGCAGGCCCGCAGTGTTGCTGTGTCGCACACCGGTGCAGCTGTTGGCGATGACGCGGCGATCGACGCGTGGTTTCGGCGGCTGGGTGTGTATCGAGTGGACTCGATCAACGAAGCCGGCGCCCTGGTGAGCCTGCTGGACTGGCTCGACGTCGCCACGTTGGACTCGCGGACCGGAGTCTTCATCGCCACCGGCTCGGGCGGGGGTTGCGGGGTTGCCGCGGATCTGGCCGATCGTGCCGGCGTGCGGTTAGCCCAGTTGGCCGAAGACTCCGTTGCGCGGCTGCGTGAACTGCTTCCGGCCGGGGCCTACATCGGCAACCCGCTGGACGTAACGGGGGCGGCGACGGACCCTAACGGCTTAACGGCATACGACCACATCATGACCGATCCCAAAGTCGGCCTAATCCTGCAACCGATGACCATTCCCTGGCCTGATGATTCGGACGGCCGGCGGTGGCACCGGGCGAGTTTCGAAGCGATCACCGAGGCGGCGGAAAAATCTCGCACGCCTCTGATTCCCGTGAGCTTTTACCAGCAGCACCGCACCGCGTGGATCACCGGCCAGAGCATGGGTTGGGTCAACGTTCACGATCAGTTGGAAGCCGTGGTCGGCGCGCTAGCGGCGCTGTTCCCGCGCATCGATGCACCGGTCGCCGAGGCGGTCGGCGCGCAGCCCAAGCGGGACGTCGAGGTGCTCTCCGAGCTGCCGGGGCGCAAGGTGCTTGCCGAGGCAGGGTTGCCGTTGGTGCCCGGCGGCTGGGCGGCCGACGCCGAGCGGGTCGTCGAACTCGGTCGCACACTGCCGGGGCCGTGGGTGGTCAAGGTCGCCTCCGACACGATCGAGCACAAGGCGCGCGTCGGTGGGGTGCAGATAGGCATCGTCGACGAAGCGGGTCTACGTGCTGCGGCGCAAGCGATCCAGGCCGGTCTAGACAAGCACGGGGTTTCGGACCGCGCCGACGGATTCCTCGTGCAGCAGATGGTGTTCGGCCAGGAGGTCCTGGTGGGTTGCCTGACCGATGCAGACGGACGGCGCACGCTGAACATTGGCGTCGGAGGATGGGCTGCCGAAGCCTTCCCCGACATCAAGACCCTGCTGCTTCCGCTGGCGAACGGCGAGCTCCAGCAGGTCATCGAGCGTAGCTCGTTCGGCCGGCTGCTGTCGGCGGCCAACCGCGCTGCCCTAGTCTCCGTCGTCGGCGACATCGCCATTAGCTTCGTTTCTGGTCCGCTCCAACGATTCCAGACCGTGGAAATCAATCCGGTGATCCTGACACCGACAGGTCCGATGATCGCCGACGCTCTGCTCGTCGCTCACTGATATCCGATTGGAGTGTCCGCGTGTCCGATCTGCCCAAGTACGACGACCTGACGCTGAACGAGAAGCTGGGATCCCGCCACGCGTGGGGCGTGTGGGGTGTCGATGACACCGTTGGTCGGCTCAACCTGCTAACACCCGAGCGGCTGGTGGCAGCGAGGGCGGAGATCCAACGCGGCCAGACGTTCAACGTCACGCTGCCGCTCAACGAACCAGACCCGCCGTGGAGTAAGTCGCGCGAGCAGTTCCGCCACACCGTATTCGCGCCCAACCGCAACAGCCAGGACGACTACCTGGACAACTTCTATCTCCAGGGTTCCTCGCAGTGGGATTCATTGCGTCACATCAGGGCTCGCGAGTTCGGGTTCTACAACGGGGTCGCCGAGAACAACGACGGAGTGCTCGGCATCGACAACTGGGCCGAGCGAGGCGTTATCGGACGCGGTGTGCTCGTCGACATCGCCGGCTTCTGTGTCGCGCAGCGCCGGGAGTGGGATCCGCGGGCCGGTACCCGCATCACCGTCGAGCTTCTCGAGGAAGTCATCACCGCCCAGGGCGTCTCAGTCTACGAGGGTGACATCATGATGCTACGCACCGGTTTCGTCGGCGCGTACCTCACCGCCGATGCCGCGGGACGCGCCGACTTCGCGGTGCAAAAGGACTCGAGTGGCCTGATTGCCTCTGAGGACATGGCACGCTACTTGTGGGACGCGGGATGGGCCGCGGTGGTGGCCGACAATCCCGCCGTCGAGGCGGTGCCGGGGTCGGCTGACGACGGGTACCTGCATCGTCGGCTGATTCCGTTGTTGGGCTTCGCACTCGGCGAGTTGTTCGATTTCGACGCACTGGCCCATGACTGCCGCGCGGACGGCCGCTATAGCTGTTTCTTCATCGGTGTGCCGTTGAACCTGCCGGGCGGTGTCGGTTCCCCGGCCAACTCGGTCGCGATCAAGTGACTCATCACGAACCTCACGGCAGAAAGGACGACCGCCCATGGCGCTAGTGGATGTCGAACGTGACGGGGCGGTGGCCCACATCGTGCTCAACCGTCCCGACAAATTGAATGCGTTCAACACCGATATGTTGAAGCAGTTCGACGAGCGCCTCGATGAACTCGAGACCGACCGTTCGGTCCACTGCATCATTCTGCGAGGTGCCGGCCGCGCTTTCTGCGTGGGCTACGACGTCTCCAAGGACGGCAACTACAACGACGAAGACGAAACGATCTACGCCGACTGGGTACGGTTGCGTAAGAAGATCTCGGCCTGGGTGAGGATTTGGGAATACCCGAAACCGATTATTGGCTCGGTTGGGGGTTTCTGTATGGGGGCGGGAACATCACTCGCGGTGATGACCGACATTACGATCGTCGCCGAGGATGCTGTCATCGGCTGGCCCACAATGCCTCTGGGAGGGGGCATGCTGGGCCCGATAAGTTCATGGCTCATCGGCCCGAAGAAGGCGAAGGAACTGTCCTACGTCGCCGGCAGCCGCATGTCGGGGACCGAGGCCGTGGCGTGTGGTTGGGCCAATCGCGCGGTGCCGGCCGACCGACTCGACAAGGAAGTCGAAGAACTCGCCAGGAAGATCGCAAAGACCCCGCTCGATCTGTTGATACTGAAGAAGCAGGCCATCAACCGGGTGCTCGACATGCAGGGATTCACCAAGTCGGTGATGTTCGGGGCTGAATTCGATGCGATCTCTCATGCCGTGCCTGCGGTGGAGTCGCTGACCGGCAAAGTTCGAGAGATGGGCGTTAAGAACGCCGTCGCCTGGTTTCGTGACGCCGATCCCGAGGACATCCGATGACGGCTGCCACCGCGGGTTCGACGACCTGGCCCGACCCCATCGACGAGTTCCGGGCCAGCACACGTCAATTCTTCGAACGCCGAAGCACGTTGGAACATGTTCGGGCGCAGTCTGAAACACCGCTGGGTTACGACGAGTCCGTCTGGCAGACCGCGTCACGTGAGCTCGGACACGCGGGTCTGTTGATCCCAGAGTCCCTCGGTGGGCTGGGTGCTTCATTGCTCGAAATTGCTGTGGTCGCCGAGGAGGCGGGACGCGCGTTGTACAGCGGCCCATTGCTGTCGACGGTCCTTCTGTCGACGCCGATCTTGCTCGAGCTCAACCCGTCACCCCGTCGTGACGCCTTCCTGCGTGAGATCGCTGCCGGTGCATGGCGGATCGCACCAGCATTCGCCGTTGACGCCGATGGCGAGCCGATTGTCGGCGCCACCGCAGAACAACGTGACGGCGAATGGATCCTCAACGGCTCCGCCGGAATCGTGCCCGATTTCGACTCCGCGGACGTAGTGCTGCTACCCGCAATTGTCGATGGCGAATTGGGCCTGTTCTCGGTTCAG
Organism: uncultured Actinomycetota bacterium; assembly: GCA_963835075.1. Classification (GTDB taxonomy): domain Bacteria; phylum Actinomycetota; class Actinomycetes; order Mycobacteriales; family Mycobacteriaceae; genus Mycobacterium. The sequence continues at coordinate 73,127 of CAWIEE010000009.1, read as the reverse complement.
GCCTCCGCTGCGACAGCGAACCAGTTGGAGTCGATAGACATCACTCGCCGGGTTCACGATGTCGCGCTGAACTCCGCTCCTGCACAGGCGCTTTCGGTCGGTGATCCAGAACTCACCCAACAGTTAGAGCGAGGGCTGGATGTCGCCAGGATTCTGACGGCGGCCCAGCAGGTTGGCGGGGCGACACGATGCCTGGACCTGTCGGTAGACTACGTCGGTCAACGGGAGCAGTTCGGCCGGCCCATCGCGTCGTTCCAATCGATCAAACACGACTGCGCGGACCTGCTTGCCGAGGTGACCGGTGCGCGGGCGGCCCTGGCCGATGCAATCCGGCGCATCCTCGCCCATGACGCCGAGTCCGGACACTATGCTGCGCTAACCAAACATGTTGCCGGACAGGCATTCCTCGCTGTCTCGGAGCGGTCCATCCAGCTGCACGGCGGGATCGGTTTCACGTGGGAATGCGATGCTCACCTCTTCTATCGGCGCGCCGTGTTCAGCGATTGTGAACTCGGTTCCTCCGCGGCGATGCGTCGCAGGCTCGCCAAGGACCTAGACGTGGCGGGAAACGGAACGGGCGGTACGAGCGAGGCGTGGCGCGGCCGGGTCGCCGTGGGTGAATCGGAGGATTCCGAGTACGCCGCGGTTCGCCAAGAAGTGGCCGAATGGCTACATGAGAACTGGGATCCACAGCTGACTACCCGGCAATGGTGGGCGCGTCTGGCTGCAGCGGGATGGTCGTTACCACAGTGGCCCAAGGAGTGGGGCGGCCGCGACCTCCCGGGTCCGCTACTTCCGGCGGTGCACGACGGTTTCGCTGAGGTCGGAGCTCTCTGGCCGCCGTGGAGCCCCGGTCAGCACCTCGCCGGCCCCACCGTGATCCACCACGGCACGCAAGCACAGAAGGAACTGCTGCTGCCGCCGCTGGTCACCGGTGAGCACTTCTGGGCTCAGCTGTTCTCCGAACCCGGCGCGGGGTCGGATCTGGCCGGCCTGCGTACCCGTGCCGAGAAGCAGCCCGACGGTGGTTGGATCGTCAACGGGCAGAAGGTATGGACTACCGGCGCTACCGAGGCCGAACGCGGTTTTCTGCTGGCACGGACCGATCCGGCGGCGCCGAAGCATCGTGGCCTGTCCTACTTCGTGATCGATATGCACACACCGGGTCTGGACGTGCGGCCGATCAAGCAGATCAACGGCAACGCCGAGTTCTGCGAGGTCTTCCTGACCGATGTCTACATTCCTCCGGATCGGCTGATCGGCGAAGAGAACGGCGGATGGAAGGTGTCGCTGACGTCGCTGGGCTTCGAACGAATGGCTGCGCCGCCCGTACGCGTTCCTGCGGGCATCTTCGGTACCTTCCTGGACATGCCCGCGGGGGAAGCGCTGCGCAAGGCCACCGGCCCGCACCGCGACCTCATGGACTTCCAGGTCTCCTACGAGCTGTTTCGGGACGCCTATCGGGTCGGCGGCGTCGTCGATCCGGTCTTGGAGGACGAGCTGGTGCGGCTCTACATCGAAACCCAGCTCGATGAACTGGTCGGCGGAATGGTCAGCCCGGGCCCCGGAATGACGGCGGCATCGACGGGTTCGATCTCGAAGCTGGTCAGCCAGCGGATGGCCACCAAGCTGCGCGCTCTGGCGTGGCGCATCGGTGGGCAGCGCGCCATGCTCGCGGGCAAGGACGCGCCGGCCGAGGGCGCGATCGAGTTCATCGCGCTGACCAGTTACACCGAGAACATCGCCGGCGGTACCGAGCAAATCCAACGCAACATCATCGCCGAGCGGGTGCTCGGCATGCCCAAGGAGCCCCGTCCATGAGTGAAGAACCGATGAAGATGGTCGAAGACGACGCCATCCTCGTATCCCATGACGATCGCGTAATGACCATCACGCTGAACAGGCCGCACAAGCTCAACGCATACGCGGCCGAGATGCGCCCCAACTTGGTCGAGGCGGTCCGCGAAGGCGACGAGAGCAAAGAGGTCGGGTGCATCGTCATCAAGGGCGCCGGGCGTGCCTTCTGCACAGGCTCCGACTTGTCCGCTGATGTGAAACCCGGGCATAGGGATTACGAAAACGCCTACGACGCCTCGATTAAGGACGATATTCGGTCGTTGCAGAAGGGAGAGGGGAGCGGATCAGCGGTCTTCTTCGGATCGCAAACGCCGATCATCGCCCAGGTGCACGGCTGGTGTTTGGCCGGTGGGTTGGAGATCGCGATGAAGTGTGACTTCATCGTGTGCTCTGACGACGCCAAGTTCGGCTACCCGATCGTGCGCAACATGGCGTCGCCGCCCAGCCACATGTTCACCTACTTGATGGGCACCCAGTGGACGCGCTACCTGCTCTACACCGGTGATCACATTGACGGGCCGACGGCCGCGCGAGTCGGGTTGGCGCTCAAGTCAGTTCCGCTCGACGAGCTCGACAACACTGTCGCGCAATTAGCACACCGAATTGCCACCGTGCCGCCTGAACTGCTGGCGGTGCACAAAGGCATCTGCGAAAAAGCGCTGGACGCGATGGGTCGCCCGCTGCTGCAAGACTTGGCGATCGAGGCAAATGCCATGGCGCATAAGACGACCGTCATGCGTGATTTCTACGCAATCGGCAAGGAAAAGGGATACAGGGCGGCGCTCGACTTCATCAATCAGCCCTTCACGAACGAGCGGTCGTGACTGTCCAATCGGCACCGTTGGCCGGGTACGTCATCGCCGACTTCACCCAAATTCTCGCCGGACCCTACTGCACCCAGCTCCTCGCGGATGCCGGCGCGACGGTGATCAAGGTTGAACCGCCCGGTGGGGAGTTCTCCCGGGTACGGGGCCATAAGCGGCGCAACGAGTCCGGAGGAGTGCTTAGCTCATACTCCGCGGCAGTCAACCGCGGCAAGGCAAGCATCTGCCTAGATCTGAAGAACCCTGCGGGTCTGCGACTGGCTCTACAGCTCATCGAGCGCGCGGACGTGGCCATCGAGAACTTTGCGCCCGGTGCGTTCGACCGGCTTGGAATCAACTTCGAGGCGTTGCGTGCTGCCCGTCCGGAGTTGATCACCTGCTCGATCAGCCTGTTCGGCGGCATCAATTCCGCGGGCGAGCTGGCCAAACGCAAGGGCCTGGCGATCGTGGCGGAGTCGGAAAGCAGTTTCTGCAGTATGCAGCGCCACCCGGACGGCACGCCGGTACGGCTGGGCATGGCACTGGGGGACATGGCGTCGGCAAATGCCGCTTACAGCGGCATCGTTACAGCGCTACTGGGCCGCGAGCGCACCGGAGTCGGACGACACTTGGACATCGCCATGGTCAAAGTCCTGATGACCCTGAATTCGACGGCCATCACCGGCGAACAAATGGAGTCACACGAGCTTCGGACTGCGGGTTATGGCATCTTTCCGGCCGCCGACGGCTACGTCGCGATCGGCGTCAACTCCGATGCCTTGTTCGGCAAGCTCGCCATGCTGATGGGACAGGGGTGGATGATGTCGGACGAGCGTTACGCGCACTATGTCCAGCGCGATCAACGTGCGCCCGAAGTCAACGCCATGGTCATGGACTGGACATCGACGCGACCCGCGCGTGATGTGGTCGAGGGACTGACCGATGTCGGCGTCCCAGGAGGAGTAGTGGCAACACCGCGTGACATCCTGGACAGCGACCTCATCAATGGACTGGGATACCTCACCGAGATCGGTGACAGTCTCGGCGGCTGTATCACGGTGCCGGGTAACCCGTTCGGGTATGACTACGCCCGAAAAGGTATCCCGCTGCCCAACGCGGACTGCGTTGAGATCGCCGCACAGGTGCTCGGTTTGGCTGCCGCCGAGATCGATGAGCAACGTGCGGCGGGTGCGTTCGGAGCGGTGGTGGGATGACAGCGAAATACGTGGTCACACTCGACTTGCGCGACATGAACGTGGTGGCCAACCTATGCGTCGAGGATGTGAAGGTCCCGGGAGGCGCACGGGCCGGGCGGCGTTGCCTGCTTGTACGACAGGGAGATCGAGCCACGAGAGACGATCGAAAATCGAGCGACTTTCGGCGGCCGGGGGTGACCTGGCTGACCGCACCGGCTGTGGGCGGCGATCGGACTGATTTCTGGGCGCCGCAGTCGCCTTCGCCGAGGAGTTTGTCGGCGCGCAATGAGTTCTGGGACAAGGACTATAACTGAATCCGGTTGCAGGGGTGGGTCGGCTCGAGATGTCAGAAGATCACGTGCAGACTAAGACCACCGTTGACTGCCTTCGTCAAACCGCGGCCGAATTCCCCGACCGCGAGGCCTACGTTGCGGGCGATGGGGTGCTGACCTATGGGTCGTGGGACGCGGCCGCCGATGCGTTGGCGTATTCCTGGCAGCGCCTCGGACTTCGCAAGGGCGACGTCGTCGCTTTGATACTGCCGTCTTGTCTCGAGTACCCCGTCTGCTATCAGGCCGCGATGCGTCTGGGGGCGATGACAACGGGCATAAATCCACGCTCGGGCCGCACAGAGGTCGACAGCATCATCGAAAGGACACGGGCAAGAATCGCCGTGGTCGCTGACGATCTGCCGACGCCGAAACATGCTGCGACGGTGCTGCGGTGCTCAGAGTTGGCCACCGTGCCCAGCGGGGACGCCGCAACCGGCTTCGCCGACATCCTGCCAACCGACCCGGTCGCCATCGTATGGACCGGCGGTACCACCGGGCGACCCAAGGGTGCGGTCTTCACGCATCGTCAGTTGGCGGCTGTGGCCGCGTCTGCCAGTGCCTTGACTGCACGATTCGGCCGGAAACTGTCGCCGACCCCGTTCTCGCACATCGGCTACATGGTGCATATGTGGGAGGAGATCGAGAACCTGATCACGGTCGTCATTCCGCCTACGCCGTGGAAGGCCGCACGCGTACTCGAACTCATGGGTCGTGCGCGCGTCACGGTCGGCCAAGGAGTCGCGGCCCAATGGCGTCTCATGTTCGACTCGGCACACTTCGCGAGCACCGATCTATCGGCGTTGCGCATCGCGGGGACAGGTGGTTCGGCCATCCCCCCTGATCTCGTCATGGAGATGCGCGAACGGCTGGGTTGTCCCGTCGTCGTTGGCTATGCCAGCACCGAGTCCGGCATTCTCTCCGAGACCACTCCCGCAGATAACCCAGATCTGATGAATTCCACCGTCGGCCGAGCCCGTCCCAACGTGGAACTCGACATCGTCGACGACCAGGGTCGGCCGCTGCCGGCCGACAGTGAGGGAAGAGTTCGGTGTCGGTCGGTAGCGACGATGGACCGCTATTGGGATGACCCGGCGGGCACTGCCGCAGTACTCGACCGCGACGGCTGGCTCACCGTGGGCGATCTCGGGCGCATGGACGTCAATGGCAACCTCACGTTGCTCGGCCGCGATGGTGAGATGTACATCCGCGGGGGATACAACGTGTACCCGGCCGAGGTCGAACGCCTACTGGCCATGCACCCCGCGGTGGGCCAGGTCGCGGTCGTGGGACAGCCAGATCCTGTACTGGGCGAAATCGGACGTGCCTTCATCGTGCCGGCACAGGGGCGGCCAGTCCCTGATCTGACTGAGCTCAGGGCGTGGTGTGCCGACGACCTTGCCGACTACAAGGGGCCTGATCGGGCCGAGTACGTCGAGGAGTTGCCGCTGACGCGTATGGGCAAGGTCGACAAGAAAGTCTTGTCGCTTCATGCCAATTCGGCCGCACAGAGCGAGCGTCAGGGTCACGCGAAGGCGTAGGTTCCACCGTCAAGCGCCAAGGTCTGGTCGGTGGGGTACCGGCATTCGTCGGACAGCAGAAACGCCACCACCGGTCCGATGTCCTTCTTGGCACCGCGTCCCGCGCACGCAGGGCCCGGCCTCCGGCAAAAGGTATACTCAATTAGTATCACGGTTTCGGATGACCCCGATTAGGATCGAGGCAAAATGGGGCGCGTAGAAGGCAAGGTCGCTTTCATCACAGGTGCAGGCCAGGGCCAGGGCCGCTGGCATGCCATCCGCCTTGCCGAGGAGGGCGCCGACATCATCGCGACCGATATGTGCAAGCCGTACCCGGACTTTGTCCGGTACAAGGCGGCCACCGCTGATGATCTCGACGAGACACGCAAGTTGGTGGAAAAGACAGGCCGGCGGTGCGTCACCGCCGTTGCTGACGTCCAGGACCGTGCTGCTCTGCAGGCCGCTGTGGACCGGGGAGTAGAAACCTTCGGCCGCCTCGACGTCGTCTGCGCCAATGCGGGCGCATTCACGCTGCACATGTCGTCGCTGGAGATTCCCGACGAGGTGTTCGACTACGTCATCGCCACCAATCTCAAAGGGGTCTGGAACACGATTCAGACCACCGCCCCTGCCATGATCAAGTTCGGCAACGGCGGGTCGATGATTCTGACGAGTTCATCGGCGGGCATCCGGGGGCAGACGCACTATGCGCACTACGCAGCATCCAAACACGGCGTGGTCGGGTTGATGCGCACATTCGCAAACGAGCTGGGCGAGTACCGCATTCGTGTCAACACCATCCACCCGACCGGCGTCGCCAGTCCTGGCATGGGCAACGCGGAGGCGATGGATGAAATCTACAACTCCGGCCGCTACTTCATGTTGAGTGCGCTCAATACGTTGCCGGATCTGGATTCCGATCCAGGCGAGGAGTTCACCCCGGTGCCGATGCTGCAGGAGGTCGAGATCTCAAACGCCGTGGTCTTTTTGGCTAGCGATGAAGCGCGTTATATCCACGGCGTCACCCTGCCGGTGGATGCCGGCAATACCAACACGCCCTGACGGGCCTACCAGTTTCACAAATCGGGGCACCGAACCGATCTAGGCAGCCCTCACGTCACGGTGGACTTTGGTACGTTCGGTGTTCCCGGCGGTCTCAAATGACCGCTTTCTCGATGCGTTTGGTGATCGGCTCGGCCAGGCGCTGCTCTTCGCAGATCTTCTGCAGCTTGGCCACCGTCTCCTCGAGGTCGGGACCAACCTTGGGGCCCGGAGTGAATGTCGCGGGCAGGTGTCGCATCCCGTTCATTGTCCCGACCGTTTCGTAGGCCACGGTCCCGGCGGGGTCGCAGACGAAATCCGGCATGCGATCGAGCACGGCCAGCACCATTCGCTTGTACATCGCGCGCCCCATGTTCGAGCCGATACAACGGTGCACGCCAAGACCGAAGGCCTGGTGTCGATTCGCCTTGCGGTCCAGAACGATTTCGTTGGGGTTCTCAAACGTCTTCGGGTCCCGATTGGCCATTGCCCACGACAGCCATAGCCGATCGCCCTCTTTGAATGTCACACCGTTGAACTCGAAGTCCTGGCTGATGGTCCGGCCATCACCTGGCGCGGGAGTATAGAAGCGCAGGAACTCCTCGGTCGCTGAGTCCAGCAGTGTGTCGCGTTCACAGCTGAGCCGGTCGCGCTGATCGGGATTTTGAGAGAGCCATTCCAGCGAGTGTGACGTCACAGAGGTGGTGGTGTCGAAACCCCCGCCGATGAGCAACGAGATCGCTCCGATGACCTCGACATCTTCCGACTTTTGACCCTCGATCTCGGCGGTGATGAGCGCATCGATCAGACCGGGACGCGGGTTCGCGCGGATTTCAGCGACCCAGCCCGCGAGATGAGCCAACATAACGTTGGTCATCTCGATGACCCGTTCCATCTCGGGGGTCTCGGGCGGTGTGTAGGCCACCGCGTGCATGGGCTCGTTGTAGATATTCCAGTCGGCCAGCGGCAATCCCATCATGGCCATCGTCTGGATAGCGGGCACGACATTAGCCAGTTCCTCGACGAAATCGATTGTCCCGGTTTCGATTCGCTCGTTGAGCACCGCGCGCACCAGGTCGTCGATAAACGGCAGCCAGCGTTGCACAGCAGCCGGCGACAGGTAGGGATTCAACGCCTGACGATAGTGCCGCTGTGCGGGTGGATCCATTTCCAGGAATCCCATCTGGTACTGGTGCGTCGCCGGAATCGAGATGCCTTTGTAGCCGCGGCGCTTGCCCTCGACGTCGTGGTCGCTGGACAGGCACTCGGCGTTGCGCGCAATGCCGAAGACCTCGTCGGCGCCGCTGGCAACCCAGTGGCCGCCGTAGGTCTCACTCCACGCGATCGGGCAGCGGGATTGCATCTCCTCAGTGATCTTTTCGAACTGGTCCTTGTATGTCGGAGCATGGCGGTCGTAGTCGTAGCGCAGCTTGGCCTTCGTTTCGGCACGGCCGTCCTCACCGGAGTCTGCGTCAGTTTCCACTGGATGTATGTCGGTCAACTTGCTCGTCTCCGCTGGCTCGTCTGAAGTGATCTGGTCGGCTGGTTCAGGACAGGACGATGGCTTGCTCCGGACACGACAATGCGGCTTCCCGGACGTTGTCCTGTTGGCCGGGCGGTACGTCGCCGACCGATGTCGCGTGCCCGTCGACGTCGTCGAGCTCGAACACCTCGGGCGCGCGCATCGCGCACAAGGTGTGACCTTGACAACGGCTCTGGTCAACCTCTGCGTGCATTTGTTTCCCTTCCAAGTCGTAGCACTGCTGGCTGCTCCGAGGAGGTAGGCCGAGGCAACCGCGCGACGCAATAGAGTGTACTTTAAACTCTGGCTTCTGCCGAGAGACGAGGGGAGGCCAATGGCGAATTTCGAGGCAGTCGGCGAGGTCCGCTGTCGTGTCGGCGAGGGTCCGACGTGGGTCGCCGATCGCAGTCAGCTCTGGTGGGTCGATCTTCCCACCGGCATCTGGCACGTCCGGGACTGGAGTTCGGGCGAAACGACGTCGCGCCGCGTCTCGGAGCGGCTGAGCGTCGTCCTTCCTGCTCCCGGCGATGCGGCGGCGTATGCCGCCATCGGCAAGCAGTGGGCAATCGTAGACGATCAGGGCCTCCGGCTGGTGGCCACTGTCGAGGCCGACATCGAAGACACATTCATCAACGATGCACGAACCGGCCCGGACGGACGGCTTTACTTCGGGACGTTCGACCGTCGCCGCCGTGACGGAGTGTGTGGGTTGTACCGGCTCGATCATCGCGGACCTGTGCGCATCGCCGACGACATCGTGATCAGCAACGGAATGGACTGGTCACCGTCAGGAGATGAGTTCTACGTGGTCGACAGCCATCGCGAGCACATCTTGGCTTTCGACTTCGACGACGAGTCTGGCACCGTGGCGCATCGGCGGGTTCTCGTCGAGCTCGACCAGGCCGACGGTATGCCCGACGGAATGACCGTCGACGCGGACGGCGACCTCTGGGTGGCGATGTACGGCGGGGGAGCGGTCCTTCGCTACGACCGGACCGGCCGGCTCGTGTCGAGCCTGCGCACACCCGTCGCGTATCCGACCTCGTGTGAGTTCGCCGGCCCTGACGTCGACACCCTGGTCGTCACAAGCGGTTTCGCTCGAATCGTCGATGCCGGCGACCAGCCCTCAAATGTGGACGGCGCGGTATTCGTTTGCAACGTAGGTGTCGTCGGACAGCCGAGCCGCAACCAGCGAACTGCACTTGACTTCCGGAAATTGGGCGTGATAGCTAGACTGAACGAGATTCAGTCGATGTGCGGCTGGCTTTCGCCGGCCGGCTTCGACCCCGGCTGATTGCACCTAGAGCACCTAAGAGTTCGGCGAAACCGCGAGTTGGAGCATGCAGATGACAGGCCAGTTGATGGAAGACACCACCGACCGCGCGATGGTTGCCGACGAGTGGATAGAACGCTTTCAGCGCGCACTGGACGCTGGCGACGCCGACCGGGCCGCCGATCTCTTCATTGCCGAAAGCGGTTGGCGCGATCTCGTGGCGTTCGATTGGACCATCGCAACCGTACGCAATCGTGACGGCATCGCGGACAAGCTACGTACGCGCCTTCCCGGGGTGGCGCCCGTCAAGCTGCGGCGGGAAGCAGATCGGGAGCCGACGCTCAGGGTGCGCGCAGGAACCGAGTGCGTCGAGGTTTTTCTCGAACTCGAAACCCGCTTTGGGACAGGTCGCGGTGTACTGCGCCTGGTACCCGACACCGACGACCCGGGAAACTACAAGGCGTGGACGATCTCCACTGCGCTGCACACGCTGAACGGATACGAGGAGATCAACGGATCTAATCGCCCTGACGGCCGCGCCTATCCGTTGGCCGGCGTCGGCGGGAATTGGCTCGATCATCGGATCCGCTCTGCGGCTTACGAGAACCGTGATCCCGACGTGCTGATCGTCGGCGGCGGCCAGGCCGGTCTCGGCCTGGCCGCTCGGCTTGGCCAGCTGCAGATCGACACACTGGTCATCGACAAATGGCCGCGCATCGGCGACAACTGGCGCCAGCGCTACCACACGTTGGCACTGCACAACGAGGTATGGACTTGCCACCTGCCCTACCTGCCGTTCCCGGATACCTGGCCGACCTATGTACCAAAGGACAAGTTGGCCAATTGGTTCGAGTTCTACGTCGACGCCATGGACATCAATTACTGGACGTCTACCGAGTTCGTCGCCGCCGACTACGATGTGGCCGCCCAGCGGTGGACGGCGACGATGCGACGCAACGGCGTCGAGACGACGCTGCGTCCCAAACACGTGGTGATGGCCATCGGGGTCAGCGGCATTCCCTACCTCCCGGAGATCGCGGGATTATCGAACTTCGCCGGCAAGGTCGTGCACACCAGTCAGTTCAGTGGTGGTGCAGCGCTGGCAGGCAAGAACGTCGCGATCATCGGTACCGGCAACAGCGCTCACGACGTCGCGCAGGACCTGCACGCACACGGGGCGAAAGTGACGATGCTGCAGCGTGGTTCGACGACCGTTGTCGACCTTGAACCAGCCTCTATCCTTCCCGCGAAGCCGTATGAGGAGGGTCTGCCGGTTGAGGACGTCGACCTGATGGGAGTGTCGACCCCCTTCCCGTTCTCGCTGCGCTCGTCGCAGTTACTCACCGCGCAGATGAAAGAGCTGGACCGCCAGCTGATCGAGAATCTGAACAAGGCGGGATTCCGCACCGACTATGGCGATGACGAGGCTGGTCTCCTCACGAAATACCTCAAGCGCGGCGGCGGCTATTACATCAACGTCGGCGGTTCGGACCTCATCATCGACGGTAAGGTCGGACTGAGGCAATGGGACGAAATCGAGGAGTTCACCTCGACCGGTATCAAGTTTTCAGACCGCACGCAGCTCGATGTCGATGCGATCATCCTGGCTACCGGATACCTGCCTATGCAGGCAGGCGTGGAGAGGCACTTCGGCAAGCAGGTCGCCGACCGGGTGGGCACTGTCTGGGGGATGAGCCCGGTCGGTGAGCTGAACAACACTTGGCGCCGCACGCCGCATCCCGGACTGTGGTTCGCCGCGGGCAGTTTGATGCATTGCCGGGTGTTGTCTCGCTATCTGGGCCTGCAGTTGAAGGCGACTCTCGAGGGCATGGTCACCACACCGGCGCCTGCGACGATCGTGTGATCACCACACCGGAGAGGCGCAGATAGGTGGAGTTGATTCTCACCCCCGAACAGGAGCTGTTCCGTGCTGCCACCGCGCAATTCCTCGCCAAAACGGTCCCAGTTGAGGAAACCCGTGATGGCGTGTTCGGCGAGGGTGGGTTCAATCCAGCCTGGTGGGCGCGCGGCGCCGAATTGGGCTGGACGACAATGCTGGTGTCGCCCGATCACGGCGGGGGCAGTATCACCGACGCTCCACTGATCGACCTGGGGATCGTGGCCAAAGAGATCGGTCGTGTAGTGGGCCCAGGTCCGCTGGCGGTGGTCAATGTTGTCGCATCGGCACTTTCGAACTCGGCGAACGCCAAGGTCCACCAGGACCTCATTGACGGGTTGCTCGCCGGCCGCAACGTTGGTAGCTGGCTGGTTTATGAGCCCGGCCAGCCGTGGAATCCCGACGCCATCGAATTACGGGCCGACGAGTCCGGAGGTGGGTTTTTGCTCACCGGAGTCAAGGATCGCGTCGAGTCGGGTAACCAAGCCGACCATTTCTTGGTCACGGCGCGCACGCCAAACGGACTGGCACAGTTCATCATCCCCCGCGACACGGAGGGTGTACGGGTGCTGTCCGACTACAGCATCGATTCAGTACGCCGGTTCGCAACTGTTGTCCTCGAAGGAGTGTCCGTCGATGCGGACGCTGTGGTCGAAGCCGTCGGCGATGTCAGCGATGCCGTCGAGCGACAGTTTCAGACTGCCGTCGTGCTGCAGTGCGCCGAGACGCTCGGCGTCATCGATGTCGCGTTCGAGATGACATTGCGGTATTCGTTCGACCGCTATTCGTTCGGCCGTGAGCTGGCGTCCTACCAGGCCATCAAGCATCGTTTCGCCGACATGAAAGCGGACCTGGAGGCATGTCACGCCACCACCGTTGCCGCGGCACGGGCAGTCGGCGAACATGCAGACAACGCAGGCGAATTGGTCAGCGTCGCCAAGTCGTGGGTCGGACAGCGTGCCACCGATATCGTCCAGGACTGCACCCAGTTGCATGGCGGCATCGCGTTGACGACAGAGCATGACTTACACCTCTACCTACGAAGAGCAACGGTGAACCGGACGATGTGGGGCACTCCTTCGGAGCACCGACGCCGTATCGCGGGAGTCGTTTGCGGACCGATCGAATCCTGAGGAACAGCCATGACGACTGACTTTGATGGTGTCGAGCCCGTCGAAGAGTTCCGTATTCGCGCACGCTCCTGGATTGTGGAAAACTTGCGCCCACTACCAGAGGACGATTCGCTTCGCCTTGAGGTGCGCGACGAAGAGTGGGAACGCGCACGCAAACTCCAAAAACACCTCTACGAGGGCGGATTCGCGGGCATCGCGTTTCCGCGGGAATACGGCGGTCTTGGGCTCACACGAGCCCACCAGGCCGCATTCAATGCCGAGGCGGCCGGGTATGAGATGCCGCAACTTCTCAACACTCCGACGTTCACGGTGGCGTGCGCGACCATCCTCGATGTCGGCACCGAAGAGCAAAAGCGTCAACACATTCCGCCGGCAATTCGCGGCGAGAAGCTATGGGTACAGCTGCTCTCGGAGCCCAGCGGAGGATCTGATCTGGCAGGTGCGCTGACTCGGGCCCAACCCGACGGCGACGGCTTTCGTCTCACCGGTTCCAAGATCTGGAGTTCGGCAGCCTACGCGTGTGACTGGGGACTGTGCCTAGCTCGCACGGATTGGGACGTGCCGAAACATCAGGGCTTGACGATGTTCCTCGTCGATCTGCATCAGCCGGGCATCGTCATTCAGCGTATCCGCCAGGTGAACGGCAACAACGAGTTCTGCCAGGAATTTTTCGACAACGTCTGGGTGCCGAGCGAGAACGTGCTCGGCGCCGTGAACGATGGTTGGGCGGTTGCGTCGCGCCAGCTCTACCACGAGCGCACGGCGGTCGGTGGTGGGTCGGCCTTCTTGAGTGGCAGCGGTCCCGGCCGAGGGCTCAGCACCGCCACTGCCGCGCAATTGGCCAGGCTGCTACGGGGTACTGGTCAGCAAAACGATTTGCGTGCCCGCGAGATCGTGGCTGAATCACATGCGTTGACAACCGTTCAGACCCAGTTGATCAAGCGCATCACCTCCGGAATCGAAGCGGGTGTGCTCGGGCCGGCTTGCAGCTCGATCATTCGCCTGTTTAAAGGAGAGGCAGGCGTCAAGCGCGCTGAACTCGGCCTCGAAGTGGCGGGTCCGGTGGCTGTCGGAGGTCCCGTAGAAGCCGAGGGGGACAAGCAGTTCGGTGTGTCATTCCTCTTCCGGCAAGCCAGTTCGCTGGGTGGGGGTAGCTCGGAGATGTCGCGCAATGTCATCAGCGAACGTGTGCTGGGGATGCCGCGCGAGTACGCCGCCGACCGCGGTGTCCCGTTCAAGGATGTTCGCCACGGCAACTGACTTGCAGGCAGTCGCCGCGGCAGTCGCAGAACTAGCGGCCCTCGGCGATCACGGGTCCACCGAGGACTACCTACGGCTTCTGGCCGAGGACGCTGTGTGGACGATTGCCACGTCCGACGTCGTGAAGGTCCAAGACCGTGTCGAGTTCGAAGCCAGCTTAAGGAGCCGTCGCGCCGCAGGTACCGGAGGCCCGGGATCTGGACTGAACCATGTGGTGACGACAGTCGAGGTCGCTGCGGTCGGGGAATCATCGGCTTCTGCCGTGTCATTTTACGTGCTGTTGCGGGGCGACGGGGTCGACGCGAGGTTGATGTCCTGCGGGCGCTACGACGATCTGTGGCGACACTCAGCAGGCGGATGGCGCATCGCTCGCCGAACGGTTAGCACGGGCTGGGACTAAGCCGGTGAGTAGCGACTGGGACCTCTCCGAGAGCATCGGGGGCTGGTACTCAGATCGGATGGTACTGCGTGAACGGCTGGCAGCCAACGGAGTTCAAGCGCTACCGTCCGGCGGCATACCGCTATCAGTGGTCGGCAACGACTACCGTGTGTCAGTGCTGCGCCCTGACGATGCCGAGGTCACCCAGCGGCTGGCGTCGAAATCGTCTTGGACTGAAGGTACTCCCGGAAGCCTTCTTCACCGTGTTCTCGGCCGATACCGCTCTTTCCGAAGCCGCCGAATGGTGTGTCAGGAGAGAGGTGAAACGACATGCCGATGTTCACCGTGCCAGCCTTGAGGCGGTTCGCAATCTTCCACGCGCGATCGACGTCGCGCGTCTGCACATATGCGGACAAGCCGTAGGGGCAGTTGTTGGCCATGCGGATGGCCTCGTCGTCGTCGCCCTGGTAGCGCAAGATCGACAGGACAGGACCGAAGACCTCGGTTTGCGCGATCTCGGAGTTTTCGTCGATATCGACGAGCACGGTTGGCACATACCAGAAACCCTTGCCGTCACGATCCCCGCGATGACCACCGGCGAGTACGCGGGCACCCTCATTCTTGGCCCTGTCCACGAGTCCTTCGATGCGTTCGAGCTGCTGACGGCGGATGATCGGCCCCACGACGTTGAGGGGATCCATGGGATCACCCCACGGCATCTGCGACACCATGGCTTCGACCCGGGTCAGGACCTCGTCGTAGATGTCGGCATGCACGATCATCCGGGTTGCCAGAGTGCACCCCTGGCCGCTGCAGGTCATGCAGTAGTAGACGCCCATCGGGATCGCGGCGTCGAGATCGGCGTCCTCGCAGACGATGTTGGCCGACTTGCCCCCGAGCTCCAGCACGACCTTCCGTGAACCGACTGCGGCCCGCTCCATGATCCGCTGCCCCACCGCGGGCGAACCGGTGAAGTGGAACATGTCGACGCGCGGATCGCCGGTCAGAGCATCTCCGGCGGCGCCGCGGTCTGCCGAGCCGATGACGTTGAGAACCCCCGCCGGGATGTCGGTGTTCTCGGCAGCGATCTTGGCGATCATCGCGCCGGTGAGCGGAGTGTCTGGCGCCGTCTTGAGCACGATCGCGTTCCCCGTGCACAACGCGCCGTTGATCTTCCACATGTTCGGCATGAATGGCGCATTCCACGGGGTGATCGCGCCGACGACCCCGTGCGGCTCGTAGCGGACTCTGCGGTCGCTGTTGAGGTTGAGATAGGGATAGGGACCGAAGTCGGTCTCCCACTGGAAAGTCCCGGCCATATCGATGAAATGGCTCATGTCCTCGACCACCACTTCGATCGTCGGGGCATTGCCTTGAGGCATCCCGGCCTCAAGGCTCAACAGCCGGCAGATGTCAGGGAGTTCTTTGCGAAGCGCATCTTGGAGCTGCCGCATGCATTCCTGTCGGAACTTGTCATCGCTGGCCCAGGTGCCTTCGTCGGCGACACGTCGGGCGGCCGAAATTGCATCGGCAACGTCCGCCGCGTCTGCATCGGCGGCGGTCCCAACCACCGATTCGTCTGTGGGGCTGACGACATCGAATCGGCGGCCGGATTGCGCTTCACGGAATTCGCCGTCGATGAACAACCGACCTTCGTACTGTTCGCTCGTTCCGCCTGGGATCGTCACGCGCCCTCCACGATGAATTCGCTGGATGTCCTCGGTCAATTGAGTATACTTAACTACTTCCACCGACTCTATAGCGGAGGATTGCCCCGCAGTATGGAGCGAGCCAGGTGACCGCCAGACCCTACGACGTATCGTTCGAACCACTGACGCCGCTGAGCTACCTCGACCGCGCGGCGGAGGCGCACGGCGACCGGGTCGGCGTCATCGACGGAGATCAGTCGTTCACCTACGCCGATCTTCACGACCGCTCTCGGCGACTTGCAGGTGCGCTGATTCCACTGGCCAACAGGCAACCTGTCGCAGTGCTCGACTTCAATACCCACAACCTTCTCGAAGCTCATTTCGGTGTGCCATGGAGCGGGTCCCCGCTGGTGGCGATCAACACCAGACTGGCGGCGGGGGAGATCGCCGGGATCCTCGGGCACTGCGAGGCCGCCGTTCTGATTCACGGTCCAGGCTTCGACGAGGTGATCGACGAGGCGGTTGACCGGTTACCGATCAAGCCCATTCGGATTCGCATCGGCGCCGAGTACGAGCACATTCTGAACTCTTCACCGCCGCGGGCGGTTCCCGTCACCGACGAGCGTGCCTTGCTGGCCATCAATTACACGTCGGGGACCACCGGCGCACCCAAAGGCGTGATGTATCACCATCGCGGGGCATACCTCCAATCGTTGGCGATGGTGGGGCACACAGGCTTGTCGCCGGAATCGGTGCACCTATGGACACTGCCGATGTTCCACTGCAACGGATGGTGTTTTCCATGGGCGGTTACCGCCGCTGCGGGCGTTCACGTCTGCCTGCCGAAGGTCGACGCCGCTGAGGTGTGGAGGCTCATCGACGAGTATCAGGTGACCCACCTCAACGGTGCTCCCACGGTGTTATCCATGATCGCCTACGCCGACCAGGCCAGGCGGCTAAACCATCGGGTCCGGATCGCGACCGGCGGCGCTCCGCCCACGCCGGCGATTCTGCGAAGAATGGGCGAGCTTGGGTTCGACGTAACCCACCTTTACGGTCTGACCGAGACTTTCGGTCCGGCGGTGATCTGCGACTGGCGCCCGGAGTGGAACGAGGTCGACGACGACACGAAAGCGCGCCTTATGGCGCGGCAGGGGGTCGGCAACATGATCTCCCAGCCGGTCCGCGTGGTCGCCGCCGACGGTACCGACGTACCCGCCGACGGGGTCACCACCGGTGAGATTGCGCTACGCGGCAACAACGTGATGATCGGCTACTACAAGAACGGGGACGCGACCGCGGCCGCAGTGCCCGACGGGTGGTTCCGCACCGGCGACATCGGCGTGCGCCATGCAGACGGCTCCGTCGAATTGCGTGATCGCAGCAAGGACGTCATCATCTCGGGCGGCGAGAACATCGCCTCGGTCGAGGTGGAACAGGTGATCGCCGATCATATAGCGGTGCTGGAGGTGGCCGTCGTGGGCCGGCCGGACGAGAAATGGGGCGAAGTGCCGGTTGCATTCGTGACGCCGCACCCGGACGCGGTGGTGACCGAGGAGGACATCATCAGCCACGTCCGACAGCGGCTTGCTCATTTCAAGGCGCCGAAATCAGTTGTCTTCGGTGAACTTCCAAAGACCTCGACTGGAAAGGTCAAGAAATTCGAGCTGCGCAAGGATGCGATCAGTGCGCCGCACTGAGCAACGACGGGCGCGCCGCGCACTCAGTGCAGCGGCCTGGCGGGCGTAAAGACGACGGGCATTGCCTCCAACCCGCTGACGAAATTCGCGGGTCGCAAAGGCAGCGCCGAGTCGCCGGCGAGCCGGATATCAGGAAGGCGTTCGATCAGCTTGCGGGTCATCAGTGTGATCTCAAGTCGAGCGAGCTGATTGCCGAGGCAGAAATGCGTGCCGAACCCGAACGCCAAGTGGTTGTTCGGGTCTCGGTTGATCCGAAAAGTGTCCGGATCGCCGAACATCTCCTCATCGAAATTCGCCGACTCGAACATGAGCATGACCTTCTCGCTCTTGGACAGCGCCACACCAAGGAACTCAGTGTCCTCCGTCACGGTGCGACACATATTCTTCACCGGAGACGTCCAGCGCAACATCTCCTCGAGAGCGCCCGGTAACAGGTCGGGCGAGTCTTGCAGCTGCTCCCATTGGTCGTAATTGCGCAGCAGTTGCTCAGTGCCGCCGGACAAGGTATGCCGTGTCGTTTCGTCGCCGGCGAGCAGGATCAGCAATGTCTCGCTGAGGATTTCGTCATCGGTGAGCTTCTGCCCCTCGACTTCGGCGTGCGTCAAGACGCTGAGAAGGTCGTCGGCAGGATTGTCACGTCGTTCCTCGAGTTTGGGCCGCACGTAGGTCACATAGCCCGCGTAAGCCTCAGCCGCCTTCGACAGAGCAGCTTCTGACACCTTCGAGCTCAGAATGGTTACCAGGTCGTCAGACCAGGCGAGCAGCTTGGCGCGCTCGTGCGGAGCGACCCCGAGCATGTCGCCGATGACGGCCATGGGCAGAGGCGCCGCCAGGTCGCGAACGAAATCGCACTCGCCCTTTTCGCATACGTTGTCGATGAGCAGATCGCAGATCTCCTCAATCGAATCCATCTTCTCTGTCACCCGTTTGCGGGTGAAGCCGGTGTTCACCAGCTTGCGACGCATCAGATGAGCAGGATCGTCCATGTCGACCATGTGCGGATAAGCCGCTTGGTCGGGCCGGATACCGCCGGCGTTCGAGAATAGCTCGGGATTGCGTTCCGCCTCGATGACTCCGGCGTACGTGGTGACGGCGGGCAGACCATTGCGATCCCGAAACAGTGGCTGGTGGGTCCGCATCCAACGATATGCATCGCGGGCATGGCCGTCTGCGTAGAACGAGCCGTCTGCCAGGTCGACGTCTGGGATTGTCATCGTCATGAACGTGCCTTTCATCGCGTCATCGCGGTGGCATGAGGGCGTCAGACGCGAGTAACACTTCGTTCGCACGGTGCCACGCGGGCGGGTTCGCTCGGCTGAGTATAGCCACACTGATTCACGTTCAGTCCAGGCTTCACTGGAATCTGCCCTGAGATAACCCGAACCGGTGCCGACCATTTCGGGCGAGGATGGCACCGCGGGCGATGCGGGACTGGCGGTGGCCGGCGTGGGCGTCACTCGCCGCGCATCCGTCGATAACCGCATTGTATCGGTGATACAAGTGTCCTAGATGCCTGGGCGAGACAGGGGAATCAAATCGGATCTGTACGGGTACATGCTCGCCGTTCGGCGTCGACGAGGTCCGCTGAGGACCACAGCCGGCGGCGACGAAGAATACGGGCCCGTGCTTGCAATCGTAGGCCTCGATCCGTATAAACTGAAAATAGTTCAGTCTACGCGGAGGCACCTGACGACTATGACCGGCGACGTGTTCGGATTCAACCTGTCGGAGGTTTTCGCCACCGCAGCCAAAACGGTGCCGGACCGCCGCGCGCTCATCTGGCGCGATCGCGAATACACATACGCGCAGATGGACTGCCGAATCGAAGGTGTGGCCAACTTCCTCTCATCCCAGGGCCTCGGTACACACACCGAACGAGATGAGTTGCAGGATCACGAATCCGGCCAGGACCACCTGGGGTTGTATCTGCGCAACTGCAACGAGTATCTGGAAGCGATGATCGGAAGTTACCGCGCCAGGGTGGTGCCGTTCAATGTCAGCTACCGCTATGTCGAAAACGAACTGGTCTATCTGCTCGACAATGCGAACGCGAAAGTGCTTGTCTACCAGGCGGAGTTCGCGCCCATTGTGGCCGCGGTGATCGAACGGTTACCGAACCTGACACTGCTCGTCCAGGTCGCCGACGACAGCGGAAACGAACTGTTGCCCGGCGCGGTCGACTACGACTCACTTGTTGACACTCCGACGCCGTCGGGCGGTCTGCCGCAGGTCTCGCCCGATGACCTCTACATCGTGTACACCGGCGGTACCACCGGCATGCCCAAGGGAGTGCTCTGGCGTCAGCACGACATCTTCGTGTCGTCGATGGGTGGCCGTCCTTTCGGCGCCGACCGTCCGTTCGGCTCTTACCAGGAACTGGCCGACCAGATGGTCGCCTCGGGGGGCTTCCTGACGGTGCTGATGGTTCCCCCACTGATCCACGGCGCGGGGCAGTGGGCGGCCTTCCACGCGTTCACCCAGGGCGGGTGGGTGGCCATACCCGACGACGTCGAACGGCTCAATGCCGCCGATATTCTCGGGCTCGTCCAACGGGAGCGGGTCGCGGTCATGCCCGTCGTCGGCGACGCGATGGCTAAGCCGATCGTCGAAGAGATCGAAATCGGCAGCTATGACCTGTCGGGGCTGATCAACATCAATAACGGCGGTGCGCCGATGTCGCGTGGCGTACGGGACCGCATCAAGAAAGCACTGCCCAACGTGCTGCTCATTGACGCGGTCGGCGCGTCGGAGACCGGTGTGCAGATGAACAACATCGCTGGCGATGAGTCCTCAACCTCGGCGCCCACCTTCTCAGCTTCGGGCGGAACAGCCGTCGCGTCGGCTGATCTCAGCAGAATTGTGGAATCCGGTGACGAGCAGGGCTGGCTGGCGCGATCCGAGCATATTCCGCTGGGCTACCTCAACGACGCCGACAAAACGGCCCGTACGTTCGTGACAATCGGCGACAGGAAGTGGTCGATTCCCGGCGATCGCGCGCGACTGTGCGGCGACGGCACCATCGAGCTACTCGGCCGCGACTCGATGACCATCAACTCCGGAGGCGAAAAAATCTTCGTCGAAGAGGTTGAGCATGCAGTTCGAGCCCACCCAGCCGTCTACGACGTGGTGGTGGTGGGTCGGCCCTCAGAACGGTGGGGAAGCGAAGTCGTCGCGGTGGTTCAGCTTGTCGAGGGGACCAACCCGTCCGACGATGAGCTAGCTGAGGCGTGTCGGACCACGATTGCCCGGTACAAAATTCCCAAGACATTCGTGCGTGCACCGAAGGTGGTGAGGTCGCCGGCGGGAAAGGCCGACTACCGCTGGGCCGCGGCACAAGCTGCCGGAGCGGGCGCCACGGAGGACATCGGGCCGCAATTGGCCGAGAGGGCCTAATTCATCGTCAATTCAGGCTATTCCTGAGACCTCACGGGAACATCGCTTAAGCTGTATTGAGTGCACTGAAATGCTCCAGCTCGAGGAGTACCTGATGAAATCCGACGATCTCATTCTGATCAGCGTGGACGATCACATCGCTGAACCCGCCGACATGTTCGATGCGCACGTGCCACGGGCCTACAGGCAGCACACGCCGCGCGTGGTCGTCGAACCAACCGGTCGAGAACAGTGGTACTACGGCGACATTCAGGGTCGAAACCTCGGTTTAAACGCGGTCGCCGGAAAGCCGCGCGAGATGTACAACATCGATGCGGCCCGTTACGACGAAATGCGTCCAGGATGCTTCAACGTCGACGAGCGTGTCCGCGATATGAACGCCGGAGGTCAGCTTGCGGGTCTGAATTTTCCAAATTGGACTGGATTTTCAGGGCAGGTGCTCAATCAGGGCCCCGACCGCGACGTCAATCTCGTCATGATCAAGGCATACAACGACTGGCATCTGGACGAGTGGTGCGCCGCCTATCCAGGGCGATTCATCCCGTGCGGCATCCTCCCGCTGTTCGACGTCGAGGAAGCTGCCAAAGAAATCAAGAGGCTAGCTGACAAGGGGTGTCATGCGGTGACCTTTTCGGAGAACCCAGAAGCGCTCAACATGCCCAGCATTCACACCGACTACTGGTATCCGCTCTTCGCCGCCGCCTGTGACAACAACACGGTGTTCTGCACTCATGTCGGCTCGTCGTCGCGGATGCCGTTCTTTTCCACTGACGCGCCTCCGAGTGTGATGATGACCGGGTCGTCGATGATGAGCATGTACACCTTCGTCGAGCTCATCTGGGCGCAGTTCTACAAGGACTTCCCGGAGTTGAAGTTTTCGCTCACCGAAGGTGACGTCGGTTGGGTTCCCTACTTCTTGTGGAGAAGCGAGCACGTATTGAATCGCCACTCCGGCTGGACCCATCCGACATTCCCCGACGGTTACCGGGGGCCCAGCGACGTTTTCCGGAGGCACATCTACACCTGCTTCATCAGCGACAAGGTGGGCGTGCACAACTTGGAGTGGTTCAACGAGGATATGCTGTGTTGGGAGTCGGATTTTCCGCATTCCGACAGTAACTGGCCGTTCGCTCCCGAGGACGTCGTCGAAACGATGGGTCACCTCGACGACGCCGTCATCAACAAGATCACCCACGAAAACGCCATGCGGGCATATTCGTTCAACCCGTTTGACCACATTCCGCGGGATCAGGCCACCGCGGGCCATCTGCGATCGCTGGCCGTCGATGTGGACACGGTGACTCACGTGGGATACAAGTCCACCGAAGCCGATCGCGCGACGTTCGCGCAAATGCAGAAGGACTTCGCCGCGGCGCAGGAACATACGCACAAGGTCGAGGCCGTCGGCATCGACGGCCGCGCCGACGTCTCGAGGCGATAGCGGGTTGTATTGACAGTCGGAGGCGACCCGGCGTTGGACGCGATCAATCAGGACACTCTATCGAGAGGGTTCGCCCGATGCCCGCAGTCGAGCCGCTCCAGTTGGACCATGAGCTGTTTCTGCCTGAACCTGTTATCTGTAGGCCGATCCTGGGTGTACTCGACTGTCTCCGACGGTGACGCCTGAGCGGATCCGAATCGTGAAGAACAGTCATATCTGTAGGGGTGTATCCCTCGATCAAAAGAAGAGCCACAGCGGAGTTTCGTCGATGGCGCTCGATGAGCTGCGGCAGGGCATGGAAGCGCAGGTTGAGACACGCTGTTGCCCGCCCCAACAGCCCGCGGGAGCAGCTCAACAAGGAGATCCGACGTCGCACCGACGTCGTCGGCATCTTCTTCGACCGCGCATCCATCATCCGGTAGGCGGATGCGGGCCACGGAGTACGCACGCGCGGTGGGTGGGTGTTGACTTTCGCTTAGCGAACCGTTAGTTAGCCGGCGTCGCATGAACGCCGAGGGTGTTGATCACCGTGTTTTCGACAAATGCGTGAGCCTCCAGCAAAACCCGCGGGCTATGCTGGAGGTTTGCGGCCCGGTGAGGCCCGGCGTATGTCCTCATCGGGCCGTTTTGGCGGTGGCGCCAGCTGTGCCGCGGGCCGCGGCAGTCGATGCCGGGGTGCTTCTGGCCGAGAGCAAGTGATGACGAGTTGGCGTTACACGGCAGCCGTGGACATGCCGGGCTGTTGTCATCTCGCCCGCTCTGTGACGGTGAGTGGGGTCGCGGGCATGTGCCCGGCCTGGGCAGCGTGCAGCCATGCATCTAGCCTCGCCTGGCGCCGGTGAGTCGCTTGTGCCCGGCCCAGCCGCGCCCGCACACGGCCCGGGGCCGTCGCGACGTCAGGACGAAGACTTGGTAACGCAGAGCGTGGCCGGCGGCGTCCGCCGGCATGTTCGGGTTGGTTGGCATGAGCGTGAGCACCGGTACCCCAGGACTGCCGATTCCGCCGGTCTGGCCGATGGCATGGCCGGTGTGACGTCGACCCGGACTGGCCGTTTGGATGTGCCCATCGCGTAGCGGGCCAGCACCACCACGTCGACGTTGCCGCGCAAGACGTCGAGTTGGCGTTGTTCTGCTTGTGCCCGAATGTCTTTGGTGGTGGGCACGTGCAGAAACGGCACGCCGAACGCGCGGACCTGATCGGCCAGGTCGGGATGGTTGGCGATCACGATCACCACCGACATGTCCAGTTCACCTCGACGGTTGCGCCACAGCAAGTCCAGTAGGCAGTGGTCGTCTCTGGACGCCATGATCGCCACTCGTTTGGGTTTGGCCGCCTCGGTGAGCCCGAAATGCATGTTAAACCGGGCGGCCACCTGCTGGGCGAAGTCACGCTCCATCTCGTCGCGCGCCGCCGCGAGTCCCCGCAGGTGAAAAATGGTGCGCTGCAAGAACGTTCCGCCGGACTGCTCGGTCGAATGCTGGTCCAGCGACACGATGTTGGCCCCGGCCCGGGCGAGGAAGGTGGTGACGGCCGCCACCAAACCCGGCCGATCGGCGCAGCGCAGTAGCAACCGGCCGACGTCGCTGACCGGCAACGCCTCTCGACTCGTTTGGGGATAGCTGCCATTGGCCGTGGTCTCCGGCGCGTCAACGGTATTTCGGGCGGCGATGGATCTCACATTGTTACCGCCCGGCGGGGGCGCCCGGCGTGGCACTGGGGGTGCCGGGGCTTGGTCGGCGGCCCCGAGTGTACGTATAGCAGTGGCCGCTCACCCGTCCCCTGCCTGCCGGTTATTTCGAGGCCGAGTTTCTTGGCGAGGTCAGGCGCCGCGTCCTCGCCGCGACCCGCAAGGACGCAGAGTCGTGGCCGGCTGGCTGGTCCGCCGACGACCCGGGAATGCGCCGGCTCCAGGATGACGAGCAGGGCCGCGATCTCAACGACTGACAGATCCTCGGGCCGCAGCCGCGACATCACCTGTAGCAGCTCCCACCGCAAATGTGACGGCAGGAAACCTAGGCCCGTGGTCACATCGTCGAGTCCCGCAGCGATGCGTTTGCTCACCTCCGGGAGCTCCGTGGGGCTCACGTTACTATTCCTGACTTTCTGAAGAGGCCGAGCGTCGGTGAAAATCCCATACGATAACGACCAATCGTGAGGCTGGCAGCCGCGTTCCACAAGCAAATACGTTGCCTGTGGTATGCGTGGGAGTTAACTGCAGGAAGTCTGCCGTCACAGCGATGTCAATTAACGGCAAAAGGTTTACGGAATGTAGCAGCGCGCGTCCACGATGATTGCTCCACGGGTGCGGGCGCGGGGCCCGCAGCCGACCCTGTCGCCGGTCAACCTGGGGCGGCTGGCCACTGCCCTGGCGCCCGTCAACGGCGAGGACGCCGCGGCGTTCCATGATCAACACGACGCCAGGTTGGATCAGCGGAACGGCGGGCTCGCAGCCACAGTGCGCGGCGTGGATCAAAGCGTCGACCTTGGCCGAAGACAGTAGTAGGTGCGGTTTGGCCACCCAACCGCAAGTGCACAGCCCCCAGCTCCAGTAGCGAGGTTTGACCACGACTACGGCGCCCCCGCGATCCACGTCCGCCACTGCGCTTCCCGTCCTGAACCCTCAAAAGGGTGAAAGTCGATGGCCGGACAATTCGCGAGGCAACCTGCGGTGCGGGCGGTGGGGCAATCAGTCGGGTTTGCCGACGACTTCACCAGGGCCAGCCGGCACCGCCGGCGGCGATCACACTGACCGCTGCGGCAACAACAGCCACGGCGACGGTGTTTTCACTGCTCATCCCCCTGCGCTCCATCGAAGAAGTAAGCGAAGGTGGATGGGCCGTCACTGCAGTATTGACTCATAGCGGGTCTGGATTCATGAGGCATTTGCCCTATCTTTCATTTGCCACGCCCTATATCGTTTATTTGCTCCGGTCCGCACACTGCTGTCGGGCGCAGTCGTACAGAGGGGCGTCGCATGGACATCTTGCTGGAGCGAGAATCGGTGCTGACCCAGCTGAAGGTGTTGGGGCAGCATGCTGGTCGCGGCGCCGGGCAGATCGTGTCGTTGCGCGGGGAGGCCGGGGTCGGCAAGACCGCGGTGATCCGCCGCTTCATCGCGGGCCTGGACGAGCAGGTCAGGGTGCTGTGCAGCTCGTGTGATCCGCTGGCCACGCCGCGACCACTGGGGCCACTGATTGACATGTTGGCCCAGCTAGCCGCCCCGCAGGCAGCCGGGTTGTCCGCGGCGATCGATCGAGGTGGCGCTGAGGCCATCTACGCCGGGCTGCTGGGACTGTTCACTGACGGCAACACCTGGGTCTTCGCGGTGGAGGACGTGCAGTGGGTCGATGGGGCCACCCTGGACCTGCTGCGGTTCCTGGCCCGGCGGGCGAGAACGCTGCCGGTGCTGATGCTGGTGTCCTCCCGCGACGATGAGATCGGTGCGCAGCATCCGGTGGCGGTGGCGCGGGGCGACCTGGCGACTGTTGAAGCGCTGACTCGGATCGAGCTGGCCCCGCTCAGCCGCGACGCGGTCGCGGAGCTGGCCGCCGGTAGCGGGGTCAACGCCGATGAGTTGCACCGGCTCACCGGCGGCAACCCGTTCTTTGTCACCGAGATCCTCGCCGCCGGCCCGGACGCGTTGGGAAAGTCCGCGCTGCCGCGCGGCGTTTGCGAGGCGGTGTGGGGCCGATTGGCCCGGCTGTCGGGGCCCGCCCGCGACACCGTCCACGCCGCGGCGATCTGCGGGCCCCACGCCAGTGCGTGGCTGCTGGACCAGGTATGCCCCGGCGCGAGCGGCGGCGTTGGGTGAATGCCTTGACGCCGGGGTGCTGCACGCCGACGGGACGGCGCTGGTGTTTCGCCATGAACTGGCACGGCGGGCCGTGCTCGAACAGATCCCCGCCCATCGGCGGCGCGAGTTACACACGCGCGCGTTGGCCGCGCTGGCCCAACCACCGGTCCCCCCGGACACGTTGTCGGCGTTGGCGTTTCACGCCGAACAGGCCGGCGACCACGAGGCGGCAGCGCACTACGGGTCGGCCGCCGCCGAACGGGCCGCGGCGGTGGACGCCCACCGGGAGGCCGCCGAGCTGTACGCGTTGGCCCTGCGCCACACCGACACCGCCACGACGCAACAGAAGGTGGCGTGGCTGGAGGGGCACGCGTTCGCCAGCTACCTGTGCGGTCAGTTCGAGGACGCGGCGCGGTCGTGGCGGGAGGCGATCATGCTATGCATTGATCTGGGTGACCGGCTCGGTGAGGGCGAGGATCTGCGCTGGCTCTCGCACCTGCTGTGGACGCTGGGTCGCTCCACCGAGGCCACCGCCGCCGCGCACGCGTCCCTGCGGCTGCTGGAACACCGTGGGCCGTGCCCGCAGCTGGCTCGCTCGCTGGTCAACCAGGCGTTCCATACTGCTTTAAGGTACGACCCCGCCGCCGCCCAGTACGCGGCTCGGGCGATCACCCTGGGCACCCAACTGGGCGAGGAGGCCGTGGTGATCCAGGCCCGCGGCTACGCCGCGCTGGCCACCGTGGTTCGCACCGACACCGGCTGGGACGAGCTGGAGGCGACATGGCGGGCCGCGATAGGCACCGAGGCGTTGGCCGAACACGCCGGGCTGATGGGGGCGACCATGTGCTGGACCGCCGCGCTGCACCACGACCTCGACCGCGCCGACCGCTACATTCTCGAAACCTCCGCGCTCTGCGACGACCATGACCTGGATGCCTTTCAACCGTTCGTCGCCGGCGCGGGTGCGCTGGTCGCGCTGCATCGCGGCGACTGGGCCCGCGCCGCCACCGCCGCCGATGACGTGCTGACCCGGCCCGGGCTCAGCCCGCCGCACCGGGCCGGGCCGCTGTACATCGCGGCGCTGATCCGGGCCCGCCGCGGCGATCAGCCGGTCGCCCCGCTGCTGGATGAGGCCCGCACCGGCGCCAACCCGGCCGACCTGTTCCGCCTCGGCCCGTTGTGGGCCGCGCGCGCTGAGGCCGCCTGGCTTCGCGGCGACGACGCCGCCGCCCGCGCCGAGGCGCAGAGCGGGCTGTCCACCGAACCCGCCGGGGCGGACCCGTGGCTAGTCGGGCACCTGCACCGCTGGCTACACCTGTGCGGCGCCCCACCGGCCAGCACGCCCGTCGCCGAGTCGGTGACGCCCTACCAGCTCGAAATCACCGGTGAATGGCGCGCCGCGGCCGAGGCATGGACCGCACTGGGCTGCCCCTACGACGCCGCCGTGGCCCAGCTCGGCGGCGACCTTCCCGCCGTGGAAAGAGCCCTGGCCACCTTCCGCCGGCTCGGCGCGCGCGCCGCGGCCCGCCGAGCCCGACACCGCCTCACACAGATCCGCGGCCGAACACCGCACCCGCGCCTCGCCGACACCCGCGCCGACCCCCACCAACTGACCCGGCGCGAACGCGACGTACTCGCACAACTCTCCGCCGGCCACAGCAATGAAGACATCGCCACCACCCTTGGCATCAGCCCCAAAACCGTCAACAACCACATCACCGCGATCTTCACCAAACTCGGCGTCCACAACCGCACCCAAGCCGCCGCCTACACCCCAGACAGTGATAACAAGGAATAGCAGCTGTTACCGTTAATCTGACGGACCCGTAAGTAGATAAGACGGGCAGACTCGCCGGCGATCGTAGGAAACATGTCACCGACGACCCAGCCAGCGATTATCGATTCCTGACTGCTCGAACCTACCGATAATCTTGGAACCGCGCGAAATCCACGAAATCCACGACACCGTCCCCTCTGTCGACGATCACCTCGTCGAACCTGCGCACATGTTCGAGGGCAGGATGCCGAAAGCGTTGGCCGACCGTGCCACCCTGGTGCAGAGACGCCAGAAAGATCGGCGATCAACGACCACTGAACATCCGAAAGCAACTGAAACCTCGACATGCCACCAGCCTCAGGCGCAAACCCCGAAATCTTTGTCAGACACGCCCTGACCGGTCGACCGGTCGGGGTACGGGCGCATTTGGGACGAGCGTCCCGCGGACGTACTCAAGCGCAACTTCTGGTTCTGCACCATCGACGACCCGTCGACGATCGTGACTCGTCACCGGATCGGGATTGACCACATCATGGTGGAGGTCGATTACCCTCACCGCGATAGCACCTGGCCGGACACCCAGGAGGTGCTGCGACAGGCATGGGGAGATCTGCCGTCGTCCGAACTTCGCAACTGTGCTGCGAGAATGCCGCGAACCTCTACCGGCACCCACTGCCTTCGCCAGTTCTTCCGAAGTGACGGGTGCCCTCGCGCGACGTCAGTTCCTCGCCGCAGTTTGGTCGACGTGCACGGGCACATCGTGCGACCACGGTTGGCGGACGACCATGTCGGCCACATTGACATAGCCGCTCTCGAATTGCCCTGTGGCAGCGTCTACGAGCCGGTACTGCTGGGTCTGTCGCTGAATGGGCTGACCGTCGAGAATCACCACGCGAACTTCGCCGGGTTCGAATTGGCACCGCTCGTGGAGTGCGTTGATGAGGGTCTCGTTGTGCATGTGGCCGTCGCCGAAATTCCATCCCAGCGCAGTCGCAGCAATCATCTCGCCCTCGCAGATGTTGTAGTCGCTTTCGTCTGAGCCGGCCATGGCGCGATGGACCAACGTGAACAGCGCCCGCCCGTGAGTGTTCATCGACCGGAATGCGTAGTTGATGTAGATCGGCAGCTCGGCTTCTTCCTTGCTGCCGTAGATCTTTTCCAGTGCTCGGTGCTGGATGTCGGACAGCGACTTTGCGCCCTTGACGATCTTGTCGTCGGCGGACGGTTTGATGCACCACAGGCTGGTGTCCCAGTTGCCCGCGTAGTAGCGCATGCCGGGCAGGAAGGCGATCTGGCGGGGACTCAGGTTGCCCCAAACGACGACGCTTGCAGACACCCCGACGATGAGCGCGATCAGCCAGGGTTGGGTCACGTCGGAGAAGGAGACATGGGTGTGTGCCACGAACAGCGAGAGCACACCGAAGATCATGAACACGTTCCATTCCAGCGGAACGCCCATGGGGAACGCGGTGAGGATTCCGAGGTGGAAGACCACCATCACGAACGCCGCGACGGCAGTGACCCCGCCGCCATGCGAAAGCAGCAGCACGAAAGGCACCAAACCCTCGATGGCGGTGCTGAAGTGTGCGCCGAACCGCGAAATCCGACTCGGTCGCAGATCATCGGGGTAGCGCGTGAAGAACATGCGCTTGAGGCGGCGCGATGGCAGCAGAGGACTGTTGGCCATCATCGTCGAGATCACGAACGGGAAGTGCTTGTTGAGCTTGGATGTCGCCGCCCCAACCCAGATCACCATGAACACCAATTTGGCGGCGACGATCATATTAGGGCCGGTCAGCAAGAATGCCACCGCCAACGGCACATACACTTCGCCGCGAGCAGCAAGGAAGATGACCTTGTCCCGCAGGCTGAGCACCGCGAGCACGGCGAGAATGCTGAGCGTGTGCCACGGGGCGAGCACGCCGATGTCGGTGCCCAGGCTCGGGATCGGACGCGAGCCGTCCGATACCAGCGCGGCGACCAGCAGGATCAGGAATGCAGCGTAGAGCGCCGCGTCCACGGGCGTGCGATTGGTCCCGCCGGTGAGAGGTAAGCGGTTGGGCCACGGCGCAAGCCGAATCGTGCCCGGGCGTAGCCAGTAGAGCACCGAGCCCATCGGCGGGCTGTATCGGCCGGCCAGCGGGCCGAAGGAGCAACCGAGTCCAAGGACCTCGAACAACATGGTGAAGAGAATCACCTTCTGGAAGACGATCGGTTCCGACCACCATTGCGCGATGTTGGAGAACCCGTCGATCCCTTTCGTGGCAAGTGCGAAAAGTGCCGCGCCCAATATGTAGAGCCCGATCTTCACCGCGTAGAAGAGGTGAATGATCAGCGGCGCACCCCATCCTCGATCGGCGAGGTGTTGGGCGATCGGACGGACGCGCTCGGAAAGACTGCCCGTCACCCATTGCTGGTGATCGACGACCGGAAGGTCGGGCTTGATGAACCCCATCGCAACCCCTTAGTGCACAACGACCGGTTGCTGGTTCCTGGCAACCTTTGCCGCCCATTGGGGCATCAGCAGGCGGTGGGAGCGACAGGTCCCGGCGAACACGTAATGAGTATACTCAAGCACCTGTCGCAGTTACGTCGGATCAATCGGACCGAGCAAGAAAGGCACCAATCAGTCGTGGACGAGCGCACTCCCGTCATAGTCGGGGTCGGACAATGCAGCGAACGCGTCGACGATGCCTCGTATCTCGGCATGTCACCCGTCGAGCTCGCTGCCTCGGCGTGCCGCGCGGCATTGGCGGATTGCGGTGTCGACAGCGCCACGGTGGCCTCAGTGGTCGACACGGTCGCCGCCGTTCGGCAATTCGAGACTTCGTCGTCGCTGCTGACGGCGCCCTTGGGTAGGTCGAACAACTATCCGCGCTCGGTGTGCCAGCGCATCGACGCCAGCCCGAAGCGGGCGATTCTCGAATCGGTGGGCGGCCATGGACCGCAGCGGTTGGTGACCGAACTGGGGTCCGAGATCAGCGCGGGCAAATGCGATGTCGCGATGATCTTCGGCTCCGATGCGGTGTCGACGCAGCGGTATTTCGCCCGCCGCGACGACAAACCCGAATTCTCCGAGGAAGTCGAGGGCCAACTCGAGGATCGCGGTTACGGCTATGACTACTACATCGACGACTACACGGTCAGCCACGGAATGTTCGATCCCCCCGCGTCCTACGGAGTGCTCGACAATGCGCGTAGGGCACGCCTCGGGGTCGGCGTCGGCGAGTATCGCCACCAGATGGGTGAGCTGTTGGCCCCATTCTCGACAGTCGCTGCAAAGAACCCGTTCTCGGCCGCTCCGAAGGAATATTCGGCCACCGAATTGGCGACGGTGACTGCCGAGAACCGGATGATTTGCGACCCGTACCCACGGCGCATGGTCGCCCGTGACCAGACCAACCAGGGTGCAGCGGTGCTGATCATGTCCGTGGCAACGGCTCAGCGGCTGGGCATCTCCGACGACAAATTCGTTTTTCTGCACGGCCATTCGGATCTCGTCGACTTTCCTGTGCTGGAACGCCCGGAGCTCGGGGCGGGGCGTGGCTGTGTAGAGGCGGCTGAGGTGGCGCTGGGTGTGGCCGGCATCGGGGTGGACGAGCTGGGAACCCTGGACCTGTACAGCTGCTTTCCGATCGCGGTGTCGAGTTTATGCGACGGCCTGGAGCTAAGCCCGCAGGACCCGCGCGGGCTGACCGTGACGGGTGGGTTGCCGTTTTTCGGCGGTCCGGGCAACGCCTACAGTATTCACGCGATCGCCGAGACGGTCACTCGCCTGCGCACGATGCCAGGCGCCTACGGTCTCGTTGGTGCCAATGGTGGTGTCTGCAGCAAGTATTCGGTCGGGATCTACTCGACGCGGGAGGCCCCGTGGCGGATCGGTGACGACCAAGCGGCGCAGCAACGCCTGCTTAAGGGACCCCGTGTCCCGGTTTCGACGCGGCCCACTGGCGCCGCGACGATCGAAACCTACACCGTGCGCTACGACTGGCCGGTGCGGACAGGTATCGTCGTCGGCCGACTCGTGGGAGGAGAACGAGAACGATTCCTGGCCACGACAACGGATGAGACTTTAGTGGCGCTGATGTCCGAAAGCGATCCGATTGGTGCGTCGATCACCGTGGTAGCCGGTGAGAACTCGAACACGGCCACGGTGCGCTAACGCTCACGGGCTCAAGTAGGTTTTGTGCGGCACGCCGGTGGTGAGTCCGCCATCGATAGCGAACTCGGCTCCGGTCGCATACGAGGACGCGTCGCTGGCGAGGAACACGACGAAGTTGGACACTTCGATCGGGTCCGCCGCTCGTGCGAGAGGTATGGTCAGGAAGTCCTCGGGAATGCCTTCGACCATCGGTGTTCGCACGAGCCCAGGGTGAATTGAATTCACCCGGATTCCGTGCGGCGCCAACTCCAGTGCAGTGGACTTCGCCAGACCGCGAACGGCGAACTTCGAGGCAACGTAGCCGTGTACCCCCGCCGTCCCGCGCAGACCTTCGGTAGACGAGACATTGATGATCGAGCCGCCTCCTGCGTTGATCATTGCGGGCACCGAGGCGCGGATGCCCAAAAACGTTCCGGTCAAGTTGATGTCGATGATCTGCTGCCAGGCTGATAGTTCGAAGTCCTGGATCAGGTTCCCATTGATGATTCCAGCGTTGTTGACAAGGACATTGAGTGAACCGAATTGTGTGACTGCCATGTCGACGGCGGCGCTCCACTGGTCCGGATCGCGTACGTCGAGATGGGCGTAGCGTGCGCCGTCGCCGATTGATGCGGCGAGTTCCTCGCCTTCGGCGTCGTTGACATCTCCGATAACTACTCTTGCCCCTTCGTCGTGGAGTGCACGCGCGTGCGATGCGCCCATACCGCGTGCCCCCCCGCTGACGACGGCTACCCGGCCGGCGAGTTTTCCCATGCGAGAGACCATACATAACACCTCATCTGTTATCCCACCGCGGGGCGCGTCAACTTGCTGACGCGTCGGTTCGGTGAGGCCGCGCGAAACTTCGGATCGTCTGACAGTGGTACGCGACCCGTGCCTGCCGATAGGAATGCTGCGGGAAGGCTCAGCGCGACGACATTTAGTATACTGATTAGCGCTGAAGCCTTTTTGGTCGATCTCCAGAACCACCTCGCGCGTTGGCGAAGGCGTCAGAACAGGCCCTTCAGATGGCGCGCAGGGCCGCGTCCTCGTCGGTGCGGCAGTCGGTGCGGCAACGAAAGGGATGTATGTGAGGAACGGGACACGACTGCGTAGTCAGGTAGATGACACTCAGGTGATCGTCGTCAGAGCTACACCCGCGATAGATGATCTGCGGTGCGGAGGCCATCCCATGGTTGAGCTAATTGCGCAAGGGGAGCCGATGGAACCCGATCCTCAGTTTCTCGCGGGCACGTCTATGGGAAAGCGTTACACCGACGGAGAAGGAGCAGAAGTTCTGGTCACCAAGCCGGGCAACGGCAGTCTATCGGTGGGCTCGACTCCGCTGGAAATCAAGGATGCCAAACCTCTGCCGGCGAGTGATTAGCGCATTGTGGTGCGCCCGGATTTCTGGCCATCCTGCTGCCGGTTCGATTCCTTTCCGGCCCAAAGTTTTTCAGGGCGTTAAAACTAGCTCGGAATGTTTAAGACTGGTCAAGGAGCGAGCATGAGGTCGACCCAGGTTTCCGCGGGCGCCAATGTGCTCGCGCCCGCGGCGAAGACACCGATCTTGCCGCCCGGGTCCAGGAACTGGCCGCTGCCCGGATCGTAGGTGGTCACCGACACGCCGTCAGCTTGCGGCTGATTCGGATCAACCGGACCGGGACTTTCGGCGGGCGGTGTGGCATCGGGTGGCGGCGCGGGTGGCGGTTCTGCGGGCCGCCGACCATACGGCGGCACTTGCTGCTCGGGCGGTGCGAGGAACGGCAGCGGCGGTGGCTGAGGGCCCGGAGTATTGGGCGGGATCTGTTCGGGAAACGGCGGATTCGGTGCAGGCCCAGGTCCTGGTTGCATTCCAGGGGGCAGTTGGGGGAGAGGCGGGCCTGGGTCATAGTCAGCCTGCGGCGGGATGTAGGGGTACTTGTTCTGCGGCAGGATCATCCGCGGATCGGTGATGGGTGTGCCTACCGGTACGGGCGGCCCGCGCCAGGATTGCTGCCCAGCGGAACATATCCTTTGGGATCACGGCACAACGCCACGGTAGGCGCGCGCTTGCCGGGAAACTCCTGACAGGGATAGTTGCGGGCGCCGCGCACGTTGCTTGGATCGTTCTGAGGAACTTTGCAATATAGGTCTTTGGGCAGGTCGCGCAGCGTTTCGTCGGCCGGCGACCGGATCATGTCAGGGGGGAGGAAACCGGCCCGAACGCCCGTTCGTGCTGGTCGGGCAACAGTACCTCGCCGATCCGCAGCGATCGGTGGGCGACGTCCATCCAGTCTATTCGTACGCCCACGTGCCCCATGGCTTCGACGGCGATGCGACGGAGGCGATCGTTGCCCAAATCGAACGGTTCGCACCGGGATTCCGTGACCGCGTTGTAGGCCGTACGAGCCGGTCGACCGCCGAGTTCACCGCCTACAACTCGAATTACGTTGGCGGAGACATCAACACGGGAGCGAAAGACATCCGACAGCTTATCCTCGGACCGCGAGTCACGTTGTCGCCCTACAGTCTTGGCATCGCTCGCATGTACATCTGTTCGGCTGCGACACCCCCAGGACCCGGCGCGCACGGGATGTGGGGATTCAACGCGGCACACCTGGCCCTGTCGAAACTTCGGCGCGAGACTTCCACACGCAGCTGAGGCTTGGCCGTGACGACAGCCCGAGCGTTCGTCGAGTTCGGCGCCGACGCAGGTAGCTTTCTGCTCGAAGCAGTTCCCTGTGAGCCGCTGGCGGCTGACGGATCGGAAGGCACCCGGTACGTCAGTCCCGGCGTTACACACGCCACAGCCAATCGCTCGGGCGTGGCCACGCGCGACCAGCAGCGTTTGCTGGCTGGAATGGCGCGCAGCGTGTTTCGTGCGAGTCGGCGCGAGTCAGACGGCCCTTCTCCGGCCAGCACGCCGACGGTCGTGTCGAGCGCGGGCATCGGCCCGGTGCCATTCAAGTCAGCGCCCACACCATCACCCCGTCGCCGCAGCGTTATACGCTGCCCTGCTGGACCAACGACTTCGTCAGTTCAGCTCAGCGCAATTCCGAGTTGCTCGGCAAACGTTTTGATCATGTGTTGGACCCCAATCTCGTTGCGGCCGATGATCATGTGGTCGTGCTGGCCGTGACGGACCCCCTCGCCGCACTGCGGAAGCATCGCAAAGTCCTCGTCGCGGACCGCTGCGTGCACCGAATTGAAGATGAGGTCGTACCCCCCGCGGTGTTCTGCAGAGGTCGCGGCCTGCCGCGCCATCCAGGAGTGCCGCACCGTGCATCTGGTGGGCGATCCCGCGGGCAGGATGTCGATGACCTCCACACCGACATTGCCGTCGGCCAAGATCAGGTTGGGGTAGATCCAGTAGATCACCGCCATGTTCTCTTGGACGTTCCACGAGGCGTTGGGGTCCACGTCCAAGTTGGTGATCCACTTGAAGGGAAACCCCAGCCGGTGGTGCTTGCCGTACTCGTCGTAGATGGTTGTGTTGGCCAAGGTGCTTTGACCGATCACGCTTTGTCCGTGCACGAAGGGGAAGTGGTAGCCCTCGGCGAACGCTTCCAGGGCGCCTTTCCAAGACACCTCGGATTCGAATTCCCGCTGGTCATGATAGCTGTAGGAGCCGTAGTCGATCCTGGCGAGCTCCGGACCGAGGTCCCCGAGATGTTCCTCGACGTCGATACTGCCGTCGGCGCTCAGGACTGCCCAGATGAATCCGTGACTCTCCTGATTCGGCAGTTCGACGAGCCCGTAGCCGCTGTAGTCCATTCCGCTGAATCCGGCCTTGCCTGGAGCGGTGGCCAATTCGCCCGTGTTCCGGTATGTCCACGCGTGATAGGGGCAGGTGAAACGTGACGCGGTACCGGATCCGCAGGCCGGCATCGCGCCGCGGTGTCGGCAATAGTTGAGGAACACATGGCTCTTGCCATCCTTGTCGCGGGTGACCAGCAACGAATCGCCCAGCACGGATCGCACTAGATAGCCGTTCGGCCCGGGGACTTGACAGGTCGGGACGATGGCCAGAGGCGTCTGCCGCAGAATCTGCGACTCCTCGACGTCGGTGAGCTTGGGATCTCGGTAATAATGCAACGGAACCCGCAGTACGTCCTTGGCCATGTCGGTGGTCTTGCCCAAGGCCAGTCGCAGCGCCCGGCGAGTCATCTCGATGTCGAATACCGGTGTTTGCGTCCCGTCGACGATTGTCATCACCGGCTCCTCCGCGTGTCGTTTCCCCGGACCATACACATCCAAAGATATGGGTGGTGGCCGCTTGGGCAATAGAGTATACCTTTTTGGCCAAGATCAGGGCACGCTAGCGAGAGGTATGTCCAGTGCTCGCAGTTTAGGCTGCAACCTAGCCCCATCCCGCATTTTGTCCGCGAGTAGGTATGACGACCACGATCCGCTGTCGGGGGTACTGGCCTACCTTCACGGAGCCCAGCGCGCATTCAGCCGCAATCGTGAAATGACCGCGCTGATGCTGCAGATGATGACGTCGACCGATCCGGACGTTGCGTCGACGATCGACCGAATGAACGAGACGAACGCCGAGATGTTTGAGCGGCTGCTGCATGGCTTTTGGCCACGTTTCCCGATACAGGCGCAGATACTGGGGATCTTCCTCAATGACGACACGCCAGCCCACTTCGGCCCCCGAGCCCACTACGAGGCGATGCTCTACCGCGTGGTGGAGATCACCGGCTACACCGAGCGCGAGATCGAGGAATCGTCTCCGGCGTTCATCGCCGCCATCCTCCGGGGGCACGAGGCGGATCAGCTCGCCCAGAAGGAGCGAGAGATCCGGAACCGCGCCGCGCCAGGGCCGTGAAAGCTGGGTATCAGGGGGCGGCTACGTAGCGCCGGCCCGAGATAATGCCGGAGATGATACGCTCGGCGAACGTCGCGTCGTCGTTGCCGATGCCCCGCAGCGTCAGGCCGGCGTTGGCACCGTTCAGGATCACCTTGCCGTGGATTATGCCCCGGTTGTAGTGGACCTCGGTGATGCCGCTGTACGGCATCTGGCCCAGCTCCTTGTGGATCAGCGCCGTCTTGTAGTAGATAACGCGCTCGTCCGTGAGCACCACCCGATCGTGGCGCATGTCGTGCTTCCGGTGGTGGTCGAAAAGCGAGACGCCGAACGCGGCGAGCACGCTCTCGTCCTGCCTGATGACCTGCCACACGAACTGCGGGATTTTGGTGCGTATCCGCGCCTCGATTACCTCGACGGGCCTGTTCTGCATCGCCACGGTGTCGCCTCCTCGCTGATTCACACGATGCCACCCACTCTACCACGATCCGCGCCGTGCAGCAGTCACCCGATCGGAGCGCCCGCATGAGCAGCACGTCCGATACCGTCGAGGTCATCCTCAAGGCAAGGGACGAGGCGTCCAAGGCGTTCGAGGCCGTGAGCGGCAAGCTCGACGCCTTCCGGGAGAAGGTGCGCGGCATCGGGGACATCGCCATCGGCAACCTGCTGGGCAACCTGGGCGTGCAGGGCATCGACGCCGCGATCCGCGGCGTGGCGGACTTCGGCAAGTCGATGATCGACACCAACGCCAAGATCGAGCTGATGCGCCAGCGGCTGAACATCCTCTACCAGAGCACGGCGGAGGGCGCGCAGGCGTTCGCCTTCCTGAAGCAGAACGAATTGACCAAGCCGTTCGACATCCAGTCATCATGGACTGCCATCCACCCAGCTCGTGGCCTTCAAGCAGGACATCACCACGGTGCTGCCGGCTCTGGAGGATGTGGCCGGGGCGATGGGCCAGTCGCTCCCCGTGGCCGCCAGGGCCTTCAACGACGCGCTGATGGGGCGCTTCGCCATGCTGAAGAACGACCTGGGCATCTCCAAGGAGGCGCTGGTGCAGTTCGGCCTGGAGATGAACAAGGCGCGGCCACGTCACCAACCCGAAGTCTTCACCAAGGCGTTCCTGGCGCTGGCCAACTGCGGCCGAGTTCAAGGGCGGGGCGGACAAGCTCGCGCAGACCTGGACCGGGCCTCATGTCCAGCATGAGCAGCCAGTGGACCTACTTCAAGGCCAACCTGGGCAGCGGCGCGTTCGCGGTGCTGGAGAAGCAGCTCAGCGGCATCGTCCACACGCTCCAGGATCCGGCCAACGCGGCGGGCATCCAGCAGCTTCGAGCAGCAGCTCGGGCGCGGGGCTGGGCGCAGGCCACGGCGGCGGCGATCGACTTCGGCAAGCGCGCCGCGGGGCCCTATGTGGGCAGCGCGCTGGCGTTCGTGGCGCGGGCCTGGCCGCTCGTGGACGGACGCCGCCTCGGCGGCCTTCGCCGCTCCGTAGGCGGTGGTGGCGCACGTTCGGCAATTGGCTCCAGAGCACCGGCTTCCCGGCCATCCAGCGGGTGATCGACGCCATCGGCAAGGCCTGGCAGGACCTGGTGCCGCCGTGATCAAGGTGCTGGCACGCTTGGCACCGACTTCGGCGTGTTCTTCGGCGCGGTCGCGAGCCAGGCCGGGCCGCTGATGCAGGGGCTGGCGGGCGCGTTCCGCATCGGCCTGGGCGCGGTGCAGGCCGATCTTCGGCGGCGCGCTGGATCTGCTGAGCGGGCAACTGGGCGAAGTTCCAGAACGACATCAGCAACGGCGCGGATCTGATCGCCACCGGCTTCGTGCAGGCGTTCGGGGGGATGGCGGCGGCCATGGTGCCGCTCGCCAACAACCTGTTCGGGCCGTGGACCCAGCTGGCCATCGGCATCCGCAAGGTGTTCAACGCAGATAGGCGACATCGTCGGGCGGCTGGGCCGGGGGCATCGTGCAGGGCTTCCTGAGCCTGGTGGACAGGTTGTACGCGCCCTGGACCACGCTGGCGCATGGGATCCGCACGATCTTCGACGGCATCGGCGGGATCGTGGGCGCGTTCGTCGGCATGATGGTCAAGGCCGGCACGGACATCGGCAACGCGCTGCTGACGCCGATCAACAAGGCGATCGACGCCATGCGCGGCGCGGGATCCGTGCTGGACAAGATCCCCGGCATGAGCCACATCCCCGGCCTGGGCCAGGCCGCCGGCGGCCTGGCAAACATGCGGCGAGCTGACGCTGGGGGGCGGGCAGCAGAACGCCGACGCCGCCGGCAAGGCGGTCACCGACTGGTTCAACACGCACGCGCCCGGTATCGGCAAGAACCAGACGCTGCACGCGGGCATCGACCCTGCGCAGGTGGGCAAGGACATATCCGCCGCTTTCTCCGACTGGTTCGCGGCGGCACGCGCCGGGCATCGACCCGAACCAGCGGATCACCGGCGGGCGCACGCTGGAGCAGGCGCAGGCGGACATCGCCGCGAAGCACCGCAGTCAGATCCTCGCGGGATGGGCTTCAAGCCGGGCGAGGCGCAGGGGCGTGACCTTCAGCACGTCCGGAGGGCGCCGGCAAGGACGTGTTGAAGGAGATCAAGGCGTTGTTCAAGGGACTGGGCGGCAAGTTGACCTTCAAGGACCTGCTGGAGGCGCTGGGCTTGAAGGACCTGGGCAAGGGCAAGCTCGCCTTCTCGGGCCCGGACCCCAACCTGACGCTGCCCGTGCTGGGGGCGGGGCCCGGCGGGCCGGCCGCGGGCGGGGCTGCGGGCTCCGGGAACGCGCGCTACCTCTTCCAGCAGCGGCAGGGCCTGGGCGAGCTGCAGGCCGCCTTCGGCAGCGTCCTGGCCACGCCGGCCCGCGGGGACGCGCAGGACCGCCGGGACGCGGGCCGGACTATCGCCGCGCTCCAGGAGCAGGTGCGCAGCCTCCAGGCCGCCGTCGCCCAGCGCGCCACCGAGGAGGGCATCCTCCGGCAGCAGCTCGCGGCGGCGCGGGCGCTGGTGGGCCTGGTGGGCGCCGACACACATTCGACCCCGCACGGCGCCCGCGGGGCGCTCCGCGGCCGCGGCGTGCCGATCCCGATGGCCGGGTAGGGGGAGGAAGAGACGATGGAAGGACCGCCGTGCGGGGCGCTGCTGAGCGTGGGGGGCGTGGCCCTGCCCGCCGGCTTCAGCGCGGCCATCTCCGTCGCCACCGCCGTGGGCCGCTCCTACGGCGTCTCCCTGAACAGCCCGCACCCCATCAACCTGGACGCGCCCATCGCCGCCTTCAGCGGCGCCCAGATGGCCTGGCGCTACGACGTGACGATCGCGGACACCTCCACCACCGCCTTCGCCGATCTGGTGGCGGCGCTGCGCTCCCTCCACGCGGCCATGTTCCTCACCAACCAGATGGGCACCGTCGTCGCCGAGCGCGACGTGCCCGGCAGCCCGCACATCTCCTTCACCGGGGCGATCGCGAGCATGCCCTACCAGTTCCTGCCCAAGCACATCTACCACCTGCCCGTGGAGATCACCATCGACGTGCTCAGCGACTTCGCGGCGGGGGGCTGAGATGGCCTTCACCCAGATAGCCCACGCGACGCGGATCATCGATCTGGACACCGATACGGTGGTGGCGACCGGCACCCTGGTGGTCGACGACTACCAGCGCTCCAAGGCGGAGAGCGCGGCCGGCCAGATCACCGTCTCCCTGCTGCCCGGCACGCACATGGCCAACGCCGCCCTCGACGCCACCCGCGGCCGTCGCTCCTACCTGCTCCAGGTCTCCGAGGGCGGCGGCGACTTCGGCATCTCCGTGCCCATCCGCCGCACCAGCGCCACCCTGTCGCGTCCCTTCAAGGTGACGGTGGCGGACAGACATCGGGATGATGCTCGATCTGGTGGGCGAGGATCGGGCCACCTACAGCGGCGTGCCGGCCCAGGACGCGCTGGACAACGACGGCTCGGGCGGCCTGCCGCGCGGCCCGTTCACCAACACCTTCGGCAAGCCGGGCCAGGCGGGCGCCTACCGCCTCAAGCTCGCGCCCGGTGGTCGACCAGGCGGCGCGCGGGCATCCTGATCAACCTGGACATCTACGCGGACACGCTCGGCGCCGTCTGCACCGCGGTGGCCCGGCTGGATGGCGGCACCTACCTGCCCGGCAGCGCGGTGCCGCTGGGCAGCTACGGGGAGTGGACGGTGGACCCGGCCACGCTCCGGGTGCTCATAGGCCACGTGGGCCTCGTCCCCGTGGCCACGCTGACCGCCGACGAGGTGCCGCCCGAGCTGGAGCACTCGCACATCCACCTCGACGCGCGGGGCGCGACGATCGAGGATCGCCTCGACGACTCCATCTCCCAGCTGGAGGTGATCGGCAACACCTCGGACCACGGGATG
Source organism: uncultured Actinomycetota bacterium (assembly GCA_963835075.1). Classification (GTDB taxonomy): domain Bacteria; phylum Actinomycetota; class Actinomycetes; order Mycobacteriales; family Mycobacteriaceae; genus Mycobacterium. The sequence goes on along the minus strand of CAWIEE010000009.1, from coordinate 31,839 downwards.
CCGGCCGGCGGCCAGGTGACCTGCGAGCTGGTGGTGAACACCGGGCGGGGGGCGGCATCCTCCCTCTGGGACGACTGCCTGCCGATCGTCGGCATCGCCACGGGCGGCAACACGGGCGGCGTCTTCTTCTGGGTGGAGGGGGCGCTGCACCTGTGGAGCCAGTCGTGCGACGTGTACGCGCTGGCCCTGGACGAGCCCCACCGCCACCGTCTACGCCGCCGCCGGCTCGGGCATCCTGCGCTGCCGCCTGCCGGTGCGCGAGAATAGCACCTGGGAGTTCGTGGGCGGGATCCGCCAGCCGTGCGCCGGCGTGGCGGTGGGCGGCGGCGTGGTGGTGGCCCAGGTGGGCAGCAGCGCCCGCGGCACCGGCCAGGGCCTCACCTTCTCCGCGCCCGCCTCCGTGGGGGCCTCCGCGGCGGGCATCTACGTCAGCCCGCCCATCGCCGGGGACGCCTCGGGCGTGAAGGGGGGCTACAGGGCTACAGCCGGGTGACCACCCAGCCCGTAACCGCCTTCGGCTACACGCCCTCGATCGATCAGTTGCTGGTGGCGGACACCGCCAACCCGGACGTGATCACCCGCTACATGCCGCTCACGGCCGCGGGGACGAAGCCGACGCACCAGTACACCGCCAACAAGGTGCCGGTCACCGACATCACCCCCGGCGCGGGCTGCAGCTGGGTGGTGTGCGCCGGCGGATCGGCCACGCTGTACGTGCTGCCGGACGGCGGGAGCCTCCTGGGCGGCAACAGCGACAACAGCCTGCGGGACCCCTTCACGCAGGCCAGCATCCCCGTGAACCGCGTGCGGGCTGTGGCCGGCGCGGCCCTGACCTATCGACATCAAGGGGAATATCCGCACGATCCAGGCGCAGGCGGTCGCCTGCACCGCCTCCGGCCTCTTCGCCACCGACCGGGCCCGTGGCGGGGGCTGGCGCTGTATCACGGCCCTCAGCGGGCTCTCGGACCAGGAGACGATCGACGTGGCTATCGGCGCGGAGCAAACCGTGCTCACCCACCGGCTGCGGCGGGATCTCACCCATCAGCCAGTCGGAGATATCGCTCTCCAACACGCGGGGCATGTACTACATCGGCCTGCCTGCGCAGAAACCTGGATCTCGGCCCTTCGTGCAGCGACTGGGCCAGAAGTGCGGCCAGACGCCTTTCCTCCGCCAACGACGTGGGCGCGCTGGGCAACATGGGCATCGCCGGGGGCATCGGCGGCGCGGGCGGATCGGCCCCGCCGCCCGAGACCGATACCGGCGGCAGCGGGAGAGGTCGTCGACATCCCGGCGTCGCTCGACGGGTTCGGGCTGCTGCCGGACGGCTGGCTCTGGGCGCGCCGGCTGGACAAGCTCCAGAACTTCAGCTACCGGTCTGCTGAACCTCAACTCCCCCGCACCCGCCGGCGGCATCGAGTTCCATGAGCTGTCCCGCATCGTCGCCGACGCGGCCACGCCGGTGATCCAGGGCAGCGAGAATATCGGGGTGGCGATGTTCTTTTACATGGCACGGGCCGCCACGCCGCTCCAGGTGCTCACGGGGAAGGCGCGCTACCACGCGGCCAACGCGGCGGCGCGGATCCTCAACATCGGCGACATGCTGTCGGTCGACGCGGCGCTCTCCATGGATTGCAGCACGCCGGGCGTGGGGGACGGCGCGCCCACCCAGATGGCCGACTACGCCGGGACGCGATGTGGGTGACCGGCTACGCCGCGCGGATGGCCGGCTACGGCTCCATGGAGGTGGATCTGCGGGTGGCGAACCGGCCGGGGGAGAAGAAGGTGTCGATAGACGACATCGCCGCCGCGATCGCGCTGGACGCCAAGCACGAGAAGCGCTTCCGGCGCGTGAGGAGGAAGTGAATGCAGGGCTATTGCACCGTGATCGGCCCGCAGCGGCCCTTCCGCGCCTCCTACCCCGGCACGCCCAACGCCGGGGTGCAGGCGGGCGGCGATCTCGACGTGGTGTGGTCGGACGGGCACGCGGATACGATAGCGGCCGGGACCGACGCCGCGACGGTGGCCGGCGCGACGCACGTGGACGGATCGGCGCAGACATGGCTGGTGGTGGTGCAGCACGGATCGGCCGCGATCACCCTGGTGGCGCAGTCCGATCGGGCCAACCTGGATACCCTGCTGCCCGGCGCGACGTGGGCGGTGTACGAGCGCCTCACGCCGCAGGGCCTGATCACGGAGCGGCAGTGATGGCGATCCTCGACAGCAATCTCGCGACGCCGCACGGGGGCACGGGCGTGGGCCAGACGCTACGACGATCGGGAGCAGCAGGGCGGCGTGGGCCGGGCCGGGCCGCTGCCCGCCACCGTCTTCGACTTCCCGACGGGGCCGCGCTGCGGGTGGCGGGGACGGACTACGCGCTGTCGGGCCAGGTGACGATGGACCTCTCGCGGCACCACTACCAGACGTACATCATCCCGCCCGATCCGACGTTGCCTGGTGTGCGCGCAGGAGGACTGGGCGGCCATCTACGCGGCGCATGACGTGGCGGAGGTGCTCTACCACACCGCGCGGCACGACTTGCGACTGCCCACGCCGCTGTCCTCCGCCGCCTTGCCGAGATTCTCCGCCTACTCTTCGCCCGACCGCAGCAGGATGATCAGCCTGTGGCGCAACCCGACCAGCATCTACTCCGACCCCCACGGCAGCAGGATGATCAGCCTGTGGCGCAACCCGACCAGCATCTACTCCGATCCGCACGGCGCGCGGATGATCTCCCTCTGGCGCAACCCCACCGTGCTCGCGTCCAGCACCGACGCCCTGGCGCTCAACCTCGGCCCCGGCAGCGGCGGCGGCACCCCGGCCCCGGTCGGGTGGCAGGCGGTGGGCTTCGACGACCGCACCTGGGGAGGGGCGGTCGGGGCCACCGTGGACGGCACGCACCAGCCGGTCCCCGGTTCGGGCGCGATCTGGTCGTCGGCGGCGGCGACCGTCTCCGATTGCCTCTTCCGGCACCGGTTCACGGTCCCGGCCCCGGTCGTCTCCGCGTCGATCACCGTCACGGGCGACGACTCGCTCGCCGGCGTGTGGCTCAACGGCACGTTCATCGGCTCCACCACGCTCCTGATGACCGGCCTGGAGACGGCCACGTTCGCCGTGCCCACGTCGCTGCTGATCCTCGGCGGCACCAACGTCCTGGCGGTGCGCGGCACCAACCAGGTGCCGGTGCTCGGCTTCGTCTCCTATCTGCTGACGGTCAGCTAACGGAAAGGTCGGTCCGATTGCAAATATAGCACCCCCGGCGGGCTGGCAGGTGGTCGGCTTCGACGACACCGCCTGGCCGCCGCCCGTGGACCTCGGCCTCTCCGACAAGCCGGCCATGGGCGCGGCCCACGCGCCCCTTGGCCCGAATACATGGCGATCCTCGGGGAGCAGGCGCTGCTGCGGGAGCACTTCAGCGTGCCCCCCGGCGCGATCGCCGCCGCCACGCTGACCACGTTCATCAACGACACGATCGTAGCCATCTACATCAACGGCACGCAGGTGGTGGCGGGTGCCGCTGGGCGGGTACCTGGTGCGCACGTTCGCGCTCCCCCCCTCGGTGCTGATCCCCGGCGCGGACAACCTGATCGCCATCCAGACCGACGAGACCGACGACCAGAACGCCTCCGACTGCTGGCGCATCGATCTCACCTGACGCCGCGGGGGGGATCCCGTGCCGACTAGCCGCTAGGGGGCCACATGGCAGCGACCACCATCCTCATCGTCGCCAGCGACAACGGCGGCACCGCGGCCGTCGTACCGGTCGCGATCACCCTCGGCAGCACCGCTATCGGGCTGCTCAACGCCGCCGGGGCCTCGGTGCAGCGCACCCGCACGACCACCACGGCGTCGGATGGCACGCTCTCCCTGCCGGTGGACCCGAACAGCGACCTGAACGATACCGCTCGACCTACACGATCCGGTGGGCACGGAGACCTACGCCAACATCGTGGTGCCCGCATCGGGGCCGGTGACGCTGGCCAGCCTGGTGGCGACGGCGGTCAGTCACACCGTGGCGGTCACCCTGGACGTGATCGACCCGTCCGAGCTGCCGGACGCCGGCCTGGTGGCCACGGCCAGCCTGAGCATCGACAGCATCAATCTCGGCGGCAAGCAGGTGCTCGCCCAGCTCCCCGGTAGCCGCCACCAGCGACAGCACCGGCCTGCTCGCGTGGCACCTTGACCGGACCGACCAGCTCACCCCGGTGGGCGGCGGGCCGGAGCCGTACTACGCGTTCATCGTCGGATCGTCCATCTACTACCGCTACGTGCGCGGGGCGGGCAGCCTGTCGAGCCTGCCGCCGGCCATCCCCACCAGCAGCAGCGGCGGGTACGGGGCGGATGCATCGAGCCTCGCCGCGGTGGAGAACACGCCCACGGCGCTGCACGGCTCCCCGTCGAGCATCCAGGACGTGCTGGACGACGCGATCTACCGCGCCGAGCACGCCACCGACGCCACGAAGGTGCCCCTGGCCGGCGGCACCATGACCGGCGAGCTGGTGGTGCCCGACCTCAGCGTCTCCGGCCTGGCCGGCTCCACCGCGGCGGCGCGCTACGTGGGCGGCACGGTCAGCGGCGCGCCGACCACCGGCGCGCACCTGCTGGGCGACTGGGCCACCGACCAGGCGGGCAAGCGGTGGACCTGCACCATCGCCGGCACGCCGGGCACCTGGGCGCAGGAGCCGGGCACGGGCTCCCTGGAGCTGACGGACGGCACCCACGATCTGGCGGGCGTGACGAAGGTCAGCGTCAGCGGCGCGGTGGTGGGCGGCACGTCCGCGGCGGCCACGCTGACCGTCGCCGCGGGCGGGGCCGTCGTGGTGCGCGGCGCGGTCAGCGCGCCGCCGCTCCAGACCGAGATCGAGGCCATCGTCGGCTACGCGCCGAACGTGGCCGGCAAGGTCTACCTGCTCCAGGACACCGGCACCGGGCGGCACTACCTCATCGCAAGCGACGGCGTGGTGTTCAACGTCGCCCCCACGGTGCTGCCCGTCGCCGGGGCCACGCGGGCGCTGACCGCCGCCCCCCAGGGCGGCTGGTCCTGGTTCGCCGACCCCCGCGCGATCTACGACGCCGCGGTCGGCAAGACCTTCTTCACCTACGTCACGAATACCGGCGATCTGCGGGTGGCCAGCTACACGCACGCCACCGGCGTCGTCTCCACGCCCGTGACGATCTTCGCCTCCCGGGTTCGGGGACGATCACATGGTGGGTGCGCTCCTCCGGCGGGCGGACGGACGCATCCTGGCCTTCAGCACCTCGCACCGACAACACGCACTGGTACGTGAAGGTCTCCTCGGCGCCGGACGACGTGTCCGCGTTCGGCGCGGCCACGGACATCGGGTCGCAGAATCGGGGCCGGCTGCGCGCTACTACAACAAGCCGGTGCTGCCTCGCGGGGGAGGCCGGCAGCCCGATCTACCTCTGGCGCGCGGCGCAGGCGTCGGCCGTCACGACGCCGGTGTACCACGGCTACAGCAAGAGCACCGACGCCGGGGCGACCTGGAACACGTCCAGAACGTCTTCCAGTCCCCCGCATGGACCTACATGAAGCTGTGCCCCAACGGCACCGGTCGCATCGATTTCGTGGTCACCGACAACCACCCCGACAACGGGGCCACGAGCATCTACCATTCCTACTACCAGGGCGGCGGCTACTACACGAGCGACGGGACGGCGATCACCGCCAGCCTCCCTTCGGCCCGTCCTCGGTCACCAAAATCTACGACGGCAGCGCGGTCTCGGGGTGGATCTGGGACATCGCCATCGACCCGGCCACCGGCCGCCCGATCGTCGCGTTCGTCACGTACCCGAGCACGAGCGACCACCGCTACCAGTACGCGCGCTGGACGGGCAGCGCCTGGTCGGTGAGCCAGATCTGCACGGCGGGCGGGTACCTGTACGCCGCCAGCCGCACTACAGCGGCGGGGTGGTCCTCGACCACGAGGCGCCGGCGGTCGTCTACGCCAGCCGGAATGTGACCGGGCAGTGGGAGATGTGGAGCTCGTCACCACGGACGGGGGCGCGACGTGGGTGGGGCAGGCGCTGACGGCGGGGAGCGCCGCCCCGCAGATCCGCCCGGTCGCGGTGCGCGGCCACGCGCCCGATCTGAAGATGCTGTGGCTCAGCGGCACCTTCGCCGCCTACAACAGCTTCAACCAGGGTATCGATGGGGGGGCGACGTGAGCACCACGGAGAATCTGTCGCGGATCGTGCAGATGCGCGACACGCAGGCGAACATCGCGGCGAGTGCCGGCGCGACGGAGGAGGCGACGATCGCATACGCCACGGACACCGGCCAACTAGGCATCTACACCGGGGGCGCGTGGGTGTGGCTGGGCGGGGGGCCGGCGAGCAGCCCGCTCCTCCGCACGCCCAACCCGAACACCTTCGTCAGCGCGGCGGCGGCCGACCAACCGCCGGATTTCGTCTACCTCGGCAACGGGGACATCATCGGCGTGGGGGGGCAGTAGCATGGCATTGCTGAGCAACGTGATCGGGCGCGGGGTGGTGGCGAGCCGGCCGGCCGCGGGCAGCGCGGGGGCGCTGTACTACGCCACAGATGTAGGCGGCGGCGGCCAGCTCCAGCGCGACAACGGCACGACCTGGGACAGCGTGGAAGGGACGGGCGGCGGGGGCGCGGTGACCCTGACCTACGCGACGAATGCGCTGGGCAGCAACACGGCGGTGGGCACGTCGCTGACCAGCGGCCCGGCCCTGGCGGGCCTCGCCGCGGGGACGTGGCGGGTGATCGCGCAGGTGACGTTCATCGACAGCGTCGGCGGCCGGAACGTCGAGTTCGCGATCAACAACGGCACGACCAACCTTTTCTCCGGCGAGGTCACGATGGTGTCGGGCGGCGGCTACGCGTGCCAGGTGCTCTCGTTCGTGCTCGTGCTGAGCGGGACCACCACGCTGACGTTCCAGGCGAAGGCCTGCGGCGGCGGGGTCGGTGAGCAGATGCTGGCCAGCACCTCGTCGGGACTGCCCAATGCGTCGATCATGAGCGCCGAGAAGATCGGATAGGGGGGCGCGCCATGACCACCATCCCGCCATCGTCCGAGCAGCAGATCCTCGGGGACGCCGTGTCCCCGCCGGCCAACCAGGCCATCCGCGCGGCCCAGTCCGACGCCGCGCTCGTGCTGGCCACGATCTCGCACCTGGAGACTGCCGATAGACTCCGCCACGCTCACGGTGCTCTCCCCCACGCCGCTGGCCCTCACCGGGACCCTGGTGGCGGCGGGCGTCGTGCAGGGGGACGGCACCTGCCAGGCCCAGGCGTCGTTCAAGATCGCCGGCACCGCAGACCGCCGCGCTGCCGCTCGGGCCGATCCCGTTCCGGCTGGACGTGGCGATCGGCGCGGACACCTTCCGGGTGGCGACCGGCACGCTCACGGTGACAACCTAGATGGAGTCAGCCACGGAGGTAGCCATGACCCCGCAACCCCCCGGCAGAGGCCCGCAGATCGCCATCCAGCCGCCGGACCGGCCCAGCCCCGCCGAAGCCGGCGCCGGCCATGGGCCTGTTCGCCCACGCCGACATAGACGACCTCACCCAGGCCGTGCAGGAGACCTACGATCGGGCGTTCATCAACGGCCGGAACAGCCTGATGACCACGTGGACGGTCGTTATCTTCTTCCTGGAAACCGAGGTCATCGGCCTGCAGACCCGCCACCACTGGCCGATACCCGTGGCGGACGCGGCGTACACGATCGCCCTCGCCCTGGTGGTGACGGCGTGGGCGCGGATCTATCGCGGGCGGGGGTAGCGCCATGCCAGACGGTATCCAGATGGCGGCCGGCCGGCCCGGCGGGGGAACCCGCCCCCGCCCGAGCGGCGGCAGCACGCGGGGCTGGATCAGAAGATCGCCGACCTCCGCACCGAGCTGCTCCAGGCGATGCGGGACGGGGACGAGATCGACGCGGCGCACCTCCGGGAGGACATGCAGGAGCTGGAGACGCGGGTCAACGCCGGCCAGGCGGCGGTGCTGGCGCGGCTGGACAGCCAGGATGCCACGCTGGCCGGCCAGAACACCATGCTGGCGGGTATCGCAGATTCGATCGGGAAGATCAGCACGACGCTGGGCACGCACGATCAGTTCGTCCACGAGAAGCAGGAGGAGGAGGCGGAACGGGATCGGGTGGAGGCGGAGCAGGCGATGCGGGAGCGGCTCCTGACCGAGATAGACGCGAAGCGGATCCAGCGGGTGCAGGCCCGCAAGGCGCGGTGGGGCAAGGTCAGCCCGTACCTGTTCGGGGTGCTGGCGACCGTCGCGGGCGGCTCGGTGCTCTGGGTGCTGGAAAACCTCAACCACCTGCGCTGGGACATCCAGACGCAGTGGATCGCCACGGTGCTGGCGTTCGTGGCGCTGGCGCTGGTGCTGCTGTACCGGATAGGGCCGTGAGGGGAGGCGGGCGGATGGCCACACGTGTGCTGGTGGTGGAAGACGACGAGACGATCCGGGAACTGCTGCTGGTGGCGCTGGGGGAGGCCGGCTACGAGGCGGTGACGGCCGATCAGGGCACCGCCGCGGAGACGGCGCGGGAGACGCGCCCGGACGTGATCCTGCTCGATCTGATGATGCCGGGGACGCCGGGGGAGGCGGTGTTCGCGCGGCTGAAGGCGGATCCGGGCACATCGGCTATCCCGGTGCTGCTGTGCAGCGCGGTGAGCAGCGCGGCGACGGTGGGCCGGCGGCTGGGCTGCGGGGTGCTGCTCAAGCCCTTCTCGCTGCCGCTCCTGGAGGAGGCGATAGACACGACGGCGGCCTTGGCGCACGAGGTCGCCGGCACAGTTTGGAAGGAGTCCTAGCATGGCCGTAGACACCACGCAGCTCGCCCAGCCGGCCACGGAGCCGGCCCAGCCCGCCATCCCGGTGACGGAGACGATCCGGGTGATCCCGGCCAGCCCGCCGGCCACCATCAACCTGGCCGGCCTCAACGACCTGGTGGTGGCGAGTGCCGGCGCGACGGCGCAGGCCGAGGTGGCACCCGTCAGGGCCGCCCTGGACGCGCACACCGCGGAGAGCGCCGCCAACCATGCGGAGGTGGCCGCCCGCCTCGCCGCGGTGGAGGCCGCCATCAGCCCGGCTGACGTGGCCAACGTCGGCGCCTATGTGCAGAATGTGGGGACGCTGATCCCGCACGGGCAGGTGATCGCCTCCGAGGTGGCGGATTACATCCAGGCGCACAAGGCGGAGATCGCGGCGGAATTCAACGCGCTGGCGGGGAATGCCGACCGGCAGCACTGGATCAAGGTGGCAGGCACCGTCGGCGTGTGCATCATCGCGCTGGTGGTGATCGGCTTCGACCTGGCCGGCAACCACACCGCGGCCAACCTGGTCAACCCGGCATTCGTGCTGGCCGGCGGGTGGTTCGCGCTGATCGCGCGGCTCGGGAGCGCGTGAGGTGCGCCCGCCGCTGGACGGCACGCTCCGGCTGACCAACCCGTTCGGGGGCAGCAAGTTCGATGCACCCTTCGACACGAACTGGGCGGGCCAACCGGTACATGTGCTGGGCCATACCGGGGTCGACTTCGACGCGGCACCCGGCAGCGTCGTGCGGGCCGTATGGCCCGGCACGGTGCGCACCGGCTGGGACGACTTCGGCTTCGGCAACTACCTGGTGCTGACCACCGACGACGGGCGAGAGGCGCTGTACGGCCACCTCAGCTCCTTCGGCGTGGCCAGCGGCGCGCGGGTGGCGGCCGGCCAGGAGGTGGCGCGATCCGGGCAATCCGGCCGCGCCACCGGACCGCACCTCCACTTCGAGATCCGCGAGCGGAATGCAGATCGCGGGAATGGCTACTACGGCTGCCGGGATCCGCTGGGCGGCTTCGACCACGACGTGATAGCGCGGCTCGACGTGAGCCTGATAGGGGGATTCTGTGTTTAGTACAGGATCTATGCAACATGCTTCCAACTGAGTCGCTTGACGATGTTGTGTGCCATCGTAGTGGACACGCCGAATTCACGGCCCAGCGTGGGCGTGCCAACCCCGCCCGCGTCGTAACGCTTGCGCATCTCCCGCACCTGATCCTCCGTGAGTTTGGCGGTGCCCACCGCACTTCCCCGACGCTGCTCCTCGGGGTGCAACCTGAATCGATGGGTTTGCGACCAACCGGGATCGTGCGATTCGGTGGATGCCTCCCCTCTAGCATCGTTGAGGATAATCAATCCGACGCTACGGGCCTGACCGATGGCGGCCCGTTCCGCGGCGCGAGCTTCGGTGTCCGTGGGCCACGTGCCCAAGATTGCCAGCACAGGCCGAAGCCCGCGCTCGCGCAAGGTCCGCACCCACGACGCGCGGGCGGTCGTGTCCGATCGGCTGGGTTTGAGGTGCGTCCTGTAGCGATACGCAACATCGTTGCTCTTGCCGATGTACCACATGATCCCGGTTTCCGGATCGGACAGGGTGTATACGGTCCATTCAGGGCTGCGATCGTTGCTCAGGTCTTTCCATGTGCGCCCTGTGCGGATATCCCGTATAGCGGTCTCAGAGATCGAGAAGCGCCTGGCCAGCGCCGCATGGCTGTCGGTAGATGCCCTGATGGCAAGCACGTCATCCATGCCCAGCCGTGCGAGGCTGCTGCGCCTGCTGTTTTGCCGGGGTGCGACCGCCTCCAGGTGATCAGGGTTCACGCAGGCATGCTGCCGGCACAGGTGATCGAGGAAAAGCCCGTCCGGAATCGGGCCGTAACGCTCTTCGTAGTAGACGCGGTGGGCAAGTTTGTTCTTGCGTCCGGGCCCCGTCGCCACGCCATACCCCGAGCTGCTCTTGCCCCGCGTCCATATCCAGCACGGGGACGTGTAGCCGCGATCCTCCTCCACATACTCGTGCGGCGTCTTCCGTTTGTCGTGGCCCTTCACGTAGCGGTGATACTCGCCGCGCACGAGCCCCGCCGCGACCACGATTTGGTGATGCGCCGGGTGGGTTCCCCGCACCCGCACCCGCAGGAGGCTTGGGGCACATCGGGCATGGGGCGCGGACGTCTCGACCTGCGGCAGCTATGGCCGTGGATGAAGCGAAGCGGCTCGCCCACGCAATAGCCGGACTTGCGGTGGTTGCGCGTGGCCATGTTCGTCCGTCCACCGCATCCGCATTGGCACATTCCCGCCGACATCTCGCCCATCTCAACCCCTTCCGGGAGAACCGCGCATTACACCATTGTACCGCATAAAGGGGCCAAACATGTACACGGCAGAGCAGATCGCATCCGTCACGGGGGCACCTCTCGCGAACGTGCAAGCCACATGGCCGGCCACGGTGCAAGCGCTCGCGTGGGCAGGTATCGACGATCACTGGACGCGGATCGCGGCCATCGCCACGATCGCTACGGAGACCGGCGCGTTCTTCCCCATCGAGGAAGAGGGCAATTGGAATTACTTCCTGAGCGAGTTCCACTCGGAATATGAGGCCCAGTACCACGGCAGGGGCACGATCCAGTGCTCATGGAGCTACAACTATAAGCATTACGGGGACCTGATCGGGATAGACCTGCTGGATAGCCCGGCGCTCGCGCTCCGGCAGGACGTCGCGGCCAAGGTGCTCGCGCTGTACTTCAAGGAGCACAACGTGCCCGGCATGGCGGCCGCGGGGGAGTGGTACGGGGTCAGGCGGTCGATCAACGGCGGCTTGAACGGCATTGACACCCAGATGCGCGTGGTGAATGCGCTCCTCAACCTCCCGGAGCCGCCGGACGGGCCTGCTCCGACGCCGCCCCCGCCGCCGGTGACCACGGTGGCCATCGCGGGTGCGCTGAAGACGGAGCCGAACAACACCAGCCCCGCCGCGATCGGCCCCGATCACAAGCCCGTGCATCTGGCGGTGGGCCAGGTGGTGACGTTCAGCCACGATCCCGACTTCCCGCACGATCCCGGGGACATCACCACGCCGCACTACGCCCACGTGAGCCTCCCCAACAGTCCTGTTCACGGGTGGTTCTTGAGAAGCCAATTGCAGACGGTAGGGGGCTGACCGTGGCCGCACCCGCACCGCTGCCTGTGTCACCGCACCCGTCCCTCGGACCTATCCCCACCCCGGTGCCTCCGCCCGCACCAAACCCGCCACCGCCCATGGAGATGGGGGTAACGAGCTTCTTGGTCGATCCTTCGAATGGCTGCTGCATCACCCCGGCGTGGGCGAAGTACCTGGCCGGTCGGGGCATCCGCAAGGTGCGATCGTCCATCTCCACCGCGCCCGACGGATCGTTCCCCACGGACCTCTACAAGCGGGCGCTCGGCTGCTACGCCGGCGCGGGATTGAGGTGATCGGCGTGATTCACGAAGGCTTCATGCCTGTGGGCCAGGCCCCGCCGCCGAACGCGGTGATGGGCCTGGGCGGCAACCCGCTCCTCAACGCCTGGATCGACGGCGTCACGCTCCGCGCGGAAGGCGCGGTCAGGCAGCTCGCCGGGCACGGGCTGACCGAGGTCATCGCCGGCAACGAGGGCAACCTGCTGGGTACGATCAAGCCCGGCGCGGCCACGCCCGCCCCGCCCGACGATAAATCTGCCGCCACCTCCCCGGAGGTGTGGGGCGCGCTGGCGTGGCAGATGGCCCATCGGCTGAATGGGATCGTGCCGGTGTACATGGGGGCGCTGAGCTTCATCCCGGCGGGCATCCCGCACTGGTGGAACCTGGACTACCTGGATCGGGCGCTGGCGATGGTCACCCGCCACGCGGGCCAGGACTACCCCTGGGCGGGCTACGTGCTCAATGCCGAGGGCTGGTGGCACCAGGACCAGGCGGATCGCCTGATCCAGCTGCTCTCGCAGGTGCGCGGCCGATACGCGGGCGAGGCGGCCAAGCCGGTGATCATCGGCGAGTGCGGCATGAAACAGGGCGCGATCGGCGGTACCGGGATCGCGTCCATGCGCGCCACCATGGGCCAGTTCGGGCGCTTCGCCACCGTGGCCTACTGGTTCCAGGGGCCGGGCCACAGCCCGTACCTGGGCGATCCCGCGCTCTACCAGGACTACGGCCTGTACCAGTGGCTCCAGCAGGGAGCGACCTTCGCGGTGGGCGCCGCCTACCCGTGGCACGAGCCTATTTCCAGATGGTGGCGAGAGCAGGAGAGGGGTATAGCCATGGTAGAGATCGTCATCGTCCCGGCCCTGATCTGCCGCCAACGTTCTGAGTGATGCCGACATCGCCAACGGCACCATCGGCCTGGAGCACTGGATCAACGAGGTCGTAGCCCCCGCCTTCAGCCAGGGGAAGTACAACATCCACTGTCTGGAGCGCGGCCAGCCCGTGCCGGTCGGCACGGATCACCGACTGGATCGTCGCCCTGCACAGCAACTCGGATCAGCCGGGCGCGGCGGGCTACCACACCGCCGACGCCGGTGTGCCGGCCGCGAAGATCTTCGTCGCCGACCTGCTGGCCGCCGGCATGAGCTGGACGGCGGTCGTCAGCCACGAGGTTGCGGAGATCATGGTCAATCGCTGGTGCAACGCCGCGGTGCTCGGCCCGGCCGGCTTCTACTGGCAGGAGGCCTGCGACCCGGTGGAGGCGTTCGGCCAGGCGTTCGGCTACGACAACGGCGCGCGGTCCGTCCAGGTGTCGGACTTCGTCCTGCCGAGCTACTGGCGGGTAGGGTCGCAGGGGCCGTGGAGCGCCTTCCACAACGCGCCGGGGCCGCTCCAGCCGGCGGCACAGGGCAGGCAGGAGATCTTCGGAATCTCGACCAACACCGTCCAGCAGGGTGCGAAGATCAGCTCGATCAAGCCGCCGCCGCTGACGTGAGCGCCATCCAGGGCCGCTGCGCGGGGTGTGGCACCCCCGGAGTGTCCTACTGCCTGACCCTGCAGCGGTTGGGACCTAAGCAGGTCGCGCCCAGCAGCGCATGGTATTGTGATCGCTGCTGGCGGGACGTGCTGCGACTGCTCGAGCTGGCCGCGGCGGACCTGCGCGCCGGGCGGGCCGGGACCTAGCCGCATCCACGCCTATTCACACATCCACGAAGCCCCCTCTCCGCACTGGGACAGGGCGCTTTTCTGCGCCTGGTTCGGATAATTCAGCCGGAAAAGGACAGGGGCAGGACGCTTGACAGAATAGGCCGCCAGCTACCTACTGCTTGACACGCATATCCCCGTCAAGTTGTGCCGTCGGCCCTCAGAACGGCGTCGCCAGCCAGGCCTCCAGCTCGGCACGCCACTGCTCCTGCACACGCACGCCGCGCCGCGGAGCCGGCCGGAGGAGCACCAGGGTGGGCTGCGTCTCCCAGGGCATCGGGCTGTACGCCTCGCCGCCGTCCGGCACGTGGTAGCTGCCGTCGGCGTGGAGCGCCACCCAGTGCGCCCAGATCAGGTCGGTGTGGCGCAGGAACGCGGCCAGGGCCTCGCGGTAGCCGGCGTCATGCGGATCAGCCATCGAGGTCCCACCCGCGGCACAGCTCGTCGGCGGCCTGCAGCACGAGCCGGCGATCCTCCGGGTCGGTGTCGCGGGTGCAGGCGACGGCCAGGTCGGTGAGCAGCCACACCGCGACGGCGAAGGCCTCCGCCGGATCCTCCGTCGCGGCGGGCGCGAGCATCGGCATGCCGAACACGGGCATCTGGGTGGCGTACATCGGTTCCTCTTGTCTCGCTAACGCAGGTAGAGGGCGGCCAGCTGCCGGACCAGGGCGCGGCGCCACGCGTCGGGGCTGGGCTCGGCGTCGTCCGGGAGCGCCACGTGCAGCATGTCCCGTGCGACGAGGTGCCGGAGCCGCGGCGCTGTCGTGTAGGTGCCGTCGGGCCAGAGCAGCACGTCGCGGGCGTGGCCGGCGTGCGCTAGGTAGGCGTCGAGCGCCGCGCGGTAGGCCTCGGCGAGGTCGGTCGGCGGCAGCGTGGGATCCTGCATCGGGGCACCCGCACCGGCGTCACGCATGCCCCGCCTCCCGTCCGGCGCGCAGCCAGGCCCGCACGTGCTTGACGTGCGGGCAGTCGGGCACGTCGCAGCGGTCGCACACGGCGACGTCGCGGGCGAGCCGCACGTAGGCCAGGAGCTTGTGCTTGAACGTCGATCGGACCTGGTAGCGCTCGTCCGGCCAGGGGCCGGGGATATGCAGGACCTCGCCGAAGACTGCCATGTCGGTACCTCCCGGAGACGGGACAGCCGCCGGTGGACAAATGCCGGCGGCCGCCTCAGTAGGTTGACCCTACTCCTGATACTAGCACACTTGTGCTAACAGCGGATCGGGCGGATCCGGATCGCGGCGATCGGCGGTGCCATGGCACAATTCATGGCACATCCTGCCCGCCCGGATGTGCCATGCCGGGGCGACAGGCGTGGTGCGGTGCCGTGCGCTGCGGTGCGTCAGCCGGCGGCCGCGCCATCAGATTTAGCCTCGATCAAGCCGTCCGGGCCGTGCTTCGTGGGACGCCGCCGCTTGGTCCCGAGCGGCAGCGGATGGGACAAGGGTGAACTTCCGGATCTGAAGGTTACAGGTTCGAGTCCTGTCGGGCGCGCCGCTTCCCCCTCCTGAACCCCGGTTCGCGAGGGGGCTTTTTCTGCCTCCATCATCTTCGATGGCACCGGGGATGGCACATCGGTGCCGGATTGTGCCATGATCAGCGCCGCCACCGTGCCCGAGACCTGCCGGCGCTGGTCCGGCTTGATGTCCTGGTAGGCCGAGAGCGTGGTCCTGGGGTCGGCGTGGCCCAGCACCTCGGAGACCGCGGCCAGCGGCTCCCCCGCCCGCAGCGCCAGGCTCGCGAAGGTGTGCCGGGTGCGGTGCAGGTTGATCGCCGGCACGCCGGCCAGCGCCACCAGCTTCTTGAAGCGCGCCGTCGGCGTGCCGGGGTACCAGAAGTCCCCGTAGGGGCTGCAGCAGACCAGGTCCTGGTCGCGGTAGGCGTCGTGGCACTCCTCGATGTGCGCGGCCTGGCGGAGGCGCCAGTCGGCCAGCAGCGCCAGCGCCGCGGGGGCCAGCGGGATGTGGCGGGTGCGGCCGCTCTTGGTCCCCTTGGTCACCGGCACCGTGCCGGCCACGGTGCGCGTGCGCGACACGGTGAGCGCGCCGCCCGCGAAGTCGATGTCGCGCCAGCGCAGGCCGAGCAGCTCGGCCCTCCGCATGCCGGTGTAGACCGCCAGCGACCACAGCGGCTCGTGCGCGTCCTCCCGCGCCACCTCCAGGAAGCGGGCCGCCTCCTCGGCGGTCCAGGATGGCATCCGCCGCACGGGCACCAGCTTCGGCAGGGTGGCGCCGTCGGCGGGGTTCGATGCGATGCGCCGGGAGGCCACGGCGGACGCCAGGGCGCTGTGCAGGGTGCGGCAAATGCCCCGCACGGTGGCGGGGGAGAGGGTGCCGCCGAAGCGGCAGGGCGCGGCGACCAGCTCCGCCACGAACCGCTGGACGCGCAGGGGGGAGAGGTCGGCCAGGGCCACGTCGCCGATGCGCGGCGCGATGTACCGCTCGACGTGGTGGCGATAGGCCGCATGGGTGGTGCGCTCGTTCCCGACCGCCACCACGTCGCGCAGCCACTCCTCGAGGTAGGCCCGCGTCGCGATCCGGGCGGGCACCATGGCGCGGCCCTTGTCCTGCGCGGTCTTCCACTCACGCTCGTAGGCGGCGGCCTCCTTCCGGGTGGGGAAGGCCTTGCGATGCCAGCGCCGCTCGCCGCTAGTCGGGTCGGGGTAGCTCACCCGCACGTCGTAGACGGATCGGCTCCCGGACAGCTCCCGCTTCTGGATCGACATCCATATCCCCCTCGCTCGTGGCCGCGTAGTTCTCCAGCGCCGCTCTGTGATACCAGTAATGGCGGCCGATCTGTTTGTAGGGGATCCTGCCCCGCTCCCGCTCCGCCTTGAGCGTCGACTCGCTCATGCCGAGCAGCGCCGCCGCGTCCCGGTGCGGCAGCATGAGCGGCGGGCTAGCCGCCGTAAGCTGCGTCTGCATCATCGCCTCCATCCCCCGGCCCGTCCAGTGCCTCTCCCCCACCCAGCAACGGCATGTATCGCTTCGCTTGTTGGCCCACGATCCTAGCGACACGCGAGCTGCTTTGGGCGGCCATGCGCGGATCATTTGCCGCCGCCTCCAGCGCCGCGATCCGGGCCTCCTGCGCCGCGATTGTAGCTTCATGCTGCTTCACGAGGTCCCGTAACTGCCCCGGTCGCCAGGGTTGCGGAGGGCCGTGGAAACGGGCCAACCCGCCGCTCCCGGCTGGCGATGCAGCGCGATGGCCCGACCAGCGCGATCCGGCGTCTCGGATGTGCGCGCGCGAACGCGCCGCCCATCCGCCGTGAGCGCGGTCCTCCCACGCCATTGCCGCTCGTTCGCTGCCAACTGAGCCGACGGCAATACCGGATGCATCCCCAGCCGTGCGGCAGGATCACGCAGAAGGCGTCTCCGCACCGCGCACACCGTCCCTGAAGGCGCACAAACGATCGCGGCGTATCCGTGCCCGCCACAGCCCTCTCAGTCGGCATCGGTCGCTCCTTTCGTCGTCGCGGACAGTCGGATCGCCATGCAGCGCTCCTGCACCAGCAGTTGTATGGCGCTCTCCAGCGCCCTGGGCCGGGTGAGGTGGTACAGGAGGCCGTACCACGCCGGATCGTCGGCGGATGCGCGCTGGCCCACGCCCAGATCAGGTCGCCGGCCCGGATGCCGGTGCCCTCCCCGCCGGGGAGCCAGGCGTGCGCGGCGATGCGCAGCTCCCGCGTGTGACGCGGGTTGCCGATCACGTCGGGGTGATCGTCGATCAGCAGGATCTCGCAGTGCAGGTCCACGCCGCCCGGCCGCGTGGTCCGGCGGTTGGCGGGGCGACCGATGCCGATGTGCGGGTCCGCCGGCTGCTTAGCCACGATCGCCCCCTCCCGTCGTCAGCAGCTTCATCCCGTGATCCACGTACGCCTCGTACAGCAGCGGTCCGCCGGGTGTCGTCTCCAGATAGGGTAGGAATACCTGCGTGAGCGTCACCATCCCCGCCTGGATGATCGCCGTCTGGGCCTCCACCCAGTCTTTTATTATCCGCCAGGCCACCCGCGTCGCCTGGTCGCGGGTCCGCCTGGCGCGGGGCAGGCGCTCCAGCAGCCGCTTATGGCGTCGACGTTGGCCGGCAGCCGGTAGGTCCGGGTGCCGAGGCGGGTGGCGATGCTGAATGCGGGCCGCCGGCCCGCCTCCCGCGTAGGCCACGGTGACCGCGCCGACGCCGTGATCGGCCAGGCGCTGCTGGATCTCGCCGATCGTCTTCGCCGACCGATATGGTTGTGGTGTAGTTCAACACGCTCATCGCGGCCACCGGGCCATCGCCACGGCCTCGCAGTGATCGCACTCCTCGCTGTCGCACGCCGCGCATCGGGGCGGTCCGCACCAGCCGCTGTCGTCCCGGATCACGTCGACCGAGGCATCGACGCCGATCACCCGCCAGCCGCGGGGCTGGGGGAACACCAGCGTCGTGAGCACAACCCCCGCTGCCACCACGCCCTCTCCCTGGTCAACCATGGTTGCTCCCTCCCATCATGCGCAGGTCCTCGGCGACCCTCTGCGCCATCGCCCCGATCTGCACCAGCTCCGCGAGCATTGCCGGGGCCGATCGCCCGCCGCCGCGCATCCGCACCTGGTCCCACAGCTCGTCCAGTTCCTCGGCTATGACCGCGTAGCCTTCGTGCAGGCTGTTGATCGGCCTGTGCCCCGCACGGGCCTTCGCCAGCTCCTGCGCAACCATCTCAGCGAACCTGCTCACCTTCTACCCCCCCCCCCCGCTCGCCAGAACTCCCGCAGCGCCCGGTCCTCGCCCTCGGTGGCCGGCCTGCGCGCCGTGTGGATCGTGGCCTGCACGTCTATGCCGGCCGGGCAGCCCGCACTGTCTTCGAGCGGGCGCGCGGGCAGGATCACCTTGCAGACTCGGCATGTCCACAGCCGTCTACCTCCCGCGCCTTGTGACGGAGCGGGCCGCCTCAGCCGCCATCGGTCTGCGCTCAGGCCCAGCTCGTCGCGCAGCTCGCGCCACGCCAGGCGGTCCAGGCCCAGACGCGCCACACCTCCCCCTCGCTGATCCGGACATGCCGCCAGTCCGCGAGTGCCCGCGTGGCGAAGCGCGCCACGTCGCGGCCGATCTCCCGGTCCGCCCGCTGATCGCCGACGGGGAGATCCTCGTAGGGCACCAGCCAGGAGGGCTTGGGATGCGGCTGCCGGCGCGCCCACGCCCGCCAGCTCTCCCGGACCTCGTAGCCGAGCTGGTGCAGGGCCTCGTCGGCGTGGTCAGTCGGGCGCCTTGGGATGCGGGCCGGGGCAGCCGATAAGCCCGGCGTCGACCGCCTCGTCGAGGATCCGATCGGTGGGGAACACGTAGCCGCAGACGTAGCAGCGCCAGCGACTGGTGGCGTCGCGCTCGCGGTAGAACACGGACAATTTGTGCCGCCCGGCCGCCGGCCCCTCAGTTGCCATCAATCATCACCCCTTCCGGCACCTGCCACTCCCACAGCCCGAGGTGCCCGATCGCCGGGATGGGCACCCGGACCGCACCACGTCGGCGAGCACCCAGGCCCACCTGCCGCGCTCGTAGTCCCCGAACGCCCGCTCCCGCGCCGGGAGGATCGGCGCGATGTCCTCCGTCCGCTCGCAGCGCACCAGCCGGCAGGTGGCGACGATCGCCCCGAGCGGCAGATCGTGGCGTCATCCGCATCGAGCCCCGGCGGGCCGGATCCATGCCGATGGTGTAGCCCGCCTCGGCGAGTGCGTCGACGAAGTTGCGGTAGCGCAGCGTCTCGCGGGCGTAGGCCGGGAACCCCTTCGCCGCGTGGATGGCGAGGGGGCCGGCGTAGTAGGTCCTCCAGCTCCTGGTTTCCATGGTTTTCGCGCCGACGGCGATCAGCGTGGCCCACGGCTGCGAGAGGCTCAGGCAGGGCATGGTGCGCGGCTGGCTGCTACTCGCCATCAGCCCAGCTCCCCGGGGATGCCCGCGCCCTCGCGCGGGAACAGGTCCGGCCAGCCGTTGCGCCAGGCGTTGGGCCGCCGCTCGATCTCGCGCGGATGGCCGCATGCACCGGCGTCCCGCAGCGCCGCGGCCGCGTCGGCGGGCTGCTCGTCCGGCCCCACGGCGGCCGTCATCTCGATCGCGAAATTTTCATAGTCACCCGTGTTGCAGAGCCTGCGGTAGGTGATGGTCGTGACGGTCATGCGTCCTCCTCTACGATGCTACACAGGCCCGGTTGCGGCGCGATCGACCCGGCCGCCTCCGTCCCTATCAGCGGCATCTGGCCGTCCACCGGGCGTTCGGCGGCGTGCTCCATCCCGTAGGTGGTCTCGTAGTGCGCCCTGGCCAGCCGGCGGCGGGCGATGTCGTGGTACGCCTCCTTCAGATCCACGCCGATGTACCTCCTCCCATTTCGCAGCGCGGCTACCCCGGTGCTGCCCGACCCGCTGAACGGATTGAGCACCGTGTCGCCCGCCCGGCTGCCGGCCAGCAGGCACAGCTCGGGCAGCCGCGTCGGGAAGGTGGCGAAGTGGGCCTCGCTGTAGGGCTCCCCCGCGATTGCCCAGACGTTCCGCCGGTTCCGCCCGCCGGGGATATCAACGTAGCGGCTTGTGGCCGCGTGGAAGCTGTCGTTGGCCTTGATGCCGTGTCCCATCGGCACCGACTTCGGCGTGACGCCGGCGCCCCGGCCGTGCGCGTTGCCGGTCTGCGGCTCCCGTATGGCCTCCATGTCGTAGAAGTAGCGAGCGTCTTTGTGAGCAGGAAGACGTGCTCGTGCGCCGCGGTGGGCCGGTCGGTGACGCTCTCGGGCATCGGGTTGACCTTCGCCCAGATGATGTCGGAGCGGAGCGTCCAGCCGTCCGAGCGCAGGGCGAAGGCGAGGCAGCCAGGGGATGCCCACGAGATCCTTGTTCTTCAGATCCTTGGCGAGCAGCCCGGTGCCCGGGCGGGAGGGCCGGCTCCCCTTTCAGGGCGCGATTGCCGGCATAGTCGCTGGCGGTGCCCCGGTTGCCGCCGTAGGCGTTGTAGCTGTCCCCATGTCATTCACAGCGTGCCGCCATCCGGGAGGACGCGCCACACGGCGCGGAACACCGCGACCAGGCGGGCGACGAACGCCTCCGGGCTGTCCTCGAGCCCGATCTGCCCCTCCACCCCGTAGTCGCGCAGCTGCCAGTAGGGTGGGCTGGTGACGCACGTCTGTACCGACTGCCCGGGCAGCGTCGCCAGCATCGCCGTCGCGTCCCCGGTCAGGAGCGCGACGCCCGGGTATACTCAGCCTTCGGCGAGGGCATCGAGGTCCTCCACCCGCTGTTTGTCCTATCGCCCAAGGTCCGCCTCCCGTGTTAGTGTGGTGTTCGACCTGTGAAAGGATTGCTGGTGGCCATCTCCGGGGCAGAACTGAGTCAGAAGGCGTATGTGGCGTTCCAGTCGGTGGCGGCCGGTCACCACCCCTACGGCCCGGCCACGGGGGCCAACGCCGGCGTGCTGCGCGGCGCCGAGGTGGCCGGCCAGTACCGGTGGGTCTTCACGTTCGAGCCGGGGGAGCCGCTCGACCGGGCTCGGCTGCAAGAACTCGCCGGGAGCATGCGCGCTGCGCTGGTCGGGGCTGCGTCGCAGCACCGGGGCGCACGTCGGGGATCCGCAGGTCGAGCCCGAGGCGCGACGGTATAGCATCCCGATCCGCGCCTGAGCGACCCGGCCTGGTCGCACAAGCGTCGGTATACCCCACCGGTATATCTTGCGTGGCGGATATGGCGTCAGACGGCATCGCGGATCCCCTTCCTCGATCAGCAGCTGGCCGTACCAGAGCGCCGCGGTGGGCGGGATGTACTCGTGCTCCAACGCGGTGAGCAGCTCGTTGGTTAGCAGCGCGTCCACCCCGAAGCGGAGCAGATTCGAGCGGTGCCAGGGTGGCCAGCTCGTCGAGCGTCGGCACGCGCGTCGCGTTGAGCAGGCCGGGCACGGTGCGATCGACGGACTGCGCCAGCCCCTCCCGACTGCGCTGGCTGCCGCCCAGGTTGGCGACCGCGGCGTGGACCAGGACAGCGAGCCGGGCACGCCGATCTCCTCCAGCGGTGCCAGGTGGGCGGATATGTGCGTGATCTGGGTCCGGACACGCTCGCGCTTGGCCGCGTTGTCGGCCTTGGTCTCCTTCGCCTTGAGCTGCTCGTAGCGGCGGATGTCGGTGCAGAGGCGCACCGCGCGGCCGTTGCCGTCGAGGGCCTGCGCGCGGCACGGGCAGTCCCCGGTGCAGCCGGCCGGGGGCTTGTAGCTGCCGAGGTCCTTGTAGGAGTTGGGGGGAGATCCGCCGTGCGGATCTGCGGGCCGTCGCCGGCCGGTGCCACCGTGCGCGCCGCCACGAGCTGCGCCTCCTGCGCCGCCCTGGCCTGCGCCTGCAGCTCCTTGTAGTGCTCGGGCTTGAGGCAGTAGCCCCGCTGGTACTCCCCGACGCGGTAGGCACCGAAGGGGCACTGCTTGCAGACCGCGGTGTCGAAGGTCGCGTTGAAGGTGACCACTTGCACCACGTCTGCCGGCGTGTTGTAGGTCGTGTAGAACTTCTCGGAGGCCAGACGCTTGGTGCTCCAGTGCTCCTCGACGATCACCCCGACCAGGAACCGGACGTAGGCGGGGAAGTCGGCGTACTTCTCCAGGATGTGCCCGTGGCCCTGGCTGAGCGCGCCCTCCCGGATCAGCTGCTGCACGTCGGCGGGGAGCTTGAGCAGGCCGATCGCCTTGGCGATGGTCGGCTGACTCACCTTCACGGCCAGGGCGATCTCGCCCTGGCGCATGCCTGCGCGATCGGCGAGCGCCTTGTAGCCCTCGGCCTGCTCGATCGGGTCCAGGTCGGCGCGCTGCAGGTTCTCCACCAAAGCGATTTCGAGGGCGGCACGGTCGTCGACATCCAGGACACGGACGGGAAGGGTCCGAATCCCGACCGCCAGCGCGGCCCGGTAGCGCCGCTCTCCGCAGATGATTTGGTACTCGTGGCTGAGGCCGGCGGTCGGCGCGACGGCGCGGACCACCAGCGGCTGGAGCAGGCCGTGGGCCACGATGCTCTGGCCCAGCTCCTCCAGATCCCTCGGGCCGGAACGTCTTCCGCGGGTTGAATGGGGACGGGGTGAGTGCCTGGATTGGCACCTCGAGCATTGTCGGAGTATTCGGCGCGGCATAGTCGGGCGTGTCCCCTGCCCTGTGCGCGGCGATGCTGGCGTCGAGGGAGGCCGCGGCGGCGGCCATGCGCGAGGCGGCGGGTGTGGCCATTAGCGATCCTCCAGCAGCTCTAGGTCGTCGATGCCGGGAGCGGCGCGCCCGGCGCACGCGGACGGCGGGGCGTGGTAGATGCGGTGTACCCAGCCGGTGCGCCTGCCCCCCGCGCCGCGGCCGGACACGAAGGCCGTGTCCGGCCGGCGCATGGTGATGTTCAGCCCCGCGCCGCCGTTGGCCTTGAGGTCGGGGTGGGTGCAGGACACGCCCGAGCGGCGCGAGCACTCGCGGCACAGGGCCATGCTGCCGGAGTGCGGTGCGTACTCGTCGAGGGCGGCGTAGAGCCGGGGGTGCGGCTCGATGATCCGATCGGAGCAGGGCCGGCAGAGCACGACCACGACGGCGGTGGGCTGGTCGCGCTCGTCGTGCTCGAGCCAGCGGGTCAGGTCGCAGTCGTGCCCGCAGGACTGGCAGCGGCGCGGATCGGGCGGGATCGCGAGAATCCGCCGAGAGGCGTGGCCACGGGCGCTTGGCGGTGGCTGCCATCTCAGATCCTCCCCGCACCAGCAGAGCGCGTGGCGATAGCGCCGGCGATAGCAGGCGCCGCAGTTGTGGCAGTAGGCGGGCCTGGGGCGGGCGGTCCGGCTGCGGGAGACGCGATCGCGGTGGGTGCGGTGGCGCATGGTGGGCTCCTCTCAGCTCGTGGCGATGCGGCGGTAGTCGGCGGTGCGGCGGCAGAGCATGCAGGTGACGGCGGTGCCCGCGGGCTGCAGGCGGTAGTTGGTGGCCCCGTCCGGCCAGCGCCAGAGGTCCCAGCCGCAGAGGGTGGCGGCGCGGGTGAGCTGGTCCCGGCGGGCGGCGGGGAGCGAGGTGGCGGCGTGGCGTAGCCGCGGCCGCTGGCGATCACGAGCAGGGCGGCGGGCGCGGCGGTCGGCACGGCATGCCCTCCCCTCATCTCGACGCCACCAGGGCGTCCCACTGGCCGTCGATCCCGGCGTTGAGCGCCGCGGCCGCCTCGACGGCGTGGGCGCGGCACAGGCTCCAGGCGTGCCTCGTGCCCGGCATCTCCGGGTGGGAGGACGCGGGGGCGGCGCACACCTCGCAGCGCAGGCCGGCGGGCTGCCGGGTCTCGCCGGCGGCGCGGATTTGCCGGGCCAGCTCCAGCAGCTCGGGATACGTGTGGATCTGCCCGAGGCCGTACAGGACCGTGCTGGGATTGCGGAGCCCGAGCTGCGCGGCGATTTGCGCCTGGCTCAGGCCGTCCTCGTGGAGGAGGTGCATGGCCACCCGCGGCGCGCGGCAGGCCGCCGGCGCGGGAGGCGGTGCGCAGGTCGCCGACGGCCAGGCCGTGGTGCTCGGCGACCAGGTGGACCCAGCGGTGGATGGCGGCCGCGTGGCGCGGCGGCAGGGCGCGGATGTTCGAGGGGGCGGTCATCGGCGGATCTCCCGTTGTGGATAGGCTGGGGATAACCACGGGCGAGGTGTGGACAGGTTGTGGATGATCGCCGCCGCGGGCGGGACGATCTGGCCGAACGCGCCGAAGGCGGCGGCGAAACGCTCCGGGTACGGGCCCACGTAGCCGAGCACGCTGGCGTGCTTGGGGGAGCCGGCGGGCCGTCCGGGGTGGCTGAAATCGATCCGCCCGCGCCAGAAACAGAGCGTCAGCGACCACATGGGCCGGAACCACACGGTCTCCGTGCAGACGTTGACCAGGATGATCCCGGCTTGGACGTTGCCCGCGGCGTGCTGGGCGATGAGCCGATTGAGGAACAGCCCGGCCCGGCTCGACCAGGCCATCGCGGCTGTACGGAGGATTGCAGAAGATCCTGGCGGGCCAGCCGTCCGGGCAGAGCCAGGGGCGGGCCAGGCCGTCCATCTCGCGGGTGAAATAGGTGTCAGCCCGGACCGTCCGGTTGGCCTCCTCGGAGCTGGCCGGATCGAGGTCTATGACTCCGAGGGCCTCCCGCGCGGGGGCCAGCACGTAGTCGGGCGTGCGCCAGAGATTGCCGGCCGGCTCCTCCTCGGGGGCGTCGGGCAGGGATACAAGCTTCATGCCGGGCATTGGGGTGACTCCTCTCTCCACTCGTAGGAACCGTCCAGCTTGCGGCACTCGCAGCGGATAGGGGCGGTGGTGCAGCCGGGGTAGCCGAGCGCCAGCAACCCGTTCTGGATCACCGCGACGGGGCAACCGCCGTCCGCGATCGAGGGAGGCCGAGCGCGCCGTCCACGACGCACCACATCGCCAGCCCCTCGGCGATGATGTGGAGTTCCGCGGTGCCATCCGGGCGGAGTGATCAGCTGCCTCTCTCCGTGACTACGCTTGGCGGCATCGGGTGGGGTCCTCTCGGCTAGTAGGCGGCGGCGAGCGACCGCGAGGCAGAGCAGCAGGGCGGTGATGGTCGCGCCGGTGTCGATTGGCGCGGCGACGATCGCCACGAGCACCAGCAGGCAGGCGAGGGCGTAGGCGGCATCCTGGCGGCGTCGGTAGCGGGCGGTGGCCATGGCGGGCGTGGTGCGCATCGGGTGCTCCGGGCGCTGGGCGGTGGGCTAGAAGGGCAGGTCTCCGTGTCGTTGTCGCCGTCCGGGCCGTCATCTCCTCCGGGGCCGGCACCGACTGCGCGCGGGCGGCCTCGGCGCGCCTTCGCCTCGTGCTCGTCGCGGATTTGCCGGAGCTTGACCATGATGGCCTGCCAGCCGGCCAGGGTCAGATCGTCGCTCCAGGTGGGCACCGCCGCCCCCGCGTCGTGCAGATCGGTGGCGATGGCCAGCAGCTCGTCGTGCTGGGCCTCGCTGGGCGCCGCCGCCTTGGCCTCCTTGGTCAGCCCCGCGATCATCACCAGGGCCTGCGGCTCGGTCAGGTCGCCGGGAAGATCGACGCCGCGGCCCAGCAGGGCCAGCAGGTTGGCGAGCTTGGCGCGGTGCTCGGGCGTGGCCGGCCTGGCGGGCGGGGCGGGATCGGCCGGCTTCGCGGGGGCGGCGCGGAGCTGCTTCGGCGGGGCGGGCGCGTCCAGGACCTCCCCGGTGGCGCGATTGACGCGGCGGGCCTGCGTGGCCGGCAACTCCACGCCCATCATGCCGAGCTTCTGCGCGCCGGCGATGTCCTCGATGTCCTCCTCGCTCACCGCGCCCACGCCGGCATACTGGATGATGCCCCGGCGGTACGCCTGGGTCGTGGCGCGCTTGAGCGCATCCCCGGCCTGGTTGTCGTACTTGAACGACGCGGCCCCGATGTTCTCCACCGTCCTGGTGCCGTCGGTGATCCGCACCACCACGATCGCGATGCCACCGCCCACATCCCGGCTGACGATGGAGCCGGAGAGCGCGTCGCGCTTGGCGATCTGGTCGGTGGCGCTGCGGGTGGTGTAGAGGATCGTCTTGGGCTGCTCCCCCTCGCGCGCCCTCGTCTGCATGAACAGGAACGGCTGGGACATCGGATCCAGGCCGATGGAGCGGCAGCGCTCCAGGTAGTAGGCCGTGCGCTCCTCGGGGGTGAGGTCGGACAGATCGCCGTTCAGCAGCTTCTCGAAATAGCTGGGCGGCTCGGCGACGGTGAGGGTGTAGTCGCCGGTGGGAGCAACCGCGGTGGTCATGGCTAGAACTCCTCTGCGTGCTTGGGGGAGGGCCCGAGGGGTAGGTGAGCGGCACGGCGTGGCCGGCGGCGCGGCGCTGCATGCCGACGAACAGGGCGTCGGCGAGCAGCGGCTCGTCGTCTATGGCGGCGATGAGCGCCCATGCCAGCGCGAAGGCGCCGGTAGCGGGGGCATCGGGGGTGGGGCGTGCGGCCTGGCAGAGGATCCTCCATGCGGGAGCGCACGCCCTCCCGGATCGCGCCCTCGGCGGGGGAGCCCTCGGCGCCGTCGAGGGCGGCCAGGGCGTCGCGGATGGCGAAATCGTCCGCCGGCGGCATCGGTATCCAGGGCAGGATATCGGCGACGCGGGCCGCGATGAGGTCGTTCACGACGCCACCTCGCCCCGGCGCATGTCGCCGACGAGCCGTCCCGGCACCGCCACCGTGACCCAGACAAGCCACGCCTCGGTCTGCGCGGCCTCCGGTAGCGTGCCCCCGCCCGTCCCCCTCAGCGGGCGCGCGGGCGGCGCCGCCTCCGGGGCGGGGGCGACGCGCACCGCCAGCAGGCCCACGAGCGCAAATTGCTCCCGGGCCCAGGCGAGCATGTCCTCGCCCGGCATACGATCGCCGAGCCGGGTGCGGGCGACGATGCAGTGCTCGTCGCCGCGGCAGTAGGCGTTGCAGTCGTGCTCCAGTCCTCTCACGATCACGGGCGCACCCCCCGCCGCTGCGCGAGGTCGAGGTGGACCAGGCGCCCGCCCGATGGCCTCGGAGCGGGAGCAGCCCATGCGGCGGGCCAGCGTGTCCGCCAGCTCGCGGATCGGCTCCTCCATGGAGGCGTGGAAGCTGACGGTCTTGCGCGGCCTGGGGGCCGGCATGCGCGTGTTGCTGCTGAGCCTCATCGCGCCACCTCGGGCAGGCAGTGGTAGTGGTCGTACCCGACGTCCGCGCGCATGATGTAGAGATGCACGGCGCTGCCCGTCTGATCGGCCACCAGTTGGCCACAATAGGGATCACCGTCGGGGGCGCACACGACGGTGATCGCGTACGCATCCTCATGCCCGACGCCCTGTGCCAGCGGGGCGAAGTCGGTCGCCCCGAGATAGACGCCACTGTCCGGACTCATTTTCACGATCTGTCTCCCCGTCGCTGCGGGCGAGAGGCGCAGTCGCCTCCATCGCCCATCTGCCTGCCTGCCTGTGCCGGGCCTACTCGAAGCAGCAGGCCAGCGGATCCGCGCCCGGACTCGCGCCGGGCGGGCGCGGGTGCCAGGAGGCGGGCCAGCCGCGCCGCGGTGCGCGCCTCGTCGGCGGCGGCGATGGCCGCGAGCTGCTCGGGGGAGCGGAGCATCCGCATCCGGGAGCGGTCGATGGCGATCGGGGCCACGCTCGCCGGGGTGGCGGCCACCAGCTCGCGGGTGACCTCGGCGGCGATGGCCGCGCTCTCGGCGACCTCCTCCGGGGTGGACTCCGGCACATCCGCGACCGCGGGGGCGGCGCTCGCCCTCGCACAGCCAGGCGGCGAAGGCGGCGTCGCCGGTGAAGGCCTCGACCCACTCGTCGAGGGGCAGCGCGTCGAGGGCGGCGGCCGCGCGCACGTCGGTGCAGGGCGGGCAGTGGAGGGTGGCGCCGGCGGCGGGGCGCTGGCCGCACCCGATGCAGTAGAACGGCGCGGGGGCCGGGGCGATCGGGGGGAAGTGGGCCGCCATGCGCTTGCAGCGGTGGGCCGGGTTGGCCTGGGAGCGGAAGGTGAAGTCGGGGCAGGAGCAGCTCTCGGGGGCGACGCGGTACCACTCGCGCCCCTCGGAGGAGCGCTGCAGGACCAGGGCGGCGGTGATGCGCTCGACTGCGGGGGCGGCGGACGGGGCGGGGCGGGTGGCGGCTGCGGTGGTCATCTTGGTGCCTGCCTTCGCTGAGACGGTGGACTCTCTCAACACCTCCAAGTATACACGCTCATGTAGTCATGCTCAAGGGTACTTGCGTAGGTAAATCCAAGAGAGTACACTAGCTTATGTGGCGAGGCACAAGGGGCTATGCAGGGGTAGCCCTGCCCGTTACGCTTGCAGAGGAGGTCGAGCATGCAGGCACTTGGCGCGGCTAGAGGCATCGTTCAGTCCCGTCGGCTATATCAGCGGCGGGAGGACAGCGGTATGAAGCGTACTCGCCTGACCGTACAGGATCGGGCAAAGGCCAAGGGCCTGAACATCACGACGTTCAGCCGTGTGGCCGAACTAGCGCCCGGCACAGCTCGGGCCTACTGGTATGGAGATGTCAATCTCTTCGACGGCGACGTGCTTGAGCGCATCGCAAAGGCACTGGGGACCGATGTGCCGGGCCTCTTCGAGCCGATCGAGGTGCCCGCCTTGGAAGAGGCGGTATCCGCCGCGTCCTGACTGGGTGGTTGTGCCCAGTACCGGAGTTAGGTAAACTGTCCTAAAACGTTATGGACTGGAGTGGCAATGACGCAGCACACAGCCTACCCAGATGGCACTGCGTCGGCGAAGTGGCTCAGGACAGGCGAGGTGGCGCGGAAGCTCGGTCTATCCGAGACCCGCGTGCGCGCGCTCGCAGACAACGGTACCCTTGAGGTCCAGCTTACATCGCTCGGTCGGCTCTTTTCCGCGGAGTCGGTCGAGCGGTATGTGCTTCGCCTCGCAAGCCAGGGAGGCCGCACAAAGACCCGTAACGACGCGGAACCCCGCTGCCTGTCCTTCCGCAAGAGCAGGGCAACGGGGTTCCTGACTGATGGCGCGGCTAAGCTCCTTCAGCCCCTTTACCCGCTCGCGGCCAATTGTTGAGAGAGTCCACGGGCAGGTAATCCAATAGTACAGTGTCCATAACGTTTTATCAACGGGCACTGTGCGGGAGCTTGGTCGCTTTCCCTTCTCGGGGGAGTGATCTATGTCCAATTTACAGAACCACCCGCAAGCGCGTACCCTACGCGGCCCAGGCGGTGCGCCCGTGAGCGCGTTCGCGTCAGTTGCTCGGGCACGACCCGTCGATGAGCGCCCACTGGCTGTCGCTGGCAGCATGCAGGTCCGCGACGAACGTCCCTGCGGGCACCGGGTTGCCGTCGCAGTCCTTGAAGTTGTCGCATGCCCTCGTCGCCAGCCGTGCGCTGCGATAGAGCGCATCCGGGCCAATCCCAGGCTACCTCCCGACGCGCCGGACTGGGCGGCATGTATCTGGCGGCTTGGCTTGCTCGTATGGCGGAATCCATGACCCCGCTGCCACAGGGTTGGCCGTCCACCTCGTAGGAGTAGGGGCCTACCAGGAAGGCAGCCATCAACTCGGCGGTGGTGTTGTTCGGCAGGCAGCATTCCGGGGGCTTGGGTGCTGGTGTTCGGCATGATCGGCCCAAGGATGCGGATCACGCGCTGAGCGGCGCGCCGAGCACGGCGGATCGGCGGGCTCTGGCGGGCGCGGGCGATGTGCCGGTGACGCTCCAGTGTGCGTTGCCTCGCGCGTACTGGCCCTTCCAGTGGCAGCCCACGACGGCATCGCCCTGATTTGCGGTCTTGCTGGTGACGCGCAAAGACCAACTGGCGATACCCGATTGCCCGATGTGCGTGTCGCTGGTGAGGGCGATGCGTGTCTCCAGGTCATCGTAAATGACGATGCCCCCGCAGTAGCGCCGATCCGGGTATACTGTCCGTCACGATCGATCCGGTCTCAACGGGATCGGGCGTGGCCCAGGCGGTCGCCGTGAAGCGGCTCAGTTCTCGGGCGGGTCTACTGGCAGGGCGAGCATCGCCAGCAGCAGCGGCGTGGCCAGCAGGGATCGGGCGGATC
Source organism: uncultured Actinomycetota bacterium (assembly GCA_963835075.1). Taxonomy (GTDB): domain Bacteria; phylum Actinomycetota; class Actinomycetes; order Mycobacteriales; family Mycobacteriaceae; genus Mycobacterium. Next base: position 1,380 of record CAWIEE010000009.1, on the reverse strand, counting down.
TGGGCATGGTCCCTCCTCATACATCTCGGCGGTACGCGCACAGCCTACGCCCGGTGGTGGGCGGGCGCTATGGGAAAGTTGTGTGTCAAATAGGGTCGCGGGAGGTGCGATCGTGAGCGCACTGGTCGCGCTCACCGACGGCGGCGTCGCGCAGATCGCCGGCGGCTCCGGCTGCGTCGCGGTCGCCGTGCTCACGATCTGCTGCGTGGCGGCCACGGTGGCGGCCCCGATTCCCAAGGAGCGCAGGGAGGCTATCGCCATTGTCTGGGAGTGGGGGGTCGTCGTGGCGATCCTGCTGGCGGTCGGCGGCGGCCTGGTCGCGGATGGGCTGGGCCACGCGCTCGGCTGGATCGCGGAGGTGCGCGATGAGAGCTGCGCTAGCCGGCCGCCTCATCGGCCAGGCACAAGAATGTAAAGCCCATCGCCCGCAATTTTCGCCGTGACGGTGCCCCGTCCCTTCCAGGTATCGGGTACGGCATCCCCGTCCCGGATGTCGCGCACCCCCACTCTGTAGGATGGTGGGGACCCGGCGTCGGCGGCATCCACGCGGCTGATGGACACGCCGCCGGTCCGATGCAGCGTGGAATACGCAAGGTTCTGCACCGCGGGACGCCATACCCACCAACTCACTCGCTGATCTCCGGCGACCAGCGTATCCAGGGATCTGGCTGCCTCCCCCCATGGCGCCGGCAGTTCGATCCCGAGTTCGGCCCCAACCCGGCGCACCTGCTCATCCGTGCCCACGCCGAGCACAGCATGGCGAGGTGGTACCGGCTTGCACAGGACTTCCGCACACCGTTGCTGTGGTCCGCCCGCCGGCCTGCCTGAGGAGGAGGCGCTCCATCTCGGCCCAGTGGCCCTGCGAACCTTCGAGCAGGGCCGACAACGCTGCAGCGCGACCGGCGGCCCTTCCTGACGAGCTGTGGCCGCCTCCAGGCGCTTCGATGCGGCGTCGAGCGGATCGCCCCTGTCGGGTGTGCCGTCAACCGTCAGAACCCGGCCCATGGGTACGATGTCTCGCTGGATGCGAAACGCCTCGACCACCTCCTCAAACAGGCGCTCCGCCAGCTCGAAGCGCGCCCCCGGTATGTCCCCTTCCTGCTCCAGCAGTCGCTCGGTGTCGCGGATAGCCAGGAACCAATCTTGCTGGTGGATGGCGCGTGTCACCCGGGACAACCGCTGGATCTGGTCGTAGGTGCGGGCCTCCAAGCGGGCGACTTCCTTGACGAGGATAGCCGAGACCTTGTCGTCGATCGCGAGGAACGTGGCTATCGATCCGAGCACCACCACCAGGCCGCCCGCGACGAGGATGCCGCCGATGATCGCGCTGAGTGTGCCGGCCAGCACGAACGGGTCCTGCGTGGTCGTCAGTGTAACGCC
>CAWIEE010000008.1:0-58101 GCA_963835075.1 uncultured Actinomycetota bacterium | reverse complement strand
TGGGGGTTCGGTGACCTGGGCGAATCGTGAAGATGGCTTTCCGCCTGTAGTGGGTGGGGGTCTGGTGCACAACAGACATTTGAGCTGGTGGGGAAACACCGGTGATGGAATTGCCAGGCACACTATTGGGCTTTGAGACAACAGGCCCGCTATCTCTTCGTCCCGTGTGGGAAACCGGAGATAGGACTGGTTGTTGCCCCGAGTTTTGGTGGTGGGGTGTGGTGTTTGATTTGTGGATAGTGGTTGCGAGCATCTAGCAGCGAAAGTGCGCACTCTCTTCGGGGGGTGGGCTTTTTGGTGTCTGATGTGCAATTTTTCTGATGCCCGCATGCATTCTTTCGGGGGTGTGTGTGGGTGACTCATTTTTTGGTTTTGTGTTGTAAGTGTTTAAGGGCGCATGGTGGATGCCTTGGCACTGGGAGCCGATGAAGGACGTGGGAGGCTGCGTTATGCCTCGGGGAGCTGTCAACCGAGCGTGGATCCGAGGATGTCCGAATGGGGAAACCCGGCACGAGTGATGTCGTGTCACCCAACGTTGAATGTATAGGCGTTGGGGGGGAACGCGGGGAAGTGAAACATCTCAGTACCCGTAGGAAGAGAAAACAAGTGTGATTCCGTGAGTAGTGGCGAGCGAAAGCGGAGGATGGCTAAACCGTGGACATGTGATACCCGGCGGGGGTTGTGTGTGCGGTGTTGTGGGGCGTTTCTTGTCAGGTCCGCCGGCCTGGCCAGCAGTGATAAAGCAGTGTGTTAGTCGAAGTGGCCTGGGATGGTCTGTCCGGAGAGGGTGAGAGCCCCGTAGACGAAAACATGCTGCCTGCTGTGGAGCTGTCCCCGAGTAGCAGCGGGCTCGTGGAATCTGCTGTGAATCTGCCGGGACCACCCGGTAAGCCTGAATACTGTCCAGTGACCGATAGCGGATTAGTACCGTGAGGGAATGGTGAAAAGTACCCCGGGAGGGGAGTGAAAGAGTACCTGAAACCGTGCGCTTACAATCCGTCAGAGCCTTCGATTTTGTCGTGGGGTGATGGCGTGCCTTTTGAAGAATGAGCCTGCGAGTCAGGGACATGTCGCGAGGTTAACCCGGGTGGGGTAGCCGCAGCGAAAGCGAGTCTGAATAGGGCGTATCCAATCCGTTGGGGTTGGTGTAGTGGTGTGTTCTGGACCCGAAGCGGAGTGATCTACCCATGGCCAGGGTGAAGCAGCAGTAAGATGTTGTGGAGGCCCGAACCCACTTAGGTTGAAGACTGAGGGGATGAGTTGTGGGTAGGGGTGAAAGGCCAATCAAACTCCGTGATAGCTGGTTCTCCCCGAAATGCATTTAGGTGCAGCGTTGCGTGTTTCTTGTTGGAGGTAGAGCTACTGGATGGCCGATGGGCCCTACTAGGTTACTGACGTCAGCCAAACTCCGAATGCCGACAAGTTAGAGCGTGGCAGTGAGACGGCGGGGGATAAGCTCCGTGCGTCGAGAGGGAAACAGCCCAGATCGCCGGCTAAGGCCCCTAAGCGTGTGCTAAGTGGAAAAGGATGTGCAGTCGCGAAGACAACCAGGAGGTTGGCTTAGAAGCAGCCACCCTTGAAAGAGTGCGTAATAGCTCACTGGTCAAGTGATTGTGCGCCGATAATGTAGCGGGGCTCAAGCACACCGCCGAAGCCGCGGCAATGACACCCTTGGGTGTTGTTGGGTAGGGGAGCGTCCTGCATCCGGTGAAGCCACCGAGTGATCGAGTGGTGGAGGGTGTGGGAGTGAGAATGCAGGCATGAGTAGCGATAAGGCAAGTGAGAACCTTGCCCGCCGAAAGACCAAGGGTTCCTGGGCCAGGCCAGTCCGCCCAGGGTGAGTCGGGACCTAAGGCGAGGCCGACAGGCGTAGTCGATGGACAACGGGTTGATATTCCCGTACCCGTGTGTGTGCGTCCCTGATGAATCCATCCTGCTAACCACCCAAAAGGTGGCCCATCAATCCCTTCGGGGGGCGAGGGACATCGGCTGCGTGGGACCCGGGTGGGTAGTAGTCAAGCGATGGGGTGACGCAGGAAGGTAGCCGTACCAGTCAGTGGTAATACTGGGGCAAACCTGTAGGGAGTTGGATAGGCAAATCCGTCCAACACATATCCCGAGAGGTGATGCATAGCCGAGTGAGGTGAATTCGGTGATCCTCTGCTGCCAAGAAAAGCCTCTAGCGAGTGTGCACACGGCCCGTACCCCAAACCAACACAGGTGGTCAGGTAGAGAATACCGAGGCGTACGAGTGAACTATGGTTAAGGAACTCGGCAAAATACCCCCGTAACTTCGGGAGAAGGGGGACCTCCTACCGTCAACACCCTTGCGGTGGGTAGCGGTGGGGGGTGGCACAAACCAGTGAGAAGCGACTGTTTACTAAAAACACAGGTCCGTGCGAAGTCGCAAGACGATGTATACGGACTGACGCCTGCCCGGTGCTGGAAGGTTAAGAGGACCCGTCAACCCTTTCGGGGGTGAAGCGGAGAATTTAAGCCCCAGTAAACGGCGGTGGTAACTATAACCATCCTAAGGTAGCGAAATTCCTTGTCGGGTAAGTTCCGACCTGCACGAATGGCGTAACGACTTCTCAACTGTCTCAACCATAGACTCGGCGAAATTGCACTACGAGTAAAGATGCTCGTTACGCGCGGCAGGACGAAAAGACCCCGGGACCTTCACTACAACTTGGTATTGGTGCTCGATACGGTTTGTGTAGGATAGGTGGGAGACTGCGAAGCGGCCACGCCAGTGGTTGTGGAGTCATTGTTGAAATACCACTCTGATCGTATTGGGCCTCTAACCTCGAACCGTATATCCGGTTCAGGGACAGTGCCTGGCGGGTAGTTTAACTGGGGCGGTTGCCTCCTAAAATGTAACGGAGGCGCCCAAAGGTTCCCTCAACCTGGACGGCAATCAGGTGTTGAGTGTAAGTGCACAAGGGAGCTTGACTGCGAGACCTACACGTCAAGCAGGGACGAAAGTCGGGACTAGTGATCCGGCACCTCTGAGTGGAAGGGGTGTCGCTCAACGGATAAAAGGTACCCCGGGGATAACAGGCTGATCTTCCCCAAGAGTCCATATCGACGGGATGGTTTGGCACCTCGATGTCGGCTCGTCGCATCCTGGGGCTGGAGCAGGTCCCAAGGGTTGGGCTGTTCGCCCATTAAAGCGGCACGCGAGCTGGGTTTAGAACGTCGTGAGACAGTTCGGTCTCTATCCGCCGCGCGCGTCAGAAGCTTGAGGAAACCTGTCCCTAGTACGAGAGGACCGGGACGGACGAACCTCTGGTCCACCAGTTGTCCCACCAGGGGCACCGCTGGATAGCCACGTTCGGACAGGATAACCGCTGAAAGCATCTAAGCGGGAAACCCCCTCCAAGACCAGGCTTCTCACCCATTCAGTGGGATAAGGCCCCCCGCAGACCACGGGATCAATAGACCAGACCTACACCCGCAGCAATGCGTTCAGGGAACTGGCACTAACCGGCCGAAAACTTACACACAAACTCGCAACCACACCCATCCACAAACAGTCAAACCACCACACCCCACCACCAAACAACACCACCACAAAAAAAATAGAGTTACGGCGGTAATAGCGGCAGGGAAACGCCCGGACCCATCCCGAACCCGGAAGCTAAGCCTGCCAGCGCCGATGATACTACCCAACCCGGGTGGAAAAGTAGGACACCGCCGAACACAATTTAAGTCCTCTGCCCTCCAATTACGATTGGAGGGCAGAGGCATTTTTGTCGCATTTTTTATTCGAATAGAGCGGGTGCGGTGCGGCTTTTCTCCAATGAAAGCAGTGCCCTTTTCCGGTCCAGCCCGCCGCCGTATCCGGTGAGGCTGCCGTTCGACCCGATCACGCGATGGCACGGCACGATGATGCCGATCGGATTGTGCCCATTCGCCAACCCGACAGCTCGAAACGCACCGGGGGATCCGATCTGCCGGGCGATCTCGCCGTATGACCGCGTCTCCCCGTAGGGAATCGTCAGTAGCGCCTCCCAGACCCGCCGCTGGAACGCCGTGCCGACCAGATGGAGATCGAGATCGAAGTTAGTCCGGTCGCCGGCGAAGTATGCCCCGAGCTGCTCGACAGCCTCGGGGAACGCCGCGTCGTCGGACTTCCACCCGTCGTGGTTCGGTTCGTACGTCTGGTCAACCATCCGCAGGTGCATCAGCCGGCCGTTCTGCCCGGCCAGGGTCAACAGCCCCACCGGGCTGTCGACGGCTCGAAATTGCAATGCTTCCATCATTTCTCCTTCGGCGGCCATTGATTGACCGCGTGATCAAGGGCCGTCCACAAGTGCTGGGTGGCATATGACCGCCACGGTCGCCAGCGTGCACCGCGCTCGGTCAACGGGCGAGGATCCTCGGGCAGGCCGAGCTGCTTGGCGGCCAGCCGAACGCCGAGATCACTGACCGGGAACGCATCAGGGTCGCCGAGTCCGCGCATCGCGATGACCTCCGCGGTCCACGGGCCGATCCCCGGCAGCGCCAACAGCTGCTCTCGAGCACGGTTCCAGTCGCAACCGGCGTCCAGCACGACCTCGCCGTCCGCCATCGCGCCGATGAGCGTGGTCAGTGACCGCTGCCGCGACTTCGGGAACGCCAGATGGACGGGATCGATTTCCGTGAGGTGCTCGATGGCCGGAAACACATGGGTCAAACCGCCGTTGGCATCGCTCACCGGGTGGCCGTAGGCGGTCACGATGCGCCGAGTGTGGGTGCGGGCGGCCTTCAGCGACACCTGCTGGCCGAGCACGACTCGCACGGCAAGCTCTTGCTCGTCGACCGTTCGTGGAATGCGTTGCCCCGGCGCCTTGGCCACTAGCGCAGTCAGGTCCGGGTCGGCGCTCAACGCGTCGACGACGGCCTCGGGATCCGCGTCAAGGTCGAGCAGTCGCCGGCACCGCGCGATCGCCGTGGACAGGTCGCGGAAATCATCCAATACAAGCGCGCACCGCACATGATCGGGTTGCGGTGTGAGGCTTACGATTCCGTTGCCATTGGGCAGCCGCAGCGTCCGTCGGTACGCGCCGTCGCGCACCTCCTCGACACCGGGCACCGCACTCGCCGCGAGATGGCCGAACAGTCCCTCATACGCGAACGGCGTTCGCACCGGCAGTCGCAGTGACAACGAACCCGTGGTGCCCGCGTCACCACGCCCGAATCGCGTCCGCGCACGTTGACGCAGCACCGTGGGCGTGACATCGCACACCGCCCGGACTGTGTCGTTGAACTGGCGAATGCTCGAGAAGCCCGCGGCGAATGCGACGTCGCCGAATGGCAGCGCGGTGGTTTCGATCAGTACCCGCGCCGCCCGCGTGCGCTGGGCCCTGGCCAGCGCCAGTGGATTCGCACCGACCTCGGCCTGCAGCAGCCGCTCGAGCTGGCGGGTGGTGTAGCCGACCCTGGCCGCCAACCCCGTAACCCCCTCGCGGTCAACCGTGCCGTCGGAGATCAGGCGCATCGCCCTGGCCACCACGTCGCCGCGGACATGCCACTCCGGTGAACCAGGCGAGGCGTCGGGCCTGCAGCGCTTGCAGGAACGGAAGCCCGCACGTTGCGCGGCCGCAGCGGTGGGATAAAACCGCATATTGCGTGCGAATGGCGGGCGGACCGGGCAGCTGGGCCTGCAGTAGATCTTCGTGGTCAGCACGGCGGTCACGAACCAGCCGTCGAACCGGGCGTCCTTGGATTGGACGGCCCGATAACAGCGGTCGAAGTCTTCGTGCATGCCTCAAACAATTACACGTGCCCACCGACATCACTGGCGGAAAAGCGACATCGTCGTGCGGCCTCTGGCAGGCCCTATGCTGGCTAAAATTCAAGCCGTGGCCGAACTGGTTCAGCGGTACCTGGACCAGATCAGAGACGAACACGCGAGCATCACGGATGGAGCGCTGGCCAGCTACATCCCCGAGCTCGCCGGCGTCGAACCCAGCGGATTCGGGCTGTCGCTGTCCCTGTCGGATGGATATCTTTACGAGTCCGGCGATGCCACAGTCGAATTCACAATTCAATCGATCTCCAAGCCATTCACCTATGCGCTCGCCCTCGACCAGATCGGCCAGGATGCGGTAGATGCCAGAATCGGAGTGGAGCCGTCCGGCGAGGCGTTCAACGAGATCAGCGTCGACGCGGCGAAGAAGACACCGAAGAACCCGATGATCAACGCCGGTGCCATCGCGGCCGTCTCGCTGGTCCCCGGCGCCACACCTGACGAACGATTTGCCCGCATCCGCGAGTTCTATTCGGCGTTCGCAGGACGCCCACTCGGAATCGGCGTCTACTCCCCGCTGCTGGACGGCAAGGGCAACACCGTCCGCGGAGTCCGGGTGTGCCGAAGCCTGTCCCAACGGCTTGGACTGCATTTCCTCACTGTGACGCGTGAATCGCGGTCGACCATCAGGACCATCTCTGACGCCTGCGACCGGGTGCGCATCTGAACTTCACGGCGACCTGTTGTTCGCAGGCACCGAACAGGTGCTGCGCAGGGTCGATGACGAGAAGGAGCACTTGACGTCGCGATCCTCGACGTCACGCGGGTCGACACCATCAACGACGCCGCCCGCGGCCTGCTCGCCGGCATGCGGGCGACGTTGTCATCGGTGGGCAAGGAAGGCCTCCTGGTCGACCCGGACAACGCTGTTGTGCACGCCGAGAACCGGGACGACTTCCACGCGGTGGTGTTCGGTGTGCTCGGCGATGCGGTCGCGGCAGCGAAGGCGCTCCAGGCTGCCCTCTAGACCTTGGACAGCGGAACCGCCAAGAACAACGCCGTGACGAGGTTGTAGGCGCTCAGTGCGCCATAGAAAAGACTGTCGCGCGGGTCGAACCCGAGCACACCGGGCGTGTGGTGAGCGACCTCGAAAACGCAGACAATAGCCAGCGCCGCCCAACCGCACGCTGCGAGCGCGCTGAAGAGGAAGACTGTCCGACGTCCGAGACACGACAGCAGAGCCAGCGCCCCAAATATCAGCAAAAGCCCCGCGTGCAGCGGCGTCACCTTAAGACCGAGCATCGGCATGCCATCGGCGCCTAACCGGGCGTAACCCATTGACGAGGCCAATGCGACACCGCCCAGCACGCCGAGCGCCAGCCCCTCGACGACAATCAACCCGCGACCCGCACGCAAGCGCCAGCGTCCGCGGACGCCTTCCTGCCGCTCTGTGGCCTCGACCGTGGCAGGTCGGACCAGGTGGTGGTTCGACAGGGCAACGGGTGTGCGGGCGGACCAGCGCATGCCACTGGCGCGACCCGGTCGCTCGGCCGGCGCCGTAGCGTTATGCTCGGCGCGAGTCTTCATCGCCGCCACCCTCGCCCACAGCCTCCAGCCTGCCGTGAACCGGTGGCTAACGGGTTCAACGCAAGCCAATTGCCAGCGGATACAGGGCATCCCCACAACAAAATGCAAGGCCCGCCGAAAGAAAAGTGACCAAGACATGGGGCCGGGAACTCCATTGGCTGACTCCGAATCGGTATGGTCGAATGCGATGCACGGCCGATTGAAGCGAACGATGGCTGTCGGGATCCTGTTGGTGGTCTCGGCGAGCGGCTGCGACTCGCAGCCGCATCCGGCGACGACGTCCATCACCGTGTTCGCCTCGTCGTGGATGATCACCCCTCTGACCGCGATCGGCAAGCAGTTCGAGGCTGAAAACCCAGGGACGTCGGTGGAGTTCATCTTCGCGAGCTCGTCGGAGCTGTCCAGCCAGTTGTTGGACGGCGCCGATGTGGACGTCTTCGTATCGGGTGACCACGACAACATGACAGCCGTGGCAAACGCTGGCCTGGTCGACGCGGCTCCGGCGCCGTTGGCGGCGAACAGCCTGGTGATCGCAACCGCCCATGGCAACCGTGAAAACCTGACCTCATTAGCAGACCTGACGCGACCGGGCGTGCGGATCGCGGTGTGTGGGGGTCCCGGCGCCTGTATGTCGGCAACCCAGCAGGTCGAAGACCATACTGGGGTCCGACTGCAACCACAACTCATCGACAGCACAGGTAGCGATGTCCTCAAGGACATTACGAGTGGCAAGGCAGACGCGGGCCTGGTGTTCAAGACCGACGCGTTAAACGTGGGCGACACCGTCTCATGGTTCGCATTCCCCGAGGCTTCCGATGCGGCGGTCACGTCATGGATTGCGCCAATGAAGAATTCAGATGAGGCTGGACTTGCGTCCAAGTTCGTTCAGGACGCCACCGGTCCCGCTGGCCGGAAAGTCTTCCTTGATGATGGCTTCTCCGAACCGACCCAGACATTCGCGGGCTGACCGAACGCACTCGAGGCGGGTCACCGTGTGTAGCGACCCGCCTCGCATCGTGATGATTTACAGCGGAATCCACTGACCGAGGAACCAGAATCCCCATCCGTTTCCGTCGCCGGAAGGCACCGGGTTCACCTGCTGACCCATCCAGTTGAAGGGTTGGTGATCAAAACGGGCCTGGTCGACGCCGCGACCGTGCCAGTCGACAGGGCCGCCCGGGCCACGGTCGTCTCGATGGTCACCGCATGGCGGGGTGCCCGGGCGATCGCATCCCCATTGGTCTGCACTGGCCGTTCCCAGGCCGACGCCGAAGAGTCCTGCAACACCGATGCCGGCTGCCAGTGCCGATACAGATATGGCACGCTTGAAAGCCATTTCCTCACTCCGTTTCTCGTCGATGTGGCTGTTGTCGCCACATGAGAAGTGACGTTAGGGCGCGGACATTGGCAGGTTCTGTGGTGGGAGTGTGCGCGGCCTGTGCAAGCGGTAACGGGTCGACAACCGTTTGCTATCAACGAGATTGAGGAACGCCCTGGTTACGCCCGTCGACGGTGGTCGACGGCCGAAGCGTGATTGCACGCCCTCATCAACTTCATTTCCGTCAAACGCTGTGGCATAGGGTCGATCTGCGGCGTGAGCACATCGCGGGTGCCTTCCTCGTCCAGAGGCTGCCCGTCATCGCGATCGATCCGGATCTGATCCTGGCCCACAACGTCCGTCAAGGCGTCGACGAGGGCCTGGCGATCGCGGCGACACGTTGAGCTGGCAATTTCATGGGCATTGACTATTGTTCACGCATCCAGCCGCGGTGCTGGCCTTCAAGGTGCGTGAGGCGAAGTACGTCGCGAGAGTTGTCGCCGGTGAAGCAGGAGTCGCCGTGCCACCCATGCTCATCGCCGTCGGGTCGACCGACATCGCCGGAACGGTGGGGGATACGTTGGCCGTACCGGTCGCCGAATCTCCTGATCCCCCAGCGACATTCTGCTGGCTCGGAGCGCTCGGATGCGTGAGAATAAGTGTGACGGCTGTGACGATCGCACTAACGCCAACTCCCGCCGAGAATCATGTAAGTGGTTGTGCTCGCATTGATTACCTCCGACAGCGAGCCAAGTCGTTGACGTGGCCAACGCCATAGGGAGTCACAGCTGTAGGTAACCGCGGTTTACATGCGGCGAGGCAGCATGGGTCCATGCAACCGAAGAGGTATCAGTGTCAATCGAGGTCGTTGTGAAGTGAAGAAGACAATGATTCTCAGCGCCAGCGTTGTGGCGATAGGCGCGGCCGTTGTTGGTCATGGAAATGGTGTGGCTCAAGCTGGTTCACAGCCCAACGTCGTCGGACAGAAGTACAGCGATGCTGCATCTCAACTCTCCACGGCCGGCTTGTCCGTGGTGGTGTCGACCACAGTCGGCGATACCGTTCTCGGCCGAACTGCATCGTCACTCACCAGGAAGGCAGGACGGAGGCGTCGCCGGAGAACACGAGCGCTTCGCCGGTCAATCAGGTCCTACTTTCGCTCAACTGCGGCACGCCGGTGGCCTCGGCGACGTCCTCGGATAACTCGCTCGCAAGTCCTGAAGGCCGGGCCGCCGCGGCAGCCGCGGCCTCGGCAACCCCTGCTCCGAGCGCGTAGGCCGCTAAACCGGCAGTGCCAGCCGAGTGGGCTCGTCGTGACCACGCAACGTCACGGTGTCACCGAAAGTCCAATGGCCGCGGGCGTTTTCGCGCGCGTTTGGCGCCCACATTGCGTGCGACCGCCTTAGGTCGACTCGACCGCAGACCAGCACTGCCAACGTCGCGCGCCGTGCCAAGGGATTCGGTGTGGCACTGCTGCCTTCCGACGTGTGCCGCGCCTAGTACGAGCTCATGCTGCGCGCCGCACGCGCCCGGCGCCCCCATTGAGGGCACGCCTGTACGCGGGCCGCCGCGGTACCGAGTTGACCCTCGAGGAAGCGGCCACCGCTGCAAGGGTGATTCGGAAGCCGTCGCCTACGCCGAGGCTGACCGGCCGGTGCCCGCCGATGTCGCCGCCGCGTTGGAGGCGCTGATCGCCCACCTCGACCACCGTTGACCGTCGATCAGATTGCCGCGGGCGTCGGGCAAGCTCGCACGTAGCCGTGGCCGAGAGGCTCTCTATCCTGACTGGCCAGCCGTACCATTCGCGCCGCTGGCGCCCGGTGCGCCCGCAGTGCCCTTGCCGCCTGGTAGACCATTGACGGCCGTTCCGCCGCCGGTGGCCGTGGCGGTGCCGCCACTCCCGCGGATGCCCGGATTGCCGCCACTACCGCCGGCGCCCCCCAGGCCGGCGCTGCCGCCCGCTCCGGGGCTGCCCGTCGATCCGAGCAGGCCGCCTGCGCCGCCCGTCCCGCCGTTTCCGCCGGTGCCACCGTTTCCGCCGGTGCCACCAGCGCCGCCGCTGCCGGCACCACCGCCTATGCCTCCGGTTGCGACGCCGGTTGCGGTGGTCGCCGCGCCGCCCGCACCGCCGTTGCCTCCGTTACCGCCGGGAGCCCCGGCACCACCTTCGCCGCCCGACCCGCCGCTACCGCCTACACCGCCGATGCCCAGCAAGAGGGCGCCGCGCCCGCCCTTTCCCCCGGATCCGCCTGTGCCGCCAGAAGTTCCATCAACGCCGTTGCCACCTGCTCCGCCTGTGCCGCCGACTCCGCCCGCGGCGACACCCTGACCGGAGTCAGCCGTACCGCCGCCGCCACCGTTGCCGCCCGAAGCGCCGGATCCGCCTTTTCCGCCTGCACCGCCGACACCACCGGCGGCAACGACACCGCTGTCCGCGTTCTGGCCGCCACCGCCGGTGCCGCCCGCCTGCCCCGCACCGCCTGCGGCACCTGCACCGCCGGGGAGGCCGGCAGCCGGTCCAGCCGCAACCGTGATGGTGGAGTTACCGTAGTCGGTGCCACCCTTGGCCGGTGGCTGCTTTGGGCGGCCCCGCTAGCGCCGGTGGCTCCGCTGCCGCCAGCGCCGCCGGCACCGCCGCCGCCGAACAACAGTCCAGCGTTGCCGCCGTCACCGCCGTTTGCGCCGACCCCGCCAGTGCCACCGACGCCACCGTTACCGAATAGCAGGCCGCCGTTACCGCCCGTACCTCCGGCGACACCTGCGGCGTTGCCGGCGCCGCCGCTGCCTCCGTTGCCGAGCAAGCCGGCGTTGCCGCCTGTTCCGCCATTGGCGCCGTTGCCGCCGCTGCCGAACAGGATTCCGGCGTTGCCGCCGTTGCAGGCGGCACCGGTGCAATTGGCGGGCGCGTCGGCGCCGTTTCCGATGAAGATCCCGATCAGTGAAAGAACCGGATTTGTTGGGGTCACAGCAGGACTGACGAACGCGGCAGCCAGCCCGGGGGGTATCGGGCTGGCTGCCGCGTGGCCAAATAGGTCGATGCACAGCGGGTCGCTGCATGGGCCGCTTGGTGCCGGTGACAGCGGGAGCGGCGAGTCGACTGACGTCAGACGTAGGGCGGCCCACGCGGGCGGCACGGCAGTGGTGTCGTGCGCCGCGGCCAACCACACGCTAGCGCCTGCGATAGCGATGCCGACAGTGACATATGAGCGAATAATGACTGTCATGACCACGCCTTTGCTAGTGAGCCGCCGCGGATATCAATACCCTCTGGATACCACATTGTGCCAACGGATTTCGACAGTTTGTGGCGAATACATCGTATTTACAACCGTTGCTTAACCGGCACGAAATGTGGTGTGGGGCGGGTGACCGACAACGAACCTCAGCTGTCACGGCGCCACGATGGCGATCGACGGCGAATTCGCAGTGTCAGCGTTGAAATCGCTGCAGTACAGGGGATCACTGCGGGTTTCCCATCCGCGCGAACGAGCCGTCCGCCAGCAATAGCGCGGCCACTGCTGGCGGATACATACCTCACCCGAGGCGAACCCTCACCGCCGCGCCGAAGCCCTCGCCGGGCGCACACGGCGGACGGCCACCAGATGGCTCAGCGGAACGCCCTGTGTACCAAGCCGTCCTGCAAATCGTCTCAATCAGCAGCGGCCCGACGGCGGGCGGCGCCCACGCCGATCAGGTGTATCGGATCCAGTCGACCAACATCGTTGCCGGAAACTTCGTTGATGCGTTCGGCGGTCCCGGCCAGTTGCCACCGACAGCGACATTGAGGATGGCGTATTGCGGCGCGTCGAATACCCACCGATCACCTGAGGGCATTGACCACCGCGTGTAGATGCCGCGCACATATCCGTCGACGCCGATCACGATCACTCCCGGCTGACGAGTCACCCAATAGTTGTGGTAGTCGGCCGAGAGGTCGACGCCGGCCGGGCCGCTTGTCGAGACTGAATAGGCCCCCTGCTGCCCTGTGGTAAACGGGCCATGCAGCGCCGTGTGGTATGTGGTGGCGACATTCGGCAGTTCCATCATGTCGATCTCGCCGCTCTGCGGCCACCCGACGCTATTGACATTTGAGCCGAGCGACCAGAATGCGGGCCAAATCCCTTGTCCCGATGGGAACTTGATCCTTGCCATCAACGTGCCGTAGCCGATGTCGCGCAGGCCCTGCGTCGTCAATCGGGCCGAGGTGTAACCAGTTGCCGTCTTTTGCGCCTCGATGACCAGATGGCCTTGGCCGTCCAGCCGTACGTTCGCCGGCAGGTTCGTGTAGGTCTCCAATTCGTTGTTGCCCCAGCCCCCGCCGCCGAGGTCGTAGGTCCAATACAGCGGATTGGGAGCCGAGCCGGCCGGGCCGAGGAAGTCGTCGAAGAACGGACCAGTCGCGGGCGTGGACGTGGCGGCCTGTGCGACCTGAGTTGTGGCCGGGGTCAAGGCGGCGTCGGATGTAGCGGACTCGTTGCGGCGCAGCCCGGCTCCCGCGAGCTGGATGACGTTACTCACAGGGATCACGGGGTTCTGCGGCTGCGTGGGAGCGAACGTCGTTCCAAGAACGGACAACACCGCTCGCGGGATGGTCGTTGCCGCCGCAAGGGCCACCGCAACGGTAGTAGTGACCATCGCCACCGCCGGGGCTGCTTCGGGAGTGCTGATGGATGCAGAGGGGTCACTGCTGGCCGTGACCGCTTTGGTCGCGACATGGTCAATCACGGGGGTTGGAGTCGTTGACGTGTTGGACGTTTGGTGATCGACGCTTGCCGGCGCATCGCCGGAATTCGCGCTAGCCGTCGAACTGGCGGTTTGGGTCCGCGGAGTATGCGGGTCGGCGGATGTCGACGCATGCCGATGTGATAAGGGCGTGTTCGTCTTCGGCGACTCGTCCTGCGATTCAGAGCTTTTGGCGGCACCCTGCGCGGAGGTTTGGGCGTCGGAGTGATCGGTGCTCTGCGTCGATGCCTGCGTATCGGAGGTAGCCCCGGTCTGGCCATCGCGTTTCGGAACCGACGCCGAACCTGCCGAACCGTTTTGAGACGACCCAGATTGGTCGTGCTCGGACCCTGCCGAATCCGGTGTTGTTGAGTCAGCGGCGGCTATGCCATGCCCCGTTGCCACGGCGGCGCCCATACCGAGGGCGATCGTCAGACCGCTGAGCCTTGACCGACATGCTGACACCATCATAGTGAGCCGCCGTTGCCCGCTGTCACGGTGTGGTTTCGTCGCAGGCGACGCTGTTTCGGCGGTCCACGCCGAGTCGTGAGATCAGCCACTGCCGCAGATCCGGTCCGTAGTCGTCACGATCGAGCGCAAAATCGAGCGCCGCCTTGAGATATCCACCGGGGTTGCCCAGATCGTGTCGGGTGCCACGGTGGACGACGACGTGCACCGGGTGGCCCTGCTCGATGAGCAACGCGATGGCGTCGGTGAGCTGAAGCTCGCCGCCGGCCCCTTTCGTGGTGCATCGAAGCGCGTCGAATATCGCCCGATCTAGGATGTAGCGGCCGGCGGCTGCGAACGATGAGGGCGCGTCCTGTGCTTTGGGTTTCTCCACCATGCCAACGACTTTCAGCACGTTGGGATTGACAGCATCGGGCACCTCTTCGACGTCGAACACACCGTAGGCGCTGATCTCGTCGGGCGGGACTTCGATGGCGCACAACACGGAACCGCCACGCTTGGCACGTACTCTGCCCATTGTTTCCAGGACACCGGTGGGTAGCACGAGGTCGTCGGGCAGCAGCACGGCGATGGCGTCCTCATCCGGAAGCAGAACGGATTCAACACATCCCACCGCATGTCCGAGTCCCAGCGGTTTCGACTGGACAACGGATTCGACCTTGATCAGCGCCGATGCCCGGCGGACTTTCTCCAGCATCAAATGCTTGCCGCGGGCGAGTAACGTGCCTTCGAGCACGAGGTCCTCGACGAAATGCGCGACGACACCGTCCTTGCCCTCTGACGTGACGATGACGAGCCGATCCGCCCCTGCGGCGGCGGCTTCGGCCGCCACAAGCTCGATCCCCGGGGTGTCGACGACCGGCAGAAGCTCCTTTGGCACAGTCTTGGTCGCCGGCAGGAACCGGGTGCCGAGGCCCGCGGCAGGAACGACCGCGGTGTATGGGAGTATCCTGTGCGACTGCGTCATTCACTGATACTATCGGCGATCAGGTGCGATTGCCGATCGGACGACGGGGTAGTTCCCAATCGTCGCATGACGGCCATGCCGATGTTACATGGGGGTCGGCCGCCCGACCGACATCTGTTTTGTCACAAGAGAACTCTGCAATGTGGCAGGTCTATGGCGGAGCTCGGGTGGCTGTCTTACCAGCCGCTCAATGCGTGCTTAGCGGCGGCGCTGGTCTGGGAGGAGCTGGTGAGCCGCCAGTCCGGCTCGCCTTCCTTGTTGGCCTCGAACCAGACCAGGCCTTCGGCTTTGGTGGATTTGAGGAATGCGATCAAATCGGCGATCCAGCTGGCTTTGTCACCGCCGCGGTCAGAGCAGCCGACTTCGGTGATCCACAACGGTTTTCGCGGCGCCATGCCCGCCACGAGTTTGAGGGTCGGCCCGATGAGGTCGCTGGGCGAACGCCAACGGTGTCCGGGGTCGTCGCCGAAGTTGTACCCGTCGAGTCCAACGATGTCGACGTACTCGTCACCGGGATAGCAACGGGTTACGGCGTCGCTATTTCCATCGATGATGACGTTCGGGCTCCACACCCACTGCACCTGTGTTGCACCGGAGTCGGTGAATATGCGGCGGACCCGTCGGTAGGCCGCCACGTAATCCTCGGGTGTGGTGGCCGACTGGCCGACCGACCAGGGATACCAGTTGCCGTTCATCTCGTGGGCGAACCTGATCAAGAAGTGCCGGTTGTAGGCGGCGGCCTGCTTGGCCCAACTCGCTACGTAGGCGTCGTAACGTCCGCCGGCGATCTGTGCTGCTGAGTAGAGTGGCTGAGTGGCGCCGCCAGCAGGGTCCCACGGCTCCCACGTCATCATGGGGACGGTGCCTAAAGCGGTTATCCGGTCCAACAGCTCGGTGGGCAGCGGCGCTTGCCGCACGAACGCGTCGTAGACCGTGAGAACGTCTAGGCGCTTTCCGAGTGCCTCGGCGGTAGCCTGCGCCTGTTTCACGGCGGCGTTGTCGATCCCGTTGGCCGCCAGCCCGAAAACCCGCGGCGCAATGTTGGAACGACACGCGTTTGAGGCTGTGATGAGGGCCAACGAACCCACCGACAGAGCTGCGAGAACGGCTCGGCGCGACACCGGGCCGGTGCGCACGCTGGTTGGCAACAGCACCTCCCGCCGCGTTGCGACCCCTATGTAGCGCTGACATTACGGGATTGGAGCCGGCAGCGCTTTGCCCGTCAGTGTCCAGTCAGGTCGATCCCCTTTTCTTTGACCTCTTGTTCGATGGCGGGGATCAGCGCGTTCACTGCGGTGGCGCTAAGGTGCGAGTCGTCGCGATAGAGCAGCGTTCCGTTGCGGACGGCAGGGCACACGGTGTTTTCACAAAGAAGCGGGTTGACATCGATTACGGGGATGTCGAGGTTCTCCCCGCGCACCTGGTCGGTCACGATCGGCTCGGTGCGACGAACGTTGTTGAGATCGAAGTCGCACTTGGCCCAGTTGTCGAGCGCTCCTGAGACACATTCGGGAATATTGCGTTGCGGGTAGGGGGTGTCGCGTAGGTAGATCAGCTTGGCCCCGGTTGCACGAAGTTGATTCAACGTCTGATCCCAGGCCACCTTGAACTCTTGGTAGTCGGGCACGTAGGTCGATAGTGACCCCAGCACAATGTATTTCGGCTTGATTGCCGTGATCGCCTTGAGGCTGTCCTCGCGCCAACCCAAGCAGTCTGGCTTGGTGAATGGATCGGTGCGCCCGTCGCGGGGCTGCAGCGCGGCCACCGGGCAGGCGGCCTTGGTGTACCAGCTCAACCGCCAATTGTTCTCTGTGGCCAGCTTTTCGATGGCGGGTAGCCATTGCTGGGCATGACTGTCGCCGAAGATCACCGCGGGCACGCCGTCGGCCGGCCCCTCGACACAGGTCGAGGGCGTCTCTCGCTTGCCGAGCGCGATCAGGCATTCATCGTGGGGAGGCCGATCGTCAAATGCCTTGAACGGGTTGGGCGTGACCGGGCCGGAGGTGACGCCCGTTGACGCACCGAAGACCGCTTCGAAGCTGACGTTGGTATTGGTCGACGTGATACCGCTGCTGGCCGACTTGACCGCGAGCACGCCGATGCTCATCGTCACCGCTGCGGCCGCCACGGTGCCGGTCATTCCCACGGCGATGGAGGCCATGAGGTTACGTCGCAGCTCAGCGGAGGACATGAGCGGCTTTTCGAGCAGCATCGTCGAGATCCACGCGAGCACGAGCGCGACCAGGCTCACGAGTACCAGGACCTGCCAGTCGGTGATGTGGGTGATCTGCTTGAACAGCACCAGGACCGGCCAATGCCATAGGTACCAGGCGTAGGACACCTGACCGATCCAGCGCAGCCACCCTGCAGCCAGAAAAGAGCCCACGGCGGGGCGAGCGGTCCCGGCTACCTGCCCGGCAGCGATCACCGCACCGCCGCCGAGGGTGGGCAGTAAAGCCGCAGTGCCCGGGTAGGGCGTTGTGTGACCGAATTTCACGGTCGCGATAGCGACCGCCGCGAACCCGGCCCACCCGACCAGGCCGATTCCGACGCGCATCCACACCCAGCGGCCAAGCCGTATCAGCAGGGGTTCTGCGACGGCGATGAGCGCCCCCACGCCGAACTGCCAGGCGCGGGTGTGGGTCGCCATGTACGACAGCACCGGGTCGGTGACGGTCAATTTCAGCGACAACACCAGCGAGACGGCCGACACGATCGCCAGTCCAATCCCCACCAGCAGACGAATCGACCAGCCACATCGTTTGGCCAGGTACGCCAACCCGGCGATGAGCAGGGGCCAGACGATGTAGAACTGCTCTTCGACAGCCAACGACCAGAAGTGAGTGGCGACGCTGTCGTCAGACGCGCCGGCGAGGTAGTCCCGGCCCTGCGCGATAAAGCGCCAGTTGGCGGCCTGCAGGGCAGCAGCCAACAGGTCGAACGCTTCTCGGAACACCGACAGCAGCGGCATAAAAAACCACACTGCCGCCGAGGTCGCAACGATCACGACGGCGGCGGGAGGAATGATCCTGCGGGCGCGCCGCGCGTAGAAGCCCATGAACGAGATCTTGCCGCTGCGCTCAATCTCTTTGACCAGCAACCCGGTGATCAGAAAACCGGAGATGACGAAGAACAAGTCGACGCCGACGAAGCCGCCGGTCATCAACGGCACACCGGCGTGAAACAGCACCACAATCGTGACGGCGATACCGCGCAGACCCTCGATGTCGCTGAAGAAACGACGTTGCGGTGAGCTTGTTGGGCTTGCCGCGGGACGCGGCAGCGTGGCGACGGTCATGTCAGGACCCCCACGGGATCATCAAGTCGAACCAGCCGAAAGCTATTGCGGCGGCCAGTAAGAGCGCTGCGGTGTACCCCAGCACTTCATACAGCGAGATCCGGTGGGGGTTGCGGCGACGCCACCACAGTGAACGAGGAATCCGGTGCCGGGCCAACTCGGGTATCACGAAGCGACCGCCTCAAGTCTGGGCCGCGATTCGACGGTTTCCATCGTGCGCCGGCCCGCGCGTTTCGCACGCGGAGCGGGAGCGAGCATCTTGGCGAACTCGACCAGCAACGGCAGCGCAATGTAGGTGTACAGCAGAAGGAACATTCCCATCAGCCAAAATCGCCGAAGCCCATAGGTTTCCAAGTCGTAGATGACCATCACCCAGAAAGGCGCCAAGGAAAGCACAATCGCCGCCGCCCCGACGCGGCTGATCGTGCGGGCCAAAGAATTCGTCGATCCGACGGCGCCGGTGGGGACCCAGCCGGCAGAGCGCCCCCGCAGCTTGTGCGCGATCGCGACGATATGGGCATAGCTGTATGCCATCTGAATGCGCAGCACTTCAAATCGCCAACGGCTCTGGGAAACGAACGGCAGCACCACTAGGTACACCCAGAGGCCGACCAGGAATGGCACGAATTGGATGGGCTGGACTTGCTCAGGGAAGAACGCGGCCATGACCAGGCCCGGAATGTAGAGCACAACAACGTTGATCGCCGTCGTGATGTAATACAGCACGCCGGCCCAGAAGCAGATGCGTTGCCGGAGCGTCATTTTCAGCGCCTGGCCTTCGAGGTGCTCGTTGTCCAGCCGCACCAGCGACCCGTTGCACCAGCGATACTGCTGGTTGAGGAACCCGGCTAAATCGGATGGGCACAAACCGCGGGACACGATGGCCGGCACATATCGCGTTTGATATCCCGCCCGCATCAAAAACAATCCGGTGTGAATATCTTCGCTGTGTTCAATCTGTGCGAATCCGCCCGCTGCCTCCAATGCAGCCCGGCGGTATATTGCGCAGGTACCCACACATACCGCCGCGTTGAATCTGTCTCGGGAGGGAAGTATCCATCGATAGAACAACTCCTGAGTGGCGCCTGCGGTCCGTTCAATCCAACCCATGTCTTCGGTGGTACTGAAATATTGCGGGCTTTGAACAATGCCGACACCCGGATCATCCATGTACGGAATGAGATGCTGTAGAAAGTCATGCCGGGGGCAGAAATCTGCGTCGAGGATGACGATCTGATCACCTCGTGTCTGGGTAAACGCATATTGCAGATTCCCGGCCTTCTTCATATGTCCACGATTCGGGCGAAGAATATAGTGAAATCCGAAATCGGCGGCGAGATCGCGCACGCTGTCGCGTCCGCCATCATCGAGGACATACACGTTGAGCTCGCCGGGCCATTGCATGCCCGCGACGAACGTGTAGGTGTTGCCCAGGACGTCGAGGCCCTCCCCATAGGTCGGCAAGAAGACGTCGACACTGGGATAGCGCCCGATTGGTTGCCACGTGTGAAAGAGGCGGCGGTGGGACTTGGCGTTGTAGCGCCTGGAGTTGAAGCTGGTCAGCGCCGACAGCAGGTTACCGATGACGTTGAGACCAAGCACAACGAGCAGCGGCCACAGTACATAGACCGCCGAGACGGTGAACTCGAACAAGCTCCATGCCGCCAGGACGTATGACACGAGGAGCAGTACCTGCACCCAGCGCATCTGGGGTCCGAAATAGCTGTAAACCTCCTCGTCGCTCGGAGGCGCCACCAGAATTGCGTCGCTGCCCCCCTCTATCGCGACTAATCTGGTTGATAGTTCTGTGTCGTGTCCAGCGTCTTCGACGACCGTCATTTAAGACCCCTATAAATGGCCGATGAGCCCCCACGAGCTCGGCCGTTCTCGCTGAATTCTGTGCGTCTGCGATTAACGCGTCGCACGACAGTCAACGGACCTGTGAAGCGTTTTACCCGTGTCGCGGCTTCAATGCCGTCGACTCCCTGCCCAATGTGGCGCAGCTGTGCTCACATTAGCGGGTTGGCTGTTCAAGCGCGGGCTGGGAAGCGCGCAGTGTGAGGCACATTACAGTGATTAGCGGATCCGTCGACACGTATGTGGGTCAATGGGCCGACATCGCGGTTTCTGGCATTTGTACAATTCGTTAATTGCCTTTGTCGCTCGCTTTGCCGCAATTAATTGTCGGTTGGCTGGCCGACAGCTCATTGCAGTCAAGTAACGCGCATGCCGACGGCGTGGGATCCTGTCATAGATACCAAAAGGAGAAACATGATCCGGGGCGTGCGGTGGCGACTGGTCGGTCCACTGGTCTGCGTGGTCCTGGGCGCGTGCGCGACAACACAAGCGGGCGAAGCGGGCCAACTCGAGCCTCTCGACTACGGCCGCGCGATGCCGTCCATTGCATCAGAGGCCTGGAGTGCCCGCGGCACGCTGTTGTCGAGCTCGGATCGTCCTGCGTTCGATGTTGATGCACTTCCCGCGGGATCTGTGCCCTACACGATGGTCTATCGCTCAATATCGGGCATCACGGGTGCGCCCACCGAGGTCTCGGGTGCGGTGTTCGTGCCTGCCGGTAACCCACCCGAGGGTGGGTGGCCCGTAATCGGATACGCCCACGGAACAGTCGGCGTGACCTCCGAATGCGGACCGACCGGTGATCGGCGCCTCTTCGGCGACATCAAAGCCGTCGCTATTCAGCTGGCTCAGGGTTACGCGGTGGTGTTCACCGACTACGCAGGGCTCGGGACGGCCTCACAGACTGCGCCCGCCAAACAGGCGAATGCCTACCTGGAGCCAAAGTCCGCCGCGTTCAATCTGATCGATGCGGTGCGCGCGGCGCGGGTGGTCGTTCCGAAGTTGTCGTCGCGCTGGGTCGCGCTCGGAGCTTCCCAGGGAGGGGCAGCGGCCTGGGCGGCTGCGGAGTATGACGCGGCATACGGTCAGGGAACTGACCTGCTGGGCGCTGCGGCGATTGTGCCGACGTTGGACTTCAGCGGCCTGGTGCAACGCGCCCAGGATGCGCAGTTGACCGTTGACCAGCTCTACCTGTATCCGTACATCGTGACGGGGCTGGCGAATGTGGACCCGGCAATTCGTCCAGACGACTATTTGCACAAAACGTTGCGAGACAATCAGAATCTGCTGCTGTCATGCGGATCTGACGCGGCGCAGCGAAAGGGACAACTCGCCGCGGCACTGTCACCTGCCGATGCCAAACCGTCCACTGCCTCAGCGGCGGAGCGGCTGCGGCGGCGTCTGGCGGCCTATGCGCTTCCGCAGCAGCCCACCAGGATTCCGATCCTCGCCGTCTACGGTGGTGTCGACGACACCGTTGCACCCGAGTGGACCGAGGTGGCCATGGGCCGTGCTTGCGCACTGGGCGACACCGTGCTCCGGGTACGGATCGAAGGACAAGGACACACGTTGGACCCAGGCGCCCAATTGGGACAGTGGGTCGCCGATCGGTTCGCGGGCGCGCAGGCAACAGGTAACTGCTGACGAATCTCACTCTGGCTGAACCTGGGGAGTTCCTGAGGACGTGGCGGCTGGAGGGCAACGATCGTTGTCTTCGTCTGCGTCCGACGTGATGTTTGACACATCGGGCTCCGAGCGGGGAATGACGTGGGGCGTTGTCTGTGCGGGTGTCTTGGCGTGGTGCCGCAGGCGAATGCGGGGGCGCACCGGGCGCCAACCTTGTCGGCCATCAACATGTTCAGTCCTTGGCGAAACGAGGCAGCTTTGCCGTGATGGTGCTCGTGGTGGCAGTTCCAGAGCCGAAACACGCTGCCGCGCAACACGAAGCCGTACGACACATTCGCGGCTGCAGGAGCGCCACCGCCGCGACGACACGTAGCGGTGATGCTGCGCCGGTGCGGGGTCGCCTGAGATGGATCATCGGGGCTTGGCGAGCCGGGATGCGGCGATCCAGCGCGCCAGTTCCAGCGAATGACATGGCGGTTCATGCGTCGGTCACGCGGGGGACACCGACCGTTTGCGAGGTGACCGAGATGCGCGGATTCTAGACGGAAATCCGGCTTTTGTGCGCATCGGCGCGTAGGTCGAAAGCCGGTAGCGGTGGGCTAGCTGCGGCCGCGGCAGGCAACCACTGGCTCATCCGCGGAGCGGATGTGGAACACGGGGTGGCGGGGGGCCACCGCTGGGGGTAGGCGCGATGATCCATAACGGGAGCACGCCAGACGCTGGTGTCATTGTGGTGGACGGCCATGAGGCGGTGCGCACGGCTGTTAAGTGGTGGTGCATGCGCGCACAGCCCGCCATACCGGTCGTCGGCCAATACGGTTCAGTCGACGAGATGTTGAAGCAACACAATCAGACGCCACGCGATGGCAGCGTCGTCGTGTTCGAACTCAACGAACCCCACGCGCCGCCCGCGTACGCCGAACTGCAGCGCATCCTGGCGGCCGGCCTACGTGCTGTCGTGTACTCACACGCGACCACGTACGAAGTTGTCCTAGGGGCATTGGAAGCCGGCGCGGCATCGTATGTTTCGAAAGCCGAGCCGAAAGCGCACCTGCTTGAGGGAATTCGCGCGGCAAGTGCCGGCAGGCATTACGCCGGGCCGTTGATGACCGAGGCGATCTATAACGACAGCAGGGTCGGCCGCCCTAGACTGGCCGCCCGCGAGAAGGAAATACTGATCGCGTGGTTTCGAACAGATAGTAAGGACGTCGTCGCTCGTGACCTTCGCATCAGCACGTCGACGGTGCGCACGCATCTCGAACGGGTCCGCGCCAAATACGCCGCCGTCGGCAGAGCAGCGCCGACGAAGGCGGCGCTGGTCATCCGCGCCATTCAGGACGGCATCATCGGCGTCGACGATTTGTAATGTCCGGCTGCGCAGCGTGTGCCCTCGCGTCTCAGCAGGTGTGTATCACAGGTCATCAAGGAAGAGAATCCCATCCTGGATCGCGCGTGCGACGAGGGCTGCCTTCGAATTGGCTGGCCGCCCGACGGCGGCGTACTTGGCACGGATTCGCGCCAAGTGGGTGCGGACTGTCGCCGGTGAGATGGACAGCACGCGCGCGACCTCGTCCTTGGTTTCAGCGCGAAGCCAGGCCATCAGAACCTCTTTCTCACGCGAGCCAAGAGTGGGCCGACGCACAGCCGTGTGGTTGAGCATCGAGTCGTGTGTTCCCGGGCTGTGATACGGCGCACCAGTCCGGGCGGCACGAATCGCATTAATCAAGTGCTGCTTGTCTTCTGACTTCGTCAGACAGGTAAGTACGCCATGCCGAAGGCCGGTGTAGAGCATCTCTGCGCTCGCCACACCCGTGTACAGAATGACACGGTGTCCAGTGGCGACGATCTGGTCGAGCCCGGCCAGATCCATGTGGCGGCTCGCCCGTTGGGGATCGACGATCACCGCGCTCAACGTAGGCATGGCGCCGTCGCGGTAGGCCGACAGGAATCGTTCAGGTGAGGAGAATCCGCCCGCGAACCGGATTGGCGGTTGCGCATGGCGACACCACAGTTCGACCGCGGTATGTACCGCCTCATGTTCGTCGATGACAGCGACGGAGTCGGCGGACTCCTCGATGGCCGTGCGCGGTAACTCGTTCGAAACACACCGAAGCGGTACACGTGCTTGTCTGACGCGGGTGTCGTCCCGGAGTTCCCGAATCGGCCGACCGACTGAATGTTTCCGAGCGCCGCCGTGGGTTTCGGCGACCTGACTCCATACGGCCACAAACGTTCTCCCTCATCGATTCCCGGGCGTGCACGCCATTGGCATGGACGTAATACCGAGAAGGTAATGGCGGGCATGGGCCGGTCGCATGAGTAGTCCACTACCTGTGTTGCTCGTCGCGACTACCTCACAGCCGATGGTCAGCACCGCGCGGGCCTCGGCGACGTCCTCTGGTAACTCGCTCGCAAGTCCTGCTCCGAGCGGGTAGGCCGCTAAACCGGCACTGCCAGCCGGGTGGGCTCGTCGTGACCGCGCAGCGTCACGGTGTCACCGAAAGTCCAATGGCCGCGCTCGTTTTCGCGCGCGTCCTGGACGGTCTGCGATGACGCCAGCAAATGGGCGGGCGTGGACTTGGCCAGCTCGCACAACCTTGCGGCCTCGTTGACCGGCTCACCGATGACTGTGTATTCGAATCGCTCGTTGGCGCCCACATTGCCTGCGACCGCTTCCCCTGATGCGATGCCGATCCCCGCTTCGCACTCCGGCGCCTCGTCGCGAATCCGCCGAGCGATGGCGCGCCCGGCCGCCAACGCCTCGTCCTCGGGGTGGTCCAGGTGGTTCGGGGCGCCGAACACCGCCAGTGCCGCGTCGCCCTCGAACTTGTTGACGAACCCGTGGTGGCGGTCGACCTCGTCGACGATGACCGCGAAGAAGCGGTTTAGCAAGTCGACCACCTCCGTCGCAGGTCTACCTGTCACCAACTGTGTTGACCCGATGATGTCGACGAAGATCACCGCGACATGGCGTTCCTCGCCGCCGAGCTTGGGGCGCTGTTGTTCAGCCGCGGCGGCCACCTCACGTCCGACGTGGCGGCCGAACAGATCCCGCACTTGTTCTCGTTCGCGCAAACCCGCGACCATGGAGTTGAACCCGCGCTGCAATTCGCCGAGTTCGGTGCCGTCGAACACGACTACGTTGCAGTCGAGGTCACCGCCCTCGACGTGCTTGAGCGCGGCGCGCACGACGCGTACCGGGGTTGCGGTTAGCCATGACACGATCCACATCAAGATGAGGCCGACGAGCAGGGCGACGATCGCCAAAATCCATACAGCGACCGCAAATTGCGTCTCGGTGAGGTTCTGCAAAGACACCGCGAACACCGCGAGCAGGGCGATGCCGACCACGGGCAGCGATCCGAGAAACCACACGATCATCAGCCTGCCCATGATTCCGGCGGTGAGTCGACGCGGCGGCGGGCCCGCGTCCAGCGCCTGTGCCGCCACCGGACGAAGCGCGAACTCGGTCAGCAGGTAGCAGGCCGTCGCGACGACGACACCGGCGAAGCTGATCGTGAACAGGAACCGTGGGATGAATGTCGTGCTCTGCAATCCGTACAGCGTCGTGAAGAGGGCGGTTCCGACGCCCCACAGGATGAGGTGCGCCCTCGCCACCCGCCACGGTGCCGCGAATGTGTTGACCTGATCCTGGCGTGTCGGAACGCGCTCCTCGATCGCCCACCGCATCGCGTTGACCGTTCGTCGGGTGATCCAGAACGTGCCGATCAACAGTGCGAGGACGATGTACGCCGGGCACACCACCCACGTGATCCAAAATGGTGCGTCGCTGAATACGCTCGGCACCGGAAACGCCACGATGACCAAGAGCAGCGCCACGCTGATGCCGAGGATGTTGGCGACCAGGATGACGACGGTCAGGATCAGCTGAATGCGGACCCGCCTGCGTAGCTGGCTTTCCGAGGTCTTGCCCAGCAGCCAGGACCCGTACTCCGGGGCATCGGGCAGGCGACCGCTCTGCCGGGTGACCTTCTCGAGCACCTCGCCCAGCCGGTGCGCGACGCTCTTATTGGCGCTCATCGTGGCCTCAGCCTAGTTTGCCGGTCCCGCCACATAAGGTGGTTCGGGTGCGTCTCGTGATCGCCCAGTGCACCGTCGACTACGTCGGGCGCCTCACTGCCCATCTGCCCTCCGCGCGCAGGCTGCTGCTGTTCAAGGCCGACGGCTCGGTCAGCGTGCACGCCGACGATCGGGCCTACAAGCCGCTGAACTGGATGAGCCCGCCATGCTGGCTCATCGAGGAGTCCGGCGGTGAGGCACCGGTGTGGGTCGTTGAGAACAAGGCAGGCGAGCAGCTGCGCATCACGGTGGAGGACATCGAGCACGATTCCAGCCACGAACTCGGCGTCGACCCCGGACTGGTGAAGGACGGTGTCGAGGCGCATCTGCAGGCGCTGCTGGCTGAGCACGTCGAGCTCCTCGGCACCGGCTACACGCTGGTGCGCCGCGAGTACATGACCGCCATCGGTCCCGTCGACCTGTTGTGCCGCGACGATCAGGGCCGATCGGTGGCTGTCGAGATCAAACGGCGTGGCGAGATCGACGGCGTCGAACAGTTGACCCGCTACCTCGAGCTGCTCAACCGTGACACCGTGCTGGCACCTGTCGCGGGAATCTTTGCGGCACAACAGATCAAGCCGCAGGCCCGGACGCTCGCAATCGATCGTGGGATCCGTTGCGTGACTTTGGACTACGACAAGATGCGCGGAATGGACAGCGACGAATTCCGGCTGTTCTGAGGCTGGTCGTCATCCCCAAGCGCAGAAACCCGCCTCGGCGGCAACGCTCATCGCCGCCGTTGCCCGCGGCCCGCCGGATCGAAACCGGACCAGACGGTCACGAATACGAGGTAAGGCCGATCGCGGCCTCGCGGGCGACCAAGATCTACCGCTGCCCCGGATGTGACCACGAAATCGTCATTGGCACAGCACATTTAGTGGTTTGGCCCGCCGATACAGGCGACAGCGCGGCCGACGACCGGCGGCATTGGCATACGCCGTGCTGGACGCACCGGGCCACGCGGGGCCCGACGCGCAGATGGTCCTAGTGTGTTTGGTTTTCCTGGGCAGCCTCGACCAGCTCGATCAGCACGCCGCCGCCATCCTTGGGATGGATGAAGTTAATCCGGGAATTCGAGGTGCCGACCCTCGGGGCGTCGTAAATGAGCCGGATGCCCTGCTCACGCAGGCGCTCGCTCAACGCGTCGAGATCACTCACCCGGTAGGCGAACTGCTGCAGACCGGGGCCGCGTTTGTCGAGAAACTTTGCGATCGTCGAGTTCTCGTTCAGGGGCGCCATCAGCTGGACCTGAGCGCTGCCAACGGCTGCTCCACGCACCGACAACATCGCCTCGCGGATGCCCTGGTCCTCGTTGACCTCTTCGTGCAGGACGATCATGCCGAGGTGGTCGTGATACCACTTGATCGCCGCGTCCAGATCGGGCACCGCGATGCCGACGTGATCGATTGCTGTCACCAGCGCGGTGGCCAGCAAAGGGCGGGCATCGACTTGCTCGGCGGTCATAACGTAACGGTAACCTGGCGGGAAAGATTGCGCGCCGGCGATCGGCGACTTGAGCGGTTAAGTAGAGCCTGTGGAGGTAGTAATGACTACGTCGGTGATTGTTGCTGGAGCTCGCACGCCTATTGGCAAGCTGATGGGCTCGCTCAAGGATTTCTCCGGCAGTGATCTGGGTGCGATCGCCATCTCGGGCGCCCTCGAGAAGGCAGGCGTTCCCGCGTCGGCCGTCGAGTACGTGATCATGGGCCAGGTGCTGACCGCGGGCGCCGGACAGATGCCCGCCAGGCAGGCCGCGGTGGCCGCGGGCATCGGCTGGGATGTGCCCTCGCTGACCATCAACAAGATGTGTCTGAGCGGCATCGATGCGATTGCGCTTGCCGATCAGCTGATCCGCGCCGGCGAGTTCGACGTGGTCGTCGCCGGTGGGCAGGAGTCGATGACCAAGGCGCCGCACCTGCTGATGGATAGCCGCGCGGGCTACAAGTACGGCGATGTCACGGTTCTGGACCACATGGCCTACGACGGTCTGCACGACGTGTTCACCGACCAGCCGATGGGCGCGTTGACGGAGCAGCGTAACGACGTCGATCAGTTCACTCGCGCGCAGCAGGACGAGTTCGCTGCGAGGTCGCACCAAAAGGCCGCGGCGGCATGGAAAGACGGCGTATACGCCGACGAGGTGGTGCCGGTGAAGATCCCGCAGCGCAAGGGCGACCCGATCGAGTTCACCGAGGATGAGGGCATCCGCGCCAACACCACCGCCGAATCGTTAGCTGCACTGAAGCCCGCGTTCCGCAAGGACGGCACCATCACCGCGGGTTCCGCGTCGCAGATCTCCGACGGGGCCGCAGCGGTCGTGGTGATGAACAAGGCCAAGGCGGCCGAGCTCGGCCTGACGTGGCTTGCCGAGATCGGCGCACACGGCGTCGTCGCGGGGCCGGACTCAACGCTGCAGTCGCAGCCGGCGAACGCCATCAAGAAAGCCATTGCCCGCGAGGGCATCTCGGTCGACCAGCTCGACGTCATCGAGATCAACGAGGCGTTCTCGGCGGTCGCGCTGGCCTCGATGAAGGAGCTGGGAGTCGATCCCCAGAAAGTCAACGTCAACGGCGGCGCCATTGCGATCGGCCATCCGATCGGCATGTCTGGGGCGCGAATCACCCTTCACGGCGCCCTTGAGCTGGCGCGACGCGGTTCGGGCTACGCCGTTGCCGCGCTGTGCGGAGCGGGTGGTCAGGGCGACGCGCTCATCCTGCGCGCGGGGTAGCGTCTACGACGCTACGTAGTAATTGGTGCCGGTTTCCGGCACAATGGCGGCCATGGCAAGCGCCTTGGATCTTCGGTCCGCCGCAGGATGGTTCCGGTTAATCGCCCTGGCTGAAGCTGTCAGCTGGGTCGGTCTGCTGGTCGGCATGTACTTCAAATACCTGGGCACGCCGCGGACCGAAATCGGCGTCAAGGTGTTCGGCATGACGCACGGGCTGATCTTCATCGCCTTCGTGGTGGCAGGTCTGCTCGTCGGAATCGCGGACAAATGGTCGGCTGGCACATGGTTGCTGGTGTTGCTGGCAAGCGTCGTCCCGCTGTGTAGTGTGATTTTCCTCATATGGGCCGACAGGACCGGCAAAATGGGGCCTGCGGAGGCCGTTTCCGCCGTCGCTCAAACCGGGCCGTCGAGTACCGGAAACAACGTGACAGACTTGAGGGCGTGACTCGTCCCCGACCTCCCATCGCGGCCTCCATGGCCGGCGCGGTTGACCTGTCGGCCCTCAAGCAACCGCCGCCGTCTCGAGACGGCGCCACCGCAGCGCCAGGCGGTGTGGAAGTCACTGAGGCCAACTTCGAAGCCGAGGTGCTGGTCCGGTCCAGTCAGGTGCCGGTCGTCGTGCTGCTGTGGTCACCTCGCAGCGAGGCCAGCGCGCAACTCGGCGACGCTCTCGCCCAACTCGCGGACGCCGACGGCGGGAAGTGGTCGCTGGCGACGGTGAATGTCGACGCCGTGCCGCGGGTGGCTCAGATGTTCGGTGTTCAAGCCGTCCCGACCGTGGTGGCGCTCGCTGCGGGACAGCCGCTGTCGAGCTTCCAGGGCCCGCAGCCGCCGGAGCAACTGCGCAAATGGGTCGACTCACTGCTGAATGCGACGGCGGGAAAGCTCGGCGACGGGGGCGATGACGAGGAGCCCGAGCACGTCGACCCCGAACTCGCCCAAGCGCGAGCGCTTTTGGACGAGGGGAACTTCGATGCCGCGTTGACGGCGTACCAAGCCCTCCTCGACGCCAACCCGAATGACCCGGAAGCCAGGGGCGCGGTGCGTCAGATCGGCTTCCTGCAGCGCGCCACGGCGCACCGTCCTGACGCGGTTTCTATCGCCGACGCGGCGCCCAGTGACATCGACGCCGCATTCGCCGCAGCCGATGTCGAGATCCTGCAGCAGAACGTTGCGGCCGCTTTCGACCGGCTGATCGCGATCATCAAACGGACCGCCGATGACGAGCGCACCAAGGCACGGACCCGCCTGATCGAGCTGTTCGATCTGTTCGACCCCGCCGATCAAGAGGTGATCGCGGGCAGGCGCAAGCTCGCCAACGCGCTCTACTAGTTGCCGAGATCGACGAAATGGCGAGATCTACTCGTACTTTTGCGCCCGTTTGTTCGTTTTGGGCGGTACTAGGCCGGCTCGAACCATAAGGCGGCCAGTGGCGGAAGCACCATCACCGCCGACGCCGGACGCCCGTGCCACGGCTCATCGGTGGCCTCCACTGCGCCGTAGTTACCGATGCCTGTGCCGTTGTAGATGTCGGCGTCGGTGTTGAGCACCTCGCGCCAGGTACCCGCATGCGGAAGGCCCAACCGATAACGGGTGTGTTCGGAACCGGAGAAGTTGAAGACGCACGCCAGCGTCGATCCGTCGTCGCCGAAACGCAGGAAGCTCAGCACGTTGTTGGCGGAGTCGTTGGCGTCGATCCAGGAGTACCCCTCGGGGCTGGCATCGCGTGACCACAGCGCGCGACGACTGCGATAGATGCCATTGATGTCGCGGACCATCCGCTGGATCCCGTTGGAGAAACTCGCCTCGCCCAGCTGATACCAGTCCACCCCGCGTTCCTCGGACCACTCGGCGCGCTGGCCGAACTCCTGGCCCATGAACAGCAGTTGCTTGCCCGGGTGCGACCACTGGTAGGCCAGCAGACCGCGCAGCCCCGCGGCCTTCACGTGGTCATTGCCGGGCATGCGGCCCCATAGCGTGCCCTTGCCGTGGACGACCTCGTCGTGGCTGATCGGCAGCACGTAGTTCTCGCTGAACGCATACAGCATCGAGAACGTCATCTCGTGGTGGTGGTAGCTGCGATGCACCGGGTCACGGCTGATGAAATCCAGCGTGTCGTTCATCCAGCCCATGTTCCACTTCATCGAAAAGCCAAGGCCGCCAAGGTTCGTCGGGCGGGTCACACCTGGCCACGATGTCGACTCCTCTGCGATGGTGACGATGCCCGGTGCCGCCTTGTGCACCGTCGCGTTCATCTCCTGGAGGAACTGTACGGCTTCTAGGTTCTCCCGGCCGCCATAGATGTTCGGCGTCCAGCCACCCACCGGCCGCGAGTAGTCGAGGTACAGCATCGACGCGACGGCGTCGACCCGCAGTCCGTCGATGTGGAAGTCCTGCAGCCAGTACAGGGCATTGGCCACCAGGAAGTTACGCACCTCGGGCCTGCCGAAGTCGAACACGTAGGTGCCCCAGTCCAATTGCTCGCCGCGATTCGGATCGGAGTGCTCGTAGAGTGCTGTGCCGTCGAAACGGCCCAACGCCCAGGCATCCTTCGGGAAGTGCGCAGGCACCCAGTCCACGATCACGCCGATACCGGCCTGGTGAAGAGTGTCGACAAGGAACCGGAAGTCGTCTGGAGTGCCGAGGCGTGACGTCGGTGCGTAGTAGGAGGTGACCTGGTATCCCCATGACCCGCCGAACGGATGCTCGGCAACCGGCATCAGCTCGACATGCGTGAAGCCCTGCGAGACAACGTATTCGGTCAGTTCTTCGGCCAGCTGGCGATAGCTCAGACCGGGTCGCCACGACATCAGGTGCACCTCGTAGGTGCTCATCGGCTCGAAGACCGGATTCTGAGCGGCCCTCCGGGCCATCCAGTCCTGGTCCTCCCACGTATAGTCGCTTTGCGTCACTTTCGACGCCGTCTGCGGCGGCACCTCGGTGGCGAACGCCATCGGGTCGGCGCGGTCGGCCACCGAGCCATCGGCGCCGTGCACCCGGAACTTGTAGAGGCCGCCGATCTCGAAACCGGGCCAGAACACCTCCCACACCCCGGTCGACCCGAGAACACGCAGCTGGGCCTCGTTGCCGTCCCAGTGGTTGAACTCACCGATCAGGCTGACGCCCTTAGCATTCGGCGCCCACACTGCAAAAGACACCCCGTCGACAACGCCGTCGGGCGTGGTGAAGCGGCGCGGGTGTGCGCCGAGAACCTCCCACAGTCGTTCGTGGCGGCCCTCGGCGAACAAATGGAGATCCACCTCGCCGAGCGTGGGCAGGAAGCGATAGGGGTCGGCGACGATGCGGGAGACCGTTGTGCCGTTCGCGCCGGGATAGCCGACTTCGAGCCGATAGTCCGCCAGATTCGTGAACGGCACCGCGACAGCGAATAGGCCCGCCTCGATGTGCTGAAACACATAGCGTTCACCGCCGATGATCGCGACCACCTCGGCAGCATGCGGTCGATAGGCGCGTATCACGGTGTGGTCGCCGTATTCGTGGGCGCCAAGAACCGAATGCGGATCGTAGTGTTCGCCTGCAAGCAGGCGGTTGAGGTCGGCCGTGTGTGGCCGCAGATGCGGACTGGTGAGTTGGTTGGTCTGAGTCATTCTCGTCACTCCCTACGCAGTAGGCTGAGTCGTTGGTCTTCCGGTACTTGAGGCATGTTCAGCACATGAGCCACGGCCCTCGCCGGGTCGATGCGAACGTAATTGGACTGCCCCCATTGGTATTCATCGTCGGTGATCTCGTCGCGCACCCAGAAGCGGTCGTAGGGCTCCATTCCCAACGCAGCCATGTCCAGCCACAGTGACGCCTCTTCCGGTCCGAATGGGTTGAGCGTCACCACCACCAACACCTGATCGCCGGTCACCGGGTCGAACTTGCTGTAGGCCAGCAGCGCGTCGTTATCGGGGTGGTGGAACTTGATGGTACGCAACTCGTGAAGAGCGGGGTGCACCCGACGAATCTCGTTGAGCCGGCTCAGGAATGGCTCAAGGGATTCGCCGTCGGCAAGTGCAGCCTCGAAGTCGCGGGGCCGCAGCTCGTACTTCTCCGAGTTCAGGTATTCCTCGCTGCCTTCCCGAACCGCCCGGTGCTCGAACAGTTCGAATCCTGAATAGACGCCCCACGCCGGACTCATTGTCGACGCCAGCACGGCTCGGATTGCGAACATTCCCGGACCGCCGTGTTGCAGGCTCTCGTGCAGGATGTCGGGCGTATTGACGAACAGGTTCGGCCTGGCATAGTCGGCGTGTTCGGCAATCTGCTTGCCGAATTCGGTCAGCTCCCACTTCGCCGTACGCCAGGTGAAGTACGTATACGACTGTGTGAAACCGAGTTTGGCCAGCCCGTATAGCCGAGCGGGGCGGGTGAATGCCTCCGAAAGGAACAGTACGTCGGGATCCTCGTTCTTCACCTCGCCGATCAGCCACGCCCAGAAGTTCGGCGGCTTGGTGTGAGGGTTGTCGACGCGAAAAATTTTGACGCCGTGGGCCATCCAGAATCGAACCACCCGCAGCACTTCTTCGTAGAGCCCTGCCGGATCGTTGTCGAAGTTCAGCGGGTAGATGTCCTGGTACTTCTTTGGCGGGTTCTCCGCGTACGCGATCGTCCCGTCGGGAAGCACGGTGAACCACTCCGGATGTTGACGCGCCCATGGATGGTCGGGCGCGCACTGCAGAGCGAGGTCCAGCGCCACCTCCATGCCGTCGTCACCGGCAGCGGCGACGAAATCGTCGAAATCCTCGATGGTGCCCAGCTTTGGGTGTATCGCGTCGTGTCCACCCTTGTCGCTGCCGATCGCCCACGGCGAGCCGACATCCTTGGGCGCGGCGGTCACGCTGTTGTTGCGCCCCTTGCGGTGCACTTTGCCGATCGGATGGATGGGCGGCAGGTAAACAACGTCGAAGCCCATTTTGGCGATGCGGGGCAACGCCTTGATCGCCGTCGTAAACGTGCCGTGCACGGGGTTGCCCTTGGTGTCCCAGCCGCCGGTGGACCGCGGGAAGATCTCATACCACGCGCTGAACCGAGCCGCTGGCCGGTCCACCCAGACCCCGTATTGCTCGCCGCGGGTGACCAATTCGCGCAACGGATACTGCGCCAGTAGCTCGGTCACATCGGACGACAGCGCGGCGCCTGCGCGGTCGAACGGGTCACCGGGCTCGCGCAGCCGGGCGGCCGCATCGATCAGGGGATAGCGGCTCTGTCGGGGTACGCCCGTCGCAGCGCGCTCAAGCAGCCGCGCGCCGATAAGCAGGTCATTGGACAGGTCGCTCTCGCTTTGGCCCGCGTCGAGCTTGGCCGTGACGTTCTTACGCCACGTCGCAATCGGGTCGCCCCAGCCGTCCACCCTGAACGTCCACAACCCGACGCTGTCCGGGCTGAAGGCGCCGTGGAAGACGTCGGGAGTGCGGCCCATCGACATCGGCAGCAGCTGAGGTTTCTTCCGCGGAGCGGGGGTGACCACGTCTCCTATCGGGACGGCTTGCACGGTCTCCACGCGTCCCGGCGGATCATCGGCCAGCCGGGGATACGCCGTGCCGTGATAGCGCACCACCAGGGTGGCCGACACCGCGTCATGGCCCTCGCGCCACACCGTGGCCCGGATCGGGACGATCTCACCGACGACGGCCCTGGCCGGAAACCGTCCTGACGAAACGACGGGCGCGACGTCATCGATCTCGATACGGCCAGCCACCCCATCACTCCTTAACACTGGCGCGGCCCATCCGGGCCGCTGTCCTTATCGTCTGGTCTCGAGTTACTACCTCTTAGAACATCCTGAGCGCCCTATACCCACCGTAGTGGTCGGCCCAATCCCACGGGGGTGAAGCGATCACCACACCGCGCTGCAATGAGCCGAATTGTCAGTAAGGTTGAGTCGCGTGAAGGCCCTCCG
The DNA here is from genome assembly GCA_963835075.1 of uncultured Actinomycetota bacterium. Lineage (GTDB taxonomy): Bacteria > Actinomycetota > Actinomycetes > Mycobacteriales > Mycobacteriaceae > Mycobacterium. The sequence continues at coordinate 23,814 of CAWIEE010000008.1, read as the reverse complement.
ACGGTTCACCGTCCGCGCACATCTGCCAGACCGTCTGACCGCGCTCGAACGTCTTTCGATCAACCTGCGCTGGTCGTGGGACAAGCCGACCCAGGACCTGTTCGAGGCCGTCGATCCCGATCTGTGGAAGCAGGTCGGATGCGACCCGGTCGCGTTGCTCGGCCAAGTCAAACCGAAGCGGCTGGACGAGCTCGCCAAGGATGAGTCGTTCCTGCGCCGCCTCGACGAGCTGGCCGCTGACCTGGACAACTACCTGACCCGGCCGCTGTGGTACCAGCAGCAGGTCGAAGAAGGCGCGCAGCTTCCGAACGGGATCGCGTACTTCTCGATGGAGTTCGGCGTTGCCGAGGTGCTGCCGAACTACTCCGGCGGCCTAGGCATTCTGGCAGGCGATCACCTGAAGTCCGCCTCGGACCTGGGCCTTCCGCTGATCGCGGTGGGGCTGTACTACCGCTCGGGCTATTTCCGGCAGTCGCTGACCGCCGACGGTTGGCAGCACGAGAACTACCCGTCGCTGGATCCGCAGGGCTTGCCGCTGAGGCTGCTGACCGACACGAACAACAATCCGGTGCTGGTCGAGTTGGCGTTGCCCGACTCGGGCAGGCTGCGGGCGTACGTGTGGATCGCGCAGGTTGGCCGAATCCCGTTGCTGCTGTTGGATTCCGACATCCCGGAGAACGAGCACGATCTGCGCAGCGTCACCGACCGGCTCTACGGCGGCGACCAGGAGCACCGGATCAAGCAGGAGATTCTGGCTGGCATCGGCGGGGTGCGCGCGATCCGCGCATTCACCGAAGTGGAGGACCTGCCCGCGCCCGAGGTGTTCCACATGAACGAGGGGCATGCCGGTTTCTTGGGCGTTGAACGCATCCGCGAATTGATCGACGCCGGACTGGACTTCGACACCGCGCTGACGGTGGTGCGGTCGTCAACCGTGTTCACCACCCACACGCCGGTGCCCGCGGGCATCGACCGCTTCCCTGTGGAGATGGTCAAGCGCTACTTCGGCGGCTCGGCAGACGGTCCGTCGGGCGCGATGTCTCGGCTGCTGCCCGGAGTGCCTATGGACCGGATCGTCGCGTTCGGCGAGGAGGACGACCCGGCGAAGTTCAACATGGCGCACATGGGCCTGCGGCTCGCGCAGCGGGCCAACGGCGTTTCGCTGCTGCACGGCCGGGTCAGCCGCGACATGTTCAACGAACTGTGGCCGGGGTTCGACCCGAACGAAGTCCCGATCGGCTCGATCACCAACGGTGTGCACGGGCCGACCTGGGCGGCACCGCAGTGGCTGGAACTCGGTCGCGAGCTGATCGGCAGCGAGGACCTCGGCTCGCTGAGCGAGCCCGATACCTGGCAGCGGCTGCAGCAGGTCGATACCGGGCACATGTGGTGGATCCGCTCGCAGTTGCGCAAGGCCCTCGTTGAAGACGTGCGGGCCCGGATACGGCGCTCCTGGCTGGAGCGCGGCGCATCGGATGCCGAATTAGGTTGGATTGCAACGGCTTTCGATCCCGACGTGTTGACCATCGGGTTCGCCCGGCGGGTGCCGACCTACAAGCGGCTGACGCTGATGCTGCGCGACCCGGAGCGGCTGGAGAAGCTGCTGCTCGATAAGAAGCGCCCGATTCAGCTGATCGTGGCAGGCAAGTCGCACCCCGCCGACGACGGCGGCAAGGCGCTGATCCAGCAGGTGGTCAAGTTCGCCGACCGCGCCGAGGTGCGGCATCGCATCGCCTTCCTGCCCGACTACGACATGTCGATGGCCCGCCAGCTGTACTACGGCTGCGACGTCTGGCTGAACAACCCGCTGCGGCCGCTGGAGGCCTGCGGCACGTCGGGCATGAAGAGCGCGCTCAACGGCGGGCTGAACCTATCGGTCCGCGACGGCTGGTGGGACGAGTGGTACGACGGCGAAAACGGTTGGGAGATCCCGACCGCCGACGGCCTGCTGGATGAAGGCAGGCGCGACGACATCGAGGCGGCAGCGCTGTACGACCTGCTCGAGCAGTCCGTGGCGCCGAAGTTCTACGACCGCGACGAGCACGGCGTCCCGACGCGCTGGGTGGAGATGGTGCGCCACACACTGATGGAACTCGGACCCAAGGTGCTGGCGTCGCGGATGGTGCGCGACTACACCGAGAAGTACTACGCCCCTGCGGCGCAGTCGCTGCGCAAGACCGTCGAACCCGGCGCGGATGGCGAACCGTTCGGCGCGGCACGCGAACTGGCCGCCTACCGGCAGCGCGCTCAGGAGGCCTGGCCGAAGATCCAGATCACCGACGTCGACAGCTACGGCCTTCCGGATACGCCGTTACTGGGCTCCGAGCTCACGCTGACGGCGACCGTGCAGCTGGCCGGCCTGCGAGCCGACGAGGTGGTGGTCCAGGCCGCGCTGGGCCGTGTCGACGGCAGCGACGCGCTGGTCGATCCCGTGACGGTGCCGATGGCGCATACCGGGACCGCCGACGGCGGCAACGAAGTGTTCTCGACGATGACACCGCTGCCGGTGGCGGGTCCCGTCGGGTACACCGTGCGGGTCCTGCCGCATCACCCACTGCTGGCCGGCGACAACGAACTCGGCCTCGTCACCCTGGCGTGAGTGCCGCCCTCAAGGTTTCGCTGGACGGCGGGCCGTACGCGCTGGCGGCAGGCCCGGACGGGGCGATGTGGGCCACGCTGGTTCACAGCGGCTCGATCGCCAGGGTGACAACCGGTGGCGATGTCACCGTGTATCCGGTCGACCCGCACTCGCGGCCGTCGATCATCACCGCCGGTCCCGATGGCGCGATGTGGTTCACCCGCAGCGGGGACGACCGCATCGGCAGGATCACCACGGCAGGCGAGTTGACCGCGTTCGAGTTGACCGACGGCAGCGGGCCGTTCGGCATCACTGCCGGGCCGGACGGCGCGCTGTGGTTCACCGCGATGACATCGGGTGGCATCGGCCGGATCACGGTGGACGGCGAGCTGTCGGATTTGAGTCCGGTCGGCGGTGCGCCGTCGATGATCGTCAACGGCCCCGACAACGCGTTGTGGTTCACGCTCAATCAGGACAACGCAATCGGCCGACTGACGCCGTCCGGCGACCTAAAGGTGCGCGAATTGCCCACTGCCGCAGCGGGACCGGTCGGCATCGCCGCAACGCATGACGACGCGGTCTGGTTCACCGAGATCCTCGCAGACAAGCTCGGCCGAATCCCGATGAACGAAGCGATCCAGGAAATGGAGCTGCCGGGCAAACCGCACGCCGTGGTCGCCGACCAGGACGACGGCGTGTGGGTGAGCCTGTGGGGTGCCGACCAGATCGCCCGCATCAGCGGCGACGGCTCGGAAGTCGTCACGATGGACCTTCCGCCCGGCAGCGAGCCGCACGGCTTGGCGATCTGCCCCGACGGCGCACTGTGGGTCGCGCTGGCGTCGGGGTTCGTGGTGCGGATGCCCACCTGATGCGGGGACATTGGTCCGCTCTGGTCACCAGCAACATCGGCGGTTGCGCTACGGTCGGACTCAAGCCCGGGCTCATCAACACGATTCCGGTGTCTAAGAAGGTCTAGCGCCCTAGCACCGAGATCGACGTTTTGGCGGATTGCACTCGCACGTTCGCGCCCATACGTGAGTTTCGGAAAGCTAGTTCACGCGAAGCGCTTGAAGCAGCGGTCCTCGTCGCCGAGCACGCCGACTCGGAACGCGTCGATCCGCGAGAAGCCGGACGGCACCGATTCACCGTTGACATCGCTGGCGGCCAGGCCGTTGGTCAATATGCCCGAGACCGCCTCGTCGACGTCGCCTGCCGTCAGCGCGATGGTGTTGCCGTCGGGTGTGGTGACGGTTTTCGACATCTTGACGGTGGCCACACCGGTAAGGCAGGCGGTGCGCAGTGCGGCCTCGGCGTTATCGAGCACCAGACCGCCGCGCGCGTGCTGGATGGCCTGCATGTACCGCGAAACCAGCACCGAATATGCGGTGTTGTCCCCGCTGGCCAGGCCGCCGTGCGCGGTGTTGGACTGGGTGCCCATCACCTTCATCTCCTCGAGATCGACGACGATCGTGTTGGTGGCAGGGCAGTACGAGGCAGGCGAGCTGGGCCTGGCGTCAGGGCAACCCTCGGCCTCGGACGCCTTGAAGCTCAGCTGCGGCGGGTTGGCCGGCGAGAACAGGATCCCCATCGCGTCGATGACCGAGCGCACCGACTGTTCGGTGACCGGCAGTTCCCCGGTCTGGTCTTCGGGCAGCAGCACGGGCAGGTCGCCCCGTCGTTGGCCGATCTCGCGCATGTCGATCGCCGCGCATGCCGAAGGCCCGTCGGTGAAGCCGAACTGGAACGCCGAGAGCCGTTCGAATGCGGAGCCGTGTTCGTCGTGGCCGGCTTCGGGATCGCCTTGCCTCATCAGCGGATCACGGAACGCGATCACCGCCGCCAGCACGTTGTTCAGGCCTTCACCGGTGGACAGACTGAAGCGCGGCGAATTGTCCTCGGCGACCCAGCGCATGTATGAGCCGGCGAAACAGTCGGCCTGTTGTTCGGCCACAAGTGCCGGGGTGTCCTCGCCTTTCAGCCCCGCCTGGCGCTGCACCGCGTGGCCGTATTCATGGGCGAGCACCAACGTGACGCCCATGTCCCCGTACGCTTTTCGTAACGACGGCAGCAGCTCGCCGCGGTCCCAGCCGATGGTCTCGTCGTCGTAGCAAAAAGCAGCGTTGACAAGCCCGTAGGTGTCCTCGCCACAGAACGCGGTGTCGTCGAACCCGTTGGCGTCCCATGAGATCAGCGCCTTGACCGGGGTGAACTTGCCGTCGAACGTCCCGCTGTAAGCGCCGTTCCAGTACTCCTCGATGTCACCGACCGCGTTACTGGCCAGTCCGTCGATCTCTCCGCCGTCTGTTCCCTGCACCACGCGCGCAGGCCCGTGCGCGTCGGGCCGCAGGCCGGTGGGGCCGTCAGTGGCAGGCATCCCTGCGACGTGGAATGGGTCGTCGAATACCGAAACCGCTTTGCCCTGAAGGGTTGTGGTACACCCAGCGGCGAGCAGCGCCGTGCAGGTCGCGATCGCCGTAACGACCACCCGGCATCGGCTCATGCACGGAGGATAGTTGGGGCTCAGACCGCACGTAGACGTTCGAGAGCTTCGCGTACCCGGGTCGCGTCCGTCGTCGCCCAGAACGGTGGCAACGACGCGCGCAGGTAGCCGCCGTAGCGGGCCGTTGCCATCCGAGAGTCGAGCACCGCGACGACGCCGCGGTCGTCGACCCGGCGCAGCAGGCGTCCGGCGCCCTGCGCCAACAGCAGTGCCGCGTGGCTTGCGGCGACGGCCATGAACCCGTTCCCGCCGCGGGCCGCCACCGCGCGCTGCCGGGCGGTCAGCAGCGGGTCGTCGGGCCGCGGGAATGGGATGCGGTCGATGAGCACCAACGACAGCGACGGCCCTGGCACGTCGACCCCCTGCCACAGCGACAGCGTGCCGAACAGCGATGTCTCGGCGTCGTCGGCGAACCGCTGCACCAACGTGGAGGTGGTGTCCTCGCCCTGGCACAGCACCGGGGTGTCGAGCCGCTCCCGCATGATCTCGGCGGCGGCCTTGGCGGCGCGCATCGATGAGAACAGTCCCAGCGTTCGGCCGCCCGCGGCGGTGATCAGCGCGGCGATCTCGTCGAGCTGCTCGGCCGAACCGGTGCCGTCGCGCCCTGGCGGCGGCAGATGGGCTGCGACGTAGAGGATCCCCGACTTCGCGTGTTCGAACGGCGAGCCGACGTCGATGCCGCGCCACTTGACCTCATCGATTCCGGCGAGGCCCCACGCCGACGCCATCGCGTCGAAACTGCCACCGATGGTCAATGTGGCAGAGGTGAGCACCGCAGTCGAGCGCTCAAATAGCCTGCCGCGCAACAACCCTGCCACCGACAGCGGTGCCACCCGCAACACCGCGCGCACACTGCCGCGGTTGTCCTCGTGGTCGAGCCAGACCACGTCGGTGCGGTCGGCAATGGCGGGGACGAAGGAACTCAGGATTCGTGTCGCGGTGTCGCTGATGTCGGTTAGCGCCGTCGCCGCTTCGGCGCGCGCCGCGGCGGCCTTCGGATCGCTCGGGGCAGTGTCGATCGCCGAGCGGGCCCTGCTCGCTGCGTCGCGCAGCGCGGTCAGGTATGTGGCCATCTCGTCATCGAGCACGTCGATGCGCCCAGGCGTGGCGTCGTGGATCGCCGACGAGAAGATCGCCGTCGCGGCCTCAAGGCGCTGCGTGAGCTCCTGGTCGATGAGGCGGCCGACCCGGCGGTGCGCGATTCCGAGCGATGTTGCCGACAGCTCCGCGGTGGCAACACCGGTTACCCGGTCGACGAGCTCGTGCGCCTCGTCGACGACGAGCAGCTTGTGTTCGGGCAGCACCGAGGCGTCAGCGATGGCGTCGATGGCCAGCAGGGCGTGATTGGTGACGATCACATCGGCGTGCCCCGCCTTGTCGCGTGCCTTCTCCGCGAAGCAGTCGGTCCCGAACGGGCAACGGGCCGCGCCGATGCACTCCCTGGCCGATACCGACACCTGAGACCACGACCGGTCCGGCACGCCTGGCGTCAGGTCGTCGCGGTCGCCGGTATCGGTGTGCGACGACCATGCGATCAGCCGCTGCACATCGCGGCCAAGCGCGCTGGCGGCCATCGGCTCGAACAATTCGTCCTGCGGCCGGTCCTCGGGTTCGCTCGCAGCGCCGTTGTGAATCTTGTTGAGGCACAGGTAGTTTCCGCGCCCCTTCAAGAGCGCGAATTCCGGGTGGCGGGGCAGGGCGTCGGAGAGGGAGTCGGCCAGCCGAGGCAGGTCGCGGTCAACGAGCTGTCGCTGCAGGGCGATCGTCGCCGTCGACACCACCACGGGCTCGTCGGTCTCGACGGCCCGCGCGATCGCAGGCACCAGGTAGGCCAGCGACTTGCCGGTCCCGGTGCCCGCCTGCACGGCGAGGTGCTCGCCGGTTTCGAACGCGTGCGTGACGGCCTCGGCCATCTCGATCTGGCCGTGCCTGTCCGCGCCGCCCAACGCGGCAACCGCCTTCGCAAGCAGTTCGGTGACCTGCGCTGTATCGCCCGTGGCGTCTCCTAGGCGTCTTGGCGGCGGGTGGGGGGAATCATGCGGGTCGGGATCGCCGGTTCGCCCTTGGATAGTTTCAGGCCGTCCCACGGCAGGCTGTGCAGCCCGTGCGTTACGCGCCTGCGCGCCGTTTCGATGCTGAGGTCGCCGACCGGTTCGCCCGCGCGCACCAGGTCGACCGTGAGTGCCCGGCCGGGCTGATCCGACGGCGGCTGCCCGAACGGGTGCACGACCTCCTCGACGATGGTGCCGGACTGCTTGGCCAGCCGCAGCGCCTGCTTACGGCCGCCATGGGATTCCTTGTGGGTGCTGCGCTTCTCGACCGGTATGCCGTCCACCTCCACCAGCTTGTAGACCATGCTGGCGGTCGGCGCCCCCGAGCCGGTGACGACCGATGTTCCGACCCCATACATGTCGACGGGTTCGGCGCGCAGCGCCGCGATCGAGAACTCGTCGAGATCCCCCGACACCACGATGCGGGTCTTGGTGGCGCCGAGGTCATCGAGTTGCTGACGGACCTGGCGTGCCAGCACACCCAGATCGCCGGAGTCGATGCGCACCGCTCCGAGCTCTGTACCTGCCACCTCGACGGCGTTGGTCACCCCGTTCGTGATGTCGTAGGTGTCGACGAGCAGTGTGGTGCCTACGCCTAGCGCGTCGACCTGCGCCTTGAAGGCGGACCTTTCGTCGGGCCCGTGGTCGTCTGTGTGCAGCAGGGTGAACGCATGCGCGCTGGTACCCAGCGCGGGCACGGCGTATCGGCGCTGCGCCTCGAGATTCGACGATCCCGTGAACCCGGCGATATAGGCAGCCCGTGCCGCGGCGACCGCGGCCTGCTCGTGGGTCCGTCGCGAGCCCATCTCGATCAGCGGTCGTTCGGCGGCCGCGACGGCCATGCGCGCCGCCGCGGAGGCGATCGCGGTGTCGTGATTGAAGATCGACAGCGCCAGCGTCTCCAGCACCACGCATTCGCCAAAAGTGCCGTGCACAGATACCACGGGAGAGCCGGGGAAGTACAGCTCGCCTTCGGCGTAACCGTCGACGTCGCCGCGGAACCGGTAGTCGGCGAGGTACGCAAGCGTCTCACGGCCAAGAAAATCCTTGAGTGACGCCAAAGCCGTATCGTCGAATCTGAACTGCGCCAACGATTCCACGAAGCGCGCCGTGCCCGCAACGACGCCGTACCGGCGACCTTCGGGGAGCCGTCGGGCGAATACCTCGAACGTGGTGCGGCGATGTGCACTGCCGTCGCGCAGCGCCGCGGCGAGCATTGTCAACTCGTATTTGTCGGTAAATAAGGCCAGAGAAGGCGAAGCCACACCGCAACGGTATCGGTTTCGTGGCCTCGGTATCCTGAAGCGCATGGTGACACCGGCGAAGACCCGACCGGGAACTCACGAGCAGCGGGATGTCTCCACCGCGGAGGCCACCGATACCCCGTGGGTGACCATCGTCTGGGACGACCCCGTCAACCTGATGACATACGTGACGTACGTCTTCCAGAAGCTGTTCGGGTACAGCGAGCCGCACGCGACCAAGCTCATGATGCAGGTACACAACGAGGGCAAGGCCGTGGTGTCCGCAGGCAGCAGGGAATCCATGGAGGTCGACGTGTCCAAGCTTCACGCCGCTGGCCTGTGGGCGACCATGCAGCAGGACCGCTGATCCGGCTGTGCGTAAGTGGAAGCGGGTCGACTCCGCCGACGGCCCGCGGTTCCGGTCGGCGCTGGCCTCACATGAGGCCGCGCTGCTGCACAGCCTGGTGACCTCGATGCTCGGGATGCTTGACGACCGTGAATCGTCTTCTCCTCCAGATGAACTCGAGGAGATCACGGGGATGCGCACCGGCCATTCGCGCCCTCCGCAGGATGACACGATGAAGCGGCTGCTGCCCGACTTCTACCGCGCGCAGACCGATCATCCTGCTGGCTCCGGCACTACCGACAGTCTCAACAACGCGCTGCGAAGCCTGCACGAGCCGGAGATCATCGACGCCAAACGTCAAGCGGCAGAACGGTTACTGGACACCATGCCCCAGGACGGCGGGAAGTTTGAACTCAGCGAGGACGACGCGCACGCCTGGGCCGCCGCCGTCAACGACGTGCGGCTGGCGCTCGGCACCATGCTGGACATCGGCCCCAACGGGCCCGACCAGCTGCCGCCTGACCATCCCATGGCAGGGCATCTGGACGTGTATCAGTGGCTGACGGTGCTGCAGGAGTACCTGGTGCTGGGTCTGATGGGCAACCGATGAGCGCTTGCGCGAAGAGCGGACGACACCGATGAGCGCTTGCGCGAAGAGCGGACGACACCGATGAGCGCTTGCGCGAAGAGCAGACAGCACCGATGAGCGCTTGCGCGAAGAGCAGACAGCACCGATGAGCGCTATCACCGACGTCGGCGGGATACGCGTTGGCCACCACGAGCGGATCGATCCCGATGTGGTGTTTGGCTCCGGCTGGGCCAGCGGCACCACCGTCGTGCTGACGCCGCCGGGCACCGTCGGGGCGGTCGACGTTCGTGGCGGCGCGCCGGGGACCAGGGAGACGGACCTGCTCGACCCCATCAACTCGGTGCGCTACGTCGACGCCGTTGTGCTGTCCGGCGGCAGTGCCTACGGACTGGCCGCTGCCGACGGTGTGATGGGTTGGCTCGAGGAGCATGACCGTGGCGTGGCGATGGAGGGCGGCGTGGTGCCGATCGTGCCCGCCGCGGTGATCTTTGACCTGCCCGTCGGGGGATGGGAGTGCAGGCCGACCGCGGACTTCGGCCGCGCGGCCGCCGAACGCGCGGGCGAGGACGTTGCCGTTGGCACCGTGGGTGCGGGAACCGGGGCCCGCGTCGGCGTGCTCAAGGGCGGCGTCGGGACGGCGTCGGTCGTGCTCGATTCGGGTGTCACCGTCGGCGCGGTGGTGGTCGTCAACGCCGCAGGTGACGCCGTCGACCCCGACACCGGCCTGCCCTGGCTGGCGGATCAGATCGAGGAATTCGGCCTGGTCGCGCCGCCGGCCGACCAGATCGCCGCCTACGCCGACCGGCACACCGAGCTCAGCCCGCTCAACACCACCATCGCGGTGGTGGCCACAGACGCCGGGCTGAGCCCGGCCGGGTGCCGACGCATCGCCGTCGCCGCGCATGACGGACTCGCCCGAACCATCCGGCCCTGCCACACCCCGCTCGATGGCGATACGGTGTTCGCGCTGGCCACCGGTGCTATAGAGGTGCCGGCCGATCCGACAACCCCGGCGTCGATGTCACCGGAGACGCGGCTGATCACCGAGGTCGGAGCGGCGGCGGCCGACGTGCTGGCCCGCGCGGTGCTGGTAGGTCTGCTCGCCGCCGAGTCGATCGCCGGAATACCGACCTACCGCGACCTGTTGCCCGGAGCGTTCGAATGAAAGGTGCACAACGTGTTGGTGATACGGGCCGACCTGGTCGACGCGATGGTCGCCCATGCTCGCGCCGACCACCCGGACGAAGCCTGCGGCGTGATCGCCGGACCGGAGGGAGCGGACCGCCCTGAGCGGTTCATCGCAATGCTCAACGCCGAACGGTCGCCGACTTTCTACCGGTTCGACTCGGGTGAACAGCTCAAGGTGTGGCGTGCCATGGACGATGCGGACGAAGCGCCAATCGTCATCTACCACTCGCACACCGCGACCGAGGCGTACCCCAGCCGCACCGACATCTCGTACGCGTCCGAGCCCGACGCGCATTACGTCTTGGTGTCCACCCGCGACCCCGACGAGCACGAGCTGCGTAGCTACCGCATCGTCGACGGCGTCGTCACCGAAGAACCCGTCAAAATCGTTGAGCAGTACTAGAGCTAGAGGAGCCCGTCGCATGCCCGTTACCGTGTCGATCCCGACCATCCTGCGCACCCACACCGGCGGCGAGAAGCGCGTCACCGCGAGCGGCGGCACGCTCAAGGAGGTAATCACCGATCTGGAGTCGAACTACTCCGGGATTTCGGACCGCCTGCTCGATGACGGCAAGCTGCAGCGCTTCGTCAACATCTACGTCAACGACGAGGATGTGCGGTTCTCCGGTGGGCTTGAGACTGAGATCACCGACGGTGACTCGGTGACGATCCTGCCTGCCGTGGCAGGAGGCTGAGTGGGCGCGACATGACCCGCTACGAGTCGCTGATCCAGGCCCTCGGCAACACACCGCTGGTAGGTCTGCAGAACCTATCGCCGCGCTGGGACGAGCCGCCGCATGTGCGGATTTGGGCCAAACTGGAGGACCGCAATCCCACCGGCTCCATCAAGGACCGGCCCGCGCTGCGGATGATCGAGGACGCCGAGCAACGCGGCGTTCTGCAACCGGGCGCGACGATCCTGGAGCCGACGAGCGGCAACACCGGCATCTCGCTGGCGATGGCCGCGCTGCTCAAGGGCTACCAGATGATCTGCGTGATGCCCGAGAACACCTCGATCGAGCGGAGGCAGCTGCTCGAACTTTACGGAGCGCGCATCATCTATTCGCCTGCTGAGGGCGGATCCAATACGGCGGTCGCACACGCGAAAGAGCTTGCGGCGCAGAACCCTTCGTGGGTCATGCTTTACCAGTACGGCAATGAGGCCAACGCCTTGTCGCACTACGAGGGAACCGGCCCCGAGCTGCTGGCCGATCTGCCCGAGATCACCCACTTCGTCGCCGGACTCGGCACCACCGGCACGCTGATGGGCACCGGAAGGTATCTGCGCGAACAGAAGTCGGACGTTCAGATTGTCGCCGCAGAACCCCGTTACGGCGAGGGTGTGTACGCGCTGCGGAACATCGACGAGGGCTTCATCCCCGAGCTCTACGATCCCGAGGTGCTGACCACCCGCTATTCCGTGGGCTCGTATGACGCGGTCAAACGCACCCGCGAACTTGTTCAGCGGGAAGGCATCTTCGCCGGAATCTCAACAGGCGCGGTGCTGCACGCCGCACTCGGCATAGCCGATAAGGCGGCGAAGGCAGGCGAGCAGGCCGACATCGCGTTCGTCGTCGCCGACGCAGGGTGGAAGTATCTGTCGACCGGTGCATACGCCGGTAGCCTGGATGATGCCGAAGACGCATTGGAAGGGCAGCTATGGGCGTGATACAGCGAGAAGCGACAGCGGATCGCGCATGACAGTGCCCGGGTATCCATCAACATCGCAGTCGGAGCCGAAGAAGCGGCCCGCATGGATTGTCGGCGGGGTCACGATCGTCACCTTCGTCGCGCTGCTGTGGGTCATCGAGCTGTTCGACTCGTTGTCCAACCACCGCCTCGACAACAACGGCATTCGACCGCTGGAGACCGACGGCCTGACGGGGATTCTCTTCGCGCCGCTGCTACACGCCAACTGGGATCACCTGATCGCGAATAGCGTTCCTGCGCTGATCCTCGGCTTCCTGATGACGCTCGCGGGGATGTCGCGGTTCATCTTCGCCACAGCCATCATCTGGATTCTCGGTGGCTTCGGTACGTGGCTGATCGGGAATATCGGCGCGCACTGCCCGTACGTCGGGGTGCGCTGCGAGTCCAACCACATTGGCGCGTCGGGCCTGATCTTCGGCTGGCTGGCGTTTCTGATCGTGTTCGGGTTCTTCACCCGCCATGTGTGGCAGATCGTCGTCGGCGTGGTCGTGCTGTTCGTCTACGGCAGCGTCCTGCTCGGCGTGCTGCCCGGCACCCCAGGGGTGTCGTGGCAAGGCCACTTCTGTGGCGCGGTCGCCGGTGTGATCGCCGCGTACTTGTTGTCCGGGCCCGAACGTAAGGCGCGTGAGGCACGGAAGACCAAAGCGACGAACCCATATCTGACGTCGTGAACTCTCCACTAGCGCCCGTCGGGATCTTCGATTCCGGCGTCGGCGGACTCACCGTGGCGCGGGCGATCATCGACCAGCTGCCCGACGAGGACATCATCTATGTCGGCGACACCGCCAACGGTCCATACGGGCCACTGACCATCCCCGAGATCCGCGCGCACGCCCTGGCGATCGGCGACGACCTGGTCTCACGTGGCGTCAAGGCGCTCGTGATCGCGTGCAACACCGCGTCGTCAGCGTGCCTTCGCGACGCAAGGGAGCGGTATGCGCCAGTGCCCGTCATCGAGGTGATCCTGCCCGCGGTGCGCCGCGCGGTGGCCGCGACCCGCAACGGCCGCATCGGCGTCATCGGCACTACGGCCACCATCGCGTCGGGCGCATATCAGGACGCGTTCGCTGCCGCTCGTGACACCGAGGTGATCGGCGTGGCATGCCCGCGGTTCGTCGACTTCGTCGAACGCGGCGTGACCAGCGGCCGCCAGGTGCTGGGCCTGGCCGAGGGGTATCTCGAACCGCTGCAGCGCGCCGAGGTCGACACCCTGGTGCTGGGCTGCACCCACTACCCGATGCTGTCGGGCTTGATCCAGCTGGCGATGGGCGACCACGTCACGTTGGTGTCCAGCGCGGAGGAGACCGCAAAGGACTTGCTGAGGTTGCTCACAGAACTTGATTTGCTGCGTCCGCACGACGCTCCGCAGGCGCGGCGGCGGTTCGAGTCGACCGGCGACCCTGAGGCGTTCACCACACTTGCGGCCCGATTCCTTGGTCCGACCCTGGATGGTGTTCGGCCTGTTCAGCGTCACATTGCCGCCCAAAGATGATTTCTATCGCGCAAAGCGGCGATGTTTTCGTCACAGGGATAGCGGGCATGGCAAGCTAGTGAACGTGCGAATCACCGTACTCGGTTGCTCCGGCAGTGTTGTCGGGCCTGATTCGCCAGCTTCGGGCTACCTGCTTACCGCCCCTGACACCCCACCGATGGTCATCGATTTCGGCGGCGGAGTGCTTGGCGCCCTGCAGCGTCACGCCGACCCCAACTCCGTGCACGTGCTGCTCTCGCACCTGCACGCCGATCACTGTCTAGATCTACCCGGCCTGTTCGTGTGGCGGCGTTATCACCCGACACCTGCCCCGCAGCGAGGCCTGATGTACGGCCCGGCGAACACCTGGGCGCGGCTTGGGGCGGCGTCGTCACCCGAGGGCGGCGAGGTCGACGATTTCTCCGACATCTTCGAGATCCGGCATTGGGTCGACAACGAGACGGTGCAGATCGGTTCGCTGTCTATTACGCCGAAGCTTGTGTGCCATCCCACAGAGTCCTATGGGATGCGGATCACCGATCCGGCCGGCGCGACGTTGGTGTACAGCGGTGACACCGGCTATTGCGATCAGCTGGTCGATCTGGCCCGCGGCGCGGACGTGTTCCTGTGCGAGGCGTCGTGGACGCATGACACGTCGCGGCCGCCCAGGTTGCATCTTTCCGGAACCGAGGCCGGGCGGGCGGCTGCAGAGGCCGGTGTCGGCGAGCTGCTGCTGACCCACATTCCGCCGTGGACGTCGCGCGAGGATGTCATCAGCGAAGCGAAGGCGGAGTTCGACGGACCCGTGCACGCCGTGGTGTGCAACGAGGCGTTCGACATCACGCGCAGTTGACCGTCGGTCCCACCGGTTAGGGTTGGCGCGTGTCCAGACGAGAAGACGGCCGGCTCGACGATGAATTGCGGCCGGTGCGCATCACCCGCGGTTTCACCTCCCATCCCGCCGGTTCGGTGTTGGTGGAGTTCGGTCAGACGAGGGTGATGTGCACCGCCAGCGTCACCGAAGGAGTGCCGCGCTGGCGCAAGGGTTCGGGGCTGGGTTGGTTGACGGCCGAGTACGCGATGTTGCCCGCGGCCACCCATGAGCGATCGGATCGCGAGTCGGTCAAGGGCCGCGTCGGCGGGCGCACGCAGGAGATCAGTCGGCTCGTCGGACGGTCGCTGCGGGCGTGCATCGACCTGGCCGCGCTGGGGGAGAACACCATCGCCCTCGACTGCGATGTGCTGCAGGCCGACGGCGGAACCCGCACGGCGGCGATCACAGGCGCTTACGTCGCGCTGACCGACGCGGTGACGTACTTGGCGGCGGCGGGTCGGCTGTCGGATCCGCGGCCGCTGTCGTGTGCGATCGCCGCGGTGAGCGTGGGCGTCGTCGACGGACGCATCCGCGTGGATCTGCCGTACTCGGAAGACTCGCGCGCCGAGGTGGACATGAATGTCGTGGCCACCGACACCGGCACACTGGTCGAGATCCAGGGGACCGGTGAGGGCGCGACGTTCCCGCGCTCGACACTGGACAAGATGCTCGACGCGGCGATGGTCGCCTGCGAGCAGTTGTTCGTTCTCCAGCGCGAGGCGCTGGAATTGCCGTATCCCGGCGTACTACCCGAGTCGGGGGAGTCGGCGAAGAAGGCGTTCGGAAGCTGACCTCGATTTCCAGGCTGCTGGTGGCCAGCCGCAACCGCAAGAAGCTGGTCGAGTTGCGGCGGGTACTCGATGGTGCCGGCGTGGCGATGACGCTGGTGTCGTTGGACGACGTCGCGGCGTTCGATGAGGCGCCAGAGACGGGTGCGACATTTGAAGACAACGCATTGGCCAAGGCGCGCGACGCTTTCAGGGCTTCTGGTCTGCCGTCCGTCGCCGACGACTCGGGGCTGGAAGTCGATGCGTTGAACGGCATGCCGGGCGTTTTGTCGGCGCGGTGGTCGGGATGGCACGGCGCCGACCTTGCAAATACCGGCCTGCTGCTGGCGCAGATGACCGACGTGCCCGACGAGCGGCGCGGCGCGGCTTTCGTCTCGGCGTGTGCGCTCGTGTACGGCGCGGGCAACGCCCGCAAAGAAATAGTGGTGCGCGGGGTGTGGCCGGGCAGCATCGTGCGCGAGCCTCGCGGCGATGGCGGTTTTGGCTACGACCCGGTGTTTTTGCCGTCGGGCTCGTCGCGAACGGCCGCGGAGTTGACGCCGGAAGAGAAGGACGCGGCGTCGCACCGGGGCCGGGCGTTGGCGTTGTTGCTGCCGGCGCTGCGGGAGTTGGCCTAGAGGCCGAACCTCTCGCGAATGTCGCTGGTCTGAAAGTGTTCGACGATGATGCCTGCGAGCGGGATGGTGCCTGCCAGCAGCACGCCAATCGTCTTGGCGATCGGCCAGCGCACCTTGACGGCGAGGTTGGCGGTGAAGAGTAGGTAGATGAAATACACCCAGCCGTGCACGACACCGATCCAGGTAGGTGGGTTGTCCACCTTGACCACGTACCGGACCACGATCTCGTAGCACAATGCGATCAGCCAGATGCCTGTCGTCCACGCCATGACGCGATAGCCGAGCAGCGCCTTGCGGATGGTTTCGACGGGCGTGCCCGTTTCGGGTGCAGTCACTTGTTGGTCCTGTCTTTCTTGTCGGCCTTTGCGAGGTCGGCGAGATAGGCGTTGTACTCGCTGAGGGCGGGGTCGTCGTCGGAAGGCGTTGTGGCTTTGGCCCGTTCGGGCAGCAGCCCGGACGGGAGCTCGGTGACGGCGTCGTGCTTGTGAGGCTCTGGCGGGGCCTCTTCGTAGCGGACGAATTTGTAGTAGGCGTAGACGCAGAAGCCGGCGAACAGCGGCCACTGCAGGGCGTAGCCGAGGTTCTGGAAGCTGCCCGACACAGACTCGAAGCGGGTCCACTGCCACCAGGCCAGGGCCAGGCAACCGGAGGCGGCGACGATGACCAACGCGATAAGCGCCGGTCTCCTACGTCGTGTAGTGGACATCATTCAACGGTACCGCGCGGTCCTTAGGCCCGACGAATTCGTCCAGACGTGCCGTCGCGGCTTTGCGGTAGATGGACACGATGTACTTTGTCGACCGCGTCCAGGGAATCCCGAGGGCGTCAAGCGCTGCGGTGAACAGTCCGTGGATGTCTTCGGATCGGTTGGAGAAGTGATAGCGGATACTCATTACCCCGCGGTCATTGGCGACAACACGGCAGCCATCACTGTGGATCAGGCCAAGAACGAACTCCTCCGTGGCCTGGTCTACGAGCGCTCGCTGCCATAGCTCGAGTTGGATCGACCGTAGATGCTTCTTGCCGGGACCATGCTGAGGAAACAAGCACGGCCAATGTTTCGAGTACAGGGAGACTTCGACGCAGCCCTCCTTCTTTACGATTCCCGCGTGCTGTCCCGGCATCAGCATGTCGATTGCCTTGCGACAGCGGTCAACGATCGCCGGGTACTTCTTGTCGAGCACGATTCTTAGTTTCCAGACTCGGCGGTCGCGTGAGATACACCCGTCGCCCAGATAGAGCCCGAGAATATAGACGTAAGGCGCAGCGGGGAGCGCAGCGAAGTCATGGTCGATGCCGCACGCCGACACTGCGGCGGGCGGCCGCAGTCGAGCCGACGTCTGCAGCGCCAATCGCGCACCTTCGGCCGCGGTATACCGTCAATCGCGCGATAGCACAGTCGTTCATCCCGGTGGCGATGAGCTGCCGTACCTGGTCGAATTCGTCTGCAGACCGCATCGTTGCGCCCTCCGCTCGCCGCTTCCAACGTAGGAAGCACCACCGACAAGCTGGATGCGTGAGCGGGTACGATAGCCAGGCTGCGGGCGTGGCGAAACTGGTTTACGCGCGGGCTTTAGGTGCCCGTGTTCGAAAGAACATGTGGGTTCGAATCCCACCGCCCGCACTAAATCAATGGAGGGCTTGCTCACCGGCATCCACGCCGTTTTCCAAGGATGTGTTCGTCTAGAAGTCGCCAACAAATGATGACGGCCTCGAACAGTGGTATTCCTCCCCGCACCGATCAGATATCCGGCGTTCGGTGAGCCCAGGGCTTCGCCTGCTCCAATTGACTTGCAACACGAATCAGCACGTCTTCGCGACCGTAGGCGGCGACGAGCTGCACGCCGACCGGCAAGCCCTCGGCCGTCCACTCCAGCGGCAGGCTGATCGCCGGTTGGCCGCTGGTGTTAAACGGGGGAGTGAAGGGCACGAAGTCGCCTGCGCGCCGCATGGGCGACATCGGGTTGTCGGGGTCGTTGACGATCGTGCCGAGCTTGAGCGGCAGCTCGCCGAGCGTCGGCGTGAGCAGCAGGTCCCACCCGTCGTGCCACCACGACTGCACCGCCCGGCGGTACTGCGCGACGGCCGCCAACGCGAGCCCGTAGTCGACGGCAGTGAAGTGATTGGCGAAGTCGGCCTGGATCCAGTTCATCGGCTCGAACTCGCGCTCCTCCAGCGGCCTGCCGAGCTGTTCCTCGAAGCGGCGCTGCGAAAGCCCCATGTTGGCGCTCCACAGCGCGCCGAACTTGGAGCCGAACGTCTGGATCCTCCAACGCCTTCGGCCATGCCGGCTCGACGTGGTGACCCAACGATTCGAGCAGCTCCCCGACGGCCTGCGCCGCATCGGTGACTTCCTCGTCGACCTCACCGCCCTGCGGGTGGTGATCGAGGATGCCTATGCGCAGCCGACCCGGGTCGGCACCGACCTCGTCGACGTAGGGACGTGACGGCGCTGGCGCGATCACGGTGTCGCCGATGCCGGGGCCGCGCGTCGCGTCGAGCAATGCGGCCGTGTCACGAACGGTGCGGCTGACGCAATGCTCAACTCCCAGTCCGCTCTCGTCGCGCACTGGGCCGAGCGTGATGCGACCCTGGCTGGGCTTGAGCCCGACGAGGCCGCAGCACGCCGCCGGGATGCGGATCGACCCGCCGCCGTCGCTGGCGTGGGCGAACGGCACCATCCCGGACGCGACTGCGGCGGCGGAACCCCCGCTTGATCCACCCGGCGTGCGCGAGGTGTCCCACGGGTTGTGGGTCGCGCCCCACGCGACGGGCTCGGTGGTCGGTACGCTGCCGAGCTCGGGGCTGTTCGTGCGGCCAGCGATCACGAGGCCGGCCGCACGGTAGCGGCTGACGAGCGTCGTATCGGCTTCGGCAACGAAGTTCGCTTCCTTGAACGCGACGTTGCCGTTGCTGATCCGCTGCCCCGCATACGTGGCGAAGAGGTCCTTGATGAGGAACGGCACGCCGCGGAACGGGCCGTCGGGAAGATCCGCGCTCGCGGCGGTCTCGCGAGCGTGTTCGAACCACCGGATCACCACCGCGTTGAGGGCCGGATCGATGCGTTCGACGCGCTCGATCGCAGCCTCGAGCAGCTCGCTCGGCGACACATCGCCCGACGCGACGAGTGCCGCCTGATCGGTCGCGTCCATCCAACGGGTCTGATCGGCGAGTGCGCTCATGGCAGCCTGTTTAGCACGCTCGGCCAGGGCTCCGGTGCGTCAGCCATGATGGGCACATGGCCGAACGTGATCGCGACGAATCCGGCAGGCCCCGAAATACTCGTCCACGCGACGCTCTCGGCCGACCACTTCCGCAGGGCAGCGAAGGCGTCGAACGCATCCCGGATGATCTAGTGCTGCCGGCCGCCGAAACCCTGACCAAGGCGCAGGATCTGCTTGATCGGGGATTGGCGTTCAACGCCCACGAAGTGCTCGAAGCCGCGTGGAAAAACGGCCCTGACGACGAGAAGACGCTGTGGCAAGCCCTCGCCCAACTTGCGGTTGGCATCACCCATATCCAGCGCGGCAACCTCAAGGGTGCGATCACAGTGCTTCGCCGCGCGTCGACAGGCCTTGCCCAGACTCCCAAGCGGGCACCGTACGCCATCGACGTCGCAGGTTTGGTCGACTACGCCGACGTGCTGGTCGACGACCTCGCGGCGGACGCGGGGATCCCTCCGGAACGCCTCAGGCCCCGTCTAGTCCAAAACTGTTGACGCCTTACGCTTTTCGGACGGGAAATCCGTTGAGCTCCGCCACCGACCGCAATTGCTTCAGTGCGAAGCGGCGCCCACGACCGGCTTGAGGTATCAAAATGGCTACCCATAACCCCTCCGCGCCTGCGGTCTCACACGCTTCCTGCGCGCACCGCCACCGGCGGGGACAGGCGCGGTACAACTCCTTGGCGCCTTCGTCGGCGATCGTCGTCCACCGATCCGGATCGCGCAGCACCATTTCGCCAACAAGGCCGGCCTCATCAAAGCGGTCGATGACCACGTCCTGCACTGGTGATCGCGGCGATCGCACCGCCAGTTTCTGGGCCGCCTGCGGCCTCGATAGCCGAAATGGGCAACCGGGTCACCCGCATCGTCGCCGAGCAACCCGACATCGTGGACTATCTGGGCCACGCGCTCATCGACGGCAGCCCACTTGGAACCACAATCTTCGCCACCCCTGCGGCCTTGGCATCGCCCGGTGGAAGCAACGCGATGAGCGCGCCGAGACGCGCCCGGACACCGATATCACGTGGGCCGCGCTCAACGCGCTCGTTCTTCCGCTGGGCACCATCATCTTGCGCGGCCATATCGAGCGCCACCTCCCTGAGCGGTTCAGTTCGCCTGCGCAGCTTGAACGATGGCAAGAATCAGTGAATATGCTGTTGCATGACGGACTGTTTGGACATACATCCGATTGATCGTCACACCTTCCCGCCTCCAATCCTTTTGCGATACGTCGACGGCGTCTCTCCGCAGAATTGCGCGAATGCACGCGTAAACGCGCTGAGGCTGTCGAAGCCAACCGCCGTCGATGTTTCCTGCACCGACTGCCCCGGCGCAGCTAGCAGCGCCATTGCCCGCAGCATCCGCGCGTGCAAAAGATATGTCCGCCAAGGTATCCCGAGTGTGTCCTGGAATAACCGTCGCAATGTTCGTTCCGACACCGCGACTGCGCGGCCGACGTCAGACGCCGTCACCGACTCGAGGTGCTCCTTCGTGTAAGCCATCGCCGCCGCTACGATCGGGTTGTCAGCCGTTGGCAGGCTCAGTGGCGCTTCGTGTTCCAGCGCCTCGGACACCAGATTGGCGAGAGTGCGGAAGAACGCGTCGGAAACGGCGTCGCCGAGCGGCCGGTCGATCGGCCATCGCAACGCGTAGATCATCATCTCCCGGATCAACGGCGACACCGCGAGGATGCGGGCCCTGTCACCACCATCGGCAAGCAACTCGGAATCGAACATCACCGCCACGGTCCGGACGTCCGGGTTCATCGTCGCCTGATGTTCCAGGCCGGCGGGGATCCACGCGGCCTGCTGCGGCGGTAACAGATAGTGCGCAGACGCCGTCTCCACCTCGACCACGCCACCGATCGCGTACTCGATCTGATGAACCTCGTGCGAATGCCAGCCAGTGATCAAGGCGTCGCCCTCGTAGAGATAACTGCCGCCAAGCGCGCGCCCGCCGCGTCGCAACTCGATGACCGGGCGGGGATTGGCCGATTCAGCTAAAACTCTGTCCGAAAGCGCAGAGACGGTCACACGGCTAGACGGTACTACTTACCTATGAAGACCGACGACCTGATCCTGGTGAGCATCGACGACCATGTCGTCGAGCCGCCCGACATGTTTCTCCGTCACGTGCCTGCCAAGTACCGGGACGAGGCGCCGGTGGTGGTCACTGACGACAAGGGCGTCGACCAATGGATCTATCAGGGCAAGCCACAGGGCGTCAGCGGGCTCAACGCCGTGGTGTCCTGGCCCGCCGAGGAGTGGGGCCGCGACCCCGCCGGCTTCGCCGAGATGCGGCCGGGTGTGTACGACGTCCACGAGCGAGTCCGCGATATGAACCGCAACGGGATCCTCGCGTCGATGTGCTTTCCGACCTTTACCGGTTTCTCGGCGCGCCACCTGAATCAGCACCGCGAGGACGTGACGCTGGCGATGGTGTCGGCCTACAACGACTGGCACATCGACGAATGGGCGGGCTCATACCCCGATCGCTTCATCCCCATCGCCGTGCTTCCGACATGGAACCCCGAGGCGATGTGCGACGAGATTCGCCGAGTCGCCGCCAAGGGCTGCCGTGCGGTCACCATGCCGGAACTGCCTCACCTGGAAGGTCTTCCGAGCTATCACGACGACGAATACTGGGGCCCGGTGTTTCGGACCCTGTCGGAGGAGAACGTGGTGATGTGCCTGCACATCGGCACCGGCTTCGGGGCGATCAGCATGGCGCCCAACGCGCCGATCGACAACCTGATCATCCTCGCCACGCAGGTTTCGGCGATGTGCGCGCAGGATCTGTTGTGGGGCCCCGCGATGCGCAACTATCCCGATCTGAAGTTCGCGTTTTCCGAGGGCGGCATCGGCTGGATCCCGTTCTATCTGGATCGCAGCGACCGGCACTACACCAACCAGAAGTGGCTGCGACGCGACTTCGGCGACAAGCTGCCAAGCGACGTGTTCCGTGAGCATTCGTTGGCCTGCTACGTCACCGACAAGACATCGCTGCGGCTGCGCCACGAGATCGGTATCGACATCATCGCGTGGGAGTGCGACTACCCGCACTCCGATTGCTTCTGGCCCGACGCACCCGAGCAGGTGCTGGCCGAGTTGAACGCCGCCGGCGCCGACGACAGCGACGTCAACAAGATCACGTGGGAGAACTCCTGCCGGTTCTTCAGCTGGGATCCGTTCGCGCGGACACCGCGTGAGCAGGCGAGCGTCGGCGCGCTGCGGGCCAAGGGGGCCGACGTCGACGTGTCGATCAGGCCGCGCAAGGAGTGGGCACGCCTCTACGCCGAGAAGCAACTCGCCACGACGTAGGGGAGCCGCAATTGCGGATGAAAGTGTGTAATCGATCCGCATATGCGGATACGATGCCGCGGTGGCATCGATCCGAGTCCGCGAGGCCGCGGACCTTCTTGGCGTCAGCGACGATAGCGTGCGGCGCTGGATCGAGGACGGAAGTCTGCCCGCAAGCCAAGACAAAGCCGGGCGGAAGGTCATCGCCGGCGACGTGCTTGCCGAGTTCGCGCGCGCGAACGCCGCTGCGGCGCCCAAAGATCCGCTGACTGTCGCCAGCTCTGCTCGCAACCGCTTCGCCGGTCTGGTCACCAAGGTGGTGACCGACAAGGTGATGGCGCAGGTCGAAATGCAGTGCGGCCCTTTCACCGTCGTCTCGTTGATGAGCGCGGACGCGGTCCGCGAGCTGAACCTCGAACCGGGAAGCGTCGCCGTCGCCGTCGTCAAGGCAACAACCGTGATCGTCGAGACCACTGGAGGTCAATCGTGAAACAGTCCCGTCTGTTGGCCGCGGTCTGCGCGCTGTTGCTGACGCTGATCAGTGGCTGTGGCTCGTCGAACCAGACACCCGCCAGTTCGTCGACCACGGCATCGGCCGGCGCGAAGATCATCGTGTTCGCGGCCGCCTCGCTGAAGAAGACCTTCACCGACATCGGTGAGCAGTTCACGACCGATAACCCGGGTGCCTCAGTGGATTTCTCGTTCGCGGGTTCATCGGATCTGGTCACCCAGTTGACTCAGGGCGCCCCGGCCGACGTGTTCGCATCGGCTGACACCAAGAACATGGACAAGGCCGCGCAGGCCGGACTGCTGGCAGGCGATCCGGTGAAGTTCGCGTCCAACACGCTCACCATCGCAACAGCGCCGGGCAACCCGAAGAAGATCGCCTCTTTCAAAGACCTGACACAGCAAGGCCTCAACGTGGTCGTCTGCGCGCCGCAGGTGCCGTGCGGGTCGGCTACCCAGAAAGTCGAGCAGGCCACCGGTGTGACGCTCAATCCGGTCAGCGAGGAGTCCTCTGTCACTGACGTCCTCAGCAAGGTGACCACCGGCCAGGCCGACGCCGGAATCGTCTACGTCACCGATGCGATCGGTGCGGGCGACAAGGTTGCCGCCGTCGCGTTCCCCGAAGCGGCGGGCGCTGTCAACACCTACCCGATTGCTGTGCTGAAGGGATCCAAGAATCCGGAGTTGGCGCGCAAGTTCGTCGACCTTGTCACTGGAGAGTCGGGCCAAAAAGTCCTTAACGCAGCGGGTTTCGCTAAACCCTGAGAGTAGACCCCTGTGAGGTCGCTGTGTCTTCACGGGTTCTTGCTGCTCACCTGCGGACGAGTGC
>CAWIEE010000007.1:0-312337 GCA_963835075.1 uncultured Actinomycetota bacterium | reverse complement strand
GGTCGGTGTCACCCGCCTCGGCCTTGCTGCGATCGAAATGACCTTGCTGGCTGAACAATCCGACCAGTCTGCGGCCGCGCTCGTAGGCGTCGAGCTCGTCGTGGGCGACGATGTGGCAGACACCGGACTTCTTGTGGTGGGTGTCTGGACCGCCGA
Source organism: uncultured Actinomycetota bacterium (assembly GCA_963835075.1). Taxonomy (GTDB): domain Bacteria; phylum Actinomycetota; class Actinomycetes; order Mycobacteriales; family Mycobacteriaceae; genus Mycobacterium. The sequence continues at coordinate 312,181 of CAWIEE010000007.1, read as the reverse complement.
GCGACGCCATGTCGACGTCCTCGCCGGTGACGCTGCGCACGATGTCGGGCCCGGTGACGAACACGCGCCCCTCGGGCGCCATCACGACGACGTCGGTCAGCGCGGGCCCGTATGCGGCGCCACCTGCCGCGAAGCCGACAACCACCGAGATCTGCGGGACGTAGCCCGACGCCCGGATCATGGCCTCGAACACCAGCCCGACCGCGTGCAGCGCCTTGACGCCCTCGGCCAGCCGCGCACCGCCGGAGTGCCAGATGCCCACGATCGGGCTCTGCTCTTCGATCGCGGTGTCGTAGGCGTTCACGATGTGCGCGCAGCCCTCCACACCCATGGCGCCGCCCATGACGGTGCCGTCGGTGCAGAACGCAATGGTGCGCACGCCGTTGACCATGCCGGCCGCGGCCAGCACGCCCGAGCGGTCACGCTCGTGCAGCAGCTCGACGCTGCCGTCGTCGAAGAATGTGCTCAGGCGAAGCAGCGGATCGCGTGGGTCAAGCGATTCGCCGACGGCCTCGGGAGCCATGATGGTCATATACCCTCCTGTAGCCGGTCGGATGTCGGCTTACGCCGTTCGAAAAGCGTTATGCGTTAGTACTTTCCGAAGGCGAGCGCAACGTTGTGCCCACCGAATCCAAACGAGTTGTTGATCGCGTATTGATAATTGCCGGGCCGAGGACTGCCGTGGACAACGTCCAGGTCGATCTCCGGGTCGAGATTCTTCAGGTTGAGCGTCGGTGGGATGACCCCGTTCTTCAACGCCAACACGGTCAAGATGGACTCCACCGCGCCGACCGCGCCGACTGAGTGGCCGAGCGCCGACTTGGGTGCGTACACCGCAGGCCGGTGTGAGCCGAGCGCGTTGTTGATCGCGATGCCCTCGGCCACGTCGCCAACCGACGTACCGGTCGCGTGCGCGTTGACGTGGTCGATGTCGTTGGGGGACAGGCCCGCCAGCTGAATCGCCCTTGACATCGCATGCCCGGCCTGCTCACCGTTCGGGTCCGGGGCCACCATGTGGTAGCCGTCGGAAGTGACGCTGGCGCCCATGATCCTGGCGAGGATCTCAGCGCCGCGGGCCTTGGCGTGCGCCTCGGTCTCGATCACCATGAGGGCGCCACCCTCGCCGAACACGAATCCGTTGCGGTCCTTGTCGAATGGGCGGCACGCGCCGGCGGGATCATCGTTGGTGGTGGACAACACGATTCGCATCTGCGCGAATCCGGCGATGGGCACCGCCTCGATCTTGGACTCCACCCCACCGCAGATCGCGATGTCGGCCTCGCCGAGCACGATGTTGCGCCATGCGTGCGCAATGCCCTCAGCTACCCGAAGCGCATGCCGAAACCGGTGTGATGACACCGGCTTTGGCCTGGCGCTCCAGTCCCACCGCCGCGGCGGGCGAGTTCGGCATGTACTTCTGCACGGCCAGCGGAGACACGGCCCGCATGCCTTTGGCGCGCATGTCGTCGTAAGCGAAGACGAGTTCCTCCGCGGAACCCATACCGGTGCCGATCGACACCATCAATCGCCTGGTGTCGACCTCGGGTGAGCCTGCGTGCTCCCACGCCCGCCTGCTCAGCACCGTCGACATTTTCTGCAAGTACGACAGCCGGCGCAGTTCGACCCGCGTCAGCTCGCTATCGAAGTCCTCAAGCAGGTGGCCGCCGATGCGGACCGGCAGGTCGTACTGCTCGACGAACGGATCCTCCAGCTTGCGGATTCCGCTCCGTCCGTCCAGCAGTGCCTTCCACGTGCCGTCCGCGTCGGTCGCCACTGACGTCGTCATCGCGATACCGGTGACGACAACATTGGGGAAACCGTTCCCCGTAGCCAGCCCTGCCATTACTGCCCCGAAATTTCCTCTCGTAGCTCAGTAGCGCCCGAATGCCAGGGCGACATTGTGACCACCGAAGCCGAACGAGTTGTTGATGGCGTACCTGTATTCGCCGTATCGAGGCTCGCCTGCAACGACATCGAGATCGATCTCGGGATCGGGTGTCTCATAGTTCAGTGTCGGCGGGATGACGCCGTCGCGCAGCGCCAGCACCGTCAGGATGGATTCCAGCGCACCGACCGCACCGATCGAGTGGCCCAGCGCCGACTTCGGCGCATACACCGGCGCGTGCTCCACGCCGGCAACCCGAATCGCATTGGCCTCGGCGGTATCGCCGATCGGGGTGGCGGTGGCGTGGGCATTGACGTGGTCAATGTCCTTGGGCTCCAATCCTGCCGACTCCATCGCCCGCTTCATGGCATGGCCGGCCCGCAAGCCGTCCGGTGCGGGAGCGACCATGTGATAGGCGTCCGACGTGATGCCCGCGCCCATCAGCCTGGCCAGCGGCTTGGCACCGCGGGCCTTGGCATGCTCCTCGGTTTCGATGACCATGAGCGCCCCGGCCTCGCCGAAGACAAAGCCGTCCCGATCCTTGTCGAACGGTCGTGACGCGCCTTCTGGGTTGTCGTTGCGGGTCGACATGGCGCGCATCATCGAGAACGCCGCGATCGGCAACGCTTCGATTCCGCCCTCGACGCCACCGCACACGGCGATGTCGGCGTCACCCATGACGAGCTGACGCCACGCGTGGGCGATGCCCTCGGAACCCGATGAGCAGGCCGACACCGGGGTGATGACCCCGGCGCGTGCCCCGAGCTCGAGGCCGACGACCGCTGCGGCGCCATTGGGCATGACCATCTGCACGGCGAGCGGAGACACCTTGCGGGGGCCGCCCTCGTTCATAGCGTCATACATCTCGACGATCTTCTCGCCGCCACCGAGTCCGGTGCCGATGACGACCGAGAAACGATCGGGATCGACCTCGGGCGTACCCGCGACTTCCCACAACTGGTTGCCCAGGTACTTGGCCATCCGCTGGACATACGACATGCGCCGCAGTTCCAGCCGTGTCATCAGTGGGTCGAGGGGCTCCTTGAGGTGCCCCCCGATCCTGACCTGCAGGTCCCACTTGGTGACGAACTCGTCCTCGAGGACGTGGATGCCGCTTTCCCCGGCCAGCAAGCCCTTCCACGTGCTCTCGATGTCCGGTGCGATGGAAGTCGTCGCCGTAACGGCGGTCACCACCACACTGGGGAAGCCGCCGTTAGCAGTGGAAGGTCTGGTCACTTGTCTCCCGACCCCATCTGTGCCCGGATGGCCGCGGCGGCCTCGGGGTTCTCTTCCTCAAGCTTCTGGATGTAGGCGACGACGTCACCGACGGTGCGCAGCCCGGCGAGGTCCTCGTCGGGGATCTTCACGCCGTACTTGTCCTCGGTCTGCACGGCGATCTCGACCATCGACAGCGAGTCGATGTCCAGGTCGTCGACGAACGATTTCTCCGGGGTGACCTCAGACGGCTCGATACCGGTGACCTCTTCGATGATCTCGGCGATGCCGGCGATGATTTCGTCCTGGGTGGTTGCCACAGTGGCTCCTTCTAATTTGTTGTTACTGCCAACTGACGTTGGTGTGTGGTTGTTACTGGTCAGAGCTCGGCGAGCCCGTCCAGATCAGCGGGGGACTTGACGGCGTGCGTCGGCACCCCCCGAAGTTCGCGCTTGGCGATCCCGGCAAGGGTTCCGGCGGGCGGAAACTCGACGATCGCGGTCACGTTCTGCTGACGCAGGGTCTCGGTGCAGAGATCCCACCGGACCGGGCGGGTCAGCTGCGAAACGAGCTTGCTCATGGCGTCCGCGGCCGAGGTGACGGGCTGCCCGTCGGCGTTCGACAGCAGCGTCGCCGTCGGCTCGGACGTCGCAACGCCCTCGGCGGCGGCGGCATATGCATCGGTGGCCGACGCCATGAAGTGGGTGTGGAAGGCGCCTGCGGTGGCCAGCTGGCGCACCCTGGCCTTGGCGGGCGGATCCTCGGCCAGCTTCTCGAGAGCCGACAGTGCGCCTGCGGCCACGATCTGGCCTGCCGCGTTGCGGTTCGCGGGAACCAGGTCGAGCGCGTCGAGGCGGGCGAGCACCTCGGCCTCCTCACCACCGAGCACCGCGGACATGCCGGTCGGCTCGAGTGCGCAGGCCTTGGCCATCTCCGAGCCGCGGGTAGCGGCTAGCTTGACGGCGTCGTCGGCGGAGATGACGCCTGCGATCGCATACGCGGCGATCTCACCGACGGAGTGGCCTGCCACGGTGACGTCCGTACCGGACAACAGCCCGCGCCTCGCCAGCTCTTCCTGGGCCAGTAGCGTCGCGGCCACGACCAACGGCTGGGTCACTGCGGTGTCGGTGATTTCCTCGGCGGTCGCGGTGGTGCCCAGCCGTGCCAGGTCCAGCCCGCTGATGGTCGACCACGCGTCGATGCGGTCTGCAGCGCCGGCCAGCTCGAGCCACGGGGCGAGCATGCCGGGAGTCTGGGAGCCCTGTCCGGGCGCGAGGAATGCAAGCACGTCTTTAAGAGAACACTGTGAAACCGGGTTTAAGCGGTGTAAGAGACTATGAACATATTCTTATGTTTTTGTAGGTACTCCACAAAATAGCATGTGATGGGACTCCACCGAGACCTTGCCGCAACCTATTACCCGGCGCGATGGGTGCCCTGCTCTCTCGAAGTGACCCCCGTCACTGGGTCGGCGGAGCTATTTGACGAGCTGGAATGCTGTGATTGACGGCCGAGCCTGCCCAACGTTGCGGCCACCCGCAGCACGTACGCGTCGCGCGGAAGCGTGGGATCGCGGCCGGTGAAATCGGTGATCCGTTTGAGCCGGTAGCGGACGGTATTTGGATGAACGAACAATTTGCGAGCACACGCCTCGATCGCGCCGCCAGAGTCCAAGTACGCGTCCAGCGTCTCACCCAACGCCGGGCCCGCGTCGGCCAGCGGCCGCATCACCTCCGTCTCCAGCGCCGCGATCGCCGTCGCGTCTCCGAGTAGCGCACGCTCGGGCAGCAATTCGCGGGATGACACCGGCCGCGGCGCCCCGGTCCAGCCGGCGACAGCGTTCATCCCGGCGATCGCCTCCGTGGCGCTGCGGTGTGCGGCGCTCAATGTCGGGGCCATCGGGCCGACCACCACGGGTCCGTCCGCGAACACCGCGAGCAGCTCACTGAGGAAACGGTCCGTCGGCGAGAGCACACCCGACACGATGGCCACGAGCCAGGTGCCGTGCACATCGGACAACGCCGCGCGGCCGTTGCGGCTGACGACGTCATGGACATCCTCGCTGGCCAGGTCGATGCGATCCGGCTGCGGCAGGCCCACTACCACGGTGGCCGGGGAGGTGGCTTCCCAGTTCAGCGCGGCGGCCTGCGATTGCAAGTCGGGTCCCGTGTCACCCCGGACGACGGCGTCGACGAGGTTGGCCTCCATCCGGGTGTCCCATGCGCCGCGCGCCTCGGCCTGGTCGGCGTAGGCGGTGGCCGCGGCGAACGCCAAATCGCGGCTGTAGCGCAGGATTCCGGCGGTCATCGCCGTGAGCTGCTCTTCGGAGCGGGCCAGCTGCGGCACGACTTCCTCGAAGTACTCCATGGTGGTCCGCACCATCTCGACCGACTGCCTCAGCGCGATGCGCCGCCTGAGGTCCTGTGGGACCACCTCGAAGGCCTGCGCGGTGTAGCTGACGTCGCTCTGCGGGTCGCGCATCCACTCGACGAAGTTGACCACCGCGGTCTGCACGACCAGTTGAACGCTGGCCCGCTGTGACGCCTCGAGTTCGGCGAAGAACGGCAGCCGCTCCTCCATGGCGTGCACGGCCTGGGTGGCCAGCCGCCCGGAGTACTGCTTCAACCGCCGCAACACCGTGTCGGGGACGGTCTCCAGTACCTCGAGCGTCGTCTTCGGCGGGACGTACCGATTGTCGGGCATCCCTAAAAGCTACGCCGTCGCGCTGTCAGTTTCCTCCAACGAAGCCGCAGCGATCAGGCGACGCCGGGGTCCGACGTCTGCTCGGGCGCGGCCATCACGTCGTCGATTTGGTACTTGCGGGCGGCCTCGACCGCGACCGACTGATCGATGTTGCCGTCGCGGGCCAGGCCCTCGAGGACGGCGACGGTTACCGACTCGGCGTCGGTGTTGAAGTACCGCCGGGCGGCAGTTCGGGTGTCGGAGAACCCGAAGCCGTCGGTGCCCAGCGTGATGTAGGTGCCTGGCACCCACTGCCTGATCTGTTCTGACACGCCGCGCATCCAGTCGGACACCGCGACTACCGGACCGGTGGCATCGGCAAGCGCCTCGGTGACAAACGGCGTGCGCGCGGGGCGTTCGGGATACCGCAGCCGTTCCTTCTCTATCTCCACACCGTCGCGGTTGAGCTCGCCCCAGCTCGTCACCGACCAGACATCCGCGGCGACGTCCCATTCCTCGGCGAGCAGGTCGGCGGCACGCAACGCCTCCGGCATGGCGACCCCCGACGCGAGGATCTGTGCGGCGTGGGTGCGCTTCTGCGGCGCAGGCCGGTAGCGGTAGATGCCCCGTAGCAGCGCTTCGACGTCGATGCCCTCGGGTTCGGCGGGCTGGACGTACGGCTCGTTGTAGATCGTTATGTAGAAGTAGACGTTCTCCGGATTCTCGCCGTACATCCGGTGCAGACCGCTTTCCACGATGTAGGCGATCTCATAGGCGAAGGCCGGGTCGTAGGACACCACGGCCGGGTTGGTAGCGGCCAGCAGCAGTGAGTGCCCGTCGGCGTGCTGCAGCCCTTCACCGGTCAGCGTGGTCCGCCCTGCGGTGGCGCCGAGCACGAAGCCGCGGGCCATCTGGTCGGCTGCGGCCCAGAGCCCGTCGCCGGTGCGCTGGAACCCGAACATCGAATAGAAGATGTAGACGGGGATCATCGGCTCGTTGTGGGTGGCGTAGGACGTGCCGACGGCGGTGAACGATGCCGTCGATCCTGCCTCGTTGATGCCCTCGTGCAGAATCTGGCCGATTTCACTTTCTTTGTACGCCAACATCAATTCTGCGTCGACGGCTGTGTAGAGCTGACCGTTGCGGTTGTAGATCTTCAGGCTCGGGAACCACGAGTCCATCCCGAACGTGCGTGCCTCATCGGGGATGATGGGAACTATGCGGTGCCCGATCCCGTCTTTGCCGGTGTCGCGCAACAGTTCCTTGAACGTTCGCACCGTCGCCATGGTGGTGGCGACCTCCTGGGTGCCCGAGCCCTTCTTGAGCGCCTTGTAGGTGTCGCGCCCGGGCAGGGTCAGTGCCTTGGACTTGGTGCGCCGCTCGGGCAGGAATCCGCCGAGGCCCCGCCGCCGGTCGAGCAGGTAGCGGATCTCAGCCGCCTCCGGGCCGGGGTGGTAGTACGGCGGCAGATAGGGGTTCTCTTCGAGCTGCGCGTCGCTGATCGGGATGCGCTGACTGTCGCGGAAGTCCTTGAGGTCCTGCAGCGCAAGCTTTTTCATCTGGTGGGTGGCGTTGCGACCCTCGAAGTGCTTGCCCAAGGTGTAGCCCTTGATGGTCTTGGCCAGGATCACCGTCGGCTGACCTTTGTGCTCCGTCGCCGCGCGGTAGGCGGCGTACACCTTGCGGTAGTCGTGCCCTCCTCGCTTGAGGTTCCAGATCTCCTGGTCGGTCATCTTCTCGACCAACTGCTTGGTGCGTGGGTCGCGGCCGAAGAAGTGGTCGCGTACGTAGCCGCCGTCGTTGGCCTTATAGGTCTGATAGTCGCCGTCAGGCGTGGAGTTCATCAGGTTGACCAGTGCGCCGTCGCGGTCGGCATGAAGCAGCACGTCCCATTCGCGGCCCCACACCACCTTGATGACGTTCCAGCCGGCGCCGCGGAAGAACGACTCCAACTCCTGGATGATCTTCCCGTTGCCGCGGACGGGGCCATCGAGACGCTGGAGGTTGCAGTTGATCACAAACGTCAGGTTGTCCAGCCCCTCGTTGGCGCCCACCTGAATCAGGCCGCGGCTTTCCGGCTCGTCCATCTCGCCGTCGCCGAGGAATGCCCACACGTGCTGATCGGAGGTGTCCTTGATGCCGCGGTCGTGCAGGTAGTGGTTGAATCGGGCCTGATAGATCGCGTTCATCGGGCCAAGGCCCATCGACACCGTTGGGAACTCCCAGAAGTCAGGCATCAACCGCGGGTGCGGGTAGGACGGGAGGCCGCCGCCGGGGTGGCTGTGTTCCTGGCGAAAGCCATCAAGTTGCTCTGCGCTGAGTCGTCCTTCTAAGAATGCGCGTGCGTAGATGCCCGGCGAGGCGTGGCCCTGAATGAATATCTGGTCGCCGCCGCCCGGATGTGACTTACCGCGGAAAAAATGGTTGAAACCGACCTCGTACAACGCCGCTGATGACGCGTAGGTCGAAATATGGCCTCCCACACCGACTCCCGGGCGCTGAGCGCGGTGCACCATGATCGCGGCGTTCCATCGGATCCACGCCCGGTAGCGCCGCTCGACATCTTCGTCGCCGGGAAACCACGGCTCGAGTTCGGTCGGGATGGTGTTCACATAGTCGGTCGAAGTCAGCGCGGGGATGGCCACCCGCTGTTCGCCGGAGCGTTCCAGCAACCGCAACATCAGGTAGCGCGCCCTCGCGGGCCCCGACCGCTCCAGCAACTCGTCAAACGACTCGAGCCATTCGGCGGTCTCTTCGGAATCGATATCGGGCAGATACGACGCGACGCCTTCACGAATCACCCGAACCCGGTCGGGTTCGGCTGCGGTGCTGGAGTTTTGGGCCAGGTCTTGGCGCACGAACTCGGTGGTCAACTTCCGCTCCTTATTAGGCGGGGCAGGTCGCTTCACGATCGGCGAAGCGCCTATATCGTCCCCCTATCGTGCCCCACTCGCACCGCTGGGGGTCGCGACTGAATGAACCCGCGATCCCCGGTCCAACCCGGTAACGTCTGCAGACCGTGCTGACGGGTGGGCTGGGCCGCAACCGGCTGCGGATCGTCGCCTTGGGTCTGGGCGGCCTCGCTGCCGGGGCGATGGTCATCGTCGGTTGCACGACCATCACCGAGGGCAGCGCGGAGATAGACCGCGCCGATGCTCCGGTGTACCGGGCCTCGGTGTCAGCGTCGGCCGTGGAGTCGGCCGAGAGCTCGAGCTCCCGCGAGTCCGAACGGCGGTCGTCGCTCACCATTCAGGCGGTCCACTCGTCGTGCGAGGCGCTGAGTTCGTCCAGCGTCGACGCCATCACCGCCGTGAACAACTACGTCGAGGCGTTCAACAAGTCCGCCGCTGATGCGACGGCCAAGGCTGCTCCCGCCATCGACGCGCTCAACCACAGTGCCGATGTGGTCGCTGGCAGTGTTTCCGACACGCTGGCGCCCAACCTGCGCGATGCGCTCAACGCCTGGGTCGACGCGGCAAGGGGGCTCGCGACGGCGATCAAAGGCAACTATGGGCCCGACGAATTCAACGCGGCGATCTCCAAGTTGAACGACGCCAAGACCACCGCGCTGAACCTATGCGACGCGGCATATCGATGAACCTGACCGCCAGGCGTCGGTCATGAGCCTCGGCGTGCGACGATAGGGCCCAGATATCGCCGGGCGCATGGTGCGCCCGAGCTGGCTGAAGGAGGACTGACCGTGGTCGCGGCGGATGACGCCCCGAACTACGCCCGCAGACTGGGCATCCAAAAAGATCAGGTTGTGCAGGAGTTGGGCTGGGATGAGGACAGCGACGACGACATCCGGGCCGACATCGAAGAGGCGTGCGGCGGTGAGCTGCTCGACGAAGACGCCGACGAGGTCATCGACGTCGTGTTGTTGTGGTGGCGCGACGGCGACGGCGATCTCGTCGACCGGTTGATGGATGCCATCACCCCGCTGGCTGACGACGGCGTGATCTGGGTGGTCACCCCAAAGACGGGCCAGCCGGGACACGTGCTGCCTGCCGAAATCGCCGAATCGGCGCCCACGGCAGGCCTGATGCAGACGTCGTCGGCCAACCTGGGTGACTGGAGTGCCAGTCGGCTGGTGCAGCCGAAATCCAAAGCCGCGGGCCGGCGATGAGCACTTGCGCGAAGAGCAGAATGCGCAGCTAGTGGTCTGGGAAGGCGAGGAGGCACCGGACTTCACGCTCAAGGACCAGAACGGTCAGCCCGTCACCCTGAGCAACTTCCGGCACGTCAAGACGGTGCTGCTGGTTTTCTTCCCGCTCGCGTTCACCGGCATCTGCCAGGGCGAGCTGGACGAGATCCGCGACCGCCTGACCGACTTACGAGAACGACGACAACGAGACGCTGGCGATTTCGGTCGGCCCGCCGCCACCCACAAGGTCTGGGCGACGCAGAGTGGCTTCACCTTCCCGGTGCTGTCCGACTTCTGGCCCCATGGCGTGGTTGCCCAGTCCTACGGCGTGTTCAACCACGACACGGGCTTCGCCAACCGCGGCACGTTCGTCGTGGACAGGTCGGGCATCATCAGGTTCGCCGAGATGAAACCGCCGGGGGAGCCGCGCGATCAGGCGGTGTGGGCGGATGCGCTCGACGCCGTGCAATCGGGCTGAAGGATTTCCACACCCACGTCATCGACCTGTAGCCTGCCCGGCAAGGGGCGCGTAGCTCAGTGGTAGAGCTCTGGTTTTACACACCAGCGGTCGGCGGTTCGATACCGTCCGCGCCCACCAGTGTTCATGCAGGTCAGCGACATATCGCGATCCAGCTAGGCTCGGCAGATGAACCCCCGTGGTGCCAAGAGTGTGCCGACCAAATCGCACATCTGGTCGATCGCCTGGCACGGCTGCCTGTGCCGCTGCCGACGGCAATTGCGCGAAGAACACTCTGGTTTCCACTCGCCGCATGACACCGAAACTCGACCCGGCTCCTCGGCTTACACTGCCGCCATGTTCTCGGAGACGCGCTACGCGCTGAACGGGGACTTGCGCGTCGCCTATCGCACGTCCAGTGAAGGTCCGCGCGACATCGTGTTCGTCCCGAACTGGTTCACCTGCTGTGAGGTTATTCCGGAGCTGCAGTCCATGCAAGGGTGGATCGAGGCGATGACATCGCTCGGGCGGCTCATCTTCTTCGACCAGCCGGGCACCGGAGCCTCCGATCCCGTCACGCCGGGCGCGCTGCCGACCCTGGAGCAATGGGCCGACAGCATTACAGCGGTACTCGATGATCTCGGCAGTCGCGAAGCGATCTTAGTGGCGATCGACGGCGCGGTCGCGGCGGGGCGGTATTCGCCGCGATGCATCCGTCCCGTACCACCGCGTTGGTCGTGCTTGAGGGCTACGCGGATAGGCAGACCGCACACATCCGTGGACGTGGCAGTCGACGAGCGGCGGCTGCCATGTGGGGCACCGGCGAGTTGCAACATCTCATCAATCCGGACATGCCATGGAATGAGGAGATCCGGGCCGCCTGGGCACGAATGGAACGTCTGGCGGCAAGCCCCGCGGACCGTCGCTCTCATATTGCCGCTCGTGCCGGAAATGGATGTGCGAGCCGTCCTTCCCACAGTCCGGGTGCCGACACTCGTCGTGCATCACGCCGACGACCCGCTCATCCCGCCCGAGAGGGCAAGTATGTCGCCGACAACATACCCGGTGCGAAGTACGTCGAGCTTCCGGGCCGCAACATGTACCACTTCGTTGAACCGTGGCGGGATTCCTTCCAGGAGATCGCCGAGTTCCTCACTGGCCAGCAGGCTGACGTGGCCGATGATCGGGTTCTGGCCACGGTGTTGTTCACCGACATCGTGGACTCGACGCGCCGAGCCGCGGAGATCGGCGACCGTGACTGGCATGCGCTGCTCGATGCGCACGACGCCGTCGTACGAGCGCAACTCGCTCGGTTTCGAGGCCGCGAGGTGAACACGTCAGGCGACGGCTTCCTCGCGATGTTCGACGGCCCGCAGCGAGCGATCCGCTGCGCCATGGCGATCCGCGACGCGGTGCAGGCGCTCGGCATCGAGGTGCGCGCCGGGTTGCACACCGGCGAATGCGAGGTCCGCGGCGACGACATCGGCGGAATCGCCGTACACATCGGCGCCCGCGTCAGCGCACTGGCAGGGCCGAACGACGTGCTGGTGTCCAGCACACTGCGCGACCTCGTCATCGGGTCAGGGCTCGAGTTCGACGACCGCGGCGCCCACGCAGCTCAAGGGCGTGCCCGGCGAATGGCGCCTCTTCGCCGTCGCATCTACGTAGGGCTACCCGCCGAGCTAACTGTCCAGGATCGCGACTGGGGCGGACTCACACCGTCCGTGCTCCGCGGACGCGATCTAACCGACCGCCGATGAGAACCAGTAGCGGCGGGGAAGGACATGAATCAACGCTCCCCGTTGGCGCGGGACGCCCCGCCGAGCAGCACGTCACCCGCCGACGCCAGCGCGTCGTCGTACACGTGGCCGTACACCCGCAGTGTCATTGCCGGATCATGGCCCAGCCACTTCGCCGCCGCAGACACCGTGGTGCCGCTGTCGAGCATCCGCGTGGCGGCGGTGTGCCGCGTGTCGTGCAACCGGATCACCGGAACACCTGCTGCCGCGCAGTGGCGGCGAAAGGTGTTGGAATACGTTTCGGGCCGAATCGGTGAGCCGTCCACGTTGACCGCGATGAGCCCCGTATCTATCCATGCTGCGCCGAACGCGACTCTTTCGCGCTTCTGTTGTGCACTGAGCGCTCGCAACGCGAGCATGACCTCGGCGGGCATCGGCAGCGTGCGCCGGGAGCGTTCGGACTTCGGTGCACCCGTCGCGGTACCCGCACCGCGCACGACAACACGGCCCTGGGCAACGCGGACGGTTCCCGCGTCGAAGTCCACCGCAGACCACGCCAGGCCGAGCACCTCGGAGCGTCGCCATCCGGCCAGCGTGAGCAGCCAGCACGCGTACAGCCGGTCGCCGCGGACATGCTCGCGGAACCGTTCGACCTGCTGCGGCGTCCACGTGGACATCTCGCGGTGCTCGATGGCCGGGCGGTCGACAAGTTGGGCGACGTTGCGGGCGACCAGACCGCGTTTCATGGCGGTGGTAAGCGCCGATGACAGGATCGTCAGCATCGCGCAGACGGTCCGGTTACTCACGCCGCCAGGCACTTTCGGACGCTCGGTTTCGGCCGGCAGCGCGGCGACGTATCGCCCGCGCTGCGGACGAAGCACATCACCGGATGACACCAGACGGTCGAGTGCTTTGATACCGGGCTCGCCGAACGTGGTCAGCAGCTGGGAATACCCGGCCCCTTCTGGGCGCGCCCGTAGATAGTCCAGCACCTCGGCCGAACGGCGTCCGCGCCTGTCGCGCTGGGCAACTGGCTCACCGGTCAGGCGCAAAGTCACCAGTTCGTTGAGGTGCGGGGTGTCGAGGTGCTGTAACGGCACTGTGCCCAGGTGGTCGATGACCGGCTTGAGCGCTGCGCGGTAGCCGTCGAGCGTGTTGGGACGCACGCGACGACTGTCGAGCCACTCGGCCAAAAACGTACCCAACGTCACCTTGTCGCGCCGGACCAGCGTGCCCACCGCCGCCTCGGTCGCAACACGCGCGTACTCACGTCTGGCCTCGGCCAGCGTCCTGTAGGTGTAGCGGCGCCGGTCGCGGGCGCCGTCCGGCTTTGTGCCCGCGTCGATCTGGAATGTGTAGCTAACTTTCCCGTTGCGAGCGATGCGCTTGGTGATCGGCAGTGCGCGACGGCTACGCTTACTCGTTTCGCGCTCAGCGGCCATCAGGCCACTAGCGGTTCCGTCGCTCATCGGTCGGTCTCCTCGGCTGCGGTCCTCACGTCACATCGCCACCACGTGGGACCCCGCCGTACACAGAGCCCTTACGAGGCTAGCTCGCGCAGAGCGGCGGTCACCACGTAGAGGCGACCGCCGAGCCGGCGGACCGGCAGCTCGCCGGCAGCCGCCAGCCGGTAGGCCGATTGGCGGCTGATTCCCAGGAGCTGCGCGGCGCGGGGCACCGGAAGCAGCAAGGGCAGGTCGCTGAACACGTTGTCTTCCAATTTCATTCACCACCCTTCGAAGGGTCGCGTCGGTAAAGGTCTCATCAGTGCGCCGGATGCGCCGTGTGCTGTTGTCGCTCAACTGGTCTCACGCTTCTGAGCGGGTGGCCACCTAGGTCACCTAGGTCGCCAACACCAGTGTAATTCTTCGCGGTGACGACTTTGGACACAATTTTGGCGCCGCGCTTCGCACCGTCCCGCGGTCGCGCGGATACTGCGCCTTCCGTCTCGCTGCGCACTGAGCACAACGTCAGCCCCGGCTCTATCCCAGTCCCTTCCCCGCTCCATACCCTTCGTCCTTCCCATCCCGTCCCAAACACACTGTCTCCGTTACACTTACATCAATCTGTACCACCGCATCCCACCATCACCGATCGCCCCAAATTTCTGCACGGCACATTGGCACAGTGGTGCAATACTGGTTTCGGGCGCGCTGAAGCGCCCCCGAAACAGCCTCCGTGGCAAGCGGATACGTGACCACACCTTCGAAGGACGCAGCAGATGCTGACGATCTCCCGCTTAAAGCGTCACAGCATCGCCTACTACAACGACACCGCTGACGAGGCTAAACAGGCCGCGATGGACCGGCAGAAGGCCAACGGCGGGCTGGCCGAGTACTACTCCGAAGGCGAAACCCGTGTCCCCACTTGGCTCGTCGTCGGCGACAAACAGTTCATCGGCCACGCGACCGGTCTCACCGAAGGCCAGCTGGAAGGCGGTGACGCCGACACCGAGGCGGCGCGGATCTGGCTGGATGACGGTGCAGCCCCCAACGGTGTCCAGGGACGGGCATTCACCGAGGCGAGTGTGCACGGCTTCGACCTGACGTTTGCGGCCCCGAAGAGTGTTTCGCTGATCCGGGCGCTCACCGACGACGTCGCCGAAAAAGTCTTGGCCACCGCCCACACCCGGGCCGTGCACGCGGCGATGCAGTACTTGCATGAGCACGCCGGCTACACCCGGGTGTACAACCGTGCCACGGGAAATCGGGACCTGCAGCGGCTGCCGGGCCTGGTGGCGATCGCTTATCAGCACGAAACATCGCGGTGCGGGGACCCGCACCTGCACACCCACGTGATCGTGCCCAACCGCCAGCCCCGCCAAGATGGCCAACTGGTGTCGCTGGACTCCAAGTCGCTGTATCACGAGGCCAAGGCGGCCGGGATGGTCTATCAGGCCACCCTGCGCCATGTGCTGCACGCCGAACGCGGCTTCGAATGGCAACCCGTCGATCCCCACACCGGGATGGCCGAAATCGCCGGCGTCACCAAGGCGACGATCACGGCGTGGTCGCAGCGCTCCACCCGGCTGCGCGAGTGGGCGCGCAACAACTTGACGATCGTCGACGGCGAACCCAGCGCCGCGCAGCTGGCGGCCGCGCAGAAAGCCACCAGACCCGCCAAACCGGAATCGCTGGCATGGGCGGAACTCAAAGAGGCCTGGCGCGCCGATGAGCGCGGTCTGACGTTGAACCGCGACGCGCACTTCGCCGCGCGCGCCGCGCGACGCGCCGCACAACAGGGCGCGGCCGACCGCGCCGCGCCCGACCGCGCCGCGCCCGACCGCGCCGTACCTGACCGGGCGCGCATCGCCGAGATGGCTGCGGACATCGATAAGGCCGCGTTCACCCGCGCCGACATGGTCGAACTCGTCGGCGCGCAACTGCCCGTCGACGCGCCCGGCGACCCGCGCACGCTCATCGAGCAGATGGTGGACGAGGTGAGTGTGCGCATCAGCGCGCCGCGCGCCGCGCACCACCGCGAAGGCCACGAGAAGTTCACCATCGACGCGGTCATCGCCGAGGAGGAACGCGTCTTCGCCATGGTTGATGACGCCGACAACCGCACGCGCCTGGATGTGCGCACCGCCGACGTGGGTGACCTGTCGGCCGATCAGGAACGCGCGATCCGCAACATCGCGGTGTCGCCGCATCTGGTGCAGCCGCTGCAGGCACCCGCGGGCGCGGGCAAGACGCACTCCCTGAAAGCGCTGCGCGCGGCCGCGCACCGCGCCCGCAAGCAGGTGCTGGTACTCGCGCCCACCGGCAAGGCCGTCGACGAAGCCATGGCCGAAGGCGCCGGCGATGCCGGCCTCACCGTCGCCAAAGCCCTGCACCTCATCCAACGCAACGAACTGCACATCGACTCGGCCACCGTGATGATCGTCGACGAGGCCTCCATGCTGGGCACCCCCGAACTCCACAAACTCATGGCCTGGGCCACCGGTGGCCGGGCGAAGATGGTGCTCGTCGGGGATGCCTATCAGCTCGCGCCGGTCGAGGCGCGCGGCGGGATGTTCGAGGCTCTCTGCGCCGACCTGCCCTGGGCCCAGCGCCTCGGCGAGGTGTGGCGGATGGCCGATCCCGAGGAGCGCGACACCTCCCTGGCGCTGCGGGCGGCGCACGGCAACCGGCTGCGCAGCGCGGTGAAGTGGTATCGCAACCACGGCCGGCTGCACACCGGGGACCCGATCGCGATGGCCGCCGACGCCATGGCCGCCTACCTCAACGACCGCGCGAACAACACAGACGCACTTCTGATCGCCGACACCTGGGAGATCGCCGACGCGCTCAACCGCCGCCTGCACGACACCCTCACCACCCCCGGACCGACCGTGACCGCTGCCCGCGACCAACAGGTCCGGGTCGGCGACATCATCATGAGCCGCGCCAACGACGCCGCCATCGACGTGAAACCCGGCGCCGACCACGACCGCACCCGTCCGATTGATCAGGTCCGCAACGGCAACCGCTGGCGCGTCGCCGCCATCGACGTAGAGACGAATCGGGTTGCCGCCGAACGCCTGTCCGACCAGGCCCGCGCCGTCTTCGACGCCGACTACCTCACCGAGCACATCACGCTGGGCTACGCGGCGACGGTGCACTCCGCGCAAGGGGTGACCGCTGATAGTTGCTACGCGATCCTGGGTGAGGGCGCGTCGCGGGCGATGGCCTATGTGGCGATGACCCGCGGCCGGCACAACAACGAAGCGTTCCTCTACCAAAAACTCAGCCACGAAGCCGACCACGAACACGCCACACCCGTCGCGGCGCCGGGCCTGCACCAGCTGCGCCGCGGCAACAAATACTCCGCCGAGCACCACTTCAAACAAATCCTGGGCAACGACGACCGGCCGACCACGATGCACGCCCAAGCCCAACGCACCGACCCCGGGTTGCTTCCCGAGCGGGTCGCCGAGGTGATTGAGCGCCACCAGGCACGCCGCCGCACCCGCATGGCCGCCTGGCGTGAACACATCAAAACCGCCCAAGCCTGGCAAGCCGGCCACCAACGCATGGCCGCCGCGGCCACGTCCCGTGCCGCCGAGATTGAGTTCGATTGCCTAGAATTCTGAAGCACGTACGGCTTCCGTCATGGGACACGCGAAATCGTTACCGACGGCAATGGCTGTGAGCAGGTAGTGCACCGTCTGACGCGGGCGACGCTGATGTCAGAAAATGTCGCAGCACGGTGGTGGGAACAGCTGCGCTCGGTCGACGATGGCTGCCCAGACGGCGTCTGGTGAAACCTCACATACAAGACAAAGGCTTACGCGTTGGCGTCGCGCGGCGCGGGCTGACCGGGACTCGCGACCGCCGCATACAAGAACGCTTGTGATACGCCGAGTACGAGGCAACACTCCTGCAGCAATGTGTCGAGCCGTTACCTGTAAGACCTGCGGAAAGACGACGTGGGCCGGCTGGGTCAACATGTCGATCAGGTGCTGCGTTCTGTCCCGGCTTCGCAACGTTGCGCTGCGCTGCTGTGCCGGCGCCACTTTGTGTCTTGCGTCACAGGACCGTCGCGGATACGGTATGCAGTAGTCAGGATCCAATATCCCGACGATGGCGCGTCTTGCGGCTGTGACTGGCGGTCCGGGCGCTCGAGCGGGTTGGGAATGCCGCATTCGCGCCTATGCGATATGCGGTGCTCGACAAAGCGAAAGGCCTCACAGTTATGTTCAAACCCATTGCAGGGGTGGTGCCGATCGCTGCCGCTGTCCTCACAGTCAGCTGCGCCACGCCCACCGCTTCCCCAGCGGCGCTCACCACCCAAGCGGCCGCCCCGAAGGTGAACATCGCCACCCAGCAAACCATCGCGCTGCCCGGTGTCGGAGGCCACGGCGACGAGGTTGTCGTCGACCCAGGGGCCCACGCCGCTTATATTGCCCAAAGTCCGGACAATAACCTTGTGGTCATCAACACGACCAGCAACGCTATCGAAGCGGTTGTACCCCAGATAGCGAGCGGCAATGGAATTGCCTTCAGCGACTCATATGTCTTTGCTACGGAAGCAGACTCTGGAACCGTCGCAGTCATCGACAAACCCACCTGGAAGGTCATCGCCACCGTGCCGTCGGGCGGAAAAACACCCGACGCCATCTACTACGATCCGCAGGACAACAGTGTCTTTGTCACCAACGACGACTCGAACAACATGCAGCAGTTCTCCGCGACTGCTCCCTTTGCTATCCAAGGGACGCTGAACCTTGACCCTGCACCAGCCAAGACCGGTCCTGACCTGGGAACCTATGTGAGCGCCAACGACACGATCTATCAATCCGACGACAACAGGATCGACGTTATCGACGCGAAGACCCGGACGATCCAGAAAGTCTTCACTCCAGTGAGCGCCGATGCCGCAACGAAGGATCTCTACTACGACCAGGCGCATCACTTGCTCTGGGTGGGGACGTCTGACCCGAAGGTGCTCGCTATCGACCCGGACACCGGAAAGGTCGTCGACACCGTCAAGACGGCAGCCGGGATGGACCAACTCGCGGCGGACACCGATGACGGGCTGCTCTTCCTCGGCGAGAGTAAGGCAGGAGTCATGGGAGTCGTCGACCTTGCTACCCACCAAAACATCGCTGACGTCAAAACGGAGTCGGGATTCCATACCGAGGGCTATCTGCCCAGCGCTCACCTCGTGTACACCTACCTGAACCAATCAAACAAGATAGCGATCGACAACGTCAGCAAGCGTTAACCACCGGCTGCCGGCCTTCGACGACGACGTATGGGAAGTCAACGACGGCAGTTCCGAATGGATCCAGTCCAACGATCTGTCCAAGGACAACCTCGACAAACTCCATGAGCTGCAACGTCTCTGGCTCATCGAAGCGGTCAAGTGGGGGTCGCGCTGTGTGGTTGACCGCGTACCTTGACGTTCGCAGGCGCAACAATGTGTAGGGACGCGCGTTGACCCCGGGCCCAGCAGCCGGCCGTTCGCCGTTCGCTCGCCAACCGCCCGCGGTCATGCGACCGGCGTCGAGACGAAGTCGGATACACGTCGCATTCGTTGCCGTGCTGGAACGGCCGAGTTGACCACAGCTATGACCACAGTTTTGACGACAACGCTGACGACAGTTGCGCCCCGCGCTACGCCCACGACGATGCTCTGTTGCCGGTAAAACGCCTGTCGTATCCTTTGCCTCGTCCTGGCAGGGTGGGGGTCACGGGTTCGAGGTCCGTAATCTCCACAACCGTCCCGTACGTGGGCTTCGGCCGGCGATCACATTCGAAGGCTGACCCCGCCTGTTGCTCCTATACCGATTCGTATGACGGTGAGAACATCCAGCAAACAGCGCAGACGTTCCAACAGCCGATTGCTCCGGCACAGACGGTGTCACAAATTTGTCACAACCAGGTGCGAATTCGGAGAGTTAACGGGGGACGGCTTGAGATGATTTTCTCTGGTAAAGACGGTTCGGGAGTCATTGCGAGACAACCAAATTCAGCCCATGTCCGACTGGGGTCAAGTGATGAGGCGGGTGATCCACCTGCCATCCGGCGCCTGGAGAAGATCTCCGAGCACAATGGCGGCAGCGCTCTATAGCGACAAGAGGACGCGCGAGCCGTCAGGACGCTTAACAGAGAGTTCGAGCTCGCCACCCGTCGCCTCGACGTACTTGCGCAATGTGTCGACACGGCTGGTACCCAACTCTCCGTGCTCCATCTGAGAGACACGGTTCTGTCCGACGCCGATGGCCGCCGCGAGACTGGTTTGCGTGAAGCCGGCAGCCTCGCGCAGTTCGCGCAGCCGATACAGCGCGAACTCGCGATCCATCTCGGCCTTGATGCGGTTGATACGGTCACGGTTTCCCGGACGCCGCTTGCGCATCTGATCGAGAGTGGTCATCGTTTCTTCCCCTTCCTTGGCTTCATGGCTTTGCGTTTAGCTTTAGGTTGGCCAATGGCTGCCACGCGTAGTCGGTCTTGGTGCTCGGTGAACAGCGCGTCAGCGAGTGGAATGTTCTCGGTGTACCACCTTTTCCAGTTCCCTGCTTTGTTCCCCGCGACCAGCATGATTGCCCGCGACTGGAGGTCGAAGGCAAACAGAACACGCATGTGCGCTCCCTCGCTAGTCGCTCGGGGACGCAACTCTTTCATGTTCGCGTGCTTGGATCCTTCGAGCGTGTCCACGAAGGGCCTCCGTGTCACGGGTCCGTGTTCCTCGAGCTGTTCCAGGGCAGCGATCAGATGGTCGTATTCCTCGTCGTTGAGGGTCTCCGTCCATGCTTCGATGAGGGTCACATTGACCTCCCACTTCCGCACAGCTCAGAATATCAGTAATAACTGATATCAGCTAGGACTGATTCCTTGGTCTGCCACTTCTTAAGGGGAGCAGGTGACGACCCGAACACTAGTCCAGGCGACCAAACCCCCGTTGTGCCAACAGTGTGCCAAGACGGGCAGAAACAGCCCGACAATCGCTGGACCCTTTGGACGCCAACCAGCCGCTGACCTGGGCATTGCAACACGCTAGGCGCCGCGTGAAAACGCGTTAAACGGCCGGGCAAGGATTTACACACCAGCGGTCGGCGGTTCGATACCGTCCGCGCCCACCAGTGTTCAAGCGCCGCGGTCTTCGGATGCTTGACCCTCCCGTGGGGGGAGAGCGCAGGGTCGTTGTTGACAGTCGTTCGATGCCAACACCGATCTAGGAGGACGTAATGACCGCACAACTATCGCTGGATCCTGTGATCGCCTCGCATATCGCCGCGATCAACAGCTTCGATGTGGACGCCATCGTGGACACCTTCGCCGATGATGCCCTCGTCAATGACGTTGCCCGGGAATTCTGGGGACGCGAGCACATCCGCGCATTTGTGGCCAAGGAGATGGCGGGCGATCACGTGACGATCGAGCGCCTGGAGGCGGTCGATAATGCCGGCATGTGGTGCGTGCGGTGCCGCTACGACGGCGACTACGACAAGACGGGGCTACCCGACCCCCTGGTCATGACGAACTACGTCCGGGTCCGCGACGGCAAGATCGTCACTCTGTTCATCATCAAGAACACCCCACCCCAGTACTGAGAAGACCGGCCGTTCCGCAACGGAGCGGCCCCGCCCTCACCGGAGCACATCATGACCAGCACCGTCAACGTCGGACGATTCGCCACGATGACGCACCTGAGTGTCAAGACACTGCGGTACTACCACGAGGTCGGACTCTTGGAGCCGGCCGAGGTTGACCCGGACACCGGATATCGGTACTACGCGCTGGAACAACTCCCGACCGCGCAGCTGATTCGGCGGCTGCGCGATCTGCGCATGCCGGTCGCCGATGTCGGTGCTGTCTTGGTCGCTCGCAGCACAGCCGAGCGCGACACACTGATTGCGGCCCACATCGACCACCTCGAAGCCGAACTGGCCCAGACGCAGGCCGCGGTCAAGTCGTTGCGCGCCCTACTCGAGAGTGCACCCGCGCGACAGCCGGTACATCGGCGCGCCGAATCAAGTTTCCCGGTGCTGGCCATCACGGAGGACATCCGCGACCCCGCGGGCATCGAAACCTGGTGGCGCGAAGCACTATACGAACTGCGGGCCGCGGCGGGTGATCACGGCATGGAAGTCACCGGGCCGGCAGGCGGCCTTTACGACGAATGCCTGTTCCAGCACGAACCCGGTGAAGCCACCGTGTTCATTCCCGTCACCACGCCACGCGAACTGGGCAGGATCAAACCCCTGGCTATCCCCGCCGCCGAGGTCGCGGTGACCACGTATGACGGATCGCACGCCGACATAGACCTCGCGTATGCCCACTTGGGTTCCTACGTCGCCGAACACGAACTGACCGTCGGCTGGCAACTACGCGAGTACTACCACCGCGACCACACCCACACCACTGATTACACCCAATGGCGCACCGAAATCGCCTGGCCGATCATCGACACCCCCACACCGGCCTGACCGCCCTCGTCGAGGGGAACGCACACACGGAGGACACACCATGTCTACAGCCAGCGCGACGCTGCAGATCGACCTCGCGGGCAAGCGGGCTCTAGTGACCGGAGGCACCCGAGGCATCGGCAAGGGCATCACCGATCGATTGCGCGCCGCCGGCGCGACGGTCGTCGCCGCCGCACGCAGCGCCCCGCCCACACCGTCGCCGCAGGTGATCACTGCCGATATCGCCACCGCCGAGGGCTCGGCAACCATCGCCGAACGCACCCTGGCCATCCTCGGCGGCGTGGACATCGTGGTCCACAACGTCGGCGGTTCGGGGGTAAGCCCCGGAGGCGTCACAAACCTGACCGACGACTACTGGAATCAAACCTTCCAGGTCAACCTGTTCGGAGCCGTACGACTCGATCGAGCGCTCGTCCCCTCGATGATCACTGGCCACGGCGGCGTCATCATCCACATCACCTCGGTGCAACGCCGCCTGGCGATGCCGGGTACCGTGCCCTACGGCTGCGCCAAGGCCGCCCTGGCCAATTACAGCAAAGCGTTGTCAGATGAATTGGCGCCCAACGGTATCCGTGTCAACAGTGTCTGCCCCGGATTCATCGAGACCGAAGCTGCCGCAGCATTCGTAAGCGAGCAGGCCGCGGCACTGAAGACCAGCATCGATGATGCACGCGCACAGGTCATCAAATCCATCGGTGGCATCCCTCTTGGCAGAACCGGAGATCCCACCGAGGTCGGAGACCTCGTCGCTTTCCTGGCATCCGACCACGCCCGCTACCTGACTGGAGCCGAATTCCTCATAGACGGCGGCAGCACGCGCACCGTCTGATCCACAACAGCTGTGCAGATGATGTCGTCGGCGGGTTCGCCGTCAATGGCACGCTGCCGGTCGCGTTTCTGAGTGCTCGCCGCTAGTGGCCAAGGCGGATATGGACGCCCTGGCTCGCTAGTTGGTTGAAGGTGTAGATGAAGTCACCACGATGTCCCACCGACACGACGTAGCGATCCTGACCCTCCGTGATCGGAAAGCTGAACGAGAACGTGCAAGTGAGGTCGTCGCCATGACCGTCCCCGAGCGTAGCGGTGTCCAGGATTTCGCCCTTGCCGTTCTTCACGACGAGTTGAGTGCTGCGGTCGATATCGGAGTAACCGTTCACTCCGTGACACGACGTGCCGTCCGATGCGATCGAGTTGAGCACCGTAGTGGAATCGTCCCCGGTAAGCACGAACGTTCCTGTGACAGTGGCAGTTTCGAGTACGTGGAAGCCTTGGGCGAATCCCGGGCAAAAGATGTCGACGGCGATCTTGTCTGCAGGCAGCCCCTGTTGCGCTCCGCCGTCGTCGAGTTGGCGGCACACCTGTCTGCCGTGGGCGACCGCATTGGCATCGGAGTTGAACTGGCCCTCCAGACCGGCAACTTGCAACGCGGAAAGGTAGGTCTTTTCTGGCGGCTCCGACTGCCCACGGTGTGGCACGTGCATCGCCCAGAATACAAGCGCAGATACCACGATGATTGCCGCTCCCGCACCGGTGCCAAGCCACGACGTTCGGATGCTCATCCGGCTGCGGGCGGGGATGTCGAGGTAGTTCGGCAGCAGTTTGGCGCCAGTGGGGTCGTCTGCCTCGGCTCTGCCATTGCGCACCCGACGGGTGGGGCGCCCAGCGATGAAGTAGCGGCCTTCATGCCGTGCAGTTGGGTCTGGGCGCCATGCGGTCAACTTGACATCCTCGCGTGCAGCGCCACACTTTTCACACACGCATCGGCTATCCACATCTGAACCGCAGAACGGGCAGACCATCAGAACCGCACGCGCAGGGCCGGGCGGCACCAAGGCCGCCGAACGAACACCACGCTCACGTCGCGGAGAAGCATCACCGCCATTGTGGTCCGCTTGCGCCGGCGCCGGCCAAAGATCAAGAGGTCCGTGATGACCGCGACGACCACTCCCGGATTATGTCTGTGCTCGGGTGATGGCCGCCAAGCGCACTAGCGCGGTGTGGCCGACGGGCTCGGGCCTAGCTGGCTCACTTTCAATCGTCGCAACCCCCGTCGACGGCACCTAATACGAGGATCTCTACACCGCATACGTCAACATGACCTCCGTAGTTGGCGGGTATCGCCAACGCACCGACCGCACCATGCGCATGTTCGCGCTTACGACGCTCGGTTGATCCTGGCGACGTCGGCGTCTGTCATCGACTGATAGCGCCGCGGAACTGCACACTTGCTAAGCGAGGCGATCAGGACGTATCCGTCTCGCCATGGCATCTCCAACTCTTTGCTGTGGAGTGTCCTAGCAATCGGAGAGCGCCCCTTTCGGTTCGCCTGAAAACCCGACGCAACGTGATCTGCGTCACTACGATCACGCTGGCACTGGGTCCGATCGGTGCAGGAGACAGGCGATGACGAGCGAACGAGACACAGAGGCCACCGGAGCCGAGGGCCGGCTCGATTGGTTGCGGACATCGATGGTCACCGAGCCGTCTGGCGCCGCGGACGCGGCGTGGGCACGGTCCTTGAACGTCTCGCCAGGGCGCCATACCAGTTGGCGCTCATGCCGATCTGCAGCGCCGGATGGCGCAGCACGCATGGGGTGCACTCGACCTTATGGATCTTGGCGATCAGGGCACTGACCACCAGCACGCCAAGCTCAAAGAGTCGTTGATCGCCAAGGCTCGGGTATTCAAAAGATGACGCGGCGTGTCGTATTCGGCGACAAGCCCGCAAGCAATGCGCACTTGACCGACCTACTGACTGAGTTGATGTCGGCTGGCAACAAGATTCCTGGCGAGGTCGCGCCGGGATACGACGAGCTTTTTTCGATGATCGAGGGCTATCTGAAGGATCGCCAGCCGCACAGTCTCTCCGCGCTGATTGCCGACGCGCCTGCGCCCGCCGATGTCACGCCAGATGGCCAGGTCGTGCACTGGCTATTCGCCATGGGAGATACGTTGGGGGCAAACACGTTCCGCGCCCTGGCCGCGTTGTCGACGCATCTCGAGCAGCAACGGGAGGTGCGTGCCGAGATGGCCGCCGCGGACATCACCTCGGCTGCCGGGATTGCTTCGTTGAACTATCTCGCCGGGTGCTTGCTTGAAGCGATGCGGCTGTGGCCGACGACCACGCTGTTCGGTCGCGTGGCCACCCGCGACGTCCCGTTCCCCAGGGGCGCGGTGTTGCGTGAGGGCACACAGGTGCTGATATACAACGTATTCAACCACCGCAACCGCGACCGCATCCCGTACGCGGATCGCTTCTCTCCCGGCGAGTGGGCCAGCGGCGATGCGGGCGACGACTGGTCGTACGACTTCTTCAGCCATGGTCCGCAGCGTTGTCCCGCCGACGGGCTGTCGGTCTTTCTGGGCCAGGCAGTGTTGGCTCACCTTTTGGATACCGGATCACCGACAATCACGGGAACAAGCCTGAACGCCGACAAGCCGCAACCGCACAGCCTCGATCTGTACGGGTTAGGCGTCGATCTCGTCAGCTAGGCGGAGCGAAGAACTCCAGTGCGATCCCGTCGGGGTCGCGGAAGCTAAGGCCAGACCCGTAGGGGGCGTCCACGATTCCGCCGTGCTTGACGCCGAGGCCGTCGAGCCGGTCGACCCAGGACTCTAGCTCGGCGCGGCTGGCGCAGCCGAATCCGACATGGTCCAGCCCAGTATTGAACTCAGTGAAGTCCTGCTCGCCCGCCGCTGTGTCGTGCTGATGGATCCCGAACAGTGTGCCGTTGTCGAATGCCCACACCAGATGCCGGAAACCGGCATCGGTGTGCTCGTCCAGCACCGGATCGGCACCGATCAATGCTCGATACCAAGGACCGCTGACGCCGAGGTCGCGGACGGTGACCGCGGCATGGTTGAGCGGGGGGAAGGCCATCATGGACTCCTAACTGTTCACAACTGGAAAGTCGGACTAGAAGCGGCGCCGGGCGGCGCCCGGTTCACCTGTGATCTTCGACCCTGGAGAGACCCAAAAGCGAAGGTCTCTTGATATCGAAAACAACTCGGTCAGCAAAGCGCCGGCAAATCGCGCTCCTATTTGCCAATTGCACGCGGGTCAGACGATTCGTTTGCCGCGGCGTGCCCTGGCCCGCATATCGCGCAGATAGAGCTGATAGCCGAGGATCCACACCTCACGCGGAATGACCCGGTCGGCGAGCCGCAGTGCCGTCAACAACCACTCGAACCTGCGTTGGCTGCCCGTCGTCCACGGCAACTGCATCTGCGAACGGAACTCGGCAGGCAGAAACCCCGTCGTCGCGAACACGTTGAATCGCCCCGCGAGCAGCCGCAGTGGGGCGGGCAGAAACGCCATCGCGGCCACGCCGTACAGATGCTCGCGCACGGGCGGGTCGATTCGAAGGTCGTCGAGCGACCGTTTCCAGAACTCGTCGAACGCGGCCCGATCCGGTGGCCACATGTCGTCGCGGACCTGCAGTGTGGTGCCCAGTCTCTTGGCGTCCTGATATATGGCGTCGGCAGAGTCGTCGTCGAGGGGCCCGTACAGAAACTCGTGCTGATCGATGTAGTAGCGATAGAGGCAGGCGGCTACCCAGAGTTGCAGCCGAGGGTCGAATGCGTTGTAGAACAACGGACTTGAATCGGTGGAGCGGACCAGCGCGTGCACCCGGTCGACTTCGGCGCGAATCAGTGCGCGATCGGCGTCGGTGCCGAGGGTGGCCGCGGCCAGGTAGGTCCCCGTGGTGCGGGCCCGTTTGAACGGGTGCTTGTACACGTTGCCGCTGTCCACTGGGCTCTCCAGCACGCCGTATCCGACCGCGGGCGACGCGAGCTGCATGATCACACTGGCTGCGGGCAGCAGAACCGCGGCGGGGTTCAGCAGGTCGACGACCCGGTTCGGGCGCGACGGTCGACCCAGCCTCATGAATTCGAGTAGACCACTTGTGAGACGCTGCCGGGGTGTTTGCGCCAGCATGCCGGGGCCCCGTCGCGGGGATCGCGGCCGGCTATGTCGCCGACGTGCTGTTCGGCGATCCGCGTCGCGCGCACCCCGTGGCGCTGTTCGGCCGCGGCGCAGCGGCTTTGGAACGGCTGACCTACGCAGATTCCCGCCGCGCCGGGGCGCTGCACGCTGGGGCATTGCTCGGGGCGCTTGCTGTCCTGGGTGTCGCCGTCGAGCGGGCCGCCGGGCGGCGGGGGCCGGGGTGGACCGCTGCGACCACGGCGGGGGCGACGTTCGTCGCGCTCGGAGGAACGTCATTGACCCGCACCGGCGACGAGATGGCGAGCCTGCTGCACGCCGGCGATCTCGCAGGGGCCCGACGGCTGTTGCCGTCGCTGTGTGGACGCGACCCGGCGGTGCTGGATTCGGCCGGGCTGGCTCGGGCGGCTCTCGAATCGGTGGCCGAGAACACCTCCGACGCGCACGTGGCGCCCGCACTGTGGGCCGCGGCGAGCGGAGTGCCAGCCGTGCTGGTGTACCGCAGTGCCAACACGCTGGACGCGATGATCGGTAACCGCTCGCCGCGATACGTCCGATTCGGCTGGGCGGCAGCACGATTCGACGATGCGGCCAACTTCGTTGCAGCTCGTGCGACGGCCCTGCTTGTGGCGGCGTGCGCACCGGTTGTCGGCGGAACACCCGCGCAGGTGATTCGCGTGTGGCGGCGGGACGCCGCCCGCCATCCCAGCCCCAATGCCGGCGTGGTGGAAGCGGCATTCGCGGGCGCGCTGGGCGTGCAGCTTGGCGGACCGACGCAATACTCCCACGAGCTCGAGATCCGGCCGACGCTCGGCGACGGGCGGGCGCCCGAGATCGCAGATCTCACGCGGGCAGTGAGGCTGTCGCGAATGGTGCAGGCCGCGGCCGCGGTCGTCGCGGTCTGCCTCAGCGCCGCCTGCCGTAACGGTCGGCGAGCTTGTCCTCGGTCGTGAGCGGCCCGCCTGCCGCGTCCGACGCGGCGGCCCTTTCCCGCCTGCGCTGCCGAATTTCGGCATACACGAAGTAGCCCACCAGAATCGGGGCCACTATGCCGAACGCGATCCACTGGATGCCGTACGACAGGAATGGGCCGGCATCGAGGTGTGGCAGCGCGATGACGCCAAGCCCGCCGGGCTGGTCCTCGACGAGTGAAAGGTACGAGTCAGCCAGCGGCATATCCACAACGTCCGAAATCTGCGGGGTGCTGATCGAATACACCTGCTGCACCCCGTCCTGCCGGAACGGATCCTTTCCATGCACGACTGGTTCGGCGTCGCGCAGTCGAGCGGTGATTGTCACCGATCCCGACGGTGCCGGGGTGATTTTCGGCACTCCCGAGCCTTGGACGGGTCGCACGTATCCGCGGTCGACCAACACGACGGGGCCGCCGTCGACAGCGAACGCCGTAAGCACCTCGAAGGCTGGGTCACCGTCGACGACGCGCAGCCGGGCCAGCACCTGCGCGTCGGGCAGATAGTGCCCGGTCGCCGTCACCCGCCGCCACTGCTCGTCGGGTGCGGACGAATCCTGTTGCGGCAACAGCGTTATCAGTGGTACCGGGTCGGCGGTCAGCGAGTGCGAGATCTGGGAGTTCTCCCGCGACGTCTTGGTGTTCTTGCCAAGCTGCCACGGCGCGAGCACGGTGAAGCACAGGTACGCGAACGCGATCACCACGACGAACAGGGCCAGCCACGCCGGCCGCAGCAGGAAGGCCCAGCGCCGCATCAGCCCGCCATTCCCCGGGCGGTGAGCTGCTCGTCCACCCAGTCGTGCAGGCCTGGCAGGGCGGCCTCGATCACGGAGAAGACGTCTTCGAACTCATCGTGGTCACCGTAGTAGGGATCCTCTACGTCGAGCGCGTTAGCGCCCGACCGTGGGTCAAACGACCGCAGCATGCGGATCCGGTCGTCTGGTACACCCATCTCACGCAGCATCCGGACATGGTTGCGTCCCAACGCGATAACGAGGTCTGCGGCCATGTGGTCATCGTCGACCTGCGCGGCGCGGTGCCCGTGCGGGTAGCCGTGCAGCCGCAGCACACGGTTGGCCCGGCGGTCGGCCGGCTCGCCGGCATGCCAGGCGCCGGTGCCTGCGCTGGTGACCCGGACCGCATCGGAGAGGCCGCGCTCGTCGATCTGGTGGGCGAACATCTTCTCCGCCATCGGCGAGCGGCAGATGTTTCCCGAGCAGATGAACGTGATGTGCAGCGGTTCAGACACCGAGCACCTCGCGTAGGTCGTCGACGGTCGTCACATGCGCCAGCGCGCTGACTGCGTCGGGCTCGTCGAAGTCGGCTTGACCGTATCCCCAGCCGACGACCACGGTGTCGATGCCGTGTTCGGCGGCGCCTTCGACGTCATGGAAGCGGTCGCCGACCATCAGCACGCGCTCGGGCAGCGGTGCGAGCTGGGCCAGCGCGTGTGCGACCACGTCGGCCTTCCGTGCTCGGGAGCCATCGAGGCTGGCGCCCGCGACAACCTCGAAGTGTTCGTCGAGCCCGAAGTGCGTCAGGATCCGTTGCGCCGTCGGCTCCGCCTTTGAGGTGGCGACAGCCAGCCGAACACCGGCCGCGCGCAGGTCGGCGAGGAGCGCCGGAATGCCGTCGAAAAGCTCGTTCATCGCCCAGCCGCGCGTGGTGTAGTCGGCGCGATAAGCGGCGATCGCCTCGTCGGCGCGCTCGCCGAGGCCCATCTCGTTGAGCGTGTGGTGCATCGGCGGCCCGACGATCCGGCCGGTCAGGTCCCCGTCGGGTACCGCGGCGCCGATCTCGCCGAGCGCGTAGCGGAAGCTGGACACGATTCCCTGCGCCGAGTCGGTCAGGGTGCCGTCGAGATCGAAGATCACCAGCTGCGGGCCGTCTGTCACGGTGTCCATTGTTGCCGACGCACTAGTGTCGTGATGTGGCAAGTCGATCCCGTGCCGCCGCGCGCTACCACGGCGACCAGGCAGTGGGCCTCGGCATGCTGGACTTCGCCGTCAACGTCCGTGCAGCCGAGCCGCCGTCGTGGCTGGTGGACCGGCTGGCAAGCCGGGTCAGCGACCTCGGCCATTACCCGAGCGGGGACGACGAACGCCGCGCGGTGCGGGCCGTCGCGGCCCGACATAGCCGCAACCCCGACGAGGTCGCACTGCTGGCCGGGGCTGCAGAAGGGTTCGCGCTGCTGGCCAACCTGCGTCCGCGCCTGGCTGCGCTCATCGCGCCGTCATTCACCGAGCCCGAGGCCGCCCTCGCCGCTGCCGGTGTGGCGTTCGAGCACGTCGTGCTGACGCCGCCGTTCGAGCTGGCCGGGGCGGTGATCCCCGACGAGGCCGATCTGGTGGTTGTCGGAAACCCCACCAATCCCACCTCGGTGCTGCACACCCGGGAGCAGATCCTTGCGCTGCGAAGGCCCGGCCGCGTCGTCGTGGTCGACGAGGCGTTCGCCGACGCGGTTCCCGGCGAGTCAGCCTCGCTGGCGGGCGAGTCGCTTCCTGACGTGATCGTGTTACGCAGCCTGACGAAGACTTGGTCGCTGGCCGGGCTTCGCGTCGGCTACGCGCTTGGACCCCGGGATGGCTTGGCGCGGATGACCGCGCGCCGCCCCCACTGGCCCCTTGGCACGCTGCAACTGGAGGCGATCGCCGCCTGCAGCTCACCGGGGGCAGTCGCTGAGGCCGAGCTCGGCGCGCGATGCCTGGCGGCGCTTCGCGCCGAGATGGTGGCCGGGTTCACTGACATCGGCGTGGATGTCGCCGACGGCTGCGCCCCCTTCGTTCTGTTCACCGTTCCGGATGCCGAGTCGATGCGTAAACACTTGGACGGCAAGGGCATCGCCGTGCGGCGCTGCGATACATTCGTCGGGCTCGACGGCGAATACCTGCGCGCCGCGGTGCGTCCGGACTGGCGGTTGCTGGTCGACGCGATCGCCGAGGTGTTGCGGTGAGCGCGCAGCTGGCCGACATCATCGAACTGCTCGATGCGGCGTACCCTCCGCAACTG
This sequence comes from uncultured Actinomycetota bacterium, assembly GCA_963835075.1. Lineage (GTDB taxonomy): Bacteria > Actinomycetota > Actinomycetes > Mycobacteriales > Mycobacteriaceae > Mycobacterium. Next base: position 281,219 of record CAWIEE010000007.1, on the reverse strand, counting down.
GCCCAAGACTGGGATTCGGTGGGTCTGGTGTGTGGCGATCCGTCGGAAACTGTCGAGACGGTGACCGTCTCCGTCGACGCCACCGCTGGCGTCGTTGCCGAAGTTCCAGACCGTGGGCTCCTGTTGGCGCATCATCCGCTGCTGCTGCGTGGTGTCGACACCGTCGCCGCCAGCACGGCAAAAGGCGCACTGGTGCACCAGATGATCCGCACCGGCCGTGCGCTATTCACGGCACACACCAACGCGGACGCCGCATCACCGGGCGTGTCCGATGCGCTTGCCGATGCGCTGGGCATCACGGTCGACGAGGTGCTGGCGCCCATCTCGGCGGGATCCGATCTGGACAAGTGGGTGGTGTTCGTGCCTGCCGAAAGCGCCGACGCCGTCCGGGAGGCGATGTACGCCGCGGGCGCAGGCCACATCGGCGACTATTCGCACTGCAGCTGGAGCGTGTCCGGTACCGGACAGTTTCTGCCGCAGGACGGAGCATCACCGACGATCGGCAGCGTCGGAACCGTCGAGCGGGTACCCGAGGAACGGGTGGAAATGATTGCGCCGACGCGGCTGCGCGTCCATGTCCTTACCGCGATGCGGGCCGCGCATTCCTACGAAGAGCCGGCCTTCGACATTTTCACGTTGGCGCCGGTGCCGAGCGACGTCGGGCTTGGCCGGATAGGTGCCTTGCCCAGGCCGGAATCGCTGTCGGCATTCGTATCTCGCGTTCACAACGCGTTACCCGGCACATCGTGGGGCGTGCGCGCCTCGGGCGATTCAGACGCGTCGGTGTCGCGCGTCGCAGTGTGCGGGGGCGCGGGGGATTCGCTGCTGGATGCCGTCGCGGCCGCGGACGTGCAGGCCTACGTTACGGCCGATTTGAGGCACCATCCCGCCGATGAACACCGGCGCGCGTCGGATGTTGCGCTTGTCGACGTTGCGCATTGGGCAAGCGAATACCCTTGGTGCACACAGGCGGCGGATGTGCTGCGCGGGCATTTCGGTGACTCGCTCCCGGTGCGGGTGTCAAGCGTGCGCACCGACCCGTGGAATGTCGAGAGAAACGAGACATGAAAGCTGAAGTAGTCCAGCAGCGTTCATTGCTCGAGCTGGCCGAGCGGGACGCCGAGCTCAGCCGCATCGAGCACCGGGCCAAGAATTTGGCCGAGCAGCAGCAGCTGGAGGCCGCCCAGGCGACCCATCGCGAGGCCAACGACCGCCTCGCTGCACTGCAGATCGCGCTGGAGGACCTGGACGCGCAGGTGGCGAAGTTCGAGTCCGAGGTCGACGCGGTCCGTCAGCGCGAGGACCGAGATCGGTCGCTGCTGCAGGCGGGAAGCATCGACGCCAAACAGCTCACCGACCTGCAGCACGAACTGGACAGCTTGGAACGCCGACAGGCCAGCCTGGAGGACTCGCTCCTGGAGGTGATGGAGCGGCGCGAAGAGCTACAGGGTGAGCAGGACCGAGCGCTGGCGAAGATCGACGACCTCCAGAATGTCGTGACCGACGCCAGGAATGCCTGCGACGACGCGCGCGCCGAGCTGGATCAACTGCGACACCAAAACGCATCGCGCCGTGACGAACTCATCTCAGGCATGGACGCCAACCTGCTGGCGCTCTACGAGCGCCAGCGCGCGCGTGGTGGTGCAGGGGCCGGCCTGCTGCAGGGTCGTCGCTGCGGTGCCTGCCGGATCGAGATCGACAAAGGCGAGCTGGCAAGGATCTCGGCGGCCGACGAGGACGACGTGCTGCGCTGTCCAGAGTGCGGCGCGATCCTGTTGCGAGTCAAGGGCGTCGGCCAGTGAAGGTGATCGTCGAGGCCGACGGCGGGTCGCGCGGCAACCCGGGGCCTGCAGGATACGGGTCGGTGGTCTGGTCGGCAGACCGCAGCATTGTGCTGGCCGAGAGCAAGCTGGCCATCGGCACCGCGACCAACAACGTCGCCGAGTATCGTGGCTTGATCGCCGGCCTGGAAGAGGCCGCGACCCTCGGCGCCACCGACGTCGACGTGTTCATGGACTCCAAGCTTGTGGTGGAACAGATGTCGGGCCGCTGGAAGGTCAAGCATCCCGACTTGGCCGTGCTACACGAGCAGGCCAAGACCTTGTCGAGGCGGTTCGGCAGCATCGGCTACACGTGGATTCCTCGGTCGAAGAACAGCTACGCGGACCGGCTGGCCAACGAGGCGATGGATGCCGTGGCCGGCGTCGAAACCCCAGCGGAGGCAGCGAAGTCGGCGGAGACGTCGTCGCCCGCAGGATGGACGGGTGCCCGAGGCGCGCCGACCCGTTTCCTGCTGTTGCGACACGGGCAGACCGAATTGTCCACGCAGCGACGCTATTCGGGCCGCGGCAACCCCGCGCTCACCGAGGTCGGGCGCGAACAGGCCGACGCGGCCGCGCGATACATCGGGCAAAAGGGCGGGATTTCGGCCGTCATCACCTCACCGCTGCAGCGAGCGTACGACACCGCGGCGAGAGCGGCCAAGGAGCTCGGGCTCGACATCACGGTCGACGACGACCTGATCGAGACCGACTTCGGGGCCTGGGAGGGGTTGACGTTCGGCGAAGCGGCCGGACGGGATCCGGAGTTGCACCGGCGCTGGCTGCGTGACACCACTATTGAGCCGCCCACTGGTGAAAGCTTCGACAGCGTGGCGCAGCGGGTCCGCCGGGCGCAGGCGCGCATCATCGTCGAGCACGCCGGTGAAACGGTGTTGGTGGTATCCCACGTGACGCCGATCAAGACGCTATTGCGCATTGCGCTGGACGCCGGTCCCGGCATCCTCTACCGGCTGCATCTCGACCTGGCGTCGCTCTCCATCGCCGAGTTCTACCCAGATGGGGTTGCCTCGGTTCGGCTGGTGAACCAGACGTCGTATCTGTAAGGGCAGTGTACTAACTGTTCCAATTTCGCCGTATGAAACGATAGGCCGATATGGACAAACTGAACACACGTCGGATCGCCGGTTTCATCGGGGTCGCCCTTGCCACCACCTGGGCCTTCATTGCGGTGACCGTGGCCATTCCGTCCGCCGCGGCTGAGCCGTGTCCCGACGTCGAGGTGGTGTTCGCCCGCGGTACCGGTGAAGCGCCCGGCGTCGGTGCCATCGGCCAGCCATTCGTCGACGCGCTACGCGCCCAAGCCGGGGCGAAGTCAGTGGGCGTTTATGCGGTCAACTATCCCGCGACCAACGATTTCGCCAACTCGCTGGCCGCCGGCGCCAATGACGCAGGCGATCACGTCCAATCCACAGCGGGGAACTGTCCCAACACCAAGGTGGTGCTCGGCGGCTTTTCGCAGGGCGCGTCCGTGGTCGACACGATCACTCAGACGATGCCGCCGGCGGTCGCCGACCACGTAGCCGCGGTCGCCGTCTTCGGAAATCCAAGGAGCGCGCATGCAGTCTCGTTGTTCGGGGGCGCCCCACTGCCGGTGATCAGCCCGCTGTATGCACCCAAGACGATCGACAAGTGTGTACCAGACGATCCGATCTGTGCCGAGCCCTTCAACCCTTTCGCCTTTTTTGCCCACGACAGTTACGCGTTCAACGGGATGGCGAATGACGCTGCTAAGTTCGCCGTCGGGCGGCTCTAGCGACGCCCCACAATCGGGCTTCCGTCGCATCTGTAGTCAGGTGTGCAGATGAAGCCGCTCACCGTGCGGCCCGAATATCGCGATGGCTTCGACGGGACCATCGACCGCGCCGAACCAGTGCGGTGTCCAGGTTGAGAACTCTACGGCCTCACCAGATTTGATGGTGAAGTCGCGGTCGCCGAGGATCAGCCGCATCTGACCGGAGAGCACATACATCCAGTCATGACCGTCGTGTACGGGTAGCTCGGACGGTGGGGTGCGGCGCCGCGCGCTGACCCGGATCTTGAAGGCGTGCAGCCCACCCGCCGGTCCCTGCCGGGTCAACGGCCAGTAGGTGACGAGGTTGTGGGTGTGCGCGCCGCCTTTGACGCGCGGATCCTGCGCCTCGGGCGTCCGCAACAGATCGTCGGTGCTGACCGACAATGCGGCGGCCAGGCGGGGGAGATGGTCCAGCGCAAGTCGCCGCTTACCTGACTCCAGCCTGCTCAGCGTCGATACGTCGATGTTGGACTGGGCGGCGACCTCTTCGAGCGTCAAGCCGCGCTGTGCGCGCAGGTCTCGGAGTCGACGTCGGACCCGTATATCGACACTGTCTTCCTGCGCGTTTGCCTCCATGGCAAGTAAGCTTGGCATTGACGACGACACCGGGCAAGGTGGGCACTATGTCGATGTCAGACGCCCAGCAGGTATGGGAAGAGCATTACACCGAACGAGATCGCGTTTGGAACGGACGTGCGAACGTGCGCCTCACCGAACTGGCAGGGGCATTATCGCCGGGACGCGCGCTGGATCTGGGTTGCGGCGAAGGCGGCGACGCGATGTGGCTGGCCGAACACCGCTGGCGCGTGACGGCAGTCGATATCTCTCAGACCGCGCTGGACCGGGCGGCTGCCGACGCGCGAGCCCGTAATGTTCTGGAGCGCATTGACTTTCAACGCCGCGATATGCCGCACACCTTTCCGGAGGGGACATTCGACCTGGTGTCCGCGCAGTTCCTGCATTCGATGACCGAGCTGAACCGGCCGCGACTGCTGCGCATGGGCGCCGAAGCCGTGGCCGTGGGAGGCACGCTGCTCATCGTCGACCATGCTGGCCCTCCGCCTTGGGCGTCGAAAATGCAGCATCACCATGAGTTCCCGAGCGCGGACGAGGTCGTTGCATCGCTGAAGCTGGACAACACCGCGTGGGAACTCCTACGCGCGGAAGGCGTCAACCGCGAGGCCATCGGTCCCGACGGCCAGGTCGGCACGTTCGTCGACAACGTCATCGTTCTGCGTCGACGGACGCGTTAGCTCTCCACTCCTTGTAACGCTGGGGCATGCACCGGGCGCGGGGCCGGTAGCCTGCCGCGATCGCGGCGGCTTCGTCGGCGAAGAACACGCGATGTTCCACGTAGTCGCCGTGGGCGATTGCGCGCAGTGCCGACGGGCAGTCCAGCCGACCGTATATTCGCGTCTTGCGGTGGCCGCCAACGGTGCCGCGGATTCTCATGCAGCCTCGTGAAATACGAGGCCCAGCGTGTACGCTCGCCGGAGCAGACGGCCGACGCACCGTGCCGGACCGGAGACACCGACCAGCCCCCTTGTCGACTGCACCGGCCGTTCGCGCGTCGTGAAGACAAAGCCGTGGCCATGTGGCAGCAGCGTAGAGAGGTACCGCGCGACTGGGCGCTGCTCGACGAGGAGGAACTCCCCGCCGGTGTGGTCGACGGTCGGTTCGCTGAGGTTGATCACGACCTGCAGCGGAAATACCAGCGGTTCGTGATCTCGTCCATTCCTCAATGCGTTGTCGTGCAACAGCATTCGCGTCCTGACGAATGCCGATAACAATCCCGGCCCCATGCGGGTCGCGGCGGGTGGGCGTTGTGGGCGTCCCTGTACCGCCACCCCCGTCGCTGCCGGCCCGTGTCGCGCCTACCGCCGAGCCGAAGCCACGCTCACGACTTAGGGCTCATACGAGCCGTTGTATTTAGCCGTCATGGTAGGTGTGAACACCGATGTGACGCTTGTCGCCGAGTACGCGACGGTACTGCTCGCACCCGTGATCATGGTCGACTCACGGGGGGCCGACGCCGACACGTCGTTGCTGAACCCCATGCTCAACGCGCACATCGTGGCGACCGCTGCGCCACCGATCACCGCTGCGAGTAGCTTGAGCCGCCGACCGGACTGTCCACTCGACTTGAGTTTATGTTGATTCATGTCCGAACACTCCTTCTCTGGCGCTGCGTGTGTGAGTCCGAGGCTATTTAGTCGCCTGGGCCGCCGCGTCGGCTTTGCCTTGTGGACTGGCCGCTGAATAGCCTGGGTTCGTGGCAGAGGCTACGTGGGGATCGCAGTTCAGTGACACCACCACTACGGTGCCTGCAGTGGGGTGGCTGCCTTGCTGCGGTTTCGACCTCGTCTCTTGCGCGATGACGACGCAGTCGCTCAGGTTCGCACCTTGGCCGAACCTAGTTCCCACCGTGACCTTATCGCCGGCGGAGCTGATTGCCGAACTCGCGTCGCTGTACTTCTGCCCGACCACATTGGGCGCGCCCGCCGCATTCGCCACACCGGTGGCGAGGACGATCATCGACGCCGCCGCGATGCTGGCCGACCCAGCGCTGAGGATGAGCTTGTTCACGTTGACCAGCCTCCCCCTGTACCCGTGATCATTGTGGTGTGCCGCCAAAACTGTACCCGCTGACGTGTGCCGGCAAACGAACATTGTGACGACGCCTCCCTGTGAAAAGGCAAAGACCCAACGTGGGGTCAAAACCCGAACACTCGACCGGTAGCCACGCCGTGAATAGGGCACCTAAGTGTGAAGTTGCTGTTGGCGGTAATTGCCGCTGAATACTCACTGCTCGGTGATCGATGGACCCCTCCGCGCTGGAGGCGAATGTGACCGATCGTGAGCTCGGTTGTCTCGCGTTTACCCCACTGGGGCAGCCACTGATCGCCGAATAAGTACGAGGACGCCAAGCCTGGCTTGCTGCAAACTACGAACCACCGCCGTTCTGAACCGCCGTCATGGCGTCGGCGCCTTTGCCATGTGTCGTTCGAAACCGTAGGCCGTCGCCCTTTCTCGATACTCGCGAACGATGCGCAGGAATGCGTCGGGATCGCAGTGCGCCTTCGTGGGCAGGACGCGCATGCGGAGCCGCGCCAGGTCGATGCACGACTCCGGTTCCGTCCAGCACACCCACAAACCATGATTGACCAAGAACATGGCGTAAACTTTGCTGAAACTGCGAGTGCGGCTAATTCGTCGCCGGCGGCGTCCAGGGCGTCAGCCGCGGGATCCACGCAGGCACGTTGCGGCGATACTCCTCGTACTGCTCGCCGTAGGTGCGAACAAGCGTTGGTTCCTCATACCAGTGAACGAATGACGCTGTGGCGATCCAGCCGATCACCGCGTAGAGCACCAGCCAGAGGCTGTCGAAGAGCAATGCCTGCCCGAGGATCGCGGTCAGCAGTCCGACGTACATCGGGTTGCGTACGAGTCGGTTGAAGCCGGTGACGACCAGCAGCTCGGTCGGCGCGACGGGCATTGGAGTTCCGCCCGCCTTGGTGAACTGGATGAACGCGTGCACTGGCGGGATCAATCCCAACACGATCAGCACGACGCCGAGGATTACGCGTAATGGTGGGCTGGACCCCGGGATCTCCCAGTGGGTGGTCAACCAGGGGCCCAGCCCAACGAACGTGCCGGGCGCGACCACGAAGAAGGCGGCCGAGCCGACAGCGGCGGTGGAAGTTCGCACCTACCCAGTATTGGCCGGGATCTCCGCCAGTTGGGTGAGTCGCACGCTATTGCCGGACGGATCACGGAACCCGCTGTCGATGCCGTACGGCATCTCGTGTGGCTCCTCGGTGAACTCGACTCCGCGGGCCTTCAGCTGCTCGTAGCTGGCTTGGCAGTCCTCGGTGGTCAGAAAGACGGTGCCGGCGAATCCCTTCGCCGTGAGGTCCAAAACCTGCTTCTTAGTGGGCTCATCCATCACGGGTTCGCCGGGCACCGCCATCAGCACGATCGACACGTCGTCCTGGCCGGGTGGGCCGACCGTCAACCAGCGGAAGGTGTTGTCCAAATCCGGCAGTGAAACATCTTGGCGCACTTCCATTCCGACCTTCTCGGTCCAGTACTTCAGTGCGACTTCTTGGTCGTGGACCCACAGGTGGGCGCTTGCAATTTTGATCATGCGCACGACGCTACGGTCAGCTTTGGGTGCCCGTCTTCTCCCCATGTGCTGTCTTGCCGACTCGGCTGTCGGCGGGGGGACGGGTGTCGCGCTTGAGGATGCAGCTCGGCACTCGAGCGTGAATCACCGCAGGCGGCAGGCTGGCCCGGTAGGCGGCGGGCGGCAACCCGTAGACCCTGGCGAAGCTCGTTGTGAACGACCCGACGCTCTGCAGGCCGACCATCACGCAGATGTCGGCGACCGAGCGATCCGTGAAGCGCAGTAACGACGCGGCGCGCTCCAGCCGCCGCGTTTGCAGATACGAGCGCGGGGATTCGCCGAAAGTCCGGGTGAACATGCGGCTGAAATGGGCCCGCGACAGTCCGGCGGCCGCGGCCAGATCGTCGACTGTTATGGCCTCGGCGTAGCGAGCGTCGACCAGATCTTTGGCCCGCAGCAGATAACGGGCCGGCGGCACCTGCGGCATGCGATAAGTTTATTCGGCGGATGAGTTGGCTGGGCGGCCGCGGATCAGAGCCGTACCTATGGGGGATATGGGAGGCACTGGTTCGAGGAAAGTCCGGACTTCGCAGAGCAGGGTGATTGCTAACGGCAATCCGAGGTGACTCGCGGGACAGTGCCACAGAAAACAGACCGCCACCTTCGCGGTGGTAAGGGTGAAACGGTGCGGTAAGAGCGCACCAGCATCCCGGGTGACCGGGATGGCTAGGCAAACCCCACCCGAAGCAAGGCCAAGAATGTCGCTAGGGGGGCGACAGCGCAGGCGCTTGAGAGCTGCTCGCTCGAGCCTGCGGGTAGGCCGCTTGAGACACCCGGCAACGGTGTGTCCAGATGGATGGTCGCTACCTCGCCGCCGTGGTAGTTCGCGGCGGTGAGAGACAGAATCCGGCTTATAGGCCAGCTCATCCGCCCCTAGTGGGTGTTGCGCACCGACCGGTCGAGCTTCTTCAACGCGGCGTCGAGCTGCTCGCGGGAGCGCCGCGCCAGGTCGTCCTCTAGTTGATAGAGCAACCCGTAGGTAAAGGTGTCCTCGGCTGCCGCCCTAGCGGCCTCGGCTTGTCGGCTCAGATGCGCGCGGCTCACGACGCTGTCCTGATGGTCACCGAGCAGCGTCTGGATAGTTTTCGCCCGGTCGGCAACCTTGCCATCGCCCGTTGCCGCCGCTGTGTAGCGAAGTCGCTTGGCGCCCTTGCGGATTCGGTGCAAAGCCTCGTCACGGTCTGCGTCGGCGGCCTCTGCAGCGGCCTTGGCCGCCTTGCGTATCCGCCTGTACGCCGCGTCGATCGTCAGCTGCGCCAGCTCCTCGCCAGGCTGGGCGGGAGGCGGCTCGATCGCGACGAGCCCCTCCAGCGCGTCGAGCAGCTGGAAGTAGCGCTTCGACCGCATCGCGATCAGCGATCGCCGCAGACCGGCCGCGTAATGCTTCTTGGCGCCGTCGACCAGCCGCTCCCGCACCGGCCCGCGGACCAGCTCAGCGGGCAACTCGTTAAGCGTCCGCTCGTAGCGCTCGGCAAGCACCTCGGCATCGCGCGCCACCCCCAATATCGCCGCCAACTGCCGCAACTCGTCGAGAACCCAGGCGTCATCGGAGATACCGAACGCGCCCTCCGACGCTTGCAGCAGGCTGCGGATCTTGCGCGTGGTCACCCGCATCTGGTGCACCGAGTCATAGGCGTCGGCCCGCACTGCGCGATCCCAGACCAGGAGCTGCTCCACCTGCTCGGCCACCGCGCGGTGCACGGTGTCGGCGGGAGGCGCGAGGTCCTCGTCCTGCGGGGTGCCCGCCGATTCCAGCACCCGTGCGAGTTTCGAGCCGTGGCCTGCGGGAGCTGCGCCCGCATCGAGCAGCCGGTTCGTTAGTCTGTCGAAAAGGTCGCGGCCGACGCCCTCCGCCAGTTCGAGCTCCCACTCCCGCCAGCGCTGTTCATCGCCTTCGGGGCCGGCCTGGGCGGTCACCTGGTCGTCGCAGAACTCAGCAAGTGGAGCGCCGTCATGTCCGTAGAGCAGATCGACCGTTCGGCTGGTGGTAATTCGCGCGACTGGGCGGACAGGTCGATCCCGGACGATCGCGAGTACGACGTCGAGTAATTCCTCCGGTATCGCGTCGGCGTCGCTCTGGTCGCCGAGCGGTGCCCTCACCTCGGTTCGGGCGTCTGGGCCTGCGGGCAATTTGAGGTGCCATCCCGCGTCGCTGCCGCCGGTCCGCCGCCGCAGGGTGATGTGGTGGGCGGCTAGATCGTGGCCGGGCGTGTCGAAGTAGACCGCATCGAGCTGCTGTACCTGCGAGCGCTCCACCCGCGACACAGACGAGAGCCCCTCGAACGACGGTGACACCGTTGACTCGACGACCTCAAACTTGCGCTCGACCTCCAGATACCTGGAATTCGCCTGGTCGCTGGATTTCGCCATAGTGCAAGAAGTGTCCCTTCGGTGCCGCCTTCGATGGTTAATGAGCGGTGGACAGCGTGCCACACGAAGGTGAACAGCCTTTTAGGAGGCTCGGCGGAATTCGCCTGCCAGGTCCCACGCCTGTCGCTCGGCGGCAAATGCGACGGCCTGCTGCGCGCGGAAGGCGGCGATGCTCTCGTCATTGGCGCTGAGGAAGTCGCGGTAGCCGGCGAGCGAGAACTCGCCATCCTCGATCGCCACCTCGCCGCGTCCGGCTGCCATCTCGGCGCGCAGGTGCATCAACTCGTCCGCGCTGACAGGGTAGAAACTGATCCGGTCGAAATACCGCAGCAGCCACGGTGTTCCAGGCTCGAACGAACTCGAGCTGTTGGGGTGGCAGTGGTTCCACACCTGGGTGGTGCGCCCGACGAATTGGTATCCGCCCGGCCCCTCCATGCCGTAGATGCACAGGTACGCACCACCGATGCCGACCGCGTTTTCCGGCGTCCAGGTCCGCGCCGGGTTGTACTTCGTGGTCACCAGCCGGTGTCGCGGATCCAGGGGAGTGGCGACCGGTGCGCCCAGGTAGACGTCACCGAGGCCGAGAACCAAATACCGCGCGTTAAAGACGATGTCGTGCACATGTGCCACGTCGTCGAGTCCGTTGATGCGCCGGATGAACTCAATGTTCCACGGGCACCACGGTGCATCCGCGCGGACGCCATGCATGTAGCGCTGAATCGCTTCGTGGGTCGCCGGATCATCCCACGACAACGGGAGCCGGACGGTGCGGCTCGGCACGACGAGCTGATCCGACGGGGGCAGGTCGCTGTCTAGACCGGCCAGCAGGTCGGTCGCCTCGGCCATGGACAGCACCGCGGGATCGAATTGCACCTGCAGAGAACGCACTCCGGGGGTGAGTTCGGTGATGCCGGGAATGTCTTGCGCGCGGAGATGCTCATACAACACGTGCACCCTGGCCCGCATCGCGAGGTCGAGAACCATCTGCCCGTATTCGACCAGCACGCCGCCGTCGCCGTCGCGGCGCAGCGTCACGTCGGTGCCGTCCGGAGCGTGGAACCGAGTGAGCACGCCGTCGTCGTTGTCGCTCGACGTCGAGATCACCAGTGGGAGTGACGCCCGTCGGGCGATGTCGATGGTCCGCAGTGACGGCGCCCGGTCGGCGCGCACGGGAACGAACCGCACCGCGTCGCCCGGTGCCATCTGGCCCAGCTTCCACCGGTCGCCGCCGACCACCGTGACGGGGCAGACGAACCCGCCAAGGCTCGGCCCGTCAGGTCCGAGCAGGATCGGGGTGTCGCCGGTGAAGTCCAAAGTGCCGACGCAGTAAGCGTTGTCGTGAATGTTCGACGGATGCAGCCCGGCCTCTCCGCCGTCGCTGCGCGCCCACTCCGGCTTCGGGCCCTCCAACCGCACGCCGGTCCGATCGGAGTTGAAGTGCACGGTGTAGTCGGTGCCGACCAGCGTGGCGATATCGGCGCGGGTGAAGAACTCGGGCGCGGCGTGCGGACCTTCGGTAACCGCGATCTCCCAGCGGTGCCCGATGCTTGGCTGCTCGTCGATCGCTGCCCGCGCCGGGCGGCCGTTGGGTGGCCCCGGATCTGCCCCTGCGGTCAGCACATCGCCAGCGCGCACCGGGCGGCCGCGGTGCCCGCCGAATGCGCCGAGCGAAAATGTTGCTGTGCTGCCGAGGTAGTCGGGCTCCTGCAGGCCGCCGGCTACGAGCACGTAGGAACGCATCCCCGGACCCGTGAGCGTGCCGACATCCAACACGCCGCCCGCGGCGAGGCTGATCGACTGCCATTGGGGGACCGCGACACCGTCGTTCGTTACGGTCACCGGCGCACCCGTGACGCACACGCGACCTCCGTCTGGAAATCGAAGGGCCGGACCACCTCTCGTGCACTCGAGTCCGGCGGCGCCTTCCGGATTGCCGAGTACACGGTTGCCGATTCGGAACGACAGGTCGTCCATCGGCCCTGACGGCGGCACGCCCACATGCCAGTACCCGATGCGGCCGGGCCAGTCCTGCACGGTGGTGAGCATCCCCGGCCGCACCACCTCGATAGCGGTCATCGGGCCGAGATCACCATCCGTACTTCGGTCGGGTCAAACCCGTTGCAGGGGTTGTTGATCTGCGGGCAGTTCGATACCAGCACCAGCGTGTCCCGCTCGGCGTGAAGCGTCAGGGACTTGCCGGGCGCCGACAGGCCGTCGACGATGCCGAGTGTGCCGTCGGCCTCAACCGGCACGTTCATGAAGAAGTTGATGTTCGACACGATGTCCCGCTTGCCCAGTCCCCACCTGGCGCCCTCGGCCAAAAAGTTCTCCGCACAAGCGTCTTGGTGCACGGTGTGATGGCCGTAGCGCAGCGTGTTGGACTCCTTGGAGCAGGCTCCGGCGATCGTGTCGTGGTTGCCGACATCGTCGGCGACGATCGTCATCAGCGGGGTGCCGTTGGCGGCGCGCAGCACCGAGCCGGTGCTTAGGAAGACATTGCGCTGCGCGGCGACGGTGGCCTGAGCGCTGTAGCGGAGCGTATGATCGACCTGTTCGCCGGAAACGCCATAGAGCAGCGTGTCGACGGCCTGATTGCCGTGCAGATCGATGATCTTCAATGTCTGGCCTGCCCTCACGATCGCCGACCACGGCGCACACGCGTCGACCACCTCGTCGGAGACGACGGTCAGTTCTGTGATGGTCATTCGAATGCCTCACTGGTTTGTGCTGCGGCCCAAGTGCTTTCGGTGTTGAACAGGGCGCGCAAGTATTCGGGGTCGTCCGTGACGGGCGTGGTGAGCTGTTCGCCTGCGCGCCAGGCCAGCACGTCGAGGCCGGTGAGCGCCGGTTCGGGGTCAAGCGGGTGGGCGGTGTTGACCAGCGCGACCACCACGGGCAGGTGGATCAGCAGATCGACCGCGGCGCCCGGGCCGGCCGACCCGGTGAAACCGAGCGTGCCGTCGTCGCCGACGCGAACACCCTTGAACAGTGACACCGACGGCGCGACGTCACGGATACCGAGGCCGTGCTTGATGGCGGCCAACAGCATCTTGGCTCGCCCGGCGTCGGTCATGCCGCACAACGCGTCGTGGTGACCGGACCTGTCCGCAACCACGGTGGCCAGCACCCGGCCCTGATCGGACAGCAGCGGATGGCCTGCGCCGAGATATGCCTGCCACGGCACCTTCACGGTGTCGGCGACGTTGAGCCGCTCCCACGGCGCATCCGAGCGGAAGAGCAGCAGGTGCGCGCACGCGCCGCCGTCGGGGTCGATCAGCCGAAGGCGTGTTCCGCGACCCAGCACCCTGGTGGCATAGGACCCCGCGGGGACGGATTCGGCCCACAGCAGGCGCGACGGTTCGACGTCGGCCGGTGTTGCGGGGATCCGCATGGTGGCGGTGCGTACCTGAGACCGGGCGTGGTCGCGCGCCGCAGTGGTCGAGTCGGTACTCAAGGTCGGCTCCCATCCCGATTAACTGTCACTTGAAAGTTTTCTGCGCAGCGATTCCAGCCGCGTATCACCGCTGTTACGACTGCGTTGACTGTATTTCTATCAAATGACAGGTATTAGTGCCAGTGCGAGGGAAAGCGGAGCTGGTGTGGCGGAGTATTCCAACGTCAGTGCGAGAATGTGGCCATGCGCAGCGACGGCCGTGGACGCCCGAGGCTGGAGCAGTCGCGTCGGCCGGGCAACACCGCGCGCGAGGAGATCCTCGACGCGGCGGCCGAGCTGTTCACCAACCTCGGATATGCCAGTACCTCGACGCGACGGATCGCCGACGCGGTCGGCGTTCGTCAAGCCTCGCTCTATCACCACTTCGCCACCAAGGACGACATCCTCGACGCGCTCCTTACCGGCACTGTCGACGAGCCATTGCGGTTGGCCGCCGAGCTGCTCGATGAAGCAGGTCCGGCTGCGCCACGACTGCACGCGCTGGTGGTCGGCGACGTCACCCAGCTGTGCGCCAGCCGGTGGAACCTCGGTGCGCTATACCTCCTGCCCGAGCTACGTCTGGACCGATTCGAGGAATTCAGGCTGCGCCGCGCGGAATTGCGCGCCCGCTACCGCAGCCTCGCCGCCCAGGTGATCGCCGAATGCGACGGTCCGCCCGACGCCGACGACCTGCCGTTTCGCCTGGTCGAGTCGGTGATCAACCGGCGGTCCGACGACGCCGACTGCCCCGACGAGCAGCCGTGGGTGATCGCCGACGGCGCGCTGCGCACGCTCGGCTTCGAGGGTGACTTCGCCGCGTTGCGCAAACACCGCCGGATAGAGTCCCCGGTGTGACCGAATACGAGACCATCAAGTTCGAGCAGTCAGGGCCGATCACGCGGATCACACTGAACCGGCCCGACGCCGCAAACGGCATGAACGCCACCATGACTCGCGAACTGGCCAACGCGGCGGCTCGCTGTGACACCGACGCGACGAAGGTCGTAATCCTCACCGGGTCGGGGCGATTCTTTTGCGCTGGCGGCGATCTCAAGTCATTCGCCGCCGCCCCGGACCGCGGCCAGCTCATCAAGGGCGTCGCCGACGATCTGCACCGCGCCATCTCGACGTTCGCACGGATGGATGCCGTGCTGATCATCGCCGTCAACGGCGTGGCGGCGGGGGCAGGCTTCTCGCTTGCGGTGACAGGAGACCTGGTGCTCGCGGCGGAGTCTGCGTCGTTCACCATGGCATACACCCGCGCCGGGCTCAGCCCCGACGGCAGTGCATCCTATTACCTTCCTCGGCTGATCGGCATCGCAAAGACCAAGGAGCTGATGCTGACCAACCGGACCCTCACGGCGCCGCAGGCCTCACAGTGGGGACTGGTCACCGACGTCGTCGCCGACGTTGAGCTCGCCGACAAGGCTGCAGCGCTCGGCGACCAAATGGCCGTCACGGCAAGGGGATCCAACGGTGGGGTCAAGGCGTTGCTGCTGTCGACGTTCTCCAGCGGTCTCGAAGAACAGATGGAACTCGAGGGCCGGCTGATCGCAGCACGCGCCGAAACCCCCGAAGGTCGCGAGGGGATCGACGCGTTCCTTGAGAAGCGGAAGCCCGAGTTCGCCTAGAAGCTGTGCTCGTCGGCGGGGAAAGCCCCTGATGCCACCTCGTTGGCGTATTGCGTTGCAGCATGGCGTAATTCGCTGCCGACGTCGCCGAAGCGCTTGACGAATTTGGCGGTCTTGCCGCTGGTGAGACCGGCCATGTCCTGCCACACCAGCACCTGCGCGTCACAGTTGACCCCGGCACCGATACCGACGGTGGGGATGGTCAGCTTGCCGGTGATCTGGGTGGCCAGCTCAGCGGGAACCATCTCCAGCACGACAGCGACGGCGCCCGATTCCTGCACGGCGATGGCGTCATGGACGGTCTGCTCAGCTGCGTCGCCGCGGCCTTGGACCCTGAAGCCGCCGAGTCCGTTGACGCTCTGCGGGGTGAAACCGATGTGGGCCACCACGGGGATGCCCGCCTGTGTCAGCGTCGCGATCTGATCAGCGACCCGCTCGCCGCCCTCCAGCTTGACCGCGTGCGCGCCCGTCTCCTTCAGGAAGCGGGTCGCTGTAGACAGCGCCTGCTGCGCCCCTGCCTCGTAGCTTCCGAACGGCAAGTCGGCGATCACCAGCGCGTGGGGGGCGCCGCGGACCACACCGCGCACCAGGGGGATCAGCTCGTCAACGGCGACCGGCACCGTCGTGTCATACCCGTAGACCACGTTGGCGGCCGAATCGCCGACCAGCAGCACCGGGATCTCGGCCTCGTCGAACACCCGGGCTGTCGAGTAGTCGTAGGCCGTCAGCATGGCCCACTTGTGGCCCTCGGCCTTCCACTTCTGAAGGTGATGAGTGCGCACTTTCATGCGCGGCTTGGCGTCGGCCGCAGCGCCGTAAACGGTCTGCTCAGACATCGTTGTCCCCCAATGGGTGAGTCGGGTCGATCCTCGAGGCCCATCCGGGTCCCCGGGTTCGTCTGACTACATCAGTGTGCCACTCCGGCACAAGAACCTGAACTCCAGGTTAAGTGCATTTCCTCACACTACGATCGGCGGCATGCAAAGGCTCAGCGGACTAGATGCGAGTTTCCTTTACCTCGAAACCGCTACACAGCCATTGCATGTGTGCTCCATCCTCGAGCTCGATACCTCGACCATGCCCGGCGGGTACACGTTCGACCGGCTGCGCGATGCTCTTGGCCTGCGGATCAAGGCCATGCCCGAGTTCCGCGAAAAGCTTGCCGACAGCCGGTTCAACCTCGACCATCCGGTGTGGGTCGAAGACAACGATTTCGACGTCGATCGGCACCTGCACCGCATCGGTTTGCCGTCGCCGGGAGGCCGCAACGAGCTCGCCGAGATCTGCGGCCATATCGCGTCGCTGTCGCTGGACCGCAGCCGTCCATTGTGGGAGATGTGGGTGATCGAGAACGTCGCGGGCACCGATGCCCACGAGGGCGGGCGGATCGCCGTGATGACCAAGGTGCACCACGCAGGCGTCGACGGCGTCACGGGCGCCAACCTGATGTCGCAGCTGTGCGGCACCGAGGCCGACGCCGCGCCGCCCGATCCGGTCGAAGGTGTCGGCAACGCCACAAGCCTCGAGATCGCGGTTCAGGGCGCGGTCAAGTTCGCGACCCGGCCGTTGAAGCTCGTGAACGTGCTGCCGAACACGTTGTCCTCGGTGGTTGACACCGTCAAGCGTGCCCGCAGCGGCCTGACGATGGCAGCGCCGTTCAGCGCGCCCAGGACGGCGTTCAATGCCAACGTCACCGGTCACCGCAACATCGCCTATGCCCAACTCGACCTCGCGGACGTCAAGACGGTCAAGGAGCACTTCGGCGTCAAGGTCAACGACGTAGTGATGGCCTTGGTGTCGGGCGTGCTGCGCAAGTTCCTACTCGACCGCGGCGAGCTGCCCGACACAACGCTGATCGCCCAGGTCCCCGTGTCGGTGCACGACAAGTCCGACCGGCCCGGTCGCAATCAGGTGTCGGGGTTGTTCTCCCGGCTGGAGACCAATATCGAGGATCCGGCCGCTCGACTCAAGGCGATCGCCGAGGCGAATTCAATTGCCAAACAACACAGTTCAGCGATCGGCGCAACGCTGCTTCAGGATTGGAGTCAGTTCGCGGCGCCCGCGGTGTTCGGGGTGGCGATGCGCGTCTACACGGCGAGCCGCCTGTCCGGCGCCAGGCCCGTGCACAACCTGGTGATCTCCAATGTGCCTGGCCCGCAGGTGCCGTTGTACTTCCTCGGTAACGAGGTGAAGGCGATGTACCCGCTGGGTCCGATATTCCACGGCTCGGGGCTGAACATCACCGTGATGTCGTTGACCGGCAAGCTCGACGTCGGCATCGTTTCGTGCCCAGAACTGCTTCCCGATCTGTGGGACTTGGCCGACGACTTCGAGGTGGCGCTGAGCGAGCTGCTCGACGCCACGAGATAGCGGCCGAACGCGCCCTTGCCAGGGCGGATACAACTCCATGGCAGCATGTGGAGCCATGAACCGCAAGATTGGGATCCTGGCGACCTTCGCTGCCCTGTTGTTGGTCGCCGGGTGCAGCAAAATGGTCGACGGACGCGCCGTCATTTCGGCGCCCCGACCGGGCTCACCGATCCAGTGGACGAAATGCAAGCCGGCCTCGTCCGATTCCACCCGGCTGCCGAGCGGCGCGGAGTGCGGGATGCTGTCGGTGCCGGTGGACTACTCGAAACCCGATGGCGACGTCGCGCAGATCGCGATGATCCGAATCAAGGCGACCGGCCACAAGATCGGCTCACTGGTCGTCAACCCCGGTGGTCCCGGGGAATCCGGTGTCGAGGCCGCCGCTTCGATGGCGCCCACGCTGCCGTCGTCGCTGCTCGAGGGGTTCGATCTCGTGGGCTTCGACCCACGCGGCGTCGCCAACTCCACGCCCGCCCTGTGGTGCAACTCCGACGCCGACAACGACCGGCTGCGTGCCGACCCCATAGTGGAATACACGCAGGCGGGTGTCGACCACCTTGAGAAGGAGAACAAGGAGTTCGTCCAGCGTTGCGTCGACAAGGTGGGCAAGGAGTTCCTGGCCAACGCCGGAACCGCCAATGTGGCCAAGGACCTCGACGCGATACGTGCCGGGCTTGGCGACGAGAAGCTGACCTACCTCGGCTACTCGTACGGCACCAGAATCGGAGCGCTCTACGCCGAGGCGTACCCCGACAAGGTTCGGGCGATGATCCTCGACGGCGCCGTGGACCCCAACGCCGACCAGATCGAGGAGGAGATCCGGCAGGCCGCCGCCTTCCAGAAGGCGTTCGACAACTTCGCCGCGGACTGTGCCAAAAGCCCCGACTGCCCGCTGGGCACCGACCCCGCCAAGGCCGTGGCTGTGTACAAGAGCCTTGTGGAGCCCTTGGTTGAGCACCCCGCGAAGACAAAGGATCCCCGCGACCTTTCCTACAATGACGCCATCGTCGGGACCATCCTGCCGCTGTACTCGCCGAGCCTGTGGCGGCACCTGACCCAAGCGCTTTCGGAGCTCAGGGACGGCAAGGGCGACACCATGCTGGCGATGGCCGACCTGTACATGGGCCGAGATTCCAAGGGGCACTACAACAACTCCACCGATGCCCGGGTCGCGGTCAACTGCATGGACAAGCCGCACATCACGGACCGCGCCACGGTCGTCGACGAGGACCGTCGTACCCGCCAAGCGGCGCCGTTCATGAGCTACGGCGAGTTCACCGGGCTCGCGCCCCTTGACGCGTGCGCCTACTGGCCGTTGCCCGCGACCGGCGATCAGCATGAGATCACTGTGAAGGGCCTGCCGCCGATCCTGGTGGTGTCGACCACCAATGACCCGGCTACGCCGTACAAGGCCGGAGTCGATTTGGCACAACAACTCGGCGGCACCGTGGTTACCTTCGACGGCACCCAGCACACCGTTGTCTTCCAGGGCAACTCATGCATCGACGACATCGCGACGCGTTATCTTGTCGACGTGACCGTGCCGCCGCCGAACACGCGATGCTGACGGTCGCCTGATCACAGCCAGGTCACCGTTCGATTCCAGCCGAAGTGCGGCAGCCGTTGAGGCCGTCAACCATGCGAACATGTTGCGCATGTGGCGGGTGGGCTGGCTTTCTATGGTGCTGCTCGCGATCTCCCTGACGGTGGCGATCGCGTGCCCTGCCGCCTGGGCTTCACCAGAAAGTGAGCCGCTCCAGCAGTACGGCCAGCCGCCGCTCTGGGGCAGCTGCGATCGGTTCGTCGGCGATATCACCGGCATCCCCACCGCGCAGTGCGCCACGGTGTCGGTGCCCGTCGACTACGCCAAACCCGAAGGCGCCCAAGCCCAGTTGGCGGTGATCCGCGTCCCCGCCTCCGGCGACCGGATCGGAGCGCTTGTGGTCAACCCAGGCGGACCGGGCGCATCGGCCGTGGACACCGTCGCCAGCATGGGCGCATCGCTGGCCAACACCGACATCACCCGCCGATTCGACTTGGTGGGCATCGACCCGCGGGGCGTCGGCCACTCCACGCCAGAGCTGCGCTGCCGGAGCGACGCCGAGTTCGACGCATACCGTCGCGAGCCGCTGGCCGACTACAGCCCCGAAGGCGTCGCCCACATCGAGGCGTTGTACGGCCAGTTCGCCGGGGAGTGTGCTCAGAAGATGGGCCCGGAGTTCCTCGCCAACGTCGGGACCGCGTCGTCAGTGCAGGACATGGATGTGGTGCGCGCTGCGCTTGGCGAGAAGCAGATCAACTATCTCGGCTTCTCCTACGGGACCGAGCTCGGTGCGGCATACGCCGACCGGTACCCCGACCGGGTTCGGGCGATGATTCTCGACGGAGCGGTCGACCCCTCGCTCGATCCGATTGCCGACACCATCCGCCAAATGCAGGGGTTCCAAACGGCTTTCAACGACTACGCGGCCGATTGCGGACAATCCGCCGGGTGCCCGCTCGGCACCGACCCGGCGAAGTTCGTCGACCGCTTTCACCAGCTGGTCGATCCGCTGGTTGCCAACCCGGCCGCGACACCAGATCCGCGCGGCCTGAGCTATCAGGACGCGATCACCGGCACCGTCAACGCGCTCTACACGCGGCGCTATTGGCCGTACCTCACCAGCGGGCTGCTGGGCCTGCAGCGCGGCACCGACCCCGGTGACCTGCTGCTGCTTGCCGACGACTACCAACACCGGGATGAATCGGGCCACTACCGGAACCTGCAGGACGCGTTCGCTGGGATTCGCTGTGTCGACTCGCAGTACCCGACTGACGCGGCCGCGTGGGCAGACGCCGACCGGCAGATCCGCCAGGTCGCGCCGTTCCTGTCGCACGGCGACTTCACCGGGTTCGCTCCGCGCGACTTGTGCGCGATGTGGCCGGTGCCGCCGACGTCGACTCCGCATGCCGCCATATCGCCAGGCCCCGGCAAGGTGGTCGTCGTCTCCACGACGCATGACCCCGCCACTCCGTATTCGGCAGGCGTGAACCTGGCCGGTCAGATGGACGCGGCACTCATCACCTTCGAGGGCACCCAGCACACAGTGGTGTTCAACGGCGACCAATGTGTCGACACCGCGGTGGTGAACTTCCTGATCGACCAGGTCACGCCACCTGCAAATTTGCACTGCTGACACGCTCGAGCACGTGCCGCGCCGCGCGTTCAACGTCGACGGCGCCGAGTTCTACTCGCACTTCCAGCAGCCGCCGTGACAAATGAAGCGCTCGCGTAACACAGAATTAACAGCCGGAACCTACGCTGCGGTCATGGATCGGCAGAAGGAATTCGTGCTGCGCACGCTGGAAGAACGCGACATCCGCTTCGTCCGGCTGTGGTTCACCGACGTGCTCGGATACCTGAAGTCGGTCGCGATCGCCCCTGCCGAACTGGAAGGCGCCTTCGAGGAGGGCATCGGATTCGACGGCTCATCGATCGAGGGATTTGCCCGGGTGTCGGAGGCCGACATGGTGGCCCGCCCGGATCCGTCGACGTTTCAGGTGCTGCCGTGGACCACGAGTGCGGGTAAGCATCATTCGGCAAGGATGTTCTGCGACATCACCATGCCGGACGGCTCACCGTCGTGGGCCGACTCCCGCCATGTGCTTCGTCGCCAGCTGTCCAAGGCCAGCGACCTCGGCTTCTCCTGCTACGTGCATCCCGAGATCGAATTCTTCCTACTGAAGCCCGGCGAGGACGACGGCTCCGAGCCGGTGCCTGCGGACAACGGTGGTTACTTCGACCAGGCCGTGCACGATGCCGCCCCGAACTTCCGCCGCCACGCCATCGATGCGCTGGAGCAGATGGGCATTTCGGTGGAGTTCAGCCACCACGAGGGTGCGCCCGGCCAGCAGGAGATCGACCTGCGCTACGCCGACGCGCTGTCCATGGCCGACAACGTGATGACGTTCCGCTACGTAGTCAAGGAAGTGGCGCTGGCCGACGGCGTGCGCGCGTCGTTCATGCCCAAGCCGTTCGGTGAGCATCCCGGCTCGGCCATGCACACCCACATGAGCCTGTTCGAGGGCGAGAACAACGCGTTCCACAGCCCCGACGACCCACTTCAACTCAGCGATGTCGGAAAGTCTTTCATCGCAGGCATTCTCGAACACGCCCAGGAGATCAGCGCCGTCACAAATCAGTGGGTGAACTCGTACAAACGGCTGGTGCACGGCGGTGAGGCCCCGACGGCCGCTTCGTGGGGTGCGGCCAACCGCTCGGCGTTGGTGCGGGTGCCGATGTACACCCCGCGCAAGGCGTCGTCGAGGCGCGTCGAGGTGCGCAGCCCCGACTCGGCGTGCAACCCCTACCTGACCTTCGCGGTGCTGTTGGCGGCCGGCCTGCGTGGCATCGAGAAGGGCTACGTGCTCGGCCCGCAGGCCGAGGACAACGTGTGGAGCCTCACCCCTGAGGAACGCCGCGCGATGGGCTACAAGGAGCTTCCCGGCAGCCTCGGTGTCGCGCTGAGCGAGATGGAGGGTTCCGAGCTGGTCGCGGAAGCGCTGGGGGAGCACGTATTCGACTTCTTCCTGCGCAACAAGCGCACCGAATGGGAGAACTACCGCAGCCACGTGACGCCCTTCGAGCTGAAGGCCTACCTGTCCCTGTAGCTGACGCGTCGAATAACGGCTGCGCTACCTTCGTCTAGTGGCCAAACCTGCGACGCAGCGACCGAAGCTGCCCAGCGTTGGCAGGCTCGGGCTGGTCGAACCGTCCGCTCCCGCGGATCTGGACAGGCTGGGCTGGAACACCGACACGTACGTAGAGCTGCTGTGGTCACTGTCGCGCGCACCCGACGCCGACAACGCGCTGCGCACGATGGTGCGGCTCGCCGACGCGGTGGGACGAGACTGGGACGAACTCAACCAGGCCCTAATCAAGGACCGCGCGCTGCGGGGCCGGCTGTTCGGCGTGCTCGGTTCGTCGATGGCACTCGGCGATCACCTGGTCGCCAATGCAGACTCATGGCACCTGCTGGCAGGCGGCCTCACCCTGCCGTCGGCGGGCGAGTTAAGGAACAGCTTCCGAGAGCAGGCCGAAAAGGCAACGGACACAACCGCCGCGCTGCAGCCGCTGCGCCTGCTGTACCGCGACCGGCTACTGGTGCTGGCCGGCCTGGACCTCGCGTCCACCGTGGAGAACGAACCCGTGCTGCCGTTCGTCACGGTCGGTGAGCATCTGTCCGAACTGGCCGATGCCGCGCTGGGCGCCGCGCTGACGGTCGCGAACCGATCGGTCTGCGGGGAGTACGGTCAGTGCCCACGGATCGCGGTGATCGCGATGGGTAAGTGCGGTGCGCGCGAACTGAACTACGTTAGCGACGTCGACGTCATCTTCGTCGCCGACGATGCCGACGCGCTCGCGACCCGAGTGGCCGGCGAGATGATGCGGTTCGCCGGCGACGCGTTCTTCGAAGTGGATGCGGCGCTGCGACCCGAGGGCAAGCAGGGCCAGTTGGTGCGCACGCTTGACTCTCACATCGCGTATTACCAGCGATGGGCCAAGACGTGGGAATTCCAGGCGTTGATGAAGGCGCGGCCCGCCGCAGGCGACGCCGAACTCGGCAGGCAGTACATCGATGCGCTGATGCCGATGGTGTGGACGGCAAGCGAGCGTGACGATTTCGTGCCCGAGGTGCAGGCAATGCGCAGGCGCGTCGAGGAACTCGTCCCAGCGGGTGTGCGGGCTCGCGAGATCAAGCTCGGCACGGGCGGGCTGCGCGACGTCGAGTTCGCCGTGCAGCTGCTCCAGCTCGTCCATGGCCGCAACGACGAGTCCCTGCATGTCGCTTCGACCGTGGACGCGCTGGCCGCGCTTGGGGACGGCGGCTACATCGGCCGTGACGACGCGGCGAACCTGACCGCCTCGTATGAGTTCCTGCGGCTGCTCGAGCACCGGCTGCAGCTGCAGCGGCTCAAGCGCACACACATGCTGCCCGAACCCGACGACGAGGAGGCACTGCGCTGGCTGGCACGCGCGGCACACGTGCGGCCAGACGGGCGCCATGACGCACTCGGCGTGCTGCGCGAGGAGCTCAAGCGCCAGAACCTGCGGGTGTCGCGGTTGCACGCGAAGCTGTTCTATCAGCCACTGCTGGAATCTGTTGGCGCAGTCGGCATTTCGGATGGTATGACGCCCCAGGCCGCCGAACGTCAACTCGCCGCGCTTGGTTATGAGGGCCCGCAGAGCGCGCTGACACATCTTGCGGCGCTGACCAGTCACAGCGGCAGGCGTGGGCGAGTACAGCAGGTGCTGCTGCCGACACTGCTGGACTGGCTGTCCGATACCCCCGATCCCGACGCAGGCCTGCTGGCGTACCGACGCATCAGCGAGGAGCTGGCCGATCAGCGGTGGTACCTGTCGACGCTGCGCGACGAAGGCGCGGTGGCCAAGCGGCTGATGCACGTGCTTGGCACCTCTACGTACGTGCCTGACCTGCTGTTGCGTGCGCCGGAGGTGATCCAGCTCTATGCGGACGGTCCGAACGGCCCGAAGCTGCTCGACGTCGAGCCCGACGGCATGGCGAAGGCGTTGGTCGCCTCGGCAGGCAGGCACGCCGATCCGGTGCGGGCGATTGCCGCGGCCCGCACTCTGAGGCGACGCGAGCTGGCTCGTATCGCGTCGGCGGACCTGCTCGGCATGCTCGAGGTGATCGACGTGTGTCAGGCGCTGACGTCGGTGTGGGTGGCCGTGCTGCAGGCGGCGCTGGAGGCGGTGATCCGGGCCAACACCCCCGACGGCGGGGTACCCGCCAGCATCGCGGTGATCGGGATGGGCAGGCTTGGCGGCGGCGAGCTTGGCTACGGGTCGGACGCCGACGTGATGTTCGTCTGCGAACCGGTAGAAGGCGTCGACGAATCCGCGGCGGTCCGCTGGTCTGTGACCATCGCCGAACAGGTGCGCACGCTACTTGGCACCCCGAGCGCCGACCCGCCGCTCGAGGTCGACGCCAACCTGCGACCGGAGGGCCGCAACGGCTCGCTGGTACGCACGCTCGATTCGTACGAGACCTACTACACGCAATGGGCGCAGGCGTGGGAGATTCAAGCACTGTTGCGGGCGCACCGTGTTGCGGGCGACCTCGATCTGGGCGACCGATTCTTGTTGATGGTAGACAAGATTCGCTATCCACCTGACGGGGTGTCGGCCGAGGCCGTTCAGGAGATCAGGCGCGTCAAGGCGCGCATCGATGCCGAGCGCCTGCCGCGCGGCGCCGATCCGAACACGCACACCAAACTGGGCCGCGGCGGCCTAGCCGATATCGAGTGGACGGTGCAGCTGCTTCAGTTGCAACAGGCCCACAAAGTGCCTGCGCTGCACAACACTTCGACGCTGGAGTCGCTCGCCGCGATCGGCGCAGCGGAGCTGATCGCCGAGGGGGACGTCGAGCTGCTGAGGCAGGCGTGGCTGACGGCGACAAGGGCCCGCAACGCGTTGGTGCTGGTGCGCGGCAAGCCCACCGACCAGCTCCCGGGCCCGGGTCGTCAACTCAACGCCGTTGCTGTTGCGGCGGGCTGGGACAGCGGCGACGGGGGAGAGTTCCTCGACAATTACCTGCGGGTGACCCGTAGGGCAAAGGCAGTGGTACGGAAGGTGTTTGGTTCGTGAGTATGGATTTCGGGTTCGACGTCATCAGCGCCGAGGAGTACGAGCGCCAACGTGAGCTTTACGGTCCGCTGACCGAGGCGTTACGCAAACTCATCGCCGCGAGCATCCACACCGAGGTCGACGAGGACACCGTCCGCCAGGCACAGTCGGCCATTGAGGCGGCGACCGAGCTGCTGGAACGCAGCCAGCGCAGCGTGACGTCGACACTGCGGCACGAGGGTACCGGCCGTCCGCTGGCATGGACTAACCCCGCTGTCGGGCTGCGCAACGCGATCGCCCCGCCGATGGTCATTCACCACGATGACGATGGGCGAGCCTGGAGCGAGTTCAGGCTCAGCGGCGCGTATGAGGGGCCGCCAGGCTGGGTGCATGGCGGTATCTCTGCGCTGGTGCTCGACCATATCCTCGGTGAGGCGGCGAGCGACGGGCTGACTCTGCCGAAGTTCACCGGCACCATCACCCTGAAGTACTTGCGCGGCACACCGTTGGGCCCGCTGCGCGCCGAGGCGTGGATCGATCGGGTGGACGGCTTCAAGACCTACGCGCGAGGCGCGCTTTCCGACGCCGAGGGCGTGACCGTCGAGGCCGAAGGCGTCTTCATCCAACCGGCGTGGGCGCGGGACGCTGGATGAAGTTCTACGTGAGCACGGCGTTCCTCGATACCAGCGAGGTCGTCGAGATAGCCAAGGCCGCCGACGATCTCGGATACGACGGAATGGGCATCCCCGACCATGTCATCAACCTCGAAACGTTGAAGACGCCGTATCCCTACACCAAGGACGGGAAGCGGCGCTGGGAGGCGTTCACCGACTGGCCCGATCCGTGGGTGATGATCGGCGCGATAGCGATGGTCACGACGAGGATGCGCTTCGTGACGACGGTGTACCTGCCTGCCATGCGCGATCCGTACTCGGCAGCGAAATCCATTGGCACGGCGGCATATCTGGCCGGTGGCCGACTGGAGCTCGGCATCGGTGTCGGTTGGTGCGAGGAAGAGTTCACGTTGATGGGGCAGCGCTTCGACCGACGCGGCAAGCGCACCGACGAGATGCTCGACCTGATGAAGGTGTTGTGGAAGCCGGGCTGGACCGAGTTCGACGGGGAGTTCTATTCGGCGCCCCGGCTTGAGATGGAGCCCACTCCACCACACATTCCCATCTATGTCGGCGGGCTATCCGACATCGCTTTGCGACGCGCGGCGCGCAATGACGGGTGGATCGGCGACCTGATCACTACCGACAGGGCGATCGAACGCGTCGACCGGCTGCGCGAAATGCGCGCCGAAAGAGGTTTGTCGATGGACGATTTCACGGTCCTGACGCCGTTGACCGACGCGTTCACCCCCGAGCACTACGCGCGTGCCGAAGCGGGCGGAATCGACGGCATCATCACCATGCCGTGGATGTTCTACACCGGCCCCGAGGCGACTCTGGCCGAGAAGATCGACGGCATGCGCAAGTTCCATAAGGACATCGGGCTAGACGGTTAGGGCGACTGTCTTCGTCACTACGCCGCCGTGTCGTCGTCGGCGGTGACGGCGAAGTGGTCGACGAATCCTTCGGTGGTTCTTGCATTCGGCGTGTACTGGAACAGGCCGTCACCGAGATCGTTCAACGTGCCGCAGAACGGCTGTGTGACCGTACAGGACACCTGGTCGTTGTCAGGGTCTCCGGCCTTACGCGAAACACCCAGAGGCTGACCTCGGTGACGGTCACCTTCGGTGGACTGTCGACGGCTTCGGTGTCGACGACGGACGTATCGCGCGGTGACCTGTACCAACGACGAATGCCATGTGTCTGTGAAGAAGATCCGATTCCCGCTGACAGCCAATGCATTCGGTGCCGCGCGGAGCGGAACAGAGTCGATGCGGCCGGTGCGGAGTTCGACGATGGACAGCTTGCTGGTGGACGTCGCTCCACACCCGCTGCCTGCGATATGAGCCTGATCTCCGTTGTCGCTGACCGCCACCGCAGAGCCGCCAACGGCCAGGGTGTCGACGACCGCGCCGGTGGTGGTGTTGATGACCGTCGTGGTGCCGGGATGCGCGTTGGCGTAAGCGCCTTCGTCATTGGTCACGTACACCCGACTGCCATCCGGTGAGACTGCGACGGCGGTCGGGTATTAACCGACGCGGATCATGTCGTCCAGCTTGCCCCGTGCCGCGTCGATCACCGACACGCGGTGGGTGGACTGGCCGCCGTAGAACGAGTAGTCGGTGACGAAGACCGGGCCGCGGGCGGCCGCCACCGCGTAAGGGTGTCCGCCCACCTGAATTGTGCGAACCGCCGTTTCGCCGAGTGTGTCGATCACGCTGACGGTGCCGTCCTGGTTGTTGGCCACGTAGAGATCGGTGCCGAGAAAACCCATGTGGAATGGGCGTCGGGGTGAACGATATTCGGATACACCGTGACCGCTCCCGTGGTCGGATCGGCCGGCCACACCGTCGGCGGCGCAACCGCGACGGGAACGTGGTTGGCGTTGACCCATGTCACCGTCGAATCGAGCGATCCACCAGGCCCCTCGTCGGCGATGACCGTGAAGGTGTCTGAGTCGGCGTTGACGCGGGGATTCGGGGTGTAGCGGAACATGCTCGTGCCCGAAATTTGGCCTTAAGCTAGTGTCCTGCGCCGGGAATTCGTTGAAGATATGAGGCGAGTCGTTCGAAGATTTCATCGGCGGTCTTGGTCCAGTTGAATGGGCGCGGGTTGTCGTTCCAGGCTTGGATCCAGTCGCGGATGTCCTTCTCCAGAGCCTGGATCGAGCGGTGGGTTCCGTGGCGGAGCTTCTGGTCGGTGAGCAACCCGAACCACCGTTCGACCTGGTTGAGCCAGGAGGAGTAGGTCGGAGTGAAGTGCATGTGGAATCGAGGGTGAGCGACAAGCCATTTCGTGATCGTCGGCGACTTGTGCGTGGAGTAGTTGTCGCAGATCAAGTGGACCCCTAAGTCGGCGGGCACGGTGTTGTCCAGCTTGGTCAGGAACTTCTTGAACTCTGTGGCGCGGTGCCGGCGGTGAATTGACCCGTAGATTTCGCCGGTGGCCACGTCCAGGGCTGCGAACAAGGTGGTGATGCCGTGGCGTACGTAGTCATGGGTGCGGCGTTCGGGCATGCCGGGCATCATCGGCAGGACCGGTGCACTGCGATCCAGGGCCTGGATCTGGGATTTCTCATCGACGCAGAGCACCAGCGCCTTCTCCGGTGGGTCCAGGTACAACCCGACCACATCGCGCACCTTGTCGACGAACTGCGGATCGTTGCTGATCTTGAACGTATCCACCTGATGGGGCTTCAACCCGAATGACTTCCAGATCCGCCCCACCGTGGACTTCGACAGTCCCGTCTGGGCGGCCATCGATGCCCGCGACCAGTGCGTGGCGTCCTTGGGTTGACGCTCCAAGGTGGCCACGATCAGTTCTTCGACGGCCTCGTCGGTGATCTTGCGCGGCGCACCCGGGCGTGGCTCATCGGTCAATCCGTCCAGGCGCTTGTCGACGAACCGTTGCCGCCACTTGCAGACCATCTGCGGCGAAACGCCCAACTCCTCGGCGACTTGCTTATTGGTATTGCCTGCTGCGCAACCCAATACGATTCGACACCGTTGCGCCAGGGCTTGCGATGACTTCGCCCGCCGAGCCCACCGCTGCAACGTCTCGAACTCGTCTTCGGTCAACACCAACTCGACAACCGGCCTGCCTCTGCGCGCCACCTCACCAGTCTACAATTATTGAGATAATTTACGGCGCAGGATACTAGTTGATCAGCTAGTTAATGCTGGTGTCGGTTAGCTACGCTAGCGTGATGATGTTCGCTGACTGCGCAGCGCGTCGAGCGCATAGGCGCCGCCGCCGGTGAACACCAGCAGGAAGAAGCCGAAGCAGAACAGGATCGACTCAAGGCCGCCGTTGCCGCCCATCTCCGGAGGGGCAATGGGCCACAACGCGTGGGGCTGGTGCTGCCAGAAGTATGCGACGGCCATCTCACCGGACGCGATGAACGCGGCTGCCCGGGTGAACAACCCGAACATGATCAACAGGCCGGTGACCAGTTGATGATGCCGGCGTGCTACACGGGCCAGGTGCCCGTTGGGATGCCGAACGCGATAGGCCAGTCGAACAACTTGGACGTGCCGAAGAGGGCGAAGAGAAATCCGAACACGGCGCGGAACAGGCTCAAGACAGCGGGCGAGTACGAGTTGAGGCGTGCATCCACTTTGGTCGTCATGGGAAATAACCCTAACGGTCCTGGGATCCCGCTGTGAGTCGTGACGCCAGGACGTCGTGCGGCCGGTGGGGCATAGAGCACCGACCGCACGACGCGGCTCCCCCGAGCACTGAACCTATGGCCAAACACGTCGCGAAGGAATCGGGCGTTTCCCTAACATTGACCCGACGCGGGTGATCCGCTGGCATACGCAAACGCGGGGCGACGGAAAACCATCGCCCCGCGTTTCAGACGTGTAGTTACACGTCGTAGTACAGCGCGATCTCGTACGGGTGCGGACGGATCTGCACCGGCAGAATCTCGTTCTCACGCTTGTAGGAGATCCACGTCTCGATCAGGTCCTCGGTGAAAACCCCGCCCTCCGTGAGGTAGTCGTGATCCTCCTCGAGCCGATCGATCACGGCCGCAAGCGAGGTCGGCGCCTGCGGAATGCCCGCAGCCTCCTCCGGCGGCAGTTCGTAGAGATCCTTGTCGACCGGCGCCTGCGGCTCGATCTTCTTCTTGATCCCGTCGAGGCCAGCCATCATCATCGCCGCGAATGCCAAATACGGGTTGCCCGAGCTGTCCGGGCAACGGAACTCGAGGCGCTTGGCCTTCGGGTTGTTGCCGGTGATCGGAATACGCACACACGCCGAGCGGTTGCGCTGGCTGTAGACCAGGTTGATCGGCGCCTCATAGCCCGGCACCAGTCGCTTGTACGAGTTCACCGTTGGGTTGGTGAATGCCAGTAGCGACGGCGCGTGGTGCAGGATGCCGCCGATGTAGTGCCGCGCCGTATCCGACAGGCCGGCGTAACCCGACTCGTCGTGGAACAGCGGCTGCCCGTCCTTCCACAACGACTGATGAGCGTGCATGCCGGAGCCGTTGTCGCCGAACAGAGGCTTGGGCATGAACGTGACGGTCTTGCCCGCCTTCCACGCCGTGTTCTTGATGATGTACTTGAACAGCACCAGGTCGTCGGCTGCGTGCAGCAGGGTGTTGAACTTGTAGTTGATCTCGGCCTGCCCGGCGGTGCCCACTTCGTGGTGGCCGCGCTCAAGGATGAAGCCCGCGTTCTGCAGGTTGGTGGCCATCTGATCGCGCAGGTCGACGAAGTGGTCGTACGGGGCGACGGGGAAATAGCCGCCCTTGGGCCGCACCTTGTATCCGCGGTTGGCGCTGCCGTCGGACTCGACCGGCTCGCCGGTGTTCCACCAGCCCGCCTCGGAGTCGATCTCGTAGAAGGTGCCGTTGATCCGCGAGTCGAAGGACACTGAGTCGAAGATGTAGAACTCGGCCTCGGCGCCGAAGTACGCGGTGTCAGCGATGCCGGTGCTGGCTAGATAGTTCTCCGCCTTGCGGGCGACGTTGCGCGGGTCGCGCGAGTACGCCTCACGGGTGAACGGGTCGTGCACGAAGAAGTTGAGGTTGAGCGTCTTGGCTTCGCGGAACGGGTCGATCTGTGCGGTGTCGGGGTCGGGCAGCAGCATCATGTCGGACTCGTGGATCGACTGGAACCCACGGACCGAAGAGCCGTCGAACGCCAACCCGTCCTCGAACACGCTCTCGTCGAACGCTGCAGCCGGGATCGAGAAGTGCTGGACAACACCGGGCAGATCGCAGAACCGGATGTCGACGTAAGCAACGTCTTCGTCCTTGATCTGCTTGATGATGTCGTCGGCCGTCTTTTCTGCCACTGACTACTCTCCTTTGTCTGGTAAACCCGCGGGTTGACGCTATGGACACCTTGTTGCACCGTCGTCAACCGCATGTTGCGCCGAAGTTACGCAATCCCGCTGTAGCGGCGGCAAGTGGGCCGTCTCGGGCCCGCTTATCCTGACAGTATGGCCCGCGCAATTGGGTCCTGGCTGTCGGGTCCCGAACCGGACTCCGGCAGCCCGGACCAAGCACCCAATGACTATCCGGGTCAGCGGCTCGGCCTACCACAAACCGGCCCCCGCTCCCTTGCCCGGATGGGCAGGCGAATCGCCGCGCTGTTCGTCGATTGGTTGATCGCCTACGGGCTTGCGGCCCTACTAATGACGTTCGGCATCGGGACGATTTCGACGCTGTCGACGGCGGTCCTGGTGGTCTGGTTCGTGCTTGGCGCCGTGTCGTTGCGGCTGTTTGGCTTCACACCCGGGCAGTTCGCGCTCGGGCTGCTGGTCATTCCGGTCGACGGCCGTCAGCACGTCGGATTCGGCCGGGCGCTTGTTCGCGGAGTCCTGATCGCGGTCGTCATCCCCGCGCTGATCACCGACACCGATGGGCGGGGACTGCAGGACAAGGTGACGAGCACCGCAGTTGTCAGGCGGTAGTCGGATCTGCTTGATGCTCTTCGCGCAAGCGGTCATCGACGGCGCACGGTGCGCTGTACATTGCGCATCTTTGCCTGCGCGGGCAGCGGGCCCTTGGGCAGTGCGGCCGGGCCCGCTTTGGTGCCAAGCGCGGCCAGCTTCGACTCCAGCGAGTCCATCTGCTTGACCGTGATGTTCGCGGGCAGCTTGGTGAGGTGTCGTTCGAGCTTGGACAGCTGCACTTCGCCCTCGCCGCTGCCGACCATGATGTCGTAGATCGGGATGTCGCCGACGAGCCGGGCGGTGCGCTTCTTCTCCTGCGCGAGCAAGGGCTTGACCCGTGTCGGTGACCCTTCACCGACGAGGATCACGCCTGGCCGCCCGATCACTCGGTGCACGGCGTCGAAGTGGCCGGTAGCGGCGACTCCGGGGGTGACCCGCCACTTGCCGCGTAGGTTGTCCAGCGCCCACGCCGCGGCACCGGTCTGTCCGTCGGCCTTCTTATAGACGGATTTCTGCGCGCGCCTGCCGAAGATGATGAACGCCACCAGCGCACCGAGAACGATGCCGAGCGGGATCATCATGTACCCGAAGAAGCCGCCTGAGAAGATCCCGAAGACCGTTGACACGGCCGCGATCAGCACGAATGCGCCGATCATGTAGGGCAGGAGGCGCTTGTCTTCTTTGCGCTGAATCTGAAACGCCTGCCACAGCTGGCTGCGACGCTGCTTGGCCGCCGCCTTCCGGGTCGCCTTCGCTTCGGCCTTGGCGGCCTTCACCGCAGCGGGATCACGGGTCTTCGCCATTTGTTCAGGATACGGCCGGCCGGGACGCGACCGCCTGGGCGTACAGCTTGCCTGCCCGATACGAGGACCGAACCAGGGGACCGGCAAGCACTCCGGAGAAGCCGAGGGCATTCGCGAACTGCTCGTGCTCGACGAACTCCTCGGGCTTGACCCACCGCTCGACCGGGTGGTGACGCAGCGATGGCCGCAGGTACTGCGTGATGGTGACGATGTCGCAGCCAGCGTCGTAGAGGTCGCGCAGCGCGGTGCGCACCTCGTCGGGCGTCTCGCCCATGCCGAGGATGAGGTTGGACTTGGTGACAAGGCCATATTCGCGCGCCGCGGCGAGCACCGCGAGGCTGCGGTCGTAGCGGAACGCAGGGCGGATCCGCTTGAAGATGCGCGGCACGGTTTCGACGTTGTGTGCCAACACTTCTGGGCGCGCTTCGAAGACCTGCCCGAGCAGCTCCGGCTCGCCGTTGAAGTCGGGGATCAGCAACTCGACACCGGTATTGGGGTTGAGTTCCTTGATGGCTCGCACGGTTTCCGCGTACAGCCATGCGCCACCGTCGGATTGGTCGTCGCGGGCCACGCCGGTGACCGTGGAGTAGCGCAGACCCATTGCGGCAACGCTTTCGGCGACGCGGCGCGGTTCGTCACGGTCGAGTTCGGCTGGCTTGCCGGTGTCGATCTGGCAGAAGTCGCAGCGGCGGGTGCACTGCTCCCCACCGATCAGGAAGGTTGCCTCGCGGTCCTCCCAGCATTCGAAGATGTTCGGGCAGCCCGCTTCCTCGCAGACGGTGTGCAGATCCTCGCGCCGGACCAGCGCCTTGAGTTCCTTGTATTCCGGGCCCATCGTGGCGCGGGTCTTGATCCACGGCGGCTTGCGCTCGATCGGCGTCTCGGCATTGCGAGCCTCAAGACGCAGCAGTTTGCGACCTTCTGGAGCCACTGTCACTGCGTCAACGCTACTACCAGGCGGCCGTCGAGGGCGTCGCACACGGCCTCGGCGACAGGCGTCAATACGTCCTGTACCTCGACTCGGCGGCCGAGTTCGGCGGTCAGAGAAGTCACGCCCGCGTCGGAGATGCCGCACGGCACGATCGGCGAGAATGCGGCGAGGTCGCAGTCACAGTTGAGGGCGAAGCCGTGCAGCGTCGTCGCGCGCGACACCCGGATGCCGATGGCGGCGATTTTGCGGGCTGCGCGGCGTCCGTCGGCCTGCACCCACACGCCGGAGCGGCCCTCGATGCGTCCGGTTTCCAGACCCAGTCCTGCGCACACCTTGATTACCGATTCTTCAAGGCGCCGAACGAAATTCACCACATCGAGCGGCTCGGCCATGCCAATGATCGGATAGCCGACCAGCTGCCCAGGCCCGTGCCAGGTGATCTTGCCTCCGCGGTCGGTGTCGACGACGGCGGTGCCGTCAACGGGGCGCTCCTCGGGAAGCGTGCGGCGGCCCGCGGTGTACACCGACGGGTGCTCCAGCAGCAGCAGGGTGTCCGGACCGCCCGCGACCCGGGCATCGGCCAGCTCGCGCTGGAGCTGCCAGGCCGCCTGGTAGTCGACGGTGCCGAGCCGTCTCACGTCGACCGGCGTTGCCGCCGACCGGATGGATGCCGCCATGGCTCTGACGCTACCGGTCATGTGTTGTTCGGCGCTGTCGCGAAGGCCAACGCTTCGCCGATCGTGTTGTGGTGAAAGTGAAAGCCCGCGCGCTCCAGCGCGGCCGGGATCGCGCGCTGCCCGCCGAGCAGGCCTTCCCCTGCAAACTCGCCGAGCAATGTGCGCAGTGCAAATCCCGGGACCATCAACGGGGTGGGCCGGTTCACCGTGCGGCCGAGCGCAGCGGTGAACTCGGCGTTGGTGACGGGCGCAGGCCCGGTCAGGTTGACGGGACCCGACACCTCGTCGCGCGCGATCACGAACAGAAGCGCCCGCACCTCGTCCTCGAGACTGATCCACGGCATGTACTGGCGGCCACTGCCCAACCGGGCACCGAGCCCCAATGAGAACAGCGGCCTGATGCGGCCAAGGATCCCGCCGGACGGCGAGAGCACCAGCCCGGTGCGCACCAGCACCACCCGGGTACCGTCGAGCTGAGCGACAGCGGTGGCGGCTTCCCAGTCCTGGCAGAGCTGGGCCATGAAACCCTCACCGGGAGGGGCGGTTTCGTCGGCGGTGCGCCCACCTGTGTCACCGTAGTAGCCGACCGCGCTCGCGTTGATCAGCGCGGGGACACCTGCCTCGACCACGGCGGAGGACAGCACCTCGGTCGGGTCGATGCGGCTGTCCCGCAGGCTTTGTTTGAACGCGCCCGACCACCGCTTCTGCCCGACGTTGACGCCGCACAGGTTGACAACGACTTCGACGCCTGCCAACTCGCTGGAGTCGAATTCGCCGGTGTCGGGGTTCCAGAACACCTCGTCGGGAGTCGACGGAGCTCGGCGCACGATCCGCAGCACCCGGCGGTCGGTGGCCCGCAACGCATAGACCAACGCCGAGCCGATCAGACCTGAAGACCCCGCAATCGCTATGACGGCGTTGGACACGGGATGGTGAAGTCCTTCCTCAAAGACCTAGGTCGGCCTCGAACGCGCCCTCTTCGAGTCGCCGCTTGATGGTGGTCAGGAAACGGCCCGCGTCGGCGCCGTCGATTAGCCGGTGGTCGTACGTCAGCGGCAGGTAGCAAACCGACCGCACGCCGATCGACTCGTTGCCGAAATCGTCGGCGATCACCCGCGGACGCCTGACGATCGCGCCGGTGCCAAGCATCGCCGCCTGCGGGGGAACCAGGATCGGCGTATCGAACAGCGCGCCCTGGCTGCCGATGTTGGTGATGGTGAATGTGCCACCGGAAAGCTCGTCGGGCTTGAGGTTTCCTGACCGGGCACGTGCCGCGATGTCCGCGATGGCCCGCGCCAAACCGCCAAGCGAGAGGTCGCCCGCGTTGTGGACTACCGGCGAGAGCAGACCCTGCTCGGTGTCGACGGCGAAGCCAAGGTGCTCGGCCTCGTAGTAGGTGATCTCCTTGGTGTCCTCGTTGTAGCTGGCGTTGACGTTCGGGTGCGCCTTGAGGGCGTCGACGACCGCAACGGCGAAGAACGGCAGATACGTCAGGTTGACGCCTTCGCGTTCGGCGAATGCTGTTCTTCGCGCGGGTCCGCAACGCCACGATCTTGGTCATGTCGACCTCGTGAGTCTGCGTCAATTGCGCTGTGGCCTGCAATGATTCGCGGGTCTTCTTCGCGGTGAGCTGACGAATCCGGTTTGCCTTCTGCGTGGTGCCGCGCAGGTGCGCCAGGGCGGGCGCGGGGCTCGGTGCGGCAGCCGCCGGTTTGGCAGCTGGTGCGGGGGCGGCGGTCGCTGCCGGGGCCGCGGGTGCCTTCTTGGCTTCCGCCGCGGCGAGCACGTCCTGCTTGCGGATGCGTCCGCCCACACCGGTGCCGCTGACCGTCGCCAGGTCAACGTCGTTCTCGGCGGCGAGTTTTCGCACCAGCGGGGTGACATACGGACCGGCCGCGGAATCGGAGCCTGACGGCGCCTCGGCGGCGGGTGCCGGCTTCGGCTCTGGTTTGGGTTCGGGCGTGGCCTCGGCGACCGGTTGCGGCTTGGGTTCCGGTTTCGGTTCCGGCTTGGGCTCTGGTTTGGGTTCCGGCTTCGGCTGGGGCGCTTCGGCCGCCGTGGCGCCCGCTTCGCCGATCGTGGCGAGCTCCCCGCCGACGGCGACCGTGTCGTCCTCTTCGGCGGTGATGGACAGCAGCGTGCCAGCCACCGGCGACGGGATCTCGGTGTCGACCTTGTCGGTGGACACCTCGACCAGCGGTTCGTCGACCGCTACGGCGTCACCGACCTTCTTCAGCCACCGCGTGACCGTGCCCTCGGTGACCGACTCGCCCAGCTCGGGCATCTTCACCGAGGTGGCCTTGCCTCCGCCAGAGGACGGTGCGCCGGGTTCGGGCTCGGGTTCGGGCT
Source organism: uncultured Actinomycetota bacterium (assembly GCA_963835075.1). GTDB lineage: Bacteria > Actinomycetota > Actinomycetes > Mycobacteriales > Mycobacteriaceae > Mycobacterium. The sequence goes on along the minus strand of CAWIEE010000007.1, from coordinate 244,688 downwards.
CTTCGGCGACCGGTTCAGGTTGGGGGGCGGGCTCTTCGGCGGGGGGCGCTTCTGCGGCAGGAGCTTGTCCGTCTCCCTCGCCGGCCTGGCCGATCACCGCCAGCTCGCCGCCCACCTCAACCGTGTCGTCTTCCTGGGCGACGATCTTCGTCAGCACGCCCGCAACGGGCGAGGGGATCTCGGTGTCGACCTTGTCGGTGGAGACCTCCAGTAACGGCTCATCCAGTTCCACCGTGTCGCCCTCTTGCTTGAGCCAGCGGGTGACGGTCCCCTCGGTGACGCTCTCACCGAGTGCGGGCATCTGGACGGAGATGGCCATGTGCGTGGGCTCCCTCGAACGATCAGGCGCAGGTGGTCGAATGTCGCTTCCCATCCTGTCATGTCTGCTCGCGCAGTTCGCCGCAGACTGAGGGACTCGTGGCTCTGGCACTATCGATAGAGGTGAGAGAGAAGGAGCCAGGTCCAAATGGGACTGTTCGACAGGTTTCGTGGTGGCCTCAACGCGCGGTCCGCCGACGACCGTGACCCCGCAGCCGATCTTCAATATCTGCATCAGTGGGTGGGCGAACATACAGGTGTGGAGGCCTTCGTCGAGCCGAAAACCACCGTCACCGACCTGACCGTCGTGCTGGTCGCCGCCGACGGGGAGTGGACCCGCCGCAGGGCCGGGGGAGACGCCGGCGCCCGGCGCCTTAGCGAACGGCTCCAGATCCCGGTCTACGACGTGCAGAAAGTGGGCTATCCGCAGCGCATGCGGGACTACGACGCACGTCGGCGGATCCAGCGTGACCGTGCCCTTCGCGAGGAGCTCGACGAGCGCTGATGAGCGCTTGCGCGAAGAAACGACGGCCTTGATACGGTACCAGCGGTCCCACTAATTGTGCGGAGGTGCGATGTCCGAGGTCACCGAGCGAATCGTCGACAGCAGCGGCGGGGTCCGCATTGCGGCCTATGAGCAGGGCAACCCCGACGGCCCCACCGTGGTAATGGTGCACGGCTGGCCCGACTCGCATGTCGTATGGGACGGCGTCGTCCCGTTGCTTGCCGACCGATTCCGGATCATTCGCTACGACAACCGCGGCAGCTGCAAAACCTCTGTGCCCAAATCGGTTTCGGCCTACAAGATAGACTGCTACGCCGATGACTTCGCCGCGGTGATCGACGCGATGGCGTCAGGGCAGCCGGTACACGTGCTTGCGCACGACTGGGGATCGGCGGGCATGTGGGAATACCTGTCCCGTCCCGGCGCCAGTGATCGGGTCGCGTCGTTCACATCGGTGTCAGGGCCCAGCATCGACCACCTCAACCGCTTCATCATCGGCAATCTCAAGCGGCCGTACCGTCCGAAGCTGTTCCTTCGCGCACTGAGCCAATTCGCGTCCTTCTCTTACATGGGGTTTTTCTCCGTCCCCGTGGTCGCGCCCTTCGTCGTGCGACGATTCCTGGCAGCGGCACTGCGACGTTTTCTCGTGGTCAGGGACGGAATCCCGCCTGAGAAGCTGCTGCACTCGGATACCTACAAGACGGACGCTGCCAACAGCCTGAAGGTTTACGGCGCCAACTACTTCCGCAGTGTCGCTTCGGCGAGGGCCGACCACTACGTCGACGTGCCGGTCCAGCTGATCGTGAACACCGCCGATTCATTCGTGCGGCCCTACGTCTACGACGACACCAAGAATTGGGTGCCGCGGCTGTGGCGGCGCGATATCAAGGCGGGCCATTGGTCGCCGATGTCGCACGCGCCGACCATCGCACAATCGGTGCGCGAATTCGTCGACCACCTCGAAGGCACACCCGCGAGCCGGGCGCTGCTCCGCGCGCAGGTCGGGCGCCCGCGCGAATACTTCGGCGACACTTTGGTTTCCGTGACCGGCGCGGGCAGCGGCATCGGTCGCGAGACCGCGCTGGCGTTTGCCCGTGAGGGCGCCGAAGTGGTGATCAGCGACATCGATGAGGCGACCGTCAAGGACACCGCCGCGCAGATCGCCGCCCGCGGCGGCATCGCGCACCCATACACACTGGACGTCGCAGACGCCGACGCCGTCGAGCGCTTCGCCGAGGAGGTCAGCGCCACGCATGGCGTGCCCGACATCGTGGTGAACAATGCGGGCGTTGGTCAGGCCGGGCTGTTCCTCGACACGCCGCGCGAGCAGTTCGATCGGGTGCTGGACATCAACTTCGGTGGAGTTGTCAACTGCTGCAGGTCATTTGGCCGCAGGCTTGTCGACCGTGGCACCGGTGGGCACATCGTCAATGTGGCGTCGATGGCCGCCTATGCACCGCAGCAGTCGATGAACGCGTACTCCACAAGCAAGGCCGCAGTGTTCATGTTCGGCGACTGCCTTAGAGCCGAACTGGACCAGGCGGGCGTCGGGCTCACCACGGTGTGCCCCGGTGTCATCGACACCAACATCGTGCACACCACCCGCTTCGACGTGCCTGCCGGAAAGCAGGCCAAGGTCGAGGCGCGCCGAGCGCAGATCGAGAAGGCGTTCGCCGCGCGCCGCTACGGCCCGGAGAAGGTGGCGAAGGCGATCGTGTCAGCCGTCAAGAAGAACAAGCCGATCAGGCCCGTCACGCCTGAGGCGTACTTCGTCTACGGCGCGGCGCACCTGTTCCCGCAGGCGATGCGCAGCACGGCCCGCGGCAAGGTGCTCTAGCACGCCGGCTGAGCCGGCCGATTCAACCCCGTGCGGCTATGTCTTCGAGGACGGCGAATATGGTGCGCGTCGGCACCCCGGTGCCGCCCTTGCCGGTGTAGCCCCACGGACCGCCGGTGTTGTAGGCGGGGGCCGCGATGTCGATGTGCGCCCACTGCACTCCGTCGGCGACGAACTCGCGCAGGTACGTCCCGGCGACCAGCATGCCTGCGTAGCGGGAGCCGCTCACGTTGGCCAGGTCGGCGACCGTCGACTTCAGGTCGTCCTTCAACTCCTCGGGCAGCGGCATCGGCCAGCCGTTCTCACCGACGGCCTGGGAAATCGTGGCGACGCGGTTCCTGAACTCGTCACTGCCCATCACGCCAGGTGTGCGCGCGCCGAGCGCCACCGTCTGGGCACCGGTCAGCGTCGACGTCTCGATCAGATAGTCGGGCTTGTCTTCGCAGGCCCGCACGATCGCGTCAGCCAGGATCAACCTGCCCTCGGCGTCGGTGTTGAGCACCTCGACGGTGATGCCGCCGTACTGGGTGAGCACGTCGCCGGGGCGCTGCGCGGTGGACGACGGCATGTTCTCGGCCATCGGCACCGTCGCGATCACGTCGATCGGCAACTGCTGTTTGGCCGCCAGCACCACCGTGGCGATCACGGCGGCCGCACCGCCCATGTCGGAGGTCATGTGGTGCATGTTGGCCGCAGGCTTGATGGAGATGCCGCCGGTGTCGAACGTGATGCCCTTGCCGACGAGTGCGACCTTCTTCGCCTTCTTGTTCTTCGCACCACGGTGAGCCAACCGGACCAGCCTAGGTGGGCGCGACGAACCCTTGCCGACGCCGACCACGCCGCCGTAACCCTCCTTGGCAAGGGCCTTGTCGTCGAGCACCTCGACCTCGAGCCCCGTCGCCTCACCCAAAGCCTTTGCCCGCTTGGCGAATTCAGCCGGGTACAGGTGGCTCGGCGGGGTGTTGACCAGATCGCGCGCGGTGGCTACCGCGGTTGCGATCGCTGTCGCGCGCTCGGCCGCCGCTTTCGTCTTGGCCTTCGTGTCCGCTGTCAGCGCAGTGATATCGCGCAGACCCTTGTCCTTGGGCGCGGTCTTGTCGCTGCGGAAGTCGGTGAACCGGTAGGCGCCGAGGATCAGCCCCTCGATGGTCGCGCCGAGATCGATGTCCGACAGCGTGGTGATCGCTGTCTCGGTGTCGTTGAGCGACCGCGCGGCTACGCCCGCCGCGCGACGGATGACGTCGGCAGGCCACTCGTCGCGGTCCTTGCCAAGCCCGACGGTGAGGACGCTGGCCACCGGGAGCGAAGGTGCGACCACCCGCGTGAGCTGGTCAGCGCCGCCCTTCGCGCCGAGAGCCTTCAGTGCGACGTCGATCTCGCCGACGGCCTCGGCGTCAAGGAACGGGTTGGCGACGACCGTCGCCGTCGCGTCGTCGTCCTGTCCGCTGACCACGGGGACGACCAACACGGCGTCGCCTGCGCGCTTGGGCAGCGACGAGGCAACGGTGACGGTGGGGGCCTGGTAACCGGCGTTTGCAGTGCTCACGAGCGTCCAGCCTAGCTGTCAGCGAGACAGGTGCAGGTCGTAGGCCGTCACCGGATCATCGAAACCCTTGAGTGTCAAGGGTTCCTGGGGGATCGCGTGCCATTCGGGCAACTCGTCGCGGATGTCGGCGGACGCGAGGATCTGGCCGGGCGCTGCCGCTCCTACCAGGCGCGCAGCCAGGTTGACCGGATTGCCGAAGTAATCGCCGCCGATGGCCAGCACCGAGCCGTAACCGAGACCGGCGCCGACCTGCAGGCCCGCTTCCTGCGCTCGGGGGTGCTCGACGAGGTCCATCGCCACCTTCGCCAACAGCTCTGGTGTCGAGGTCACCCACATCACCTCGTTCCCGATGAACTTCACTACGCCTCCACCGTCGGCGTGTACGAGGTCGCTGACAACGCCGCCGAATTCAACGAGCAGGTCTAACAGTTCGGTCGGCGTGAGCACCTGCGTGAGCCTGGTGAAGCCGGTCAGGTCGGCGAAGCCGATGCCGCACGTCACGCTGGCCGATGCGTCGGTAATGACGTGCTCGAAATGTGTTCGGGCGGCGACGATGTGCTGTCGGAAGACCGCATCGATCAGCACACCGAACCGATGGGTGATCTCGGTGACCGAGCGATATGCCATCGCCGTAGTGAGTTCGTCACCGGACAGGCTCATCAGCATCGGGCTGCGCCATCCGGGCCATCGTGCCGCCCGCCTCCGCGAGCCGGGCCATCGCGTTGCCGAGCAACCGCAGAAAGTTGATCGCGGCGTCGGCGCCGACCAGCGCCTTGATCTCTACCCACGTCGCGAGTCCGTCGACGTGGGTCTGGCTCAGGGTGAGTGCCTCCGGATCGGAGATCGTCAGGCCCATCACGGCCCAGGCCTGCGCAACTTCACTGAGGGGGACATCGAGGGTTTCGGCGGCCGTCCGCAGGCTGTGGATCGGGCGGCCAGGACCTTGCAGCGCATCACCGGCCAGGCCGAACAGCCGTCCGCGGCGCTCGGCCTCGACCATCTCGTCCTTCGTGAAGCCAAGCTTGTCGAGGTAGTCGATCAGGCCGGCGCGGCCGCGCGGGTTGGCGATTCCTGCGGCTTCCAGCGCATCGAAATCGACCATCTGCAGTCCTTCAAGCCCGATCAGCGAGACAGGTGCAGGTCGTAGGCCGTCACCGGATCATCGAAACCCTTGAGCGTCAACGGATCTAGTGCGATGGCCGGCCAGTCCGGCAGCTCGTCTCGGACATCGGCCGCTGCAAGGATCTGACCCGGCGCCGCGGCCGCCACCAATCGGGCCGCCAGGTTGACCGGGGTGCCCCAGTAGTCGCCGGCAATAGCCAGCACCGCCCCGAAGCCGAGCCCCGCTCGCACCTGCAGGCCCGCCTCCCGAGCCTGCGGGTGTTCGACGAGGTCGACAGCCACCTTTACCAGGAGTTCGGGCGACGACGTCACCCACATCACCTCGTCCCCGATGAACTTCACCACCCGTCCACCGTCGGTGTGCACCATGTCGCTGACGGTGCCACCGAATTCGACGAGCAGGTCCGACAATTCGGTCGGCGAGAGCCGTTGCGTCAGCGCAGTGAAGCCCGACAGGTCAGCGAACCCAACACCGCACGTGACGCTTTGCGATGTGTCGCGAAGTACACCTTCGAAATGTGTACGGGCTGACGTCAAGTGGTGGCGCAGAATGGCGTCGATCATGGACCCCATGCGCGGGATGAACTCGGCGATCGAGAAGTAGGCCTCCGCCGTGGCGAGTTCATCGTTGGTATGCAGGAGCTGGATGGAGGGCAATCCCGCGCGCACAACCGACGAGATGGCTTCGGCCAGCCGCTCGAGGGACGCTCCCGCGACCCGCAGCAGTGCCAGGGCACGTTCGTCGCCCACGAGCGCGTTGAGTTCGGCCCAGGTGGCGAGGGCATCGATGTCGACCTGGCTGAGGGCGAGTTGATCGGGGTCGGCGACGCTCAGTCCGAGAGCAACCCAGGCACGCGCAATATCGTGGAATGGGACGCCGAGTGCATCGGCCGCCGTGCGCAGCGAGTATGCCGGAGCACCCGATCGCTGCAACGCATCGCCTGCAAGGCCGAAAAGGCGGCCGGCACGTTCGGCCTCGACCATCTCCTCGACGGTGAATCCCAGGCCGTCGAGGTACTTGACTAAGCCCTCACGTTCGCGCGCGTTGGAGATTCCTGCGGCTTCCAGCGCATCGAAATCGACCACCACCCGAGTCTGCCAGCGTCAACGGCCGGATCTAGGGTGATTCGTCGTGAGCGAATCTCAGACGAGCGAAGTCCTGCACGGCCCCCTCGAGGAACGACATCGTCAGCTCGGCGCGAGTTTCGCGGAGTTCTCCGGCTGGCTGATGCCGGTGTCCTACGCGGGCACGGTAAGCGAACACACCGCAACCCGCAACACGGTCGGCCTGTTCGACGTGAGCCATCTAGGTAAGGCACTCGTGCGGGGACCCGGCGCTGCCGAGTACGTGAACTCGGCGCTCACCAATGACCTTCGCCGGATCGGGCCGGGCAAGGCGCAATACACGTTGTGCTGCACCGACTCTGGTGGCGTCATCGACGACCTGATCGCGTACTACGTCTCCGACGACGAGATCTTTCTTGTGCCCAATGCCGCCAACACTCCCGCCGTCGTGGCAGCGCTGGCCAACCGCGCACCCGCGGGCCTGACGATCACCGACGAACACCGCTCGTATGCGGTTCTTGCGGTGCAGGGGCCGAAATCAACCGAAGTCGTCGGCGGTCTGGGCCTTCCGACCGATATGGACTACATGGGATACGCGGACGCCGAGTTCGGCGGCGCCCAAGTGCGGGTGTGCCGCACCGGCTACACCGGCGAGCACGGCTACGAACTGCTGCCGACGTGGGACGGGGCCGACGTGGTTTTTGACGCACTCGTCGACGCCGTCGGCAATGCGGGCGGTGAGTTGGCAGGGCTGGGAGCACGTGACACGCTGCGCACCGAAATGGGCTATCCGCTGCACGGCCACGAACTGTCACTGGACATCTCGCCACTTCAGGCGCGGTGCGGGTGGGCGATCGGATGGAAGAAAGACGCGTTCTGGGGACGCGATGAGCTGCTTGCGGAGAAGGAGGCGGGCCCGAAGCGGGAGCTGCGCGGGCTGCGGGCGCTCGGTCGCGGGGTGCTGCGGCCGGAGCTCACGGTGCTCGATGGCGCCACACCGGTCGGTGTGACGACATCGGGAACCTTTTCTCCGACATTGAAAGTCGGCATCGCATTGGCGTTGATCGACACCGACAAGGATGTCGCCGACGGCCAGACGGTCTCGGTGGACGTCCGCGGCCGCGGCGTCGAATGTGAAGTCGTCAAACCCCCGTTCATCGAGGCAAAAACCCGGTAGCGAGCGGATATACAATCGCTGCATGACCGACGGCCCCCTCGAATTCACGGTTGAGCGCAACGCGAACCCGGTGAGCGACGAGGTACGGGCGTCGATTCTGAACGATCCGGGATTCGGCCGCTATCACACCGACCACATGGTGTCGGTCGACTACGTCGAGGGCAAGGGCTGGCATAACGCGCGGGTGATCCCGTACGGGCCGATCGAGCTCGATCCGTCCGCGATCGTGCTGCATTACGCCCAAGAGGTGTTCGAGGGCCTCAAGGCCTACCGGTGGGCTGACGGCTCGATCGTGTCGTTCCGGCCGGAGGCCAATGCCGCGCGGCTGCGGTCCTCGTCGCGCAGGCTGGCCATCCCCGAGCTGCCTGAAGAGGCGTTCATCGAGTCACTGCGCCAGCTGATTGCGGTCGATGAGCCATGGGTGCCGCCTGCGGGTGGCGAGGAGTCGCTGTATCTGCGGCCCTACATCTTCGCCACCGAGCCGGGGCTGGGTGTGCGACCGGCCAATGAGTACCGCTACCTGGTCATCGCCTCGCCTGCGGGAGCGTATTTCAAGGGTGGCATCAAGCCTGTCAGCGTGTGGCTGTCGACCGAATACGTGCGTGCCAGCCCGGGGGGTACCGGCGCGGCCAAGTTCGGCGGTAACTACGCGGCGTCACTGCTGGCGCAGGCCGCGGCCGCCGACAACGGGTGCGACCAGGTGGTGTGGCTGGATGCCATCGAACGTCGCTACGTCGAAGAGATGGGCGGGATGAACCTGTTCTTCGTGTTCGGCAGTGGCGGCACAGCACGGCTGGTAACCCCCGAGTTGTCCGGCTCGCTGCTACCCGGCATTACCCGGGATTCGTTGTTGCAGTTGGCAACTGACGCCGGGTTCGCGGTCGAGGAACGCAAGATCGACGTCGACGAGTGGCAGAAGAAGGTTGCGGCAGGCGAAATCACCGAGGTGTTCGCGTGCGGCACCGCGGCGGTCATCACCCCAGTCGCCCACGTCAAGTACGGCGACGGCGAATTCACCATCGCCGACGGCCGCCCCGGCGAAATCACGATGGCTCTGCGGGACACCCTGACGGGTATCCAGCGGGGCACGTTCGCCGACACGCATGGCTGGATGGCTCGCCTGTCCTAGCGGATCGCCAGCGCGACGGCGGCCACCGTCGTCGTCACCTCGATCGCCGCGCCAAGCACGTCGCCGGTGATCCCACCGAACCGCCGGACGCAATGCGCGACAAGTGCGGCGGCGCACACGAGCGCGACGAGAACGGCAAGCGGGCCCTGCCAAGGTCGCGGATCGGCAAGCGCAGCCAGCGCCGCGACTGCGATGACCCACACCAGCACCACGAACGCCGGTTGGGTGCCTGCTGCGCGCCCGCCCAGCGAGCTGCCCTGGGCAGCGGGCACCGAGCGCAGGCATGCCCCCACCGCGGCGACCCGGCCCGCCGTCACGGCGACGATCACCGCGACGACGCCCAGTTCCGCGAACGCCAGCGCCTGCAGCAAGATCGCCACCACCACCGCGGCAACACCAAAGGGGCCCGCCGAACCGTCGCGCATCACCTGTAGCGCCCGCTCCGGCGGCCCGTAACAGCCCAGTGCGTCGGCGGTGTCGGACAATCCGTCGATGTGCAGGCCGCGAGTCGCGATCAGCAGGACCGCAACAGCGAGCGCACCACCGAGCGGACTGCCCGCGCCGAAGGCCCACGACGATGCCAACACGACCCCGCCTGCCAGCGCCCCGAGCACGACGCCAACGACAGGCAGTGCGGTGATGACGCCGCGGCCGACGACTGCCGAGCCGCGCACGGGGAGGACGGTCGCGAACGCGAATGCGCCTGTGACCGAACGGATCACGTGGTGACGCCGGCCTGGTCAAACGTGGCCATCGACGCGAGCGCGGCGACCGCGGCGCGCACGATGGGCAACGCGACCGCGGCGCCCGTGCCCTCGCCGAGTCGCATCCGCATGTCGATGATCGGCTCCAGTTCGAGCTGCTGCAGCGCAAGTACATGGGCCGGTTCGGTGGACCGGTGTCCGGCCTGCCACCACTGCCTGGCGCCTGGCGCGATTCGGTCGGCCACCAGTGCGGCCGCGGTCACCACCACGCCGTCGAGCAGCACCGGCGTCCTGCGCACTGCGGCCTGAGCGCAGAACCCCGCCATCGCCGCCAAGTCCGCTCCGCCGCAAACCCGCAGCAGCCCAACCGGGTCCGCGGACAACGCGCGGGCCCGGTACAGCGCGTCCCGGATCGCGGCGGTCTTGCGGGCCCAACCGGCGTCGTCGATGCCGGTACCCCTGCCGACGACGGCGACCGGTTCGGAGTTGGTCAGGGCTGCGATCAAAGTGGTTGCGGGGGTGGTATTTCCAATTCCCATATCGCCCGCGATCAACAGGTCGGCGCCGGAATCGACCTCCTCGTCGGCGATCCGGCGGCCTGCCTCGATCGCGGCGGCCACCTCGTAGGCGGTCAGCGCGTCTTCGGCGGCGATGTTGCCGCTGCCGCGCCGCACCTTGTGTGCGCCTATCGACGGCGACAACGGCTCGGCGGCATCCACCGCGATGTCCACCACCCGCACGCTTGCCCCCGCAGCTTCGGCGAGCACATTGATCGCCGCGCCGCCTGCATCGAAGTTGGCAACCATCTGCGCGGTGACCTCAGCTGGATACGCCGATACGCCTGCGGCGGTAACGCCGTGGTCACCCGCGAACACCACCACTCGCGGCCGGTCGAATTGGCGCGGCGGGCACACCCCCTGGCATGACGCCACCCAGACCGAGAGGTCCTCGAGCCTGCCAAGCGATCCGGGCGGCTTGGTCAACCGGTCCTGACGGGCCCGCGCCGCGGCGGCAACCTCGGGGTCGGGTGGCGTGACCGATTCGAAGCCCGTCACCGCTGCGACTCCGCGCGGCTGGGCTCCTTCACGGTCAACGGCTGGCCGGCCACCACAAGCACCACCCTGTCGCACAACCCGGCCAACCGCTGGTTGAGCCCGCCCAGCTCGTCGGCGAACCGACGGCCGGTCGCTGTCGGCGGCACCACGGTCAGCCCGACCTCGGGGCTGACGAGGGCAAGGGGCGATCCAAACGCGCCGACGGCATCGATGAGCTCGTCCATGTCGGCGACCACTGAGCCTGTTGTCCACGCGCCCCGGCGGTCCATCGCGGCGGTCAGCCAGCCGCCGATGTCGTCGACCAACGTCGGGGATGTCTCGGAACGCAATTGCGTTGGCACATCTACTGTTTCGACCGTCGACCAGTGCGATGGTCGGCGCGCCCGATGCGCGGCGATCCGCGCCGACCACTCGGCATCACGGTCGGGCGCGGCACCGGTGGCCAGATAGCGCACCGGCTGCCCAGCGACGGTGGATTCGGCGATCGCCCGCTCCGCCCATTGTGACTTGCCCGACCGGATACCCCCGAGGACCAGAGTGCGCACAGGTGATCAGGCGACCTTATCGCCGCGATTGACCTGCGGCCGGGGCGCGCGCATCCGGCGCAGCTGTGAGGCGCGGCTGGCGGCGTAAAAGCCGAGTCTCCAGCCACTTTCGGTGTTGTCGGGGAACTTCTCGTCGACGAGCTTGTGCACCTTGCGGCCAATGATGAAGCCGTCGATCACCATGATCAGCACAAGCACAAGCATGGCGGGGGACAGCAGCCGCTGCACGGTGAGCGACGGCACCGCCAGCATGACGAAGATCAGGCCGAGCGCCGCGGGCATGAACAGCCCAAGCACGTTTCGGCGCGAGTCCACGACGTCACGCGCGAAGCGGCGCACCGGGCCCTTGTCGCGCGGCAGCAGGTAGGCGTCCTCACCCGCCATCATCTTTTCCCGGCGCTCGGACATGTCGGCGCGGCGGGCGAGGCGCTCGGACTTGCGTTCATCGCGGGTCAGCTTTGGACCGCCGACCTCCTTGCGGCGCCGCCGCGCTTCTGCGGCGGTCATCGGGGCGGGCGCGACGGGACCGCGCCTGCGGCTGGCCTCGCTGCGCTTCGGGGTCGGCTTGCCCTTGGGCGCGGTGGTGCCGATGCGCTCCTGGCCGATGTGCCCGTCCACTTCAGACACAGGCGAATCGGCGTCCTGGGCGTCCTTTTTGCGGCCGAGCAGCTTCACGCCTGCCAGATTAGTCTGCCGTGGTGCAGGTGTTGATTGCCCCCGACTGTTACGGCGACAGCCTTACCGCGGTCGAGGCGGCCAAGGCGATCGCGGACGGTTGGCGCCGCGGCCGCCCCGACGACGAGTTGACGCTTGCCCCGCAGTCCGATGGTGGGCCCGGCTTCGTCGGAGTGCTGGCAGGCAGGATCGGTGAGGTGCAAACCCTCCGCGTGAGCGGCCCGCTCACCGAAGAGGTGTCCGCGGATTGGGTGCTCGACCCGGCCGCGCCCGGGACCGCTTACATCGAGTGCGCACAGGCCTGCGGGCTGGCGCTGCTTGGCGGCCCGCCGACCGCGCAGACGGCGCTTGCGGCGCACAGCCGGGGAGTGGGACAGCTGATCGCCGCCGCGCTACGGGCGGGCGCCGGGCGGATCGTGGTCGGGCTCGGTGGCAGTGCCTGCTCCGACGGGGGCCGGGGAATCGTGGAGGAGTTAGGCGGGTTGGCAGCGGCCCGTCAGCTGCTGGCGGAAGTGGAGATCGTAGCCGCCACCGACGTCGAGCACCCGCTGCTCGGACCGATGGGCGCCGCGACCGTGTTCGGCCCGCAGAAGGGGGCCGACCCCGACACCGTGCGCGTGCTGAAGCGGCGACTGAGCGACTGGGCGGTGGAATTGAACGCCGCGGCGGGCCGGTCGGTCAGCGACGAGCCGGGCGCAGGCGCCGCTGGCGGCATCGGCGCGGCGCTGCTGGCTCTGGGCGGCCGCCGGGAATCCGGCGCAGCGATCATCGCCGAACACACTCGGCTGTCCGATGATGTCGCAGCCGCTCAACTCGTCATCACCGGCGAGGGCCGGTTCGACGACCAGTCCTTGCACGGCAAAGTGGTCAGCGCGCTTGCGGCGGGCGCACGGTCACGAGGGATCCCGGTATTGGTCCTTGCAGGCCAGGTCACGCTCGCCGAAGACACGCTGGCCGACGCGGGCATCGCGGCGGCGTTCTCCATCACCGACCACGCAGGCTCCGTTGCCTTGGCCATCGAGGATGCGGCAAACCAGCTGGAAGGTTTGGCCAAGGTGACGGCAGCGACCTGGGGATAAGTCGGGAATAGGGCCGGAACAAGGTACCGTTGATGATGTGGACCCAACGGTCTACCCACGCACATGCACTCAGGAGACGTAATGACTGTTCAGGACGAGTCGGCGACCACCACGGCCACCCATGGCGCAATCCTGACTGACGCCGCAGCCACCAAGGCGAAGGCGCTGCTGGATCAGGAGGGTCGTGACGACCTGGCGCTGCGCATCGCGGTCCAACCGGGCGGGTGCGCCGGCCTTCGCTACAACCTCTTCTTCGACGACCGCTCCCTGGACGGCGACCTGATTTCGGAGTTCGGCGGCGTGAAGCTGACCGTCGACCGGATGAGCGCCCCCTACATCCAGGGCGCCACGATCGACTTCGTCGACACCATTGAGAAGCAGGGCTTCACCATCGACAACCCGAATGCCACCGGGTCGTGCGCCTGCGGCGACTCGTTCAACTGATTCAGTACTGACCGGCCGTCCTCGGCAAGTAGGAGCAGACCAGGACTTCGTTGTCCTGGGACAGCAGCTGAGCGACGGCCTGCTCCTCGCTCTTCGTCGACTGGCTGCGCGTCGACCCCCTGGCCGGATCGACCCGCATCGTGAAGAGCACCTGCGCCTGATTCGGCGACCACGCCACGATCTTGTCGATCGACGTCACTTCCACGTGGCTGTACTGCTTGCGGAACGCATCGCTGCTCAGAGCGGCCAGCGCGAGGTCAGAGCGGTGCTCCTTGACCGCGTCGAACAGCCCGCACAGGGTGTGACGCGCCACGGTTTGGTCGTCCCCCTTGGACAGCGCGTCCAGATACTCCTGAATCGCGGCTTTGGCCGACGCGTCGGTCACGGGGGTGTGAGTCGACGCGCCGTCGTCGCGGGACGCGAAAACGATTGCGGTGACCAGCGCGGCGACCACGGCGAGGGCCAAAGCCGCTACGCCAACGGGCCACCACCACCGCCGTTTCGGATACGGGAGCGGCGGCGGCAGCATCGATGGGTACGGTGACGGCACATTCTCCGGATAGGGCTGCGCCGCATACATTTGCGGGCCGACCGGTCCAGCGCCGTATTCGGGCGGGTAGGGACCCGTCATATATTTGCTCCCCGAAGTGTGACGATGACTTCGTCTGTCTACAGTGACCGGGCAGGCACTTGTAGGCAGGTTAGCGCACAGTCGACGGGTGTCCCCTGGGTAAGGTTATCTAGACGGCTTAACAAATGAAGGGTGACGTTTCGTGACCATCGCGGTGACCGGATCGATTGCGACCGACCATCTCATGCGTTTTCCCGGTCGGTTCGCCGAGCAACTGCTGGCCGATCACCTGGAAAAGGTGTCGCTGAGCTTCCTCGTCGACGATCTGGTGATCCACCGCGGCGGAGTGGCAGGCAACATGGCCTTCGCAATCGGCATTCTCGGCGGCGACGTGACGCTGGTCGGCGCGGTTGGCAAGGACTTCGACGACTATCGGCAGTGGCTCACGTCCCACGGCGTTGACTGCGACAGCGTCCTGATTTCGGACTCGGCGTACACGGCGCGCTTCGTCTGCACCACCGATGAGGACATGGCGCAGCTCGCCTCGTTCTACCCCGGTGCGATGTCACAGGCCCGCGACATCAAGCTGGCTGACGTGGTATCCCGGATCGGCACACCGGATTTGGTGATCGTCGGCCCCAACGACCCCGATGCGATGTTCCTGCACACCGAGGAGTGCCGCAAGCTGGGTCTTGCGTTCGCCGCCGATCCGAGCCAGCAGCTGGCACGCCTCAACGGCGAGGAGATCCGTCGGCTGATCGACGGTGCCACCTACCTGTTCACCAACGACTACGAATGGGACCTGCTGCTGCAGAAGTCGGGTTGGTCGGAGGCCCAGGTGATGAGCCAGATCCAGCTGCGGGTGACCACGCTGGGGGAGAAGGGCGTCGACATCGTCGGCCGCGACGGCACATTCGTCCACGTCGACGTCGTTCCCGAAACCCACAAAGAGGATCCCACCGGCATCGGCGATGCGTTCCGTGCCGGCTTCCTCACCGGTCGCAGCGCCGGGCTCAGCCTGGAGCGGTCGGCGCAGCTGGCCTCGCTGGTCGCGACGCTCGTGCTCGAGGCACCGGGCCCGCAGGAGTGGAGCTGGGACAAGGATGCCGCCGTCAAGCGACTGACCGACGCTTACGGGACGGATGCGGGCAAGGAGATTGCCTCGGCGCTCGCTTAGAGCTGCACGGGGTAAGTGGGCTCGCTGATCTGCGGGGTCACGCTGTGCTCGACGAAGATCGCGTGCCACAGCATGAAGATCAGCACTGTCCACAGCCTGCGGCTGTGATCGCTTGCGCCGCTACGGTGTTCGTCGAGCATGGTCCGCACCGCTGCGATGTCGACCAGTTGGCCTGCCTGCGATGCATCGATGGTTGCGTGGGCCCAGTCCAGCAGTTCGCCCGCCCGCAGCCAATGCCGGATCGGAACGGGAAAACCTAGCTTCGGCCGGTTGAGCACATGGGCGGGAACGATCGGTTCAAGGGCCTTGCGCAGGGCGAATTTCGTGGTGGCCCTGGTGATCTTCTGATCAGCAGGCAGCCGTGACGCGACCGCGAACACCTCGGGATCCAGAAACGGCACCCGCAATTCGAGCGAATTGGCCATCGTCATCTTGTCAGCCTTGACCAGGATGTCGCCGCGCAACCAGGTGAACAGATCGATGTGTTGCATGCGTGCCACCGGGTCCCAGCCGTCGGAGGTGGCATACAACGGTGCGGTCACGTCGGTGTGGGTCCACTCCTCGCGGAAGCCCGGCAGCACCGCCCGCAACTGCTCGTC
This sequence comes from uncultured Actinomycetota bacterium, assembly GCA_963835075.1. GTDB lineage: Bacteria > Actinomycetota > Actinomycetes > Mycobacteriales > Mycobacteriaceae > Mycobacterium. The sequence continues at coordinate 229,140 of CAWIEE010000007.1, read as the reverse complement.
GGAGAAGCTGCGCGCGTTGCCGTAGTACCGCTCTTCGAGCGTAAGCGAACCGCGGTGTAGCAGGCTCTTGCCGCGCACGCCATCGGGCAGCGGTCTGGAGACCTTGCCCAGCGAGAGCCGAACGGGGCGGGGGAGATAGTCAAAAGGTCGCAGCGACAATGGTTCTCGGTAGATCGTGTATCCACCGAACAGCTCGTCGGCGCCCTCGCCGGACAGCACCACTTTGACGTGCTTGCGGGCTTCGCGGGCGATGAAAAAGAGCGGCACCAGCGCCGGGTCGGCGACGGGTTCGTCCAGATACCAGACGATTTCGGGTAGGGCCGCGACGAACTCGGCCTGGCTGACCACCTTCGTCACATGGCGCGCGCCGATCGCCTCGGCCGACGCGACGGCGACGTCGACCTCGGAGAAGCCCTCCCGTTCGAAACCTGTGGTGAAGGTGATCAGGCGTGGGTTGTGCCGCATCGCCAGTGCGGCGATCGCGTTGGAGTCGATGCCGCCGGACAGGAAGGCGCCGACCGTGACATCGGCGCGCATGTGCTTGGCGACCGAATCCTCGAGCACCGCTGTGATCTCTTCGTAGCGGCTCTGCTCACTGCCCGCGGTGAACGGCTTGGCGGCGAACCTGGGCTTGAAGTAGCGCGTCACCTCGGGCGGCCTTCCCGGGCGCACGCGCGCGTAGTTGCCGGATTCCAGTCGCCGGATGCCGCGATGCAGGGTCTCGGGTTCCGGCACGTACTGCAAGACCGTGTAGTGCTGCACGGCGCGATCGTCAATGCCGAGGTCGATGCCGACGTCGTCGGCCAATCCGAGCAGGCACTTCTTTTCGCTGCCGACCACAGTGCCGCCAGACCCGGTCGCCACGAACAGTGGCTTGATGCCGAAAGGATCACGCGCGCAGAACAGTTCCTTCTCGACGGTGTCCCACAGCGCGAACGCGAACATGCCGCGCAGCCGGGTCACAGCATCGGCGCCCCAGTGGTGGTAGGCGGCGATGATGGCCTCACTGTCACCGTCGGTAGCGAACTCGGCGCCGAATTCGGAGCGCAGTACCTCACGTAGTTCCAAGTAGTTGTAGATCTCGCCGTTGAACACCAGTACGTAACGGTCCGGCGCTTCTGGCGGGCCCCAGCGCAACGGCTGATGGCTGTGCGCGATGTCGATGATCGATAGGCGGTTGAAACCAAGCACGACATGGTCGTCGGACCACGTGCCCGGCTCGTCTGGACCGCGGTGGCGCATGAGATGCGAGGCCCCCGATACGCCGTCCACCAGCGCGGGGGAGACGTCCGCGGACGGGTCACACACCAGGGCAAGCAGTCCGCACACCGCGCCAGTATGCCTAATCATGAGGTGTGTCGAGACCGGCACCCAGCCGTGGTCTACGCTGCGTAGTATTCGCCTAGCGTTACTGACTTCTAGGAGGCTCCAACGTGTCACGTCGTGGCCTGAAGGCGGTCGCGTTGTCAGTCGTCCTGGGTGGCACGGCGTTCCTGCTCAGCGGGTGTAGCTGGTCCGAGGCGATTGCCCTTGGCTGGCCCGAGGGCATCACGCCCGAGGCGCATCTGAACCGGCAACTGTGGATCGGCTCGCTGATCGCCTCGCTGGTCGTCGGTGTGATCGTGTGGGGCCTGATCTTCTGGGCCTCGGCATTTCACCGGCACAAGAAGGGCGACACCGAGTTGCCGCGCCAGTTCGGCTACAACATGCCTCTCGAGCTGGTGCTCACCGTTGTGCCGTTCCTGATCATTTCGGTGCTGTTCTACTTCACCGTGGTGGTGCAGGAAAAGGTGCTGCACAAGGACCCCAACCCCGAGGTCGTCATCGACGTCACAGCCTTCCAGTGGAACTGGAAGTTCGGCTACCAGAAGATCAACTTCAAGGACGGCACGCTCACCTACGACGGAGCCGACGCCGAGCGCAAGGCCGCCATGGAGTCCAAGCCGGAAGGCGTGGACAGCCACGGCCAGGAGTTGGTCGGCGCGGTCCGCGGCCTCAACCCCGAGGACCGCCGCTACCTGAACTTCGACAAGGTCGAGACGCTGGGCAGCTCCACCGAGATCCCGATTCTGGTGCTGCCCACCGGCAAGCGCATCGAGTTCCAGATCGCCTCCGCCGACGTCATCCACGCGTTCTGGGTGCCCGAGTTCCTGTTCAAGCGCGACGTGATGCCCGATCCGGAGGACAACCACTCCGACAACATCTTCCAGATCACCGAGATCGACGAAGACCGGCGCGTTCGTCGGCCGATGCGCGGAGATGTGCGGCACCTACCACTCGATGATGAACTTCGAGGTTCGGGTGGTGGAGCCCAACGACTTCAAGGCGTATTTGCAGCAGCGCATGGCGGGCAAGACCAACGCCGAAGCGCTGCAGGCCATCAACCAGTCGCCGACCGCCGTCACCACGCATCCGTTTGACACCCGGCGCGGCGAGCAGGCCGGGGCACCATCCCAGGCGAGCAAGTAGGAACACCACATGCACATCGAAGCCAGGCTGTTCGAGTTCCTGACCGCGTTCTTCGTGCTGTCGGCGGTGGTCTACGCCGTGCTGACCGCGATGTTTGCCCACGGCGGCGTGGAGTGGGCAGGCGTGACCGCACTGGTGATGACGTCAGGCCTGACGCTGATCACCGGCACCTTCTTCCGGTTCGTCGCCCGCAGGCTCGACACCCGGCCCGAGGACTACGAGGACGCCGAGATCAGCGACGGAGCCGGTGAGCTGGGCTTCTACAGCCCGCACAGCTGGTGGCCGCTGTTCATCGCGCTGTCGGCGTCGGTCACGGCCGTCGGCGTGGCGTTGTGGCTGCCCTGGCTGATCGCGGCAGGCGCCTGCTTCGTGTTGACGACGGCCGCCGGCCTGGTGTTCGAGTACTACGCAGGCCCCGAGAAGCACTGACCTTAATAAGGTCACAACGGGACAACAGTTGGCCCGCAACCGGCGCTGTGAGATCCGTTAACGCTGTCGCTTTGGGTAGTGTTGCCGAGGCAGTAGTCGAGAAGGATAGGCGTAGATGAGCGGGCCGAATCCCCCAGGGCCTGAAGAGTCGGAGCCCACACGATCAACAGCCGATTCGGCGGCGCCCGACACGGGTCAGACGGACATCCATTCGCAGGCCTATTCGGCACCGGAGTCCGAGCAGTTCACCGCGGGTCCGTACGTGCCGGCGGACGCGTCGCTCTACGACTACGACAGCTACGACGCAGGCACCGAATTGGCCGACCAGCCGACACCGCCGCGCTGGCCCTGGATCGTCGGTGTTGCGGCGATCGTCGCCGCCGTCGCGCTCGTTGCGTCGGTGTCGGTGTTGGTGACCAGGACCGACACCAACAACCTAGCCACACCTGCGACCAGTACGACCAGCGCGCCGCCGGTGCAGGACGAGATCACCACGACGACCCCGCCACCGCCGCCACCTCCACCACCGCCTACGTCGGCCCCGCCGCCGCCTCCGCCCGAGACCGTGACGGTGACGCAGGAGCCGTCACCGCCTCCTCCTCCACCACCGGCCCCCACCGAGGCACCGCCGCCCCCACCCGCGACCTCCGAGGCACCGCCTCCACCGCCGACGACGACCCGGGCGGGCCCGCGGCAGGTCACCTACTCGGTGACCGGCACCAAGGCCCCCGGCGACATCATCACCGTCACCTACGTCGACGCCTCCGGCCGCAGCCGCACCCAGCGCAACGTCTATATCCCGTGGTCGCTGACGGTGACGCCTATCTCGCAGTCCGAGGTCGGCTCGGTACAGGCATCCAGCTTGTTCCTGGTCAGCCGGCTCAACTGCTCGATTACGACCAGCGACGGCACGGTGCTGTCGTCGAACACCAACAACGCGGCGCAGACTAGCTGCTGATGTCTGTCAACACGGATGCCGCGGGCCGCTCACGGCCGGCCAACGGCGAGAACACCGCCGAATTCGACCGCACCGACCGCATCCTGCTCGGCGGATGCGCCGCGGTCTGGCTGGCCGCGCTTGGCGCAGGTGTGGCGGCGACGGTGGCCCTCGTCGACCTTGGCGGCGGGCATGCGCAGTCGACGGGCGGGTCCGACACCCCGTGGCTGCTGTACGCCGTGATCGCCATCTCGGCCGCGGTGATCATCGGCGCGGTGCCGCTATTGCTCAGAGCACGCCGTGAAGCGCTGGAGGAATCGCCGCCGCCAGCCCGCGCCACGCCCGCTCGGGCGGCGGCCGGGCCACAGCCGCCGGTTCGGGCCGCAGAGCCTGCGACCGAGAAACTTCGGGTGCCTACAAGGCGCGCAGGGGCTACCGGCCCCGGTTACGCGACACGGGAGGCCATCAGCCCGCCGCGGAGCCCGTTGATGACGGCGGTGGACCATCTATGGCTGCGGGCCGCGGTGGTCATCGCGATTGCCATGGGTGTCGCGATGCTGGCCATCGGCGTTGCCACCTATTTGATGGCCGTCGACGACAACGCATCGGCGTGGGTTTTCTACGTCATCGCCGGCATCGTCACGCTGGCGATGCCCGCGATGACGTGGTTCTACCTGCGCCAGCTACGCGCGATGCTGGACACTTCGGCCGCTTAGTGGTGCCCGTTCGTCTCGCCGTTCGACGAGCCGTTGCGGTCCTGGTGTTCGCGTAACGCGGTCAGCGCCCTGTGTTCCGAGGCATGCGCGGCTTCGGTCAGGGCATCGTTCTCGGACATCGGGTCGGCGGTCAGGAAGCTTCCGCTGCCCGGTGCGCCCGCGGAGCCGAGCTTGTTCATCCGCTTGGGCACCGCGGCGCCCTGGTACTCCAACGGAATCGGATGACCATGGTCGTCGACTGGACCGAGCGGCTGGTGCAGCTCGATGTAGGCGCCGTGCGGCAGCCGCTTGATGATGCCGGTCTCGACGCCGTGCTCGAGCACCGCGCGGTCGCTGCGCTGTAACCCGATGCACCACCGGTAGGTGATGTAGTAGACGATCGCAGGCAGTACGACCATGCCGATGCGCGCGATCCACGTCGTCGCGTTCAGCGAGATGTGGAACTTCCACGCGATGATGTCGTTCATCGCGGCCAGCGTCAGCACCATGTAGAAGGAGATCGCCATCGCGCCGAACGCGGTGCGGACCGGTGCGTCACGCGGGCGCTGCAGCAGGTTGTGGTGCGCGTCGTCCCCGGTGAATTTCTTCTCCAGGAACGGCCAGGCGATCAGCAGCGTGAACACCAGGCCCATACCTAACGCCACGCCGACCACCGCAGGGATGGTGTGACCGAACGGGTAGAACTCCCACGGCGGCCAGATGCGGGCAAGGCCCTCCGTCCACATCATGTAGAAGTCGGGCTGGCTGCCCGCCGACACTTGTGACGGCTTATACGGGCCCAATTGCCAGATCGGGTTGATCTGCAGCAGGCCACCCATCAGGCCGAGGATGCCGGTAGTCATCGCGAAGAAAGCGCCGGACTTCACCGCGAACACCGGCATGACCCGCACGCCAACGACATTCGTCTCGGTGCGGCCAGGGCCGGGGAACTGGGTGTGCTTCTGGAACCACACCAGCGCGAGGTGAACACCGATGAGCGCCAGGATGATTCCCGGGATCAGCAGGATGTGCAGGGCGTACATGCGGGGCAGCAGGACACCGTCGGCAGAACACTGGTATCCCAGCCCGCCGCAGGGGAAGTCGCCGCCGAACAGCGCCCAGTGCATCCATGAGCCGACCACTGGGATACCCAGCGTGATCGAGGACAGGGCCGCCCGCAGCCCGATGCCGGACAGCAGGTCGTCGGGCAGCGAGTAGCCGAAGTAGCCCTCGAACATCGACAGGATCAGCAGAAGCGAACCGATCACCCAGTTCGCTTCTCGGGGACGGCGAAACGCGCCGGTGAAGAAGATGCGTGCCAGGTGCACCATGATCGCGGCGGAGAACATCAGCGCCGCCCAGTGGTGGACTTGGCGGACGAACAGGCCGCCGCGCACCTCGAAGCTGATGTCAAGGGCGGATGCGAACGCCTTGGACATCTCGACACCGCGCAGCGGCTGATACACGCCGTTGTAGGTGACTTCGGCCATCGACGAGTCGAAGAACAGCGTCAGGTACACGCCGGTGAGCAGCAGGACAATGAAGGAATACAGCGCGATCTCGCCGAGCAGGAACGACCAGTGGGTGGGGAACACCTTGTTCAGCTGCCTGCGCACCGCCGCCGACGGGTGGTACCGCGAATCGATCGCATCGCCTTGTGCCGCTGCAATTTCGGCCATATTCGGTTTTGGCAGTGTTGGACTCATGATCGCCGCTCCCAGAATGCCGGTCCGACGGGTTCGATGAAGTCACCGTTGGCGACCAGGTACCCGTCTTTATCAATGGTGATGGGCAGCTGCGCCAAAGCGCGCGCAGCCGGACCGAAAATAGGCTTCGCGAAGTGCAACGCGTCGAACTGCGACTGGTGGCACGGGCAGAGGATGCGGTAGCTCTGCTGCTCGTAAAGCGAAGAGGGACAACCCAAATGCGAGCACACCTTGGTGAACGCGAACAGCTCGCCGAAGTTGAAGCTCTCCTGACCTTGGCGCTTGACCACCCTGGCCATGTCCACCGGCCTGATGCGGATCAGCATCACCGGGTTGCGCACACCCATCGCGATCTCGCTGAGCCGCTCGTGCGACTCGACGGTGGTGCCGTCACCGTCGGATTCGCGCCACGGAAACACCGTCTCCATGCCGCCCGCGTCGATGTCCTCCGGGCGCATCTTGACGAACGGGGACTCGCCGGGACGTCCTGTGGCACGGGCCATGTAGACGGTTTCCCCCTTGAAGCGAGGGGTCCAACCCGACGTCCACAGCACCGCCTTGTTGCCCTCGGCCGTCGGAACGACCGGCTTCCACGGGTTCTTGATCAGCCCGCCCATGAATGCGACCAGTGTGCCGAGGCCGAACGCACCGAGACCGACGCCCAACGAGAGGCCGATCAGCTTGCGGCGCTTCAGCGTTGAACCTTCCAGCGCATCCGTGAGGTTGGCCGCGACGGTCTTGCGTTGAAGCTCGGAGGACCGGCCGTCATGGCGGTCCTGGATCGAGATCTCCTCGGGGATGAACTTCTTCTGGAACAGCACCGCGCCGACGCCGATCGCCAGAACCGAGAGCCCGAATGTCAATCCGTACATCGGGGTGGCCAGGTCGTACCACCAGTGACCCTGCGTCCCGCCGCCCCTGTACTCCCACGGCCAGAACAAGAAGACCACCAGCAGTGCGAGGCCCGAAATGCCGCCAAGCAGAAGCCAATACGCCACCAAGCGTTCGGCTCGCTTCTCGGCCTTGGTGCCAGGAACCGGCCAGCGGTCGTCCTTGAAGACGGTCTCGACACCGTCGATCTTGCCGCCGAGCTCGACCAGCTCCTCGCGCGACATCTGCGCGAGCTCGTTCGTCGGTGGGTGCGTCCTTGTATTCGTCGCTCATGCTCGGGCTCCGATCCACAGCGCCGCGATGATGACTGCGACGATGCCGATGATCCACATCGCCATTCCCTCGGACGACGGTCCGAAGCCGCCTAGGCCATAGCCGCCGGGGTCAGGCGCCGCTGTCGCCATCCGGACATAGGCGACGATGTCCTTCTTCTCCTCAGGGGAGAGCTGGCGGTCGGAGAACTTCGGCATGTTCTGCGGACCCGTGAGCATCGCGGTGTAGATCTGAGCGGGCTGGGCATCGGAGAGATCGGGCGCGTACTTGCCGGAGGACAGCGCGCCGCCCTTGCCGGTGAAGTTGTGGCAGGACGCGCAGTTCAGCCGGAACAGGTCGCCGCCGCGGGCCACGTTCGAACCGAGCAGGGAGTGTTGCGCGATATGGCCGTTGTCGTCGCGGGGGGCGACGGGGCCGCCGCCGTTGGCCTGCACGTACGCGCCGAGCGCGTCGATCTGTGATTCGTCGAAGATGGGGTCTTTGCGCGGGGCCTGCGCCTCGCCGCGCATCGCGGGCATCCGGCCGGTAGACACCTGGAAGTAGACGGCGGCCTCGCCGACGCCGATCAGGCTGGGCCCGCGGTCCGGCACGCCCTGCAGGTTGGCGCCGTGGCACGTCACACACGAGGTGTCGAACAGCTGCTTGCCCGTACGCAGCAGCGCCGACGCCGACTCGTCGGCGACCGCCACCTGCGGCGTCGGCGTGAGGGTGGCCGCAAGGCCACCGGCGACTGCCAGTCCGATCAGCAGCAGCAGTGCTGCCGACAGGCGCCGGCGCAGCCGACGGCGGGACTTGTCGGTCATCGAACCCCTTCTCATCAAACGCATCGGCGAGCCGATCATCGGACGAAGTAGATCGTGGCGAACAAGGCAATCCACACGATGTCGACGAAATGCCAGTAATACGAGACGACGATCGCCGCGGTGGCCTGCGCTGGGGTGAACTTGCTCATCGTGGTGCGTGCGAGCAGGAAGATGAACGCGACGAGGCCGCCAATGACGTGCAGGCCGTGGAATCCGGTGGCCAGGTAGAACACCGAGCCGTACGCGCTTCCGGGAATGGTCGTGCCATGCGAGACAAGGTGGTAGTACTCGTAGGCCTGTCCGCCGACGAAGAACGCGCCCATCAGGAAGGTGACGAAATACCAGCGGCGCAGGCCGAAGACGTCGCCGCGCTCGGCGGCGAAAACGCCCATCTGGCAGGTGAACGACGAAGCGATCAGCACCAGCGTCACCGGGACCGCCTGATACAGGTTCAGCTCGGTGGGGTGCGGGGGCCAGTCGCCGCCGGCCTGGGCACGAGCGGTGAAGTACATCGCGAACAGTCCAGCAAAGAACATCAGCTCACTGGAAAGCCACACAATGGTGCCAACACTGACCATATTGGGTCGGTTCAGCGAATGTACTCGCGACGTGATTGCGGTTCCCGAGGTCCCTACAGCGCTCGTCACCCCGCAAGTATGACGCTTTGTAGTTGTCCAACTCCACCCGGGTGGAGCAATTCGTCATAATCAGCGAGTGGCATCCGCTCAAGTGCAACCGCCCGCTTCCGGTGACTCCCCGACATGGCCGCAGGTTCTCGGGCGGCTGACCACAGCCCAAGCGTTGCTGCCCGGCCAGGCGGCATGGGCGATGGACCAGATCATGACCGGTGCGGCAACCCCCGCACAGATCGCAGGCTTCGGCGTGTCGATGAAGATGAAGCGCCCGACGCCGGGCGAGGTGACCGAGCTGGCCGACACCATGCTCAAGCACGCGCGCCGGGTCCCCACGGACGTCATCGGCAACGACACCGTCGACGTGGTTGGCACCGGTGGCGACGGGGCAAACACGGTGAATCTGTCGACGATGGCGGCGATCGTCGTGGCCGCGGCCGGGGTGCCGGTGATCAAGCACGGCAATCGCGCGTCGTCGTCAGTGTCCGGCGGTGCCGACACGCTCGAGGCGTTGGGAGTGCGCATCGACCTCGCGCCCGACGATGTCGCCCGCAGCGTGGCGGAAGTCGGGATCGGCTTCGCGTTCGCGCCGCAGTTCCACCCGTCATATCGGCATGCTGGGGTGGTGCGCCGCGAGATCGGGGTGCCGACGGTCTTCAATCTGCTTGGACCGCTGACGAATCCGGCGGGGCCGCGCGCCGGCTTGATTGGTTGCGCGTGGGGTGAGCTGGCCGAGGTGATGGCGGGGGTGTTCGCCACTCGGCGGTCCAGCGTGCTGGTTGTGCACGGCGACGACGGACTCGACGAGTTGACCACCACCACGACAAGCACGATCTGGCGGGTGCAGGCCGGGACCGTCGAGCGGTTGACCTTCGATCCTGCGGCGTTCGGGTTCAAACGGGCCGATATCTCTGAACTCGTCGGCGGGGAGGCCGAGGCCAACGCTGCGTCGGTCCGTTCGGTGCTCGGTGGCGCAACGGGCCCTGTCCGAGATGCGGTGGTGCTCAACGCGGCTGGGGCGATGGTGGCCCACGCGGGACTAGCCAGCGACGCCAAATGGGTGCCCGCCTGGGAGTCGGGTCTGGCCAGGGCGGTCGAGGCGATCGACTCCGGCGCGGCCGAAAAGCTGCTCGCGCGTTGGGTGGGGTTCACACAAAAGCTCTGAATTGTCAATCAGCTGCTCGGCGGCCGCGCGAGCCGACCGTGCCGAGGCCGCCCAGCCTGCCCACCGGCCCGCAGACCCCACCGGTGACGCGTAGCCCGGCTCTGCCCGCACGATGCGCACACCGGGCTGGGTCAGCCAGCGCGCGATCAGTCCCGTCTCTTCGACAAGCGCACCGCCGAGCGGCGCTTCGGTTGGCAGAACCGTCTGTGCGCCAACACAAATGGCATCGACGACGGGCATCGGCGGCACGCCGCGACGGGCGGTGCCCGCCGCCGCAAGCTGGCCATATCTGATCACCGCGAGGTGCCAGCCGCCGGTGCCGTCCGGGCGGGCGGCCACCAATTCGGTGACCGCGGCAAGGGCCCGCAGCCGTTGGCCCCTCCACAGCACGTCGATCGCCGCGGCCGCATGGTCTCGCATCCGGGCTGCGGTCTCGTAGCGATTGCGCTCGGCCAGATCGGCGATGAGCGCCAACGCCGCGGCGAGCGGGCGGTTGTCGTTGCCGTCGATCAGCTCAACGGCGCCGGCGGGCGCACAGGCGTACTGGATCGGCGTGATGCCGTGCGGCGCGGGACATGGTGACAGCTCGCGCTCGGGACACACGTGCAGCGCAGCGCGGCTCAGCCGCTTGGTACACGTACGCACGCCCGTGAACCGAGCCAGCAGCGCAGCGGTCTCGACCGCGTCAGCGCGCGACCGGAACGGGCCGACGGCGCAGTCATGCTTGGGCGCCCGGACCGCTGAAAACCTTGGGAACGGTTCGTCGGTCAGCGTCACCCACCACCACCGGCGCGGGAACTTCGACCGGCGGTTGTACGGCGGCGCGTGGGCGGCGAGCAGCCGCAGCTCGCGCACACCGGCCTCGAGGTCGTGCGCGCATTCGACGTGGTCGACGACGGTCGCCAGCGCCGCCATCTCCTTGATCCGGGTGCGCGGGTCGGCGCCGTTGAAGTACTGGCCGACCCGCCTGCGCAGATCGACGGCAGTGCCGACGTACAGCACCTCGGCCGACGGCCCCCGAAACAGATAGACGCCGGGACGATGCGGCAGTGCGTCGGCGAGGTGCCGCTTGCGGCGCTGGGCCTGCGTCACGTCGGGCAGGTACGACCTCAGCTCCGTGTAGGAGTGCACACCCTGATTGCCCACCCGCTCGATCAACCCGTGCAGCACGTCGACGGTGGCACGGGCGTCGTCGAGCGCCCGGTGCGTCGGTGTGGTTGTGGCGCCGAACAGTCGCGCCAGCGCGGACAGTCGCACGCTCGGCGCTTCATCCCGGGTCAGCACCCTGCGCGCCAGCCGGACCGTACACAGCACGGGCGGCTTGGGCCAGGTGATATGGCAGCGTTCGGCGGCTGCCCGCAGGAACCCGATGTCGAAGCCGGCGTTGTGCGCGACGAGCACCGCGCCGCGCGCGAACTCCAGGAACGCGGGCAGCACCGAATCGATCCTCGGCGCATCGCACACCATCGCGGTCGTGATGCCTGTGAGCGCGACGATCTGCGGCGGGATGCTGCGCCCGGGATCGACGAGCGTGGCCAGCTCACCCAGCACCGCGCCGCCGCGCACCTTGACCGCGCCGATCTCGGTGATCGAGTCATGGCCCTCGCCGGAGGCGCGTCCGCCGGTGGTCTCGAGGTCGACGACGACGAACGTGGTCTCCCGCAGTGACAGGTCGGCCAACGGATCTACGTCCGCGAAGCTCAGCTGGCCCATGTGCTGAAGGTAAGGAACGGGACCGACAGCGGATGGTTGCCACGCGGGCTTCCGTAATTGTCGGTGGCTCTCGATACCGTGCGGGCAACACCGATCGAGAGGACTGCCAAATGGGCACGGTGAAGATCGACTGCGACGACTGCGCGGTGCGCGGTCCCGGATGTACGGACTGTGTCGTCAGCGTGTTGCTCGGGGTGCCCGAGACGTTGCTTGACGACGAACGCGTGGCGCTCGAGGTGCTCGCCGATGTCGGGCTGGCACCGCGACTACGGTTGGTGCCGATTCGCCGGGAGGGCGATTCGGGGGTCGCATAAGGACACGCCTTTACGCGGCCGTTGATAACAATCTCTGAGGCAGCTGTTAAATTTGCGTCTTCTGTTGGACAAGGCCGATGCCGTTTCGTAACCTATCTGAGACTTTTGAGCAGATCGACGCGGCTTCGTCACGGCAGTTGAAGGGCGCAAATCTTGAGGCTGGACCGCACGCACCGGACCATTCGTGGTTTCAGACGGCCCGTTGTAGGTGCGATAGCTGGGCTGATGGTGCTCGGAGGGGTGGTCGCAAGCCATGTGCAGGCCGATCCCGCAGACGATGCGCTGGCAAAACTCAATGAGTTGTCTCGACAGGCCGAGCAGACCACCGAGGCGATGCATTCCGCCCAGCTGGATCTGAACAACAAGCTGGCAGCGCAGGAAGCGGCCGACGCAAAGCACGTCGCCGACGCGGCAGCAGTGGAATCCTCGAAGGCCCAATTGGCAACGTTCCAGTCATCGGTCGACAAATTAGCTGCAGCGCAATACATGGGCGGCCGTACCGACGGTCTGGATGCGATGCTGACCGCCACCTCACCGCAGGGTCTCATCGATCAGCTCGCGGTCCAGCGGGTGATGGCCGCCGAGATGTCGGCGCAGATGAAGAGTTACCGCGAAATCGGCCAACAGGCCGCACTGGCCGAGGAGGCGTCTGCGAAGTCGGCCGCCGAAGCCAAGACCGCCGCCGAGCAGGCCGCCGCGGTGCGCGCCGACCTGCAATCCAAGCAAAGCAAGCTGCAGATACAGATCGCGGTGGTCAAGTCCCAGTTCCAGGCCCTGACTCCCACCCAGCGTGAAGCCCTGGCGGCAATGCCGCCGATCCCCGCTCCACCCCCGCCGGATGCCGCGCCACCTGCAGATCCCGGCATTCTGGCCGCTCCGCCGGACGGCATCCCGCCCGGTGACATGGCACCTGGCGGAGCCAACCCAGGAGGCGGGAGCCCGGAGGCCGCCACCGTCATTCAGGCCGCGCTGAGTCGCATCGGCTCGCCGTATACGTGGGGCGGGTCGGGGCCGAACGCCTTCGATTGCTCCGGCCTGGTGATGTGGTCGTTCCAGCAGGCAGGCGTCTCGCTACCGCACTCCAGCCAGGCGCTCGCCCAGGGCGGGCAGCCCGTGTCGATGGACCAGATGCAACCGGGTGACCTGGTCACCTATTACTCCGACGCGTCGCACGTGGCCATCTACATCGGCGATGGAATGATGGTGCATGCCTCGACCTTCGGCGTGCCGGTGCGAGTCGCTCCGGTGGACAATGCGCCGATCTTCAACGTCCGCCGCTACTGACCGTCGCCGTATTGGCGTTCTCCTTGTCGCAGAATTGATCTGCGCGCTGTTTCTGGTCGGTAGGTCGCAGCCGGTTCCAGCGCGCCCGGTCGTGGCGGCGCCTGCGGTCACCACACCCACCGCCGCGTCGACCACCGAGACGCTGGATGACGGTCGCACGGTGCGCCTCGTCGGTCTCGGCGGCATGCACACGGCGCCGTTGTTGACCCGCATCGGCGCGCAGATGAACGAGGCCGCCGCGGCGGTCACCGCGTTCTGGGGACCCGACTGGCCGCGTGACGTCCTCATCGTGGCGGCCGGATCGGACGCAGAGTTCGGGCGCCTCGCAGGCGGCGGGCCCGACATTGCGGCCACCACCACCTCCGAGCGGATCATGTTCGCTCCCGGTGCTGCTGCAATGAGCGATGCGTCGTTGCGAATAGTGTTGCGCCACGAGCTTTTCCACTTCGCATCGCGCGCCGACACCGCCGCGGACGCACCGCGCTGGCTCACCGAGGGGGTCGCCGATTTCGTCGGCCGCCCGCCGCCGGCGGAGCCGGCAATCCAACACGATTCGCCGCGTCCTTCTAATCCCGCAGAGTTGGCGACCATACCCAGCGACGCCGATCTGGATGGCCCAAACAGCTTCCAGGCCTACGATCGCGCGTGGTGGTTCAGCCGGTTCGTCGCCGACGCGTACGGCACCGCAACGCTGCGGGCGCTGTATCTGCGGGCGTGCGCTCCAGGACATCCCGACGCCGCAACCGCCGTGCGCGACACCCTCGGTGCGGACCTGCAGGAGGTGCTGGTCCGATGGCGGCACTGGATGTCCGGCTAGCCTGACAGGCAATGAGCCGGGTTCTTCTGGTTAGCAACGATTTTCCGCCGCGCCGCGGCGGCATCCAGTCGTACCTGCAGAACCTGGTCGATCACCTGGTGGCGGCGGGGACGCATCAGCTGACGGTGTACGCGCCTAACTGGAAGGGCGCCGACGATTTTGACGATGAGGCTCGTGATTCCGGCTATACCGTGGTGCGCCATCCCGGCACGTTGATGCTGCCCGTGCCGCCGGTGGTGGGGCGGATGCGTGAACTCATCGACCGCTATGAGGTGGACACCGTGTGGTTCGGTGCTGCCGCGCCGTTGGCATTGATGGCGCCGCTGGCCCGCGACGCGGGTGCGGGACGCGTCGTCGCCAGCACCCACGGCCACGAGGTTGGCTGGTCGATGCTGCCGATTGCCCGAACCGCGTTGCGCCGCATCGGAACTGGTACCGACGTGGTCACCTATATCAGCGACTACACGCGTGGCCGGTTCGCCTCGGCGTTCGGCCCCGACGCGGCGCTTGAGCATCTGGCTCCCGGTGTGGACACCGACCGGTTCACGCCCGACGAGGTCGCCCGCGCCGAGCTGCGTGCCCGATACCGGCTGGGGGAGCGGCCGGTGGTGGTGTGTGTGTCGCGGCTGGTGCCGCGCAAGGGTCAGGACATGTTGATCAGGGCGATGCCCGCAATCCGGCAGCGTGTGCCAGGCGCCGCCCTGGTCATTGTCGGTGGTGGCCCGTACGGCACGGCGCTGCGGCGGCTGGCGGAGAAGTTCGGGGTGGCCGAGCACGTGGTGTTCACCGACGGTGTGCCTGGCGACGAATTGCCCGCCCACCACGCGATGGCCGATGTGTTCGCGATGCCATGCCGGACCCGCGGCGGCGGTATGGACGTCGAGGGCCTCGGCATCGTCTATCTGGAGGCGTCGGCGACGGGCGTGCCGGTCGTCGCGGGCCGGTCCGGCGGGGCACCCGAAACCGTAAGGGCCGGTGAGACGGGCGTGGTGGTCAACGGATTGGACGTCGGTGCCATCGCGGCGTCGGTCGCTGACCTACTGGCGGACCCGGACCGGGCCGCGCAGATGGGCGACGCGGGCAGGCGCTGGGTCGTCGACAACTGGCAGTGGAGCAGCAAGGCGCAACGGCTCGCCGAATTGCTCTAGCCGTACAGGGCCTCGATATCGCTTGCGAACTTCTGGGCGACCACCTTGCGCTTGACCTTCAGAGTGGGCGTCAGCTCGCCGGTGTCCTCGGTGAAATCGACAGGGAGGATGCGGAACTTACGGATCGCCTCAGCCTTGGACACCGCCTGATCGGCATCCTTGATGGCCAATTCGACTTCGGCCATCAAATCGGGATCGGTGGACAGATCCCCAACCGTGGCGTTGGCGTCCTTGCCGTTGCGTTGCTTCCAACCGGGGAAGGCCTCGGGGTCGATGGTGATCAGCGCGGCGATGAACGGTTTGGCGTCACCGACGGCCATCGCCTGGCTGATCAGCGGATGCGCGCGCAGCCGGTCCTCGAGTAACGCAGGCGCGACGTTCTTACCGCCTGCGGTGACGATGATCTCCTTCTTGCGCCCGATGATGGTCAGGAAACCGTCGTCGTCGATGGCGCCGAGATCGCCGGTGTGGAACCAGCCGTCGGTGAAGACGGCATCGGTCTCCTCGGCGTTGTTCCAGTAGCCGCTGAACACCACACCGCCGTTGACGAGCAGCTCGTCGTCGTCCGCCAGCCGCATGCTGTTGCCGGGCACCAGCTTTCCGACCGAGCCGATCTTGACGTCGTCGATCCGGTTCACGGTGATCGCCGCGCTGGTCTCGGTCAGGCCGTAGCCCTCATAGATGGTCAGGCCGACGCCGCGATAGAAATGGCCGAGCCGGGCGCCAAGTGGCGCCCCGCCCGATATCGCGCCGCGGCAGTAGCCGCCAAGCGCGGCGCGCAGCTTGCCGTAGACCAGCCGGTCGAACAGCGCGTGCTTGGCCCGCAGCACAAGGCCTGCGCCACCGGAGTCCTGTGCCTGGCTGTATTCGATCGCGGTGTTGACCGCCCGCTCGAAGATCCAGCCCCTGCCGTCGCTGCGGGCGTTTTGTTCGGCGGTGTTGTACACCTTCTCGAACACCCGAGGCACCGAGACCACCAGCGTCGGCTTGAACACCCCGAGGGTGGGCACCAGGTTCTTGATGTCACTTGTGAAGCCGAGTGTGACCTTGTTGGCGAAGCAGGCCACCGTGATGGCGCGGGCGAGCACGTGCGCCAGTGGCAGGAACACCAGCATCCGCTCGCCCTTGGCAAGCAGTGTCGGGAAGCACACCTGTGCGCCGCGAATCTCGTAAAGCAGGTTGGAGTGGGTCAGCTGGCAGCCCTTGGGCCTGCCGGTGGTGCCCGAGGTGTAGATCAGCGTCGCGGGATCGGCGGACGAGATGCCTGCCAGCCGATCCTCCAGTTCCTTCGGGTCGACGGACTTGCCCGCCTCAGCCAGCGCGTCCAGCACCGGTGTGCCCGAACCGTCGATCCTGTGCACGTTGCGCAGCTCGGGTAGCTCAGTTTCGAGGTGCTCAATCTTTTCGGCGTGTGCGTCGGTCTCGGCAAAGATCAGCACGGCACCGGAGTCCTGCAACACGAACCGCACCTGCTCGGCCGAGCTGGTCTCATAGATCGGCACCGTCACCGCACCGGCGGCCAGGATGGCGAAATCGAGGATCGGCCACTCGTACCGCGTCGCCGAAAGGATCGCGACCCGATCGCCGGGCTTCACGCCTTCGGCGATCAAACCCAGTGCGGCCGAACGGATTTGGTTCGCAGCCTCCTTGCACGTGATATCCGTCCATGCGCCGTCGACCAGACGCTGGAAAATCACGTGGTTGGGATCGTCGCGCTCGTTACAGAACACCGAACTGACGACGTTGTCGTCCTCACCGACGGTGAACGTTGCGGGAACGCTGTAGTCACGCACGATCGTGGCCTCTCGACATCTTCGTGGCTTTGCACGTGCAGCGTGCGCTGCAGAATGTGCTCGTCCAGCCTAGTCGGCCACCCCCAACCGGTGAGCAGGCGTATGTGAAGCTTGTATGCCATGAACAGCATCCAGATCGCGGACGAGACCTTCGTCGCCGCCGACCCAGTCGAGGTGGGTAAGGCCGTCGCGGATCCCGCGAGCTGGCGGCGGTGGTGGCCAGACCTGCTGTTGACGCTGGTTGAGGACCGCGGCAGGGCGGGGCACCGCTGGACGGTGGCAGGCGCTCTCACCGGGACCATGGAGATCTGGCTGGAATCCGTGCTCGACGGCGTCGTCCTGCATTATTTCCTGCACGCGGAGCCGTCGGGTGTGGCGGCGTGGCAGCTGGCCAAGATGAACCTGGCGAAGATGAATCATCGCCGCCGGGTAGCGGGCAAGAACATGGCGTTCGAGGTGAAGCGGACGCTGGAAGCGACACGCCCGGTGGGCGTATCGCGGCTGGCCTGATACTTCGGCCAGAGCCATCAGGGGGAGGTAGATTTTTCACGTGGCGGACAAGACGGCTCAGACCATTTATATCGATGCCGATCCATCGACGGTGATGGACGTCATCGCCGATATCGGTTCCTATCCGGACTGGGTGGCCGAATACAAGGAGACCGAGGTGCTCGAGGCCGACGCCGACGGCTACCCCAAGACCGCCCGCCTTGTGCTGGACGCCACCGTTCTCAAGGACACCATGGTGCTGTCCTACGACTGGCCGCCCGACCGCGGATCGGTCAAGTGGCGGCTGGTATCCAGCTCGCTGCTGAAGTCGTTGGACGGCGCATATCGACTGTCGGCCAAGGGTTCCGGCACCGAAGTCACCTACGAACTCTCGGTGGACCTGGTCATCCCGATGATCGGGCTGCTGAAACGGAAAGCTGAACGGCGCCTCACAGATACCGCGTTGAAGGACCTCAAGAAACGAGTCGAGGCTGAGTGAGCTTGGTCGTGCGGCCGAAGCCGCAGCCACCGCCCGGATCAGTCTCTTCGTTGGCAAGGGCGGGGTAGGGAAGTCAACGTTGGCCACCGCCACGGCGGTGCGCGACGCGCGCGCCGGGCTGCGGGTGCTGATCGTCTCCACCGACCAGGCGCACTCCATTGGCGATGTGCTGGGCACTGTCGTCACGCCCACGGGCCTGCGTGAGCCCACCCGCGTGCTGGCCGACGACGCCGACGCCGGCGGCGGGTTCCTCGACGCGCTCGCCCTGGACACGTTGGCGCTGCTGGCAGCGCGGTGGCGGGAGATCGCAGGCCTGTTGTCCGGCCGGTTTCCCGAGTCGGATCTGGGAGATATTGCCCCAGAAGAACTTTCGGCGCTGCCCGGCATCCAGGAGGTGCTCGGCCTGCATGAGGTCGGCGAACTGGCCGCCTCGGGGCAATGGGATCACGTCGTGGTGGACTGCGCGTCGACCGCCGACGCAATGCGGATGCTCACGCTGCCTGCCACGTTCGGTCTGTACCTGGAGCGGGCCTGGCCGCGGCATCGGCGGTTGTCGACTGGCGCCGACGATGCCCGCACGGCGGCGGTGATCGGGCTGGTCGAACGCATCAGCACGGGAACCGAACAGCTGGGCTCGCTGCTCACCGATGGTGAACGTGTCAGGGCGCACCTGGTGATGACGGCTGAGCGGGTGGTCGCCGCGGAGGCGGTCCGCACCCTTGGCTCGCTGGCGCTGATGGGTGTGCAGGTCGACGAGCTGATCGTCAATCAGATTCTGATTCAAGACGATTCGTACGAGTACCGCAATCTTCCCGAACACCCCGCGTTCGACTGGTACTCGGAGCGCATCTCCGAGCAACAAGTGGTGCTCAACGAGCTGGGCACCACCATCGGTGATGTGCAGCTGGTACTCGTCCCGCACCTCGCAGGGGAACCGATCGGGCCCAAGGCCCTCGGTGAACTGCTCGACAGCTCGCGACGGCGCGACGGGTCACCGCCGCCTGGGCCGCTGAGGCCGATCGTGGACCGCGAATCCGGAACTGGGCTCGAAGCGACCTATCGGATGCGGCTAGAGTTACCGCAGGTCGACTCCGCCGCCTTGACTTTGGGCCGGGTCGACGACGACTTGATCATCGGTGCCGGCGGCATGCGGCGCCGGGTTCGGCTGGCATCCGTGCTGCGGCGATGCATCGTGGTGGAGGCGCAGCTAAGAGGTAGTGAACTGACCGTACGATTTCGACCGAATCCGGAGGTGTGGCCGGCCATGACTGCGGGTCTCTCATCCTTCCGACATTCGGTCCCCGAACTGCGGCAGCTGGCTCAGACGATCCTCGACCGGCTCGACCCGGCGGTGCGAATGGCAGCAGCTCGCGCGGCGGGCAGCGGCGACTCCCCAGGCAAGTGTCAGCAGGTGTGGTGCCCGGTGTGTGCGCTTGCCGCGCTGGCAGCGGGTGAACAGCATCCGCTTCTGACGGTCGTCGCCGAGCACAGCGTGGCACTGCTGGCGGTGGTCCGAGCGGTTATCCAAGACACGGCGGCCACAGCGGCCGCCGCCGAAACTCCTCCCGAGCCGCCGGAGCCGCCGAGCGGCCCGCCGGGCGGTGAGGGGCCGCCGCCTGCGGAGCCGGGGCGCTATCAGCACATTCCTGTGACGGTCGAGGAGTGACACAGGAGCCGATGCTCAGGTACCGCCGGGCGTGCCTGTGGTCGCATCCTCATCACGTGGGTAAAGTTGTCGCAAAGCACCGTCCGGTGCTCGGTGCTGGGGAGGGTCCATGTGGTACTGGCTTTTCAAGTACATCTTCATGGGTCCGCTGTTGTCGTTGCTCGGCCGTCCGAAAATCGAAGGGCTGGAATACGTTCCGCACTCCGGCCCGATGATCTTGGCCAGTAATCACCTCGCCGTCGCCGACAGCTTTTACCTGCCGCTCGTCGTCAGCCGCAGGATCACCTTCCTCGCCAAGGCCGAGTACTTCACCGGAACCGGGCTCAACGGCTGGTTTCAGCGGTGGTTCTACACCGCCGCAGGGCAGGTACCGATCGACCGGACCGACGCCGACAGCGCGCAGAGCGCGCTGACCACCGCCGAACGGGTCCTGAAGGAAGGCAAACTGCTCGGCATGTATCCCGAGGGCACCCGTTCGCCCGACGGGCGGTTGTACAAGGGCAAGACTGGTCTCGCGCGGCTGGCGCTGGAGAGCGGCGTGCCTGTCATCCCGGTCGCGATGATCGGAACCAACGTGGTCAACCCGCCGGGCAGCAAGATGTGGCGGTTCGGCCGGGTTCAGGTCAAGTTCGGCAAGCCGATGGACTTCAGCCGGTTCGAGGGACTGGCAGGCAACCGGTTCATCGAGCGTGCGGTGATCGACGAGGTGATGTACGAGCTGATGCGCCTTGGCGGGCAGGAGTACGTCGACCTCTACGCCGCCGACGTCAAAGAGGGCAAGGCCGAGAGCGCCGTCAAGCCGCCGGCGCGGATGCCGGCAGCAGCTGCGGGCTGACCGACCGATCTGCCGACCGCGGGGACAGCGTCCCCGCCACCGCGATCACCGCGATCGCCCACCACACATACGAACCGCCTGCGAGCTGTCGCCACAGCGACGCCGCGGTTTCGCGGTGCTCGGGCATCAGCGTGATCGGCGTCCATACCATCAACGCGATGCCAGCCGCGGTGACGCCGGCCAGCGCCAGATGCCGCAGCCGATATGCCACCACCGTGGTGACCAAGAGGGTGGGCAACACCCAGACCCAGTGATGCGACCACGACACCGGCGACACCACGAGGCCGAACATCGCGACACAGATCAGCGCCAACGCGGGTTGGCCGACGTCAGATGTCGCCGGCCGAGCGGCTCCGGCGCGCAGCACGCGTCGCCCCGCCCATACCGTCAACCCCAGCACCGCGAAACAGGCCAGCGTCCACAGCACGAACCTCTCGCCCTCGCCGAGCCCGAGCCGGGCCAACGCGCCCGCGATGTTCTGGTTGGTGTTCAGCGTCGCGGTGCCGATCCGGTCGGTGTTGCGCACGGTGTCGGTCCAGTACTCCACGGAGTCGCTCCAGGCGAACGCGAAACCGGCCAGCGTGGCCACGACGGTCGACGCCGCGGTCACCAGCAGCGCACGGGTATCGCGGCGCAGCAGGAAATACAGCAGGAACACCGCAGGGGTGAGCTTGAGGGCGATCGCGACGCCAAGCAGCACGCCGCGAGGCCACGGCGTCGTGCGAGGCACGCAGTCGGCGATGACGAGGGTCATCAGTACGACGTTGATCTGGCCGAAGTCGAAGTTCGACCGGAGAGGTTCCAGGTAGATCACCGCGGGCGCGACGATCGCAACCGCCAGCCAGCATCGCCGCAGCCAGGCCGGTTCGGCGGTGACGGAAGTCTGCGGCCACACGTCAAGCCCTGTCAGCACGATCGCTGTCGAGACGATGAGCAGCACCAGGGTGGCCAGCGTGATGGCGGCGCTCGCCACATTGAGCGGCAGCCAGGCGAACGGCGAGAACGCGACCGCGGCCAGCGGCGGGTACGTGAACGGTAGGTCCAGGCCGGCGCGGGTATGGAAGATCGCACCGTCGGCATAAAGCGGTCGGCCGTCGAGCCAGGCACGGCCGCCCATCCGGTAGACGTCGATGTCGATGCGGTACGGCGTGTGGCCGAGCAGGCGCCAGGCCGCCCAGGCCAGCGCCGCCACGGTGAGCAGCTGAAACAGCCGCCAGGCGAGTGTTGGTCCCCAACCAGCCCCACCGGGCGACCGCCAAGTACTCATGTCGCAGTCCAGACTATCGGGGCCCCCCGGCGCGTCGGAGGGTATCCCGTCCACGACACGCGCAGGTCGGCGTAAGTTTTCTGCGTGCGCGCGACCTTCGACCTGAACCTCGCCATTCCGCACGGACGGATACCACTGGTCTTCTGCCTTGTCGCGTTCATCCTCACGTTCTTCGTGACCCGCACGATCGTGCGGTACATCCGCAGCCAGGCGAACAGCGACGCACCGCGCAAGTGGTGGCAGCCGCGCAACATTTCAGCGGGCGGCGGCCTGCACATCCACCACGTCGTGATCGGTGTGATCTTGGTCATGATCTCCGGGATTTCGATGGTGACTTTGGCGGTCGACGGGGGAGTACCCGAATTTACGGTCGCAGCAACCTTTTTCGGCATCGGCGCTGCACTGGTACTCGACGAGTTCGCGCTGATCCTGCATCTATCGGATGTGTACTGGGCCGAAGACGGCCGGACGTCGGTGGATGCGGTGTTCGCCGCGGTCGCCGCGACAGGCCTGCTGATCCTTGGCTTCAACCCGCTGTCGTTCTTCGACATCGGCATTTGGCGCGACGACCACTCGGTGGCCGCACGGGCCACTGTCATCGCGATCGCGTTGCTGACGTTGCTGCTTGCGGTCGTCGTGCTGCTGAAGGGCAAGGTGTGGACCGGATTGATCGGGATGTTCATCACCCCGTTACTGTTCGTCGGTGCGATCCGGCTGTCGAGGCCACATGCGCCGTGGGCGCGCTGGCGATACACGAATCGGCCGCGCAAGATGCATCGGGCACTGGCGCGGGAGCGCCGCCTGCGGCGTCCGGTCGTACAGGCCAAGCTGTGGTTACAGCACGTGATCGCGGGGGAGCCGCACTTTCCCGACGACGCTAAGGTCGACGCCGAGTTGGATCGCGAGATTCACGCAGCCCCTGCGCCGCCGGAACGGACGGCGGCAGGCGTATGAAGTACTTCTACGACACCGAGTTCATCGACAACGGCCGCACCATCGAGTTGATCTCGATCGGTGTGGCCGCCGAGGACGGTCGGGAGTATTACGCCATCTCAACCGAATTCAACCCGGAGCGCGCTGGCAGCTGGGTACGCAAGCACGTGCTGCCCAAGTTGCCGTCGCCGTCGTCGCGGCTGTGGCGCTCCCGCCGCCAGATCAGGTCGGAGCTGGAGGACTTCTTCGGCGTCGACGGCGACGAGTCGATCGAGCTGTGGGCGTGGGTCGGCGCATACGACCATGTGGTGTTGTGCCAGTTGTGGGGGCCGATGACCGATCTACCGCCCGCGATCCCTCGGTTCACTCGCGAGTTGCGGCAGTTCTGGGAGGAGCGCGGATCGCCGCGGATGCCGCCGCGGCCGCGCGACGCCCATGACGCACTGGTCGATGCCCGGCACAACTTGCTGCGGTTTCAGCTGATGACCACCGGGGAATTGCCTGCGCACGGGTGAAAAACCATGTGTCGGCGCCCGTTACCATGAACGGGTGAACTGGACCGTCGACGTACCCATCGACCAGCTCCCGCCGCTGCCCCCACTACCGGAGGAACTGCGGCATCGGCTGGACGCCGCCCTTGCCAAGCCGGCGGCACAGCAGCCCAGCTGGGATGCCGAATCGGCAAGGGTGATGCGGACGGTCCTCGAGAGCGTTCCGCCGGTAACGGTTGCCGCGGAGATCGAGCGGCTCAAGGGCCAGCTCGCTGACGTCGCCCGCGGTGAGGCGTTCCTGCTGCAGGGCGGCGACTGTGCGGAGACGTTCGTCGACAACACCGAACCGCACATTCGGGCCAACATCCGCACTCTGCTGCAGATGGCCGTGGTGCTGACCTACGGCGCCAGCATGCCCGTGGTCAAGGTGGCACGCATCGCGGGCCAGTACGCCAAGCCGCGGTCGTCAGATATCGACTCGCTTGGCCTGAGGTCCTACCGCGGCGACATGATCAACGGTTTCGCGCCCGACGCCGCCGTCCGTGAGCACGACGCGTCGCGGCTGGTGCGCGCCTACGCCAACGCCAGCGCTGCGATGAACCTGGTGCGGGCGCTGACCGCGTCGGGGCTGGCCTCGCTGCATCTGGTGCACGACTGGAACCGCGAGTTCGTCCGGACCTCGCCCGCGGGCGCCAGGTACGAGGCGCTGGCGGGTGAGATCGATCGCGGACTGACGTTCATGAGCGCTTGTGGGGTCGACGACCGCAATCTACAGACCGCCGAAATCTACGCCAGCCATGAGGCGTTGGTGCTCGAATATGAGCGGGCCATGCTGCGGCTGTCGACCGAATTCCCCGTCGAGCAGCCCGAGCCGCGGCTGTACGACCTGTCCGCGCACTACGTGTGGATCGGTGAGCGGACCCGCCAGCTCGACGGCGCGCACGTCGCGTTCGCTGAGGTGATCGCCAACCCGATCGGGGTGAAGATCGGGCCGACGATGACACCCGAGCTCGCGGTCGAGTACGTCGAGCGCCTCGATCCGCACAACCAGCCGGGACGGTTGACGCTGGTCAGCAGGCTGGGCAACAACAAGGTGCGGGACCTGCTGCCGCCGATCATTGAGAAGGTGCAGGCCGCCGGTCATCAGGTGGTCTGGCAGTGCGACCCGATGCACGGCAACACCCACGAGAGCTCGACCGGCTACAAGACCCGCCACTTCGACCGCATCGTCGACGAGGTGCAGGGCTTCTTCGAGGTGCACCGCGCGCTGGGTACCCACCCCGGCGGCATCCACGTCGAGATCACCGGTGAGAACGTCACCGAGTGTCTCGGCGGCGCGCAGGACATCTCCGACTCCGACCTGGCGGGTCGCTACGAGACGGCATGCGATCCGCGCCTGAACACCCAGCAGTCACTGGAGCTGGCGTTCCTCGTCGCGGAGATGCTGCGGGACTAAACGCTTGGCCAAATCGGCCATCAGCCCGTCGACCTCGACGGGCCTGCCGCGGGAGCCGATGTACTTGTCGGGCGGACGACGAACGCGCAGGCCGAGGCCACCCCATACTGACGGTGTGCCGACCGCGTCGGATCGCCAAGTGCCGCAGGATGATCGGCGAAGCGCTCGGCGGTGACGACGTGCGCTTTCACCAGCCCCTGATAGGTCTGCTCGATCTGCTCGGCGATCCGGCACAGTTGCACCGCCGGGAGCGCTTCGTCGTCGAGACCGGTGAACAGCAGCACGGTGTGCTGGGGGTGCCCCGAAACACTTCGTGCAGGCGTCCGGCTCGCCTGTCGATCAGCACGTCGGCTTCGCGGGCCCGTTCGCCCGGTGCGGGCGCGTCCCGCCAGCCAGAGCCGTTCTCGGCGTTGCGCGGGCTGTTCGGGTAGGGCACGCGCAGTTGCGCCAGCAGACCGATGAACCGGCTGCAACCCACTGGCGAGTCAGCACGCGGCCTGCCAACAGCGGCGCCACCCGGCCGCGCGCGAGCCGCGCGAGCGGATTCTGGCCGCCGAAGACCGAGAACATCCGGTCGGCCGTCCGGAGCAACTGGAGGCCGCCGGGGTGCCGCTCAGCCTGATAGCTGTCCACCAGCGACTCGTCGGTGAGTCCCCGTTCGACCAGCGCCAGTTTCCAGGCCAGGTTGTAGGCGTCTTGCATGCCGGTATTCATGCCTTGCGCGCCCGCCGGGCTATGCACGTTAGCGGCGTCACCGACGAGGAAGACCCGACCGTCGCGGTAGCGGGGCACGGTGCGGCTGTGCACGCGGTAGCGGGTCACCCAGTACTCCTTGACGACCTTGGCGGGAAGGGAACTCGCTCGTCGACCATCGCCTGAAACTCTTCGTGGGTGGGCTCGCTGTACTCTGCGCCGGGGCCGTCGGGTCCTGGCGGGAGTTGCCGAAGATCCGGTAGCGGTTCTCGCCAGGCATTGAGAACGCCGCGAAAATTCCTGCAGGACTGGGAAATCCGGATAGTCCGCCGTGCGGCAATATCCAGTCGATTTCGGCATCGGCCATGATGAATTCGTCGCGGTACGTCGATCCGGCGAACGGGATGCCGGTCGCCTTGCGTACCGCGCTGTGCGCACCGTCGCAGCCGATGGCCCACCGGTACCTGGCGGTCTCTATCGATCCATCCTCGCCACGCAACGAAACGAGCACCGCATCGCCGTCCTGGGTCAGATCCGTCAGCGCAAGGCCCCAGCTCGATCTCGACACCCTGCTTGCTCAACAAGTCGGTCAGAATGCGCTCGGTGTCATGCTGCGAAAGGGTGCGCGCTTCAGGGTAGGCGGTGTAGTTCTGCGGCCCGATCAACTGGCCCGCGAAATCCATCTCGACCGTCTTCTTCGCGAATGTGATGGTCAGGCTCGACGCCGGTTCACCCGCCGCGATCGCCTGGTCGATCACGCCGATGTCGGCGAAGATCTCCAGAGTCCTTGGCTGGACAACCAGCGCGCGGGACGTCGTCGCAGGTGCGGATCCGCGATCGATGATTCGCGGCCGGACGCCATGGCGCGCTAGCTCATTGGCCATCGTCAAACCGGTCGGCCCGCCCCGACGACCAGAACCGGGAGTAGCTGCTCGGTCATCGCTGATCACCTGGCTGTGATTTCATCGTGTGTTGAATTGATTCACTACGACTGTAGTACCGCACGAGGAACGAATCAACTCCGAGTGCGATCCTGTGCGTCCTAAACCAGCGCCGTGATATTGCTGCCGACGGTCCACGCGGCGGCGGCGATCAGCCCGGTGAGCGTCAGCACGGCGATCACCCAGAACAGCAATGCCCGCTTGGCGCGTTGCCTGGCCCAGTGGAATTCGCCGAGGTCGATTCCTGCGAATTGTCCTGATACGGGCGGATATTCAGCCTCATTCGGCTGCCAGTCGTCGCGCGTCAGCTCCCGGGTGTGTTGTCGAGGTGCCAGCGTTGCAGGGGCCGCTGGCCGTGCAGTGGTCTCGGCGGTGGCGTGCTGGGCCTGCGATTGACTGTGATAAAGCGAAGCCGAGGTGCGCTGGGCCGAGTTTCGCGGCGCAGGCACCCGGAACGGCGCCAGGCCCAGTTCGTCGACGATCCCGTCGAGTTCGGCCGCCATGTGTTGGGCGTCGGCATAGCGATCTGCAGGATCACGCCCGGTCGCCTGCAGCACCAGCTCGTCGAATTGCGCCGGCACACCGGCGATCACCGCGCTCGGAGGCGAGACGTCGTTGTCCATCCGCTGGTATGCCACTGCCAACGCGGAGTCGCCGGTGAACGGCGTGACACCGGTCAGCAGCTCGTAGGCCAGGATGCCGACCGAGTAGACGTCGCTGCGTGGTCCTGTGTCCCCGGTGCTGACCTGCTCCGGCGACAGGTAGGCGACGGTGCCCAAAATCACACTCGTGGAGGTGATCTTGGCTTCGGCGACCGCACGCACCAGACCGAAGTCGGCGATCTTCACGTCGCCGTCATCGGAGATCAGCACGTTTTCCGGCTTGATGTCGCGATGTACCAGCCCGGCGCTGTGCGCCACTGCCAGGGCACCGAGCACTGGGCGCAGTACCGCGGCGACTGCGTGCGGCGGCATCGGCCCGCGTTCCCGCAGCAGTTCGCGCAGCGTTCCGCCCTCGATCAGCTCCATCACCAGAAACGGATGCTGTCCGTCGATGCCCTGGTCGTAGACCGCGACAAGGCCGGGATCCTTGAGCCTGGCGACCACCCGCGCCTCACGCTGGAACCGGGTCAGGAACTGGCTGTCGCCCGCATACCGGGAATCCATGATCTTCAGCGCCACCGGCCGGTCCAACCGCAGATCGAGCCCGCGGTACACCGCGGACATGCCTCCCGTCGCGATCATCACCTCAACGCGGTACCGCCCGTCCAGCACTGCCCCGACGAGCGGGTCAAATTGCTGGTAGGCCTCCACCGAACACATGTTACGAGCCGACCGATTCGTCTTAGACTCAGTGCGGTGAGCAGCATTCCGGCCGCCGACGACGTGCTTGACCCCGGCGAGCCCGTCTATGACCTACCCGCCGTAGCCGATTTGCTCGGCGTTCCTGTGACAAAGGTGCATCAGCAGCTGCGAGAAGGGCACCTGGTCGCCGTGCGACGCGACGGCATGGTGGTGGTGCCAAAGGCCTTCTTCGACGAGAGCGGGCATGTGGTGAAGAGCCTGTCCGGGCTGCTCGTGGTGCTGCACGACGGTGGCTACCGCGACACCGAGATCCTGCGCTGGCTGTTCACCCCGGACGAGTCGCTCACCATCCGCCGCGACGGCTCGACCGACAAGAAGGCGAACGCTAGGCCGGTTGACGCGCTGCACTCTCATCAGGCTCGTGAGGTGGTGCGGCGGGCCCAGGCGATGGCGTACTGACCGGCGCCTTGTAGAGCGAATACCAGGCCGCCGCAGCGCATGCCGTTGCGAGCGTCACGTGCAGCCACGAGTACATGCCGTGCGCGCCGTCGGGTTTCCAGATCACCGTGATCCACGTCGACACCCCCGCGATCACCGCGATCGACTGCTTCGACTGCGCAAGCGCGGCCACCACCGCCAGCGGCCAGGTGTAGTACCACGGCAGCGCCGCGGGCACGAACAGCACCACCACGCCCATCACCAACGCGATGCCGATTAGCGCCTCGCGGTCGGTGTGGCGAAAACGCCACCACAGCAACGGAAGTGAGATCGCAATGATCGCGATCCCGATGATCCGGGCGACATCGAGCACCGCGTAGAAGTTCACGGGGAACAGTAGGCTGCCGAACACGTTGATCAGATTCGCCGCTGCGGTCGGCACCGTCAGCCAGTTGATGATCTTGACGGACCCCGCCAGCGCCGTCAGCCAGCCAAGGCCGACGCCTGCCAGCCAGGACAACACGGCGAACATCGCGGCAAAGATCAGCGCCGACGCGGCGGTCGCGACGGCGAACGCCCTCACCTGTGAATACCCCCTCCGATTCCGAAGGTCGCGCGTCCACACCCACACCATGAACGGCAGAGCCAGTCCGGCCGTGGCTTTCACTGCCACCGCCACTGCGATCAGGCTGACGCCCCATATGTGGCGGCCCGCGAACGTCAGCGCAATTGCCGCCATCATCAAGCCGACCATCAGCATCTCGTTGTGCACGCCACCCATCAGGTGAATGATTACCAGCGGGTTCAGCACGCAGATCCACAGCGCGGCCGCGCCGTTCGCGCCGACATGGCGGGCCACCCGCGGCGCCGCCCAGATCAGCAGGGCCAGGCCGGGCAGCATGCACAGCCGCAGCAGCATGGTGCCTGCCACCACGTCGTTGCCGACGAGCATCGTGACGAACTTCGCGACAAGAATGAACCCGGGCCCGTACGGCGCGGTCGTCGTCGTCCAGATCGGACTCACGTTGTCCAGCAACGAGTTCGGGTTCTCGATCGGGCCGACTATGTACGGGTCGAAGCCGTCGCGCAGCAGTGCCCCCTGCGCCAGATACGAGTAGGTGTCGCGACTGAACACCGGAACGGACAGCAGCAGCGGCAGAAGCCAGAAGCCGGTGGTCGCCACCATCGTGTATTCGGTTGCGGTGCGGTCGATCACCCGGCGGCCCAGCCACAGCCAGGCGACCAGCATCAGGGCAACGCCTATCCACAGCAGCACCGACGAGAGCACCAGTCCGTGGCCGAACCGAAGCCAGGAAAGGTGCAGCGACTCAAGAAGCGGATCGTGCAGCCGCGTGCTACCCGCGCCGAGCCCGCCGGCGGTAATCAGCACGGCACCCAGCGCGCCCAGCCATGCCGGCCTGGCCTGTGGCGACGTCGCGAACGACATCAGCCTCCAAAGATGCTGTGCCGAACCGGTTTTCGGGGCCTGCGTCGGCGTCGGGGTTGACATGCTCCTAGGCGGACCGGTTCGCAGCCCGTCTGGCGAGCTCGGAAAGGCCGACCTTGGCCTTGACGTCAATCGGTGCTGCGCTCAATGTCTCGAGGGAGCGACGGGTCAGCGTGTCGATGCGGTCCTCGACCGCAGCCAGCGCGCCGACCGATTCGATGACGAGGCAGAGTTCCTTCACCTGGGTGTCGGACAGCTCCGTTCCGATCGAGGTGCGCAGTAGTTTGGCGGCGACGGGGTCGACTTTCTCGGCCCGCTCTACGGCCTCGGCCAGCAGTACCGTGCGCTTGCCGGAACGCAGGTCGTCGCCGGACGGCTTGCCCGTGATCGCCGGGTCGCCGAAGACGCCGAGCACATCGTCGCGTAGCTGGAACGCCACCCCAAGGCTGGTTCCAAGCTCGTGGAACACGGCGAGCACATCGGGGCGGTCGGCGGCGGCCGACGCGCCGAACTGCAATGGCCGGGAGATCGTGTACGAGGCGGTCTTGTAGATGTTGACCGTCATAGCCGACGCAACCGACTCTGCCCCGCTGGATTCGGCGACGATGTCGAGGTATTGCCCGCCGAGCACTTCAGTGCGGATTGCCGACCACACCCGCCGTACCCGCACCTGCGCGTCGACAGAAAGGTCGGCAGTGGCCACGATGTCGTCGGCCCACACCAACGCCAGGTCGCCGAGCAGAATGGCTGCCGATATCCCGAACTGTTCCGACGACCCATGCCACTGGCTGCTGCGGTGCTTCTCGCAGAACAGCCGGTGAACGGTCGGCAGCCCGCGGCGGGTGGCCGAGGCGTCGATCACGTCGTCGTGCACCAGCGCGCACGCATGCAGCAGCTCCAGTGCAGAGAACAGCCGCAGCATCGCCGGATCGACCGGATCCGCGGCCGTGTCCGCCACCGCGCGCCAGCCCCAGTAGGCGAACGCCGGGCGCAGCCGCTTGCCGCCGCGCAACACGAATTCCTCGAGGGCGGCGGTCAACTCGGCGTAGTCGGTACCGATGTACGCGGCGTCGCTGCGACGATCGCGGAGATACTCCCGCAACTGGTCGGTGACGGCGCTTGCCAACTCGACGGCTGACGGCGTCGCTGCATCCACGCTCAGCGGGCGCCCCTTTCCGGACAAATCTTCGCCCAACGTTCCTCTTACTCGCCCCCGAGTGCATTCAGCGTAGAGCGTGCTACGGGTTTTGTACCAAGTCATGGCGCCGAGTCACCAGGGGCGTTGGCTGGCAGTGCGGGTATCAGGTGGGGCGCGGCGAGCGGTCCCGGCTCGTATACGCCAGTCCACCGATGATCGCGGCCACCAGAAACGAGGCCACGCCGAGCCAGATGGCCGCGCCGGTGAACGACCGGGCGCTCGGGTCGGTGTAGCGCGCCTGGGCGCTCATGGTGCTGACCACTCCGGGCCGCAGCTTCCATTCGACGACGTCGGAAGACACCTGGTCACCGTTGGTCGACGTGACATCGCCGGGGAAAGCCACCGAAAGCGTCACGTCGGCATCTGAGTCGTTGAGCGACGTGAGGTCGGCGCGCCCCTCGAGGATGACCAGGTCGCCTGCGCGGCGCAGCGAGATGTCGACGCCTGCGGCGTCCCGGTTCATGTTGGCTAGCTGGGGCACTTCGGCGAAGGTCAGGTCGGAGAACACCGCCTGCGAGCCGACGAAATCGTCGCGGTTGTAGTCGGAGATCGCCACCTTCTGCGCGAAGGGCAGGTTGTTGAGCAGCTGCGGGCCCTTGTCGTCGGCGTTGCGCGGCTTGGCGGCCGCGACGATCTGACCCGAAACGCGGTCGTCGGGCGACACCGTGATCGACGCCCGCACGCGTACGCAGCCCACTGCCATCGGCACGACAAGCAGAAGCAGCAACGCGACGGTGAGAATGCGCCTGGAGCGGGAACGGGCGGGCACCTGGTCATCGTGCCAGACCTGGCACTCACAGTGGCAATGCCCGGCCCAGGATCGCGAACGCACGCGGATCGCCCGCGAAATGGTAGCCGCGGATGATGTCGGTGAACCCGAGCCGCCGGTACAGCCGCCACGCCCTGTTGGCTTCGCCGTTGATCTCCGGCGTCGACAGCAGCACGTGTGCCTCGCCGCGATCGGCGAGCAGCCGACGTGCCAGCGCCTCGCCGAGGCCGCGGCCCTGTGCGCGCGGCGCGATGTGCAGTTCGGTCAGCTCGAAGTAGCTCGTCATGAGCTCAGCGATGCGGATTCTGTCGGCGCCGACCCGGTAGAGGCCCTGCACAACTTGTTGCTGCCACCACTGGTCCGGCGCACCGCAATAGCCGTAGGCGACCCCAAGCATCGGCGCGGCGGTCAGCGCTGCGCCCGGCGAGTCGGCGATGTCTTGTTGGTCAGGAACCTCCACAGCCGCGACGGCCTTCCAGCCGTGCCTGCGGGTGTGGTCGAGCCACATGGACGCGCGCTGGTCCTCGGTGCCGCGGGGGTATCGCATGGCGTCGACATAGACCGCCAGCGCGTCACCGAGCCTGTGCTGCATATCGCTCGGCGACAGATCGATGAGAAATGTCGCCAAGTTGTCCTTGTCCTTCCTCGCCCTGCGGCCGCAATGCGGTGTGGTCCACACCATTATTGGTTGGGTGAGGTATCCGAGAGGCATCGACTCACAACGGCGGCGCCCGTCATAGAATCGACCGTCGAACTAGGTGGTACGGCTCAGATCGACCTCGTATCATGACTGTTAGGTGTCCGTGAATGCGGGCGAACACGACTTTGAACATTTAGACGGCCGGGCCGGCGAGGGAGGGACGAATGCCACTCTCCGATCATGAGCAGCGCATGCTCGATCAGATCGAGAGCGCGCTCTATGCCGAGGACCCCAAGTTCGCTTCGAGCGTTCGCGGTGGGACTTTGCGTGCTCCCTCGGCGCGGCGCCGTCTGCAGGGCGTCGCACTTTTCGTGATCGGTCTGGCCATGCTGGTTTCCGGTGTCGCGTTCAAGGCCACCATGATTGGTAGCTTCCCGATTCTGTCCGTCATCGGCTTTGTGGTGATGTTCGGTGGTGTGATCTTCGCCATCACCGGCCCGCGGGTGGGCAAGGGGCACGCTGGCTCCGCTGAACCAGGATCGCCTCGCCAGAAGCGGGGTAAGGGGTCCGGCGGATCGTTCACCAGTCGGATGGAGGATCGATTCCGCCGCCGCTTCGACGAGTAGGCCGGTACCGAGCCGAGGGGTAGCCCGCGACGGGGTGCCCCTTTTTTTGTGCGCAGGCGTGTTGCGAATTCTCCCCACACCGCCCCACTGACCCTCGCGACCGTAGCTACCTGGGGTTTTACCTGCTTGCGGCCATCGTTGTCCGCTGGTGGGCATGGAAATCACCTGGATCGGGGGGCGCGGTGGGGACGCACGACCAACTTTCGCCATCAAATGGCACAATGTGGGGGATTGTGGGGTAAAGTGGCGGACAACGGAGCGACCGGGGCTCCGGAGTGGTGGGAGGTGGCGGGATGTTTCTCGGCACCTACACGCCGAAGCTCGACGACAAGGGGCGGCTCACACTGCCCGCCAAGTTCCGCGACGCGCTGGCAGGAGGGTTGATGGTCACCAAGAGCCAAGATCACAGCCTGGCCGTCTACCCTCGCGCCGAGTTCGAAAAGCTGGCTCGACGAGCGTCGCAGGCGTCGCGGAGCAACCCGGAGGCCCGCGCGTTCCTGCGCAACCTGGCGGCGGCCACCGACGAGCAGCATCCCGACACCCAAGGCCGGATCACGTTGTCAGCCGACCACCGCCGCTACGCAAACCTTTCCAAGGAGTGCGTGGTGATCGGATCGGTTGACTACCTCGAGATCTGGGACTCGGAGGCATGGCAGTCGTACCAGCAGACCCATGAAGAGAACTTCTCCGCGGCCACCGATGAAGCTCTGCACGACATCATCTGATTCGGCGGCCGACCGGCACGTTGCCCGTGCATCGTGGCCTCTGTCCGAACCGGCCCTGGCGTACTTCCCCAACGTCAGGTCCGGGTTCTCGGACAGGGACCTCGGTGCAGGAGCGCTCACCACAGAGGTGGCGATGTCTGAGAATTCCCGCGGCCCCGGCGACCACGGACACGTTCCCGTCCTACTCGATCGCTGCGTCGAGCTACTGACCCCGGCGCTCACCCGCCAGAACCCCGACGGCGGGGGCGCGGTCCTTGTCGACGCCACGCTCGGGGCAGGCGGGCACTCCGAACGCTTCCTCACCCAGTTTCCCGGTCTGCGGGTGATCGGGCTCGATCGCGATCCAAATGCGTTGTGGATCGCAGGCGATCGGCTGTCGCCGTTCGGCGACCGGGTCATGCTGGTCCGCACCCGCTACGACGGCATCGAGAGTGTCCTGACCGAAACCGGTTACTGGGCAGACAAAGTGGACGCGATCCTGTTCGACCTCGGTGTGTCATCGATGCAACTCGACCGCACCGAGCGCGGCTTCTCGTATGCCGCCGACGCGCCACTGGACATGCGAATGGATCCCGATGCGGAGCTCACCGCCGCGGACGTCGTCAACACATACGACCAGAAGGCGCTGTCACGAGTGCTGCGGGAGTTCGGCGAGGAGCGTTTCGCAAGTCGTATCGCCTCCCAGATCGTCCGCCGTCGCGAGCAGCGGCCGTTCTCCACCACCAGTGAGCTGGTTGAGCTGCTGTATCAGGCGATTCCCGCGGCAACGAGGCGCACCGGAGGCCATCCGGCCAAGCGCACGTTCCAGGCACTGCGTATCGCCGTCAACGGCGAGCTGGACTCGCTGCGCGACGCGATTCCCGCTGCGCTCGGCGCACTGGCTCCCGGGGGTCGAATCGTCGTGATGGCGTATCAATCCCTGGAAGACCGCATCGTCAAGCACCAGTTCGCCGCCGCAACGGCATCACGTACCCCTCCCGACCTGCCTATCGAATTGCCCGGCTATGAGCCGGAATTCATCGCCCTGACCCGCGGACCCGAGCGTGCGGGCCCCGAGGAGATCGAACTCAATCCGCGTAGCGCGTCCGTGCGGCTACGGGCACTGGAAAAGGTTGGGGGATAACCATGAAGGCCAAGCGTCCAGCATCGGTCCGCGGTGGCGACGAATCCCGTCGCACGAGCCGCAAGACCACCCGCCGCCCCGCCGAAGCGCCGCCGCGCAAGCGCAAGCCTGCGCGCGAGCAGCGCCCGCAACACTCGGCACCGGCGACCAACCCGTTCCCGCGGCCAACCGGCGGACCAGCGAGGCCGAAGAACGCCAGCCAGGCCAAGGCGCGAGCTAAGGCGCGAAAGGCAAAGGCGCCCAAGGTTGTCCGGCCGCCGATGCGTGAGCGGATCATCGTCAAGCTGGCCTCGGTCGAGTTGAACCCGCGTGCTCTGGTGTCGAGGGTGCCGTTTGTGGTGCTCGTGATCGGATCGCTCGGCCTCGGCCTCGGCGTCACGCTTTGGCTGTCGACGGATGCCGCGGAGCGCTCCTACCAGCTGGGACACGCACGACAGACCAATCAGGCGCTCTTGCAACAGAAGGAAGCCCTGGAACGTCAGGTGCTCGAGGCTCAGGCCGCGCCTGCGCTGGCCGAAGCGGCACGAAACCTTGGCATGATCCCGTCCAGGGACACCGCACACCTGGTGCAGGACGCGTCGGGCAACTGGGTTGTGATCGGCACGCCGAAACCCGCACAGGGCGTTGCCCCGCCGCCGCTGAACACTCAGCTGCCCGAGCAAGGGCCCCCAGCTCCGCCGCCCCCGCCCGCGCCGCGCGTCGTGGAGCCGCGCGAGCTCACCGTCCACGTGCCGCCAAGGGCTCCGTTGGCACCCGCTCCGGTGCCGGGCGTCGAGCGCTCGATGCCGGTGACGCCCGCAGCACCGCTGGCCGCTGCACCGGGTGTCGAGGTTCCACACGCCGTCACCGGTCAGGCCCCGGCGCTGGGTCCGGTGGATGTGCCACCGCCGCCCACTGATATCCCCGCAGCGGCCCCGCCCGCGGCAGCGCCGCTTCCCGGCGCACCCGCATGAGCCGCGACGACAACCGGGGCGGTGGCCGCGGAAAGCCGAAGGCGCGCAAGGCACAGCCCACCCAGGAGCGCTCGGCTCGGACGCGGCGGACCCGCGAACCGATGGCCGAAAGTGGTTTGCGCAGTGCATCCTTCGTGTTCCGACACAGGGCAGGTAACGCCGTCATCTTCCTGGTATTGCTCGTTGCCGTGGGCCAGCTGTTCAGCCTGCAGGTGCCACGCGCCGCGGGCCTGCGCGCCGAGGCGGCGGGTCAGCTCAAGGTCACCGACGTGGAGAAGGCGGTGCGCGGGTCGATCGTCGACCGCAACAACGACAAGCTCGCGTTCACCATCGAAGCAAGGGCGCTGACCTTCCAGCCGATCAAGATCCGCAAGCAGCTGGCCGACGCCAGGGCGAAGACACCGGCGGCGCCCGACCCCGAACACCGACTGCGCGACATCGCCGCCGAAATCGCGTTGCGGCTGAACAACAAACCAGACGCTAACACCCTGCTGAAGAAACTCACCGGCAACGACTCGTTCGTCTACCTGGCGCGCGCGGTCGACCCGGCCATCGCCGACGCGATCATCACCAAGTTCCCCGAAGTGGGTTCCGAGCGCCAGGACCTGCGCCAGTATCCCGGCGGGTCGCTTGCGGCCAACATCGTCGGCGGAATCGACTGGGACGGCCACGGCCTTCTCGGACTGGAGGAGTCGCTCGACGCCTCGTTGGCGGGCACCGACGGTTCGCTGACCTACGACCGTGGCTCCGACGGCGTGGTGATCCCCGGCAGCTACCGCAATCGGCACGACGCCGTCGACGGCTCGACGGTGATGCTGACTCTGGACGACGACATCCAGTTCTACGTCCAGCAGCAGGTGCAGCAGGCCAAGAACGCCTCAGGTGCAAAGAACGTCTCGGCCGTCGTGCTTGACGCGAAAACCGGTGAGGTGCTGGCGATGTCGAACGACGACACGTTCGACCCGAGCCAAGACATCGGCCGACAGCAGGACCGGGAACTCGGGAACCCGTCGGTGTCTTCGCCCTATGAACCGGGCTCGGTGAACAAGATCGTCACCGCCGCCTCTGTGATCGAGTACGGCCTTTCGAGCCCCGACGAGGTGCTGCAGGTGCCCGGCGAGATCGATATGGGCGGTGTCAGCGTGCATGACGCGTGGGAGCACGGCGTGATGCCCTACACGACCACCGGGATCTTCGGAAAGTCGTCGAACGTTGGCACGCTGATGCTCGCGCAGCGGATCGGCCCGCAACGGTATTCCGAGATGCTCGACAAGTTCGGCCTCGGTCAACGCACCGGAGTCGGGCTGCCCGGCGAGAGCGAAGGGCTGGTACCGCCGATCGACCAGTGGTCGGGCAGCACGTTCGCCAACCTACCTATCGGCCAGGGCCTTTCGATGACTCTGTTGCAGATGACGGGCATGTACCAGGCGATCGCCAACGACGGTGTGCGCGTCCCGCCCAGGATCATCAAGACCACCATCGCCGCCAACGGCACCCGCACCGACGAGCCGAGGCCGGCGGGCGTGCGGGTGGTGTCGCCGGAAACCGCGAAGACGGTGCGCGAGATGCTGCGTGCGACAGTGCAACGCGATCCAAGGGGCGATCAACAGGGCACCGGACCGCTGGCTGCGGTCGACGGCTACCAGATCTCCGGCAAGACCGGCACGGCCCAGCAGATCAACCCCGGCTGCGGGTGCTACTACGACAACGTCTACTGGATCACGTTCGCGGGCATGGCGCCCACCGACGATCCGCGCTACGTGATCGGCGTCATGGCCGACAACCCGCAACACACCGCGGAGGGTCTGCCGGGAACCACGATGGCGCCGCTGTTCCACAACATCGCCGCCTGGCTGTTGCAGCGGGAGAACGTGCCGCTGTCACCCGACCCTGGCCCGCCGCTGACGCTTCAGGCCGCCTGAGCCCGATATCGGCCGAAAGCCGGCCGGTACTGTGTGATCGCCATGAACCTGCGTCCCACCCATCCCGTCGGCCAAGTGCTGAGTCGGCTGGCTGAGCAGGTGTTTGCAGTGTCTGTTGACGGGG
This sequence comes from uncultured Actinomycetota bacterium, assembly GCA_963835075.1. GTDB lineage: Bacteria > Actinomycetota > Actinomycetes > Mycobacteriales > Mycobacteriaceae > Mycobacterium. The sequence continues at coordinate 191,532 of CAWIEE010000007.1, read as the reverse complement.
CAACGGTGCCGAACGTGCAGGTCACCGGGCTAACTCTGCGGGGCCAGAATGCGCAGCCCGGTGACCTGTTCGCCGCGCTGCCAGGGGGCTCGTCGCACGGCGGGCGCTACGCCGCCGATGCCGTCGCACGCGGCGCCGTCGCGGTGCTTACGGACGCCGTAGGCGTTGCCCACATCCGGGACGGCGTCTCCGTGCCGGTGCTCGTTCATCCCGAGCCGCGTTCGGTTCTCGGCGAGTTGGCGGCCACCGTCTACGGCCATCCGTCGGAGGCGCTGCGCGTCGTCGGGGTCACCGGGACGTCCGGCAAAACCACGACCACCTATCTGGCGGAGGCGGGCCTGCGGTCGGCGGGCCGGGTGGTCGGGCTGATCGGCACTGTCGGCGTCCGCATCGACGGACGCGACCAGCCGAGTGCGCTGACCACACCCGAGGCACCCGACCTGCAGGCGCTTCTTGCGGTGATGGTCGAAGCGGGCGTCGACACCGTGGTGATGGAGGTCTCCAGCCACGCGCTGTCACTTGGCCGCGTCGACGGGGTGAAGTTCGCGGTAGGAGGTTTCACCAATCTGTCGCGGGACCATCTCGACTTCCACCCGACGATGCAGGACTACTTCGACGCCAAGGCGCGGCTGTTCGACTCCGAGTCCCCAACTCACGCAAGCATTTCCGTCATCTGTGTCGACGATGATGCGGGACGCGGCATGGCGCGTCTTGCGCATCACCCCGTGTCGGTGAGCGCGATCGGACGCGATGCCGACTGGCGGGTGGAGAAGGTCGATACGGTCGAGCAGGGAGCCCAGGAGTTCCTCGTCGTCGACCCGGCGGGTGTGCATCACGGGCTGCGGATCGGGCTGCCGGGTCGCTACAACGTCGCCAACTGCCTGCTGGCGGTCGCGCTACTGGACGCCGTCGGGGTGTCACCCGAGCAGGCCTCACCGGGACTGCACAGCGCAACGGTGCCCGGCAGGCTCGAGCCGATCGACCGCGGCCAGGATTTTCTCGCGCTCGTCGACTACGCGCACAAACCCGGCGCACTGCGCGCTGTCCTCGAGACCCTGCGCGAACAAGGCGACGGCAGGCTCGCGGTGGTGTTTGGCGCGGGCGGCAATCGCGACCCCGGCAAGCGGGAGCCGATGGGTGGTGTCGCCGCCGAACTGGCCGACCTCGTGGTGGTGACTGATGACAATCCCCGTGACGAGGACCCCGCCGCGATCAGGGCTGCGGTCATGGCTGGGGCGACGGCGGCGAACGGCGCGGCGCAGGTGGTCGAGATCGGGGACCGCCGCCAGGCCATCGACCACGCGGTGGCCTGGGCGCGGCAGGGGGACGTCGTGCTGATCGCGGGCAAGGGCCACGAGGCAGGCCAGACCAGCCACGGCCAGACCCGGCCCTTCGACGACCGTGAGGAACTCGCCCGGTCTCTCGAGTCGCACGGGCACAGCCTGTGATCGATCTGACCGTCGCCCAGATCGCCGACATCGTCGGTGGCCAACTGTCCGGCATCTCACCAGAAGCTGCAGCAGCGGCCCGCGTCACCGGAACCGTCGAATTCGATTCGCGGGCAGTGACATCCGGCGGCCTGTTCCTGGCGTTGCCAGGTGCGCGCTCCGACGGCCACGACTTCGCCGAAGCCGCCATTGCCGCGGGTGCCGTCGCGGTGCTGGCGGCGCGGCCGGTCGGCGTGCCCGCGATCGTCGTCGATCCCGACTCCGCCGGTGACCCTGCGGCCAGTGTGCTCGAATACGACACCGACGGCTCGGGTGCCGCGGTGCTCGCGGCGCTCGCGCGGTTGGCCTCCGCGGTCGCCGCCGAACTCGTCGAAGGTGGGCTGACCATCGTCGGCGTCACCGGCTCGTCGGGTAAGACGTCGACGAAGGATCTGCTCGCCGCGGTGCTCGCCCCGCTGGGGGAGGTCGTCGCACCGCCCGGTTCCTTCAACAACGAGCTCGGCCATCCGTGGACTGTGCTGCGCGCGACGGAGTCCACCGACTACCTAGTCCTTGAGATGTCGGCGCGCCACCCCGGCAACATCGCCGCATTGGCCGAGATCGCACCGCCGTCGATCGCGGTCGTGCTCAACGTCGGCACCGCGCACCTTGGCGAGTTCGGCTCAAGGGAGGCCATCGCCGCGACGAAAGCCGAACTGCCACAAGCTGTTCCGTCATCGGGGGTGGTGATCCTCAACGTCGACGACAGCGTGGTGGCCGCGATGGCCGACCAGACGGCCGCGCGGGTGGTGCGGGTGGGCCGCTCCGAGGGAGCCGACGTGTGGGCCGGGCCTGTCACGCTCGACGCGCTGGCCCGGCCGCGCTTCACACTGCACACCGCCGACGGTGCGACCGACGTCGCCCTTGCCGTGCACGGTGACCACCAGGTGTCGAACGCGCTGTGCGCAGCCGCCGTCGCGGTGGAGTGCGGCGCCAGTCTCGAACAGGTGGCCGCTGCGCTGGCGGCGGCAGGCCCGATGTCCAAGCACCGCATGGCGGTCGCCACGCGCGACGACGGCGTCACGGTGATCAATGACGCGTACAACGCGAACCCGGATTCCATGCTGGCCGGGCTGAAGGCACTGGCGTGGATGGCCCGAGAAGCTGGCGAAAAACGCCGCAGCTGGGCGGTGCTCGGCGAGATGGCAGAACTCGGCGATGATGCAATATCCGAGCATGACCGCATCGGCAGGCTGGCCGTGCGATTAGATGTGTCACGACTCATCGTCGTCGGAACCGGGAGGTCTATGAGCGCCATGCACCACGGGGCGGTCATGGAGGGATCGTGGGGATCTGAATCCACCATGGTCGCCGACGCCGACGCCGCGCTGGCATTGTTGCGGGCCGAACTGCAGGCCGGCGACGTGGTGCTGGTAAAAGCCTCGAATGCGGCAGGGCTCGGCGCCCTGGCCGACGCACTGATCGCGCAGGGCCGTCTCGGATGAGGCAGATTCTCATCGCCGTCGGCATCGCGCTGACGGTCTCGATTCTTCTCACACCGGTGCTGATCCGGCTCTTCACCCGGCAGGGGTTCGGGCACGAGATCCGCGAGGACGGCCCGCCGAGCCACCACAAGAAGCGCGGCACACCGTCGATGGGCGGTGTCGCCATCGTGGCGGGGATCTGGGCCGGATACCTCGGCACCCAGCTGATCGGCGTCGTGATGGACGGCCGTGGGCCGTCGGCCTCGGGCTGGCTGGTGCTCGGCCTGGCCACCGCGCTGGGCGCCGTCGGTTTCGTCGACGATCTGATCAAGATCAGGCAGGCCCGCAATCTCGGCCTCAACAAGACCGCCAAGACCGTGGGCATTCTGGTCGCCGCCGTGCTCTTCGGCGTGCTTGCGCTGCAATTCCACAACGCCGACGGGCTGACGCCGGGCAGCGCCGAGCTGTCCTACGTCCGCGAGATCGCCACGGTCACCTTGGCGCCAGCGATTTTCGTTCTGTTCTGCGTGACGATCGTCTACGCCTGGTCCAACGCGGTGAACTTCACCGACGGCCTTGACGGGTTGGCCGCTGGGGCGATGGCCATGGTGTGCGCGGCCTACGTTCTGATCACGTTCTGGCAGTTCCGCAACGCGTGCGCGACGAGCCCGGGACTTGGCTGCTATAACGTCCGCGATCCGCTGGATCTGGCCATCATCGCGGCGGCGACGGCCGGGGCATGTATCGGCTTCCTGTGGTGGAATGCCGCGCCGGCCAAGATCTTCATGGGCGACACCGGCTCGCTGGCTCTCGGCGGCATCATCGCCGGGCTGTCGGTGGCCAGCCGTACCGAAATGCTTGCGGTTGTGCTCGGTGCCCTGTTCGTCGCCGAGGTGACGTCGGTCGTAGTGCAGATCATGGCTTTCCGCACCACGGGGCGACGGGTGTTTCGGATGGCGCCTTTCCATCACCATTTCGAACTTGTCGGCTGGGCCGAAACGACGGTCATCATCCGGTTCTGGCTGCTCACGGCGATCGCCTGCGGGCTCGGGGTTGCGCTCTTCTACAGCGAGTGGCTGACGACCGTCGGAGCCTGACGTGGACCTCTACGGAGCCGCCGTGCTCGTCGCAGGCGCCCGAGTCACCGGCCGCGCGATATTGGCCGCCCTCACTCCGCTCGGTGTGCGCGCCTCGCTCACCGACGACAGCCCGTCGGCGCTGACCGCGTTCGCGCAGTCCGGTGTCACGGTGATCGACGCGGCCAACGCCGCCGACCGGATCGCCGACTACGACCTCGTCGTCACCAGCCCCGGCCTGCCGCCCACTGCGCCGGTGCTTGCCGCCGCTGCCGAGGCAGGCGTGCCGATCTGGGGTGATGTCGAATTAGCTTGGCAGTTGGACAAATCCGGCCGCTACGGGGCGCCGCGACGCTGGCTGGTGGTGACCGGCACCAACGGCAAGACCACCACGACGTCGATGTTGCACGCGATGCTGGTCGCCGCCGGGCGCAGCGCACTGCTGTGCGGCAATATCGGCGATCCCGTGCTCGACGTCCTGGATCAGCGGGCCGAGCTGCTCGCCGTCGAGCTGTCGAGTTTCCAGCTGCACTGGGCGCCGTCGCTGCGCCCAGAGGCCGGCGTCGTGCTCAACGTCGCGGAGGACCACCTCGACTGGCACGGCACGATGGACGCCTATGCCCGCGACAAGGCCCGTGTGCTCGACGGTCGGGTCGCCGTCGTCGGGCTCGACGACCCGGTCGCGGCCGGGCTGTTGACAGGCGCAGCCGCGCCGGTGCGGGTCGGATTCCGGCTCGGCGAGCCCGCGCGGGGCGAGCTGGGTGTGCATGACGGTGTGCTCGTCGACAACGCGTTCGGCGAACAGCTGGAGCTCGCCGAAGCGGCTTCCATCCCGGTAGCCGGACCGGTCGGGATGCTCGACGCGCTGGCCGCCGCGGCGCTGGCCCGCGCCGTAGATGTGCCGCCGTACGCAATCGCCGACGCACTGGCCGGGTTTCGGGTCGGCAGGCACCGCGCCGAGGTGGTCGACGTCGTCGACGGTGTCACCTATGTCGACGACTCCAAGGCCACCAACCCGCACGCGGCGCAGGCGTCGATCACCGCGTACCCGCGGGTGGTGTGGATCGCTGGCGGCCTGCTCAAGGGCGCTTCTGTCGACGAACTGGTCGCCGCGGTGGGGAATCGACTGGTCGGAGCGGTTTTGATCGGCCGCGACAAGACCCAGATCCGCGACGCGTTATCGCGACACGCCCCGGATGTCCCCGTCGTCGAGGTAGTGACGGGGGAGGATTCTGGGGTGCAAGGGGAAAATGAGGATTTTGTGACTCGCCTCATGACGGCCGTTGTCGACGCCGCCCGCGGCTTGGCCGGCCCTTCAGACACCGTGTTGCTGGCCCCGGCCGGCGCGTCCTTCGACCAGTTCAGCAGCTACGGCCAGCGCGGCGACGCGTTCGCCTCGGCCGTTGCTGCCCTGAGTAGGTAGTCCGCAGTGAGCAACATCCTGACCCGATTGCGGCTCCGGAGGACCAAGCCTGCCAATGACGCCGCCGAGGCCGCCACCCGCATGCCGCGCACCCGGTTCGGCGCATGGCTTGGCAGGCCGATGACGTCGTTTCATCTCATCATCGCGGTCACCGCGCTGCTCGTAACGCTGGGTCTGACCATGGTGTTGTCCGCATCTGGGGTGCACTCCTACGACGAGGACGGCTCTCCGTGGGCCATCTTCGCCAGGCAGGTGTTGTGGACCGTGGTCGGGCTGCTCGCGTTCTACATCGCGCTGCGGATGCCCGTGAACCTCATGCGCAGCCTGTCATTCTCCGCATTCGCGGTCACCGTCGTCATGCTGGTTCTGGTGTTGATCCCGGGAATCGGTAAGGAAGCCAACGGTTCTCGTGGCTGGTTCGTGATCGCAGGGTTCTCCATGCAGCCCTCCGAACTGGCGAAGATCGCATTCGCGATCTGGGGTGCGCACCTGCTGGCGGCCCGGCGGATGGAACACGCGTCGCTGCGCGAGATGCTCATCCCGCTGGTGCCCGCCGCGGTGATCGCGCTGGCGCTGATCGTCGCGCAGCCGGACCTCGGGCAGACGGTGTCGCTTGGCATCATCCTGCTCGGCCTGCTCTGGTACGCGGGTCTGCCGCTGCGGGTGTTCTTGTCCTCGATGGTCGCCGTGATGATCTCGGCGGCAATCCTCGCGGTCTCCGCGGGCTACCGATCCGATCGCGTGCAGTCCTGGCTCAACCCCGGCGCCGACGCCCAGGGCTCCGGTTATCAAGCCCGCCAGGCCCGGTTCGCGCTGGCCAACGGCGGCGTTTTCGGTGACGGGCTGGGACAGGGCACCGCCAAGTGGAACTATCTGCCCAACGCCCACAACGACTTCATCTTCGCGATCATCGGCGAGGAACTCGGCTTCGTCGGCGCCGTCGCGTTGCTGTGCCTGTTCGGACTGTTCGCCTATACAGGGATGCGGATCGCGCGTCGCTCGGCCGACCCGTTCCTGCGGTTGCTGACCGCGACCGCGACGCTGTGGGTGCTTGGCCAGGTGTTCATAAACGTCGGCTATGTGGTCGGGCTACTGCCCGTAACGGGGCTGCAGCTGCCGCTGATCTCAGCGGGCGGTACTTCAACGGCGACAACGCTTTTGATTATCGGCATCATGGCCAACGCGGCGCGCCATGAACCCGAGGCAGTGGCCGCGCTGCGGGCGGGGCGTGAGGACCGGATGAACCGGCTGCTTCGGCTGCCACTGCCGGAGCCGTATCTGCCCACCCGCACCGAGGCGCTGCGCGAACGATTGCGGACACGCAAGGCGGCCCCGCCCGCAAAGGCCATGCGAAAGCCCGACCGCAAGACCGCCCCGGCCAAGAAGCGCAAACCCCATCCGGTCGACCGTCAGGTCCAGCGCTCAGGGCATCATGGAGGGCGAACTGGAACGGGCCGTCGGGCTCGGGCAATGGAAGGTCAGCGTTAACGGGTGAGCATCTCGATCGTCCTCGCCGGCGGAGGCACCGCGGGGCACGTCGAACCCGCAATGGCTGTGGCCGACGCCCTGGTCGGGCTAGAGCCCGATGTGCGGATCACCGCGCTCGGCACGAAGCGTGGACTGGAGACCCGGCTCGTTCCCGAACGCGGCTATCACCTCGAGCTGATCACACCGGTGCCGCTGCCCCGCAAGCTCTCGGGTGACCTGCTGAGGCTGCCGCTGCGGGTGCGGCGGGCGGTCCGGCAGACCCGCGCGGTGCTCGACGACGTCGAAGCCGACGTGGTCATCGGATTCGGTGGCTACGTCGCGGCGCCCGCCTACCTGGCGGCGCGCGGTGGTCTCTTCCGACGCCGCCGCGTTGCTGTCGTGGTTCACGAGGCTAACGCGAGCGCGGGTTGGGCCAACCGCGTCGGCGCGCGATCGGCGAACCGGGTGCTGTCAGCGGTCCCCGACCCAGGGCTCGGCCGCGTCGAGGTCGTCGGGGTGCCGGTGCGGGCCGCGATCACCTCGCTGGACCGAATGGCGCTCCGAGCCGAGGCGCGGGCTCACTTCGGATTCGCCGACGACGCAAGGGTATTGCTAGTTTTCGGTGGCTCGCAGGGGGCCCAGTCACTCAATCAGGCTGTCGCCGCCGCAGCCAAAGACCTTGCTGTGGCGGGTATTTCGGTGCTGCACGCCCACGGCCCGAAGAACACCCTCGACCTTCGCGAGCCCGCAGACGGTGACCCGCCCTACGTCGCTGTTCCGTATCTGGACAGGATGGACCTCGCGTACGCCGCGGCGGACCTGGCCGTCTGCCGCTCGGGAGCGATGACGGTGGCCGAGGTGACCGCCGTCGGCATGCCCGCGGTCTATGTACCTCTGCCGATCGGCAATGGCGAGCAGCGGCTCAATGCTCTGCCAGTCATCAACGCAGGCGGCGGTCTGGTCGTCGACGATGCCGACCTCACCCCGTCGTTCGTCGCCGACACGGTCGTCGGCCTGCTCAACGACGCAAGCCGGCTGCAGGCGATGACGGTGGCCGCGGCGCTGGCGGGACACCGGGACGCAGCACATCGGGTCGCCGAGGTCGCGCTGGACGTAGCGCGCACCGCGCGAAAGAGTCGGCGATGAAAGACAATTCGCTGCCTGAAGAGCTACAGCGGGTGCACATGGTCGGCATCGGGGGAGCGGGTATGTCCGGTATCGCCCGTATCCTGCTTGACCGCCGTGGCCTGGTATCGGGTTCGGACGCCAAGGAATCGCGCGGCGTGGTGGCGCTGCGCGCCCGCGGCGCGTCCATCCGCATAGGACACGACGAGTCGTCACTGGACCTGTTGCCCGGCGGCCCGACCGCGGTGGTCACCACTCACGCCGCCATTCCCAAGACCAACCCCGAACTGGTCGAGGCGCGCCGCCGCGGCATCCCGGTGATCCTGCGCCCGGTGGTGTTGGCCAAGTTGATGGCCGGACACACCACGCTGATGGTCACAGGCACCCACGGCAAGACCACCACGACATCGATGCTCATCGTGGCGTTGCAGCACAGCGGTTTCGATCCGTCGTTCGCGGTTGGCGGCGATCTCGGCGAGGCGGGCACGAATGCTCACCACGGCAGTGGGGACTGTTTCGTCGCCGAGGCCGACGAGAGCGACGGGTCGCTGCTGGAGTACACGCCGGATGTCGCGGTGGTGACTAACATCGAGGCGGATCACCTGGACTTCTTCGGTAGTGCCGAAGCATACGGCGCGGTGTTCGACGGATTCGTCGAGCGACTCAAACCCGGTGGCGCGCTGGTGGTTTGCACCGATGATGCCGGCGCGGCAGGTCTGGCCGAGCGCACCGCAGCGCTGGGCATCCGGGTGCTGCGATACGGGAGTGACCCGACGCGGCCGCTGGCGGCCACCCTTGTGGCCTGGGAACAGCAGGGTACCGGCGCGGTCGCGCACATCCAGCTCGACGGTGAGGCGCACCCGCGGGTGATGCGGCTCGCGGTGCCGGGCCGACACATGGCCCTCAATGCGCTCGGCGCGCTGCTGGCGGCGATCGAGATCGGCGCGCAAACCGACACCGTGCTCGACGGGCTCGCCGGGTTCGAGGGCGTCAGGCGACGGTTCGAGTTGGTCGGCACCGCCAACGGCGTGCGGGTGTTCGACGACTATGCCCACCATCCGACGGAGGTGAAGGCCACGCTGACGGCCCTGCGGGCCGTGGCCCAGCAGGGCGACCCAGGGTTTTCCGGTCGGTCCATCGTGGTGTTCCAACCGCACTTGTATTCGCGCACAAACGCTTTCGCGCGCGAATTCGGACAGGCGCTCAGCGAGGCCGACGAGGTGTTCGTCCTCGACGTCTATGCGGCGCGCGAACAACCGATGGCAGGCGTGAGCGGCGCGATGGTCGCCGACCACGTCAGCGTGCCGGTCACCTACGTACCCGACATTTCGGCGGTGGCCGAACGCGTGGCGGCGGCCGCCGATCCCGGCGACGTCGTGGCGACCATGGGTGCCGGTGACGTGACGATGCTAGGCAAGGAAATCCTGGCGGCGCTGCAGATGAAGGCGAACCGGAGCGCGCCTGGCCGGCCGGGGACGACCTTCAAATGACCGAGCCGACCGAGCCGGACACCGGCGACGCGGACACCCGCGACGCAGAGGCCCAAGAGGAGCCGACACCGCCGCCTGCGGCGGCCGCCGACTTCGAGGGGCCGCGACGGCGGGCGCGACGGGAACGTGAGGAGCGCCGCGCCGCGGAGGCCCGCGCGACCGCGATCGAGCACGCCCGCCGGGAGGCCAAGCGCCGCGCAATGGGTACGCCACCGGAAGACGCGAAAAGGCTTGGCCGCCGGACTGTTCGGGGCCTCAAGGTGTTGATGTGGTCGGCGCTGGTGAGTGTCGTGGTGGTGGGGCTGGGCCTGCTGCTGTACTTCACCCCCATCATGGCCGCGCGCAATATCGTGGTGGTCGGGGTCGGCGCGGTTACGCAGGACGAGGTCGTGGCGGCCGCCGCCGTCCAGCCAGGCATGCCGCTGCTGCAGGTCAACACCGACGCCGTCGCCGAACGGGTGGCGGCCATCCGGCGGGTGGCCAGCGCGCGGGTCCAGCGCCAGTACCCGTCGACGCTGCGCGTAACGGTCATCGAACGGGTGCCCATCGTCGTCAAGGATTACCCGGACGGTCCACACCTGTTCGACAAGGACGGTGTGGATTTCGCGAGCGCGCCGCCGCCTGCAGGCGTGCCGTACCTCGACGCCGACAACCCGGGGCCGAGCGACGCGCCGACCAAGGCCGCGCTGCAGGTGATGACGGCACTGCGGCCCGAAGTCGCGGGACAGGTCGGCCGCATCGCGGCGCCGTCGGTGGCCGCCATCACCCTGACCTTGACCGATGGCCGGGTAGTGGTGTGGGGAACCACCGACCGCACCGAGGAGAAGGCGCTCAAACTGGCCGCTCTGCTCACCCAGCCGGGACAGACCTACGACGTCTCCAGCCCGGATCTGCCGACGGTCAAGTAGCCCAGCTGATCGACGTTCCCTGTCAGCATTTGCGCGAAAATTCTTCATCTGCGTGTCGGCGCGCCTGCATGGATACGTAGCGACCCCGCCCTACCGTTCTGGTTGCGCGGAACAACTTGACATAACTATAACCCTCTGGTTGAGGTTGAGAGTTTGCCCAGCGTTCAGCGCAACACAGACAACCTGGGAGGAAGGCGACCGATGACCCCCCCGCATAACTACCTCGCCGTGATCAAGGTGGTCGGCATCGGCGGCGGCGGCGTCAATGCCGTCAACCGGATGATCGAGCAGGGCCTCAAGGGCGTCGAGTTCATCGCCATCAACACCGACGCTCAGGCGCTGTTGATGAGCGATGCCGACGTCAAGCTCGACGTCGGACGCGACTCCACCCGCGGTCTCGGCGCAGGCGCCGACCCCGAGGTCGGGCGCAAGGCCGCCGAGGACGCCAAGGACGACATCGAGGAGCTGCTGCGCGGCGCCGACATGGTGTTCGTCACCGCGGGCGAGGGCGGCGGCACGGGCACCGGCGGTGCTCCCGTCGTTGCGACCATCGCCCGCAAGCTCGGTGCACTGACGGTCGGAGTGGTGACGCGGCCGTTCTCGTTCGAGGGCAAGCGACGTAGCAACCAGGCCGAGACGGGCATCACGTCCCTGCGGGAGAGCTGCGACACTCTGATCGTCATTCCGAACGACCGGCTGCTACAGATGGGCGACGCCGCGGTGTCGTTGATGGACGCCTTCCGCAGCGCCGACGAGGTGCTACTCAACGGCGTGCAGGGCATTACCGACCTGATCACCACGCCTGGCCTGATCAACGTCGACTTCGCCGACGTCAAGGGCATCATGAGCGGCGCGGGCACCGCGTTGATGGGCATCGGCTCTGCCCGCGGTGACGGCCGGGCGCTCAAGGCTGCCGAGATCGCGATCAACTCACCGCTGCTCGAGGCGTCGATGGAAGGTGCCCAAGGGGTGCTGATGTCGATCGCAGGTGGCAGCGATCTCGGTCTGTTCGAGATCAATGAGGCCGCTTCGCTGGTCCAGGAGGCCGCGCACCTTGAGGCCAACATCATCTTCGGCACCGTCATCGACGACTCGCTTGGCGACGAGGTCCGCGTCACGGTGATAGCCGCCGGCTTCGACGCAAGCGGGCCTGGCCGAAAGCCCGTCGTGGGTGCAGGCGTCCAGCCGATTGCAGCCGGAAAGGCGGGCAAGGTCAGCACGGCCCTGTTCGATCCTGCCGACGCGGTCAGCGTGCCGGTGCACACGAATGGCGCGACGGTCAGCATCGGTGGCGACGACGACGACGATGTCGACGTGCCGCCCTTCATGCGTCACTGAACTCAAGTCCCAATAAGTGCTCCTCTCGTCCGCTCTCGAGATACTGGGCGAGTGACCGTTCGTATCCGTCGCGTGACCACCACCCGCGCAGGCGGCGCATCGGCGCCGCCGTTCGACACGTTCAATCTCGGCGACCATGTCGGCGACGACCCCTCGGCAGTTGAAGCCAATCGCAAACGGCTGACCGCGGCGCTCCGCTTGGGCGAGAACGCGGTGGTGTGGATGAACCAGGTGCACGGCGATCACGTGGTGGTGGTCGACAGTCCGTTGGAAGCGGGTGCGGGCGCCGTCGACAAAACCGACGCATTGGTCACCACCGCGCCACGATTGGCTTTGGCAGTGGTTACCGCGGACTGTGTTCCCGTTTTAATGGGCGACGCCCGCGCTGGCGTGGTGGCGGCCGTCCACGCGGGCCGGGTCGGTGCGCAAAAGGGCGTCGTCGCCAGGACCGTTGAGGAGATGGTGCGACTCGGCGCGCACGCAGGCGACATCTCCGCTCTGCTGGGTCCCGCGGTCAGCGGGCGTAACTACGAAGTGCCCGAGGAGATGGCAGCTGAGGTCGAGGCGGCGTTGCCTGGCAGCCGCACCACCACCTCGAGGGGGACGCCGGGTTTGGACCTGCGGGCCGGAATCGCCAGGCAATTAACGGCTTTGGGCCTCACGGCCATCGACATCGACCCCCGCTGCACTGTGGACGACCGCAACCTGTTCAGTCATCGGCGTGGCGCCCCGACCGGCAGGCTGGCGTCGTTGGTGTGGATGGAATGAACGCGATGGCAAGCGCTCGTGAACGCGAACTGGCCGACGCGCTTGCGGCCGTCCGTGCCCGCCTCGCCGATGCCGCCCAGGCCGCAGGACGCAATCCCGATGAAATTGAATTACTGCCCATTACCAAATTCTTTCCGGCAGGCGATGTGATAATTCTGCGGCGTTTAGGATGCTTTGAATTTGGCGAATCCCGCGAACAAGAAGCGTCGAATAAAAGCATTGATGTCGGTGCCGTGTTGGGCAATGAGTTGATTCGCTGGCACATGGTCGGGGGGATTCAGCGCAACAAAGCACGGTCGATCGCGGGCTGGGCGTACGCCGTCCACTCCGTCGACAGCGCGAAGGTGATCGCCGCGCTCGACCGGGCGGCCAGCGAAGCGCTGAGCGAAGGCGGCCGGGCCGAACCGCTGAGGGTCTACCTGCAGCTCAGCCTGGACGGCGACGAGTCGCGCGGCGGCGTGGACGTCGGCCGGCCGGATTTGGTCGACGAGCTGTGCGCCACCGTTGCCGCCGCCGACGGGTTGGCGTTCGTGGGGCTGATGGCCATCCCGCCTCTTGACGCCGACCCCGAAGAAGCCTTCGCGCGCCTCGAGCAAGAGAAGGAGCGCGTGCAGAAGGTTTACGAGCAGCCGCTCGGGCTCTCGGCGGGGATGTCCAGCGACCTCGAGATCGCCGTAAAACACGGTTCGACGTGTGTGCGTGTCGGTACCGCGCTATTGGGGCAACGACCGCTAACGTCACCATGAGTAGTCACTCCAGTCACATCTTCATCACAGACACCACAACTTCAGGAAGTCGAGAAGGGTCCCGGCGATGAGCACACTGCACAAGGTCAAGGCCTACTTCGGTATGGCGCCGATGGATGACTATGAGGACGAGTACTACGAGGACGACGACCGCAGCACGGCGCGCGGTCATTCGCGTCGTACCCGCGACGACCGCTTCGAGGACGACTCGTACGGCCGCGGCTACGAAGGGCGTGACTACGACGAGCCGTCGGCCGGCTACCGCAGCGGGGGATACCGCGACGAGGACCGTTTCGAACCGAGGCTGAGGGGCCCCCGTGAATACGACAGGGCAGTTCCACGGCTCGGCTCGCTGCGCGGCTCCACTCGTGGCGCACTGGCCATGGATCCCCGCAGAATGGCAGAGCTCTTCGACGCGGGCAGCCCGCTGTCGAAGATCACCACGCTGCGGCCGAAGGACTACAGCGAGGCGCGCACCATCGGTGAGCGGTTCCGCGATGGCACCCCCGTCATCATGGACCTAGTGACCATGGACAACGCCGACGCCAAGCGGCTGGTCGACTTCGCCGCCGGGCTCGCGTTCGCGCTGCGCGGTTCGTTCGACAAGGTCGCCACCAAGGTCTTCCTGCTCTCACCGGCCGATATCGATGTCAGCGCCGAGGAGCGCCGCAGAATCGCCGAGGCCGGCTTTTACGCCTACCAGTAGCGCCGACCGCCTATAACACCGCCGGTCACCCCGGCGGGTAGGCTGGCGGCGTCGCGCGGGCACGGTGGCTTTGGGCGACACCTGACTTCAGCCTGTATCGAATGTCACATATCTGCCCACAGTGAGGACGGCTGGCGTTGGCGCTCTTCTTCGAGATCCTGGGATTCGCGCTGTTCGTGTTCTGGCTGCTCCTGATCGCCCGGGTCGTGGTCGAGTTCATCCGCTCGTTTTCCCGCGATTGGCAACCCAGGGGGCTGACTGTGGTGGTCCTCGAGGTGATCATGACGGTCACCGACCCGCCGGTGAAGTTGCTTCGACGACTCATTCCGCAGCTCACGATCGGCGCGGTCCGGTTCGATCTGTCGATCATGGTGTTGCTTCTCGTCGCGTTCATCGGCATGCAGCTGGCGTTCGGCGCCGCAGCGTGAGAACTGGCCCCCGCGCCCGGCTTTGGCGATCACGGCAGGCATGCATGACCGTTTGCCGGGGTCGACAATTCGACTGAGCTACTGGTCGGAAAATTGAAATTCGCTCTTAATTATTGGCCTCTCCTGCAACCGCCGGGTCTGGTGTGACAGGATGGACGCCAGTTACGTTCCAGTAAGGCTCTACACTTTGAGATCGGTTGACGGTCCAAGACTCCAAGGGGGCAGACAATGCCGCTCACACCAGCCGACGTCCACAACGTTGCGTTCAGCAAGCCGCCGATTGGCAAGCGTGGCTACAACGAGGACGAGGTCGACGCCTTTCTCGATCTGGTTGAGAACGAGCTGACCCGGCTCATCGAAGAGAACACCGATCTGCGTCAGCGCGTTGCCGAGCTGGATCAGGAGCTGGCAGGGGCCCGGGGCGGTGGCGGCGTCGTTCAGCCGACGCAGACCATTCCGGTGTACGAGCCAGAGCCGGAGCCAGAGCCCGTTGCCGCACCGCAGCCCGTGTTCCAGGCTCCTCCGCAGCAGGCCGCGCCGGTCAGCGAGGAGAGCCACATCAAGGCCGCGAAGGTGCTCAGCCTGGCGCAGGACACCGCGGACCGGCTGACCGGCACCGCCAAGGCCGAGTCCGACAAGCTGCTGGCCGACGCGCGTGCGCAGGCCGACGCCATGGTGAGCGAGGCCCGCCAGACCGCCGAGACCACCGTGGCCGAGGCCCGTCAGCGCGCCGACGCCATGCTGGCCGACGCCCAGACCCGGTCCGAGGCGCAGTTGCGGCAGGCGCAGGAGAAGGCCGACGCCCTGCAGGCCGACGCCGAACGCAAGCATTCCGAGATCATGGGCACCATCAACCAGCAGCGCACCGTGCTGGAGGGCAGGCTGGAGCAACTGCGCACATTCGAGCGTGAGTACCGCACCCGGCTCAAGACCTACCTGGAATCGCAGCTCGAAGAGCTCGGCCAGCGCGGTTCGGCCGCACCGGTCGATTCGAGTGCCAACAACGACAGCGGCGGCTTCAACCAGTTCAATAGGGGAAACAACTAGCCCGTAGTCGCTCGAAACGCTGTTCCTACTACCTAGGGTTGGTCAATGCTGATCGTTGCGCTTGTGCTCGCCGTCATCGGCCTCGCGGCCCTGGTTACCGCTGTCGTCACCAGTAACGAGCTCATCGCCTGGGTGTGCATCGCTGCCAGCGTGATCGGCGTGGTGCTGCTCATCGTCGACGCGCTGCGCGAACGGTCGGGGCGTGAGTCCGACGAAGAGGCACCCGTGGGACACGAGGAAAGTGAACCCGAGTTCGCCGAGGATTATCCGGAAGAAGCCCCGGTGGCCGATGAGGCCGAAGCCGAGAGCGATGCCGAAACCACCGCGGTCGAACAACACGACGAGGACAGCAACAAGCGTTAAACCGTTGGCGTAGCGAGCAATTCGCGCACCTCGTCGTCGGTGACCTGGTGAAAGTCCTCGAACACCTGGCCGACGGCCTCGAATCCGGGCGGCATCGTCGCGCACACCACGGCGTCGGCTTCCTCGGCCAGCTGCTCGCATACCGACGCTGGGCCCACCGGCACTGCCACTACGACCTGGGCCGGGTTGGCGGCGCGCACAGCGCGCACCGCGGCAAGCATGCTCGCACCGGTGGCGATCCCGTCGTCGACGAGGATCACCGTGTTGCCTGCGATGTCCACTGGCGCGCGCTCGCCGCGATAGGCGATCTCGCGGCGATGGAGTTCCTCGGTTTCGCGGGCGATCGCGATCTGCAACTGTTCCTCGCTGATGCCGAGATTGCGCACCAAGTTGTCGTTGACGACGATCCCGCCGCCGGTGGCGAGTGCGCCCATCGCGAGTTCCTGCCACTGCGGCACGCCGAGTTTGCGTACCAGGAACACGTCAAGCGGCGCCCGCAGAGACGACGCGACCTCCCATCCGACCGGCACGCCGCCGCGCGCCAGGCCGAGCACCAAAAGGTTGTCTGTACCGCGGTAGGACGCCAACTCGTCAGCCAGGACTTGGCCGGCGTCTCGGCGGTCCCGGAAGATGCGCCTCGCATTTCGACGGGCGAGCCCGCTCCATCCGCTCATCGCGATCTTTTTCAATTTCGTAGACGTATTCAGCGTACGACGGCAGGTGTGCGCTGACATCGGTATCGAACGGGTACCCCTAATCGTGGGCATCGAATACGAAAGTGTCGTCGACCATCCGCTCGCCGAGGTGTTCGCTTGGCATACCCGGCCAGGCGCGATGACCCGGCTGGTGCCGCCTTGGCAGCCGATGAAGGTGGTGGCGGAGACGCAGTCGCTGGCCGACGGGCGGGCCGTGCTTGGCCTGCCGGGCGGACTGCGATGGGTCGCGCAGCATGACCCGTCGACGTTCGACCCGCCGCACCGATTCGTCGACGTCCTGTCCTCGAAGGGGCCGAAGTCCTGGCCGGCGCGTGTCATCGGCTGGTGGCGGCACACCCATGAATTCAGCGAGGTGCCCGGCGGCACACGCGTGTATGACCACGTCGACACGTCGATACCCGCAGCGGCGCTGCGCTCGACGTTGGTCTATCGGCACCGGCAACTCGCCGATGACCTGGAAGCGCACCGCGCCGCTGGTGCCCAACCAATGGTTGTGGCGATTACCGGCGCCGGGGGTCTGGTCGGCTCCGCGTTGGTGGCGTTCCTGAGCACGGGCGGGCATCGCGTGATCCGGCTCGTCCGCCGACAGGCACGCAATGAGCTTGAGCGCCAATGGAATCCGGACCGGCCGGACCCCACCCTGCTGTCGGGTGTCGACGCGGTGGTGCACCTGGCCGGTGAGTCGATCGCCGGTCGTTTCACCGACGGTCATAAGAGGGCGATCCGTGACAGTCGCATCGAGCCGACGCGCAGGCTCGCCGAAGCGGCCGCTGAGGCCGACGGCGGTCCGCGCACCTTCGTCAGCGCCTCGGCGGTCGGCTATTACGGCTTCGACCGCGGCGATGTGCTGCTGGCTGAGGACAGCGCGCGCGGAGACGGCTTCCTCGCCGATGTGGTCGCCGACTGGGAGGCGGCGACGACGCCTGCCGCCGAGGCGGGGCTGCGGGTGGTCACCGTGCGCACGGGAATCGTGCAATCGGCGCGCGGCGGCACGTTGAGGCTGATGCGCCCGCTGTTCGCGGCCGGGCTTGGCGGCCCGCTCGGCGGCGGCGAGCAGTGGTTGTCGTGGATCGGGCTCGATGACCTGCTCGACGTGTACCACCGGGCGTTGTACGACACCCGGTTGACCGGAGCCGTCAACGCCGTGGCGCCAGAGCCGGTGCGCAACGCCGATTACACCAGGGCACTCGCCGGCGTGCTGCACCGTCCGGCAGTGGTGCCGGTACCGTCGCTGGGTCCGCGGTTGCTGCTGGGGGAGCAGGGCGCACGTGAGCTGGCCAGGGCCAATCAGCGGGTGGTTCCCGCCAAGCTGCAGACGTTGGGCCACCGCTTCCGGCGGTCGACCATCACCGACGCGTTGGCTCACGAACTCGGACACGGGTGACGGGCCACGTGCGTCAGGAAACCGCGCACCAAGTCGCGGATTCTTGTCGCGGCATCGTCCGCGAGTTCGGTTGTGCGTTCGCGTAATTCGTCGTGGCTGAGTCCCACGCCTGCGACTTCGCCGTCGCGATCCTCGCCCAGCCACAACTCGAGCAGGGCGCGGTCGATCTCCGGGTGAAACTGCAGGGCCAGTGCGCGGCCGAGCACGAACGCCTGAGACGAGTTCGCGGTTCTGGCGATCTCGGTTGCGCCGGGCGGTAGCGTCCACCGGTCGAAATGCCATTGGAACCAGCGGCCGCCGGGCACCACGTCGGGGTGGTCGGTTTTGACGTCGTACCAACCGATCTCCGGGACGGTTGACCGCGCCACGGTTCCGCCGAACGCCTGGGCGAGGAGTTGACCGCCGAAGCACACGCCGAGCAACGGGACGCCCGAGTCGGCGGCGTCGCGCACAAGCTCGGTTTCGCTGCCCACCCAGGTGCGGCGCAGTGCGTCGTCGTACACGGACCAGCGAGCCCCGAGCGGGACGATTGCGTCGTAGCCGACGGGGTCGGGAAACGTGACGTCGAGGGCCGGGTTGTCGACGCGTTCGGCGGGGACGACCTCGAAGGTGTCGATGTCGAAGCCGTGTTCGGCGAACGCCTCACCCAGCAGGGCTTCGGTCGCGAGATGCTCGTTGTAGATGAACAGAACCTTGGGCGCCACGCCCATATTATTTCGGTGGCGGCATGGGTGGCGCATCGTCAGGGCCCAGTTCGGCAGCGATCTTGCGGAACAGCGGGTCTGCTGCGTTGCTGTAATTGCCCTGGTCGTCGAACGCTTCGGGCGAGAACGTGACAGCGGCGGCGATTGCGATCTTCTGCGAAGGTAAGTAGGCCTCGATTGCGCCGTACCCACCGAACATTGGGTTCTGCACCAGCCAGTTGCCGGAGATGACGATTCCGAGGCCGTAGGTGTAGGCGTTCGTCATCTCGTCGCAGGTGGTGCAGCCCGGCTGTTTGTGGGTGTTGCCGCGCAGCTCAGTGGAGACCAGCTTCTTGTACGAGTCGGGTGTCAGCAGCTTGCCCGAACCGATGCCGACCGCGGTCGTCTCCATGTCATAGATGTCGGTCGTCTGGATGGCGCCGTGGGTGATGGTCCACGATGGATCCCAGAACGTCGATTCCTCGTAAAACGGTGTGCCGGAGGGGATCTTGAGCGCGGCCCGGCGCTCAGAGCTAAACGCGTGCAGGACCGGCGACGGGATCTCGGGAGTCAGCGAGTTGACGGTGTTGGTCAACCCGAGGGGACGAAGGATCTCGTCCGACAACAGCTTCGACATCTCCTGGCCGGTTGCCTTCTCGAGCGCCAAGCCGAGCAGCACGTAGTTGGTGTGGGCGTAGTTCCAGTTGGTGCCTGGCTCGTAGAGCAGCGGCTGATCGACGGCGTACTGCAACATCTCGTGTACCGTCCAGCGCCGGAACGGGTTTGCGTACAGCGCGCTGTTCATCGCGGTGTTGCCGATCACGTAGTCGACATAGCCGGACGTCATCTGCGCCAGCTGGCCCAGCGTGACGCGATCGGCGTGCGAAATTTCTGGCAGCCATTTCGACAGCTTGTCGTCGAGGCTCACCTTCTTCTCGTCGACGAGCTTGAGCAGCAGTGTGGACACGTATGAAATGGCAACTGCGCCATTGCGGAAGTGCATGCTGGTGGTGGCGGGGACGCCGGTCATCGATTCGCCGACGGCCTGGGTGACGACTTCCTTGCCGTCGACAGTCACCCGCACGATGACGGCCTTCAGATGGGCCTGCGCCATGGTGTCGCGCACGATGCGCATTACCGCGTGCGCTTTGGACTGTTCGGGTGTTGAGGCCGGAGGCACGGTGGGCAATGCACCGCGCGCGCAACCGCTTGTCAGGACTAAGACGCTGAGCGCAGCAAGAAGGCGCCGGACGGCGGGCATGCCCGATCTTGGCAGAGCGGGCTGTCAGCCGCAGTCGAACTCGACGAGCAGGCTCGTGCTTGTCGGTGGGTGTGTTTATAGTCGAATGTATGTTCGATTTGGATGCGCTGGCGGGGGTAGATCCGGATGCCGATGAGGCTGCGTTGATCGAGCGGATCGCCTGGTTGGAGCGGGTGAAGTCGGCTGCGGCGGCGGGTCAGGCGCGGGCGGCGGCGGCGTTGGATGAGCAGCGTCGCGCTGATGAGGCTGCCGCCGGGGTGCCTAAGGCGAAGCAGGGTCGCGGCGTGGCCGGCGAGGTGGCGTTGGCGCGGCGGGATTCACCGGCGCGCGGCGGTCGCCACCTTGGCCTGGCGAAAGCGTTGGTGCACGAGATGCCCCACACCTTGGCAGCCATGGTGTGCGGCGCGTTGTCGGAGTGGCGTGCCACGTTGATCGCGCGTGAGTCGGCTTGCCTGGCTGTGGCGGACCGGCGACGGCTGGATGGCGAACTGTGCGCCGATGTCAGCAGGCTGGTGGGCATGGGGGATGCGCGGATCGTCGCGGCCGCCAAGGAGATCGCCGCGCGGCTGGATGCGCAGGCGGTGGTGGACCGCGCGGCGAAAGCTGCGGCCGACCGCACCGTGACCATCCGTCCCGCACCGGACTGTATGACATATGTGACGGCGTTGTTGCCGGTTGCCCAGGGGGTGGGCGTGTATGCGGCCTTGAAGCGCGCCGCCGATACCGCTGTCGGTGACCGGTCGCGGGCACAGGTGATGGCCGACACGCTGGTGGAGCGGGTGAGCGGACATCCCGTTGGGGAACCCGAACACGTGGCGTTGAATTTGGTGATGTCGGATCAAGCGTTGTGGGGTCAGGACAACGCGCCGGCGGTATTGGACGGTTATGGGCCGATTCCGGCGTCGGTGGCCCGGGGGTTGGTGCGCGATGCGGTGGTCGATGAGCGGTCGTTGGCCACGTTGCGCCGGCTGTATCGCAACCCTACGAGTGGGTCGTTGGTGGGCATGGAGTCGCGATCGCGGTTTTTTCCCCAGGGGTTGGCCAGATTTATCGGGGTGCGGGATCGAACGTGTCGCACCCCCTACTGTGACGCGCCGATTCGTCATCGGGATCACGCCACACCGCGCAACCGGGGTGGGCCGACCAGTGCCACCAATGGGTTAGGCGAGTGTGAACGGTGCAACTACACCAAAGAAGCATCGGGTTGGCAGGTCACCGCGGGCGACGAGAACGGTGTGCATACAGCCGAATTCGTCACACCGACCGGCGCGCGGTATCGCTCCACAGCGCCACCGCTGCCAGGGGCACCATTGATCGCGGTCAGCGAAGGCGAAATCAGAATCGGCGTCGCAATCGCCGACCGACACGCCGCCTAGATTCGCTGCGCGGTGCTCGCGGTCAAACCGGATGGTGTCTGACCTGGGCAAATAATCCTCACGGCGATCCTTCCTGCGCGGTGAGCATGAGTTAGCTTCGCGATAATGCGCAGGGAAACCAACCGGAACAGGCCCAGCCGACCATGAACACGTGGCGGTGACGAGGACGGCGTGCTCGTATTGCGGCGTCGGCTGTGGCATCCGGGTGGAAACCGCCGCGGATCCCGACTCCGGCAGGCCCGTCATCGCGCGGGTGTCGGGCGACAAGCTGCACCCTGCGAACTTCGGCCGCCTGTGCACCAAGGGTGCCACGCATGCCGAGATGATGGCCGCCGACGACGGCAGGCTGAAGTCGGCGCTGCTGCGCCCTACGCGCGACGACGAACCCGTTCCGGCACCAGTCGACGACGCCGTCGCCGAGGCAGGCAGGCGGTTGCGCGCGATCGTCGACGAGCACGGCGCTGACGCCGTCGCGCTCTACGTCTCCGGCCAGATGTCAATCGAGGCGCAGTATTTGGCCACCAAACTGGCCAAGGGCTTCATACGAACGCTGCACATCGAGTCCAACTCGAGGCTGTGCATGGCCAGCGCAGGGACCGGATACAAACAATCACTCGGGGCGGACGGCCCACCCGGGTCATACGCCGACTTCGATTGCACCGATTTGTTTTTCGTCATCGGCTCGAACATGGCCGACTGCCATCCCATCCTGTACCTGAGAATGGCTGATCGGCTCAAGGCTGGCGCGAAGCTGATCGTTGTCGACCCGCGTCGCACCACCACCGCCGAACGTGCCGACCTGTTTCTGCAGATCAAACCCGGCACCGACCTGGCGCTGCTCAACGGCCTGTTGCACCTGCTCGTCCAAAATGGCAACATTGACACCGAATTCATCGCCGAGCACACCGACGGCTGGGATGCCATGCCCGCGTTCCTCGCCGACTACCCGCCGCACCGAGTCGCGGAGATCACCGGCATCCCAGAATCCCACATTCGCACCGCCGCCCAAATGATCGCCGAGGCGGGGGAGTGGATGAGCTGCTGGACGATGGGGCTCAACCAGAGCACACACGGCACCTGGAACACCAACGCGATCTGCAACCTGCACCTGGCCACCGGCGCGATCTGCAGGCCTGGCAGCGGGCCGCTGTCGCTGACCGGCCAGCCCAACGCGATGGGTGGCCGCGAAATGGGTTACATGGGACCCGGTTTGCCGGGCCAGCGTTCGGTGCTCACCGCTGCGGACCGCGCGTTCGTCGAGACCCAGTGGGGCCTCGAGCCGGGCACCATCCGGTCCGAAGTCGGACCGGGCACCATCGATATGTTCGAACAGCTCGCCGAAGGTGACATCAGGGCGTGCTGGATCATATGCACCAATCCCGTTGCCACGGTTGCTAATCGAAAAACAGTGATCACCGGGCTCGAGGCCGCCGAACTCGTCATCGCCCAGGACGCCTACCGCACCACCGCGACGAACCACTACGCCGACATCGTGCTGCCTGCCACGCTGTGGGCCGAATCCGACGCCGTCATGGTCAATTCCGAGAGGAATCTCACCCTCCTGCAGAAGTCCATCCCGCCTGCAGGCCATGCCCGGCCGGACTGGCAGCTGATCTGCCAGGTCGCCGCGCACATGGGCTTCGGCGAGCATTTCAATTACGAGTCCAGCGAGCAGGTCTTCGACGAGATCCGCCGGTTCGCCAACCCGAAGACCGGCTATGACCTGCGCGGTGCCAGCTATGCGCGGCTTCGGCAGGCGCCCCTGCAGTGGCCGTGCCCACCCGACGACGACAACGACCGCCATCCGATCCGCTACCTCAACGACGGTGTCAGCCAGGATCTGCACCTCGACGAGAACGGTCACCGGCCGCGGCTGGCGTTCCCGACCCCGTCACGGCGTGCGGCATTCTTCGCCCGCCCGCACATGGATGCGCGCGAACTGCCCGATGACGACTTTCCTATGGTGCTCAACACCGGCAGGCTGCAGCACCAATGGCACACGATGACCAAGACCGGCAAGGTCGACAAGCTCAACAAGCTGGACAGTGGACCGTTCGTCGAGATCCATCCCGTTGACGCCGTTGCGCTCGACATCGTTGGCGGCCAGCCCGTCGAGCTGACGTCGCGCCGCGGCCGCGCGGTGCTGCCCGCCGTGGTCACCGACAGGGTCCGGCCGGGCAATTGCTTTGTGCCGTTTCACTGGAACGACGAACACGGCGAGTACCTGACGATCAACGCGCTGACCAACGACGCCGTCGATCCCGACTCGCTGCAGCCCGAGTTCAAGGTGTGCGCGGTGAGCCTGCGCCCGGTGAAGTCGTTGGACCTGGTCGTCGACGAGCTCGACCTCAGTGGGCGTCCGACGCTGACCGATGACGAAAAGATCTATCTCGCCGCCTTTTTCAGCGGACTCGCCGAGGGTGTCAGCGGCGTGCCCGTGTTGCCCGCCTCGGCGCCCGTTGCGACGGATGTCCGGTTGTGGATCGACGGTCTGCTGGCAGGCCGGTATTCGCGCATCGAGGCGGCGCCCGCCGAGAAACAGGCCGAGGGCGGGCCACTGGTGTTGTGGGCGTCGCAGACAGGCAACGCCGAAGAGTTCGCGGCGCGGCTGGCCGGCCGGCTTGGTGGCTCTCAGCTCGTCAACATGGACGATATGGCGCTGGCAGAGCTGGCAGGTGCCCGCGACGTGCTGGTGATCACGAGCACGTTCGGCGACGGCGGGCCGCCCGACAATGGCGCCGGATTCTGGCATCGCATCCATTCGGCCGACGCGCCGGCGTTGGACGGCATCCGGTATGCGGTGCTTGGCATCGGCGACCGGGCATATGACAACTTCTGCGGCCACGCCAAGGCGATCGACGGGCGCCTCGCAGCGCTTGGCGCGACGAGGATCCTCGAGCGCGCCGAGTGTGAGGCCTACGACGACGAGCCGATGGACCGGTGGGCCGAACTGGTCACCACCCTCGTCGGCGCAGCGGTAGTGCCGTCGCCGTCCATCGCGAAGGCATCTAGCACCGCGGCCGAGCCATTCACCAGGGCCAAGCCAATCCTGGTGCCGCTGTCTCGCAATATCGTGCTGACCGCGCCGACGTCGCGAAAAGAAGTGCGCCAGATCGGTTTTGACATCTCCGAGTACAACGCCACCTATGCGGCGGGTGACTCGCTAGGGGTTTACTCCACCAACAACCCTGCGACGGTCGACGCGTGGCTGGCGGCCACCGGACTACGTGGCGACACGTCGGTCGAGGTGGACGGCAATGAGCAGAGCCTGCGCGACGCGCTTATCGTGTCCTACGACATCTGCAGGGTGACGCCCAACCTGCTGCGCTTCGTCGCCGAATCCTGTGGGGACAAGGCTGCCGCGAAGGCACTGCTCGCGCCAAGGGACAAGCTCGACAAGTGGCTGATGAATCGCAACGGCATAGACATCGTGCAGGCGTTCGCCGTCCGCGCCGAGCCCGAGCAGTGGCAGGAGGTGCTGGTACGGCTGACGCCGAGGAACTACTCGATCTCCTCGAGCCCGCTGGTCAGCCCGCACGAGGTGCAGCTGACGGTGTCGGTGGTGCGCTACCTCGGTGCCGATGGTCGCAGGCGCGGCGGGGTCTGCTCGACATTCCTGGCCGACCGAGCCGCGGCGGCGCCGGTGTTCCTGCAGCGCTCGCCGCATTTCCGTCCGCCCGAAGACGGTCAGACGCCGATGATCATGGTCGGACCTGGCACCGGGATCGCGCCGTTCCGCGGCTTCCTGCAGGAGCGGCGAGCGCTCGGCCACGGCGGCCGCAACTGGCTGTTCTTCGGCGACCAGCACCGCAGCGAAAACTTCTACTATCGCGACGATTTGGAGGACATGGTCCGCGACGGCTTCCTCAACCGGCTGGATCTGGCCTTCTCCCGCGACCAGGCCGACCGGGTCTACGTCCAGCACAAAATGCTCGACTACGGCGCCGACGTGTGGCGGTGGATCGACGATGGCGGGCACTTCTACGTGTGCGGGGACGCCAGCAGGATGGCCAAGGACGTGGACTCTGCTTTGACCGCGATCATTCGAAGGCACGGCTCGATGTCTGAAGAGCACGCCCACGACTACAAGCGTGAGTTGGTGGCTGCCAAGCGCTACGTCCGCGACGTGTATTAGCAATACGCTGTCGGGGTGCGTTTCTCCGGCCAGGTAGCGGTCGTCACAGGCGGCGCTCTTGGCATCGGTGGCGGCATCAGCAAGCGGCTGGCTGCGGCAGGCGCTCACGTGGTGCTCGCCGACGTCAATCCCGACGCCGCCTCGGCTATCCACAACGAGATCGTCGCGGCAGGCGGTCGCGCCACGGTCGTCATCGGCGACATCCGCGACCGTGACGTCGTGGCCCTAGTGACCGAAACCGCACTGGCCGTTGATGATTCGCGGATTGACATCCTGGTGAACAACGTCGGCGATTTCCGTCCCGCCGCCAGGGATTTCCTGCACAGCACCGAGGAGCAGTGGCAGACGCTCTACGAGCTGAACCTGCTCCATGTGCTGCGCATGTGCCACGCCGTGCTGCCTGCCATGGTGAGTCGCGGGCGGGGGGCGATCGTCAACAACGCGACCGTTGAGGCGTTCCGCGGCATTCCGTACGCCGCCCCGTACGCGGCCTTCAATGCGGGCGTGGTGGCGTTCACCCGCAGCCTGGCCGTCGATGTGGCGCAACACGGGATTCGTGTCAACGCGATCGCACCCGACCTCGCCGACACGGCTCAGACGCCGGCGGAGCTCATGCTGCGGGGTCGCGACCCCGACCTGATCAGGACGTGGATCCCGGTGGGCCGGTTTGGCAGGCCCGACGACTATGCGGCCGTCGTTGAGTTCCTGGCATCCGACGACGCACAGTTCGTCACCGGGCAGACGGTGCCGGTGGACGGCGGCACGCTGGCCGCTTCCGGGTGGTATGCCCGTGCCGACCGCAAGGGTTGGACCAATATGCCGAACGAGGCCTGAGCGTCAATCAGGCCAAAATTCTGGTGTCCGAGGGGGGACTTGAACCCCCACGCCCGTTAATAGGGCACTAGCACCTCAAGCTAGCGCGTCTGCCATTCCGCCACTCGGACCAGTTCTGGGCAGCTTAGGCTATCGGATTCGGCTGCCCAGACCCAAACCAAGCGGCCCACCTCAATGGTACGAATGGTGACTGTGACTGCTGCCCCCAACGCTGAAGCTGAGGTGGTCGATCTCGTCAGCGTGCTCATCCGGTTCGACACGTCCAACACCGGTGAACTGGAGACGACCAAGGGCGAGGCCGAGTGCGCCAGGTGGGTGGCCGAACAGCTGGAAGAGGTCGGTTACACGTGCGAGTACGTCGAGGCAGGAGCGCCGGGCCGCGGCAACGTGTTCGCGAGGCTGGCGGGTGCAAACCCCGACCGCGGAGCGCTTCTGCTGCACGGGCACCTCGACGTGGTGCCCGCTGAGGCATCTGACTGGAGCGTGCACCCGTTTTCCGGTGCCATCGAGGACGGCTACGTATGGGGCCGCGGAGCAGTCGACATGAAGGACATGTGCGGCATGCTCATCGCGATCGCCAGGCACTTCAAACGCTCGGGCGTCGTGCCGCCGCGGGATCTCGTTTTCGCATTCGTCTCAGACGAGGAAGCCGGCGGGAAGTACGGGTCGCAGTGGCTGGTCGACAACCGGCCTGACCTGTTCGACGGCGTCACCGAGGCCGTCGGGGAGGTCGGCGGCTTCTCACTGACCGTCCCACGCAAGGACGGCGGCGAACGCAGGCTGTATCTGGTCGAAACCGCCGAGAAGGCGATGATGTGGATGAAGCTGACGGCCCGCAGCTTCGCAGGCCACGGTTCGATGATCCACGAACACAACGCGGTCACGGCCGTCGCCGAGGCGACCGCACGACTCGGGCGCCACGAGTTCCCGTTGGTGATGACCGATGCCGTCTCGCAGTTTCTCGCGGCGATCGCCGAGGAGACGGGCTATTCGTTCGATCCGGATTCACCCGACCTGGCAGGCACCATCGCCAAGCTCGGGCCGATCGCGCGCGTCGTCGGTGCCACCCTGCGCGATACCGCCAATCCCACCATGCTCAAGGCCGGCTACAAGGCCAATGTCATTCCCGCCACCGCAGAATCGGTTGTCGACTGCCGAATCCTGCCCGGCCGCCAGGCCGCCTTCGAGCGTGAGGTCGACGAGCTGCTCGGCCCCGACGTGACGCGGGAGTGGATCACCGAGCTGCCGTCCTACGAGACGACGTTCGACGGCGACCTTGTGGACGCGATGAACGCCGCGATTGTCTCCGTCGATCCCGGCGCCCGCATCGTGCCCTACATGCTTTCCGGCGGCACCGATGCAAAGGCATTCGCGCGCTTGGGGATTCGCTGCTTCGGCTTCGCCCCGCTGCAACTGCCGCCGGATCTGGACTTCACCGCGCTGTTCCACGGCGTCGACGAGCGGGTACCCGTCGACGCGCTGAAGTTCGGCACCCAGGTTCTCCAGCATTTTCTGACGAACTGCTGACCACCAGAAAGGACGATCATGGCTTTTGCCTACAACCCCTACGAGTTCCTCCCGAAGCTGCCGTCGTTCACCCTGAATTCGGAGTCGGTCACCGATGGGCAGCCACTCGCCAATGACCAGGTCAGCGGCATCTTGGGGGCAGGCGGTTCCGACGTGTCGCCGCAGCTGAGCTGGTCGGGTTTCCCCGAGGAGACCCGCAGTTTCGCCGTCACGGTGTACGACCCGGACGCGCCGACGGCATCGGGCTTTTGGCATTGGGCCGTCGCCAACCTGCCAGCGACCGTCACCGACCTACCCGCCGGTGTCGGCGATGGCAGCAGCAGCGGATTTCCTGGCGACGCAATCACTTTGGCCAACGACGCCGGACTGAAGCGCTACGTCGGTGCTGCCCCGCCGCCAGGCCACGGCGTGCACAGGTATTTCATTGCGGTGCACGCCGTCAAGGTCGACAAGCTCGAACTCGACGGGGACGCCAGCCCGGCTTACCTCGGTTTCAATCTGTTCATGAACGCGATCGCGCGCGCCGTCATCCACGGCACCTACGAGCAGAAGTAGTCAGCGCGCGGAAGAGCCGACGGCATCCGTCAGCGACTCGAAACCACCCTCGCGCAGCTCCGCGGGCCAGCCCGTCGTGAATGTGCTTGGCCCACAAGCCGCCACCGTAGATGAAGCCGGTGTAGCCCTGTAACAGGGATGCGCCGGACGTGATGCGGTCCCATGCGTCGTCGGCGGTCTCGATGCCACCGACACTGATCAACACCAGCCTGTCGCCTGCCCGCCGGTACAGCCGGCGCAGCACCTCCGCCGAGCGCTGCGCCACAGGCGGACCGGAAACACCACCCGCGCCAAGCGCCGTCGACATCCGGTGTCGCGAGACCAGCGCGGGACACGGTGGTGTTCGTAGCGACAATGCCTGCCAAGCCCAATTCGATTGCCAAATCGGCGATCTCGTCGACGTCGTCGTCGGAAAGGTCTGGCGCGATCTTGACCAGCACGGGTACCGACGTCTGTGCCTCCACCGCGGACAGGATCGGCCGCAACGAGGAGACGGCCTGCAGGTCGCGCAGCCCGGGAGTATTCGGTGAGCTGACGTTCACGACCAGAAACGCGGCAAGCGGCCCGACCAGCCTTGCGCTTTCGGCGTAATCGTCGACCGCGCCCTCTGGCGGCGTGACCTTGGTCTTGCCGATGTTGACGCCGATCGGCACCTCCGGTGCGCGCCGGGCAAGGCGCAGCGCCAGCTCGCCGGCGCCTTGGTTGTTGAACCCCATCCGGTTGAGCAGTGCACGGTCGTCGGGCAGCCGGAACATTCGCGGTTGGGGATTGCCTGGTTGCGCCTGAGCGGTGACGGTGCCGATCTCCGCATAGCCAAAGCCAAGCGCGCCCCACGTGCGCAGGCCCCTGCCGTCTTTGTCGAATCCGGCCGCCAGCCCCAGCGGGCCTGCGAACCTCACCCCGAACACCGTGCTGGCCAGCACTGGATCGCGCGGCGCAAGCCATCGTGCCAGCCCGCGGCGCACCGGAAGAACCGCTGTCACGCCCCTCAACAATGCGAAAACAAACGTGTGAATGCGTTCCGGGGCAACGAGAAACAGCACCCACCGCAGCGCGCGGTACATCAATTTCGGCTCTTAGCGCCAGCGCTCATCGCTACAGCCCGGGTTGATCCGGAATGCCAACCCTGTCCGCGGCGATCTTCTTACGGCGCAGCAGTACCCGCCTGCTGCCGTCGGTGTACAGCCGGACCCGGGTGAGCTCCCATCCGCGGTACTCGGCCTCGATTGACAATCGGGTGGACGCGCTGATCCTTGTCAGATCCGGTGGCAGCCGCAGCGGTATCCACTCGTACTCGTCGGACAGATCGCTTTCCCAGCCCTGTGGCATCCGTCCGCGGTGCATCGCCGTCATAGTTGTCGCCTCTTCGCGCAAGCGCTCATCGGTGCAGCGCTCCCGCGCCTGCGATCACCTGCACACCCGCTCCCGAGCCGGACACCACATACAGGGTGCCAGATGATTCGTCGAAGGCCAGGGAGTTGGGTTGCTGCACGGTTCGATAACGCACCTTCTCGACGGGGATACCGGTGGCCAGATCGTAACCAACGACGGTGTTGGTCGCCGTCTGCGACACCCAGGCCAGCCCCGACGAGCCGGCCAGTCCGTAGGGCGCGCCCCGCACAGGGGACCGCTGGCGCAGGATCAGCGGGTCGGTGCCGAACACCAGCAGCTCGTCGCCGCGGGTGTCGGCGACCAACACCCGGCCTGCCGAGTCGGCTGCCATCGTGGTCGCCCCCTCGCCGGCCCGCAGCGCGTGGTGGGCGTCGTTGCCGCTGGCTGAGATGGTGGTCACCGAGGTCTGGCCGCGGTCCAGCACAACGACCGTATTTCCTTGCGCAACAAGAGCATCCACCCGCGAGAAGAACTTCAGGGATGCGCCGACGGCCGTGTCGGAACTCATTGTGTAGACGGCGCCGTCCGCACTGCCGAGGACCAGTTTGCCGTCGGAGCGGCGGGTGATCGCCGTGAAGTCGGCGCTCGGTTGACCCTCGACGTCCACCCTGGTGGCCGTGCCTGCGCGCATATCGATGCGGAAATAGCCGCCGCGCGTCGAGGCGTACACCCGGCCGTTGTTGTCACCCGTCATCGCAGTCGCCGCACCGGCCAGCGGCACCGGACGCGCGGCACCCGACGGGGGCACCACCGTGACCACCGACTGACCCCCGACACCGGGGCTGAGCACGGCCAACGACGCGGTTGCCGCGTCGAACACGGCCGCCTCGGCGCGCCCGGTCATCGGTCGCACCACACCGGCGGGTGCTCCCGTGACAGGAGGGGACTCCGCAGCCTGGGCGGGCACGATGGTCGGCGGTGGGGCGTCGGCCTTGTTAGCGGAGCAACTCACCAATCCGGCCGTTGCCAGCACCACAGCGCCAACACGAATTAGCTGAATTGACCTGTTTAAGGGGGGCGGCAAAGGGTAGCTCTCGGAGGTGCGAATCGAACCTGGATGGACAAGCAAGTGTAGGCAAGACCGCCATCGACAAATGGCCGCGTCCGGCACGCTCGCCGGCGTCGCCGGCGGTATGGTTCGGTCATGACCCTCGCCGCAGACCGGGATTTGGGTAACCACCAGTTTGCTATCGAGGACATGACTACAGGTCTACACGCCAGCGGGTTTGGGCGAGTGGGGGACGGTCGCAGTTTTTCGTTCCATGTCGAAAAGCAGGTGCTGGTCGTCGAGATCTACCGCCCGCGCCTCACGGGGCCGGTCCCGCAGGCCGAGGACGTCGTCGCCGCTGCCAGCCGCAGGCTCACTGACGTCGATGTGTTCGACGAGCGCAGCGTCTCCGCGGCGGTGCGGGACGCGGTGGCCGACGCACAGCCGGTGACACGCTCAGCGCGCTAACAACAGCCTCACGGTACGGTCGTCGTCGTGATTCAGGCGCCTGCGATGTCGTGGCTGCAGGTGGTCGTTTTGTCGGTGGTGCAGGGGCTGACCGAATTCCTGCCCGTTTCGTCATCGGGCCACCTGGCGATCGTGTCGCGCGTCCTTTTTGCCGATGACGCCGGGGCGTCGTTCACAGCGGTCACCCAGCTGGGCACCGAATTCGCGGTGCTGCTGTACTTCGCCCGCGATATCGGCCGCATCCTCAAGGCCTGGTTCAACGGTCTGTTCGTCGCAGCGCATCGCACGCTCGACTATTGGCTGGGCTGGTACGTCATCATCGGCACCATTCCGATCGGGGTGCTCGGTCTGCTGTTCAAGGACGAAATCCGTACTGGCGCACGCAATCTGTGGCTGATCGCGAGCGCGCTGATCATCTTCTCCGTCGTCATCGCCGCCGCCGAGTACTACGGCAAGCAGACCCGGCACGCCGAACAGCTCACGTGGAAGGACAGCATCGCTGTCGGGCTGGCACAGTGCCTTGCGCTTGTGCCCGGCGTGTCACGGTCGGGTGCCACGATCAGCGCGGGCTTGTTTCTCGGGCTCGACCGAGAACTTTCCGCGCGGTTCGGCTTCCTGCTCGCCATCCCCGCCGTTTTCGCGTCGGGGCTGCTCTCGTTGCCCGACGCGTTTCACCCTGTGGGCGAGGGGTTGAGCGCAACCGGCCCGCAATTGGTGGTCGCGACCGTGATCGCGTTCGTCATCGGGTTCGCGGCCGTCGCGTGGTTCCTGCGATTCCTGGTCAGCCACAGCATGTACTGGTTCGTCGGGTACCGCCTTGTGCTCGGCGCCGTGGTGCTGGCCATGCTCGCCACCGGGGTAGTCTCCGCGACATGACCGTCATCCTGCTGCGGCACGGCAGGTCGACGTCGAACACCGCGCACACGCTGGCCGGCCGCTCCGAGGGCGTCGACCTCGACGACAAGGGCCAAGAACAGGCGCAGGCACTCGTCTCGCGGCTCGCCGGGCTGCCGATCCGTGCCATCGTGCGCTCGCCGTTGCTGCGCTGCCGTCGTACGGTCGAGCCCCTTGCCGCCGCTCTCGGGCTGGATCCCGTAGTAGACGAACGCATCTCCGAGGTCGACTACGGCAGCTGGACCGGCCGCAAGATCGGTGAACTGGTCAAAGAACCGCTATGGGCGGTGGTACAGCAGCAGCCGAGCGCGGCCGTCTTTCCTAGTGGCGAAGGGCTGGCCCACGTGCAATCGCGCGCGGTGGCCGCCATCCGCGAGCACGACCGCAGGCTCACCGAACTGTATGAGGGCGATGCATTGTGGGTGGCCTGCACGCACGGCGATGTGATCAAGTCCGTAGTCGCCGACGCGCTTGGCGCGCACCTCGACAGCTTCCAGCGGATCAGCGCCGACCCCGCGTCGATGAGTGTGATCCGTTACACCGCGTTGCGTCCGTTCGTCATACACGTCAACCACACTGGTGACGCACTCACCGCCGGACTGCTGGCCAAACCGCAAAAGGCCGGCGGCGAGGCAGATAACAAGGACGGCGAGGTGCCGCCCGAGGACGCTGTGGTCGGTGGCTCTACCGATTGACGGCCCGCCGTGAATTTACGGCCGACGTGCCGATGCCGGTATTTTGGAGGGTGCCATGGCCCGCGCTATTCACGTCTTCCGCACACCCGACCGCTTCGTGGCCGGGACCGTCGGGCAACCCGGCAACCGGACCTTCTACCTGCAGGCCGTCCACGACAAGCGCGTGATTTCGGTGATCCTGGAGAAGCAGCAGGTTGCAGTGCTCGCCGAGCGGATCGCTGCGCTGTTGCTCGAGATCAACCGCCGGTTCGGTACCCCGATCCCGCCCGAGACCGGGGAGATCGAGGACCTGAGCCCGCTGGTCACCCCGGTTGATGCCGAGTTCCGGGTCGGGACCATGGGCCTCGGATGGGATTCCGAGGCACAGACGGTGGTGGTCGAATTGCTTGCGGTGTCCGAGACCGAGTTCGACGCGTCGGTGGTGCTCGATGACGCAGAAGAGGGTCCGGACGCGGTACGGGTGTTCCTGACGCCTGAGTCGGCGCGCGAGTTCGCGACACGCTCCAACCGCGTCATTTCAGCAGGCCGCCCGCCTTGCCCGCTGTGCGATGAGCCGCTGGACCCAGAGGGCCACATCTGTGTGCGCACCAACGGCTACCGGCGCGGCGCCTTTGCCGGGTCCGAGGATGACGCCGATCCCTAGCGGCGGGTCTGATCCCGGTGACGTCAATGAGGTGTTGCTGCGCGGCGAGTTGACCGTCATCGGACGAATCCGCTCAGCGAGCAACGCCACCTTCTTGTGCGAGGCGCATCTGGATGAGCACCTGGCCCACTGCGTCTACAAGCCGATCGCGGGCGAGGCGCCACTGTGGGATTTCCCCGATGGCACGCTTGCAGGCCGTGAACTCAGCGCCTACCTCATTTCGGATGCACTCGGTTGGAACATCGTGCCCTACACCATCATTCGCGACGGGCCAGCTGGCCGCGGCATGCTGCAGCTGTGGGTCGATCAGCCCGGCGACGAGGTCGGCGACGAACTGCAGGCAGGGCCCGACCTCATCGACCTGTTGCCCGCTGGACGTATTCCGCCCGGCTATCTGCCTGTGCTACAGGCCTACGACTACGCGGGCGACGAGGTGACGCTGGTCCACGCCGACGACATTCGATTGCGCCGGATGGCCGTCTTCGATGTGCTCATCAACAACGCCGACCGCAAGGGTGGGCACATCCTTTCTGGCGTCGACGGCATGGTGCACGGCGTCGACCACGGGGTGAGCCTGCACGTCGAGGACAAACTGCGCACCGTGCTGTGGGGCTGGGCGGGCAAGCCTGTCGACGACGACACACTGGAGATCGTCGCCCGACTGCGCGATCAGCTGCGAGGCAGCCTCGGCGAAGATTTGTGTGAACACATCACCCATCGCGAGGTGAATGCGCTACACGCCAGAACGGTTGCGCTGCTTGATAATCCGGTGATGCCAACGCCGGATCGGCGGCGGCCGATCCCGTGGCCTGCGTTCTGACCTAGTCGCAGTTGCTGCATACTCCGGTCAGGGACAACTGCATTCCGCAGTCGCAGAAGGCTCCTTCGCGCCGGACGCTGGCCGAGCGACTGCTACCGGGACGCACTTTGGTGACCGGATGCTCCACGTACCAGGTGCCTTTCCGCGAGCTCGCTCCGCGAACGGCGTTGCCCGCGATACCGACGGCTTCCTCGTCGGAAGTGAAGCCATTCGTATACCCCCAGTGGATGTGGAGATCTGGGCCGCCCTCACGACGCGTGGCTCTGATGTATGTCTTGCCGGCCCCCATGACGCTGTAGTCCGTGATGCCGACGGCGGTTGTGAACCTTCGAATGAAGTCGTGATTTTCCGCCGGTATCTGGGCCTTTGACAGTGCGCCGTGCAACGAGCTGAACTCGTCCTCTGCGGTCATCACCTTCTATTGTGGCCCCCACAGGGTCGCCTGTCGACGCCGGTGTGCGAAGTCGTCGTGGATACTGTCGCGATGGGCCTGACCGATGCGGCGCTGGCCGCCGAGGTGGCCGCCGAAGCCGGAGAACTGCTGCTCGCGGTCCGTGAGGAAGTCGGGTTCGACGATCCGTACGACCTCGGCGACGCGGGTGACAATCGTGCCAACGTTCTGATCCTCGACCGGCTCGCTCGTGACCGGCCCGGCGACGCGGTGCTGTCCGAGGAGGCCGTCGACGACGTGTCGCGCGTGCACTCCGACCGCGTGTGGATCGTCGACCCGGTGGACGGCACCCGCGAATTCTCCTGGCCTGGCCGGACCGACTGGGCGGTGCATATCGCGCTGTGGCAGCGCGACGGCGGGCCCAACGGCGGCGGCATCACCGACGCGGCGGTTGCGCTTCCCGCTCGCGGCGAGGTGTACCGCACCGACACCGTCACCGCGCCGCCGCCGCGCGCCGAAGGTCCCATCCGCATCACCGCTAGCGCGAGTAGACCGCCAGCGGTGCTGTGGCGGCTACGAGACCGGATGGACATTCAGATGGTGCGGATCGGATCGGCGGGTGCGAAGGCGATGGCCGTGGTCCGCGGCGACGTCGACGCTTATGTCCACGCGGGCGGCCAGTGGGAGTGGGACTCGGCCGCGCCCGCCGGAGTGGTGCAGGCCGCGGGGCTGCACGCCTCGCGGCTGGACGGCTCACCACTGATCTACAACCGGCGCGATCCGTACCTGCCGGACCTGCTGATGTGTCGGGCCGAGCTGGCGGGCGTCCTGCTCGACGGAATTCTGTCTGCGTATCGCCAGCGGTGAGGTGGGAATGGATCGGCCCTCGGCGCTGTAGGTCAGGTTCGAACCTATGCACCATCGGAGGCTGTCCTGAGCGAACACCTTAGAGTCGACGCTATGCAATCGTGGCCGGCTCCGGACGTCCCGGCGCTGCCGGGGCGCGGCCCGCAGTTGCGGCTCTACGACAGCGCGGACCGGCAGGTCCGCCCGGTCACCGCCGGCGAGAAGGCCACCATGTACGTCTGCGGCATCACGCCGTACGATGCCACCCACCTTGGGCACGCCGCCACCTACCTGGCGTTCGACCTGGTGCACAGGGTGTGGCTGGATTCGGGGCACCACGTCCACTACGTACAGAACGTCACGGACGTCGACGACCCGCTGTTCGAACGGGCCCAGCGTGACGGCGTCGACTGGCGCGAGCTGGCCGACCGAGAGACCGAGCTGTTCCGCGGAGACATGGCGGCCCTGCGGGTGCTGCCGCCGCACGACTACGTGGCGGCCACCGAGGCCATCGGCGAGGTCGTCGAGCTGGTGGAGAAGATGCTGGCGTCTGGCGCGGCCTATGTGGTCGACGACCCCGACCACTCGGACGTGTACTTCCGCGCCGACGCCACGGTGCAGTTCGGCTACGAGTCGGGCTACGACCGCGACACCATGCTGCGGCTGTTCACCGAGCGAGGCGGCGACCCCGCCCGTGCTGGCAAAGGCGACGAACTCGACGCATTGATGTGGCGGGCCGAGCGCCCCGGCGAGCCCAGCTGGCCATCGCCGTTCGGCCCAGGCAGACCCGGCTGGCATGTCGAATGCACGGCGATCGCGCTGTCCCGCATCGGCACCGGCCTTGACATCCAGGGCGGCGGAAGCGATCTGATCTTCCCGCACCACGAGTTCTCCGCCGCGCACGCCGAATCCGTAACGGGGGAGCGACGATTCGCGCGACATTACGTGCACGCCGGGATGATCGGCTGGGACGGGCACAAGATGAGCAAGAGCCGCGGCAACCTCGTCCTGGTGTCGCGACTGCGCGCCGACGGCGTCGAACCGGCGGCCATCCGGCTGGGGCTGCTCGCCGGTCACTATCGGGCCGACCGGTCCTGGAGTGATCAGGTACTCGACGAGGCAAACACGCGGCTGCAGCGGTGGCGGACGGCGACGGCGCTGCCCGCAGCACCGGACGCGACCGATGTCGTGGGGCGGGTGCGCCAGTATCTGGCCGACGATCTCGACACCCCGAAAGCAATTGCCGCGCTGGACGGTTGGGCGACGGACGCGCTCCAGTACGGCGGCCATGACACCGAAGGGGGCCGGACGGTGGCCACCGCCGCCGACGCGCTGCTCGGCGTCGAGCTGTAGAACCGCAAGACCGGCCCGACTGCGCGGCGCGCGGGGTACGTTGACCGCTATGAGTTCTGTCAACGGGAAAGTAGCGCTGATAACCGGTGGCGCGAACGGAATCGGCGCGGAGGTGGCCCGCCGCCTGCACGCTAAGGGCGCGAAGCTGATACTCACGGACCTCGACGAGGTCCAGTTGAAGGCAGTGGCCACGCGCCTTGGTGACGATCGTGTGCAGACGGTCGTGGCCGACGTGCGTGATCTTTCGGCCATGCAGTCCGCTGTAGAGAAAGGCGTCGAGCGGTTCGGCGGTGTCGACATCGTGATAGCCAACGCGGGCATCGCTGTGTTCGGCTCAGTCCTGAATGTCGACCCCGAAGCGTTCAAGACTCTGCTCGACGTCAATGCGCTCGGCGTCTTCCACACGGTCAGGGCGGCCCTTCCGTCGGTGATCGAGCGGCGCGGCTATGTTTTGGTCGTCTCGTCGTTGGCTGCCTATGCGCCCGTGGCCGGATCCGCGTCCTACAGCCTCGCCAAAGCGGGTGTCGAACATTTTGCGAATGCCTTGCGTATGGAGGTCGCCCAGTACGGCGTCGACGTCGGATCGGCGCACATGTCGTGGATCGACACCCCGATGGTTCGAGAAGGGAAGGACGAACTCCCGTCGTTCCGCGACGCGGTCGAGAGTCTGCCTGGACCGTTGAGCAAGACGACTTCCGTCGAGGCGTGCGGTGATGCGTTCGTCAAAGGGATTGAGGGCCGCAAGCGCCAGATCAATTGTCCCAGCTGGGTCGGATTGTTCCGATGGCTGCGTCCCGTGCTGAGTACCCCATGGGGTGAGTCGGCGATGATGAAAGGTCTCGCGGAACGGGTCACGCAGATGGATGTGGAATCAGCCGCCCTTGGGCGGTCGATGAGCGCCCGCGCCGAAGCGCTGGAAAAGCATTGATCCAGCGGATCGGCGTGATTTTGGCGGTTGCCGCGCTGCTCGCCGCCTGCAGCACCAAGGGGTCGGAGGAGACACCGAAGTCATCGTCGCCGCCGAGTCCGGCGGCTGTGACGCCTCAACAGGCCCGCGCAATCGCCAAAGAGGCCTACATCTACGGCTTCCCGATGGTCGACAACTACCGGGTGCAGTACGCGTATTTCGTCAACAAGGAGGATCCGGAATACAAGGGCGGGTGGAACGAGATTCACAACACCGCAAGGGTTTACACTCCCGAGGACAAGGCGATTCAGACGCCCAACTCGGACACCCCGTACTCGGCGGTTGGTGCCGATCTGCGGACCGAACCGTTGGTGTTGACTGTCCCGCCGATCGAACAGGACCGGTACTACTCGCTGCAGTTCATCGACGCCTACACCTACAACGTTGCGTACGTCGGTAGTCGCACCACCGGAAACGGCGGCGGGAAATACCTCCTGGCGGGGCCGAATTGGAAGGGCGACAAACCCGACGGCATTAACGAGGTCATCCGCTCGGACACCGACCTGGCGTTCGTGCTGTACCGAACCCAGCTGTTAGGTCCGTCGGACATCGATCAGGTCAAGAAGATCCAGGCCGGCTACCAGGTGCAGCCGCTGTCGGGGTACCTGAACCAGCCGCCGCCTGCACCCGCGCCGCCCATCGATTTCAAGCCGCCACTGACCCCTGACCAGCAGAAGACGTCAGCGCAGTTCTTCGAGATCCTCAGCTTCGCGCTGCGGTTCGCACCAACGCTGCCGGCCGAAAAGGACATGCGTGCCCGCTTCGAAACCATCGGTGTCGGGCCTGAAGGGAACTTCGAGGCCGACAAGCTGACGCCGGAGATGCGGTCGGCGATCGAGGGCGGGATGGCCGATGCCTGGAATGAGTTCAACACCTTCAAGAAGGACAAGATCGACACCGACCAGGTGAGCTCCGCGGATTTCTTCGGGACGGCGGCGGACCTCAAGGGCAACTATCTGTACCGGATGGCTGGAGCGGTGCTGGGCATCTACGGCAACACCGCGGCGGAGGCGATCTACCCTGGGTCGTTCAACGACTCGTCCGGTGTGCCGCTGACCGGTGCGAACAACTACACGTATCACTTCGCGTCAGGACAACTGCCTCCTGTCAATGCGTTCTGGTCGCTGACCATGTATGAGCTGCCGCAGAGCCTGCTGGTGGCCAACCCGATGAACCGATATCTGATCAACTCGCCGATGTTGCCCAGCCTGGTTCCCGACACAGACGGCGGCTACACGTTCCGCATCCAGAACGAGTCACCCGGCATCGACAAGGAGTCGAACTGGCTGCCTGCGCCGAAGGGACCGTTCGTGGTGGTGCTGCGGCTGTACTGGCCGAAGCCCGACGCGCTCAACGGGGTCTGGAAGGCGCCACAACCGGTGAAGGTGTAGCCCTAGCCTCGGAATCCTGGACCGCGGCGGCGTAGATAGCGCTCGAACTCCGCCGCCAGCGCGTCGCCGTCGATCTTGCCGAGCGCCTCGGACATGTCGACCTCGGCATCGCCACGCTCCTCGAGGGACTGGACGTATTCGGCGATCTCGTCGTCTTCGGCCGTCATCTCGCTCACAGCTTGCTCCCACTCCTCGGCCTGGCTGGGAAGATCGGCAAGCGGTACCTCTATATCGAGCACGTCCTCGACCCGACGCAGCAGCGCCACCGTCGCCTTGGGACTCGGCGGCTGCGACACGTAGTGCGGAACGGCCGCCCAGAACGTCACCGCCGGAATGCCGGCCTGCACGCAGGCATCCTGGAACACGCCCGCGATTCCCGTCGGGCCCTCGTACCGGGTTTCTTCCAGGCCGAAAGCCTTCGCCGAGTCGGGGGAGTACGCCGCTCCCGACACCGGCACCGGCCGGGTGTGCGGCGTGTCGGCCAGCAGCGCCCCAAGAATGACGACGGTCTGCACGTTGAGCTTGTCGGCGATGGCCAGCAGCTCGCCGCAGAACGTGCGCCAGCGCATATTCGGCTCCACCCCGTGCATCAGCACGATGTCCCGGTCGGCGCCGGGCGGCCTGCAGTGTGAGATCCGCATCGACGGCCAGACCAGCTCCCTGGTCACCCCGTCCACCTGCCGGATCACCGGCCTGTTCACCTGGTAGTCGTAGTAGGCCTCGTCGTCGATCTCCACGATCGGCTCGGCCTCCCAGATCGCATCCAGGTGCTCAAGGGCGTCGCTGGCCGCGTCGCCGGCGTCGTTCCAGCCTTCGAAGGCGGCAACGATGATCGTGTCGTTCAGTTTGGGCAGGTCGGCCGGCCTGTTGCCGCTCGCATCCGACGGGGTCACTAGGCCAGCGTAAGCCCTGTGTGGCGGCTAGGAGCGCCATCGCCGCACGGGCAGATTTTGCGAGGATGGGCGCTCGCGCGATGAACCGAATTGCTAGTGCCGACGCCGTCGAGACGAAATACGTTCGGCTGCTATTTGGTTAACTTTGGTGGCTGCGACATTCCCGACAAGATCCGCGAGCTGTCGCTCAAGGGGTTGCGATCGCACGCGGGCGGGGGTCTATCGCGACGATGAGCTGGGCGTCCAGACGTCGACCGGGTGACGACGTAGACTTTCCTGGTCGAGAGGCGTTGCAACGGCTCCGGGTCCCTCCCGGTATCCGCCACGCTCGGCAGAGTTAAGGACGCCTTCCGCTACGGAAGGAGTGCACGTGAACGCCTGGGAGCCGAACATCCGCCCCGACTGCACCGACGAACTGACGGCTGCTCTCGGCCAGCGGATCATGGTGATCGACGGCGCGATGGGCACGGCGATCCAGCGGGACCGGCCGGACGAGACCGGTTACCGCGGCGAGCGGTTCATCGAGTGGCCGACCGCTCTTCAGGGCAACAACGACCTGCTCAACCTGACGCAGCCGCAGATCATCGAGGGGATCCACCGCGAGTACCTCGAGGCGGGCGCCGACATCCTCGAGACCAACACGTTCAACTCGAACGCGGTCTCGCTCTCCGACTACGGCATGGAGGAGCTGGGCTACGAGTTGAACTACGCCGGCGCCGCCCTGGCCCGCAAGGCCGCCGACGAGTTCAGCACCCCGGCCAAGCCCCGTTACGTCGCCGGCGCCATCGGGCCGACGACGCGGACCGCGTCGATCTCGCCGGACGTCAACGACCCCGGAGCCCGTAATGTCTCCTATGACCAGCTGGTTGCCGCCTACCTCGAAGCTGCCAATGGACTGGTCGACGGTGGCGCCGACCTCCTCATCATCGAGACGATCTTCGACTCGCTGAACGCCAAGGCGGCGGTGTTCGCCGTCGAGACACTGTTCGAGGACCGCGGACGCCGCTGGCCGGTGATCATCTCGGGCACCATCACCGATGCTTCCGGGCGGACGTTGTCCGGTCAGGTCACCGAGGCATTCTGGAACGCGATCAGGCACGCGAGGCCGCTCGCGGTGGGCCTCAACTGCGCCCTTGGCGCGCCGGAGATGAGGCCCTACATCGCCGAGATGGCGCGGATCGCGGACACCTTCGTGTCCTGTTACCCGAATGCCGGCCTGCCCAACGCCTTCGGCGAGTACGACGAGTCCCCGGAGCGTCAGGCCGGCTACATCGCCGAGTTCGCCGAGGCCGGTCTGGTCAACCTGGTCGGTGGGTGCTGCGGAACGGCTCCGCCGCACATCGCCGAGATCGCCAAGGTTGTCGAGGGCAAGCCGCCGCGCGAGCTGCCCGAGATCGAGGTGGCCACCCGGCTCTCGGGCCTTGAGCCGCTCAACATCACAGAAGACTCCCTCTTCGTGAACATCGGTGAGCGCACCAACATCACCGGCTCCGCCCGGTTCCGCAACCTGATCAAGGCTGAGGACTACGACACGGCGCTGTCGGTCGCCCTGCAGCAGGTCGAGGTCGGTGCGCAGGTCATCGACATCAACATGGACGAGGGCATGATCGACGGCATCGCCGCGATGGACCGGTTCACCAAGCTGGTCGCGGCCGAGCCCGACATCAGCCGCGTCCCTGTGATGATCGACTCCTCCAAGTGGGAGGTCATCGAGGCCGGCCTGAAGAACGTGCAGGGCAAGCCGATCGTCAACTCGATCTCCATGAAGGAGGGCGAGGAGAAGTTCATCCGCGAGGCGCGGCTGTGCCGCAAGTACGGCGCCGCCGTCGTCGTGATGGCCTTCGACGAGCAGGGTCAGGCCGACAACCTGGAGCGCCGCAAGGAGA
This sequence comes from uncultured Actinomycetota bacterium, assembly GCA_963835075.1. Classification (GTDB taxonomy): domain Bacteria; phylum Actinomycetota; class Actinomycetes; order Mycobacteriales; family Mycobacteriaceae; genus Mycobacterium. The sequence continues at coordinate 149,638 of CAWIEE010000007.1, read as the reverse complement.
TCTGCGGTCGCGCCTACCGGATCCTGACCGAAGAGGTCGGCTTCCCGGCCGAGGACATCATCTTCGACCCGAACTGCTTCGCGCTGGCGACCGGTATCGAGGAGCACGCGACGTATGGGATCGACTTTATCGAGGCCTGCGCCTGGATCAAGGAGAACCTTCCCGGCGTGCACATCTCCGGCGGTATCTCGAACGTGTCGTTCTCGTTCCGGGGCAACAACCCTGTCCGCGAGGCGATCCACGCGGTGTTCCTGTACCACGCCATCAAGGCAGGCTTGGACATGGGGATCGTCAACGCCGGCGCGCTGGTGCCCTACGACTCGATCGACCCCGAGCTGCGGGACCGGATCGAGGACGTCGTCCTGAACCGTCGCGAAGACGCGGCCGAGCGGCTCCTGGAGATCGCGGAACGGTTCAACAGCTCGGAGAAGGCCGACGATCCGGTGCGCAGCCGAGTGGCGCATCTCTCCCGGTCCGCGAGCGGATCACCCACGCCCTGGTCAAGGGCATCGACGCCAACGTCGATGCCGACACCGAGGAATTGCGGGCCGAGATCGCCGCCGCAGGTGGTCGCCCGATCGAGGTGATCGAGGGCCCGCTGATGGACGGCATGAACGTCGTCGGTGACCTCTTCGGCGCAGGCAAGATGTTCCTGCCCCAGGTCGTGAAGTCGGCGCGGGTGATGAAGAAGGCCGTTGCCTACCTGCTGCCGTACATCGAGGCGGAGAAGGAAGAGTCCGGCGACACCTGCGGCTGGGAGACACCAACGGCACGATCATCATGGCGACCGTCAAGGGCGACGTCCACGACATCGGCAAGAACATCGTCGGGGTCGTCCTGCAGTGCAACAACTACGAAGTGATCGACCTCGGCGTGATGGTGCCTGCCCAGAAGATCCTGGACGCGGCGAAGGAGCACAACGCCGACATCATCGGGCTTGTCGGGCCTGATCACCCCGTCCCTGGACGAGATGGTCAACTTCGCCGTCGAGATGGAGCGTCAGGGGCTTCAGATCCCGCTGCTGATCGGTGGCGCGACCACCTCGCGCGCCCACACGGCAGTGAAGGTGTCGCCGCGTCGTAGTGGTCCGGTGGTCTGGGTCAAGGACGCTTCCCGCTCGGTGCCGGTCGCTGCGGCGCTGCTTGACGACAAGCAGCGTCCAGCCCTGCTGGAGGCCACCGAGAAGGATTACGCATCTCTTCGCGAACGGCACGCGCAGAAGAGCGAGCGGCCGATGCTGACGCTGGAGAAGGCCCGCGCGAACCGGACGCCGATCGAGTGGGACGGCTATGCGCCGCCGGTGCCCGCGCAAGGTACGGGAGTACGAGAATTTCTTGACTACGACGTAGCCGAGCTCCGCGAGTACATCGACTGGCAGCCGTTCTTCAACGCGTGGGAGATGAAGGGCAGGTTCCCCGACATCCTCAACAACCCGGTCTCGGGCGAGACTGCGCGCAAGCTCTACGACGACGCCCAGGAGATGCTCGACACGCTGATCAAGGAGAAGTGGCTGACCGCCAACGGGGTGATCGGGTTCTTCCCGGCGAACGCCGTAGGCGACGACGTCGAGGTCTACACCGACGAGACCCGTACCGAGGTGAGGACCACGTTGCACAACCTGCGCCAGCAGGGCGAGCACCGGGACGGCATCCCGAATCGGTCGCTGGGCGACTACATCGCGCCCAAGGACACCGGTCTGGCTGACTACGTCGGCGCCTTCGCCGTCACCACGGGGCTCGGCAGCCAGGACAAGATCGCCGAGTTCAAGGCAGCCAACGACGATTACAGCGCGATCCTGCTGGAGTCGATCGCCGACCGGCTGGCAGAGGCGTTCGCCGAACGGATGCACCAACGGGTCCGCAAGGAGTTCTGGGGATTCCAGCCTGACGAGCAGCTGGACAACGAAGCGCTCATCGGTGAGAAGTACGTGGGAATCCGCCCTGCCCCCGGCTACCCGGCCTGCCCGGAGCACACCGAGAAGGCGACGCTCTGGGAGTTGATGGACGTCCAGGAGCGGACCGGCATCGAGCTGACCGAGTCGATGGCGATGTGGCCCGGTGCCGCCGTCAGCGGCTGGTACTTCTCGCACCCGCAGTCGCAGTACTTCGTGGTCGGCCGGATGGCCCAGGACCAGGTCGCCGACTACGCGAAGCGCAAGGGCTGGACCTTGCAGGAGGCCGAGCGTTGGCTCGGCCCCAACCTCGGCTACAACCCGGAGGACTGAGCCCTACGCTCGGGTCCGCTCCGACGTCGTTGTGCTCACCGAGCCGAAACACGATGCACCCGAACGACTCCGGTTCACATTCCCGCGCCAGCAGCCGATTGCATAGCCACTCAATGGCTTCCACACGAGTCGGTAAGACACGAGCAGACCCATCAAGATCGCAGCGTCCCAGAAGAGAGGGCGACCGGGAAGTCTTCGGAGGGTGTGGTGCAGGGTCGCGATTTTCACCGCCCGGTAGCGCATGACAGAATCGGTGGCATGGAAGCGGTGCTGTTCGACATGGATGGCACCCTCGTCGACTCCGAAAAGCTCTGGGATATCTCGCTGGCGGCGCTCTACGAGCACCACGGCGGCCGGCTGACCCCGGAGGTTCGGTTGTCGATGGTGGGCGGCTCCGCGCAGGACACCATCCGGACCGTCTACACCGACCTGGCACTCGAGCAGGACCCACAGGCGATGGCCGAATCCGACCGTTGGCTGCACGACTACACCGCCCAACTGTTTGATGGTGGCCTGCCGTGGTGTGACGGCGCCCGGGAGCTGCTGGAAGCGCTTGCCGCCGAAGGGACTCCGATGGCGCTGGTTACCAACACCCAGCGCACGCTCACCGACCGGGCATTGAACAGCATTGGGCGCCACTACTTTTCGGCGACCGTATGCGGAGATGAAGTGCCGCGTGGCAAACCCGCGCCCGACGCCTATCAACGGGCCGCGAAGTTGCTCGATCTGTCGCCGGAAAACTGCCTGGCCATTGAGGACTCCGTCACCGGCACGGCCGCGGCGGAGGGCGCCGGATGCCCGGTCTTGGTGGTACCCAACGATGTAGCAGTGCCCTGTGGTCACGCGGCGCAGGCACATCTCGTCGCTGGCCGGTGTCGGTGTCGCGGATCTGCGACGGGTATTCGGCGAACTCAGTTCCGAGTTTGGGGAACGCACCGCCTGACGAGGGCGTAAGTGATTGAATGTGACTTCCATCACGCAATGCTGCGGAAGGGCGTCTCATGACACACGGACCCGTCGGAGATTCTGCGTCAGATTTGGACTACGAGGAATCCGAACACAGCGGACGTGTCGTCCGGATTGCGTCCGTTGCGGCGCTCGGCGGTCTCTTGTTCGGGTACGACAGCGCGGTCATCAATGGCGCTGTGGCGGCGGTTGAAGACCACTTCCAGATCAGCAAATTCGTGACCGGTGTCGCGGTCGCAGCGGCGCTGATCGGCGCGGCGCTCGGTGCGGTGGTCGCCGGACGGCTGGCGGACAAAATCGGCCGCCTCGCTGTCATGAAACTCGCCGCGCTGCTGTTCCTGGTCAGTGCGTTCGGCACCGGTCTGGCGCCTGATATCTGGATATTCGGCTTGTTCCGGGTCGTCGGCGGCATCGGCGTCGGTGTGGCATCGGTCATCGCGCCCGCCTACATCGCAGAAACGTCCCCGCCGCGTATCCGTGGTCGGCTTGGCTCTCTGCAGCAGCTGGCAATCGTGACCGGCATCTTCGTATCACTCGGCGTCGACGCCCTGCTGGCGCACCTGGCCGGCGGGTCGCGCGAGGAGCTTTGGCTGGGCGCGGAGGCCTGGCGGTGGATGTTCATCATCATGGCGGTGCCTGCCCTGCTATACGGCGGGCTGGCCTTCACGATTCCCGAATCGCCGCGCTATCTCGTTGCGACATTCCGGATTCCGGAGGCCCGCAAGGTGCTGACAAGTTGCTGGGCGAGAAGAATCTGGAGCTGACCATCACCCGCATCCAGGAATCACTCAAGTCCGAGAAGCCGCCTTCGTGGTCGGATCTGCGCAAGCCGACCGGCGGACTCTACGGAATCGTCTGGGTGGGCGTCGGACTCTCGGTCTTCCAACAGTTCGTCGGCATCAACGTCATCTTCTACTACTCCAACGTGTTGTGGCAGGCCGTCGGATTCGATGAGAGCCAGTCGTTCGTCATCACCGTGATCACCTCGGTGACGAATATCGCCACGACGCTCATCGCGATTGCGTTGATCGACAAGGTCGGGCGAAAGCCGCTGTTGCTGATCGGCTCGACCGGAATGGCCGTAACTCTGGGCACGATGGCGATCATCTTCGGTACTGCTCCGCTAGTCGACGGCCAGCCGCATTTGGCGGGCGCGGCCGGACCGATCGCATTGATCGCCGCGAACCTGTTCGTGGTGGCGTTCGGAATGTCGTGGGGCCCAGTGGTGTGGGTGCTGCTGGGTGAGATGTTCCCGAACCGCATCCGCGCCGCCGCGCTCGGCCTGGCCGCTGCCGCACAGTGGATAGCCAACTGCTTGATCACAGCGACCTTCCCCAAGCTGGGCGAGCTCTCGCTGTCCCTGGCCTACGGGTTCTATGCCGTCTGCGCGGTGCTGTCGTTCCTGTTCGTCTGGCGCTGGGTCCAGGAGACCAAGGGCAAGCACCTCGAGGACATGCACGGCGAAACGAGCCATCTGCCCGCGGCGCATTGAGTCCGTCAGGCCGTCATTGCGGTGCAGCGGGAGGGAACCCCGGGATGCCGGGCCCGATGTCCTGGGTAAGTCCGAAGGTCACTGGTCATGTCCGAACCTCACTTCGTGCTCGTTGGATAGGCAGTAATGATCTTGCCGTCGCTTGCGGAGACGACGACGTGCACCCTCCATGTCGAGGGGCCGGTGATCTCGCCCTTTGCATTTACTGGGTAGATGGCGCGTTCTATCGCGAAGGTGTCAGTCGACTGCCGGTACGTCACCGATTCTGGTTAGGCCAGCGCAGCGCTGATGGCGTAATCAGCGAGATTTCGCCAGTTGCCCATCCAAGGAAAGGTAAAGGCTGACCAATCGGCGTCGTGGCGGAGCGGACCCGTCACCCCAGCATTATCCGTTGGCGGCCGCGCGGCCGATCGCAGTAGTTTTGCGCACCATGGGAGAATTTCTCGCCGTGAAGACCTTCGATGGCTTGTTCGCCGAACTGAGCGATAAAGCGCGCACCCGGCCTGCGGGCAGCGGCACCGTCGCCGCGCTCGACGGCGGTGTGCACGGGCTGGGCAAGAAGGTTCTCGAAGAGGCAGGCGAAGTGTGGCTGGCCGCCGAGCACGAGAGCGACGAGGCGCTGGCAGGTGAGATCAGCCAGTTGCTGTACTGGACGCAGGTGCTGATGATCTCCCGCGGCCTGACCCTCGACGACGTCTACGCGAAGCTATGAACGGAAACCTCAGGGTCGCCGTGCCCAACAAGGGCACGCTGTCCGAACCCGCCGCCGAAATCCTGTCGGAGGCCGGATACCGGCGACGCACCGACCCCAAGGATCTGACGGTCATCGATCCGGGCAACAACGTCGAATTCTTCTTTCTGCGGCCCAAGGACATCGCCATCTACGTCGGGTCGGGACAGCTCGACTTGGGCATCACCGGCCGCGATCTGGCCGCCGAGTCCGATGCGCCCGTCCGCGAGCGGCTAGCACTCGGATTCGGATCGTCGACCTTCCGCTACGCCGCGCCTGACGGGCGGCAATGGCGCGTCGAGGACCTGGCGGGTAAGCGGATCGCAACCGCCTTCCCCAATCTGGTGCGAAAAGACTTGGCGACGCGGGGAATTGAGGCGACGGTGATTCGACTCGATGGCGCCGTCGAGATTTCGGTTCAGCTCGGAGTTGCCGACGCGATCGCCGACGTGGTCGGCTCTGGTCGCACCCTCGGATTGCACGACCTGGTGCCGTTCGCCGATTCGCTCTGCGACTCTGAGGCCGTGCTCATCGAACGCGACAACGGCGGCGACGAGAACGCCTCCGCGCGTGATCAGCTCGTGGGTCGGGTGCAGGGTGTGGTGTTTGGCCAGCAGTATCTGATGCTGGACTACGATTGCCCTCGCAGTTTGCTCGATGACGCCACTGCGGTCACGCCAGGCCTCGAATCACCGACCATCGCCCCACTGGCCGATCCGGCGTGGGTCGCAGTGCGCGCGCTGGTTCCGCGTCGAGATGTCAACGCCATCATGGACGAACTCGTAGCGATCGGCGCCAAGGCGATCCTGGCATCTGACATCCGGTTCTGCCGCTTCTGATTCGGCCGGATCATTGGCGCGGTGCGTGTTAGCGTCCGGATGTCGTTTTCACCGGTCGGGAGGTCGTCATGACGCAGGTCCTCGTTATCGTGCTGGCTCTGCTGATCGGTGTGATCGCCGGTCTGCGCGCATTGACGGCTCCGGCGGTGGTGGCTTGGGGCGCTTACCTGGGCTGGATCGACGTTCACGGGAAGTGGTCGGAGTGGGTGGCCCATCCCATCACTGTCACCGTTCTGACCATCTTCCTGCTGGTCGAGTTGGTAACCGATCAGTTGCCCGAAGACGCCGAGCCGCAAGACGGCGCCGCAGTTCCTCACCCGGCTCATCATGGGCGCGTTCGCGGGTGCGGTGATCGGCAGCGCCTTCTTCCACACCTTCACCGCTACTGGCGCGGGAATCGTCGGTGCCGTGCTTGGAACAGTCGGCGGTGCAGCGGCCCGGCAGCGTCTGACCGCGGCCAACGGCGGAAAGGACCGGCCCGGCGCATTCCTGGAAGACGTCATCGCCGTCGGCGGTGGATTCCTGGTGGCATTCCTCGTCAGTCTCGTCTCGAACTACCTTTCATGGCAGAGAAGTTCGACGCGATCATCATCGGCGCGGGCCAGGCCGGGCCGCCGCTGGCAGCCACGGTTGACAGACGCCGGTCTGACTGTGGCGGTCATCGAACGCAAGCTGGCGGGCGGCACGTGCGTGAACTACGGCTGCATCCCCACCAAAACCCTTGTGGCAAGCGCACATGCCGCACACCTGGCCCGTCGCGGCGCCGACTACGGCATCGGCACGGGCGACATCACCGTCGACATGCCGAAAGTCAAAGCGCGCAAGGACAAGGTCTCCGGGGACGACCGCCGTGGGCTCGAGTCGTTGTTGGAGAATACGGAGGGCTGTACCTACATCCGCGGCCATGCCCGTTTCGAAAGTCCGCACACCATTCGCGTCGAGGAGCGGGTGCTGGAGGCCGACAAGATTTTCCTCAACGTCGGCGGGCGTGCGGTGGCGCCGGATATGCCCGGACTGTCGGACATCGACTACATGACGAACGTGGGGATACTCGAACTCGACACCGTGCCAGAGCATCTCGTCATCATCGGCGGTAGCTACATCGCCCTTGAGTTCGCGCAGATGTACCGCCGGTTTGGCGCCCGGGTCACGGTGATCGAAAGGGGCCCGCGACTGACCCCGCGCGAGGACGAGGACGTCTCCGCCGCGATCAAAGAGATTCTGGAGGCCGAAGACATAAGAGTGGTGGTCGACGCCACGGCCATTCAATTCATCAAGCGCGACAACGGATTCCAAGTCATGCCGACCGAGGGCGCCGATCCGATCACCGGCACTCATCTGCTGATGGCGGTGGGCCGTCAGCCCAACACCGACGACCTAGGTCTGGACAAGGGCGGTGTCGAGACTGACGGCCGCGGCTTCATCGTCGTCGACGACCAGCTGCGCACCAATGTCGAGCACATCTGGGCGATGGGCGACTGCAACGGCCGCGGCGCGTTCACCCACACGTCGTACAACGACTTCGAGATCGTGGCGGCCAACCTGCTCGACAACGAGCCGAGGAAGGTCAGCGACCGGATCCCGACCTACGCGTTGTACATCGACCCGCCGCTGGGCCGCGCAGGCAAGACTGTCGACGAGGTTCGCAAGTCCGGCCGCAAGGCGCTGGTTGGATTTCGCCCAATGACCAGGGTCGGGCGTGCGGTGGAAAAGGGTGAGACACAAGGGTTTATGAAGGTCGTCGTCGATGCCGAGAACGGAATGATCCTCGGCGCCGCCATCCTCGGCGTTGGCGGCGACGAGGTGATCCACTCCATCCTTGACGTGATGTCCGCTGGTGCTCCCTATACGACGCTGACGCACACCGTGCACATCCACCCGACGGTCAGCGAGCTGGTGCCGACGATGCTGGAGGAGTTGAAACCGCTGGACTAGCGGCCCGGCCGATGTTGAGCTGCCGTGTTACGGTGGCGACTCGGAAGCCGAGGTGGCGGCACGTCTGCACATCGGAAGGGTGCATCTGGTCGGCATTGGCGTCCACGTCGGTCTGTGCAGCCGCGCCGAGCCAGAAGCCGAGGCGGTTGAGGTCATTCTCACTGCCGGCCGCACTGTTCCTAGGGCGACAGGGGCCAACTCTTTAGGTTCGCCGCTGGAGAAGCAGCGTCTGCGCCACGACGCCGATGAATCCTTGGCGGTCAAAGACTTCCGCGGTTGTCACACCGATGCCGTCGGGGCCGAACGACCCGCGGGCGCGCAGCGCGAAATCGTTGCCGCTGGGTAACCGGTGCAGGTGTACGGCGGTGTCGGTGTTCATGAACACGAACTTCTCGGGGTCAAGTGCCATCCCGACGCCGTTGGACGAGTCGGCAACCATCGCCAGCCGCTGCAGGTCCGTCATCGCCTCGGAGTCCACAAGAGGCACCATGGGGCTGAGCCACGCCACGTTCGACTCGCCATCGGCGATGTGTTGTTTTCGCCAGCTCACCGTCTTGAGGTAACCCTTGGCGCCCACCCATCTGTGCGGCACGGGGGCTGCCTCGCCTTCGACGAGTGGCGGATAGCGGTCCGTCGCCGCATCCGTGGTGTCGCTAGTCGCCAGCAGCCACGCCGTGACGCGGGCGACCGCCCGCTCGGTGTCGTCGGGACGCTGGGCCGACATCTCGGCGGCCATAAGGGAGATGCGCGATCCGGGGCGCTCCACCCATGCCCGAACCCGCACCGGCGTGACTGGGATCGCGCCGAGGATGTCCAGCGTCAGCCGCCCGACCCGTAACCCGGAATCCGCGGCCAGCTCCTCGATGAGCTTGGTCATCAACGCGAGCGGGGGTGAGCCGTGCTGGATTTCGGGGTCCCAGTTGCTGCGGGTGCCGTCGGTGGATTCGAACAGTTGAAATTCACCCTCGGCGGGGAGCCGACGGTAGAAACAATCGATCACGCAGCGGGCTCCGAGGTGTGCAGCACCGTGTCATCGTCACCCTCGTCGGGCGCCTGTGGCCAACCGGGGTACGGCGGGGGAGTGCCACCGAACACAGGGCAGTGGGAGTGGTGGGCGCACCAGTCGCACATCCGCGACGGATGCGGCCTGAAATCGCCTGTGGCGCCAGCGGATTGGATGGCCCGCCAGATCGCCATCAAGGTCTTCTCGAACCGCAACAGCTCGTCGAGATCGGGCGTGTAGTCGAGCACCTGACCGTCCGACAGGTACAGGAGCCGCAGCCGCGCGGGCAGCACACCCCGAGAGCGCAGCAGTGCGACAGCATAGAACTTCATCTGGAACATGGCCTTGAACTCGGCCAGCGCCCGCGCCTCGGGCGGCGCCCTTCCGGTCTTGTAGTCGACCACCCGCAGCTCGCCGGTGGGCGCCACGTCGATGCGGTCGACGAAGCCGCGCAGCAGCGTGCCGTCCTCGAGCTCGACCTCGACTCGCTGCTCGCAGCTCTCCGGGTCGAATCGGGTGGGGTCCTCCAGCCGGTAGTAGCCCGACAGCAGCGCCTTGGCCTCCTCGAGCAGCTCGGCGCGCAGCGCCGGCTCGAACTCTGCGGCCAGCTCAGGCTGAACCGCGACAATCCGCTCCCACGCGGGGTCGACGAGCGTCATCGCGGTGTCGGGGCCACGTTCGGCGGCGGGCAGCGCATACAGCTGCTCAAGGGCGGCATGGACCACCGAACCGCGTACCTGGGCCGTCGAGGATGGTTCCGGCAGCCGGTCGATAGCGCGGAACCTGTACAGCAGTGGGCACTGCTTGAAGTCGCTGGCCCGCGACGGAGACAACGCTGGGCGCCGCACCTGCGGGGCCGACTCGTCACTCATGAAGCCAGACGTATGACCGCGCATCCGACAACCCCGAGCACCCGTCCCGGCGCGTCTGCTGGCAGGCTGATCAGCTGTGCCAAGGACGGGTCCATTCGAAGCCGGTGATCGCGTGCAGCTCACCGACGCGAAGGGCAGGCACTACACGATGCTGCTGGCGCCAGGCGGGGAGTTCCACACCCATCGCGGAATCATCTCGCTCGATGCCGTCATCGGGCTGCCGGAGGGCAGTGTCGTGAAGTCGACCAGTGGCGATCAGTTCCTCGTGCTGAGGCCGCTGCTCGTCGACTACGTGATGTCGATGCCGCGCGGTGCACAGGTCGTCTACCCCAAGGACGCCGCCCAGATCGTGCACGAGGGTGACATCTTCCCCGGCGCTCGGGTGCTCGAGGCCGGCGCCGGTTCCGGGGCGCTGACGTGCTCGCTGCTGCGCGCCGTCGGGCCCGAGGGCCGGGTGACGTCCTATGACGTGCGCGAGGATCACGCCGAGCATGCCGCCCGCAATGTCGCGACATTCTTCGGTGAGCACCCGGCCAACTGGGAGCTGGTCATCTGCCGACGTCGCGGACTACGCAGGCCCGGAGGTGGACCGCGTTGTGCTCGACATGCTGGCGCCGTGGGAGATTCTCGACTCCGTCGCCAACGCGCTCGTCGCCGGTGGGGTGCTGATGATCTACGTTGCCACCGTCACGCAGCTGTCGCGCACAGTGGAGGCGCTACGCGAGCAGCAGTGCTGGACCGAGCCGCGCGCCTGGGAGAGCATCCAACGCGGTTGGCACGTCGTCGGCCTCGCGGTGCGCCCACAACACACGATGCGGGGGCACACGGCCTTTCTGATCAGTGTGCGCAAATTGGCGCCGGGTGCCGTCACCCCGACGCCGCTTCGGCGCAAGCGTCAGCTGGGCGGCAGCGTTTAGTCGGTTCGACCGTCGAGTTTAGTCGTCGCTGCTGCGCCGTAGTCCTCTGTGGGTGGAAAGCAATTCGATCTCCGGACGCGATGCCACGAAGCGCTCTGCGGCGTCCAGCACGTCGACGACGTGCTCTCGATCGGCTGACACCACCGCCAGCCCGACGTTGGCGCGGCGGTGTAAGTCTTGGGCTCCGGTTTCGGCCGCGGACACCGCGAATACTGCGTTGCAGCTCGGCGATAAGTGGGCGGATGGCTGAGCGCTTCTGCTTCAGCGAGCGCACATCACCGAGGAGTAGGTCGAACTCCAGCCACCCGATCCACACGCCGGCGTTCTCAGGAGCTTGGTTTGGCCGTCGGCTGCTCGCCCATCTGGAGCAGCAAGTCCGCAGTCTGACGGGTCAGCTGCCAGGTGTCGGCCTGCGGGCTGAACTCCATCGGGAACGTCAAGGTCTTGTCGGCCGCCGCCGCCGGTCCGCCGGGCTTCATGGTGACATTGGCGATGACGTTGCCCTGTTGATCCGACGCCCACATCAGGTCGGTGGCGTCGAAGGTCAACGGCGCGTACCCGCTGTCGTGGAGTGCCTTTGCAAACCTGTCCAGTGCCGCAGCATCTGCAGGCGTGCCGTTCTGCACGAGAGCGACCTTGTCGGGACCGGGGATGGCGGGGTCGGCGAGTCGGCCCATCACGTCGGCCAGCGCGGTCGGTTGACGGCAATGGCGCCCCGGCTATCGGCCGGCGACGGCGAAACAGTCGGGGGGCTTGGTGAGAGGAACGGGAGTCGGGCTCGATGCCGAGGTCGTGGCGTGACCGCAGCCGCTCAGCCCCAGCGCCGTCACCATGGCGACGGCGCCCAGGACTGCGGCAAACGTGCGACGCACGCGGTCGATCAGCCAGCTGACCGACAGCAACGTTCAAGGCTGACGACTTGGAAATCTGCCAACCGGTGGGGCTGGGGCCAGCCACGAACTGGACATTCTGGGTGGCGCTTGTGCCGAGTGCAGACGTCGCGGTGACGTCGGCGTTGGCCACGCCACCTTCGGAGTCGATGTTGGCGATGTTGAACGTCAGCGGGAACTTGCCCTCCGCCGCGGCCTTGTTGTAGGCCCGGTCGGCAGCGATGCTTTCGATCCGGCCGATACCGCCCTGGATGTAGGACGCCTTACCGCTGAACGAGCCGCTACCGGCGAGCACCTGCAGCGTCTGCAGGAGCGGGCCCTGCAAATTTGGCGCCGGTGCCTGCGGCATCGGAATGTCCCACACGACCGGTTGCACGGCCGGGGCGGACGACACGGCGGGAGATGCAACGGAAGTCACACCAGCTGCCGCACCGGCCACCAGAGCGGCTGCTGCCACGCCGGTAACGAGGGTTTTCAGGGTCACGGTTGTCCTTTCGATCGGCCCAACTCACCACAAAGGTTAACAAGTGTTGCTGGTGTGTCGAATTCCTACACCGCACACAAAGGCTGAATCGCCGGTAGCGTTGAAGTTGTTACTGCACCAACTCCCGGTGCGGGAAGGGGCGCCACATGAATGAGTCAGAGCGTTCTGAAGCGTACGGGACACCCCACGACTCCGGGATGTCCAGCGATGAAGCCGCCGAGCTGGAGGAGCTGCGTCGCGAGGCAGCACTACTGCGCGAGCAGCTGGAGAACGCGGTAGGCCCGCAAAGCGGACTGCGCAGCGCACGCGATGTGCACCAGCTAGAGGCGCGGATCGACTCGCTTGCCTCCCGTAACGCGAAGTTGATGGAAACCCTCAAGGAGGCCCGGCAGCAGTTGCTGGCGCTGCGTGAGGAGGTCGACCGGCTGGGTCAGCCGCCGAGCGGCTACGGGGTGCTTCTTTCCGTGCAAGAGGACGACACCGTCGACGTGTTCACCTCCGGCCGCAAGATGCGCCTGACGTGCTCGCCGAACATCGACACCAAGACGCTCAAGCAGGGCCAGACCGTGCGCCTCAACGAGGCGCTCACCGTCGTCGAGGCGGGCAACTTCGAGGCTGTCGGCGAGATATCCACGCTGCGCGAAATCCTGGCCGACGGTCATCGCGCGCTCGTAGTCGGTCACGCCGACGAGGAGCGCATTGTCTGGCTGGCCGAGCCGTTGGTGGCAGGCGATCATCTGCCCGACCGCTACGACGACGAAGTCGAAGACGACCTGCGGCCCCGCAAACTGCGGCCCGGCGACTCCCTGCTGGTCGACACCAAAGCCGGGTACGCGTTCGAGCGCATCCCCAAGGCCGAGGTCGAGGACCTGGTTCTCGAAGAGGTGCCTGATGTCAGCTACCTCGACATCGGCGGCCTGAGCCGGCAGATCGAGCAGATCCGCGACGCCGTCGAACTGCCGTTCCTGCACAAGGAGCTTTACCGGGAGTACTCGCTGCGTCCGCCAAAGGGTGTGCTGCTCTACGGCCCGCCCGGATGCGGTAAGACGCTGATCGCCAAGGCGGTGGCCAACTCGCTTGCCAAGAAGATGGCTGAGGTTCGTGGCGACGACGCGCGGGAAGCGAAGAGCTACTTCCTCAACATCAAGGGTCCGGAACTGCTTAACAAGTTCGTCGGCGAAACCGAGCGTCACATCCGGCTGATCTTCCAGCGTGCGAGGGAGAAGGCGTCGGAGGGCACACCGGTGATCGTGTTCTTCGACGAGATGGACTCGATATTCCGCACCCGTGGCACTGGCGTGTCATCCGACGTGGAGACCACGGTCGTCCCGCAGCTGCTGTCGGAGATCGACGGCGTCGAGGGCTTGGAAAACGTCATCGTGATCGGTGCCTCCAACCGTGAGGACATGATCGATCCGGCGATCCTGCGGCCTGGCCGCCTGGACGTCAAGATCAAGATCGAGCGGCCGGATGCCGAAGCGGCGCAGGACATCTACAGCAAGTACCTGACCGAGGACCTGCCGATCCACGCCGACGACCTTGCCGAGTTCGGCAGCGACCGCACGGCATGCATCAAGGCGATGATCGAGAAGGTCGTCGACCGGATGTACGCCGAGATCGACGACAACCGGTTCCTGGAGGTCACCTATGCCAATGGTGACAAGGAAGTCATGTACTTCAAGGACTTCAACTCCGGCGCGATGATCCAGAACGTCGTCGACCGTGCGAAGAAGAACGCGATCAAGTCGGTGCTGGAGACCGGTCAGCCCGGTCTGCGCATCCAGCATCTGCTCGACTCGATCGTCGACGAGTTCGCCGAGAACGAGGACCTGCCCAACACCACCAATCCCGATGACTGGGCGCGGATTTCGGGCAAGAAGGGCGAGCGGATCGTGTACATCCGCACGCTGGTCACCGGCAAGTGTCGAGTGCTCCGCGGGCTATCGATACCGAGTCGAACCTGGGTCAGTACCTCTAAGCCTTTCTCCATCTCGAGGTGGGCGTCGCGGCCCGTGGACGCCGAACCTCTTCCTGGACATGGTGGTTCACAGCCCGTGGCCGACTCCGACAGGTGCGCGATTGCGGCGGCTCTGACCGCTTAGCGCGCCGGTATGGCGAAAATCGGCCGGCGGTGGTGGACTGAAGACCGATGGCTGGATTAAGCCGCACGTGGTGGCGGCCCTGGAACTGGGGCATCTCGGCGCGTTCCGCGTTCGTCGCCGCCACGGTCGTGTTCTTCACGCTGACCTTGGCCGGTGCAGGCCTCACCGCGGTGCTGTATCGGTCGATGTTGTCCGGCATCGACAGCACCGCTGCCGCTCGGGTGAGCGATGTGGCGGCTGAGGTCCAAACGGACGGTGTGGCACAAATGGAACCGCAAGCGCTGCGCACCGATGAGCGCATTCTTGCCGTGCAGGTCATCGTGGACGGCAGAGTCGTCGCGCAGTCGGATTCGGCACCGGCACACGCCAATGGTCCCGGTCTCCGAGATCGGCGACGGCCTACACATCGGCATAGTGGAGCACGCTTCGCCCTTCGGCCGGATCCGGTTCAGCGCTCAAACCGTGTCGGCGCCTAACGGCGCCCGCTACACCGTGCTGGTCGGTGAGGGCAGCCAGGTCGTGGTGTCCGCGGTGAAGACCGTCGTCATCGCGCTCGCCGATCGCCGCACCGATCGTCATCGCCGTCTCGGCCGGCGCCACCTACATGCTCGTGGCACGGTCGATGCGATCGGTCGATGCGATCCGCTCCCGGGTCGCCGATATCAGCACGTCTGATCTTGCCGAACGGGTGCCGGTGCCTGAAAGCCGCGACGAGATAGCGGCACTGGCCGAGACCATGAATGAGATGCTCGCCCGTATCGAAGCCGGGCATGCGGCGCAGCAGCGTTTCGTCGGTGACGCCTCGCATGAGCTGCGCAGCCCGCTCGCCACGATCATCTCCGCATTGGAGGTCGCCGTCGCACATCCCGAGTTGCTCGACGAGGAGCTCGCCGCAGGCACGCTGATACCGGAAGCGCACCGCATGCAGGCGCTCGTCGACGATCTACTGTTGCTGGCCCGCGCTGATGAGCGAGGTCTCGTAGTTCGTCGGGAGGACGTCGATCTTGACGATATCGCCGCTGATGAAGCGCAAAGGCTTAGGCGTGAAACGTCTTTGGCCGTTCATACTGAGCTCACCCCAACCAGGTTAGTCGGGGACGCCAGGGCGCTGTCGCGGGTACTGCGCAACCTGCTCGAAAACGCCGCCCTGCACGCGGCGTCAAGGATCGATGTCGCGGTGGCATCCGGAGGCGGCGACGCAACAGTCAGCGTTACCGACGACGGTCCTGGCATCCCCGAAGCAGATCGGGAGCGAGTGTTCGATCGCTTCGTTCGGCTGGACCCGGATCGTTCACGCGCCGGAGGGGGTGCCGGACTCGGGCTGGCAATTGTGCGCGAAATCGTTGCGGCGCACCGTGGCAGCGTGACGGTCAACGATCGGCCGGGTGGCGGCACACGTATGACGATTCAGTTGCCGTTGGCGTAAGCACCGGACTCCAGCCTATAGCCAACGCCCCGGATGGTTTCAATTGTTTTGGTGCCGAACGGGATATCGATCTTGCGGCGCACATACCCGACATACACCTCGACGACGTTGTCGGGCCCGTTGTAATGCGCGTCCCATACGTTCTGCAGAATCTCGGTCTTGCTGACCACGGTGTCCTTGTTTCGCATCAGGTATTCGAGCAGCCCATATTCCCTGGGGGTCAACGGAATTAGCGTATCGGCACGCTCGACCACCCGGCGTGAAGGATCCAGTGACAGACTTCCTGCGGTCAATACCGCGGGACGCTGTGGCGCGCCGCGACGAACCAATGCGCGCAGGCGCGCCACCAGCACGATGAACGAGAACGGCTTGGTCAGATAGTCGTCAGCGCCGAGGTCGAACGCGTCGGTTTGGTCGTAGTCGCCGTCCTTGGCGGTAAGCATCATCACCGGTGTCCACACGTCTTTGTCGCGCATCTGGCGCAGCACCTCGTAGCCGCTAAGCCCAGGCAGCATGATGTCGAGCACGATGACGTCGAACTCGTCCTCTGACGCATGCCAAAGCCCGTCGTTGCCATCTGAGGCAGTGACGACGACGCAGCCTTCTGCGCGCAGCCCGGCCGCCAGCGTCGACGCCAGCCGCGGCTCGTCTTCGACCACCAGGACCTTCATCTGCGCAATCCTTCCAGGCTTCGGGGTCGGCACGCCACGCTGCACCGCGGAGTCCGCCCTCGCCACGTGTCAACGATGAGCGAGACGGATACGGGACGTGACGCGCCGACCACCTTCCCCCGGGGGTTAGTTCATGTTCCAGGGTTCGCCGTAGGTGGTGACGCTGTCGCCGGCCTTGGAGATCAGCCGGGCGAATGGGCGCAGCAGCACCCCACCGGCCGCGCCGGTCACGGTGCCATGGGCGTTGGAGACCGCCACCTTGCCGTGTGGGCCCGAAACGTCGACCGAGAACGTCGCCACTTCCTGAATACCCGGGCCGTTGCCCAGGTTAGCGGTGATCGACACACCCGGGAACAGGTTCGGGGTAATGAACTGGGTGAAGGCGTTGCCCAGGTTGCCGTCGTCGATCAGGATGTTGGGCGTGGTGTAGGAGAAGTTGATGCCCACACCCAACGTCCAGGGGAAACCGATCTGGTAACCCAGCTCCAGGGTGCCCGCGAACGCATCGGCACCCGCGCCGGCCACGTTGTACACGGCGCTACCCGAGTGGAACCACTCACGGGTCAGCCGGTTGCGGTCCAGGGGGAACACACCATTGAGGAAGGTGTCCCACTGCTGGATCGTCAGCGTCCGATCCTGGCCGTCGACCAGGCTCAACTCGTTATCCAGACCCGCGTACGCCGTCGACACCGGAATGATTGCTGCCCCCAGGGCCGCCAGCGCCGCCACCAGCACTCGAATGCGTGCCTTCACAGAAACTCCTTGTCGTGTCGGTGCGTTGAGTCGCCTGTCACTCGCGCCGGATTCCTGTCGGATCGTGCGCGCCACCGGGCGCGCAGCTACTTCAGCGGAACGCAGCTACGCTGCTCTATCTCGGTCGGTACTGAAGTAGGGCCGAAGTGTGACAGCAGCTCGCTAAAGAAATACTGAGAAACCCGGCCCGCCTGCGATACTGCGCCCGGGCCGCCCTACGAACTCCTCGAAACCCTTTTTCCTCAGTGGGTTTTCACCACTGTGCGCGCACATTGCCGATGTAGGCGAAAAAAGCGACGTGTGGCACCCGTCGGCACTCACGCGAATTGGGCAGCCGAGTGAGCCATAGCGAGCACCAGCCTGATTCGGTCTCAGCGTCCTCTTAGCGTGCAGCTGTCAGGGTGGCGGACGGGCGGACCGTCGTCGTGGCGGCATATCGGATATCCCTGGCACTGGCGGTGGGCGATGAAAGTTCTCGTTGTCGAGGACGAGCCGCGGTTGGCGGCCACATTGGCGATGGGACTGCGCGCCGAAGGATGTGTGGTCGTCAACGCCGGCGACGGTGCCGACGGTCTGTTTCAGGCGACCGAGAACACCTTCGACGTGATCGTGTTGGACATCATGCTGCCCAAACTCAACGGCTATGAGGTCCTGCGGCAGATGCGGGCGGGTCAGAACTGGACGCCGGTGTTGATGCTGACCGCCAAAGACGGGGAGTTCGACGAGACCGACGCCTTCGAGTTGGGCGCCGATGACTACATGACCAAACCGTTCTCGTTTCGGGTGCTGATGGCGAGGTTGCGGGCACTGTTGCGGCGCGGGACACCCGAACGGCCGACAGTGTTGACAGCTGGCACCCTGTCGTTGGACCCGGCCCGGATGGTCGTCGAACGCGACGGCGTCCCGATCCCGTTGACCCGGCGTGAATTTGGGCTGCTGGAGCTCTTGATGCACCGCAAAGACACCGTGGTGACCAAGACCGACATCCTCAGCAGCGTCTGGGACGCCCACTACGGAGGGCCTGCCAATATTATCGAGGTGTACATGAGTTACTTGCGTCGCAAGATTGATACTCCGTTTAGCACGAACACCATCGAAACCATCCGCGGCGTTGGCTACCGGCTGCAGTCGTCGGGCTGAGCCAGCGGGAACCGGAGTCCTTTGAGCGCACAAGTTGACCTTCGCCGAGCCGCTGATCGTTGGCGAATTCCAGGGCGTCACTGAACTTTTACGGGTGTCGAGCCTGGACCACTGACCTGAACGTCTCTGCACCCGAATCGCCTCACCTAGCTTTCATCGTGGGACTACACGTGGCGACCGCGGCGGCACTGCTGGCGTTCTTCTGGCGCGACTGGGTGCGCATTGTCGGCGGATTCATCTCGTCGGTGCGGCACCGAGAGATTCAGACACCTGCGCAACGATTGGCCTGGCTGATTGTGCCGGCGACGATTCCGGTGGGGCTGTCAGGTCTGGCCCTCGAGCACATCTTTCGAACGACTCTCGGCGGGCCGATACCCGCCGCGTCATTTCTCATTGTTAACGGCGCAGTGCTCTACGCCGGCGAAGTGGCGCGCCGTGCCGCGTGAGTGCGGGCTCGACGAGTCATAGCGCTGATCCGACATCCGACAACGTCGATGAGAGGCTCGCGCGGATGCCCGGCGCGCACGGCATCCACAGCCAGGTGCTCGCAGGCAGCGCCGCCTCCTTTGTCTGCGCGTACCTCTCTGTGAAATACGTCACTCGCTACTTCGAAACCCGCACTCTGACTCCGTTTGCGATCTGCTGCGTGGTTGCCGGCGGCGCCAGCCTCGCCTGGCTGCTTCTGCGCTAGCCGTTTCTCAGTGGTCTCAAAAGCGCGAATGTGCCAGCCTGCGTTTGGCTTTGATCCGCGTCGACGAGGGCTCGAAGCGGCGGAAAGGTAGGCGCGTCGTGCCCCTACCACCAGGCTTGGGCATGGCGTGCCGACTTTCGCGTGCCGCGCCACGTTTGCGTGTTGTGCCACACAGCGTTCTCAGCGGGGCCTCAGCTGACTCTCCCTACGGTGGGGTGCTGTGACCGAGACATCGAGAACTGAGGCCGCCAGTGTCGGCCGCGTGATGCTGAGCAAGGTGCCCGAGATCACGGTGTGGTTCTGGGTCATCAAGATCCTGTGCACCACCGTGGGTGAGAGCTTCGCCGACTGGATCAACATGACGTTGGGTGTCGGTCTGATTCCCACCGCCCTCATATTCACGGTCCTACTCGCCGGCGTACTGGGGTGGCAACTGAGCCTCAACAGGTACGTGCCATTCGTGTACTGGCTGACTGTCGTTGTGATCAGCGTGACCGGCACGCTCTACACCGACATCCTCACGGATAGCCTCGGCGTTCGGCTCGCAGTGAGCACGAGCGTCTTCGCGGTGGCTCTGGCCATTGTCTTCGGCGTGTGGTGGGCGCGCGAGCGGACACTGTCGATCCACAGCATCGTCACGTTGCCGAGAGAGCTGTTCTATTGGCTCGCAGTGCTGGTCACTTTCGCCCTCGGTACAGCGGCCGGTGACTGGACTCTTGAACTCACCGGTTGGGGGCCCGGTACGTCGGTGCTGCTGCCTGCCGCCTTGATTGCCGCTGTCGTGATCGGCTGGCGGCTGGGCGCCAACTCCGTGCTGTCCTTCTGGCTCGCTTACATTCTGACCCGCCCGCTGGGTGCGAATCTCGGTGACTGGCTAGGTTTTCCGAAGGATCAACAGGGCCTCGGTTTGGGTGTCGCGCTCACCAGCGTGATCTTCCTCTACCGCGATCCTCGCGACCGTCATCTACTTGACGCGCACCCGCACCGACGTGATCGAAGAGCCCGAATTGACCCCTACGCCACGGGTGACCACGCGTCCTGCTCGCGAGCGCATCATGCTCGCGTTTTACGCCGTAGTCGCCGTCGCCACGGGTGCCCTGCTGGTGGGGGCCGCCGGACAGCCGCACGCAACCCTGGCAAGCGAAGAGGAGTCCGGCGCGTCCGCCAACGCGACGCTCGCACCGGGGCAGTCGCCGACCGCACATTTCCCGGCGGCCGACGTCTCGAACTTCCGCACCATCGCTGCGGACTCGCTCGCCAAGGTGCAGGCCGGCGACCAAACTGCCGCGACTGCCCGGATCAAGGACCTCGAAACCGCCTGGGACGACGCCCAACCGACGTTGCAGCCCATGGACGCCGCGTCCTGGACCGTCCTGGACGGTCAGATCGACAGCGTCCTGAAGGCGTTGCGCGCCAGCAAACCCGACCCAGCAAGCGAGACACAGACTCTCACAACGCTATTGGCGTCACTGCGGTGACGCGCTCGCTACCGCGGCGCGGTAACGGTTGCGGGCTCTCAATGTGAGCCGCAGGTCGTCGATGAGTGGGTCGAAGAACCGCGTCCGGTAATCGGCGTCGCTGACGGTCCTTGAGCTGATGTACATGAACGTCAGTGCACCGAGAAAAAGCGTGATCTGAATCAGCGAATCCGGCACCGGGATAGTCATTCCGAGAAAGGTGCCGTCACTGCGGCCGTTGCGCGTCCACGCGGCAAGCAACTCGGGGGACAGCAGGATAAGGCCGAGGATCAAGAAGAGCAGGCCGACCATCGCCGCGATGACGAAGATCTGGCTGAGTTGCGACGCGGCGACCACGAACATGACGTTGAGCCGTTCGGTGCGGCTCAGTGCTCGCACACTCGCGGGATCCGGCATCGTCTCGAATGGTGTGCCTTCCAGTCGAACCGAGTGGTCGTCTGCCGGGTCGCCAGCCTCCATGATCGGCTTGACCCGGTCGGCGGTGACGGATACCACGAAGGCCGCAGCGATCGCGGTGAGGAACAGCAGTGCCAGCCACAGGCGCGGACGCGAGATCGTCGCCGCCATCAGCCAAACGGGGGAGTTGAAGAAGACCAGAAACGTCAGCAACAGCAGCGGGAGGGCGCGGGTCAGCAACGATCCGGCCGCGGCAAGGTTGGACATCGTCATCTGAGCGGCCCAGCTCATGATCGAACCTGCACCGCACGCGGTCAGAGTCAGGATCGCGGCGAATACGACGCCTTCGAAGATGAGGTCCACCAGTACCCGCGCGCTGGGGCCGCCGAGGACGCCGCCAGCGATCGCGATGCTCACCGCGACCGTCGCCGCGACGCTGCGGCCACGCACCGTCGAGACGCGCGAAACCAGCCAGCCGACCACCGCGGCAATAGGCAGCACAAGCACGACCAGCGCCAGGATGAACCATTCCGTTCGGGTCGGATGGCCGTCGATGTCGATCGTGTGTTTGCCGGTCATCGCGACGACCAGTGCGGAGTTGGCCATGAAGACCGCGAACCCGGCCAACGCGGGCGCCGAGCGCGGCCATAGCCGTCGAACCAGGGCGCCGGGCCTCAGCACCGCGGGGAGACCTCGGTCAAGGAACCACGCATCGGCGGCCCGTCGCTGCGCGACGTTAATCATGGAAGGCCCGCCGGTTCGGTGACGACGTCAGCTGGATGGCCGCCCGCCAGACCAGCAGCCCGGTCTGCACGCCGACGGCGATCGACATCATCGAGATCAGGGTGGCGGTGAACACGGCGGTGCTGTGCGTGCCCAGTAGCTGGGTGACCCCCATGAAGCCCAGCGATCCGGGGACCAACAGCCAGAATCCCGGCACCACCAGCGACATCGTCGGCGGTGTGTTGGGGCGGTGCGATATCGCCAGCGCGAACAGGATTAGCGCCAAGCCCGCCGCCGAACCCGCTGGCATAGCTGCCGAGCACCGCATTGCCGACCCACTGGCCGCCATAGGCGATGTACAGCATCAGCACCATCCACGGCAGGAACTTCGTCGGGGGAGCGAAGTTCAGCCATATCCCGAGTCCGTACACCAGCACCCCGATGAACGGCGCCCACGGGCCGAGCCGGTTCAACTGCGTCGTGTCGAGGTTGGCATCGGCGATGCCCGCGATCTGCGCCGCGATCAGGATGCCGAAGGCCAGCTGAGCGATCTGCATGAACCCCGCCACCAGCCTGCTGGCGCCCGACACCACATGGTTGGTGGCCAGCTCGATGACCGCGAGCGTGATCGCGGCGCCGGGGAGAAAGGTGGCCAGCGGCGCCGCGAGCGCGCGCAGGCTGTCGGTCCCGACGTGCCATCGGTTCTCGAACTTGAACACGATGAACGCGACCAGGAATGCGCAGACGGTTGGAAGCATGTAGCCGATGGCCTCGTTGCGACGCACCGATCACGGTCAGGCCGCCGACGAGCAGACCAAGGGTCGCGGCACCGTAGAGACTCCACGGTGTCGGCTGCAGGATCAATGCCAGGCCGATGCTCTGCACCGCATAGCCGAGAATTGTGATCCACACCGGAAATCGCTTGTCCAGGTGACGAATTCGCTCGAGCTCGGCCATGCCATCCTCGGGGCTGACCGTTCCTGACGGCGCTCGCGCCACCAACTTGGCCAGCGGGAAGGACTGGTCGTAGCGCACATTGAAATCGGGGTTCGCGATATAGATGCCCTCACCGGACGCGCTAACGACCTGCACATAATTGGGAAGCGCCAGAAACTCGTGGTCGAGGCCGTACGCGCGAGCGGTCTGTTCCATCACTCCGCGCACCATCGTGACGGGATAGTTCGCTGCGGCCATGGCAGCACCGAGCGCGGCCACGAACTGGGGCGCGGCAACATCTTGTCGCTCAGATGGCACGGTCGCAGGCTACTGCGCGGCGTCCCCTAGGCTTGGGACATGCAACGGATTATCGGGACCGAGGTCGAGTACGGCATCTCGTCGCCGTCCGACCCGACCGCGAATCCAATCCTGACGTCGACGCAGGCGGTGCTCGCGTATGCGGCAGCGGCGGGCATCCAGCGGGCCAAGCGCACCCGGTGGGATTACGAGGTGGAGTCGCCGCTTCGCGATGCTCGCGGGTTCGATCTGAGCCGGTCCGCGGGCCCACCGCCGGTGGTGGACGCCGACGAGGTCGGTGCCGCCAACATGATCCTCACTAACGGCGCCCGCTTGTACGTCGACCACGCCCACCCCGAGTACTCCGCGCCGGAGTGCACGGACCCGATGGACGCGGTGATCTGGGACAAGGCCGGAGAACGGGTCATGGAGGCCGCCGCGCGCCACGTCGCAAGCGTCCCAGGTGCTGCCAAACTGCAGCTTTACAAGAACAACGTGGACGGCAAGGGCGCGTCCTACGGGTCGCACGAGAACTATCTGATGTCGCGTCAGACGCCGTTCTCCGCGGTGATCGCGGGTCTGACGCCGCACTTGGTGTCACGCCAGGTGATCACCGGCTCCGGCCGCGTCGGCGTCGGCCCGTCCGGCGATGAGCCCGGATTCCAGCTGTCGCAGCGCTCCGACTACATCGAGGTCGAGGTCGGCCTTGAGACGACGTTGAAGCGCGGCATCATCAACACCCGCGACGAGCCGCACGCCGACGCCGACAAGTACCGGAGGCTGCACGTCATCATCGGCGATGCGAACCTCGCCGAGACATCCACGTATCTCAAGCTGGGCGCCACCGCGCTGGTGCTTGATCTGATCGAAGAGGGCATGGACCTCACCGACCTGGCGTTGGCCCGGCCCGTGCACGCCGTGCATGTGATCAGTCGTGACCCGTCGCTGCGCGCCACGGTGGCATTGGCTGACGGCCGCGAGTTGACCGCCCTTGCGCTGCAACGGATTTACCTGGACCGGGTGGCCAAGCTGGTGGACAGCCGCGATCCCGATCCACGCGCCGCCCACGTCGTCGAAACCTGGGCGAACGTGCTCGACCTTCTCGAGCGCGACCCGATGGAGTGCGCCGAACTGCTGGACTGGCCTGCGAAGCTGCGGCTGCTTGAGGGTTTCCGCCACCGGGAGAACCTCGGCTGGTCGGCGCCGCGGCTGCACCTGGTCGACCTGCAGTACTCCGATGTGCGGCTGGACAAGGGCCTGTACAACCGGCTGGTCGCGCGCGGTTCGATGAAGCGGTTGGTCACCGAGCAGCAGGTGATCGACGCCGTGGACAACCCGCCGACGGACACCCGCGCGTATTTCCGCGGCGAGTGCCTGCGCCGGTTCGGTGCCGATATCGCCGCCGCCAGCTGGGACTCGGTGATCTTCGATCTGGGCGGCGATTCGCTCGTCCGGATTCCAACGCTGGAGCCACTGCGCGGCAGCAAGGCGCATGTCGGAGCCCTGCTGGACTCTGTGGATAGCGCCGTCGAACTGGTGGAACAGCTAACGACCTGAGTGCGCTATCCCAGGCAATCCGGGCGTTGACCGGTAGTGTGGAGTAACCAGCGGGCAGCTGTGAACCCGCTGATGACATACGCAGGAGGCAGCGATGGCTCAGGAGCAGACCAAGCGTGGCGGTGGTGGCGGCGAGGACGATGACCTCACCGGCAGCACGGCCGCCGGGCAAGAGCGTCGCGAGAAACTAACCGAGGAGACCGACGACCTGCTCGACGAGATCGACGATGTTCTCGAGGAGAACGCCGAAGACTTCGTCCGCGCGTACGTCCAGAAGGGTGGACAGTGACCTGGCCGCACCGCGAGCAGCTGGCCTTCCCGTCACCCCTTCCCGGAGCTCCCTTCCGTCCCTGTGGACTTGTCTTCCTTTTCTGACCTGCTGCGCCGTCAGGCGCCAGAACTTCTCCCTTTCAACAGGTCGGGTTCCGGTGACCTGTGCCCTCCGCTGCTCTGCCTCACGGCACCACGATCGTCGCGCTGAAATTCCCAGGCGGCGTGCTGATCGCCGGTGACCGTCGCTCGACGCAGGGCAATATGATCGCAGGCCGCGACGTGCAGAAGGTGTACATCACCGACGACTACACGGCGACCGGGATCGCGGGGACGGCGGCCATCGCCGTGGAGTTCGCCCGGCTCTACGCCGTCGAGCTCGAGCACTACGAGAAGACAGAAGGCGTGCCGCTGACCTTCCGCGGCAAGGTGAACCGGCTCGCGACCATGGTGCGCGGAAACCTCGGCGCGGCGCTGCAGGGCTTCGTCGCACTGCCACTGCTGGCCGCCTACGACCTCGATGATCCGGATCCGCTGGCCGCGGGCCGTATCGTCTCGTTCGACGCTGCTGGCGGCTGGAACATCGAGGAAGAGGGCTACCAGTCGGTGGGCTCGGGCTCGATCTTCGCCAAGTCGTCGATCAAGAAGCTGTATTCGCGAGTGGTCGACGCGGACTCGGCGCTGCGGGTGGCCGTGGAGTCGCTGTACGACGCGGCCGATGACGACTCCGCGACCGGAGGCCCGGACCTGGTTCGCGGCATCTATCCGACCGCCGTGGTTCTGGGAGCTGAGCCTGCCGAAGAGGTGCCAGAGGAGCGCATCGCGGAGTTCGCTCGCGAGGTGATCGAAAGTCGTCTCGGGCGCAGACACTTTCAGAACGTCCTCCGCTCCGTCGGTTGATGCACGGGGAGATTCGTGAGCTTTCCATATTTCATCTCGCCCGAGCAGGCGATGCGCGAGCGTTCGGAGCTCGCCCGCAAAGGCATCGCCCGCGGCCGCAGTGTGGTGGCGTTGGCGTACTCCGGCGGTGTGCTGTTCGTCGCCGAGAACCCGTCGCGGTCACTGCAGAAGGTCAGCGAGCTCTACGACCGCGTCGGATTCGCGGCCGTCGGCCGGTTCAATGAGTTCGACAACCTACGCCGCGGCGGCATTCAGTTCGCCGACACCCGCGGCTACGCCTACGACCGCCGCGATGTGACGGGTCGGCAGTTGGCCAATGTGTACGCCCAGACGCTTGGCACGATCTTCACCGAGCAGGCCAAACCCTACGAGGTCGAGCTGTGCGTGGCGGAGGTCGCCCACTTCGGTGAAACCAAATCGCCTGAGCTGTACCGGATTACGTATGACGGGTCGATCGCCGACGAGCCGCATTTCGTGGTGATGGGCGGCACCACCGAGCCGATCGCCGAGAAACTGAACGAGTCCTACACCGAGAACGCCGGCCTGTCGGAGGCTGCCAGGATCGCCATCGAATCGTTGAAGGCGGGCGGCGGCAACGGCGGTTCGGAGCCGCGCACGCTCGGGCCGTCGACGCTGGAGGTCGCCATCCTTGACGCGAACCGGCCGCGCCGGGCGTTCCGTCGGATCACCGGCTCCGCGCTCGAAGCGCTTCTGCCTGTTGAAGATTCGGGCTCAGAAAAGACGGACGGCGACTAGGTCGTCGTCGTGGCGGAACCGGTGACGCCTGAGGCACCGATCCTGCCCTGGCCGCGGACCCTGCGGCAAAGCTGGCTGAAGCTATCGTTCCTGCATTGGGCCGTCGAGCCGGCGAGCATCGCGCACCTGTATCCGCCGGACACCGAACCCGACATCTGCGAGGGCCGCAGTTTCGTTGGCATGGTGCCGTTTCAGATGACCGACACTGGCTTCGCTCGCGGCCCCGCCTTCCTCGGCACGTTCCTCGAGACGAACATCAGGCTGTATTCGGTCGACCGAATGGGCCGCCGAGGGGTGGTGTTCCTGTCCCTCGACACCAACCGGCTCGATATGGTCGCGGCTGGCAGGTGGATTTTCGGTGTTCCGTATCGGTGGGCCCGAATGGGTTACCAGGAACAGGGGGACCGGCGCACGTACGCCTCGAGGTTGCGCAGGCGGGGAGTCGCTCCGTCGAGTTTCGTCGAGGTGAAGGTGGGCGATGCGTTGACGTCCGGACCTCTCGAGCATTTCCTGACCGCACGGTGGGGCGTACATCTCGTGCGCGTGGGCCGTACGTGGTACCTGCCCAACGAACATTCCGTCTGGCCGTTGCGCCGGACCGAGCTGATCGAATTCTCCGATGACGGCCTGCTCGCGTCGGTCGGGCTCGGCGATCTCGGCAGGCGACCGCCGGATCACGTCGCATACAGCGAAGGCGTCGCGGCGAAGTTCGGGCTTCCTGTGCGGTCGACGACGCCGCGCGCAATCATGCGGCCAGCGCGTTGATCACCGCTTCCGCCTCGGTTCGTCCTGTGTAGAGGTGCCACACCGTGTCGGCGAGATCGTCGGGATTCAGCGTTGGCAGCGAAACGCCCGAAGAGGTCCGGGTTTTCGAGAAGGACTCGATGGCACGACGCTGCTGAGGCCGCCCGCGAACGACTGTACGCCGGAGCCACGGTCGGTGAGTTCGGGAAGCAGGAGCGACGCGACCTCGACTGCCGGCAGCACGCCGCGCAGGGCTGCCTCCGCGCCCGGAGCATCGAGCTCGGTGATGTCGCCCGCGACGACCTTGGCGCTGGCAGGCCGTAATGGCCGACGTCGATGCGGCCGAAGCGAGCGCGGGTGGCCTCGACGGCGTGTCGCAGGCTTTCGGGGTTGGCCGCGTCGGCGGTGAACGCGGCCGCGTCAACACCGGCGACGGCGAGGGAGCTCAGGTAGTCGGCGTGCCTGTCGGCGCTGCGGGAGACCAGCGCCACCCTGTAGCCTCCTTGCCGAAACGGTGTGCAACGGACATGCCGAGGCCGGCGCCGAGGACGAGAATCACAGGAGCAGAAGTTGAGGTCATACTCAACTTAGCTAGAATTACCCGGTGGCGACATTGCGGGCGGATGCTCTGCGGAACCGTCAACAATTGATGACGGCCGCTGCCGACCTGTTCGCCACGCGAGGAGTGGACGTGCCACTCGACGAGATCGCGCGTCGGGCCGGCGTCAGCATCGGCACGCTGTACAACCATTTCCCGAATCGCGGAGCGCTGCTCGATGCGGTGCTGCCCGACTGGGTGGCCGAGGTCGACCGCCTCGCCGAGGAAGCCCTGGCCGACCCCGATCCGTGGCGCGGATTCGTCGGCTTCATGGAAGGGCTGTTCGTCATTCAGGCCGGCAACCGCTCGATGAACGACGCGATCGCTCGCACGCCCGCTGGTCCGGTTGATGTCGGCGCCGAATGCGGCCGCGCCGGGGGAGTTTTGGCGTCGGTGGTTGACCGGGCCAGGGGGGCCGGCGTGCTTCGACGGGACTTCGGCGAGAGTGACCTCGCCACCATGATCGGGGCGATGTCGAAGGTCATTGCGATGTCGAACGGCGACGATGCGGTGTGGCGTCGCCATCTCGGTTTCGTGCTCGACGGCCTGCGCGCTCGCTAGTCGCGTCGTTAATTCTGCGTGTCCCTGTTGACGTGACGCCGCCCATCGGAGAATCATGTGTTGCGTCCAGCAATACACGTTGCGCAATACGCAACACCTAAAGGGGTCGCCCATGCCCAAGGTTGTCGTGATCGGTGCCGGCATCGTCGGTGCCTCACTGGCGGATGAACTGACCGCACGCGGCTACACCGACGTGACTGTCCTCGACCGAGGACCGCTGTTCACCACCGGCGGCTCGACCTCGCACGCGCCCGGTCTGGTTTTCCAGACCAACCCGTCGAAGACCATGAGCGCGTTCGCGCGTTACACCGTCGAAAAGTTCGGTGCCCTCGAGCCATCCCGACGGCTGGGCATTCAACGCGGTGGGCGGACTCGAGGTCGCGACCACGCCGGAACGCTGGGCCGATCTGCACCGCAAGGCCGGCTGGGCCGAGGCCTGGGGTATCGACGGGCGCCTGCTCACCGCGACCGAATGCGTCGAAAAGCACCCGCTGCTGGACCGCGACTGCATCCTCGGCGGATTCCACACGCCCGCCGACGGACTGGCGAAGGCGGTGCGCGCGGCCGAGGCGCAGGCGCGATCAGGCCACCGCACGGGGCGCGACGTTCCGTCCGCACACCGAAGTGCTCGGCATCGTCGAGGCAGGCGGACGCGTGACGGGCGTACATACGAATGCCGGCGTCATCGAAGCCGACATCGTGGTCTGCGCGGCAGGCTTCTGGGGTGCGCAGCTGGCCAAGCAGGTCGGCCTCGTCGTCCCGCTGGTGCCGATGGCCCACCAGTACGCGCGGACCGGTCAGATCGGCGCCCTCGTCGGACGCAACACCGAACTGTCCGAAGCCGGGTTGCCGATCCTGCGCCACCAGGACCAGGATCTGTACTTCCGCGAACACGTCGACCGCATGGGCATCGGGTCCTACAGCCACAAGCCGATGCCCGTCGACATGTCGACGCTGATGTCCGACACCGCCGGCGAGCCGATGCCGTCGATGTTGCCGTTCACCGAGGAAGACTTCGCACCTGCGTGGCATGAAGCGCGGGAACTCATTCCCGCACTGGGTGATTCGAAGGTCGAAGAGGCGTTCAACGGCATCTTCTCGTTCACCCCTGACGGCTTCTCCATCATGGGGGAGCATCGTGAGCTAGCCGGGTTCTGGGTCGCCGAGGCGGTTTGGGTGACGCATTCGGCAGGTGTTGCCAAGGCCACCGCCGAGTGGATCGTCGACGGCACCCCGTCGATCGACGTCCACGAATGCGACCTCTACCGCTTCGAGGACGTCGCCCGCAGCCCGAAGTTCATCATGCAGACCAGCTCGCAGGCCTTCATCGAGGTCTACGACATCATCCACCCCAACCAGTTCCGCACAGCGCTGCGCGGATTGCGGACCAGCCCGTTCTACGAGCGGCAGAAGGAGCTCGGGGCCTACTTCTTCGAGGGCGCCGGCTGGGAACGGCCTGCCTGGTTCGAGGCCAACGCCGAACTGGCGCAACGACTTCCGCCGACGGTCTGGCCGTTCCAGGATCGCGACGACTGGTCGTCGCAGTTCTGGTCACCCATCTCCATCGCGGAGGCGCACTGGACGCGGGAGCGGGTGGCCATGTACGACATGACGCCGCTCACCCGCTACGAGGTGTCGGGCGCCCGGCGCCGCGGCCTTCCTGCAGCAGATGACCACCAACAATGTCGACAAGAGCGTCGGCTCGGTGACCTACACGCTGCTGCTCGACGAAACCGGCGGCATCCGAAGCGATATCACCGTCGCCAGGCTGGGCCCGAACGCCTTCCAGGTCGCCGTCAACGGGCCGATGGACTTCGACTGGTTCAGCCGCCACCTGCCCGACGATGTCACGTTGCGCGACATCACCGGCGGCACCTGTTGCGTCGGCGTCTGGGGGCCGCTCGCCCGCGACATGGTCCAGCCGTTGTGCCCCGACGACCTGTCGCACGACGCGTTCAAGTACTTCAGGGCCAAGCAGACCTACCTCGACGCCATCCCTGTCACCATGCTGCGGGTGTCCTATGTCGGCGAACTCGGCTGGGAGATCTACACCAGCGCCGAATACGGTGCGGCGCTGTGGGATCTGCTCTCCGAATCGGGTCAGCCCCACGGCGTCATCGCCGCAGGACGCATCGCCTTCAACAGCCTGCGCATTGAAAAGGGCTACCGGCTGTGGGGGACCGACATGACCGCCGAACACCAGCCCGCGGCGGCAGGCCTGGACTTCGCGGTGAAGATGGACAAGAACAACGGGGCCGACTTCGTCGGCAAGGCGGCGCTTGGCGATGCGCCGCCGAACATTCTGCGCAGCATCGTGTTCGACGACCCCGCCGCCGTCGCGCTGGGCAAGGAGCCCGTCTACGTCGACGGGCGCTGTGCCGGATATGTCACCAGCGCAGGCTATTCGGCCACCATCGGGCGCACGATCGCCTACGCCTGGCTGCCCGCGCAGACGCAGATCGGCGACGCCGTCACCGTCGACTACCGCGGTACCCGGTTCACCGCCGTCGTGCACGCCGAACCGGTGGTGGATCCCGAGATGTCGCGGATCAAGAGGTAGCACAATGAGTTACGACGTCATTGTCATCGGCGCTCGGCGGCATGGGCAGCGCGGCCGCCTACCACCTCGCCGCCCGCGGGCAGCGGGTGCTTGGCCTGGAGAAGTTCACGCCCGCCCACGACAAGGGATCCAGCCACGGTGGCTCGCGCATCATCCGGCAGTCCTACTTCGAAGACCCGGCCTATGTGCCGCTGCTGCTGCGCGCCTACGAGTTGTGGGACAAGCTCGCCGACCGATGCCGGCCGTGAGGTCTACCGGATCACGGGCGGGCTGTTCATCGGACCGCCGGACTGCCTCACCGTGGCGGGCAGCCTGCGGGCCAGCCAGGAATGGGACCTGCCGCACGAGGTGCTGACGCCAACCGAAGTCCGCTCCCGTTTCCCGAATTTCACGCCGCAGCGAGGCGACGTGGCGGTATACGAACCGAAGGCCGGCTTCGCCCGCCCGGAGATGACGGTGCAGGCGCACATCGACCTCGCGGAGCGGGCAGGTGCCACCCTGTCGTTCGGCGAAGAGGTGCTCGAGTGGGGCGAAACGGCGGGCGGCGTCACCGTCCGAACCGCGCGCGACACCTACACCGCAGAGCAACTCGTCATCTGCCCAGGCGCGTGGGCGCCGCAACTGCTGGCCGAGTTCGGCATTCCCATCACGATCGAGCGTCAGGTGCTGTACTGGCTCGACCCGATCGGCGGCACCGCGCCGTTACGTCGACCATCCGATCTTCATCGACGAGAACGCGCAACGGCATGCAGATCTACGGGTTCCCGGCCATCGACGGGCCGCGTGGCGGCGTCAAGGTCGCGTTCTTCCGCAAGGGAGTCGTCTGCACACCGGAAACCATCGACCGCGCAGTGCACGAGAACGAAGTCCGCGAAATGCGCGACCGCGTCGCCGAACTGCTGCCCGCGCTCGACGGACGGTGCCTGCACTCGGCGACGTGCATGTACTCCAACACCCCCGACGAGCACTTCGTCATCGCGCGCCATCCCGGACAGCGCGAATGTGACCGTTGCGTGCGGATTCTCGGGGCACGGCTTCAAGTTCGTCCCCGTCGTCGGTGAGATCCTCGCCGACCTGGCGACCACCGGGTCGACGAACCACCCGATTGCATTGTTCGACCCGCGGCGGCTGGTGAACACATGACCACCACTGATCAGCCCTCGGCGTTGTTGGCCACGCTCGGCGGTGCGTACTACACCAGCGAATCGATCTTCGCCGCCGAGCAGAGCCAGATCTTGGAGTCGATGTGGTTCTGCGCGGTTCGCTGCGCCGACCTCGCAAACCCGGGGCAGTTCCGCAAGATTCAGGTCGGCTCCGAGAGCGTGCTCGTCGTCCGCGGCCGCGACGGGATGCTGCGCGCGTTCCTCAACGTCTGCAGGCACCGCGGCGCGCAGTTGTGCACCGAGCCCGAAGGCGAGGTGCGCCGCAACATCCGCTGCCCCTACCATGCGTGGACCTATGCGCTGGACGGCAAGCTCGTCGCCGCACCCAACATCGCCAGCCTGACCGATGAGAACGGGGCGGGCATCGACCGGTACCGCTACGGCCTTGCGCCGGTGGCGCTGACGGAATGGCTCGGCTACGCGTGGGTTTGCCTGGCCGACGAGCCGCCGTCCTTCGCCGACAGCGTCATCGGCGACGTCACGAACCGGCTCGGCGACCCGACAGTCATCGACCGCTACGGCATCGAGGACCTGCAGGTGGGCCACCGCGAGCGTCTACGACGTGGCCGCGAACTGGAAGCTCATCGTCGAGAACTTCATGGAGTGCTACCACTGCGCGTCGATCCACCCCGAACTCGTCGAGGTGCTGCCGGAGTTCGCCAAGGGACTCGCCGCGCAGTACTACGTGGGCCATGGCGCCGAATTCGGTTCTGACGTAGCCGGGTTCACCGTCGACGGCTCCGCCGGTTTCGGCACGCTGCCGGGCATCACTGCCGAACAGGACCGCCGCTACTACGCGATCACGGTCAAACCGACGGTGTTCATCAACCTGGTACCCGACCACATCATCTTCCACCGGATGTACCCGATGTCGGCCGATCGCACTGTCGTCGAATGCGATTGGCTCTACACCCCCGACGTCGTCTCGACGGGCCGCGACGTCGACCCGCTCGGTCGAGTTGTTCCATCGCGTCAACCAGCAGGACTTCGACGCCTGCGAGCGAACGCAGCCTGCGATGTCGTCACGGGCGTACCGGCAACGGCGGTGTACTCGTTCCTGCCGAACACCACATCGCGGAGTTCCACCAGTGGGTAGTGTCCCGACTCGGAGCTGAGGGGATGAACCATGAACGGTGAACCCGATCTCTGTATCGGCGGGCAGTGGCGACATGCGTCCGACGGTGGCACACGCGAAATCATCAACCCGGCCGACGGCAGCGTCGCCGCCGTCGTCGACGAGGCCACCTCCGATGACGCGCGTGCCGCCGTCGCAGCCGCGCGCAAGGCGTTCGACGACGGCGCCTGGCCCGCCACCCCGGTGGCCGAACGGGCCGCGCTGCTTGACCGGATCGCCGACTTGTTGCAGCGGGACAAGGAGGATCTGGCGTCGCTGGAAACACGGGACACCGGCAAGACATTGGTGGAGAGCCGGATCGACATCGACGACGTCACATCGGTTTTCCGCTATTACTCCCGGCTGGTAGGCGTCGAATCCGACCGGCTCGTCGACGTCGGAGATCCCGCCGTGATCAGCCGCGTGGTCCGCGAACCCATTGGCGTCTGTGTGCTCATCGCGCCGTGGAATTACCCGCTGCTGCAGATGTCATGGAAGATCGCGCCCGCATTGGCCGCAGGCTGCACGATGGTCGCCAAGCCCAGTGAGGTCACCCCGCTGACCACCATCGCGTTCACGCACCTGCTCGACGAGGCGGGTGTGCCACCATCGGTGGTGAACCTCGTGCAGGGCAGCGGTGCGGTGCTCGGCGCGGCGCTGACCGACAACCCGGACGTCGACTTCATCTCGTTCACCGGCGGGTTGGCCACCGGCCGAACCATCGCGAAGGTCGCCGCCGAACACGTCACCAAGGTCGCCGTCGAACTCGGCGGCAAGAACCCGCATATCGTGTTTGCCGATGCGGATTGGGACAGCGCCGTCGACCACGTGCTGACCGGGGTATTCCTGCACTCGGGGCAGGTGTGCTCCGCAGGCACCCGGCTGATCGTCGAAGAGCAGATCGCCGATGACTTCGTCGCCGAACTGGCGGCCCGCGCTGAGAAGATCCGCGTCGGAGACGGTATGGATCCGGCCAGCGAGACGGGGCCGCTGGTTTCCGAGCAGCACCGCGCCAAGGTGGAAGCCCATGTTCAGCAAGGCATTTCCGAAGGCGCGAAGCTTGTTACCGGGGGCGCACGACCCAGCGATCCGGCGCTGGCGAAGGGCAGCTTCTACCTGCCAACGATCTTCGACCGATGTGACCGGTCGATGCGAATCGTCCAGGAGGAGACCTTCGGGCCGATCCTGACGGTCGAACGATTCACCACCGAGGCCGAGGCGATAGCACTCGGCAACGACACGGAATACGGTCTCGCGGCGGGTGTTCGGACATCCGATCCGGCGCGGGGCGAACGTGTGGTGCGGGCGCTACGGCACGGCACGGTGTGGCTCAACGACTTCGGCTACTACACCGCGGCGGCGGAGTGGGGCGGATTCGGCAAGTCCGGCAACGGACGCGAGCTCGGTCCGACGGGACTCGCGGAATATCAAGAGATCAAACATATCTGGCACAACACCGCACCCCAACCCGCCGGCTGGTTCAAGGGCTAGAGAGGACGATCATTATGGTGGTCAAGGAGCCGCACGCCGACAGCGGCATGGAGGAATTCGGCTACAAGGAATCGCTCGACCGAAGCATCGGCAAGTTCGCCAGCTTCGCGGCCGGTGTCAGCTATATCTCGATCCTCACCGGCACGTTCCAGTTGTTCTACTTCGGCTTCGGCACAGGCGGTCCCGCGTATCTGTGGTCCTGGCCGATGGTGTTCGTCGGGCAGATGGCCGTTGCGCTGTGCTTCATGGAGCTGGCCGCGAAGTATCCCGTCGCCGGGCTCGGTCTACAACTGGTCGAAGAAGTTGGGCAGCCGCCTTGTCGGCTGGTCCTCGGGCTGGCTGATGCTGACGGCGTCGATCGTGACGATCTCGGCGGTGGTGCTGGCCTACCAGCTCAACCTGCCGCGGCTGTGGAGCGGGTTCCAGATCGTCGGTGACGGAAGCGGTTCGTCATTCGCTGTCAACGCCGTCATTTTAGGCACGATCCTCATTGTCTTCACGACGGTGGTCAATGCTCTCGGCGTGCGGCTGATGGCCATGATCAACAGCGCGGGCGTGTTCATCGAGCTGATCGCGGCGATACTGATCGTGATCATCCTGGCCCTCAACGTAAAACGCGGCCCGCAGATCTTCTTCTCCACCAACGGCTACGGTGCCGGCGAGAGTGCGGGCTACCTCGGAGCGTTCCTCGTCGCGTCGCTGGCGTCGCTCTACGTGATGTACGGCTTCGACACCGCGAGCTCATTGGGCGAAGAGACGGTCGAGCCACGCCGCACGGCACCGAAGGCAATCGCGCGGGCCATCCTGGCCTCTTTCGTGATCGGCGGGGGCATCCTCGTGTTCGCGGTGATGTCGGCGCCCAACCTGGAGGATCCGAAGATCGGCGAGAGCAGCGGCGGCCTGCAGTACATCGTCGAGCAGGTGATGTGGGGACCGCTCGGACGGATCTTCCTGACCTGCATCGTCGTCGCTGTCACGGTGTGCACGCTGGCCGTGCACACCGCCGCCATCCGGCTGACCTTCGCGATGGCCCGCGACAACGCACTTCCGTTCGGGGAGAAGCTCGCCCGGGTTCATCCGAAGACCCAGACCCCGATCGTCCCCGCCGTCGTGATCGGGTTGATCGCCGCGATCATCCTGGTGATCAACATCGGTCAGCCCAAGATCTTCACCGTGCTGACGTCGATCGCCATCATCATGATCTACCTGGCGTACCTGATGGTGACGGGGCCGATGCTGAAGAAGCGCCTGCAAGGGCAGTGGCCGCCAAAGGATCTCAAGGAGGGCGGCTACTTCACGATGGGCAAGTGGGGCCTGCCGGTCAACATCTTCGCGGTGCTGTGGGGCGCGCTGATGGCCCTGAATCTCGCGTGGCCTCGTGTCTCGGTGTACGGCGAGCCGTGGTACAACACCTGGGGCGCGTTCGTCTACATCGGCGTGATCCTCGGCTCCGGTCTGCTGTGGTACTTCATCAAGGGCCGCCACCACATTGGCACCCTTGAGTCCCACGCGGCAGCCACCAAGACCGAGCGCAGAGTCCTTTCGAGCAGGCGTGATGTCTGACGCCGGAACATTCGACTATGTAATCGCCGGCGGTGGCACGGCGGGCTGCGCATTGGCCGCACGGCTGTCCGAGGACCCGGACGTGACGGTGTGTCTGATCGAGGCCGGGCCCTCCGATATCGGCGACGACAACATCCTGGTGCTGTCGGAATGGATGCATCTGCTCGACTCCGGTTACGACTGGGATTACCCCGTCGAGCCGCAGGAGCGGGGCAACTCGTTCATGCGGCACGCTCGGGCCAAGGTATTGGGTGGGTGCTCATCGCACAATTCGTGCATCGCGTTCTGGCCGCCCGCCGAATGCCTTGACGAGTGGGTGCAGATGGGTGCCGACGGGTGGAGCGCCGCCGAGGTGCTGCCGTTGACCAAGCGGCTCACCGAGACGGTGTTGCTCCGCGATGTGCCGCCCGACGATCCTTGCGGTGCGGCGGTTCTCGAGGCGGCTGCGAAGGTCGGACTCCCCACCGTGGCGTTCAACCGAGGGGAGACCGTCCGAACCGGTGCAGGATGGTTTCAGATCAACGCGGCTGAAGACGGCACTCGGATGTCCTCATCGCATGCGTACCTGCATCCGATCCTCGGCAGTCGCAAGAACCTTGAGGTGCGCACCAATTCGTGGGTCGCCGAGATTCTGTTCGATGAATCGCTCAACGCGGCAGGGGTGCGTTATCAGCGGCCCGACTTGACCGGCTACGACGTAGTGTCCGCCCGACGTGAAGTCATCGTCACAGCGGGTGCCATCGACACTCCGAAGTTGTTGATGCTGTCGGGGATCGGGCCTGCGGAGCATTTGCGGGAATTCGGCATCGACGTGCTGGTCGATTCCCCCGGCGTCGGGTCGAATCTCGACGATCACGTCGAAGGGCTGGTGTTCTGGGAGGCGATCCCGGCCGATGGTCAAGACGTCGACGCAGTGGTGGGAGATAGGACTGTTCACCACGGTCGATGACGGGCGTCACCCAGCCGGACCTGATGATGCATTACGGCAGCGTGCCATTCGACATGAACACGTTGCGCCGCGGCTACCCGACGACCGACAACGGGTTCTGCCTGACTCCCAACGTGACGCAGGGTCGCTCCCGGGGCACGGTGCGGTTGCGGTCGCGTGATTTCCGTGACAGGCCGCGGGTCGATCCGCGGTACTTCACCGATCCCGAGGGCTACGACGAGCGCATCATGCTTACCGGTGTTCGGCTCGCGCGCAAGATCGCCGAGCGGGCTCCGCTCGCCGACTGGGTGGGCCGGAACTCGCGCCTGGACCGGACGCGACCACCGACGACGAGCTGCTCGACTATATCCACAAATGCCACAACACCGTGTACCACCCAGCGGCTACGGCGCGGATGGGGGCCGTCACCGACCCGATGTCGGTGCTCGATTCGGAGTTGCGGGTGAAGGGGGTGTCTCGATTGCGGGTGGTGGACGCGTCGGCGATGCCCAAGCTACCGTCGGTCAACCCCAACATCACGGTGATGACGATGGCGGAGAAGTGTGCCGACCTCATTAGAAAGATCTGACCTCAGGGCCTTCCTGGGCGAGCACACGCCGTTCCAGGCGATGTCGGACGACGAACTGGCGGAGCTGGCGGCCGGGTCGGTCGTCGTTGAATTTCCCGCAGGATCCTTGGTCGCCGACTACGCGACGCGGGTGCCCGACGAGGTGTGGATGGTGCACTCGGGACAGGTCGCGCTGCGCAACAGCGGCGACGCCACCACCATCGACACCGTGGGGTCCGGCGGAATTTTCGGCTATATGCCGCTGTTGGCCGGCGGCGGAATGGATTTCGAGGCAAGCACGATCGGTCCGGCCACTCTGGTCCGGTTGCCCGGGGCCTTGGTGCGGGCGCAATTCTCCAAGCCTGCGGGGTTGGCGTTCTTGGCGTCGTCGGCGTGGAATCTCGGCACCGCCGACCGACCGACGATCGCACCCGCGACCGATAGCAGGCCGGTCGCCGAGCTGGTGCACGGCGAGGTGTTGCTCGTCTCGCCCGACACCACGGTTCGTGACGCCGTCGTACGGATGACGCAGCACCACGTGTCATATGCGCTCATCCGGTTGGCCGATGGCGGTCTGGGCATCTTCACCGACCGTGACCTGCGGACCCGTGTGGTGGCCGCGGGCCTGGCGGTCGATGTGCCGATCCATCGGGTGATGAGCGCACCCGCGCGCAGTGTGACCGCCGACCTGACGGCCGACGCAGTGCTGATGGAGATGCTCGAGTGCGGGCTGCGGCACATGCCGGTCGTGACGTCGCGCGGGGAGGTCGTCGGCGTGCTCGAGGACGCCGATCTGCTGGCGGCATCGGCACGGCGGAGCTTCATGTTGCGACGGTCGATCGGTCTGGCCGCCACCGCCACTGAGTTGCAGAAGGTCGGCCAGCGGGTGACCGGACTTGCCAGTGAGCTGTTCCGCAACGGGACGAAGGCGTTGGCGACAAGCGGGATCCTGTCGGTGGTGATCGACAGCTTGGTGCGGAAGGCGTTGGAGCTCGCTTTGGCCGAGGCGCAAGATGCCCCGGCAGGTGGATTCGCATGGTTGACGCTGGGCAGCATCGCTCGCCGCGAAGCGATGCCGTCGTCCGACGTCGACAGCGCACTGTCGTGGAAAGACGAATTATCGTCGGCCAGTGCACAATTGCGAGCGATCGCGGCTCGCAACCATGAGATTCTTGACGGCTGCGGATTGCCGTCGGACCGCAACAACGCCGTCGCGTCGAGCCCGTTGTTCTCACGTTCGCAGTCGGAGTGGTTCGCCGCCGCGCAAGGGTGGCTCGATGATCCGCTGCGCGATCGTGGTCTGATCCTGTCGTCTCTGCTTCTCGACGGACGTGTCGTGTGGGGTGACGCGGCGCTGCACACCGTCCCTTCGGCCTATCGGCGCATGCGCGACGCACATCCGAATGCATTGCGGCTGCAGCTGCTTGAGGCGTTGTCGGGCAAGGTCCGAACGCGATCTGTGCGAGATGTGTTGTCGCGCCGGGGCGGAACGTTTGACCTGAAGAGTCACGCCGTCACGCCGATCGTGAACCTGGCGCGTTGGGGTGGTTTGACGGCCGATCTCGCGTCGGCGTCGACACCTACCCGGCTGTCCGCCGCCGCGCAGGCCGGTGCAATCAGAGAACGCGACGCCGAAACACTGTGCGACGTGTTTGTGATGCTGCAGCGGCTGAGGATGGCCCACCAGGTCGAGCAGATGTCAGCAGGCCGCACAGCCGGCGACGTGATCACGATGTCGGAGTTGTCGCCGTTGAACCGCAGCCTGCTCGGTGACGGGCTGCGTGAGATCGCCGCGGTGCGGCGGCGAGTCGGCAATTTCGGTGTGCCGCGCGTATAGGCTTAGCAAACCATGGCCACGCGTGAGGAGGACGACAAGCCCGCAGCAGCGGTACAGTCCGTCGACCGTGCCCTGCTGGTGCTTGAGATTCTGGCGAAGCTTGGACAGGCAGGCGTCACGGAGATCGCCGCCGAACTCGGGGTACACAAGTCGACGGTGTCGCGACTGATCGCGGTGCTCGAGTCACGCGGATATGTCGAGCAGGTATCCGACCGCGGGAAGTATCGGCTGGGCTTCTCGATCGCTCGCCTGGCACGGGCGAGCAGCGGACATCTCGACCTGGTCAAGCTCAGCCAGGATGTGTGCGACAGCCTTGCCGCCGAGGTCGGCGAGACCACCAACCTGGCGGTCCTCGACGCCGATAGGATCATCAACATCGCCGAGGCGATCGGCCCAGCCGAGATCACGCTGCGCACTTGGGTCGGCCAGAGCTGTCCAGCGCATGCGACGTCGAGCGGCAAGGTCCTACTCGCGGGACTGGATGCCGCCGACGTCCGGTTCCGGCTGGCATCGGTACTCGAGTCGTTCACGCAGAACACCGTTGTGAAGATCGCGGATCTGCAGCGGGAATTGGCGATCGTCCGCGAGCGCGGATGGGCCTGTGTCACTGAGGAGTTGGAGGTCGGTCTGAATGCCGTCGCCGCTCCGGTACACGATGCCGACGCGCAAGTTATTGCGGCGCTCAGTGTTTCGGGACCGTCCTATCGGATGGGTCCCGCGCAGTTCGAGGAGGCCGCCAAGCAGACCATCGCCGCGGGCGACGCCATCAGCCGGCGCCTTGGCTGGGTCGAGCGCGGATGAGGACAAGCTCCGCGAACTGATCCGCGCACTCCAGCGGCGTGAAGTGTCCAACGCCGGCGCCGACGTGCAGTCGCACGTCGCTGAAGTAATGCTCCAAGCTATCGGCCCATTGCCGTGGGAACAGCGGATCACGTTGTGGCCATAGCACATCCGTCGGGGCGTGGATTTTGATTGCCCGCTCTGGCGGTAGCTCGGTAAGCGACTGGGCGATAGTTCCGGCGCCTGCGCGGTACCAGGCGATCGATGCGGTGAAGGCCCCCGGAAGGGCATAGTCGGCGACCAGGCGGTCCAGATCGACGTCGGGGAGGGTGAAATTCGGGCCGGACCAGTGACTCCAGAAGTGCCGCAAGTATTCCCGGACGGCGTCTGGATTGCCGTCGATCAACTCGGCGGCGAGCGGAAGCTGGTGGAAGGCCTGATACCAGAATTCGCTCTGTGCCTGCGCTGTGAGCACGCGATCGCCGGCGCCCGGCAGCGGGGAGAGAGCACAAGGGCCTGCACCAAATCGGGATGCATCCGGGCGACACTCTGCGCGACGCGGCTGCCGACGTCGTAGCCGGCGATCACGACATCGGTCAGCCCCAGTTCCTTGATCAGCCCGACGACGCTGCTCGCTTGCGCGGTGGCGCTGTAGAAATGGCGCACCGCCACCTCGTGTTTGTCCGAGCCGCCGAAACCACGCAAGTCGGGAACGATGATGTCGGCGACCCCGCCGAGTATCGAGACGACCCGACGAAAGTCATGCCGATTGCCTGGCCATCCGTGCAACAGCACGACCGCAGGCGCGCCGCGCGTTCCGAAGCGATCGAAGGCCAACCGAAACCCGTCTACGGGCGCGCTGCGTGACCACATTGGGCCATTCTGGCCATATGTCAGCCGGATTGGTGCAAGGTTTCGCAATCACCGATGATGACTGCCAGGATGTTGCGCCACGTGTCCGACGGCCAATTGAGAATGTCGCTGTGTGCCTGCGGGCCGGCCATCAACCGCCCGTCGTGAATTGCCTGTGGCTAAACGGGTTACACCTTTCATCTCGTCGGGATCGGCTCCGTGTGGCCCTCCGGGGATGCCCTGCACCGCCTCGATGAAGTCTCCCGGCGCCCTCATGGAAAATCGCAGCACATCCGGGTTGCGGTTGTGCCATTCGCTGGAGTCGTCCACACCGACGCCAGCGCCCGCGGCGGCCACGTACAAGCGTCCGGTCCGCGGTAAGGCCGAGCGCTTCGGCCGTGCCGACGAGCGACCCGCCGCACGAAATGGCCGATATAGGGGACGGGGATGGGCCGCCCTGTCTCGTCGACGGTGCGGTCGACGTCCTCGCTGAAAGCGACCAGCCGCGGCGCCATGTCCAGTGCATACCGAGGGTTGGCTGCGTCGACGAGCGCCGCCGCGACGTTGCGGCCGTGGGGGAATCGGCCTCCCAGGTAGGTGATGGTTGCGACGTCGCCGCGAGTGGCTGAGACGAATCGGCGCGTTGTCGCTGTGTTGGCTGCCGAGCCCTCGAGGGTGGTGTTCAAACCCCGGGACCAGCACCGCCACGCTCTTCGCGGTCGAAAGGTTGCCGTTGAGTTTCACCAGCGAGGCACGTGCGGGATCGAAGGCGAGGATTTGCGGTCGACGCGCTGACAGCTGCCCGTCGGGTCGTCCATCTCACCGAGCAGGCTGCGATAGAGTGCCACGCGCCCCGGATCGTTGGTAAGGCGCTCGCCTGGGCAATATTGACGCGATTGGCAGCGACGCGCATATCCCAGGGCACACCGTCGGTATAGCCCACCTGCTGCGGCAATTCGGCGATCAGTCGCTGGCGTTGCGCTGTGGTCATGGCGGCGATCAGTTCGCTGATCCGGTCCTGGCTCATCGCCGGCCATCCCGCCACGACATCGGACGTCTGAACGGGCTACGCACCGGCGGCCACCGCCGCGGCAGCGTGTGGGATGGGCCTTGGCGCGAAGGCCTCGGAGATATCGGCGGCGGCGTCGGAATCCGCGGCGCCGAGTCGGTTCAGCGCGTCCGTGATCCGCCTGGATAGCTCGTCGGCCCGCATGGTCAGCGGTCGCGCGCGACGGCGGGGTCGCCACCGGACAGCGCGACGAGCAGTGCCAGGGGACCAGCGCGAATCGACAACGTCGCGTCATCGGTGATGTCGAATCCGCCGTCGCGCGCTTCGGCGAGCCGTGTCCGTTCGACGCGAGAGCGCAGGCGATCTGATCGGCGCCATCGCGTGCCGCGACCGACGCGATGACAAGGCACCGTGCCACGTCGTCGCATACGGTTGCGATGCTTCGCGCGGTGTCTCGAGCCTCGTCGGCCGCGGCGCCTACCCAGAACTCGTTGCTGCCGTGGATCTCCCGCATGACGGAGTCGACATGCACCGTCAGACGGCGAGCAGCATCGTCCCATCCGTCGGCCAGCCGTACTAGTGAATCCGGCTGCCACGCTTCGGCTTGCGAGACAGTCGGCCGCGTCACCGTGGGCGGAACAACTCGCCGCTGCGACGGTCGGCGCGTTCAAGGGCGTGCGCTGCAACGGCCCAACCACGCATGTTGGCGACGTCGTCGGTGAGGCGTGCCGCAGCGAGGTCCGGCGCGGCGATACGGCCGACGGCTGACCCTTGCAGGTCATCGGGATCTAGTCCAGGCCAACGCATCTCAGCGATGGCCTCTGCCGTCGTCATGACGTGGTCGGCCACAGTTCGCAGTTGTGTCAAATCGACTTCGGTTCGTCCCCCCATGCCTCATGCTGACAGATTCGTGAGTCGTCGTGCAGAAGTTATCCACAGGCGGTTTCAGCCGGAGCCAGGCGTGCGCGAAGCCGGTCGCCGCTGCCACGAATGTGAAGTCAGCACCTTGGCGAGCTCTGGAACCAGAAAACCGCGCCAGCCGACCTCCTTGCCGGTGGCAGCAGCGACGCCCGTCAACATGCCGGTGGCGCCTGTGGGGACGACGAACATTGCGATCACGACCCAGTCGGGCGCCTCGCCCAGCCCGCAAGCGTCAGCAGTCCGGCGGTTGCAATGGGCGGAATGTGCGCAGTGGGCGACCCGGCACCGTTGACGGTCTGTGCCGGAGGCAGTTCGTCAGCAATTGGATTAGCCCGATGCCGCGCCGCAGGGCGGTCATGGGATGGCCGTGACGGATGCCCCAAACACTGTCAACCGGGCCTTCCGGCGCGGCTTGCCCGCCGTGGTCGGGCAGCAACCAGTAGTCTCGATGAGGTGCAGCGACGAATCATGGGCATCGAGACTGAATTCGGTGTCACCTGCACGTTCCACGGCCATCGCCGGCTGAGCCCCGACGAGGTTGCCCGCTATCTTTTCCGGCGGGTGGTCTCGTGGGGCCGCAGTTCCAACGTGTTCTTGCGCAACGGTGCGCGGCTATATCTCGACGTAGGCAGCCACCCGGAGTACGCCACCGCCGAGTGCGACAACCTGACTCAGCTGGTCACCCACGACCGCGCTGGCGAGCGGGTGCTCGAGGATCTGCTGATCGACGCCGAGCAGCGGCTGGCCGACGAGGGCATCGGCGGCGACATCTATCTGTTCAAAAACAACACCGACTCGGCGGGCAACTCGTACGGCTGCCACGAGAACTATCTGATTGTCCGGGCCGGCGAATTCTCCCGGATCTCCGACGTGCTGCTGCCATTCCTGGTTACCCGGCAGCTGATCTGCGGCGCGGGCAAGGTGCTGCAGACGCCGAAGGCTGCGACGTTCTGCCTGAGTCAGCGCGCCGAGCACATCTGGGAAGGCGTGTCGTCTGCGACGACGCGGTCGCGGCCGATCATCAACACCCGCGACGAGCCGCACGCTGACGCGGAGAAGTACCGCAGGCTGCACGTCATCGTCGGCGACTCGAACATGTGCGAATCCACCACGATGCTCAAGGTCGGCACCGCGTCGCTGGTGCTGGAGATGATCGAGGCCGGGGTGGCGTTCCGCGACTTCTCGCTGGACAACCCGATCCGCGCTATCCGTGAGGTCAGCCACGACCTGACCGGCAGGCGCCCGGTGCGGCTGGCGGGCGGGCGGCAGGCCAGCGCGTTGGACATTCAGCGGGAGTACTACGCCCGCGCGGTCGAGTACCTGCAGACACGGGAGCCGAACTCGCAGATCGAGCAGGTCGTCGACCTGTGGGGACGGCAGCTCGACGCGGTCGAGAGCCAGGACTTCGCGAAGGTCGACACCGAGATCGACTGGGTCATCAAGCGCAAGCTGTTCCAGCGCTACCAGGACCGCTACAACATGGAGCTGTCCGACCCGAAGATCAGCCAGCTCGACCTCGCATA
Organism: uncultured Actinomycetota bacterium; assembly: GCA_963835075.1. Taxonomy (GTDB): domain Bacteria; phylum Actinomycetota; class Actinomycetes; order Mycobacteriales; family Mycobacteriaceae; genus Mycobacterium. The sequence goes on along the minus strand of CAWIEE010000007.1, from coordinate 104,978 downwards.
CCACGACATCAAGCGCGGACGCGGCGTCTTTGACCTGCTGCAACGCAAGGGCCTGGCGGCCCGGATCACCACCGACGAGGACATCGAGGCCGCGGTGAACACCCCGCCGCAGACCACCCGGGCGAAGCTGCGCGGCGAGTTCATCAGTGCCGCACAGGAGGCCGGTCGCGACTTCACCGTCGACTGGGTGCACCTCAAGCTCAACCCCCCCCCTCTCACCAACTTACCACCGTCACCACCCCCCACCACGCGGGCCAAGCTGCGTGGCGAGTTCATCAGCGCAGCGCAGGAGGCTGGCCGCGACTTCACCGTCGACTGGGTGCACCTCAAGCTCAACGATCAGGCCCAGCGCACCGTGTTGTGCAAGGACCCGTTCCGGTCGGTAGACGAACGGGTCAAGCGGCTGATCGCGTCGATGTAGTTATCGCGCCGCACGATAAATTGGCGGGGTCGGTGTACTGACAGCTCGGGTAGCATTTGCTGCACGACTTCTGGAGGGAATGCCGGATCTGCGCGTGGGAATCGCACCTTCGCGAATTGGCGCTGTTCGGGTGTTCCTAAAGGTGGCCGTGTGACTTTACAGAGCCGGCGCGACGCTGATGCTGAACGCCTGATGGATGCTGGAGAGACGTTGCTGGGTGCTGTTGTAGCGACTCCTCGTCGTGCGTCGCTTGAGCGCGTTCGCGGTGCAGACCGGCGTTCGACCCCGGAGTGGGCGATGGGGCCAGCAATCGAGCGCGACTTGGCAGGGGGAACTTGCTGATGCCGGGAGAGCTCAGGCTGACTGAAGAAGCCCTCAATTGGGATCCTGCACAGGTCACGGTGCCGCCGGTGCCCGCGATTCCACCGGGCGCTGACCCGATGAGCGTAATGCTGGCTACTATTGCGCCCGAGATTGCAACGGCGGTCACCGAGGGTGTCGCGGAGGCGCTTGCCCGCGAGGAGCGGTTCTCAGCCAACGTGACTGGGGCCAGAACCTCGTATCAAAACACCGACGGGGCGGCCGGTCAGCATATCCAGGGCGCGGGCGGTTTGACTGAGCCCGGCGGCGTGGCCGCCGCTGGAGTCGGGTCGACGAACGCGGGGGCGTCACCCGCAGGCCAAGCCGGTCAGCTCGGCCAGATGATGGGCATGCCGATGCAGATGGCGCAGCAAGCTGCTCAGATACCAATGCAATTGGCGGGGATGGCGGCGTCGATTCCGCAGGGAATCATGCAGGGTGTGCAGAGCGCGATGCAGCAAGTCGGCCAAATAGCAGGCGGCACAGGCGAAGAGACCGATCCGGAGTCGGAACAATCGCGAGGTCACCGACGAGCAAGCATGCCGAATCGGCCAACGAGAAGCCGCACGCGTCCTACAGATGGTGCTGCGGGACCGGGCAATGCGGAACGGGCACCAGCGACCGGGGCAGCAGCCCGACGCCGGAGGTTCCGCAGCAGCCGCACAAGCCGGCGCCGACACGTCCGGCGACATCCGGACCGGAAAGCGTTCTGTGACATGAGCATTCGCGAAGCGCAGGTGTGCCGATGAGTGTGCCTCCACCGCCCAATCAGTGGGGCCCGCAACCGCCGACGGGCGGCCAGCCTGTCGGTGACGTGCCGCAGTGGGGGCCCAACTATCCGTGGGGTCCTCCGTCCGGCCCTTCGCCTGCGGCGGCAAGGGCAAGTGGATCTTTGGCGGGATCGCCTTGCTTGCAGTGATTGCGGTGACGGTTGTCCTCACGGTGTTGGTGGTGGGCAAGGACTCAGGCGGTCGGCGAGTCGCCTACGCCGACATCGACGGCCGGTCCTGCGCCTGACGTCGCGAGTGCGAATGACAAAGGCCCCGCGACGATCATCACCGAAGACGTGACCTGCGCGTCGACGAGGCCGATCATCGATACGCTCGTAGGCCACGAGAGAAACGGCTGGGATAAGCGCGATCCTTCGGTGCCAGCTTCGGCATGGGCACCGGCGGTACGCGATCAGTTCGAAGCGGTCGGACAAGCGTTTCGCAACGCGGCGGACCAGATGGTGCCGCTCGCCAAACTCACACCTCATCGGGTAATGCGCGAACTGTATGAACAGAACATCGCTTACTCGCGCGCTTATGCCGATAGCATCGCCACTTACAGTCCAACCGACGACAACCTGGCACTCGCTGCCATCGCTGCATCCAACGCACTCAACGGCATCTGCGCCGCCATAAGCTACGAATCGGCAGCGGCGAGGGGACCAATCATGGCTGTACCACCAACGCCCATCGCAGGTGGCGCCTTTCGGCAATCCTGAAGACCCGCAGCGTTCCTTCCTGCCCCGAATCCAGTGTGTGCGCAGTGGTCGACGGTGTTGGATGACTTCAAACGACACCGCGATTGGCGTTCAATGCCTTCTGAGTCCCTCCAGTAGTTGGACCCCTGATCAACGCGCTATTAATGACGCCGTGGTCCCCAAAATGGAAGTGTCGGCAGACAAGTTGCAAGTAGCTGGGCGAGCGAAGCGGCAATCTGACCATTGCAGGATTTCGCAACGCTAGCCGCTCAATACCGCCGCGCTTACGCGCAGTCGGTGCCGACCTACATCGCCGCCGATAACTACCTCGCGGACGCTGCGCTCTATTTGACGGGCGTGGTCCAAGGGGCGTGTATGGCAACGAAAGCTTAAGCGGGACTGGGATATCGATGTGCGCTGAGGGGGGGTGACAGGCGGTGGCGATAGCCCCAGATAGCAGTGAGTATGGCGGGCAGACGATTACCAGTGGTGGTTGGGTGCACGTCAATGAAGATGTGCTGGGGCATGCAGCGGAAGACTTCACGTCCCTAGCGAGCAAGTTGCGTAACGAGGTCATCCCGGCCGCGCGTAGGCAGATGATGAAGCTGTCTGATTCGTGGGAGGGCTCAGGCTCGGAGGCGGCGCTTGGCGAGGCGAGCGCGATCATCGACAAACACGAGGCCAACGCGAAGGCGGCGGACGACGCCGCCAACCGGCTTCGGAACATGGAAGCCTCAGTCGTCAAGACCAAAAACGCAGTGAACAAGAACGCCGAGGACGTCCAGCGCGACTGCGAAAAATTGAATAACACCAACCTCAGAGGAGAGGTACGTTCGCAGCGGTTAGCCGAGCGCATAGCGTCCGGGGTCACAGAGAATGTCGGAGTTGTATCAGGCAACACCGTGGAACTGTCCGGAAATCTGCACGTTCCCGCGGGAACGCCAGGTGCGGACGGCAAGATGCCTACCGCCCCACCTCCGTCGGACGTCTCCATACCGCCCAATGGACGCCCAATCGTAGGCACACCGTGGCTAACGCGCCCCGTTGGTGATCTGCCAGCACCTCCGCCGCCGAAGGTCGTTCCTGCTGTGTTAACCGGTAGGCACAGCCGTCGCTAACGTGCCCCGTTGGTGACCCGCCATCACCTCCGCCGCCGAACGGTCATTCCTGCTGCGCTCAACGGTAAGCACACCGTCGCTGATGGCCCCGTTGGTGAGCCGCCCCCGACCGTGGGCCCCCCTCCAGCCGGGCGCTTCCTCAGGCCGCCGACGCCTGCTGGCCCCGTACGCGGCCGCACCCGGGTGCGCCGAGCCGCCGGCGTCGCCAGGCATCAGCAGCCCCAGCTCGCCCTTGTCATCGACTTCGAGCCCGACCGCAGGCGCTGCGGGCGCGCCATCCGTGAATCCGGCCTCCGCTGGCACTGGCACACCCACCACGGATGCCGCCAGGGCAGCCGCTGGCGGCCCACCCACGGGTACTCCACCGCAGACGGCGCCGTTGACGAACCAACTTGCCAACACTCCGCTGGCTGCGCAGCCGTCCGTTCCCACCCCGCCGCCCGCCCCAGCGCCAATTCCCGACGCACCCGCACCGACGCCCAGCGCGCCGCCTCCCGCGGCCGCACCACCGCCGCCTCCCGTCGGCGCCGCGCCAGGCGTTGGTGCACCGCCCGCACCTTCGATGCCGCTAGGACCTCCGCCAACACCACCACCGGCGGGCCCCTTGGCACCCCCGAGCGCGGCTGCCCCCGCACCCACATCGATGGGGCCCGGCGTCGCGCCCGCGTCCGCTGCGGGTGCGACCAGTGCTGTCGGAGCGCCTGCGCCAGTACCGGTTTCGGCCAGCCGCGCCGAGCGCGACGCAGCAGTCGCCGCCGCGACTGCCGGTGCACTGCGCCGCCAAACCACCAGCGGCGATCCTCTGCAGCTGGCCCGTCGCATCGGTGCCGCCCTCAACGCCGAGCCCAACATCGACTTCGGCTTCTTCTGGGTGACCGCGGTGACCATGGAAGGGCAGATCGTCGTCGCCAACAGCTACGGGCTCGCCTACATCCCCGAGGGCGTCAACCTTCCCGAGCAGGTCCGCATGGCCAGCGCCGACGAATCCATCCCGGTCGGCGACCGTGCCAAGTGGGCGACCTGTCCGATCCTCGCCGTTCAGGGCTGGGCGCAACACCACAACGTGCGCTTGCGCGCCGTCGTGGCGACCGAGGATCAGTTCAAGAACTTCGATCCCGGCACCGCCAAGATCACCCTTCAATCCGAAGACATCCCGACAGCGGAAAAGATGCAGGGCCGCAACCGCTTAGAGGTCATCGCCCCCGGCGCGGCATCGCATCTGGCCAATGTCAAAGACAACGCCCTTGTCCGAGCTTCTGCCGCCCGCCCCGTCCGACACGAACCCGCCCGACGATGAGACGAGCAAGCTTTGGTTCGAGGTGATGAAGCCGATGATGAGCACCAACCCCGATCGCGGGGCCGCGCATCTTGAGGCGTTCGTCAACTACACGGCGCAGGCCCAGGAGCAGGCGTTGTATCGCGCACACACCGCCGCGGAGGCTCCCGCGCAACGCACAGCGATCGCCGACTGGGTGTACTGGCAGCATCTGGGCGTGCTGATGTCCGACTCGCTGGCGGGTTCAGCCGCGAAGTGACACCGACCCCAACGCCCTAAGGTGTCACGAGTGGGCATCTCCAAAGTCGAGCGGTTGATGAATCTCGTCATCGCGTTGTTGTCCACCCGCAGCTTCATCACCGCCGATCGGATCCGCGAAACCGTCTACGGCTACTCCGACAGCGCCACCGACGAGGCCTTCTCCCGCATGTTCGAGCGCGACAAGAACGAGCTGCGCGACCTGGGCATCCCGCTGGAAACCGGCCGGGTCTCGCAGTTCGACCCGTCCGAGGGCTATCGCATCAACCGCGACGCCTACGCCCTGCCCGCCGTCGAGCTGACCGCCGACGAAGCCGCCGCCGTCGCCGTCGCGACACAACTGTGGGAATCGCCCGAGCTCATCACCGCCACCCAGGGCGCACTGCTCAAGCTGCGCGCCGCGGGCGTCGACGTCGACCCGGCCGACTCCGCCATCGCGATCACCTCGACCGCCGTCCTGCCCGGCCTGCGCGGCTCCGAGGACGTCTTGGGAATCCTGTTGTCCGCCATCGACTCTGGGCAAGCTGTCCAGTTCCCGCACCGGCCCGTCCCGCACCGACCCCTACATCACTCGCACTGTCGAACCGTGGGGTGTGGTCACCGACCGCGGCCGCTGGTACCTCGTCGGCCACGACCGCGACCGCGACGCCACCCGCACCTTCCGGCTCTCCCGCATCGGCGCCGACGTCACCCCGATCGGCCCACCTGGCGCCGTGAAGCGGCCCGACGGCATCAACCTGCGCGAGATCGTCGACCACGCCGTAGGTGAGTGGCCCAACATCGGCCAGGCCCGGGTCTGGGTCGCCGACGGCCGCGCCACCGCGCTGCGCCGCCGGGCAACCGTCGTCGGCCCTCTCACGCTCGGCGAACGCGCCGGCGAGGAGATCACCGTCGATATCGGCATGCTCGACCGGCTCGCCCGCGAGATCGCCGGCTACGGCCCCGACGCCGTCGCCATCGAGCCCCAATCACTGCGCGATGACGTACTGGCCCGGCTCCGCGCGCAGGCCGGGCAAACCGACGAGGTCACCGCATGACCGCCGTCTCCGCCCGGCTGGTCCGGCTGCTCAACATGGTGCCGTACTTCCAGGCTAACCCGAAGATCACCTACACCGAAGCCGCATCGGATCTCGGCGTCAGCGTCAAGCAACTGCGCGACGACCTCAACCAGCTGTGGATGTGCGGTCTGCCGGGCTACGGCCCCGGTGACCTGATCGACTTCGAATTCTCCGGCGACACAATCGAAGTCACCTTCACCGCGGGCATCGACCATCCGCTGCGGCTGACATCACCGGAAGCCACCGGCGTGCTTGTCGCGCTACGAACCCTTCTCGATGTGCCCGGCATGGTCGACCCTGAAGCCGCGCGCAGCGCCATCGCCAAGATCGAGTCCGCCGCGGGAACCCTCAGTCACGGAGCCGAAGCCGCCGTCGACGAACCCGCGCCCGCGGAAAGCGAGGCGGCCGCCGCCGTCCGCGCCGCCGTGCGGAACGGCAGAGCGCTGACGATCGAGTACTACTCGGCGTCCCACGACATGCTGTCCAGCCGGGTCGTCGACCCCATCCGGGTGGCGCTGGTGGCCGACCACAGCTACCTGGAGGCCTGGTGCCGGTCGGCCGAGGGAGTGCGGCTGTTCCGGTTCGACCGCATCGTCGACGCCAGGGTGCTCGACGAGCCGTCGACTCCTCCATCGCCCGCGGTGCAGGCCGGCCCCGACACCTCGCTGTTCGACGCCGACCCGTCGCTGCCGTCGGCGACGCTGCTCATCGACCGGTCCGCGTCGTGGATGTTTGACTACTACCCTCTGCGCGTAATCCGTGAACTGCCTGACGGCGCCTGGGAAGCGGCGATGACCTACGCGTCCGACGAGTGGATGGCCCGCTTCGTGCTGGGCTTCGGATCGGCCGTCCGCGTGCTCGAACCCCAGTCGCTCGTACAGCGGGTGCGCGAGTCGGCCGGCGCGGCGCTTCGCGCCTATGAGGTCGGTGCTGACAACCTCGGCGGGTAGACTCGGTCCACGACGTCTGGAGGTAACCAAATTGGGTGGTCTACAACCCTGGCACTGGCTGATCGTCATCGCCCTGGCTGTCCTGCTGTTCGGTTTCAAGAGGCTCCCGGACGCGGCGCGATCGCTCGGTAAGTCGATGCGGATTTTCAAGTCGGAGATCAAAGAGATGCAGTCCGACTCCAAGCCGGACGAAGCGGCGCCGCCGGCCACTCCGATCGCCTCAGAGCGGGCTGATGCCCCAGCTCCCGAGGCCGAGCAACCGACCGACAAACACCCGGCCTGACACCAGGCCGGAACGGTGAGCGCGGCATGACGCCGCGTCTCTAGGCCGCGTCACCTCACACGCCCGTGCAAACCCCCGGAATCTTCAAGAAGCTCGATCCTCGTCGACGTCAATCGCGGGCCAATCCCGACGGCACCATGTCGCTGGTTGAGCATCTGACCGAACTGCGTACCCGCCTGCTGATCGCCGTCGTTGCGGTCGTGTTGACAACCACCATCGGCTTCTTCTGGTACACGCACAGCGTTCTTCGGCTTCCACAGCCTCGGCGAGTGGTTGCGAGGGCCCGTACTGCTCGCTGCCTGCATCCGCCCGCGCCACGATCGCGCCCGACGGCGAGTGTCGGCTATTGGCGACGGCCCCGTTCGACCAGTTCATGCTGCGGCTCAAGGTGGCGCTGGCTGCCGGGATCGTCCTGGCCTGCCCGGTGTGGCTCTATCAGCTGTGGGCCTTCATCACGCCCGGCCTGTACAAGAAGGAACGCCGATTCGCGATGGCGTTCGTCGGCGTCGGGGCCACGCTGTTCATCACCGGAGCCGTACTGGCCTACATCGTGATGGCGAAAGCCCTGCACTTCCTGCTAACCGTCGGCAGCGACGTGCAGGTCACCGCTCTGTCGGGTGACCAGTACTTCGGGTTCCTGATCAACCTGCTGCTGGTGTTCGGCATCAGCTTCGAGTTCCCGCTGCTGATCATCATGCTCAATCTGGTCGGCGTGCTCACCTATGAGCGGCTGAAGGCCTGGCGGCGGGGGCTGATCTTCGGCCTCTTCGTCTTCGCCGCCTTCGCGACACCGGGTTCCGATCCGTTCTCCATGCTGGCTTTGTCGTTGGCGCTGTCCCTGCTGCTCGAGCTTTCGATCCAGATCGCCCGATTCAACGACAAGCGCAAGGCCCGCCGCGCCGCCCTTGAAGACGTGCCCGACGACCAAGCCGCACCGATCGAACCTCCGACCGCCGTGCCCGCACCGGCCCGTGTCGTAGTCGATGACGACGCCACTTAGCGGCCAACTGGCCGGCTTCGCCGAGCAGATGCCCTTCGCGCTGGACGACTTTCAGCGGCGCGCCTGCCAGGCACTTGAGAACGGCCACGGCGTGCTGGTGTGCGCACCGACCGGCGCGGGCAAGACCGTCGTCGGCGAATTCGCAGTGCATCTCGCATTGGCCGCGGGTCGAAAATGCTTCTACACCACGCCGATCAAGGCCCTGAGCAACCAGAAGCACAACGATCTGGTGGCCAGGTACGGGCCTGAGCGCATCGGCTTGCTTACCGGCGACCAGTCGATCAACGGCGACGCCGATGTCGTGGTGATGACCACCGAAGTGCTTCGCAATATGCTGTACGCGAATTCACCAGCGTTGCACGGACTTTCGCATGTCGTCATGGACGAGGTGCATTTCCTGGCCGACCGTATGCGCGGCGCGGTGTGGGAGGAAGTGATCCTGCACCTGCCCGATGACGTGCGGTTGGTGAGCCTGTCGGCGACGGTGAGCAATGCCGAGGAGTTCGGCGGCTGGATCCAGACCGTGCGCGGCGACACCACCGTCGTCGTCGACGAACACCGCCCAGTCCCGTTGTGGCAGCACATGATGGTGGGCAAGCGGCTCTTCGACCTGTTCGACTACCGCGCATCAGAGGCGGCGAAGGCCGGCCGCGCCCTTCTCGTCGACCCGGAGCTGCTGCGCCACATCGCAAACCGCCGCGAGGCGGATCGGCTGGCCGACTGGCAGCCGCGCGGCCGAACCGTGGTCGCCCGAGCATCTACCGGCCACCGAGCCGGCCCGACGTCATCAGTACGCTGGACCGCGAAGGGCTATTGCCCGCAATTACATTCGTGTTCTCACGGGTCGGCTGCGACGCAGCGGTCAAGCAATGCCTGCGCTCGTCGCTGCGGCTCACCTCCGACGAGGAGCGGGCCCGCATCGCTGAGATCATCGATCGCCGCACCGCGGACCTCAACGAGGCCGATCTCGTCGTGCTCGACTATCACGAGTGGCGGGAAGGGCTGTTGCGCGGGCTTGCGGCCCACCACGCCGGGATGTTGCCGATCTTCCGGCACACCGTCGAGGAGTTGTTCACCGCGGGACTTGTCAAGGCCGTATTCGCAACGGAAACACTGGCTTTGGGCATCAACATGCCCGCCCGAACGGTGCTGCTCGAGCGGCTGGTCAAGTTCAACGGTGAGCAGCACATGCCGTTGACGCCGGGGGAGTACACCCAGCTGACCGGTCGGGCGGGCAGGCGCGGCATCGACGTCGAGGGCCACGCGGTGGTGCTGTGGAATCCCGACATCGACCCCGCCGAGGTCGCGGGCCTGGCGTCGACGCGCACCTTCCCGCTGCGCAGCTCGTTCGCGCCGACCTACAACATGACCATCAATCTGGTGAACCAGATGGGCCCGACGCAGGCGCACAAGCTGCTGGAAAGCTCGTTCGCGCAATACCAGGCCGACCGCTCGGTGGTCGGGCTGGTGCGCGGCGTCGAGCGCGGCGTACGCCTACTCGACGAGATAGCAAGCGAACTCGGCGGGCACGACGCGCCGATGCTCGAGTATGTGCGGCTGCGCCAGCAGATCTCCGAGCGCGAACGCGTCCCAGTCCCGGGCATCGCGTCTGCAACGGCGAAAGGCCGCCAACGATGCGCTGGCATGCGCTGCGCCGCGGCGACATCATCACCATCACCCAGGGCCGCCGCGGCGGCCTGGCCGTCGTGCTGGACGCCGATCGCGACAGCGACGACCCGCGGCCCCTGGTGCTGACCGAACACCGTTGGGCGGGACGCATTTCGTCGGCCGACTACTCCGGGGCCTCGGAACCGATGGGCTCGATGCAGCTACCCAAGCGGGTCGAGCACCGCAACCCGCGGGTGCGCCGCGATCTCGCGTCGGCGCTGCGCTCCGCGGCCGCCCGGCTGGACGTCCCCTCGGTGAAGGCCAAGCGCAGCGGCCCGCCGAGGGAGCGCGATGTCGATCCCGAGCTGGCCGGGCTGCGCGAACAACTGCGCAGGCATGCGCGCGCATAGTCTGCCGGACCGAGAAGCCAAGGCCCGACTGGCCGAGCGCTACCTGCGGATCGAACGGGACAACGAGCAGATCCGGCAGAAGGTCGCTGTGGCGACCAACTCGCTGGCCCGCACGTTCGATCGAATCGTTGTGCTGCTCACCGAGCGCGGGTTCATCGACGGTAATGACGGCGATCCGACAGTGACCGACGACGGCCGCCTGCTGGCGCGGATCTACAGCGAGAGCGACCTGTTGGTCGCCGAGTGCCTGCGCAGTGGCACCTGGGAGGGGCTGGACGCCGCCGAGCTCGCGGCGGTGCTGTCGTCGGTGCTCTACGAGTCCCGCGGTGACGCGTCCGGCTCGCCTGACGGATCCGCCGTGCCCACCGGCAAGCTCCGCCGTGCCCTCAGTCAGACGCGTCGGCTATGGACCGAGCTTCGTGCCGACGAGCAGCGGCACCGCCTCACCGGAAGCCGCGAGCCCGAGGACGGCTTCGTGGCGGCCATCTACCGCTGGGCCACCACCGGCGACCTGACGACAGCGCTCGCGGCATCCGACTCATCGGGTGCGGGAACGCCGTTGCCGGCGGGTGATTTCGTACGGTGGTGCCGACAGGTGCTCGACCTGCTTGACCAGGTCCGCAACGCCGCACCGACTCCGGCGCTGCGTGCCACCGCGAAACGCGCTATCAACGACATTCGACGCGGCGTCGTCGCTGTTGATGCCGGGTAGTGTGTTCGCCAGCAGCGTGACCCATGAGCAAGGAGAGAAATGAGCGGACCGCAAGGACCTGATCCGACGCAGCCGTGGCCGGGTCAGCAGCCCGAGCCTGGCAAGGACCAGCCGTCGAGCGAGCCGTCCGGCAACCAGCCATGGCAGCCGCCGACCTCCGCCGCCGACCAGCCCACCACCGCGGCGCCGGCGTGGCAACCTCCGGCCTACGACCCGCAGCAACAGCAGTATCCGCAGTACCCGCAGCAGCCCCCGCCCACCCGCCTACCAGCCGCCGCCTCAGTACCCGCCGACTGAGCAATTCGGCCAGCAGCCCAGCGAGTACAGCCCGCAGGGGTACCCGAGTCAGTACCCCCAGCCAGGCCAGCCCGGCCCATATGGCCAGCAGTACGGCGCAGCCCGCCGACTATGGACAGCAGCCCGGCGCACAATTCGGTCAGCCGCCGGCCCAATACGGCCAGCAGCCGGGCCAGTACGGGCAGTACCCGCAGTACGGCACGCCGGCCGCCGAAGAGGGCTCGAAGCGCTCGCTCGCCGTCATCGGCGGCGTCATCGGCCTGCTGGCCGCGATCATCATCGCTGTTGTGGCGGTTTTGGGCTTCTGGAAGCCCGGTTTCTTCGTCACCACCAAGCTGGACGTCAGCGCCGCGCAGTCCGGTGTGCAGCAGATCCTCACCGACGAGGCCAACGGCTACGGCGCCAAGAACGTCAAGGACGTCAAGTGCAACCAGGGAAACAGCCCGACGGTAAAAAAGGGCGACACGTTCAACTGTGAGGTCAGCATCGACGGGACCAAGCGCCAGGTGACCGTGACGTTCCAGGACGACAACGGCACCTACGAGGTCGGCCGGCCTAAGTAGGCGGCCGGGCTCCGGGATGGTGCTATTAAGTGCCAGGCTCTGAGCGACAAAGTCGCTAACTGCCTAGTTCGGCGACGCTTTCAGCGACATTGTCGCTCAGAGCTCGGCAAAACTACGTGTGGTCCCGCCCGGCAGAGCTAACCAGGTAGGCCGTCGAGCGCCTTCTGCAGTCGGGCGATCGACGACGTAACGCCGTACTGTTCGGCGAGTTCGACGACCTTGCGTGGGTGCTCGGCTGCCAGCGGCAGGGTGTCCGACGGCGTGGAGAAATCGACGTCGGCGTCGGTGGCCACCCGCACCACCGGCCCGGCGGCATCGATGTAGTCGGTGGCCGCCAGAAGCTTTGTCCTATGCGCCTTGGACATCGTCGATTTCGGGTCGCGCGCGGCGGCCAGGATGCCCGCGAGTGAGCCGTGCTGCGCCAGCAGCGTCGCGGCCGTCTTCTCGCCAACCCCAGGGACGCCGGGCAGCCCGTCGGACGGATCGCCCCGAAGCAACGCCAATTCGGCGTAAGCGGGCCCGGCACGGTCCACGGGCACGCCGTAGGTCTCGGCGACCTCTGCGGGCCCCAGCTTTGTCGCCCTCGCCAGCCCCCGGCCCAGATAGAGGACCCTGACCTCGACCGGGTCGTCGGACACCAGCTGCAGCAGATCGCGGTCCCCGCTGACCACGACGACCGGGTCACGGCGCTCCCGCGACGCCAGCGTGCCGAGCACGTCGTCGGCCTCACACACGGGGGCACCCGCCGTCGCGATGCCGAAGGCGTCCAGGATCTCCATGATCATGTCGACCTGCGGGGTGAGTTCGTCGGGCACCTCTTCGATGTCGGGTCCCTCGGCCTGGACCTCCTCGACCCGGTGCGCCTTGTACGACGGGATCAGATTGACGCGCCACTGCGGGCGCCAGTCGTCGTCGCGGCACACCACCAGCCGGGCGGGGCGCTCCCGTGTGATCACCGTCGCGACGGCGTCCAGGAAGCCGCGCAGCGCGTTGACCGGCCGTCCGTCGGGCGCCGTGATCGACGACGGCACACCGAAATAGGAGCGAAACCACATGCTGGCGCCGTCGAGCAGCAAGAGGGGAGCGGCCACAGCTCCTGACAGTAGCGTGAGGTATGGCCTTCGCTGTGAACCGAATCGACCACGTCGTGCTCAACTGTCGTGACGTCGACGCCACCGTCGACTGGTACGTCCGGGTGCTCGGCATGCGCCGCGAAGTATTCGGCGACAACCGCATAGCGCTCGTGTTCGCCAACCAGAAGATCAACGTGCGTCCCAGCGGCGCGCCGAACTGGGAGACCGGCGCCGTCGACGCCCCTGGCTCGCTTGACCTGTGCTTCATCGCCGACCTCGGCCCCGATGAGATCGGCGAGCACCTCAGCGCGTGTGGCGTTCAGATCACCGCTGGCCCCGTCCCCAAGACCGGTGCGCTCGGCCCGATGACGTCGCATTACTGCCGTGACCCCGACGGCAATCTGATCGAGGTCGCCAGCTATTCGGCCCGCCGATTAGCCTTCATGCCATGACCGCCAGTCAGATTCAGCACCGACGTGTATGCGCAACGACTTCGCGCGGCCGCGGCCGCCGCAGCCGATGCGGGTTTGGCAGGTCTGGTCATCACGCCGGGCTATGACCTGCGTTACCTGGTCGGCTCGCGGGCGCAGACATTCGAGCGGCTGACCGCGCTGGTGCTGCCTGCCGCGGCGAGCCGACGATGGTCGTGCCGCGGCTGGAACGGGCCTCGCTCAAGGAATCCGCAGTGACCGAACTCGGTCTGGCCGTGCGTGACTGGGTCGACGGCGACGACCCCTACCGCGTGGTGGCCGATGCGCTAGGCGGTGCGCCCGTCGCGACCGCAGTCACCGACTCCATGCCCGCGCTGCACCTGCTTCCGCTGGCCGATGTGCTCGGCGTGGTCCCTATGCTGGCCACCGACGTGCTGCGGCGGCTGCGAATGATCAAGGACCCAGCCGAGATCGACTGCTCTCCGCAAGGCCGGTGCGGCGATTGACCGCGTGCACGCCCGGGTGCCGGAGTTTCTGGTGCCCGGCAGAACCGAAGCCGACGTCGCCGCTGACATCGCCGAAGCGATTGTCGCAGAAGGACATTCGGAAGTAGCGTTCATCATCGTCGGCTCAGGGCCGCACGGCGCCGACCCGCATCACGAATGCTCGGACCGCGAACTTCGCGCAGGCGACATAGTGGTGGTCGATATCGGAGGCCCGTACGAGCCGGGCTACAACTCCGACTCCACGCGCACCTACAGCATCGGTGAGCCCGATCCCGAAGTGGCGAGGCGGTATGCGGTGCTGCAGCGTGCCCAGCAGGCCGCGGTCGAAGCGGTGCGCCCAGGGGCGACCGCCGAACAGATCGACGCCGTCGCGCGCGACGTGCTCGCGTCCGAAGGCCTGGCCGAAGCGTTCGTGCACCGCACCGGCCACGGCATCGGGCTGTCGGTGCACGAAGAGCCCTACATCGTGGCGGGCAACGACCTTCCGCTCGAGGCGGGCATGGCATTCTCCGTCGAGCCCGGCATCTACTTTCCCGGCCAGTGGGGTGCCCGCATCGAGGACATCGTCGTCGTCACCGCCGACGGGGCGCTGCCGGTCAACAACCGGCCGCACGAGTTGGTCGTGGTGCCAGCGGGCCCTGCCGCGGCGGGTTAATCCGCGGCGCGGTCGAGCAGATCGGACGAACCGAGAACCCGCTCGACCCGAACCTCGATCACGACGCGCTTGGGGTTGACCCGTGGCGTGCGGTAGCGCTGCGCGTAGCGCAGTTCTGCGTCGCGCACCGCCTCGCTTTCGGTGTTGACGCTGGCCTTGCCCTCCAGAGACAGCCACCGGGCGCCGTCAACCTGGCTGAGCACCGCGACGCCCCGTTCATCGGCGTTCACAGCCTTCTGCGAGCCGCCGGTGGTGATCACCCTGGCGATATGCGTCTTCGGATCGAAGGTGAAACCGACCGCGACCACGTGCGGCGAATTGTCCGCTCGCAGCGTCGTCAACATGGCCAAATGCCGTTCAGTGAGAAACGCCATCGCGTCGTTGGTGAGCCTGGTGGTTGCCTTCGCCATCAAGCCTCACGGTAGCGCAGGACATAATCGCAACCGTGAAGGACACGGACGCCGGGCCGATCGTGATTTTCGGTGGCCGCAGCGAAATCGGGCTGGAACTGGCCACACGGCTGGCCCCGGGGCGACGGTGTTGCTGGCCGCACGTCGCGCCGACAAACTCGACGACGAGGCCGCAGCCCTGCGCGCCGCTGGAGCCACCGCTGTGCATGTGCGCGAATTCGATGCCGACGACCTTGCTTCCCATGCGCCGCTAGTCGAATCGATCGTCGCTGATTACGGCCCCATCGGTACCGCGGTGCTGGCGTTCGGCATCCTGGGCGACCAGTCGCACGCGGAGAAGGATCCTGCGCACGCGGCGGCCATCGTGCACACGGACTTCGTCGCCCAGGTCAGCCTGCTGACGGTGCTGGCCAACACGATGCGGTCGGCGGGCTCCGGATCGATTGTGGTGTTCTCGTCGGTCGCCGGGGTCCGCGTGCGCCGCGCCAACTACGTGTACGGGTCGGCCAAGGCAGGCCTTGACGGCTTCTGTAGCGGTCTCGCCGACGCCCTGCACGGGTCGGGGGTGGATCTGTTGGTCGTGCGACCGGGATTCGTGATCGGGCGTATGACGGAGGGCATGACGCCCGCACCGCTGTCGAGCACTCCGGACCAGGTCGCGGCGGCGACGGTGCGTGCGTTGCGCAGGCGACGACGCACGGTGTGGGTGCCGTGGGCGCTGCGGCCCCTGTTCGTCGTGATGAGAATGCTGCCGCAGTACGTGTGGCGGAGGATGCCGCGATGATCGTCGTGGTCGGGATCGGGGCCGACGGGATGTCGGGGCTGGCCGCACCTTCGCTGGCCGAGTTACGCAGGGCAACAGTCGTTTACGGCTCTCACCGCCAACTCGGACTGCTGGACGACGCCGTCACGGCGGAGCGCAGGCCGTGGCCGCCGTCCATGCTGGGCGCAGCTGGATACCCTGCGCGCCATCGACGGTGACGTGCACGTGCTCGCCAGCGGTGACCCGATGTTGCACGGCGTAGGCCGCCTCCTGATCGGGATAATCGGCGCGGACAAGGTCACGGTGCTGCCGCACGTATCCTCGGTGACCCTGGCGTGTGCGCGGCTCGGCTGGGCGGTGCAGGACACCGAGGTGATCAGCCTGATGAACGCGGAACCGCACGGGGCGGTGCGGCGCAGTGGACGGGCCGTCGTCCTCTGCCGCGACGGAGCAGGCCCCGCCGCGCTGGCCCGACTGCTCGCCGACGGAGGTCGTGGTGATTCCGAACTGACCGTGCTCGAGCAACTCGGCGGCCCCGCCGAGCGCCGACGCGACGCCACTGCGCGCGAATGGGCGGCCCACCCACCCGATGGCGTCAATGACCTCAACGTGGTGGCGGTGCGCTACCTGCCAGACGATTCTCGGGTGTCGGTGCTGCCCGACGATGCGTTCGCCCACGACGGTCAGATCACCAAACAGTCGATGCGCGCGGTCACCCTCGCCGCGTTGGCACCTCGGACGGGTGAGCTGCTGTGGGACGTGGGTGCCGGATCGGGCAGCGTTGCGATCGAGTGGTGTCGCAGCGGATCGCGTTGTAAGGCCGTCGCGTTCGAACGTGACGAGCAGCGACGCAAACGGATCGCCGAGAATGCGCTGGCGCATGGTGTCGACGTGGACGTCCGCGGCGAGGCACCGGGTGCGTTCGAAGAAGTCGTACTGAACGCCGGTGGCGCCGACCGAGTCCCGCGGCCGTCGGCGATCTTCATCGGCGGCGGCGCGACCCAACCGGGGCTGCTGCAGGCCTGCTATGAACGACTCCCAGCAGGCGGCAGGCTGGTGGTCAACGCCGTCACCGCTGAGTCGGAAGCCGTTCTTGCACAGTGGTATTCCAGGCTGGGCGGCGAGCTTCGACGGTTCCAGCACTACAGCGGAGAGCCACTGGGCGCGTTTACGGGCTGGCGACCCGCAATGCCCGTCACACAGTGGTCGGTGACAACGCGATGACGGTCTACTTCATCGGCGCCGGGCCAGGCGCCGCCGATCTCATCACCGTGCGCGGTCAGCGGTTACTCAGCCGTTGCCCGGTCTGCCTCTATGCCGGCTCGATCATGCCCGAGGACCTGCTGGCGTTGTGCCCGACCGACGCCAGGGTTGTCGACACCGGCCCACTGAACCTGGACCAGATCATCGCCGAATTGGCAGATGCCCATGCGGCGGGGCTCGACGTAGCGCGGCTTCACTCGGGTGACCCGTCGATCTACAGCGCGCTCGCCGAACAATGCCGACGGCTCGACGCCCTGGGCATCGACTACGAGATCGTGCCTGGCGTACCGGCGTTCGCAGCCGCCGCGGCCGTGTTGGGCCGTGAACTCACCGTGCCCGGGGTCGCACAGACGGTGACGTTGACGCGGGTGGCGACACTGTCGAGCGCAATGCCACCGGGGGAGGACCTGCAGACGCTTTCGGCGTCTGGTTCGACACTAGTGCTGCATCTGGCCGCGGCGCAGATCGACGCGGTCGTGCCCCAATTGCTGGACGGCGGCTATCGCCCGGAAACCCCGTGCGCCGTGGTGGCATTCGCCAGCTGGCCGCAACAGACTGTGGTGCGATGCCCGCTGGCCGACCTCGCTGAGGAGACGAAGGCCGCAGGCGTCAGCCGCACCGCGGTCATCGTGGTTGGGGATGTGCTTGCCGCCGACGGCTCTTCCGACAGCTACCTGTACTCGTCGGGACGGGTCCGGCGAGGGGAACATTGATGCGGATACTGCTGCTCGGCGGCACGTCCGAAGGACGGACGCTTGCGGAACGCTTGCACCACGAGGTCGACGTGGTCAGCTCTCTTGCGGGCCGTGTGCCGGATCCCGCGCTGCCGGTCGGCGAGGTACGCATCGGTGGCTTCGGCGGAGTCGAGGGGATGCGGCGGTGGCTGGTCGATGCAAAGGTCGACGCCGTCGTCGATGCCACCCATCCTTACGCCGCGACCATCTCGGCCCACGCCGCGGCCGCATGCGACGAACTGGGTCTTCCGCATCTGATGCTGGTCCGCCCGGCCTGGCCTCGCGGTAATGCGATCGGCGTTGCCTCCGACAGGGAGGCGGCAAAAATCGTTGCCGCCGAGCGGTATTCGCGGATCTTCCTGACCACCGGGCGATCCGGCGCCGCGGCCTTCACCGACGTCGATGCGTGGTTCCTGATCCGTGCGGTCACCGCGCCGGACCCGGATACGTTGCCTGGCCGCCACCAGCTCGTGCTGTCGCGGGGGCCATACCAGTACGACGACGAACTGTCCTTGCTGCGCGAGCACCGCATCGACGCATTGGTGACCAAGAACAGCGGCGGCCAGATGACACGGCCCAAACTGGACGCTGCGGCGGCGCTCGGCGTTGCGGTGGTGATGGTGGACCGACCGCCGCTGCCTGCCGGGGTGACGACTGTGAGCACCGTCGACGACGCGGCCGATTGGGTCAGGGCGGCGGGTAGCTGTTGATCAGGTCAAGCGCGCCCAGTTCCCGGATTGCGCGGCAGCCGCGGTGGAACATCGTCAGCATCATCTCGTCGCCACGTTCGGTGGATGCGGCGAAGGCGAAGCCCAGGCCGCTGATCAACGGCGCCTGGATGACGCCGAGACGGTAGTCGCGCCAACAGGTTTCGATGTCATAGTCGGTGACACCGAACGTCGACAGCGCGTCGTGATACCGCCCGACCAGGTCTTCCTCGATCTGCGCCCGCACCTCAGGCGCCAGGCTGGTCGCGGTGAAATACGCCAGATCCCTGGCAGGCAGGCCGACGCCCATCGTCTGCCAGTCGACCACCGTGATGGTAGTGCGGTCGGGGTCGAACAGCATGTTGTCCAGTCGATAATCGCCGTGCATCAGCGAATACCGCTTCGGCTCAGCCAGCAGCCACGGAGTTACGGAACCCATTGCGGCTCTGAGGGTTTCCCGATCCTCAGCGCTCATGCGCGCGCCGAGCTTATCGATCGTGATATCGGCGGCCATCATCGAAACATCGCCGAGGCCCTTTGCGGCCGCCTCGTCGCCTGGCTTCGGCATCGAGATGCTGGACAGCCCAAGCCAAACCGGATCGCACCAGCTCGGGCCGTGAAGCCCGGCCAGTGCCTCCACTGCGAGCTGGGCTTCCTGCGGTGTGCAGCCCGCGATCTGATCGCCCTGCACTGCGGGGGCCATATCGGCGAGCACCAAGACGAAATCCGCTCCGCTGTCGCTGATATCGCTGTAGAAGCATCCAGGAACGGGGATCTGTACGTTCGCGGCGACGTCGGTATAGAACTCGACCTCGGAGCGGTAGCCGAGCGCGACACGTTCCCGGACCGCATCGTCCTGGGCGGGCAGTTTGATCGCGAATGTGTCCGGCAAGTCCGCATCGCCCGGGTATGTCGCCGACACCCGGTAGGTGGCGCCCGTCTGACCCGTGCCGATCGGGCAGATGTCGACGTGTTGGACCTCGGCGCCCAGAGCCGAGCCGAGCCATGCCGACGTTACATCTTCCGGGCCGCGTGGAATGGTCTGCATGACGGTCAGATCCTAGGTGGGGTATCGGCGCGGCGTGAAGACCCGGTCTCCGGAATCTTCGGAGTACCACTGCGTCTGTGACGATCCGACGATCAGCAGGCAGCGCATGTCGACATCGGCTGGGTCGAGGTCGGCGAGCCTGACCACATTCACCTCTTCCCGCGGCCCCGACACGTCGCGGCCGATCACCACCGGGGTTCCGGGATCGCGATGGGCCAGCAGCAGATCGCGCATCGCGCCGACCTGCCAGGTGCGGCTCTTCGACGCGGGGTTGTAGATCGCCAGCACCAGGTCGGCTTGCGCGGCGGCCGTGAGCCGCAGCTCGATGACGTCCCACGGCTTGAGCCGATCGGACAGTGAGATGACCGCGTAGTCATGGCCCAGTGGGGCGCCGACTCGGCTGGCGACGGCTTGCGCGGCCGTCATCGCCGGGATCACCCTCACCTGCACGCCAGGCCACTGCTTGGCCTCCTCCAACACGGCCGTCGCCATCGCGAACACGCCGGGGTCGCCGGAGGACACCACCGCAACCGCGCGCCCTTGCTGGGCCAGTGTGCATGCCAGTCGCGCACGCGCAGGCTCGTCGGTGTTGTCGCTGGGGTGGCGGTGTTGACCGTCGCGAAGGCCGATCCGGTCGAGATAGGGGCCGTAGCCGATGAGGTCGGTGGCGGCGGCCAGCTCGCGGCGGCTTTGGGAGGTCATCCAATCGGTGTCGCCGGGGCCGAGACCCACCACTGCGACGCTGCCGTTGACCGGCTCCCTACGTGTTGCGCCGGGGAGCATCGCCAGCGAGAAGTACGGCACGCTCTCTTCGTCGACTTCGCCCGCAGGCATCACACGCTCAAGCGGGGTGCTCGCCCGCTCCACATAGAAAGCTTCGTCCAGTCGTCCCGTTGACGAAAGTGCTTCTCGCACAGCTGGATAGGACCGCCCCAACTTGAGGACGACGGCGGCATCGGTGTCCGCGAGTCGACGCTTGAGCTCGTCTACAGGCAGTGTGCCCGGTAGGATCGTCAGCACCTCGTCACCCTGGACCAGTGGAGTGCCGGTCGCCGCGGAGGCCGCGCTCACCGACGTCACACCTGGGACGATGACGGCGTCGAACCGTTGCGTCAGCCTTGTGTGCATGTGCATGTAGGAGCTGTAGAACAGCGGGTCGCCCTCTGCGAGCAGGGCGACGTTGCGGCCCACTTCGAGGTGCGCTGCGATGCGGTCGGCCGACTCGCGGTAGAAGTCCTCCATCGCGCCGGCGTAGCCGCCTGGATGCTCGGTGGTCTCGGTGGTGACCGGGTAGACCAGGTGCTCCTCGATCTGGCCGGGCCGAAGGTACGGCTCGGCGATCCCGCGCGCGATGCTGCGGCCGTGGCGGGCGCTGTGGTAGGCGATGACGTCGGCCTCGGCGATCACCCTGGCCGCCTTGACGGTAACCAGTTCTGGATCGCCGGGCCCCAGCCCGACACCCCACAGCCTGCCTCTGCTCATTCCCGATCGCTCGCGATCGCGTTGACGGCGGCGGCGGCCATCGCGCTGCCACCGCGGCGGCCCTGGACGACGAGGTACGCCATGCCGCGAGGCCGGGCGATCAGCTCCTGTTTTGACTGCGCCGAACCGACGAACCCGACGGGTCCGCCCAGCACCGCAGCCGGGGTCGGGGCGCCGTCGTCGACGAGCTCGAGCAGCCGGAACAGCGCGGTGGGCGCGTTGCCGATGGCCAGCACGGCCCCACCGAGCCGGTCCGCCCACAGGTCAACGCGCGGCAGCCGACCGCGTCGTGCCGGTGCCGTGCGGCCAGATCGGCGCGCTCGGGGATCGGCGACCAGCGACACCACCTCGTTGTCGGCAGGCAGCCGGGACTTGGTGATGCCCGCGGCCACCATCGACGAATCGCACAACACCGGCGCGCCTGCAGCGAGTGCGGCGTGGGTCTTGGCGACGACGTCATCGCTGAAGGCGACGTGTTCGGCAACGTCGACTTGCCCGCAGGTGTGGATCAGCCGCACCACCACCCGCGCGACATCGTCGGGGAACCGCGACAGGTCCGCCTCGGCGCGGATCGTCGCGAACGACTGCCGATAGATCTCGGCGGCGTCGCGGATGTAGTCGAGCACCCGATCACCCTACGGGTGGGGCGTGCGCAGCTGGTATCCGTCTCCGGTTGCCACCAGTACCTCACCGACGGGCGGGCTGCCACATGCGCGTTCGCACCCGACGAAGTGCCGGTGTCCGTCTGTAGGCACGTCGAGCGCCGCGGTGGCGTCCGCGCGAACATCTGCCGCGGAATGTTCGCAGCCGGGACTGCCAGTACACGCGCTGACCGTCAGCCACGGCGAGTGCTGGTCGAACACCAACCCCATCGGTGCCAGCACACGCAGCGCTGTATCGGCGACGCCCTCGTCGAGGTCACAGACCAGAACCGAACGCCACGGCGTGATCACCAGTGGCGCGCCGATCGCCGCCAGGTACTCAGCGACCCTGGCCTGCAGCACGCCCAGCGGCACCGCGGCTCCCAGCGCCACGCGTCCGTCGTCTTGCGGAAGCCAGCCGACCGGCGGGCAGACGACCGCCGGCCACGTCGCCCCTGGCGCGGCGCAGGGAGTGAATTGCTTCAGCAGCGGGGACCGGTCGGCTAATTCAGCTACCCGCCAAGCCTTTCCGCGGATCGCGACGAATCGTGTGGCGACTGCGATGAGCACGGGCACGACCTCGGACCTCGTCAGTCGCACGCCGGTGTCTTGGGCCGCCAGCAGCAGGGCGGCGGTGTCCTCGTCGAGAAAGTGTGCGCACACATCGGCGGCGAGGCCCGAGATATCGCCGCGGCCGTCGTCCACACCGAACAAGAACCTGCCCGGCAACTCGGCCACCGCGGGCTGGGACTGAATCGCGTCGTCCAATTCGATGACCAGTCCCCGGATATCGGCTGTCCCGCCGGCACGGCCGGACAGCGGCGACGCGACGATGCTGCGCACCCGCTCATGAGTCTGCGACGGCAGCAGGCCGGCCGCGGCAACCATTTCGGCCACCGCCGTGGTGTCGGTGATGGCACGCATTTGGATGTTGCCGCGCGACGTGAGTTCCATCGCCGGGGATCCGAACCGCGTCGCGGCGTGTGCGAGTGCCTCCAACTGTCCTGCCGAGATCATGCCGCCCGGTAACCGCACCCGCGCCAGCGCGCCGTCTGCCGCCTGGTGCAGCTGAAGTGCACCCGGGCAGGCGTCGCGATCGCGCGTTCTGGCCACCAAGTCACGGTACGGCGCGCCGACAAGCCATGCGTTGTGTGCCGTGCAGTCGTTGCTGATCGCGCTCAGATCCCAGGAGGCGTGCCAAGCATGGCGTTGCCAGGTCAACACTGCGCACAGTATCCGGAATAAGCAGGTACTTCGCTACTCGTGAGGATCGCTGATGACCAACCTATGTTTCTCCCATCCAACAGCCGGGTCTGGCAGCCCGGAAAAGACAACTGACACGGGGGAGAACTGAAATGAGTGAATTACTAGCACCATTCGCCGTTGCGCCGGAGGCAATCGACCAACCGGTCGACATCGCCGAGGCGTTGCCTCGAACGCCCGTCTTGATCACCGAACAGCAGGTGCTGTTCGCTACCGCCGCAGCACTGCCGTTGCAGCCGGCAAAGACCAGACGGCGCTGGACCGAGGTGGTGCGCGCCATCGGAGCAAGCGTGAAGGCAGCATTCGCGACGTTCAGCGACGAGGGCCCACCGACGCGACGCCAGTACCCGGCCCGCAATGACTTCCTCGAGGACACCCGCATGGCGCGGGAGATGTTGAGGCTCTGAGCGGTGCCGAGCAACTGGCCGGAGGTTGCTGGGGCGGACGTAGCCTCGGCGCGAAAGCCGGTGTGACATGCGCTGGGGCTGTTATGTGCGTACGGCAGCTTGAGTTAACCAGATTAACGAGTACCCGTCTACGCGTGTGATGTGCCCACAGCATCGTTAATTTCTTCTACATGAGGGATCCGGGTCAGCCGGACACCACGGAACACACGGTTGGAGCAACTCAAATGACCAACATGGCAGCGACATCTAGCCCCGAACTCGACGAGAGCCGGGAGACGCTGGTTACCTCGGTGCCAGCCTCGACTGACAATCAGGCGCTGATCACCGAGAAGCAGGTGCTCTTCAGCACGGCGGCGGCGGTGGCGCTACCTCCGGCGACTACCCGCCGGTGGAGCGACACCGTCCATGCCGTCAGCACGGCGGTTCGGGCGATGTTCGCCGCGCCTCAAAAGCGGCCCGCGCGCCAGCATTGCCCGAAGCGGTACGTCTGGCTCGACAACGCGCTCATGTCGCGCGAAATGGACCGGCTGTAGTCAGCTCGCCAGCGAAACGGGACTGACCACATCCGAATACACCGAGGCATCCCCGACGACGGCGCGGCTGTGCTGGCCGTGAATGTCGACGGGGATGTCTCCGGCCAGCGTGACGCGGCTCAGCCGCCGGTACTGGTCGTCGTAGTCCGCGACGGCATAGTGCTGGGTGGCGCGGTTATCCCAGACCGCAAGATCGCCTGGCTGCCAGTTCCAGCGAATACTGTTCTCCAGCTTAGTGACCCGGGTCTGCAGTAGACCGAACAGCGTCGCCGACTCTGCCTGGCTCAATCCGACGAACTGCTTGATGAAGTGGCCGAGCAGCAGTACACGCTTGCCGGTTTCGGGGTGCACCCGCACCACGGGATGCTCTGTCTCGTAGTACTCGCGCACGAACTCCTCGCGGTATTCGCGCACCGTGTCGGTGAGGTCGTCGTGCCGCCGTCGTAGTCGGCCGCGTAGTCGTAGGTGTTCGTGTGCACTGCCCACAGATTCTCGGTCAGCACACGCAGCGGCGGGGGCAGCTGCTCGTAGGCCGCCTCGGTCGACGCCCATGTCGTGGTGCCGCCGTAGGCAGGCAGCGAAACAGCGCGCAGCAGAGATGCTTTCGGGATGCGGTCGACGAACGTCACGTCGGTGTGCCAGCTGTTGGCCTTGTCGTAGCGCGAGTCGATCGGCAGCGCCGATGCGCCCTCCGACAGCGTCGGATGCGCGGTCGTCGGTGTGCCGAGTGTGCGGGCAAACGCGAGCTGGCCATCGTCGTGCAGGTCGTGCTGGTCACGGAAGAAGATCACCTTGTGCTCCAGCAGAGCGTCGTTGATGGCCGTGACGGTTTCGGTATCGAGACCCCCGCCCAGCCGTACGCCGTCGATGCGGGCGCCGATATTAGCGCCCAGTTTCACCACACCAATGGATTCAGTCACGGCTTCATTCCGCCATGCGATCGGCGTCAGGTAAACGGTTTGGCTGGCCGAGAGCAGAACTATCGGCCGCTGCTGATCCGATCCAATTCGTCAACAATTTGCGTGGTCAGCGCTATGGTTTCGACAGCGCGGCAAGGGGGTCACGGTGGCACAGAAGCGCATCTTGAAGGTCGCAATCATCGGTGCAGGGATGTCCGGCCTCTGCATGGCGGCCAAGTTGCAGGACGCCGGCATCGAAACATTCACCATCTTCGAACAGGCCGACGAGGTCGGCGGAACGTGGCGCGACAACACCTATCCAGGTTTGTCGTGCGACGTCCCGTCGCGCTTCTATTCGTATTCATTCCGGCCGAACCCGGGCTGGTCGCGGTTCATGTCACCGGGCCCGGAGATCCATTCCTACTTTCGGCAGGTGGCGACCGAACGTGGTATCCGTCGCCATATCCGATTCGGCACGGAAGTCAGGTCGGCCCACTACCGCGACGGGCAGTGGTGGGTCGGCACCGACGACGGCGAGGAGGTGTTCGATGTCCTTATCCCGGCGACCGGTGTGCTGCGAGTGCCGCGGTATCCCGACATCCCCGGCCTCGACACCTTCGCCGGCCCGTCGTTTCACTCCGCGCGCTGGGATCATTCGATTTCGTTGCTCGACAAACGGATCGGACTGATCGGGACGGGTTCGACCGGCGTGCAGATCAGCGCAGAACTCGGTGGAAAAGTACGGGGCCTCAAGATCTTTCAACGCACGGCGCAGTGGGTGATGCCGACGCCGAACGGGCGGTACTCGCGCTTCACGAAGGCGGCGATGCGGCGTTGGCCGGTCCTGAACAGGCTCGGCTACCGGTTCTGGCAGTGGTACATCGAGAGCATGATGGGCCGCGCGACAGTCGAACCGTGTTTCCAGCGACGGATGATGCAGTGGCTGTGCAGTGTCAATCTGCGGTTTTCGGTGCGCGATCCCGACCTGCGCCGCAGGCTCACTCCCGACTACCACGCGATGTGCAAGCGACAGATTCTCGCCGGGCATTACTACCAGGCCATCCAGAAGCCCGGCGTCCAAGTTGTGAGCGAAGCCATCGACCACATCGAGCCCAACGGCGTCGTCACCGTGGACGGAACGTTGCACGTCGTCGATCTGCTTGTGCTGGCCACCGGGTTCGACGCCCGCGCCTACGTTCGCCCAATGGAGATCGTCGGCGAGAACGGCCTCACGCTCGACGGGGCCTGGGAGGACGGGCCCCGCGCGTACCGCTCGGTTGCGGTCCCTGGCTTTCCGAACCTGTTCATGTTGATGGGCCCGCATTCGCCGATCGGCAACCAATCTCTCGTCATCATCGCCGAGAATCAGGCCGACTACGCAATGTGGTGGATCAACCAGATCCGCGACGGCCGAGTCGTTGCCGCGGCACCGACCGAAGCGGCGACCAAGGACTACAACGAACAGATGAAAGCCGCGATGCCGCAAACGGTTTGGGTGACGGGCTGCAAAAGCTGGTATTTGGGCAAGGACGGTCTGCCTGAGCTCTTTCCCTGGACACCGATACGACACCGCGAGCTGCTGAGAACGCCGCGCACAGACGACTTCGACGTGCGCACCCCCTGAAGAATGTGACCGTGGCCACAATGTGCGGCGCGGTGATCCGTGCCACACAAGATGATCATCTCTGACCTGTCACGTCGTACCTTCTGACTACTGCACGCGTGTGCAGTAACCGAATGTCACGGAAGGAACGACGATGTTCGCACTAATCGCATTCGGCGCCCTGCTACTTGTCCTCATCGCGGCCGTCGGTCTGCCCTATCCGCAGACGTGGAAGGCCCGCTGGGGTAACGACGGGTGAGCACCGACCGCACCGTGTGATCGGTCGGTACGGTAGAATGGTGGGTGTCTGACCAGTTCCCAACGCCCCACCCGGCCGCTACCGTGCTGCTGCTGTCGACGTCCGACACCGACTTGATCACCGCCCGCGCCAGCGGGCCAACCTACCGGTGGGCGAACCCGTCGCGGCTCGTTGACGGCGATCTCGAGGAGTTGCTGGCAGCCGCCGACGTCGCCGTCGTCCGCATACTTGGCGGATATCGCGCCTGGCAGGACGGCATCGACACCGTGGTGGCCAGCGGTGTGCCGACCGTCGTGGTCAGCGGTGAGCAGTCGCCTGATGCCGAGTTGATGGGTCAGTCCACGACGCCCGCCGGCGTCGCGTTGCAAGCGCACATCTATCTCGCGCAGGGTGGCGTCGACAACCTGCGGCAGCTGTACGCGTTCCTCTGCGACACGCTGTTGATGACCGGCTTCGGATTCGGGCCGCCGGTGACCACCCCGAGCTGGGGTGTCCTCGACCGGCCCGCGCGCGAAGCAGACGGACCGACGGTCGCGGTGCTGTACTACCGCGCACAGCATTTGGCAGGCAACACGGGTTACATCGAGGCACTGTGCCGCGCCATCGAGGACGCGGGCGGTCGGCCGCTGCCGGTTTTCTGCGCGTCGTTGCGAACCGCAGACGCCGGGCTGCTGGACGTGCTCGCGACCGCCGACGCCATGGTGACCACCGTGCTGGCCGCAGGCGGCGCCGCAGCCGCCACCGCGGCGGCAGGCGGCGACGACGACAGTTGGAACGTGGCCCATTTGGCCGCCCTGGACATTCCGATCCTGCAGGGCTTGTGCCTGACCAGCTCGCGGGCGCAGTGGTCCGGCAACGACGACGGCGTTTCACCCCTCGACGTCGCGACCCAGATCGCAGTTCCTGAGTTCGACGGGCGCATCATCACGGTTCCGTTCTCGTTCAAGGAGATTGACGACGAAGGCCTGATCTCATACGCAGCCGATGCGGAGCGCTGCGCCCGCGTCGCAGGACTGGCCGTCAAACACGCCCGGCTGCGGGCGATTCCGACTACCCGTAAACGCGTGGCGGTCGTGTTCTCGGCATACCCCACCAAGCACGCCCGCATCGGCAACGCCGTCGGGCTCGACACCCCGGCGAGCGCGGTCGCGCTGCTGCGGGCCATGCGCGACGCGGGCTACGGCGTCGGCGAGATCCCGGGCGTGGACGCTGAGGATGGCGACGCGCTCGTCCACGCGCTGATCGAGCGTGGCGGCCAAGATCCAGAATGGCTGACCGACGGACAGCTCGCAGGCAACCCAATCCGGGTATCGGCCAAGGACTATCGCGACTGGTTCGCCACGCTGCCACACAAGCTCACCGATGCCATGATCAAACATTGGGGCCCGCCGCCGGGTGAGCTGTTCGTCGATCGCAGCCATGACCCCGACGGTGAGATCGTGATCGCCGCGATGCAGGCCGACAACGTGGTGCTGATGGTCCAACCCCCACGGGGTTTTGGCGAGAACCCGGTGGCCATCTACCACGATCCCGACCTGCCTCCCAGCCATCAATATCTCGCCGCCTACCACTGGATCGCCGCCAATTTCGGGGCCGACGCCGTTGTGCACCTCGGCAAGCACGGGAACCTGGAGTGGCTGCCGGGCAAGACGCTCGGCATGTCGGCGGCGTGCGGCGCAGACGCCGCACTAGGCAACCTGCCACTGATCTACCCGTTTCTGGTCAACGATCCGGGGGAGGGCACCCAGGCCAAACGCCGCGCACACGCCACCCTTGTCGACCACCTGATCCCACCGATGGCCCGCGCCGAAACCTACGGTGACATTGCGCGTTTGGAGCAGCTGCTCGACGAGCACGCCAACATCGCCGCACTCGACCCCGGCAAGTTGCCTGCGATCCGTCAGCAGATCTGGACGCTGATGCGCGCGGCGAAGATGGACCACGACCTCGGTCTGCAAGATCGGCCCGACGAGGATTCGTTCGACGACATGCTGCTTCACGTCGACGGCTGGCTATGCGAGATCAAGGATGTCCAGATCCGCGACGGACTGCATATTCTGGGGCAAAAACCAACGGGCAGCGTCGAACTCGACCTGGTGCTGGCGATCCTTCGCGCCCGCCAGCTGTTCGGCGGCGACCAGACTGTCCCGGGTTTGAGGCAGGCGCTCGGCCTGGCCGAGGACGGCAACGACGACCGCGCCGCCGTCGACGTCGCGGAGGCGGCTGCCCGCGAACTCGTGGCCGCGCTGCAGAGCACCGGGTGGGACGCCGATGCCGTCGACGCGCTGACGGACGACGCCGACGTCGCCCGCATCCTGAAGTTCGCCGCCGCAGAGGTGGTTCCGCGGCTGGCGGGCACGTCCGAGGAGATCGTGCAGATCCTGCGGGCGCTCGACGGCCGGTTCATCGCGGCAGGCCCTTCGGGTTCACCGCTGCGCGGCCTGGTCAACGTGCTGCCGACCGGACGCAACTTCTATTCCGTTGACCCCAAGGCGGTGCCATCGCGGCTGGCGTGGGAAACGGGTGTGGCGATGGCCGATTCGCTGCTGACCCGCTACCGCGACGACTACGGCCGCTGGCCCCAATCAGTCGGGCTGTCGGTGTGGGGCACCTCTGCGATGCGCACGGCGGGCGACGACATCGCTGAAGTGCTCGCGCTGCTGGGTGTTCGGCCGGTCTGGGACGACGCGTCGCGACGCGTGGTCGACCTGGAGCCGATCCCACTGGCCGAGCTCGGCCGTCCGCGCATCGACGTGACCGTGCGCATATCCGGATTCTTCCGCGACGCGTTCCCACACGTTGTCACGATGCTCGATGACGCGGTGCAACTCGTCGCAAACCTCGACGAGCCTGCCGACGACAACTACGTTCGCGCCCACGCTCAGACCGACTTCGCGGATCACGGTGACCAACGTCGCTCCACCACAAGGATTTTCGGATCAAAACCGGGCACGTATGGTGCGGGCCTGCTGCAGCTGATCGACAGCCGCAACTGGCGCGACGACGCGGATCTCGCGGAGGTCTACACCGCATGGGGCGGCTTCGCGTACGGCCGCGGGCTGGACGGCGCGCCCGCTGCCGACGATATGAACCGGCAGTACCGGCGAATCGTTGTGGCCGCCAAGAACACCGACACCCGCGAGCACGACATCGCCGACTCCGATGACTACTTCCAATACCACGGCGGCATGGTCGCCACGGTGCGGGCGTTGACCGGCAAATCACCGGCCGCCTACATCGGCGACAACACCAGGCCCGACGCCGTGCGCACCCGCACGCTGTCGGAGGAGACCACCCGCGTGTTCCGGGCCCGCGTCGTGAACCCGCGCTGGATGACCGCGATGCGGAGGCACGGCTACAAGGGCGCATTCGAGATGGCCGCGACCGTCGACTACCTATTCGGCTATGACGCCACCGCCGGGGTGATGGCCGACTGGATGTACGAGCGGCTGTCGGCGGAGTACGTACTCGACGATGAGAACCGCAAGTTCATGGCCGAGTCGAACCCGTGGGCGCTGCACGGCATGGCCGAGCGCCTGCTTGAAGCCGCCGGGCGGGGGATGTGGGCGCAACCGGAGCAGGCCACCCTCGACGGCCTACGCCACGTGCTGCTCGAGACGGAAGGCGAGCTCGAAGGCTAGGTTGGTTTGGTGCCAGTCACTTTTGCCGATGTCGGCAAGTCCGAGTACATCCTGCTGACCACCTTCACCAAGGACGGCAGGCCCAAACCCACGGCCATCTGGGCCGCACCCGCCGGTGATCGGTTGGTGGTCATCACCCAGGAGCAGTCCTGGAAGGTCAAGCGAATCCGCAACACCCCGCGCGTGACCGTCGCGCCGTGCGACCGGAGCGGTAACCCGAAGGGCGAGGCGGTCGAGGCCACCGCCGCGATCCTGGACAAGTCGGCCAACGGCGCGACATACGACGCGATCGGCAAGCGGTACGGGCTGATCGGCAAGACGTTCAATGTTTTCTCCAAGCTGCGCGGGGGAATGACGAAGAACGTGACCATCGAACTGAAGGCGGCGTAGGCGTGTCTGAGACTTTTGACGACGTGGCGCTGTCCAAATACCTGCTGCTTACGACATTCACCAAGGACGGAAGGCCGAAGCCGACCACCGTCTGGGGCGTACTCGATGGCGACAAGCTGCTCATCAGCACTGATGACGGCTCATGGAAGACGAAGCGCATCAACAACACGCCTCGCGTGACCATTCAACGGTCCGGTGCCCTCGGGCACCCGAAAGGTGAAGCGGTGGATGCCGTCGCTAGGAATCTGCCCAAGTCCGAGAATCGGCGCGTCTTCGATCTGGTTACCAAGAAGTACTGGTGGCACGCGTGGTGGTGGGTGCCGCAGGCCATCATCCGCGGCGGTGTCGACAAGGTGCACAGCGCCATCGAGGTGACGGCGGCCGCCTAAGCCGAGGCGGTCAGGTGCTCTTCGAAGAACGCGAAGACCCGCCGGTACGCATCCTCGGTTGCCGAATCGTCGTAGCCGAATCCGGCAATCCGCAAGAGTGGCTGAGCGGGCAGCTGGTTCGCGAAGCTGTGGCCTGCATTCGGGTAGGCCTTGATGTCGGCGGTGATGCCCTTGTCGTCGACTACCGTGCGCAGTCGATCCGCCGCGCCCCTACCGATCGGGTCGCGGCGGCCGAAGCTGGCGACGATCGGGCAGGCGCCGTCAAGTATCTTGCTGAGATTGCGTGGTAACGGAACGCCATAGAAGGGTGCCGAAGCGCCGAAGCCCTTGGGCGACAACACCAATGAGAACCGGCCGCCCATGCAGAAGCCGACGATCCCGACGGCGCCCGTGCACTCCGGCATCGCTTGGACATGATCGCGGGCGGCGAGGATGTCGTCGAGTGCGCGGCCGCGCCGGCTGAGCAACTCGCGAAAGACCCTTGGGATGCATCGAACCCTGCCGCCGCGCGAGTACATGTTCGGCGTGATGGCGACGAAACCCGCCGCGGCGATTCGCACCGACGTCGACTCGTTGTCGGGCCCGTAGCCGAACGCATCGTGCACCACAACCACTCCGGGCCAGGGGCCCTCGCCGTCGGGGATGCTGAGTAGCGCATCGATCGGGCCGTCCGGGGTGTCGATCTTGATCGTCGTCACGTTGGTCAATCTACGGAACCAAGCCGCAGCGGGAGACGTTCCACCTATATGGCGATGCGGCTGTTTCTGATCTACGTCCTCGTCGAGTTGGCGGTCGTTGTGGCTCTGACGTCGACAATCGGCTTTGGCTGGACCGTGCTTGCGCTGTTCGGCGCGTTCGCGCTCGGCGTCGCCCTAGCCGGCTCCCAGGTCAAGCGCCACTTCCGCCGACTGCGGTCCGGGCTCGACCCCATTTCTGTGCAGGGCGCGGCGGCCGACAGCGTGCTCGTCGCGCTCGGCACGGTGCTTGTCGCCATCCCCGGCCTGGCCAGTTCGGCCGTCGGTGCCCTGTTGCTACTCCCGCCGACCGGGGCCGCGGCTCGTCCGCTGGTCACCGCGATGGCTGCACGGCGGGTGCCGTTGGTCAGCGCCGCGGGCGCGACGGCCCCCGGCTGGGGATATACCGCAGCGGGCGGCGGCGACTACATTGACGGCGAAGTCATCGACGTCGTGGACGTCGAACCAACGGCCGTGGAGCGCAAGCCCGAATAAAGTGACGACCCTCCTCCTCAACGGGCGGGTGCACAGCCCCGCCATGCCCGACGCAACCGCGATGGCGGTACGCGACGGTATCGTCGCGTGGCTCGGCAGCGATAACGTTGGGCGCCAACAGTTTCCGGATGCGCAGATGATCGACCTGGACGGCGGCTTTGTGGCACCCGCATTCGTCGATAGTCATGTCCACCTCACCGCCACTGGCCTGACGCTGGCGGGGCTCGACCTGCGAAACGCCACATCGCTGCGGCACTGCCTCGAACTCATCGGCGACTACGCGCGGACGCACCCCGACGGTCCGATCTGGGGGCATGGCTGGGACGAATCCGGCTGGCCCGAGCACGCCGCGCCAAGCACTGCCGACCTCGACAGCGTCGTCGGCGATCGACCCGCTTACCTGGCCCGCATCGACGTTCACAGCGCCGCCGCCTCGACCGCGCTGCGCCGCCTCGCGCCAAGCCTCGCCGACACCGCCGGGTTCAACCCGCAGCGGCCGTTGACCAGCGACGCACACCACCTGGTGCGCGCGGCGGCCCGCGACAAGCTGACCCACCAACAGCGCCACCACGCTCGGCTGGCCGCCCTCGACGCTGCGGCGGCCTTCGGCATCGTCGCCGTCCACGAATGTGCCGGACCCGACATCGGCGGCCTGGACGACTGGAACGCAGTACGCGATACAGATCACGGCGTCGACGTCGTCGGTTACTGGGGTGAACATGTCACCACCGCCGACCAGGCCCGTGAGCTGATCGACGGCACTGGTGCCCGCGGACTGGCCGGCGACCTCTTCGTCGACGGGGCGCTCGGCTCCCAAACGGCGTGGCTGCACCAGCCCTATGCCGACGCGCCCGACCGCTGTGGCAATACCTACCTCGACACCGACGCGATCACCGCTCACCTGTACGCCTGCACCGAAGCGGGCATCACCGCGGGATTCCACGTCATCGGCGACGCAGCGGTCACCGCCGTGGTGACCGCACTAGGGCGAGTCGTCGACCACTTCGGTGTCCCGGCGGTGGCGCGCTGCGGGCATCGACTCGAACACCTCGAGATGGTCACCGACGATCAGGCAGGCCGGCTCGGCGCATGGGGCATTTACGCCAGCATGCAGCCCAATTTCGATGCGCTATGGGGCGGTAACCACGGCATGTATGCGCAGCGTCTCGGCATCGAGCGAAGCACGAGTTTGAACCCCTTGGCGCTGTTAGCATCCCAAGGCGTGCCAATCGCCTTCGGTTCCGACAGCCCGGTAACCGACATGAATCCGTGGGCGACGCTCCGCGCAGCGACCCGACACCACAGCCCCGGCAGCGCGATCTCGGCACGGGCGGCGTTCGCGGCCGCAACCCGCGGCGCATGGCGCGCAGGCGGAGTGCGCGACGGCATCACCGGCACCCTGGTCCCCGGCGCACCCGCGTCCTATGCGATCTGGGAGGCCGACGAGTTCGAGGTCAGCGCTCCGACCGATGCCATGCAGCGCTGGTCGACCGATCAGCGCTCGCGGGTACCCGCCCTGCCGCGCCTCGACGGCCTGTTGCCGCGGTGCAGGCAGACGGTGCATCGGGGTGCAGTCATCCATGGCTAATTCCGGCCGCAGGCGCGATTGGGCCAAGCCGACCGACGACACGGAGACCTTTCCCGCCGTCGACGACGAGGACCCCGCCGAACCGTCCCCCACAGGGGAGGACGACCAACCGGCCGAGTCCGAATGGCTCGTCGATGCACGGTTGCGACTCAAGCGATTCGGGCGGGCGGTCGTCGATCGACTGCCCCAGCTGAGCGTGGCGATCGTGGCCGGGCTGGCACTGTGCATGAGCTTCCCGCCGGTCGGCTGGTGGTACCTGGCCATTGCGGCGTTTGCCACGCTCGCCTGGCTGCTGATGCGCGAATCCACCACGCTCGCAGGTGGATTCGGATACGGATTTTTGTTCGGCCTGGCGTTCTATCTTCCGCTGCTGCCTTGGATCAGCGGGCTGGTCGGCGCATTTCCGTGGATCATGCTGGCAGCCATGGAAGCACTGTTCCCGGCCCTGTTCGGGTTGGCCGCGATCGCGGTCCGGCGTCTGTCGGGCTGGCCGTTCTGGTTCGCCGCCGTCTGGGCCGCAGTGGAATGGCTCAAGTCGACGGTGCCGTTCGGCGGATTCCCCTGGGGTGTAGTCGGTTTCAGTCAGACAGATGGTCCGCTGCTGGCGATCGCGCAACTCGGTGGTGCGCCGCTGCTGTCGTTCGCGGTGGTGGTAGTGGGATTCAGTTTGGCCGCAGTAACTTTCGAAGTCGTGAAGTGGTGGCGGCACAACGACGAAAGCCAGAAGGGGGCACCGCCCGCGGTCGTGCTCCCCGGTGTATGCATCAGCGCCGTGCTGTTGACAACAGCATTGGCGTGGCCGCATGTCCGGCATTCGGGTGTCGGGGCGGGCGACGACCCGGCGATCACCATCGCCGCGATTCAGGGCAACGTGCCGCGGCTCGGGCTGGAATTCAATGCGCAGCGCCGCGCCGTGCTCGACAACCACGTCCGCGAAACCGCTCAGTTGGCCGACGATGTGCGTGCAGGCCGGGCGCCACAGCCGATCGTTGTCTTCTGGCCGGAAAACTCCTCCGACATCGATCCGCTGGCCAATCCCGACGCGCGCGACGAGATCTCCATCGCAGCGGCGGATGTCAAGGCGCCGATCCTCGTCGGTGGCGTGGTCGCCGCCGACGGCTACAGCCCCGACAACCCGGTGGCGACGAACTCGGTGATCGTCTGGAATCCGGCCACCGGCCCCGCCGACCGCCACGACAAGAAGATCGTGCAGCCATTCGGCGAGTACCTGCCGTGGCGGAGCTTCTTCCGCCATCTGTCGTCCTTTGCGGACCGGGCGGGCTACTTCGTGCCTGGTGATGGAAACGGGGTGGTCAACGCCGCCGGTGTACCCATCGGCGTCACGACATGCTGGGAGGTGATCTTCGACCGCGCCGCCCGCGAGTCGGTGCTTAACGGCGCCCAACTGCTGGCCGTGCCGTCGAACAACGCCACGTTCACCCAGGCGATGAGCGAGCAGCAGCTGGCGTTCGGCAGGCTGCGTGCGATCGAACACGACAGATACGTCGTGGTCGCAGGCACGACGGGTATCAGCGCGATCATCGCACCCGACGGTCGCGAGCTGGCTCACACCGCATTCTTCGAACCCGCCTACCTCGACATGCAGGTGCGGCTAAAGACGCAGCTCACGCTGGCGACGAGGTGGGGGCCGGAGATCCAGGGGCTGCTCGTGGTGCTCGGTGTTGCGGCTGTGATCGCCGCAATACTGCACAATGGGAGTTTCGTGCGTCGGCTAGGCCGCCGCAGCAATGACAAAGGAGCTACATGAGTACCGGCCAGGGCGATCAGCGCCCGAGTCAGCGCACTCTGGTCATCATCCCCACCTACAACGAGCGGGAGAACCTGCCGTTGATCGTCGGCCGCGTGCACACGGCGCGGCCGGACGTCCACATCTTGATCGTCGATGACGGCAGCCCCGACGGAACGGGTGAACTGGCCGACGAGCTTGCGCTGGCCGATACCGACCGAGTGCACGTCATGCACCGCACGTCGAAGGGCGGCCTCGGCGCTGCTTACCTGGCGGGGTTCGCCTGGGGTTTGAATCGCGAGTACTCGGTGCTCGTCGAGATGGACGCCGACGGCAGCCACCCGCCCGAGCAGCTGCATCGGCTGCTGGACGCCGTCGACGGCGGCGCCGACCTGGCGATCGGTTCGCGCTACGTGCCTGGCGGAGAGGTGCGCAACTGGCCACGGCGCCGAATGGTGCTGTCCCGCACAGCGAACGGGTATTCGCGGATCCTGCTCGGGGTCGACATTCACGACATCACCGCCGGCTACCGCGCCTACCGGCGCGAGGTGCTGGAGAAGATCGACCTTGCCGCCGTGGATTCGAAGGGCTACTGCTTCCAGATCGACTTGACCTGGCGCACCATCAACAACGGATTCATCGTGGTAGAGGTGCCGATCACTTTCACCGAGCGCGAGTTCGGTCAATCCAAGATGAGCGGATCCAACATCCGCGAAGCCCTGTTCAAGGTCGCGGAGTGGGGTATCCGCGGACGCATGGACCGGGCCCGCGGAGTCGGCGTTACGCGCTGAGTCCCGGCGGCGGAGCCGCCGGAGCTACCCGGTCAGCTGCCGCGGCGGCGCGTCTTGATGATGTCGAGCCGCTCCTTGAGCAGTTCGTCGAGTTCGTCGACCGACCGACGCTCCAACAGCATGTCCCAGTGGGTGCGCGGCGGCTTCACCTTCTTCGGCTCCGGCACGTCACCCTCGATCAGGGTGCCCTCCATGCCGTTGCGGCACGCCCATGTGCCGGGGATCTCGGCGTCGTCGGCGAACGGGACCTCGAACTCTTCGCCGTTCTCGGTGCGGTAGCGGGCAACCTGACGCGGCGCCAGGTCGTGGTTGCGGTCAGTCTCGTAGCTCACGGCTCCGAGCCGACTGCCTCTCAAGACACGATCAGCCATCGTCAACACTCCTCAATTAACTATTCGTCCGGGTAATCAACGCAGCAACGCGGCGCGCAGTTCCCGACTCGACCGTTCATGATACCGGGATCTGCGCTCCGGGCCGTCTACAGTCAGGTTCCGTGGTACGTCGTCTCCGCGCTCAACCCTGTCGCTGGTGTGGCCGTGAAGTCGCCGACATCGGCATGGGACGGCGCAGGCAGTACTGCAGGCAGTCGTGCCGCCAGCGCGCCTACGAGCAGCGTGCGATGGTCAGGGGCACTTCGGTGGCGCCGGACGCAGTCGTCCTCACCGCTGACGAGGCCTCCGAGTTGTCCGACCGTGTTTACCAGGTCAGATGCGCCGCTGAGGACGTCGCGACGGCCGTTGACGAAGGGGCCGAGCGGGCCGAACTGCGGGAACTGTGCGACGCGCTGATGAAGGCCGCGAAGGCGGCCGACGGTTGGCGGTAGCTTGGCCACGAGCCCCGGAGGCCGCGCTTAGCAGCTGAACACTTCGCCGACCTGCGGCATGGGCGCCGACGGTTTCAGGCATCCGAACGGTTGCACCCCGGCGTCGCTGAAGCGTGCCGCCGATTGGAACGCGTAGTTCACGCACACCAGGCCGGCCTGGTCGCTACGGCAGCGGTAGTCGCCGAACGCCAGCGACTGACCGTACGGCAGTTCCGGCCCTTTGCCCGCGGCGAACCGTTCCGGGTCACCCTTGACGCGGCCGACCATGATGAGCTTGCCGTCGTAGTCGATCCAGCCGCCCTTCCACTCACCGTATGCGTCGTCGGGTCGCGGTGGCGGGTTCTTCAGATCC
Source organism: uncultured Actinomycetota bacterium (assembly GCA_963835075.1). GTDB lineage: Bacteria > Actinomycetota > Actinomycetes > Mycobacteriales > Mycobacteriaceae > Mycobacterium. Next base: position 67,569 of record CAWIEE010000007.1, on the reverse strand, counting down.
ACCAGGCATGCCAGCGCGCCTGCGCTGTACTTCGAGTCGGTCATGCAGTTGGCCTTGCCGGACGGCGTGACAAATGCGACGTCTTCGCCGAGCTGTGTCGTGTCGCCGTCGCGTGTCGCGGAGTGATAGGAGCCAGGATCAGCGGGCTTGCCCGCTTCGACCCAGGCAACGACATCGGCGATCGGCGCCCCTTCGCCAGGAGGTCGGGCGGGCGTCGTCGGGGTGGGTGGTGTGGTCGGCCCCGCGGCGCGTGTCGTGCTCGGCGGCACCGTCAACGACGGCGCCGTCCGCTGGGCGTCCCCGCCAACCGAGTGCGAACACCCCGCCACCAGCACAGACGCCGCGATCAGCCGAGCAATCCGCATAACGGCCAAGGCTAGCGGGCCGACACGTGATCGGTTACCAGGCGCGGCGATGGCTGTTGGTTCGATACCGTCGGACTATGCACGAACAGGTCGTCCGCGCAACCATCACGTCCGGCACCGTCGAAGGTTTCACCCGCGACGGCGTGAACCGGTGGCGATCGATTCCGTACGCCCGCCCGCCCGTCGGCCCGCTGCGGCTGCGTGCCCCTCAGCCGGTGGAGCCATGGCCAGGCGTGCGGTACTGCCACGGCTTCGGCTATTGCGCACCGCAGCAGCGCATGTACACCATCCTCGCACCGGGCAAATACCAGCCGATGAGCGAGGACTGCCTCACGCTCAATGTCGTCGCGCCCGAACGTCCTGCCGAACAGACCGCTGCCGGTCATGGTCTTCATCCACGGCGGCGGCTATTTCCTGGGCAGCTCGGCGACGCCGCATCTATGACGGCGCGGCGCTGGCGCGCAAGGGTTGTGTCTACGTATCGGTGAACTACCGGCTTGGCGCGTTGGGATGCCTGGACTTGTCGTCGTTGTCGAGCCGGCAACATCACCATCGACGACAACCTGTACTTGCGAGATCTTGTGATGGCGCTGCGCTGGGTGCGCGACAACGTCGCGGTGTTCGGCGGCGATCCGGACAACGTGACGATCTTCGGCGAGAGCGCGGGCGCGCATGCCGTCGCCACCCTGCTGGCCGTTCCGGCCGCCAAAGGTCTGTTTGCCCAGGCTATTTCGGAGAGCCCCGCCGGCGGCATGGTCCGCTCGCCGAGGTCGCGGCCGAGTACGCAACGAAATTCGCGGCACTACTCGGTGCCCGCAAGGAGGACGGTGCGCACGCGGTGATGGCGGCGCGTCCTGCGGAGTTGGTCGATGCGTTCGAGCGGCTGATCGTTGCGGCTATCGCGACATGCTAGGCGCGTTCGCGGCAGGCCCAACCGCCGGCACCGATTACCTTCCACTGGACCCGGTCGAGGCCATGCGGGACGGCATGGCGCACCGCATGCCACTTATCGTCGGCACCAACGCCGAGGAGGCCAAGCTCTTCAGCGTTTCCTCAACTGCTGCCGATGAATGAGCCAATGATCGAGCGGCTGTTCGCCGGGACCGAACCCGAGTGAGCGCGAACGTATTACCGCGGCGTACCCGGGCTATCCGGATCCGACGGCATGTGTCCGGTTTGGTGGCGACTTCGCGTTCGGATCGGCGGCCTGGCAGATCGCCGAAGCACACGGCAAGCATGCGCCCACCTACCTGTACCGCTACGACTACGCGACGCGCACCCTGCGTTGGTCGGGCCTTGGCGCCACCCATGCCACCGAGTTGCTGGCGGTATTCGACGTCTACCGCACGAAGTTCGGCATGCTGATCACCGCCGCCGCAGACCGACGATCTGCGCTTCGCGTCAGCGATGACGTGCAGGCAAGCTGGCGGGCATTCGCCCGCACCGGCGTGCCCGGCGACGACTGGCCTGCGTACACGAGCGCAGATCGGGCGGTGAAGATTTTCGACCGCCATCCCCGTGTCGAATACGACCCGCACGCCGAACGCCGCCAGGCGTGGGAGGGCTTCTCTCTGGCCTCCCGCTGAATGCGTCGCCGTGCCGGAAATCGCTGCGCAGCGCAGCGCGGATGTGATTGCGTGATCGCTGTGGCACACCCTCTGGATCCGCTCAGCGGCGACGAGTTCACGGCGGTCGCATCGATCCTGCGGCGTGAGCATGGCGTCGGAGACGGCTGGCGGTATGCATCCATCGAAATGATCGAACCGAGCAAGGCGAAATGATCGAACCGAGCAAGGCCGAACTGCGCGCGTTCGACGAGGGGCGAGTTCCTGCCTCGGCGCGCCGAGGTGATCTGCCTGCAGCGGGCGAACAACGCCACCTACAAGAGTGTGGTGTCGCTGAGCTGACGATCGGGTCGAGTCCTTCGAACACGTTCCCGGCGTGCAGCCCAACTTCACCGTCGACGAATTCGTCGAGTGCGACCATGCTACTGCGTACACACCCGGATTCCTCGCCGCGTTGGCCAAACGCGGCATCACCGACATCGACATCGTCTTCGTCGACACCTGGACCTACGGCGACGCCGTCGCACCACCGGAGTACCGCGACCGCCGCATCGGATGGTCGGACACCTGGCTCAAGGACGGCCCCGGCATGAACCCGTACGCCCATCTCATCAGTGGCCTGCACTGCGTCATCGACCTCAACACGATGGAGCTGCTGCGCGTCGAGGACTGGCCCTTTCGGGCACGTCGAAACCTCCTACGTCATGGGCGAATACGTGACCAGACACATCCCCGAGCGTATCCGTGCGACGTCGCGGCGCGAACCGCTCAAACCTCTGCAGATCACCCAGCCCGACGGGCCGTCGTTCACCCTCGACGGCAATCTGCTGCACGTGGCAGAACTGGTCGCTGCGGATCGGTTTCAACTACCGCGAGGGCATGACGCTGCACACCGTCGGCTACCAGGACGGCGACCGGTAACGCTCGGTGGCGCACCGGATGTCGCTTCGCCGAGATGGTGGTGCCCTACCGCGACGCGTCGGTCGACCACTACCGGCGCACCGCCTTCGACATCGGCGAGTGGGGTCTTGGCTTCATGACCACGTCACTGGAATTGGGCTGCGACTGCCTCGGCGAGATCCGCTACCTCGACGCGGTACTGCACGACAGCTCGGGCGAGCCGTACACCATCGCCAATGCCATCTGCATCCACGAAGAGGACAACGCGGTGCTGTGGAAGCACGTCGACCACGACGTCGGGCGCCGAGGTGCGCAGGATGCGGCGGCTGACGGTGTCCTTCCACGTCACGGTCGCCAACTACGAGTACCTCGTCTACTGGCGGCTCTACCAGGACGGCAACATCGAGTGCGAGGTCAGGGCCACCGGCATCATGGTCACCACGCCGCTGGCTGCCGGGCAGCCGCACGCCAACGGCACTCTGGTCGACGAACGCACGTATGCGCCCTTCCACCAACACTTTCTGGTGGCCCGCCTCGACATGGACGTCGACGGCACCGACAACACCGTGTACATGACCGAGTCGTATGCCGAGCCGATCGGAGCCGACAATCCGTATGGCCTTTCGCTGGTGCTGCGCAACGTTGCGCTGCGCACCGAGTCCGAGGGAAAGCAGGACGTCGACTTCGCCACCCAGCGGGCGTGGAAGGTGGTCAACACCAACGTCACCAACGGGCTCGGCACCCATCCGTCCTACAAACTGGTGCCCACCGGTGCCATCCCGCCGATGTTCGACCCGGCCTCACCGGTGCTGCAGCGCGCCAACGTCATCGGCCACACTCTGTGGGTGACCCCGAATGATCCCGACGAGCGTTGGCCCGCAGGAGAGTTCGTCAACCAGTCGGCCGCGGACACCGGCCTCGGCGAGTGGACCAGGGCCGACCGTTCGATCGAGAATACCGACGTCGTGCTGTGGTACGTGTTCGGCATCCATCACATCACCCGCCCGCGAGGACTGGCCGGTGATGCCTGTCGACGTCGTGTCGTTCTGGCTCAAGCCCTACGGGTTCTTCGACCGCAACCCGGCGCTCGACGTGGTCCGGGACGCCGCCGGACACGTCCACGACGACGAGCGCACACCACTAGTTGATAGTTGACACCCGTCAATTCCGTTTGATGACGTGCTGCCGCGCGAAGTGCCGTCGTCGAACGCCCCGCCGATCTCACCGCCGAATGGCTCACCTCCGCGATCGGGCGGCACGGTCACCGGTTTCGCGTTCGAGCGCATCGGCACGGACAGATGAGCGAGTGCTACCGCGTCGCGCTTGACCTACGCGGAAGGTGACGACGGGACCGACGTCGGTCGTGCTCAAGGTCGCTGCCACCGACCCAGTCAGCAGGCAAACGGGCCTCGCGCTTGGCCTTTACGAACGCGAGGTCCGGTTCTACACCGATATCGCGCCGCGACATCAGACGGCCCCGAATCGCGCGATGCCACCACGCCGCCTTTGACCCGAGACGGGCGCGTTTCGACCTGCTGCTGGGCGACGCGGGCCCGCGGCTCGTCGGCGACGAAATCCATGGCGCGACAGTCGAACAGGCCACCCTGGCGCTGACCGAACTGGGTCGGGTGCACGCGCGCTGCTCGGCGACGCGGCGATGGCGGATGCGGAGTGGCTCAACCGCGAGTCGCCGCTGAACCAGGCCCTTGATCGGCCAGTTCTACGCCGGGTTCTTGCGAGCGTTACGCACGACCGGATCGCCACGGAGCATCGCGAGGTGTGCGAGCGATTGGTCGCGAGCTTCGACGCCTACATCGCAAGCGAAGCCGGCAGCGCAGCGCACGCATGGTCTCGTGCACGGCGACTACCGGCTGGACAACATGCTGTTCGGCGAGCCCGGCGCCGACCGGCCGCTGACAGTGGTCGATTGGCAGACCGTCACATGGGGTCCGGCGATGACCGATGTCGCGTATTTCCTCGGCTGCGCGCTGCCCGAGGCGCTGCGCCGCGATCACTACGAGGCTCTGCTTCGGGCCTACCGCGACGCCCTGGGACCCGACGCGCCGATCAGCCTCGACGACGTCCGCGACGGCGTGCGCCGACAGAGTTTCTTCGGGGTGGTGATGGCGATCGTCTCATCGATGCTCGTCGCACAAACCGACCGCGGCGACGAGATGTTCTTGGTGATGCTGCAGCGGCACTGTCAGCATGTGCTCGACACCGATGCGCTGGCCGTCTTGCCCGAACCGGTTGCCGCCGAGCCTCTCACGCCTGCGGCCGAGGACGAGGGCCCGCACGCGCCGACAGACGAGCCGCTGTGGAACGAAAGCTGGTACTTCGACTTCGCCGACGCGCAGCAGGGTATCGGTGGCTGGATACGGCTTGGGCTCTATCCGAACCAACACACCGCCTGGATCAATGCGCTGCTGTGCGGTCCCGACATGCCGACCGTCGCGCTCAACGACTTCGAGGCCGTACTGCCCGATGACCCCGGCGCCGTCCGCACCGACGCCATCGACCTCACGCTCGAGGCGACCGAATCGCTGCGGACATATCGGGTGAAGGTACGCGGACGTGGCCACGCCCATGACGATCCCTCCGCGTTGTTGCGCGGCGAACCCGGCAGACCCGTCGAGCTGACAATGGACCTCGTGTGGACGACGGCGGGCACGCCGTACCAATATCGGATCACCCCTCGCTACGAGATCTCATGCACGGTGTCGGGCACCATCGTTGTCGACGGCCGGGAAGTGGCCGTGGACGAGGTCGCCGGCCAGCGTGACCACTCGTGGGGTGTGCGCGACTGGTGGGCGATGGACTGGGTGTGGAGCGCACTGCATCTCGACGACGGCACGCACATCCACGGCGTGGACATCCGCATTCCCGGCGCACCGCCGATCGGCATCGGATACCTGCAGGAACCGGGTCGGCCGCTGGCCGAACTACAAGCGGTCACCGCGCGAGAAACGTTCGGCGACAACGACTTACCGCAAGCGACGACGCTCGACGTTGGCGACCTGACGGCCACCATCGACATCCGAGGGCACGCACCGGTGCTGCTGACGGCGCCCGACGGGCGGATCAGCCACTTCCCGCGTGCCTGGGCGGCGGTCACCACGGAGGACGGCCGCACCGGTGTCGGCTGGGTCGAGTGGAACCGCAACCAGCACTAGCCGTTACCGCGGCCAGTCGCAACCCGTCAGCTCAGCGGACAACTCCCAGAGCCGACGGGCCGCTGCCGGATCGCGGGCCTTCTTGCGTAGGCCCGTCACTCGCGGACTGCCCCACTGATTGAACCGCGGCGCGAAATACGTTCCGCTGGGCAGTTCGGTCGTCAACGCCTGAAGGGTCGCTCGCGCACCCTGGGCAGGGGTGTGCAAAAAGTGCCATACCGGACTGCGCTCGGCCATCGGTATACCGGCGGCGATGCCTCTCGTGATGCCGGTGTCCGTCATGCCCGGATCCGATGCGTACGCCCGGACGCCACGGCTGGCGAGCTCGTGAACGAAGAGCAGGTTCGCCAGCTTGGATTCCGAGTAGGCCGGAGTCTTCAAGTACCTGCGAGTGTGCCAATTTAGGTCGTCGAAATGGATTCGGGCCACGTGATACATCGCGCTCGCCACCGAGATCACGCGCTCTTTGATCTTGTCGCCGAGCAGACACGTCAAGGCGAAGTGGCCGAGGTGGTTGGTGCCCATATGCGCCTCAAAACCGTCGGCGGTGCGCGTCATCGGCAGGCCCATCACGCCGGCGTTGTTCACCAGCACATCAACGGATTCCACCGAGTCGGCGAATGAGCGCACACTGGCGAGGTCCGTCAGCTCGAGTTGAGCGACCTGGACGTCGCCCGGCATATCAGCGGCAGCACGCTCGGCCTTCTCGATGTTTCGGCAGGCGATCACCACGCTGTGGCCGCTCGCGGCTGCCGCGGCGGCGGTCGCCTTTCCGACTCCGCTGTTGCCGCCGGTGACGATGATGCGCATCAGCGCGGAGCTTAGCTGATCGGGCCACAGTCGAGGTTAGGAGAGGTTGGCGCTGTCGTCGTGAAGGTCGTCTCGGCCCAGGCCCATTGGAGTCGCGGCGGGCAGATCACCGGCAGCGACTACTTTGCGCGTGATCGGCGTTAGCGCCAGGAACAGCCTCTCGACTTCGTCGTCGTCGAGCGCTTCAAGCGCCGACAGCGCCAGCCGGTCGGTGGCATCCTCGATGCGCTGCTTGAGATCTCGACCGTCGCCGGTGAGTGCGCCATCGCCGTCGACTAGCCCGCGACTGGCCAGCCGCCGTCGGTAGTGGTCCCACTGCGCCTCGTCGTAGTCGCGGCTGCGCATGATCATCTCTTGCGGCACGCGGCCCGCGGCGGCGTGCAGCACGTTGCTCTCGCGCCCCGATATGCCGTGCGTGGCCAGCACGGCAATATGCCCGTCGCCGCGGTGTTCGCGCAGCAGTGTGACGGCATGCCAAAGCCTTGCCAACGGTTCATCTGGCCAGTCGAGCCCCACGTTCGCGGCGAACAACGGACGACCATCCAGCGGCGCACCGCGCGTGGCCTTCTCGGCCAGTTCGGCCGCGGCGTCTGCGTCGTCGTCGGTTACGTCGTAGCGCCGCAGCGCTGCCACCGCCGAATCCTGGCGGACGCGCAGTGCATCCGATGGCGAGGCGATGTCCCATGCCGCGGGTAGTGCCTTCGCGACGCGTTCCGGGGCGAAGTTGTAGAACGCGGCGGTGACGACTTCCGTCGGCACCACCCCGAACGGGGCGGATCGCGCGGCAAAGTAGCCCATCCAGAATCCGCGAAATCCCAGCCCGTCGAGGGCGGTTCGAGCCTCTGGAGCGAAGTAGGTGACGGCGTGCACTGGTTCGAAGCGATTAAAGAATCGGCGCGCAAGCGAAGGTTGTCTGCCCACGTTGTCAGTTAACCACCAACTTGTTATGGACCGTGTAAACGCCCAGGTGGCGGCCCTTGCATATGGTGATTGCGCCGTGGGCACTCCGGCGACGGTGGGGCACTGGTCTCGGTCTGTATTGCGAATGACGGACACAATGGCATGGTGACGTCGACGCAGGCGGAGTCAAACTGCGGCGAACGGTCGAAGTGAACAGCGTCCTAAGTGGGCTCCGAAAACTCTTCGGCCACAGCCGATGCCGCCTCGTCGTTAATCGCGCGCATGGCGCGTTCGGCGGCGTCCTCGTCCCGCAGCCGGATCGCGCGCGCGACCTGGTCGTGCAGCTCGATCGCCGCAGGGTTGGGGAGAGCGGGCATCATGCCGTGGTGTGTGCGGCCGGTGAGCACCTCGGCGACGACACCGTTCAGCGCCCTGAACATCTCGTTGCCGGTCGCCTCGAGCAGCGTCTGGTGGAAGATCTTGTCCGCCAACAGGTATGCGTCGAGATCGCCAGAGCGGCCATGCACCACCATGTCCGACACCGCGGCGGCCATGATCCGGCAGTGATGAGGGTTCGCCCGACGCGCGGCAAGGGCCGCAGCGGCCGGTTCGAATCCGCGCCGGAGCTCCGAGAACGAAACCAGTTGGGCGGCCCGGTCGCCGGACTCGAGCCGCCACCGGATCAGCTGAGGATCGAAGACGTTCCACTTATGCGTCGGCTGAATCGTGATGCCCACCCGTCGGCGCGATGCGACCAAGCCCATCGACTCCAGCACGCGGATGGCCTCCCTGGCCACGCTGCGCGAGATGCCGTGGTGCGCACTGACCCCGTCGAGCGTCAGCACCTCTCCGGGCGGGTACTCCCCGGACACGATCGCTGTGCCGAGTGCGGTGAGCAAATTGTCGTGCAGAGCGCCGACGTTTGCTTCGGAGGTCACCCATACATCTTGTCATAGCTTTGCTGACGTAATAAAAACCATATGATTCCTCTGTATTATTGCAATAGTCTGACTATTGAGTCATGCTGTGTGACGTCAAGCACAACTGGGTAGGTGGAGAGTATGGCGTCACCAATCGTCGTCATGGGGGTCTCTGGCTCCGGTAAGTCGACCGTCGGCGCGGCATTGGCGCAGCGTTTGAGGGTGTCATTCGCCGATGCCGACGACTTTCATCCGCCTGCCAACGTCGCCAAGATGACGGCTGGTCAACCACTCGACGACGACGACCGCCATCCGTGGCTCGAAGCGATCGGGGAGTGGCTGGCCCAGCATTGCGGCGACGGCGGGGTGATGAGCTGCTCGGCGCTGCGGCGCAAGTACCGCGACCAGTTGCGCCGCCACTGTCCGGACGTCGAGTTCATGCACCTGTCCGGCACACCCGACGTCATTGGCAAGCGACAGGCCAGCAGGCCGGGACATTTCATGCCCGCGTCCCTTCTGGCATCTCAGTTCTCAACACTGGAGCCGCTTGAGGCCGATGAAGGCGGAATCGTCATCGATGTCGATCAAAACATCGATTCGATCATCGACAACTACGTCGCGTCTTCTGCTACGCGCACAACCGAACAGGAGAGCCGATGACCTTAGATATCGCGCCGGCGGTCACCATTCTGGCGGCCGACACCAAGCTCGTCGAACCCGTCGCTGGCGGCTGGCAGCTCATCCTGGCCGCGTTGGCAGGCATCGCGCTGATCGTCGTGCTGATCACGATCGCCAAGTTGCATCCGTTCCTCGCATTGATTTTCGGCGCCATCACCGTTGGCATTGTTGCGGGACAGAACCCAGGGGATGTCCTCGACTCGTTCGGCAAAGGATTCGGCGACACCGCCGCAAGCGTCGGCATTCTGATCGCCCTCGGTGCGATGTTCGCCAAACTGCTCGCGGACTCGGGAGGCGCCGACGAGATCGTCGACACCATCGTCGGACGCGCATCGCCGCGGGCGCTGCCGTGGGCAATGGCGTTGGTAGGTGCCATCATCGGCCTGCCCATGTTCTTCGAGATCGGCCTCGTGCTGTTGATGCCGGTGATCTACCTGGTGGCCAAGCGGTCGCAGCTCTCGCTCATCACCGTCGGAATCCCAGCGCTGGCTGGGCTTTCCGTCATGCACGGGCTGGTGCCTCCGCATCCAGGGCCGTTGACCGCGATTGGTCTGCTGCATGCCGACCTCGGTGTCACGCTGGCGTTGGGCGTGGCCGTGGCCATCCCGACGGTGATTGTTGCCGGGCCACTGTTCGGGCGGCTCGCCGGACGTTGGGTTGTCCTTGACGTGCCGGACCGGTTCGACGCCGACGATTTCGCCAGAACCGACGGTGGTTCGGTGACGAGCGCCACGGCGGGCGGTGGGGGGGAGGGTAGGACGACCCAAACCGCGACGCGCGTTGAGCGCCAACGCCCCAGCTTCGCAATCACGATGTTCTCTGTTCTGCTGCCCGTCGGTCTGATGATGGGCAAGGCGCTGGTCGATATCTTCATCGACGACAAGGCCAACCCGCTGCGCCAAACCTTCGACATCCTTGGTCGACCGCTCGTTGCGCTGTTGATCGCGGTTGTGGTCGGCATCTTCACCCTGGGTCGCGGCGCGGCGATGACGCGCGATCAGATCGTCAAATGCATCGAGACGTCGTTGCCGCCCGTCGCGGGCATCATCCTGATCGTCGCAGCCGGCGGCGGATTCAAGCAGGTTCTGGTGGACACCGGTATCGGCACGATGCTCGCGGACTGGGCCAAGGGCACCGGCATCTCAGTGATTCTGCTGGCGTGGGTGCTGGCCGTATTGATCAGGCTTGCAACGGGTTCCGCGACGGTGGCCACCATCACCGCATCGTCACTGATGCTGGGCCTGGTGGAAGGCATGAGCACCGGCGAGGTTTCATTGGTCGTGCTCGCGGTCGGCGCCGGCTCGCTGTTCTTCTCTCACGTCAACGACGCCGGCTTCTGGCTCGTCAAGGAGTACTTCGGGATGAGCGTGGGCCAGACCATCAAATCCTGGTCGATCATGGAGACCGTGCTGTCGGTCACCGGGCTGGTGCTGGTGCTGCTGCTTGGGATCGTCATCTGACGATCTAGCCCTTGACGACCTGGGTGCCGCCCGCGAGCTCGTCGTGCTTGCCTTGCTTGGTCGGGCTGCTGTTGATCGTCACCGCGATGACGATCACGGCGACCAACGTCAGCAGGCCACCGATGAACGGGATGATGTTGAGCAATGTCCACACATTGCGGATTGCGGACTGTTGAACGTCCGGCTTTGGCGCCCCCGCGGGTCCGTGCACGGTCAGACCCAATAGCTTCTTGCCCGGCGTCCACCCCTGGGTGGTCTCGAATGCCAGGAAGTACAGGAACGTCAGCAGGCCGGAAAACAGGCCGGTCACCCAGTAGTTCGTCAGCGAGCCGATCGAAAGCGCGATCCCGAACGCGACGACGTTGATGATGATGCCGTCGATCAGCCGGGCAACGAATCGCAGGCCAAGACCGCCCGGCTGTTGACCACTCGATGGCGGCGGGTATCCGCCGGGTTCGCCGTATTGTCCTGGCTGGGGTTGATAGTCACCGCTTGTCATGCAGCAAATGTACAACTCACACGGGCGCCCGCAAGGGGTTTGCCGCGCACCGATCCCAACAACCGGTCATTGGCGCGCAACGCAATTCGAGGTCAGCGCCAGCGGCTGCGGCGCGCCTTGACTTGGGTGCGGGCGGTGTCGGCGAACTCGCCTGCACGTTCGCGGGCGGCTTCCGCCACTTCCGGGGCGCGTTCACGTGCGACGTCGGCCCACTCCGAACCGCGTTCGAGGGCAATTTCGGCCAAGTCCGCGCCGCGTTCGCGGGCAACGTGGGCCAATTCGCGGCCGCGTTCGGCGCCGATCTGCAGACCGTGGCCAACCTTCTCGGCCAACGCGCTGTCGGCCAGCGCACCGCCGGGCGCAGCACCGGCGGGCAGTGCGGCGGTGACGGCCTCGGACACCTTCTGGGCGGCACGACGTCCACGCCAGCCGAGTGAGGGTTTGCCCTCGGTGTCGACGGCGGCGATGATCAAACCGCCGATGAGGCTGACGTCGGTCAGGAACGCGCGACGTTCGTCGGCCTTGCGCTGTGGGTCGGATTCGTTCCAGAAGGTATGGCTGCCAAGGCTTCCCGGCACAACAGAAAGTGCCAGCGCCGCAGACGCCACGCGAGGCAGCTTGCCCGTGGCGAGCAGCAACCCGCCACCGATCTGCACCGCTGCGTTGACGCGGGCGACCGTCTCGGCGTTGGCGGGAACCTTTGTGCCGACGGGATCGGGCAGCTTGCTCAGACCCTCGAGTGATGGGCGGGCCGCGTCGGCGGCGGGTTTGGGGCTGCGCAGAGCATCGATGCCGCGGCTGATGAAGGCCGCCGACAACATCGGGCGCGCAATTCGTCGGATCAACATGCGCCCTGTGTTCCCCGGGCCAGCGGTGCGCAAACCCTAGTTTGATCGGTCGCATTCACGCCGCGTAGCGCAGCAGCGTGATGCCCGACCGGAAGGATTTCGGCGGCTCGACCAAGGCCAGTTTCGGGATCGGGGTCCCGTCGGGAAAGAGGCGACGGCCACGGCCCTGCACCGTCGGATAAACGAACAACCGGTATTCGTCGACGACACCACCTGCGATGAGCGCGTGCGCCAGGCTGATGCTGCCCGTCAGCACGATGTCCTTGCCGGATTGCGACTTCAGCTCGGTGATCCGCTCAATGGGGTCGCCGGTGAGAACCGTCGAGTTCGGCCACTCGGGGTCGGTCATCGTCGAGGACACCACGTACTTCGCCACCCGGTTGAGGTAGTCGGTCACGCCGGTGGGTTCCTCGGTCTGCTTGGGCCAGTAGCCGCGGAAGTCCTCGAATGTCTGCCGCCCGACCAGCAGCGCGTCGGCCTGCGAGTCTTGGCGGAGCGACTCCGCGAGTAGATCCTCGTCCTGCAGCTGCGGGTCGAACCAGTCATCGAGCATTTCGACGGACCCGTCCAGCGTGATGTTTTGGGTGATCACGAGTTTTCGCATATAGGTGCAGACCTCACCGGTCCGGTGAAGTCATCGCCGGGGTAACTTCGCAGGCGTGGCACTCGTTGCGGGAATCGACTCGTCGACCCAGTCCTGCAAGGTGGTTGTCTGCGACGCCGATACCGGTGAGATCGTGCGGTCCGCGTCGTCGCCGCATCCCGATGGCACCGAGGTCGATCCGCAGCTGTGGTGGCGCGCGCTGCAGTCCACCGTGGATGCGGTCGGAGGACTCGACGACGTGGCGGCTGTGTCCGTCGGCGCTCAGCAGCACGGAATGGTGTGTCTGGACGGCGCAGGCTCGGTTGTTCGGGATGCGTTGCTGTGGAACGACACTCGTTCCAGCGGCGCGGCCGCCGAACTTGTCGACGACCTCGGCGGAGCAGGCGAGTGGGCGAAACGGATCGGCGTGGTGCCGGTTGCGGCGATCACGGTGACCAAGCTGCGGTGGCTGGCCGACCACGAACCCGCGCACGCGGATGCGACGGCGGCGGTCTGCCTGCCGCACGACTGGCTGACATGGCGACTGAGCGGCTCGACGGATATCGCCTCGCTGCGCACCGACCGCAGCGACGCGAGCGGCACCGGGTACTTCTCCTCGGAGACCGATTGCTACCAGCCCGACCTGCTCGAGTTGGCGATGCGTGGGCGACGGCCGGCGCTGCCCACCGTGCTCGGCCCCAGGGACCCGGCGGGACACACGTCGGCGGGGGCTGTACTCGGACCAGGCGCCGGTGACAACGCGGCGGCGGCGCTTGGCCTTGGCGCGGGTCCAGGGGATTGCATCGTTTCGCTCGGCACGTCCGGCGTGGTGAGCGCGGTGGGGAACGCCGCCCCGCATGACCCAGAGGGAATTGTGGCCGGCTTCGCCGATGGCACTGGCCGACAGCTGCCCTTGGTGTGCACCCTCAACGGGGCTCCCATCCTTGCGGCCGTGACGACGATGCTGGGCGTCGATTTCGATGCGATGGACCGGCTGGCGTTGTCGGCAACGCCTGGTGCGGAGGGTCTGACCCTTGTGCCGTATTTCGAGGGCGAACGCTCGCCCAATCTTCCTGACGCCGCGGGTGCGTTGCACGGCGTAACGACACGAAATCTGGTGTCCGCCAACGTTGCCCGCGCTGCTGTGGAGGGGCTGCTGGCGTCGATGGCGTACTGCGTCGACAAGATCACAGCGCAGGGCGTGGATGTGCAACGCATCATCCTGATTGGTGGGGGAGCGCGCTCGGAGGCCGTCAGGCGCATCGCACCCGCCGTCCTGGCTGCGCCCGTGCATGTGCCGATGCCGGCGGAGTACGTGGCGCTTGGCGCGGCCAGGCAGGCAGCGTGGACACTGTCGTCTCAGGATTGGCCGCCGTCGTGGTCCGTCGGGGTGACGGCGTCTTTCACAGCGGACCCGACCCCGGACGTGCTCGATCAGTACCGCGCGGCGCAGCGACTCACCCTCGGGCAGTGACGTTCGCCCGGCTGCTCAACCGATTGTGACGAATTTCAATCGCCCAATGTGACGTAGGTCATTGCCCAGGCTAACCATCGCTTGGAAATCTGTCGCGATGGCTGATCTCGACTTCGCCTACAACCTCACTCTGGATGAGGCGCGCCGGCGCACCGCCGTGCTGGCGGCGATCGGCGACGACTGGGACCCGATCGCGGTGCTCGCCCAAGAGGAGAAGGCATACGACATGCTGTACTCCGATCTCGACGAGGAGCAGCAGCGGATCTACGACGAACTGGTCAGCGCAGGTGTACTGGCGGATCGGACGGTGCACCGTGTTGCCGATTGACCCGACCGCCGACCCGGGCCGTCGCGCCTGGCTTCCGTGCCCCCAGTGCAGCCACGCAAGTTGTGGCGACTGCCAAAGCACGACGAATTGTGCCACGCATTGGCAGTACCTACTGAGCAACAAGGGCACGCAGGTTCACCTGCAGTGCCGCGACTGCGGCCATCTGTGGTCGACTGACACCCGCGAGCGCGGCCGCCGGCAGTCCGACGCGGCCTGACTCCGATTTTTTTTGGGAGTCACGGGATGAGCAGGAGCTTGCCCACCGTCTCCTGAGACTCGAGATCGCGGTGGGCGGTTACCGCGTCCTCGAGCGCATAGGTGCGGCCGATGAGGACAGCCAAGGTTCCGTCTTCGATCCAGTGCATCACCTGCAATGCGCGCTGGCGCCACTGATCGATCGACTCCTCTGGAGCGTCTCCACGAATGAAGACGAAACGTACTCCATGAGGTTGTTCCCACAAATTGATGGGAGGTATGTGACCTCCTGCGTAGCCGTAGGTGACGAAGGTGCCGCCGACACGCAGGGCGGAGACGCTGGTTTCGAAGAGGGTCTTTCCGGTTCCGTCGAATGCGATCTCCACACCCTCGCCGTCGGTGACCACCCGGATGGCTTCGTCCAGATCCTCGATCTCCTCGCGAACCAACACCTGCCATGCGCCGGCGTCGAGCGCCGACTGCGCCTTGTGTCCCTTCGATACCGTGGCGATCACCCGTCCGCCGCGGTGGGCTGACAGTTGCGTCAACATTCGACCCACGCCGCGGCCGGCCGAATGCACAAGTACCGCGGCGCCCTTCGTGACGGGGACGGCGACGCATGCCAGGTACTGTGCAGTCATCCCCTGCATCAGTCCGCCCGCGGCGGCCTCGAAGGTGACGGCCTCGGGGACCGGAATGAGGCGTTCGTCGGGAACGGCCATCATTTCCGCGTAGCTTCCCGGGATGTGCTCCCACGCCGATCCCCGGCACCAAGCGGGTTGCCCGAGTCGAGGAGAACACCGCCGCCGACAGCGTCGAGCTGACCGCCGACCAGGTCGAGCGGCTGAACAACCTCACGCCGGCCTCCGGCGAACGTCACGACGAAGGGAATATGGCAGCTATCGACCGATGACGCATGAATGTCATCGTCGCGGCCGCGCCAGACCATGCCAGGCTCGTCCGAAGGTTGTTCTTTGAGCGATCCTGCCTGGTCGCGAATTACGGCATGACCTGCTATAAGTGCTGACAAAATAGATGTGTGTCCGGCAACTGTGCTGCGGCTTACGCCCGTTCAGCCGTTGAGCATGTCCGGGACAACCCACTGGGACGCTTGGCGCTGCTGCGTCGCACGTACGAAGTCCCTCGTGAATTGGATCGCGGATATCTTCCCTACCGGCGGGCGGCGTCTGCGTTCATGGGTTGGCAACTGCGGCGCGGGCTGCTGAACCCTCCTAGCGATCCTCGACCCGGCAGCCAATGGTGGCGGGAGCTAAACGAACGGCTGTTGCACGATACCGCCGAAGCCGGCGCAATCGCGTACGGCTATGCCGGTGATCCCAGCGGCCCAGGCGTAGCGGCGCCTCTCGAGTTCATCCGCCGGCCCACCGCGCGCAATTGGTACCGCGCCCACAATGTCAGCATCGTGGCGGGCTACCTGGCAACCGAGGATCTCGCCGCCGCCGAATGTCGAGTCGAGCGGTTCTTCATCAACGTGGTCCTCGTTCGCGTGTTGTTCGCACACGCGTTGGTGGCGGCGCCACGGCTGGCCCTGGGTTGGCTCGCCCCGTTGGGCCGCCCTGTTGGCGACCCGCGCGTCGGCATGACGGGCATCTTCATGTCGCTATCGCGCGTACTGCCTGACCGTTACCCACTCGGTGAGGACGTCAACCCCTACCTCGCGGCCGAGCACGGGTTCGGACACCTGTTGGATGTCGGTCTCATTCGGCCGAGGGTCGGCCACCTGTACGACTGGTCGTCCGAAGAGCTTGCGTTGCCTGGGCTTCATGCGCTACTGGACGGCGAAACCCCGACGTATGCATGGGATATCGCGGACGCCAACGTGTGGCAGTTCGAGCCTTCACTGCTTGCCAGGGCAGCGCGACGGATTGTGCCCGCGCCGAGCGGCTAGAGGCGGTGTCACGCCGATGTGAGCACCGTTACGGCGAGCGCCGTGATCTTGAGTGCGCCGGCGATCTCAAAGATGGATACGCGGACGAAACATTGCCGACACGGATGGGAAAAGACCAGTTCCTACCGTATCCGCAGACCTCCACAGGAGATCTGCGCCTAGGGTTCCGCTCATTGCGAGGTCTGGACCGAGGGGCGCACCGGCACCACCACGTCGGCACACCAAGGGATAGAAGCCCGGTAGGACTGTGGAACATTTGCATGTTCCGGGCCACTTGGAGCCCTGCGATGCAACTTCTTTCTGCGCGTTCGCGTATCCGCACCACCCCTTCACAGTCGTCGTTAGCCTCATGAGACTTCGGGACGTGGCCCGATGAAGTGGGGATCGGAGACTTCGAGCTCACTGGGTCGGGCCAACCTCGCCGCCTACGTGGGGTTAGTGCCCGTCGGTGCGACCGAGCAGCACGGTCCACACCTTCCGACCGACACGGATACGCGTATTGCCACCGCGCTTTGCGACGCCGTGACGGGCGCCATCGCGAACACGATCGCGTTGCCCCCGATCGCCATCGGGTGCAGTCTCGGCCACGGAACTACATTCCCCGGAACCATTTCACTGTTTCCTGAGGAGCTTGCCGGCCTTCTTTTCCGGTACGCGGAGTGGTCGGCGCACAGCGGCCTGACGAAGCTGATCTTCGTCAACGCCCATATGGGAAACGTGGGGGCGCTGTCCGTTGCCACCGATCGGTTGCGGTTTCTGCGGCCTGACCTGCAATCGGGCTGGGTGGACTGGTGGCACGCCGATACCGTCGTCCAACAGGCGGTCGCCGCAGACGGTGAGGACATTCACGCCAATCGGGCTGAAACCTCGATGATGCTTCATATCGCGCCGGAATCGGTTGACGTCGAGGCGATGTTGACCGCCGACGACATCGACCGGACCGACGGGCTGACATTCCGCTACACCGCAAAGGCATTGTCGCGCAACGGCGTTACTGGCCGTCCGTCCGAGGCGACAGCTGCGCTGGGCCAGAGCCTCTTCGAGGCCGTCGTCGACGTCATCGCCGAGAAGGCTCGCGCCGGACTGAGAGAACAACCACCTTTGTAAACCGGCAATCCAGCCGCCAGCATCCACCATATTTCTCAAGGAGTAACGATTATGGACACTGTCCACACGATTGAACAGACGCACCGCGACACCGCCGAATCCCTTGCCCGCGAGGGAGTCAAGTATGCGATGGGCGCCTGGATCGACATCCATGGGCGCCCGAAGTCGAAAGTGGTACCGATCGACCATCTTCCGAATCTGCTTGCCGGTTCCGAGCGCTACACGCCGCGCGGCATCACTGGTTTCGGCGCGATGCTGCCGCACGAAGAGGAATGCGTCGCAATGCCGGACGTCACAACACTGCGCCGCATGCCCTGGGACGACCGATTCGTGTGGATGGCTGCGGATCTTCTCCTTGACGGCGCCGAGCCATTCGACCAATGCCCGCGGAGCATCCTGAAAGCTCAGTTAGAGCGGGCCCGCAAGATGGGCTACTCGATGAACCTTGGCATTGAGACCGAACTATTCGTGTTCCGCCCCAACGAATCTGCGGAAAACGGTGGGTACCTTTCCCCGATGGCATCAAGTGGTAGTTTAAGCCCCTGCCCGGCGTATGACGCCGAGGCGACACTTGATGCAGCGCCGTTCCTTGACGCCGTCGTTACTGCGATGCAGGACAGCGGATTCGGCGTCTACAGCTTCGATCATGAAGGTGGCGACGGGCAGTATGAGTTCGATTTCGCCTATGACGAGGCGTTGGCGATGGCTGACAAGATGTCCTTCTTCCGGCTCATGGTCCGCCAGATCGCCAAGCGTCATGATCTCGTTGCGACCTTCATGCCCAAGCCCTACACCGAATCCTGGGGTTCTGGCCACCACTACAATATGAGCCTGACCTCCATCGACACCGGCGAGAACGTGATGCGTGACAGTGACGATCCCCGCGGCATGGGCTGGAGCAGCCTGGCGTATTCCTTTATCGCCGGCATCATGAAGCACGCGGATGCGTTGGCCGCCGTCCTCACACCCACCGTGAATTCCTACAAGCGGCTCAACCCGAGGTTGGCCGACGGTACCGCGTCGTGGGCGCCGGTGTGGTCGGCGTACGGTCAACAGAACCGCTCATGCATGCTGCGGCTGCCGAAAAATCGCCCGGCCGTGGAGAACCGTGCTGTGGACTCCTCCGCCAACACCTACCTCGCGGCGGCCTTCCTGCTGGCCGCAGGGCTAGACGGCATCGAACACTCCCTGGATCCGGGACATCCCGTCGACGCCGAGCTCACCGAGGTGCGCCCCGACCCGACGGTCAACGCGGTGCGCTTGCCTCGCAACCTGCTTGAGGCCACTGACGCTTTCGCCGATAGCAAGCTGGCGCATCAGGTGTTTCCGGTTCAGTTCATCGAAGAGTATGCCGACATGAAATACGCCGAATGGCACTCCTACCACTGCGTCGTCACCGACTGGGAGCGTGATAGATACCTGACCGCGCTGTGAGTGATTGAGCGGGTGTCTACTGATTCAGGCTCACGACAGCCGTCGACTCGATCGGCACATCGACGTCGCGCGGCGATTCGCGCGTCCGCTGCTGTTCTCCGCAGACGCGGTTTCGATGCGGTGACCTATCGCTCCGTTGCGGAGGAAGCCGGACTGCCCGAGGCGACACTGCGGGCCTTCTTCCACACCCGGGACGAGCTTCGGGCGCTGGGACTCGAATTCATGCTGAACGGTTGGGTGCAGCAGGCGGAGGAATTCATCAGCCGCCTGCCGCAACAGCTGAACCTGAACGAGACGGCGCGCCTGATTGTAGAAGTGGCAACGGTCCATGATGCAGAGAACTGGACGTTCACCCGCGCGACGATATCCGGAATCTACGAACGGTACCTGCAGGCGGGTAAGCATCCCGAATTACGCACCGTGATAACTAATTACAACAGCATCCTGGCAGATCTGGTCGCACGTGTGCTGGCGTTGAACGGTTGGGTGGCGTCTGAGCAGGGTGTGAAAGCGGTCCTCGCCGTCGTCGACGGAACGGTCGTCTACCAGTTGGCGGCCGGAGAGGCACCGGTCCCGCACGCGATCTCCCTGCTCGAATTCGCCATCCCGCGACTTTGCGATCCCGATACAACTGACAGGAAGGGCTGACAACCTTCAGCGTCGAGCAGAAGGCAGATCGCAGTGTGGTGGTGATGTATTCGCCGGCGGTCAGGCCTGCGGCGAGTGCGAGTGCGAGCATGACTGCGTTTTGGATGTGGGGGCCGCCGTAGAACATTCCCTGGTACAGGGCGATGCCTGGGAGCAGCGGAAGCATCGCCGGTGTGGTGATGGCAAGTGTCGGAGTGCGGTCGAGGGTGCCGATCACGGTGGCCAGGGCGCCGATGGTGATGGCGGCCGCCGCCGTGGCCGAGTTGCTACTGAGGTCGATGCCTAATGCACCGGTGTAGATGGTGAGTCCGGCGGCTGAGAGGACCGCCGACGCGGCAAGTGTTTTCGGCGAGTTGCGGGAGACGATTCCGAAGAAGACTGCGATGGCGCCGGACGCGATGAGCGTCGTCGGGGTGGGGGATAGGTTGATGGTTCTGGGTGGCGCGATGTCAAGGTGGATACCGGCGTGGGCTGCTGCGGTGAGCGCGAGTTGGATGCCGATGATCAAACCGATGACGGCGGTGATGGATTCGGCCAGGCGCGCGATAGCCGTGAGGTACCAGCCGGAGATGGCGTCTTTGATGCCGCCGGATGAACGCGACGCCGGGCAGCAGCAGGACGATGACGGACGTCACCGTCAGTGACGCATCCGTATGCGGGTGGAACGTCGCGACCGTCGCGGCGACTGCTACGGCGACGATGCCGGCGATGAGTTGTGTGAAGAAGATCGGCCAGCCGATGCGGGTCAGGGTCCTGTGCGCCCATGCGAGAACGATGTTGACCACGAAGGCGCTGACGGTGACGACTGGGTCGGCGCCGAACCCGACCGCCCACGATGCTCCGGCCGCGCCGGATGCGACCAGCGGCAACCACGTGGCGTGGCGGTTGGAGGCGCCGGCGATGGCTTCAAGCCGGCGGTGTGCGGTGGTGGGGTCGATTCGGTGGGCGCACACGTCGTTGACGACACGGGTGGTGTCGCGAAGTCGCCCGAAGTCATAGGTCCGCGAGGAGATCGCCGCAGCGCCGACGTGCGCGGTGCCATGCTCACTGATGGTGAGCACCGAATCATTCACGTCGGCGGTGACGTCGTCGAGTCCTGCTGCGGTAGCGATGTCGCGCATCGCGCTGGCGACGCTGGCCGCCGACGCTCCTCCCTGCAGCATCATGGCTGCCGCGGTCAGCGCCAATCCGATTGAGCGATCGGCGTTTGCGTCATGGCGTTCGTCGGTGGACACGGCGTGGACGATCACGAAATCCTTGTGCAGCGGGGTCAGTTCCCGGCGATCGCCAGGGGATGTCCGCCTCTGATGACGTAGCGCAGTTGCGTCTGCGGCTTGGTCAGTGTGCCGATGTCGTCTAAGGGGTTGCCATCGAGCACCAATAGGTCGGCGTGTGCGTTGGGTTGCAGTGTCCCGATTTGGCCCTCGAGGCCAACGAGTTTGGCGGCCGTCGTGGTAGCAGCCCGGATGATGTCGACGGGTCGCTGAACCTGGGCGCGCAAGGTGAACTCCTCAAGCTGCGCCCAGTGCAGTTGGCCGATGAGGTCACTTCCATACACGAGGTTGACGCCGGCTTTGTGGGCCTTCTCCAGAGCGATCAGGCCTCCGTCGATGACGTCGGCGACTTTGCGATGCGAGGCCTGCGACAAACCGGCCTCTTTACCGAAGCGATGCATCATCTCGTAGGTGACCAGCGTGGGTACCAGGAACGCGTCGTGTTCGAGTAGTAGATCGATCGTTTCGTCGTCGATGAGGTTGCCGTGCTCGACGCAGCGCACACCGGCGCGCAGCGCCCGGTTGACGCCGCGTGGATGGTAGGCGTGCACCGTCACGTACCGGTTGTGGTTATCGGCTTCTTGTACCGCAGCGAGCATTTCGTCGTCGCTGTACTGCCCGGCCGACACCTCGTCCAGCGGAGAGGCCACACCCCCGGACAGCAGCATCTTCAAATGTGCAGCGCCCTTGCGAAACTCGTCACGGGCCGCGTGACGTACCGCATCAACTCCGTCGGCAATGCGCGCGAAATCCGGTCGCGTCTGGCAGCAGGGCTGCTGATCATCGGATTTGGTGCGCAGGTCGCCGTGGCCCCCTGTCTGTGACAGCGCCTTGCCGGCAAAGATGAGGCGCGGACCCGTCGCCAACCCCTCGTCGATCGCGCGGGCCATGCCGTGATCGGCGCCCCCGACGTCGCGCACCGTGGTGAATCCGCGCCGCAGCATCCGTTCGGCTTCTGCCAGCGCCCGCACCGTCGCGTAACCCGCCGTCCAGTTCTGCGCCTCGTGGGCGTCAAAGGTCGTCAGCAGCACGTGCACGTGCGCGTCGATCAGGCCCGGCATCACGGTGGCCCCGGCCGCGTCGATGATCCGGCTGTCGGCTCCCGATGCCGGCGCGGGTCCGGTGCCCGTCGCGGCGATCCGCCCGTCGGCGACTTCCAGCCACGACGTATCCGAGAGTTCGCCGGCGACCGGGTCCAGCAAGTGGGCCTGGGTGATCAGCAATGACGGCATCGGAGACTCCTGAGTTTCAGTACGTAGTGTATTGAGTACATAGTGTACTGTCGTGGCATCGATCGTCAACGCCCCCACCGCATGCACTACGCCGGCCCTGTCGGCGCCGATGGTCGGCGGCCGCTACGCCGTCGCGTGCACACCCGCGAGATACTTCTGACCAGCGCAGAACAATTGTTCATCGAGCGTGGATACGCACAGGTCTCGGTCAGCGACATCTGCAGTGCCGCCGGGTTCACCCGCGGCGCCTTCTACTCCAACTTCGCCGACATAGACGAGCTCGTGCTGGCGCTGTTCGACCAACACGCCGGTGAGCGGCTGGAGCGCCTTCAGGCGATGCTGGCTGACGCTGCGGCCCGCCACGCTGACGAATGGGCGCAGAGCCTGCTCGCTGTGACGCCCGAGGACCGGGGATGGATCCTGCTGTTCCTGGAGTTCCGGCTGCTGGCCCCGCGGCAACCCGAACTCGCCGCGAAACTCGACCAACATGACGAGGCAGTCACCGCAGCACTCGCCCACATCCTGCGCAAGCAGCCGTGGGCCCGCCGGTTCCCTACCTCCGAGCTCGCCAAATTCTTACTGGCCGCACGTGAGGGCGTGCTGGCGCGGACCGTCCGTGACGACTGCTCCGCCGCCGACACGATGCAAGCAGTCACCGCGGTGGTCAGTGCGGCGTTCAACGCACTCAAGGGGGACCGGATTGTTCGTGATTCCTGAACGGTATGTCCAGAAAAATAACGTGGACGCGAACGGTTGCTCTCCCGTTCAATGCAGAGGTGACCACGAACCACGCCCGCACCGGCGCCCTCATGGCGATGGGCTCGATGTTGTGCGTTCAGGTCGGATTGGCGATCGCCGTGACGTTGATCGACCGCGTCGGCGTCGAGGGGGCCGCGTGGTTGCGGCTGGCGTGGGCAGGCGTGCTGATACTCGTGATCGTCAGGCCGCGGTTCGCGGCGTTCACGTGGGCGACCTTCCGGGTGTGCGTCGTCCTCGGTCTGGTCACTGCAGCCGTCACGCTTTTATTTATGGCGGCGATTGCCCGAATCCCCTTGGGCGCCGCAAGCGCGCTGGAGTTCCTCGGTCCGCTCAGCGTCGCGGTCGCACACGGTAAGGGCCCACACCGCGCGGTGTGGCCGGGACTCGCTGCGGTTGGGGTCGTGCTGCCCACCCAGCCGTGGGCCGGCGCCGTCGACCCGATCGGCGTGCTGTACGCACTCGGTGCGGCCGTGTGCTGGGCCTGCTACATCCTTCTCACCCAGCGCGCTGGTGACGAGGTGTCGGGGATCAACGCTCTGGCGGTCTCGATGCCGGTCGCCGGCCTGCTCGCGACGGCCGTGGTCGGTCGCTCGGTGTTGCCGCGATTAACTCCCGAAATCCTGCTCATCGGAGCGGGGTTGGCGCTCCTGCTGCCAGTCGTGCCGTTCGCTCTTGAACTTCTCGCACTGCGCCGGCTCAGCACAGCCGCGTTCGGCACGCTCATGGCACTCGAGCCCGCGTTCGCGATGATCGTCGGCCTGATAGTGCTGCATCAAGACCCCGGCCCGGCGGGCATCGTCGGCATCTGCTTCGTGGTGGCCGCAGGCATCGGTGCAGCACGCGCCGGCGCCCGCTCGTCGCCGGTGCCCGCCGAGGTCGGCTGATACCCTGCGCCACATGGCATCCGGAATCTTTGCTTCGCCCATCGTCGGAATCGTTAACAAACTGTTCGTCGGCCTCATCGACGCGCCCATCGTCGGACCGTTCGTACGCCGCGGGATGATCAACATTCGATATGTCGGCCGCCGTTCCGGGAAGACGATAGAGACCCCGGTCGGTTATCGCCGGTCCGGCGACACCATCACCATCAACGTCATGTCACCCGACGCCAAGTCGTGGTGGCGCAACTTCCTCGGCCTGGGCGGCCCGATCACACTGCTGAAGCTCGACGGTGCCGACCGCACTGGCCACGCGGTGACCGACCGCGACGCGAACGGCCGCGTCACGGTCACCGTCCAACTCGACTAACCCTCGATTCGCTTGCGCCGGTACAGCGTTCCCACGGCGAGCAGGATCAGGCTGATGAGCAGGATGGCCGTCGCCAGCACGTTGATCTGTGGGGGCACCGCAGCCTTAACCGCGGCGTTCACGTACAGCGGATAGGTTACCGTCGACCCGCTGACGAAGTACGTGATGATGAAGTCGTCGAGCGACAGTGCAAACGACAACATTCCGGCGGCCACAATGCCCGGAATGATCAGTGGCAGCGTCACTTTGAAGAACGTGCGACTGGGGCTGGCGCCGAGGTCCATTGAGGCATCCTCCAGCGTCCAGTCGAACCCGCGCATCCTGGCGCGCACCGTCATCGCGATGAAGCTGATCTCGAACGCGATGTGCGCGATCAGGATCGTGGTGTAACCGGCTGCCCAGCTGAGGTCGAGGAACAGAGTCAGCAGCGCCGCGCCCATTACGACTTCGGGGGCGGTCAGCGGCAGTATCAGGAACGTGTCGACCGCCGTCATGCCGCGGAAGCGTTGGCGCACAAGGGCGACGGCTACCAACGTGCCCAACACCAAGGCGAAAGCCGTGGAGACTGCGGCGACATTGAGGCTCAGCTTCAAAGCGTCGGTCAGTGCCGGGTACTTGAAGGGATGTGCCCAGTTGTTCAGGGTGAAGCCCTGCCAGGAATAGTTGAACTTGCCCTGCGGATTGTTGAACGAGAACAAGATGATGACGAAAATCGGCAGGAAGAGATAGAGCAGGACCAGGCCGGCGACGATGCGCAGGAGCAGGTCGCCCCACCTCGGGCTGCCCTTGATTTTCTTGGGCTCTGTGGTGGCGAGCTCGGTGATGGCCTGGGTCATACCAGATCCTCCGTGCCGAGCGCCCGCGTGTAGAGCAGCACACCGACGAGGATGATCGCCATCAGCACCATGCTCAGCGCGGCGGCGGCGGGATAGTCCTTGACCACGAGGAACTGTTTCTGAATGACGTTGCCAATCATGGTCGTTTGAGTACTACCTAGATAGTCCGCGTTGATGAAGTCGCCCGATGCGGGGATGAACACCAACAGGCTGCCCGCCAGAACACCGGGCATCGATAGCGGGAGGATGACCTTGGTGAAACTGCGCCTGTTCGACGAGTAGAGATCCTTCGACGCCTCGATGAGCCGGGGGTCGATCTTCTCCAAACTGACGTACAGCGGCAGGATCATGAAAATGATCCAGTTATAGGTAAGGCCGCCGATGATGGCCCAGCTGGTCGAGAGCAGCCTGCCCTCGCTTGGCAGCAACCCGACCGCACCCAACGCGCTGACCACCCAACCGTCATCGGCCAGAATGGTTTTCCACGCGATGGTACGGATCAGGAACGTCACGAAGAACGGCAGGATCACCAAGCCGAGGATCAGGTTCTTGTACCGGCCCGCCTTGAACGCGATGACGTATGCGAGGGGGAAGGCCAGCAGCACGCACAAAACGGTGGACACCAACGCATACGTAAACGTCCGGATGATCTGATCTTGATAGTGGCTCAACGCCGCGGCGTAATTCCCGAAGTCCCAATTGAATGTCAGCGTCGGCAGATACACCGAGCCGCCAGACGACGACAGCGACGTGCGCGCCAGCGAATAGAACGGCACTACGAAGAAGATCCCGAGGTACACCAGCGCGGGCAGGATCATCAGGTACGGGGCGATCTTGCTTCGCTGTCGATTGCTGGCGGCAGCACCGGCCATCGGATCAGCCGCCGGTGACGGCGGCGTAGAGCGTATTGAACTCTTGCGTCTGCTGGTCGGTGAGTTCGGCCCACGACTTCAACTTGTCGAGGCTCGCCTGCGGCGGGTTGATCAACGGGTTGCTCGCCAGCTTCGGATTGATCTTGTTGAGCTCGTCGGTCATGTCCGACAACACGGGAACGTACTGGGTGAACGCGATGAGCTTGGCGTAGTTCGGCCGATCGTAGACGTAGTTGATCCACGCCTCGGCGGCCTTCTGATTCTGGGTGGTGTAGGGGATCGTCTGCGTGTCGATGAACCAGTCGCCACCCGATTCGGGGATCACGAACTGCAAGTCAGGATTGTCGGCCTGCAGCTGAACGACGTCACCCGAATATGCCTGCGCGACAGCGATATTGCCCGAAGCTAGATCGTCGGCATAGTCATTGCCGGTGAAACGCCGGATCTGCCCCTTGTTTTTCTGTTCCTTGACCAGGTCGACCGCCTTCTGAACGCCTTCTGTGGTCGGCTTCTCGATGGAGTTGCCCTGCGACTGCATGATCATCCCGAGCCCGTCCTGTGTGTCCGAGAGCAGGCTGACCCGGCCCTTGAACGCCGGATCCCACAGGTCGTCGATCGTCTTGATGTCCCGCTTCGTGGCGGCCTTGTTGTACGCCAGCCCGACCATGCCGGTCATGTAGGGCGCGGTGAACTTACGCCCGGGATCGATCGGCGAATCCAGCAGGTCCTTGCGCAGATTCTTCCTGTTGGGGACACCCGCGTCACTGATCTCGTTGAGCCAGCCGAGGCGATGGATGCGGGCCGCCATGAACTGCGTGGGTACCACCAGGTCCGCGCCGATGTCCTGCTTGCGCGACAGCGGCTCCTTCACCTTGGCGAACCACTGCTCGTTGTCGTTGAAGTCTTCCTTGTAGTCCACCGTGAGGCCGGACGACTTCTGGAACGCGGCGACGAAGCCGTCGGCCATGTACAGCGGCCAGTTCGAAATCCGCACCGTTCCAGTCGCGGGTCCGGCCTGCGTCGACGACGACGAGCCGGTGGCGGACTTGTTGTCCGAGCTGCACGCGGCGAGGAAGGAACCGCCTAATGCCACCGCTGCGGCGGCCGCGGCACCGCCGCCGATAAACCGACGGCGCGAAGTCCGATTGGCCGCAAGGCGGGCAGCGAGCTGGAGATCAGTCGCTTCGATGTCTCTGGGCATGGCAACTTTGCCTTTCGTGGATTGCCGAAGGGAGGAAACGGATTACGGCCAACGCTTACGAATCGTCGAGCATCTCCTCGAGATCCTCCGTGGTGGGAATGTCGGCGGCGGGAAGCACCAGCGATGCCTCGGGGGCCCAGCCGACGTGGACCTCGTCGCCGGGGCGCAGCATCGGCAGCTCTTGCTCGGGGCCGACATGAGCGAGGATCGTCGAGTCATCAGACGCTGCCAACGACAACCGCACCACCGGACCCTGGAACGTCAGGTCACGCACGGTCGCCCGAACGGTAGCGACGTCACCGGTCGGTGCCTCCATCGACACGCGTACGCGCTCCGGACGCACCATCAGCGTCGCGTGACCGCCAGGCTCGATCGTGGTGTCGCCGGGACGGGACTTCAGCGTCGTCCCGAGCACCTCGACTTCGACGAAGTCACGGTTGGCGCGGCCCGTCTGCCGACCCGCCCACAGGTTGGCCTGGCCGATGAAGCTGGCCACGAACACCGTCGAGGGGCGGTCATATATCTCCGTCGGAGTGCCGATTTGATCGACGTTGCCTGCATTCATCACGGCGATCCGATCGCTCATCGTCAGCGCTTCCTCCTGGTCGTGGGTCACGTAGATGAACGTGATCCCGACCTCGCGCTGGATGCGCTTGAGCTCGAACTGCATTACTTGGCGAAGCTTGAGGTCAAGGGCGCCCAGCGGTTCGTCGAGCAGGAGTGCGCTCGGATAGTTCACCAGCGCCCTGGCCAGCGCGACGCGCTGCTGCTGCCCACCAGAGAGCTGGGCCGGCTTGCGCTCGGCGAAGTCGGTCAGCCTGACGATCTCCAGCAGCTCGTCGACCCTCTTGCGGACCTCGGCCTTGTCCTTCTTCTGGCTGCGGGGGCCGTACGCGACGTTGTCCCACACCGTCATGTGGGGGAACAGAGCGTAGTGCTGGAACACCGTGTTGACGTTGCGCTTGTGCGGCGGCACGCGCGACACGTCGGCGCCTTCGAGCCGAATCGCACCCTCGGTGGGGGTCTCGAACCCGGCGATCATCCGCAGCGTCGTCGTCTTCCCACAGCCGGACGGGCCGAGCATCGAGAAGAATTCGCCAGATGCGATGGAGAAGTCGGCTTCCGCTACGGCGACGTAGTCGCCGAAGCGCTTGGTGACGTGGTCGATCTCGATGACCGGGCCGCCCTTGGTGCGGGTGACCCCGTCCGATCCCGTCGCTTGATCGACGGGAGTGGTGTGTGTGCCGGTCAGGGGGGATCCTCCTCAGGGAACAGCGTCGAAGCTGCTCGAAGCCGTGGATAAACAATCGCGGATCAGACGGCCCTTCGCAAGCGATTCCGCAACGAATTTACATTTCTACAATGGAATCCTTCGTCTGTCGCGCGGAAGGCCTAGAGAATCCGCTGAATCGGGCGTCATCGACCCACCGCCTGGCCGTGGGGACTGGCCGGGTGTGATGGCAGCGCGCGCGTCCTCAGTTTGTCAGCAGGAGGTTCTCAGCAGGATCGGTTTGGTCTGTGGAAACCGGCGACGTCGTTTACCCGACCTGTGTCGCCGGGTAGTTCTCTGCGATGGCAACAGTTGACGTGGCGGTGTCGTCGGACCTGAGTCCCGACCAGGCGTGGGCGCTCGCCTCGGATCTGCGTCGCTTCGACGACTGGCTGACCATCTTCGGGGGGTGGCGCAGTGATGTTCCGTCGCACGTCGAGGTCGGTACTTGTGTTTCGTCGCTGATCAAGGTCAAGGGCTTCCGCAACACCATCCACTGGCGGGTCACCCGATACGACGAACCGAAGACGATCGAGTTGGTCGGACGGGGTCGTCCGGGAATCTGCATCGCTTTGCGTCTGTGCGTCAAAGAACTACGTCCCGGCCCCTCGCCCAAAGTCGCCTCCGGCTCGACCTTTCACGTGATCGCCGAACTGACGGGCGGGCTGTTGAACACCAGGATCGGAAACCTCGTCGCGAAGGTGCTCGAGTCCGATGTGCGCAAGTCGGTGTCCAAACTGGCCCAGCTTCGCTAACCCCATTCGTGGTTCATGGCACGAGATTCGTAGCGCGCCTCGACGGATTCGACAGCTGCCGCCCGTGGCCGCGATAGCGCGATCAGCACCATCGCCAGCGCGGCGGTGACCGCGCCGCCGATGAAGATGAGAACGAAGCTGCTCTCCATGGGCACCCCGGCTGTGGCGCGGGCCAGCAGGACCGCGACCAGAGCCGCAGCCGTCGAGCTTCCGATCGTGCGTGCGATCGCGTTCATGCTTGTCGCCACGCCCGTCTCACCGGCGTCGACCTCCGCGACCACGAGTGCGGGCAGCGCGCCGTAGCCAAGGGCGATGTAGGCGTTGGCCAGGATGCTTGCCGCGATGATCTGCCACGGCGCATGGTGAGCCAGCGCGATGAACAGGAAGCCCGCGATGCCCGCCATCGCCGCGACCATCAGGACCGGTCTTGCGCCGAAACGGTCGATGAAGCGGCCGCTGACAAGGGCGACGAGGAAGCCGGTGATCGCTCCCGGCAACAGGTAGACGACGCTGGCTTCCAGCACGGTCGCCCCGAACCCGTATCCGGCTGCGCTGTAGGGGATTTGGACGAACTGCGTCAAGCCGAGGAACGCGAAATACAGTCCCATGCCGACGAATATCGTCGCGAGATTGGTGAGCATGATCGGTCGCCGGGTCATCATCTGGATCGACACCAGCGGCTGTTTCGCGAGTCGCTCCCAGAACCACCATGCGCCGAGGACGGCGAGGCCGCCCGCGGCACAGCCGAGGGTCGCCGGGGACGTCCAGCCCCACGAATTGCCCTGGGTGATCGCCAGCAACACGGTCGAAAGACCGGCTGCCAGGCCGATGGCTCCGAGCCAGTCGATGGTTCCCGTCGAGCCGCGAGGCCTCGCGGGAACCACGAAGGTGGCGATGGCGATGACGACGAGCGTGAAGCCCGTGGTCAGCCAGAAGACGCGGTGATACCCGGCGTTTCCGTTCATCAGCAGGCCGACCACCACCAGCCCGGTGCCGCCGCCGAAGCCCAGCGTTCCCGACAGAACCGACATCGCCGACCCCATCCGGTCCTCCGGCAGTTCCTCACGCAGGATCGCGATGCCGATCGGGTAGAGCCCGTACGAAGCGGCCTGCAACACGCGGGCGATGATCAGCAGGGCCAGCGACGATGTGGTGGCGGCAAGCACCGAGCCGAGCAGCACGACGACGAGCACCGTCAGCAGGACACGCTTCTTGCTGTGCAGGTCGGCCAGTCGACCGATGAGGGGAGTGGTGGCAGCCGCGGCGAGGAGATTCGCGGTGACCGCCCAGCTGACCGCGACCGTCGACGCGTGCAGTTGGTGAGCGATGATGCCGAGTACCGGAACGACAGCGGTTTGGAGCACGGCGACCGTCAGGACCACGACCGAGAGGCCTGCTACGAGCAACCCGGGCCGGCGGGTGGCGTCACTGGCTAGGCCGGACCGCGTTGCATCGGTCTCGACCACAGCGCGCTCCGATCGTTAGCCCATCTTCGGTTCTTCCGATTATGTCCCTTGGTCTAGAAGCTCCGACAACCGCTCATGCGGAAGCCGCGGTGACCGGTGCCCGTCGCGACCGACCATGTCGTCGTTGACGACCAGCGCATTGAGCACCGCTTCCTCGACGGCCTGTACGACCGCGGTGTAGAGGTCGTCCATCCGGCCCCACGGCACGAAGGTCAGCGTGCCGAACTCGTCGTCGCCGACCGGTCCGATGGGAAACGCACTGGCCAACCCGGGCGCTGCGGCGGTGGAGAAGGCCAGGAAGATGTCGCCAGAGAAATGGCTGCCCGCCGTGCCGGTTCGGGCAAGGCCGAGGGGAACGCGTCGCGCCATGGCCTTGCACTGGCCCGGAAGCAGGGGTGCGTCGGTGGCCACGATCGCGATGACAGAGCCTGCGCCGGGAGGCGGACTGAGGCCGAGGTCGACCTCGAACCAATCGCTTGCCAGCGGGTTGTCGTCGAGCAGTTCCGGGCCGACATGCCGTCCGGCGACGGTCAATTCGGCGCGTGAACCGAAGTTTGCCTGTACGAACGCGCCGACAGTGAAGGTCCGTCGTCCATAGTTGACTCGTCGCGACGCGGTGCCGTTGCCGCCCTTGAACTCGTAGCAGTTCATCCCGGTCCCACCGCCGACCGATCCCTCGGCCACGGGACCGGCGGAAGCCGCGTCCAATGCGGCCTCGACGTGCTCGGGTCGGATGTGGCCGCCGTTGATGTCGTTGAGGTAGCCGTCCCATGTCTCGGCGCACACGGGCAGCAGCCATTGCCGGGCAAGTAGTGGATTGATCCGGTTGACCCAGCTGACGACGCCGGTGTGACAGGCGCCGACCGCGTGCGTATTCGACAGCACCACTGGCAGATTGAACGATCCTGCCTCGTCGATCCACGTGGTGCCTGTCATCTCTCCATTGCCGTTGAGCGAGTACCAACCTGCCGCGCACGGCTGTCCGACCGCTTGGCGGCCCCGCGGCAGAATCGCGGTCACGCCGGTGCGGACCGAAGCACCGTCGATCAGAGTCTTCACACCGACCTCGACGCCGTCGACATCGGTGATCGCGTTGAGCGGTCCGGGTTCGCCGGGCAGGACGATGCCGAGCCCGCGCGCCCGTGGCCTGCCGTCGCTGGTTTGTGTCATGGTCACCCGACGAATCCTCGCCGAGTGACGTGGCCGCGTCGACTCAACGTGCCCGTGATCGAATGGACGGATGTCACAAGGGGCGTCTTCGAGTGCACTGACGGAACCGACCTTCAGCGGCCACCAACCCTCAGGCGTCGGTGACCTCTCTGTCGAGACGCACGGCATCGCACCCATCGCAGAGGATCAGCGGTACGGGACGCCGGGGCGGCTCTTCACGGTGTGGTTCGCCCCGCAGGTGAACATGACCGGGGTGTTCACCGGCACGCTGGCAATCGTGCTCGGCCTTGGTTTCTGGCTGGGGCTGCTGGCGATGGTGATCGGCACGGTGCTGGGATCGCTGGTGGTCGGATACCTGTCGACGTGGGGGCCGCGGACGGGCACCGGTCAGCTGCCGAATTCGCGGATGGCGTTCGGCGGCGGGGTGGTGTTGCCCGCCGCGCTGCAGTGGCTGTCGTCGGTCGCCTGGGACGCCCTGGTCGGGTTGTTCGGCGGGGAAGCCCTCGCGGTGCTCCTGGGTATTCCATTCTGGGTGGCGGTGTTGATCGTGCTCGGTGTACAGGGCGCGGTCGGCTTCTTCGGCTACGAGTTGATCCACCGGCTTCAGGCCGTCCTGACCGTGGTGCTTTTCACAACGTTCGTGGTGTTCGCGGTGAAACTTGTTGCGGGACATGAGGTCATCACACCGGCGAGCGTGAGCGGCGCTGACCTTGTCGGTGCGTTCGTGCTCGAGGTGACGATCGCGTTCAGCCTTGCTGTGTCGTGGGCCAGCTACGCCGCTGACTTCAGCCGCTACCTGCCAGCCGACTCGTCGAGGGCACGGGTGTTCGGATTCACGTTCGCCGGACTCGTCTTGGCGTACATCTTCGTTCAGGGCATCGGCATCGCGTCGGGCAACCTGTTGTCCGAGCAGACCGCCGACGGTGTCCGCTCGGTGGTCGGCGGCGGCCTACTTGGTGGGCTGGCCCTGGTCGTCATCGCGCTCGCGTCGATCGGTTCGGGCGTGATGAACGACTACAGCGGCTCACTGGCGTTGCAGACCATCGGGGTGCGGGTGCGACGGCCGGTGTCGGCGGTCATCGTGACGGTCCTCGCGTTCGCGTTGATCCTGTGGCTGCACGCCGCCGACACCGCGACCCGCTTCCAGGACGTGCTGCTGCTCGTGAGCTACTGGATCCCGGCGTTCGTCGCCATCGTGGTCATCGACTGGCTGATGCGCATCCGCGGGCGGGCGACCGTGAACCCGGCCGAGGAATCGACCGACCGCCGCGACGCCGCGGCCGCGGTGATCGTGTTCGTGCTCGCATACGCCGCGGCGATCCCGTTCATGAACACGTCGCTGATCGAGGGCCCGGTCGCGCGGGCGTGGCACGGCGCCGACGTGGCATATTTCGTGAATTTGCTTGTGGCGGCGCTACTCTACGGCGGTTACCGGCTGCTGAGGGGTCCCTCGACCACGTCCGTGGGTTGATGCGTGGTGCCGATGAAGCCGTCGATCAGATCGGCCACTTCGGTCGGCCGTTCGACGTGTGGGAAGTGGCCGACGCCTTCGAGTACCTCGAGCCGGCTTCCTGGCCGTGCTTCGTGCACGGCGTAGCCATGTTCGACCGGGATGATCCGGTCCTGGTCGCCCCAAATCACCATCGTCGGTAGTTCGCCTGCCATGTGCAGCCGATTAAGCGCGCTGACCGCCTGCCCTCGGTGGTCGACGACGGATCGCAGCGTCCGTAGGAACGCCTGGCGGGTCTCAGCATCGGACAGCGATGAGTAGGCGCTCCACACCTCCTCGCCGCGAGGTGACTGAATCCCGGCCGCTGACAACCACGAACGCAGCTTGTTGCCGGCAGTCAGAACCGGTCGCGGCGCAATGACCGGCAGGATCAGCTCGGCACCGGGGGCCGACAGCAGTCGCAGCGTCCAACCGACGTCGGGGCCAAGGCCGCCACTGCTGATCAGGATCAGTCGCTGGCAGTAGTCCGGGTGTTGGTAGACGAACTGCATCGCGACGCCGCCACCGAGCGATTGACCGACGATCGTTGCGGTCGAGATCCCCAACTCGTCGAGCAAGTCGCGCAGCCAGACCGCGAACGCGCCGAGTGAGTAGTCGCCGCGAGGCTTGGCTGATTGACCGTGTCCCAGCAGGTCGGGAGCGATGACGCGGTAATGCCGCGAAAGCTGGGGGATCACAGCCCGCCACGTCTCAGAACTCCCGGCCATTCCATGAATCAGCAGCAGCGCTTCAGGGCCGCTGCCGACATCCTGGTAAGCGACGCGATCGCCGTGCAGTTCCGTGTACTTCATCTCGCTCATGTGAAGTGGTCCCCTCCGATGTCCTGTCACTATCTACCCACAAACCGCGACAGGTAAAGCCACGTCGGTTGGTAGCCGCGCCGCTCGTAGAGGCGGATGGCGTCGGTGTTGCCGGGTAGCCCACCCAGGATCAGATCCTTCACCCCGATTGCGTACAGGTGCAGCTCGAGGCGATTGGGCAGCTCGGAGCCCAATCCGCTGCCACGGTATTCCGCCAGCACACTTAGCGATTCGATCTCGCCGATGCGCGAGCTCGTCTTCCACGTATCTGGGACCCACGTCTCACCCACGGGCAGAACGTGTGCAAGTCCATAGCCCACCGCCGCGTCGCCGACGAACGCGAGCAGCAGCAGGGTGTCGGCTTTGGCGAGCAGCTCCTCGTATAACACCCGCCGCACCCGCCACGTCTCATCGTCGCTGAGATAGGGCGCCAGTTGCGGCATCGTCTCGGCGTGCGGGTGATGAACCGCCACCCACAGCGGTCCCACAAGATCTAAGTCCGCGGCGCCGCCGGTGCGCACCTGCCATTCGGGAGTCACGACGCCACGCTAGACCGGACGAGGACGAACAAGATCGTCAGCGATTCGCCGACCGCACCCTGGCGGCGAGACACCGCCGACGGGGGCGAGGCGGCCGCCCAAGAACAAGAACCCCAAGAACAACAACAAGGTCGAGGTTCGGAGTAAACCCCGCGCTCTTGGCTCCATTACCTGCGACTATTGGAGTGTGACCGCCGCTGTGCGGTGTGGTCGCGACGGCTCGCATGGAGGGGCGGATCGATGGCCCGAATATCCGTTGCGTACATCCTCTCGGTGCTGATGATTGCAGCCTCGGCATGTTCGGGCGGCGAGCGCAGCGCTACCTCGACCACCTCAAGTGCCACCGGCACACAGCACGCCACGGTCGCGCTCATAACTCACCAAGCGCCCGGCGACACGTTCTGGGACCCGGTCCGCAGGGGCGCCGAAGCCGCGGCGGCCAAGGACGACCTCGATCTGCAGTACTCCCATGACCCGGACGCCGCGGCCCAGGCCAGCCTGGTTCGCTCGGCGGTCAGCGGAAAGGTGGCAGGGATCGCGGTGACGCTCGCTGATCCCGCGGTCATGGCGCAAGCCGTGCAGAGCGCAATCGCGGCGGTGGACAGCGTGGACCGAGCGACGGTCAAGCGCGCGGTGATCGCAAAGCTGCAACAGGACTTCAGCATCGACCGCATCCTCACCCTCGGTGCGCCCATGGCATTGGCCGCGTTGGAGGCGGTCGCCGAATCGAACAGCTATGCCAAAGTCGCGTCGTTCGACACCAACAAAGGTGTCGTCGACGCGATCAAGAACAGATTGATCGAATGGGCCATCGATCAACAACCGTTCCTACAGGGCTATCTGGCGATCGACTCGCTATGGCTTTACTTCACGAACAAGAACGTGATCGGTGGTGGCCAGCCGACACTGACCGGGCCGTCGTTCGTCGACGAGACGAACATCAACTCGGTGGCGGACCTCGCTGAGGCCGGCACTCGCTGACTCCCGTGACGGTCATCTTTCTCACCGGCGATGTGATGACCGGCCGTGCGATAGATCAACTTCTGCCGCACCCGGGCGATCCGACACTGCGCGAATCCGTTGTATCCGACGCCCGCACGTACATACGGCTCGCCGAACAGACGAACGGTCCCATTCCGGCGCCCATCGACTTCGCGTGGCCCTGGGGTGAGGCATTGGCCATCATCGATCAGTTCGCGCCCGATATCCGGTTGATCAATCTGGAGACCAGCATCACCGCCGGCGGCGAATTCGCAAGGGGCAAGGCGGTGCACTACCGGATGCATCCGGACAATGTCGGATGCTTGACCGCGATCCGGCCGGATGCGTGCGCGCTGGCCAATAACCACATTCTCGACTTCGGGTACCAGGGGCTCGTCGATACCCTGCGAACTCTTGACGGCGCCGGAATACGTGGCGTCGGTGCAGGTTTGGACGCAAAGCGGGCCGAGCGCCCGGCTGTTGTGGAACTGCCCGACGGGATGCGCGTCGTGATCGCGTCGTGCGGTATGGGCTCGAGTGGCATTCCGCATGGGTGGGCGGCGACGGGGCATCATCCTGGCGTCGCCTATGTGCCCGACCTGTCCGACCACAGCGCGCGCATGATCGCCGATCGGCTGTTGGCGCTGAAGGGCCCTGGCGACATCGCGGTCGTGTCCGTGCACTGGGGCTCGAATTGGGGCTACGCCGTGGATGACGCGCAGATCCGGTTCGCGCACAGGCTGATTGACGAGGATGTCGATGTCGTGCACGGTCACTCATCACACCATCCCCGGCCGATCGAGGTGTACCGCGACAAGCTGATCATGTACGGCTGCGGGGACACCATCGACGACTACGAAGGCATCTCCACGTACGAGGTGTTCCGGCACGAGCTGCGGCTGCTGTACTTCGCGTCAATCCACGACGAGTCCGGGAGTGTGTTGCGCATGGTGCCGATGCGGATGAGGAGAATGCGGCTCGAGCGGGCACCCAGTGAGGATTCCGAGTGGCTGCGGAAGAGTGTGGGGGAGATGAGTCGGCGATTCGGAACCTGCATCGGCACTTCGCCCGACGGCGTGCTGACGGTCGACGTCGGGTGAATGCTCCTTCGTGAACTAGTCGATCGTAAAGGAGCTACTTTACGAATGGCAAGTGCATAATATACGATCGTAAAGCTGGAACGGGTCGGATAGAGGAGCTGGTGATGGCGACAATGGTCGGCCGCGAGGCGATGGCGACCACCGACACCAGGACGCGACTGATCGACGTTGCAATCGACCTGTTCACTCGGCACAGCTTCGCGGGCACATCGCTGCAGATGATCGCCGACGAGCTCGGG
Source organism: uncultured Actinomycetota bacterium (assembly GCA_963835075.1). GTDB lineage: Bacteria > Actinomycetota > Actinomycetes > Mycobacteriales > Mycobacteriaceae > Mycobacterium. The sequence continues at coordinate 30,521 of CAWIEE010000007.1, read as the reverse complement.
TTCACCAAAGCGGCCATCTACCACCACTTCCGGACCCGCGAACACCTGCTCGCCGCGGTCATCGAGCCCATGCTCGACGAGCTGCGTGCCGTCGTCGAATCGGCGGAGACACGAGGCACGCCGCGCGCCCGAGCCGAGCACATGCTGAGCGGCTACGCCACTCTGGCGGTACGGAACCGGGGACTGGTGGCAGTGCTCGCCGCGGACCCCAGTGTCGCCGCGGTGCTCACTGCGCGCGCCGAACGGGGCGATCTGATCAGGCGACAGCTAGCGCTGCTCGCTGATGTCGACCCAGGTCCGGCCGGCGAGGTCAAGGCCGCCATGGTGTTCGCGGGGATGGCAGGCGCGGCGGGTCCGACATGGGGCAGCCTCGACGACGAGTCGCTGCGGGAGCATCTCGTGGAAGCCGGCCGTCGTACGTTGGGTCTGCGCACACCTCGGCGGCAGGCCTAAGAGGCCACTCACCAAATTATTCAACCGATCTCGGATGGCACGGAAGGCCAGGGAAGGACCTGATATGAAGACGGCTGTCGTCACCGGAGGCGGCTCTGGCATCGGTCGCGCGGTCGCGGATCGACTCCGAGCGGACGGCTATCACGTGGCCACGATCGACCTGAACCCAGGCGATGACGAGTGTGCGCAGACGGCGGATGTGACCGATCGAGCGCAAGTGGAGGCTGCACTGTCCGCGATCCGGGCACAGTTCGGCCCGGTGGGAATCCTGGTCAACGCGGCGGGCCTCGACGGGTTCAACCGGTTCACCGACATCACATTCGACGAATGGCAGAAAGTGGTCGATGTCAATCTGAACGGCGTGTTCCACTGCGTTCAGGCGGTGTTGCCCGACATGGTCGACGCCGGCTGGGGACGGATCGTGAACATCTCCTCGTCCAGCACCCACTCGGGCACGCCGTACATGTCGCACTATGTGGCCGCGAAGTCGGCGGTGAACGGATTAACCAAGTCGCTGGCGCTAGAGTACGGACCTGCAGGTATCACCGTCAACGCCGTGCCGCCCGGCTTCATCGATACGCCCATGTTGCGCAATGCCGAGGCCCGCGGCAGGCTCCGCAACGTTCAGTCCACCATCGACGCGACACCGGTCCGCCGGATGGGTAAGCCGGAAGATATCGCTGCCGCATGCGCTTTCCTGATCTCAGAGGAGGCCGGCTACATCACCGGGCAGATTCTGGGTGTCAACGGCGGGCGCAATACCTAGTCGATTTGGCGCTGTGTAACGATGTTTGAATGTCGAAGGAACCGGCGCACTTCACGCTGACCGACGGCGGCGCGTTCATGCCGACCCCGTTCGCGATGAGTCATTGGGGCGAGGATCAACTCAATGGACCGGCCGTCGTAGGATTGGCCGCGCGCGCACTCGAAACCCATTGCGGGTCTGATGACTTCATGCCGACACGGTTCACTGCAGACTTGTTCAGGGCGGCACGCAATGCCCCGACGACGATCGACGTTCGAGTGGTGCGTGATGGTCGCCGAGTGCGCAGCGCCGAATGCGATGTGGTACAGGGAGGCCGCACTGTGGCGCGGGCGAATCTGGTGCAGTACCGGCGGTCGTCGGCGCCGCCCGGCCGCCTGTGGACTGCGCCGTTCCCGCTTGTGCAGCCGCCACTACCGGACGACCGGATTCTGCCGCATGTGGGAAGCGACGAAGTGGGTTGGACTCGATCGCCTGCGGCGCATCAGAACGACTCCCGTAAGCGCTTCTATAACAATTGCATCAAAGTGCTTGCGGAACAAGAGAACTCACCATTTGTCCGGGCGGTGATCATCGCGGAGGCGACGAGTCTGGTGACGAATCTCGGCACCCACGGCATCGGCTACATCAACGGCGACCTGACAGCGGCGTTTTCTCGGCTACCCGTTGACGACTGGATCGGTGTACAGGCGGAGGCGCACTGGGCTTCGGACGGGATTTCCGTGGGCACCGCGACGTTGTTCGATCAGCAGGGCGCATTCGGATCGGGAATGGTTACCGCCGTGGCCAATCCCGCTGCGCAGATCGACTTTTCGAGCAGTGTAACGCCGCTGAAGGGTCTCAACTACGAATAGAAGTCGCCGCAGGGCTCGATGTCAGCACCAACCTCCACAATGAAAACCCTTGGGGCTGTCGCCAGGGTTGGCCGAGCTGTTGTTTTCGGTCGATGCCGCGGCTGTGGCGCCACGCTGATCGGTGTCCGGGTCACAGGCGTTGGCGTCACCCCGACGTCCGGTTTCTCCGACGGCGGTGAGGCGGAGCGTGTCCAGTAGGGCTGTGTGCGGTGCCACGGACGTCGACGTCGACGTGGTCGGGGGACTTGTTGGCCACACGAGAATGACAATCGGCGCGGCCGCGGCGGCGGACGCGGCGGCGACGAGCGCGATCGTTGCCTTCTTGGTCCGGTACCACGGCGGTGGTGGAGCCCTGAACGTCAACGCGGTGTCGTTCGAGGCGCGGAGTTGACCGTTGACCGTCCAGGTGTTGACGGTGGGTGAAGGAAGCCGACGAGTAGGCGGCAGGGGCGTACGGGTAACGGGCTGAGTATGCGGACGGTCGATGACTGGCGGCGGCTGGCTGACCTGCTCACGGCCAAACCACCGTCCTCTTCATACGGGTCGTCCTGCCAGTTCTCGAAGCCCCAATCCGGCGGGGATTCGCGGTCAGTCACAGATTGATGTTAACGCTGTCGTGCTCACCAGTGTTGGTTGCGACCACGGTCGATGCAGATCAGCGCATCGAAGTGCTGATCTAGCAAACGGCTTCGAGGCCGTCAAGCTCATGGGCAAGTTCATGTCATGAACGGCGCTACTACGATCTGGGACGTGACCAGCACAGCTGCGGAGGAGCAGCGCCTGCGCGATCTCAAGTTGCTGCGTCGCGTCCGCGACCGGATGGACCGGGAGTACGCCCAACCGCTGGACGTCGAGGCGCTCGCACGAGGTGTGAACATGTCCGCGGGACACCTGTCCCGCCAGTTCAAGCTCGCATACGGCGAGTCGCCGTACTCCTATCTGATGACGCGGCGCATCGAGCGCGCGATGGCGCTGCTGCGTCGCGGCGACCGGTCAGTCACCGAGGTTTGTTTCGCCGTCGGCTGCTCGTCGCTTGGCACGTTCAGCACCCGCTTCACCGAACTCGTCGGCATGCCGCCAAGCGCCTATCGGGAACAGACCGCCTGCGTGACGGAGGGGATGCCGTCGTGCGTGGAGAAGCAGGTGACCAGACCGATCAGGAATCGAGAAGCGCCGGCCGTCGACCTGCATCTAGCGTGAGCGACATGGAACTCACCATTCACTCCAGCATGCTCCCGCTCGACGACCCGGAAGAATCCCTGGCGTTTTACCGCGACACCCTCGGCTTCGAGGTCCGACTCGACGTCGGAGGCGGCAAGATGCGCTGGATCACCGTCGGCCCTCCGAACCAGCCCGACACGAACATCGTCCTGTACCCGCCGTCGGCCACCCCCGGCCTGACCGACGACGAGCGCCGCCTCATCGCCGAGATGATGGCCAAGGGCACCTTCGGCACGCTCCTGTTGGCGACAAAAGATCTCGACGCCACGTTCGAGCGCCTGCAGGCCGGCGACGTCGAGGTTGTACAGGAGCCAACGGAGCAGCCGTACGGGGTACGCGACTGCGCACTTCGCGATCCCGCAGGCAACATGGTCCGAATCCAGGAGCTGCGCTGAACCATGGGGGTAACCAAGTCAGCTGCACTGCATGCGGCCGACAGCCACGATCTGATCCGCGTGCACGGTGCGCGCGAGAACAACCTCAAGGACGTCAGCGTCGACCTCCCGAAGCGCAGGCTGACGGTGTTCACCGGCGTCTCCGGCTCGGGCAAGAGCTCACTGGTCTTCGACACGATCGCCGCGGAGTCGCAGCGGCTGATCAACGAGACCTACAGCGCGTTCGTACAGGGCATCATGGCGAATCTGGCGCGGCCCGAGGTGGACGTGCTCGACGGGCTGACGACCGCGATCATCGTCGACCAGCAGCGTATGGGTGCCGACCCACGCTCCACGGTCGGAACAGCCACCGATGCCAACGCGATGCTGCGGATCCTCTTCAGCCGTCTCGGGAAACCGCACATCGGCTCGCCTCAGGCGTACTCCTTCAACGTCGCGTCGATCAGCGGCGCGGGCGCGGTCACCCTCGAGAAGGGCGGGAAGACGGTCAAGGAGCGGCGCAGCTTCAGCATCACGGGCGGCATGTGCCCGAAATGTGAAGGGCGAGGATCGGTTTCCGATATCGACCTGACTGCGCTCTACGACGACAGCAAGTCGCTCAACGAGGGTGCGATCACGATCCCCGGCTACAGCATGGACGGCTGGTATGGCCGGATCTACCGGGGCTGCGGCTATTTCGATCCGGACAAGCCGGTTCACAAGTTCACCAAGAAGGAACTCAACGACCTTCTCCACAAGGAACCGACCAAGATCAAGGTCGACGGCGTGAACCTGACGTACGCGGGACTCATTCCGCAGATCCAGAAGTCGTTCCTGGCCAAGGACGTTGACGCGATGCAGCCGCACATCCGCGCGTTCGTGGAGCGGGCGGTGACGTTCGGCACGTGCCCCGAGTGCGACGGCACTCGCCTGTCCGAGCTGGCCCGGTCTTCGAAGATCAAGCGGATCAATATTGCCGACGCGTGCGCGATGCAGATCAGTGATCTCGCCGAATGGGTGAAAGGTATCGACGAGTCGTCCGTTGGGCCGCTGGTGGCGGCGCTGCAGCACACCCTCGACTCGTTCGTCGAGATCGGGCTCGGTTACCTGTCGCTCGATCGTCCGTCGGGCACGCTGTCCGGCGGGGAGGCGCAACGCACCAAGATGATTCGCCACCTGGGGTCCTCGCTCACGGACGTCACCTATGTGTTCGACGAGCCAACCACAGGCCTGCACCCTCACGACATCCAGCGGATGAACGACCTGTTGCTGCGGCTGCGGGACAAGGGCAACACGGTCCTGGTCGTGGAGCATGAGCCGGAAACGATCGCAATCGCCGACCACGTCGTCGACCTCGGCCCCGGCGCCGGGACTGCGGGCGGCGAGGTGGTCTTCGAGGGCACTGTCGAGAAACTGAAAAGGAGCGGCACGCTCACGGGCCGTCACCTCGACGACCGGGCCACCCTCAAAGAGACGCTGCGGAAGCCCACCGGGACGGTGGAGATCCGAGGTGCGACCGAGCACAACCTGCGCGACGTCGATGTCGACATCCCGCTCGGCGTGCTGGTCGTCGTCACCGGTGTAGCGGGATCCGGCAAGAGCTCGCTGATCCACGGATCGGTGGCGGGGGGCGAGGGCGTGGTGGCCGTCGACCAGACCCCGATCCGTGGCTCGCGGCGGAGCAACCCGGCTACTTACACCGGGCTACTCGAACCCATCCGCAAGGCGTTCGCGAAGGCCAACGGGGTGAAGCCCGCGCTGTTCAGCGCCAACTCCGAGGGTGCGTGCCCCAACTGCAACGGAGCCGGCGTCATCTACACGGATCTGGACATCATGGCCACCGTCGAATCCGTGTGCGAAGTGTGCGAGGGGAATCGGTTCGAGGCATCGGTGCTCGAGTACAAGTTTGGTGGGCGCGACATCAGCGAGGTGTTGGCGATGTCGGTGACCGAGGCCGAGGAGTTCTTCGGTGACGGCGACGCGAAAGTTCCTGCAGCGCATGCGATCCTGAAACGGCTTGCTGATGTGGGGCTCGGCTACATCAGCCTCGGTCAGCCGCTCACCACACTGTCTGGCGGCGAACGGCAGAGGGTGAAGCTGGCCAACAATATCGGCGGCGGCAGTGACGTTTACGTACTCGACGAGCCGACCAGCGGCCTGCACCTCGCGGACGTCGAGCAGCTGCTCGGCCTGCTCGACCGGCTCGTCGACTCGGGCAAGTCGGTCATCGTGATCGAGCACCACCAAGCTGTCATGGCACATGCCGACTGGATCGTCGACCTCGGTCCCGGCGCCGGCCATGAGGGTGGCCGGGTTGTCTTCGAGGGCACACCCGCGGATCTGGTCGCCGACCGCTCCACGCTCACCGGCGAGCATCTGGCGGACTACGTCGGCGCATGAGCCGGGTCCTCGCGGACCGGCTTGGCATCGTGGATGCCGCACGTGCAGTCGTCGATCGACGGGCAGGTGCAGCGCATGCCCCACTCGATGACCTCGCGGGCGCGTCGCAGTTCGGCGATCCGAGCGTCGATCTCGGCCAGTTTCGTTTCGGCGAGGGCTCGGGTTGCGGGTCGTCCCGGCTCGTCGTCGGCGAACAACATCTGGATCTCATCGAGGGAGAAGCCGGCGGTCTTGCACAGCCTGATCACCTCGAGGCGGGCCAGGATCGACTCGTCGTAGCGGCGCTGGCCGCCGATTCGGTCAGGGGACTGTAGGAGCCCAATTCGCTCGTAGTAGCGCAGCGTGGTCGCCGCGACATCGGCCTGACGCGCCAGTTCGCCGATGGTCAGAGTTGTCGTCATGAGGCTCCCTTGATCCGGGTTTGACTTAGAGCCAACTCTAAGTCGTTGACTGGAGCCATGCAGAAACGCACCCAGCTAGTAGACGTCCCCACCGAGTTGGGCAAGGCCCGCTACGCAATGCTCAGGACATACCGGCGAGACGGCACAGCGATCGACACTCCGATTTGGTTCGATGCCCAGACGAGTTCAGTGGTATTCCGGACCAAGATCGGGCCGAAGACCAAACGTCTGGCGGCCCGTCCGGAAGTCGAACTGACCCCATGCGACTACAAGGGTCAAGTCCGCGGTGACGCCAAGACCTTCGCCGGCCAAGCGACCATTCTGTCCGGCACCGAGGCAGAGGAGGCGAACAGGGCATTGCATCGGCGCTACGGGTGGCAATGGAACGTCGTCCCGCTGATCAAGATTCCCGGCGTCACCAATGTGCACGTCGACCTTCCCCTGCGCGAGAAGCTGCGACGGGCCCGCAATCGCAAGTTGTGGCCCGACAGCGCAATCGTCCGAATCGATTTCAGGTAACGCCGGAGCCCGAGTCGTCGCGTCGCTGCGCCCGCCGGACGGCGATACGCTCGACGGCATGGCGAGCGTGCTGGCGGTCAACTTGGCGCACCCGAGGCCGAATCCGGAAAAGGGGCAGTTGTTCACCGGTATCGACAAGCGGCCAACGGACGGGCCGGTTGCGGTGCGTGCTCCCGGCCCGATTGGCGGCGGTGAGGGCAGTGGTCTGGTCGGCGACTTCATTGGCGACTCGAGTGTGCACGGTGGCGACGATCAAGCGGTATACGCGTACGCCAGGGAAGATCTCGACGTCTGGCAGCGCGGGCTGGAGCGCGAACTCGGCAACGGAATGTTTGGCGAGAACGTCACTACTGAAGGGGTCGATGTCACCGGCGCGCGGATCGGCGAGCGATGGCAGGTTGGCTCCGACGGCCTGGTGCTTGAGGTGTCGCGGCCCCGCGTCCCGTGTCGGACCTTCGCGGACTGGCTGGCGATGAAGGGCTGGGTCAAGACATTCACCAGGGCCGCAACGCCCGGCGCATACCTTCGGGTGATTGCACCGGGAACGATGTGCAGCGGCGACTCGATCATCGTCGTCGCCAGGCCGGGTCACGACGTGACGATTGGTCTGGTTTTCCGGGCGATGACACTGGAGGCCGAGCTGCTGCCTCGTCTTCTCGAGGCCGAGGCGTTGCCGGACGAAATCAAGGACCTCGCTCGTCGCCGCGTCGGTTCCTAGCCGGATGTGGTGTGCTCGTCCACCACGTAGGCGCGCGTTGCGGCTCGATCGATGAAATTCTCTTCGTCCCGCGCAATTTCATCGCCACCAAGACTGGCCATCCAGGAGGACAGGTCCTCACGGTCAGCGAAGATGAGTTCGGTCATGCAGTCAAAGCTGATCTCGTCGCCTTCGATGTTGAAGGCGTCTCCACGCTGGATGTAGTTGCGCTTGTAGACAATTGGTACGAACGCCTTGCTCAGCACAAGTGGGACGTGGTTGTGCTCGTAGTAGTCGGCGAACTCCTGTGGCGACAGGCCGGACTTGCGCTTCAAATATCCGAAAACCTTGATCATCGACACTCCTTAGCGGCATCCTTGCCAGATCGTCGGAACTGGTCCAAGATTCCGGAGAAGACCTTAGCTGGAGCCGGGTGGAGGACGCCGCGTGGCATTCGACGTAGATGCACTGCGGCACAAATATACCCTTGAACGGGACCGGCGGCTGCGTCCCGATGGGGTAGCGCAGTACGTCGAAATCGCAGGTCCATTTGCTGGATTTGCCGACGATCCGTGGAGCGATCCTGGTTTCGCGCGTGACCCGCTTTCCGACGAGGTTGATGTTGCGATCATCGGCGCCGGCTTCGGGGGACTGCTTACCGGGGCCCGGTTGCGAGAGCTCGGCGTAGACAGTGTTCGGCTGATCGACAAAGCCGCCGACGTTGGGGGCACCTGGTACTGGAATCGATACCCCGGCATCGCGTGCGACGTCGAGTCGTATGTGTACATGCCGCTGCTCGAGGAGTTGGGCTACGTTCCCACCGAGAAGTACGCCAAGGGCGACGAGATCTTCGCGCACTGCCGACGCATCGCGGAGCATTACGACCTGCATCGCGACATCTGTCTTCAGACCGAGGTCAACGAAATCCGCTGGGACCCAGCAGTTTCGCGCTGGATCATCTCAACCAATCACGGTGACGCGATTCGGGCGCGCTTCGTTGCGATGGCCAACGGATATCTTAGAAACCGAAATTGCCTGGCCTTGAGGGTATTAACGAATTCCACGGGCATGCGTTTCACACCAGCCGGTGGGACTACGACTACACCGGATCCGATCTGGCCAAGCTGTCAGACAAGCGGGTGGGCATCGTCGGAACCGGTGCGACCGCTATCCAGTGCGTGCCGCACCTGGCCAGATCGGTCGAACACTTGCTGGTCTTCCAGCGCACCCCGTCGACAGTCGATGTGCGAGGCAATCGACCGACCGACCCGACGTGGTCTTCCGACCTAAAAGAGGGTTGGCAGCGCCGCCGCATCGAGAATTTCCAGCTACTCACCACTGGTGGTGAAGCCGGTGAGGACCTGGTCAACGATGCCTGGACCAGCATTGTGAAGAAGCTCTTCGTGATGCGGCAGACCAGCATCGCGGGTATGTCCGACGAAGACCGTTTGCACGCAGTCGATATGGCCGACTTCGCCAAGATGGAGGATATCCGGGCCCGCGTCGATTCGATCGTGACCGATCCGGCCACCGCGGAAGCCCTGAAGCCTTGGTACGGGTACTTCTGCAAGCGACCGTGCTTTCACGACGAGTACTTGCAAACGTTCAACCGCGACAACGTGACTCTCGTCGATACCCGCGGTTTGGGCGTCGAGCGGATCACCGCCGACGGTGTCGTGGTCGACGGGACGAAGCACAGTATCGATTGCCTGATCTTCGCTACGGGTTTCGAGGTCGGAACAGACTATTCACGGCGCACTGGATTCGAGATCGTCGGCCGAGGGGGTGAGACGATCACCGACAAATGGCGCGACGGCGTACGTACCTTCCATGGCCTGAGTGTCCACGGATTTCCAAACTGCTTCGTGCTCAGCATCGCCCAGTCCGGCTTCACTGTGAACTTTCCGTATCTGCTGGATGTCAAAGCGCGCCACACCGCCGAGGTGATTGCGTGGGGGCTGAAGAATGACGTGACGGAGCTGGAAGCCTCGGCAGAGGCCGAATCGGCATGGGTGGACATGGTGGTCGCACGGTCCGGGGCGAGCGCCGAACGGGCGAAAGCGTGCACACCGGGCTACTACAACCGGGAAGGCCAAGCGAACGCGAAGACGCGCCAGGGCAGCTTCTTCTTCGGCACACCGACCGAGTACGCCGACATTCTCGAGGCATCTCGGGCAGACGGGCTACCGGAAGGGTTCGAGGTTTCGTGACAAGGCGCCGCTACCTCGCTGGCCGGATGCTGGCACTGGGGCGGCGCGGGTCGCCGCGAGTGGTGATCATCGGGGCCGGTTTCGGCGGGCTGGCCGCAGCGGTGGCGCTGCGGCGAAAGGGCATCGATGACCTGCTGATCGTCGAGCGCGCCGACGGCGTCGGCGGAACATGGCGGCAGAACACCGATCCGGGTGCGGCGTGCGACATCCAGAGCCACTTGTATTCGTTCTCTTTCGCGCCGAACCCTTCGTGGAGTCGCACGTACGCGCATCAACCGGAGATCCTTGCCTACCTGGAAACGGTCGCCGACGACTTCGACCTCCGTAGGCATCTGATGCTCGGCACTTCCGTGCTCAGGCTGGCCTGGAACGAAGCAGCGCTGCACTGGGAGGTGGAGCTCTCCGATGACCGCACCCTGGTCGCAGACGTCGTCGTGAGCGGCGTTGGATTGTTCGGTTCCGTGAGGTACCCCGATATCGAGGGGCTTGCCGACTTCTCCGGCGATGTGATGCACACCGCGCAGTGGGACGCCACCGTCGACCTGACTGGCAAGCGGGTGGCGGTCGTCGGCACTGGCGCCAGTGGCGTGCAGGTTGTCCCCGAACTTGCCGGTACGGCAGCGCAACTGACCGTATTCCAGCGCACGCCACCGTGGATGGTGCCCAAGCCGGACCGCCCTTTCAACGCCGAAGAGCTTGTACGCTTCCGTCGCTACCCGTGGGCGTCACTTGAGGAGCGCTGGCGCCTGTGGAAACTGCAGCACGACCTCACCGCACTCACCCCAGACCATCCGCAGCTTGCGGTCGCTCAGGAGATGTCGGAGAATTTCCTACGGCGCCACGTTGCCGACGAGAGGCTGCGTGACGCACTGACGCCGCGATATCCGTTCCGATGCAAGCGAGTACTGCTCGGCGAGAATTACTACTTGGCGCTGCAATGTGCGCACGTCGATCTCGTGACTGACCCAATTGAACGCATCACCAGCACATCTGTTGTCACAGCGGGCGGTGGCCTCATCGATGTCGATGCCATCGTGCTGGCGACCGGGTTCGAGACCAGTAGCTACCTGTCCGGTCTCGACGTGGTAGGCATCGGCGGCGAAAGCCTGCACGACCGTTGGGGTTTAGACCCATGCGCCTATCTGGGAATGGCTGTCAGCGGATTCCCGAACTTCTTCATGCTGTACGGCCCGAATACCAATCAGGGCGCCAACTCGATCATCTACATCCTGGAGGCAGGTGCGCGCATGGTGGCGAGCGCAGTGGTGCGCCTCGCGCGGCAGGGTGGCTACGTAGACGTCCGTCCGGAGGCCGAACGTCGTTTCAACGACCAGACTTCCGCTGAACTGGAGCGGACGATATGGACACGTTGCGACAGTTACTACCGGTCGCCAACGGGACGCATCGTGACTCAATGGCCCCATTCCGAGCTCGACTATGCCAGGGCGACGTGGCGACTGCGGCCGCAGGACTGGCACCACAGAGTTCGTCAGTGAGACAGGCCGCGAAGCGACAACGAGCTCAGCCATCCAAGTCCGGTTGCGATCGATATGCGCTGAAAGATCCCGCTTTTGCCGCGGAGGCGAGTCTGACCTCTGATCGCGGCACCGACAAAAAGAAAACTGCACGTCATTGCCATGCTCGATCCTGCCGAGTAGAAGGCCCAGCGGTAGTCCCTGCCGTGCACGGCAGTAGCCGCACTGGCAAGGCCAGCGATCGGTATGCCAGCAAAGACGGGGATTCCGGACAGGTTATGCAGCTGCCCGGTACGAGTCGTTCGGGTCGTGGCGGCATTGGCGTGCCCCCGCATCTTCTCGCGGGGCCCCTGGTCAGCAAGGCCACCAACGTAGTCGGTGACGAACAGTCCCGAGCCAATCAGCCCGATGCCCACTCCCGCGACGAGCGCCGGGACAGCGCGGGGGCCGATGCGCGGCCGATCGCAGCGCCCGAGACCCACCGCCGCGCATGAATAGAGAAGTCCCGCAACGATGAAGTTGGTGCGCTGCTGCCAACCTTGACGACCGATCGCAAGCGTACTGACCGCGTGTCGCCGCCAATCGTATCCTCGGCGAGCGGCTCCGATCGCCGTGAGGGCGGTGACGAAGAGTGGCCCGGCAACGACTCCGCCGAGGATCTGAGCAGATCGAGTGCGTGGTGAGCGGCCGGAGACTGACACCTGCTCAGGGTACTAACCGCTGGGCCGTCTTGCGCAGAATACCGAGGGGGCAAGCTGATTGCGGGGGAGAGCGCGTCAGTTGTTCTTCGGCGCGGCGCGGCCCCTCGAGGGTTTCTTGGTCGGTGCAGCACCGCGAGTGGCGAGTCGACTCAGAGTGGAGACGCCGGGGACCGACGCTACGGCGCTGTATACGTCGTTGCCGGTCGCGACAAGAGCTTCGAGCTGCGGCAGGATCGCATCCATTGTCCTGATCATCGGGTCGGCCAATGCGAGGTAGCGCTCGGCGCGATCGATAGCCTCGTTGAGGCGCTCGGTGGCAGTCGCCAGATTTTCGATGAGATCCGGTAGTTGGCTAGCGAGCTGAATCGAAGCGGGCGGAATGCGCATCGCTCCACTGGCGACGGATTGTGCTGTCTCCGCTGCCGCTTGTGCTGCGGCCGTGATGTCCTTCGGGCTCGGTATCTTCGGGCTCATGCCCTCAACGATCCCGCACTACGACCGGACTGTCAGGAATTTGCTGTAAACCGTTGCGCGGGGCGGGGGTGGGGTCTCGAGACCAGGTATTGATGTCCAGTCGCGTCCTGTCCGTTCGCCATTCGTCCAGGACGCGACTGGTTTGGGATCTAGAGCGGACAGACTTGTTTGATCCAGCCTTCGATGGCGTTGTTGTACTTGTCGTACTGGGGGTCGTCGAACTGCGCACCGCCCGTGCCGACAAAGTGCTCCACCGCGTCCTTGACCGGTGCGGGGAGGTCGTATTTTTCAAAAGCGTCGCCGGCCTTGTGGGCGGCATCGGCGTCGGTCGCAGTCGCCAGATCTAGGTTCGCCTGCGTGATTTCGACACACGCGTTCCCGTCTAGCGGTTCGCCGGCGGCCGCAGTCTCGGATGAGCTGGCCGGCGATGGCGAAGCGGCAGACGAGCTCGGCTTGGATGCTGCCGGTGTCGGAATGGTCGGCTTCGTAGTCGAGCATCCCGATACGGCCAAGGCGGTCGACGTGATCGCCACGACCATCCATCGATACATACAGACCTCCCAGATAGTTGCGCAACAAGCGCGCCCAACCGGCGCTGAGCCAAGCTAACAACGCGGGTTTGGAATCCGATTGGAACTGATCGACGAGAGGGAGCGATGGGTCGGACACATTCGCTGATGAGTTCTGGATACGTGACGAGCGTGGGCAGATGGACTGGCGGACGCCTGCGAGAAACCCGTCGAAACGGTCGAAAGTTCCTGTCTCGCAGTATTTTCCGTGACCAAGCCACCCACCACCAATTCGTCACTGTGACGTATTAAGCCGACTCCGACGGGAAGGGCGAGAGGGGTCAACCGAAGGCGACTGGGCGCCGCGAGCATCGGCAGGCGCATCCGGATGTCGTGACGCGTTGTGAACCCATCCACGGCGGCTTTAGCGCCGGGCCGCGGCGTCCGTGTGTGGAGTCACCGATTGCACATCCGCACGGCCGGTAGGGATGGCGAGCGGGAACACTGGTGGGCCTTTGAATGACTGCGAGCCTCGAACCCTAGGTCAGTCAAATGCCGATAAGCCACATTATGTCAAGTTAAATGCCGTATATCGCAACAGATGAATCAATCGCTCCTCCGCCTCGCGGCCGATAGCGTGCTCGTGTCGATGGTCTATCTCCTCGACATCTTGACCGACAGACACCGTCTCTACAGCACATACGCTTGTTCAGGGGCACTGCCCGGTGGTGGTGCACTCAGAACTGAGCACGGTGGCCTTCGCGGTGGGTGACGCCAAACTCGTCACTATCGTTGTCGCCGGCAACGCCGCAGTGGCCGTCGCGCCAAAGGTCATGGCGGGTTGGGTCGGCTGGACGAAAGTGTTGACCGCCCCGTTGCCCGAACCCGCGACCGCCTGGCCCGAGTCAGATATAACACTCACCACCAGTGCCGACGCGAACAACGCGCCGCCCCCGATAACCGCGAGCAGTCTCGTTCTCGTGTTCTCGTTCATCTCGTTGCTCCTTCCGCAGGATGGTGTCTCACTTGGCGTGCAGCCTCTATGGTGCCGCACGCCTCGCGCCATCTGGCGCTCCTCCATCGCGTCCAACCTATGCGTTATTTGGACACTGTGCCCGTCCTTGCCAGGCGCTTCGCAGCGGTCGTACAAGCGACCAGCAGGTAGCACCCCCAGTGCCCGGGGTTCCCGTCTGCGTCGTGGCCTAGCTTTCACTGGGTGCGTTGGCCCTAACGACGTCTCCGCGCTGGTTCGGCCAGCTTCAGAATCTCGTCGCCCGACTCCCTCGATGATTCACTTCCTGGCACAGAAAGCGCCGCGCGGCAGGGCGATTCGTCCCCCTTGTGACGACCCCAGCAAACACTTCGAGTCCTGACGCCGGGAGCTGCCGCGTCGCAAACAGTTGTCCCCTTAGCGCCAGTCATCCACCCACCGCTCCCCCAGCATCTGGGCTACCGACCGTTGAATACGGCGGGATCGAATATGCGGCTTTACCGGCAGACGCTCGGAACCCCCTGCCAAACTCGCAACCATTTCACTGCCTTCTGACCAGGAGTTCGTTCGCTGCTCTGCCGCCGAAGGGCGCGGTCAACTTGAACCGCGCAAGCGGATAGTGCGGTGGGGTACGTCTAATCCTCGGTGCCAGCCCTGCTGTTACGAGTGGCGCGACAGATAGCGACAGACGGGAGGAGGCTTCGGCGAAAGGCCGCCTCCCGTCTGCCGGCATTGGGTCAGGAGATCGCCGCGTCGACCTGCATCTGCAACTGCTCGACCGGGGATCCCTTCTTCCCGTTGGGCAACGTGATCGGGTTCGTCCCAGGCCGCCACGCCCGGGTATTGACGATTAGCGCGATGTCGAACTCGTCGCGAGTCGACCGTCGCGAGTACTCGACTACTCGCAGTCGCTTGGTGCCGAGCGCATATCCAGCTACCCCACAGCGATCAACAAGGTGGGCGCGTTTCGCCGCTCGCGGTCTAACGGACCGGTGCGGCGACGCGACGAAACGGCCGTCCGCGCCCCACTCCACGGTTGCTTGTTGACCTCGCGGGTAAGGGGGAATTCCCTGAGTTCTTTCCCCGTGTCGGCCAAAAGCGATTCGGCTGGGCAACAGCGCGGATAGGGCAAGGCAACCGCATCGGTGATGCCACCCGGGTGGATGACGCTAAATCCGCGCACGCAAAGCGCACTTCAGAGCCGCTAGCGTCAGTCACCCACCTAGAGCTGACCAAGCGGCCGACAGGCATTGGAAACCGGATTCCAGTACTGGCCGTCCCCGCAGTCCGGCGGGAACGGCACTAACGGCGGCCTGCACACATTGCCGACCGGATCCCACCAATCGCCGTTCTGGCAGCCCAGCGGCACCGGCCCCGCCGGCGGCTGACACACGTCAGCGACCGGATCCCACCACTCCCCGTTCTGGCAATCGAGCGGTTCCGCAGAGCCGGCGGCCGGGGTCACGAGCGACAAGGCGACGAATGGCGCAAGAGCGGCCGTCACGATTGTCGAACGAAGAATGAGCGTTCCCATGAGCTCAGCCTGCCCTATCCACGGGGTTCTCAAACCGCCGGGCAGCATAATCGGTGGGCTGTCCTTCGTTCTCCCCCACAGGGCCATCGATGTTCGTCGATGTGGGTATTCGCTGCACATCGAATGGGACACGAGTTCGTCGCCAGATTCGCCGATTTCGGGTAAAAGAGACAGGTGGCGATTCCATTGCAGGTGTCGGTCGATCACATGTTGTTGCGTGACGGCAGCTTTGCCAAACTGGGCCCAGCATGGCCGAACCTGTGACCGCACGCCCTGCGATCTGTCTGAACATGATCGTGCGCAATGAGGCGCACATCGTCCACGACGTGCTCCATGCCGTCGCGCCTTACATCACTTCGTGGGTGATCGTGGACACCGGCTCGCACGACGGAACCCAGGACGTGATCAAAAGTCAGATGGCCAGTCTTGGCATCCCGGGCGAGCTTCATGAACGGCCTTGGCGCGACTTCGGTCACAACCGGTCCGAGGCGCTGACGTTGGCGCAGGGCCACTGCGACTACATCTGGGTGATGGATGCCGATGACACGGTCGTGGGCGCCCCTGACTTCAGCGGGCTACGGGCCGACGTTTACGCGATGCGCATCAAGGACGGCCTCACTTACTGGCGGCGGCAGTTGTTCCGCGACGGGTTGCCTTGGCGTTACGTGGGTGTGGTGCACGAGTACGCCGACTGTGACGATCCGTTCGTCGAGGCGCGCCTCGGCGGCGACTATCACATCGAGTCGCGACGGCTCGGCGCGCGGAACGCGGATCCGCGGAAGTATGAGCGGGATCGCGACCTGCTGCTCGCTGACCTCGACCGCGATCCCGACAATGAGCGGTCGGTCTTCTACCTCGCCGAGAGCTACTTCAATCTCGGCGATTTCGCCAACGCCCGGGTGTGGGCGGCGCGGCGCTCTGAGATGGGCGGCTGGGCAGAAGAGGTCTACTACTCGATGTGGCAAGTGGCCCAATCGATGTCGCGGCTCGACGAACCTTGGCCGGACGTCGCCGACGCCTACTTGCGGGCGTGGGAGTTCCGACCGAGCCGCGCCGAGCCTCTGCACGCCATCGCCACCCGGTACCGCACCGAACAGCGCTATCGGCTCGGCTACTTCTTCGCCGAACGCGCCGCCGAGATCCCATTGCCTGAAGAGGACATATTGTTCGTCGCCGCGGACGTCTACCACTGGCGCGCGTTGGACGAAAAGGCAATCTGTGCATCATGGATCGGCAAGCACGCGGTGTCGTTCGCGGTGTGCCGTCGCATCCTTGCCCGACCGGACATCCCCGATGACGACCGATGCAGGATTGCAGCGAACCGCGACGTTTCGGTTCCCGCCATGATCGACGCTGCGTCGTCATACCCTGACGCGCTAGTGCGCCGTCTCGTTGTGGGTCGACGCGACGGTCAGGTCACCGCCAGCCTGGTCGCCGGGTCCGATCCTGTTGCGACGGAACGGACTCTGAACTCGTTCCTGCAATGCTGCCTCGATGTGCGGCGGGTCGGCCGCTTGTTGGTGCTCGACGCGGGCCTGTCCGCTGAGGATCGCGGAGCGCTGGTCGCGCGATACCCATTCCTCGAATTCATCCGTTTCGAGCCGACGACTGAACCGCTGGCGGAGCTGACTCGCATCCACGACCAGATCGACGGGCAGTATTGGCTTCATCTCGGGCAGGGCTGGCGGTTCTTTGCGCCCGAGCCTCTCGTTTCCCGCCTAATCGGGGTGTTCGAGGCGGAATCCGAACTGGTCCAGGTGGGGGTCAACCTCGGTGATGCACGGTCCTTGACCGGCGCCTGTGCGGCCGAGAACGTGGTGCGCCGAGCCGCTGATGCCGGCCGCTACGTCCTCACCGACATCGCGACCACAGGCCCGGCCATGTTCGACATCGCACGTCTGGCGAGAACGGTCGCGGCCGGGCCCAGGGTCGCGACCCTCGATGAGGTGTTGTGCATCCAAGAGGTGTAGTTAACGCCGCGTCAGGTTCTCGGTCCCCCAGGCGAGGGGCGCCCGGGGGCCGAGAACCAGACCCGGTTTAGCCGGGCTAGCTGCCACCGCCCGCACCGCCGGCACCGCCGGCACCGCCCGCGCCACCTGCGCCGCCCGCGCCGCCGGCGCCACCGGAATGAGTCGAGCCGATCGCGCCGACGCCGACGGTGGTACCCCCGGCGCCCGCGGATCCGCTAGCACCGGCACCGCCTGCGGCCCCGGTGGCACCGGTGTGGCCGGCCGTACCGCCGGCGCCGGTCGCCCCGGTCGCCCCGGTCGCCCCGGTCGCCCCGGTCGCCCCGGTCGCCCCGGTCGCCCCGGTCGCCCCGGTGGCCCCGGTCGCGCCGGTCGCGCCGGTCGCCCCGGTGCTGCCCGAATTACCGTTGGCCCCCACGCCCACGAAGCCCAACAATCCGCCGCTGCCGCCGACACCGGCCGCGCCGCCACTACCACCAGTGCCGCCGACACCACCGCCGCCGCCGGCGCCACCGCCGCCACCGGCGCCCGGGATGCCGCCCGTACCGCCCGTACCGCCGGCACCACCTACACCGCCAGCCCCAGCCGCGCCCCCGGTACCGCCAACGCCGCCCGTACCGCCAGCGCCGCCTGTACCGCCCGTGCCGCCGTCACCGGTGTGGTAGAAGCCGCAGGCTCCGAAGCAGAAGGGTTCCGGTATCACCACGGTTCCGCTACCGCCGGTGCCACCGGTGCCGCCCGTTCCACCGGTGCCGCCCGTACCACCGGTCCCACCGGTACCGCCGGTGCCGCCCGTACCACCCGTGCCGCCGGTTCCACCGGCTCCGCCGGTACCGCCATTGCCGCCGGTTGCGCCAGCACCGCCGGTACCGCCGGTGCCGCCCGTGCCACCGGTACCGCCGATACCACCGTTGCCACCGAGGCCGCCGCCGCCGAACAGCGTGAGGAGCCCAGCACTTCCGCCGTCACCACCAGCACCCGCGGCAGTGCCCTGCAGGCCCGTTCCGCCAGCGCCACCGGGCGTGCCGGCGCCACCGGGAGTGCCCGATCCGCCGGGGCCACCGACCCCGCCATCGGTACCGGCAGTTCCGGTGCCACCGGTATTGCCTACACCACCGGCATTGCCGGTATTACCGACACCGCCGGTGCCACCGGTACCGCCCGCCAGGCCGACTGACAGCACTTCGGGTCCTTGCGCCCCAGCGGCCCCTGCCGAGCCCGCGGTACCGGCCGTACCTGCCGTACCTGCGGTACCAGCCGTACCTGCCGTGCCTGCGGTACCCGCCGTGCCTCCTGCGCCGGTGGCGCCGGCGGTGCCCGCGGTGCCAGCGGTGCCAACTGCGCCGGTGACGCCAGTGGTACCAAAACCGCCAGCCCCGCCGTTACCGCCCTTGCCGCCGGTTCCGAACAACCCGAGCAGCCCCATGTTTCCACCGCGCCCGCCGTTACTGCCGGCGATGGTAGCGGTGCCGTTGGCACCGTTACCACCTGCGCCGCCGTTGCCGCCGATCAGGCCGGCAGTGCCACCGTCGCCGCCGTTGACTCCCGGTGTGGTGCTGGTCCAGCCGGCGCCGCCGTTGCCGATCAGCAGGCCGCCGGCCTGGCCGTTGGGGTGCGCGGCGGTGCCCGCAGCACCGTTGCAGATCAGCCCGCACGGGCTATCCAGCGTCGAGTTTGGGCCCAGGGGGGTGAGCAGCGCGGAGACCAGGCCGCCCGGGGTGGGCAGCGACAAACCGTGTCCAAACAGGCCACCCAACACGCAGAACGGGTCATTACAGGGGACAGGGCCCAGCGGGACACCCAAGGTCGTCAGTTCCACGGCCCGAGTGGTCGGCGCCGGCGACGCCAGCGTGCTCACCGCGCCGGGCGGCAGTGCCATCATGATGCCGGCGCTAGCCGCCGCCGCCCCGGCGACTCCCGTCGCGAGGTAGCGAACCGAGTTCAGTGTGCGCCGTGAATTGATCTTGCGATGCTTCGACATGGTGAACCCCTCCGAATCACACGCCCTAGCCGTGGCTGTGCATTGACAGCTGGAACATAGCATCTTTGCTGGCAAATGAGGCACATGTCAGCAAAAATTCAAACTTTCGTCGACGTATCGCTGATGAGGGTTGCAATTCCCCCTCAACTAATTGACGGCGAGGACATTTCTAGTGTTTGCTAGCAAGTGACTGTGTAATATGCATTCCTTCGCTGTGAACTACCAGTGAAGACAGATGGGCACCACGGCGCGGCGGCGCGACCGCTTGACCATTGGGAATGTCGGCAAATAATTGCCTTGAATAACTAATTTTAAGTATTTTGAATAGCTAAGTTTCCGTTGCAAGCTTCTGCACGCCGGTTGAGACGCTGGCCATTGCGAGCGCAGTCGGCGCCGGGTCAAGCATCTGGCCTACCGCTTTGCCGCCGGCACGAGCCCGCGTTGAGCCGTCGGCCGTCCGCGTCGGGAACCGCGAGTCACATCGGGTGGGTGTAGCAGCAGCCGGCCACACGCCAACGGTTGGCCCACCCGCAAGTGCGCGCACCCGACAAATGCACGTGTGCCCCGACCGTGGAGCTTATTTGCAGATGTCGGCAATCTTCGCGCTGGCGGCCTCACCATCGCGCAGCCGATCCGCCTGGGTCGGCTCGTTCTCGCCGACGCCGGCCTGCGCGTACATCGAAATGGCCTGCAGGTCATCGGCGAAGGTGTGAATGGAGCCCGCCAGTTCCGCGGGGGTAGCCGGGTCGAGGCTGGCCAGCAGATACGAGCCTCCGGAGCTCATCGCCAGGCGCGCGGCTGCCGCCACCGCCTGCACGGCGACGGGGTCTTGTCCCAGGTCGGTGTGGGTTTGAAGCGCCACCGAGGTGCGCACCGTGTTGTAGGCGGTACACGCGTGGTTCTTGGCATCGGCAGTCTGCTGGGCGGTGGGCGCCGAGCTATTGGACGGCCGTGCAGATAACAGCGCCCAGACAGCAATGCCGATGGCAATCACCGCGATTCCCAGGGCAATTGGCGCAATCCAGCGTGACTGCGTCTGCACTGTTACCGGTTGACGAGAGACACGCGGTTCGTCCGGTGTTGTCAAGGACATGTGCGCGATAGTAACGAACCCATGTGCGTCAACTCCTCTTCTGCTGCACGAAGTAGCGCATCTCGATCGGGCGCCCCTCGCGTTCGACGTCGAACACAGCCAGGCCGCTCACCCGTTTCGTACCAAGCCAGTGGGCGGCAACCGCCCGCGAGCTCGCAGACGCCGCGCCATCGACCCGCGTTCCCGGGTCAGGTGAATATGCGGAAATCGAATATGCAGTTTTACCAGTAAGGTTGGCCGTCAGATCTGATGGATCACGAGGTTCGTCGATCGACTCCCCAGACGTGACCGCTGTCGGCAACGGCTGCGATATGCGCTGTAGCGTCACGGACCGTGAACTCATTTCGCGTTTCGAATTCCGTCGCGCTGGTGGCCTGCGCCGCGTCACTCGTCATGACGCTCGCCGCTTGCGGCTCGGATAGGCATACTTCATCGACACCGACGTCCTCCGTCTCCGACGTGTTCTCGCCGCCTTCGCTCGTGGAGACGTCAACTGCAGCCAGCCCGTGCCCGATGGCAGCGCCCGCGAACGGTGGCACACCGGAGTGGACGTTATCCGGGACCACCGGCAGCGTCGCGGTCACCGGATCCACGGATAGCGCAGCGCCCCTCGTTACCGTGAAAGCACCGTTCAGCGTCACCGAGACCCAGGTGCACACGCTGAAGGCCGGTGACGGCCCAGTCGTCGCAAGCACGGCGAGGGTTTCTGTCTGCTACCTGGGTGTGAATGGACGTGACGGATCGGTGTTCGATAGCAGCTACAAGCAGGGCACCCCGGTTGAGTTCTCGCTCAACGGAGTCGTGCCGGGCTTTCAGAAGGCGATCGCAGGACAGAAGGTCGGGTCAACGGTCGCGGTTGCCATGACTTCTGCCGACGGCTACCCGGAGGGGCAGCCGGGCGCTGGAATCCAGAAGGGCGACTCGCTTATCTTCGCGATCAAGATCCTCGATGCTTCGAGTTGAGCCGCGACGATACCCCGATGCATTCGCAGCTTTGCGCCGCCCTGTGTAGTCAATGGCATGAAAGATGTCCTCTCCGAGGGCAATTCGCAGACAGTTCACAGGCGAATCGTTAAGTAGCGCACACCGGAACTGCCGCCGACGTCGGCGCAATACAGGCGCCACGATTGCGTATTCACTTCGACATGCCGGGGCGCTGCGATGGCTTCGGAAGCGATGGCGGGACACAGGAGCGGCGATGACCAAGAAGTTTCACCTCGGCTGGTTCATGAACTTCACCCCGCCGCTGTGGGACACCGATGATGCCTCGCCCGACGTGCACCAGTGGCCGAATGGGCGGTTCTACGTCGACATGGCGCGCAGCATGGAGCGGGCCTGCTTTGACTTGATCATGATCGAGGACACCGTCATGGTGGCCGATGCATTCGGCGGCACCATGGAGGGCGCGCTGAAACACTCGGCGTTCGCCCCCAAACACGATCCTCTGCCTCTGGCCGTGCTCATCGCGGCCAACACTTCGCAGATGGGCGTCGTCGCCACGCTCTCGACGAGTTTCTATCCGCCGTATCTGTTGGCGCGGTTGTGTTCGACGGTCGATTCGATCGCGGAGGGCCGGTTCGGATGGAACATCGTCTCCTCGGCGGAAGATCGGGCGGCGCAGAACTTCGGGCTCGACGGCCTACCCGAGCACGATGAGCGGTACAACGTGGCCGAAGAGTACTTCGACGTCGTCAACCAACTGTGGGACTCCTGGGAGGCCGACGCGGTGGTGATGGACCGCGACACGCACACCTACGCCGACTACCGCAAGGTCCACACCATCGACTTCGACGGCAAGTACTTCAAGTCCCGCGGTCCTCTCAACACCGTGCCCTCACCGCAACACCGACCGACCTTCCTGCAAGCCGGCGCATCTCCGAGGGGCCGGCAGTTCGCCGCCGGTGCGGCCGACACGATCATCGCCGTCGGCACAGGGATTGAGGGCATGAAGGAATACCGCGACGACATCCGAGCCCGCGCCCAAGCGGCCGGCCGCAACCCCGACGACGTCAAACTCCTCTTCGTCGTCTCCCCTACCGTCGCCGCCACCGAAGCAGAGGCGCGCGCAGAGGTCGAACGCTTGCTGAACCATCCCTCGTATGTCGAGAAGTCGCTGGTGAGCATCTCGTCGAACACCGAGATCGACTTCAAGCAGTTCGATCTGGACGAGCCATTGCCTGCGGATCTCACCACCAACGGGGAACGCGGATCG
This sequence comes from uncultured Actinomycetota bacterium, assembly GCA_963835075.1. Taxonomy (GTDB): domain Bacteria; phylum Actinomycetota; class Actinomycetes; order Mycobacteriales; family Mycobacteriaceae; genus Mycobacterium. The sequence goes on along the minus strand of CAWIEE010000007.1, from coordinate 7,692 downwards.
CTGGAATACTTCATGCGCGGCAACGGCAGCCCCGGACCAAAGACGCTGCGCCAGCTCGTCATGCACCGCGCCAAGCGGGGCCTGGAGCTAATCGGCACTCCCGACCAAGTCGCGAGGAAGATGGGCGAAGCGATGGAGGAGGTCGGCGGCGACGGCTTCCTGATCTCCAAACCTGGCTGGGACCTATCACGCAAGTACATCGATTCGATCTGCGATGGTCTCGTGCCGGCGCTGCAACGGCTCGGGCTGACCCGCACCGAATACGCCAAATCGACACTGCGCGAGACACTCCGCGAGTTCTGAATAGCCCCTATCGGTCGCAGGTATTAGCCGCCACCGGTGTTGATGTTCGACGACAGGGTGATGAAGCCGCCGTTGATCCACACGCCCCAGCGTCCGCCCCAGCCCGAGGTCCACACCACGGGCTGGCCGTCCCAGACCTCGGCGGGTTTCGGCGGCGCATTGGGCGGCGGCACTTCAGCCTCCGCGGGCGCCGGAGGTGGCGGAGCCGGATCAGCGCTGGCCAGCGGAGCGCCGAGGCCCAGCATGGCTGCGGTGAGCCCGCCCGCGAGGGCAACGGCAGGCAGTGTGGTCTTGATCGAGGTCATGAGCACTACTCCAGCGTTGAGACCGAATTCAGATACTTAGCGGACATAATCACCTTACCCGATGGTGAATCGTCCGAACGCAGTTCAGCCCGCAGGCACCTCGATCTCTGAAATCAGCACGCGGGCGCCCCCAGTGGACAGCCGAGCCATGGCTTCGAAGAAAGCACCTGTTTCAGGTGTGGTCACCGCAACGCTTGCGGCGTCGTAGTCCGAGTAGTAGAGGTCGATCATGCGATGGGCGGGCGTCGGGCTGCCGTCCTCCTTGGGCCACACCTTCGAGGCTTCGAGGCGAACGTATCCGGGTATTCTCCGCGCGGCCTCCAATTGTTCTGTCTCGTAGGGTGATTCGAAGGCATCTGGATCGGTCGGGTTGTCGTAGATGACCGTGATCTTGGTTTCAGGCAATTCGCTTCCGTGCGTCGATGGTCGCTGCCCTGCGCATTGGCGATTATGCTCGCGCCCGCTGGGAAGATGAAGCAGTGACGACCTTCCCCCTCCACGACTCTGATCGGCGCGCGTTCGCGAGCGACAACTACGCGGGTGTGCACCATGAGGTGCTCGCAGCCATCGCCGCGGCTAACGGTGGCCACCAAGTCGCATACGGAGAGGACTCGTATACCGCTCGCCTACAGGAGGTGATCCGGGAGCACTTTGGCGAGCACGCTGAGGCCTTCCCCGTATTCAACGGCACGGGCGCCAACGTCGTCTCGCTCACCAGCGTGCTGCCGCGCTGGGGTGCCGTCGTCGCGGCCTCGACCGCGCACATCCACACTGACGAAGCCGGCGCCCCCGAGCGGATGACCGGCATCAAATTGCTCACGGTGCCTGCTCCTGGCGGCAAGCTCACACCTGAGCTGGTTGCTCGCGAGGCGTGGGGCTGGGGCGACGAGCACCGGGCCCAGCCGCTCGCCGTAAGCATCACGCAGGCAACGGAGATGGGCACGCTCTACACGCCCGAGGAGGTGCGGGCGATCTCCGACTTCGCCCACCGGCATGACATGGCGGTGCACATGGATGGCTCCCGGCTGTGGAACGCAGCCGCGGCGCTGGGCGTACCGTTCCGCGAGTTCACGGTTGACGCTGGGGTCGACGTTCTCAGCCTCGGCGGCACCAAGAACGGACTCGTCGGTGCGGAGGCCGTGGTCGTGATTGCTCCTGACCGCGCCGTCGGCCTCGTCTACCTGCGCAAATTGACGATGCAGCTGGCCAGCAAGATGCGGTTTGCCTCAGCGCAGCTGCTCGCCTTGTTCGACGATGGCCTCGGCCTCCGCATCGCGGCGCACGCGAACGCAATGACCGCGCGCCTACGGTCCGCGCTGGAGGCCGGCATCGCCGACGGATCGCTGCCGGGACTGGCCTTCACGCAAGCGAGCCAATCGAACGCGATCTTCGCGACCCTCCCAACGGACGTGGCGGACCGTATCCGCAAGCGGGTGCGCTTCTACGACTGGGATCGCGCACGCGGCGAAGTCCGCTGGATGACGGCATGGGACACGACGGAATCCGACGTCGACTGCTTCGTCGCCGTCATCCGCGAGGAGTTCGCGCGGGGCTGAAGCTAGGGCAACAGCGGCGGACGGCACGTGTTGGACGTCGGATCCCACCACCAGCCGTTGTCGCATCCGAGCGGTTGCACCCCGACGCCCAGCGGCCGGCAGACATTGGCGGTGGGATCCCACCACTGGCCACCATCGCATGCCAAGGGTTGCGGCCCGACGCCTAGCGGACGGCAGACATTGGCCGTCGGGTCCCACCACTGTCCGGCATCGCACGGCAGAGCCATCGGCGCGTCTGGCGCCCGGCACACGTTCGCCTTCGGATCCCACCACTGGCCGTTCGCGCAATCCGCCCAGCTCACTGCGGGTGTCGCGATAGTCACGGCCGCCATCGGCGCAAACGCCATCACGACGACGGGCACCAGCCGGCTGACGATCGTCCTCATTTGAGGGCCTCCTCGTAGAGTGCTCAACCTTGGCCGTGGTCCAGCCACAACAGTGCTGTTGCCGAACATGTTTCGATCTAAACGAGCCGAGCAATTACGGCGTCGGCGGGGCTGGCAAGACGGTCGGTGGTGCGGCCGGATCCGGCGCCGCCGGAGCGTTGTACCCGGGTGGTGGTGGCCCGTTCAACGGGTAGTAACCAGGCGGAAGAGGCGGTCCGCCCGCCTTGGGCGCCGGCGGAGGGCCGTTGGACTCCGGGTTGTTCAGCGAGACGTATCCGGGCGGTAGCTGCGGCGCTGGACCGGCTCCTGGCGGCGGCGCGGAGCCTTCGGGCATCGCGCCTCCCCCGTCGCCGATAAGTTGAGACGGGTCCTGGGCCTGATGCCAAAGATCCCTGAGGGTGCCGAGCGGACCCGACCCATATTTGCCTGAGCCGTATACGGGGTTTGCGATCTCTGGGACAGTTGGCGGGCCGACGGGTGGGGGTGCGGGCGCAGCCATCGGCACGTCGGTCGTCAGCACCGGTTGGCCGGGAGCCGGGGGCGCACCAGGATCCGCAGGCACGGGCGTCGGGTAGGGCACCGCCGGATCCGCGCTGGCCTGGGCGGCCATGGCAAGTGCACCACCGGCGATGATCATCCCCGCGACCGCGATCATCGCGGCGATGGCAGACCTAGCGCGCTTTCGTTCGGTCATGAACTGGTTGTCCTCTCTGGTGGCGCCCGCGTTACAGGAGCAGCGCGGGACCGCCGGACCGACTTGCGAGCAAGGCTAGCGCCTACCCGCACACGGCGTCACTTCGTTCACGCTCGGCGAGCGGCGCCTACTGAGCGCCGACCGCTACCAGGAAGGCAGCTACCGCGATGACCCCAACCGTGACAGCGACCTGGAGATAGCCGATGACCAGCGCGGCAGTGGCCAGTCCCCGTCCTCCCTCTCCGGTCCGTTTGATCCGCCCGCGTGCCACATGGCCGAGGATGATCCCGACTGGGTAGAACACGAGAACCAGGATCAGGGCCGCGATCGCCATTCCCATTGGTGGCAGGCACAGAAATAAAGATCGCTGGCGGGGGCCCGGACCTGGACGAGAGGCTGACGCCCGCCCGTACCGTGGAGGCATGCTTGGTGGCGTCGTTAGCAGGTTCCAACGATGGCAGTATCGCGGAGGTCGTCCGCGGTGGTCGGCACGCATTACAAACCGGTTGGGCACCATCATGTTTGGGTCCGGGATAGGACCCAGCCAAGCCGCAACGGTTGTAGTGCGTGGCCACAAATCGGGGCGGACGATCTCGTTCCCGGTAGTTGTCACCGACTACGAGCGCGAGCGCTTTCTGGTGGCCATGCTCGGCCAGAAGGCGAACTGGGTGCGAAACCTGCGCGCAGGAGACGGCCGTGCGGTTATGCAACGCGGACAGCGCGAGGCCGCGTCTCTGGTGGAAGACCACGCCGATCGGCGCCCGGCGATCTTGCGTCGATACCTCGAATTGGCACCAGGAGCGCGTCCGTTCTTCCCGATTGATCGCCGCACGTCGCTCAGTGACTTCGAGGGCATCGTCGAGCAGTATCCGGTGTTTCGCGTCGACCAATAGATCGCAGCAGGAGTCACCGGGGAGTGGCGCTACGCGGGTTTGGCCTCGACCACGCTGAGCGGTGACGCGGTTTGCACTACCCGTGTCATCCGGAATCCGGTTTGACTCAACAGGTCTCGGTACTCGGCCGCGGTGCGTTCGCGGGCCCCCAAATTCAGCATCATCTCCAGATCCGCCCATTTTCCCGGGAAGTCACGGTTGTGACGAGGGATGACGAGTTCGACCAGCAACAGCGTGGCTTGTGGGTCGGCTGCTGCGCGAACATTCCTCAGGATCTGCACCGCCTTCTCGTCGGGCCAGTCGTGAATGATGTTCTTGAGAACGTAAGCGTCACCACCGCCGGGAACGCTGTCAAAGAACGACCGCTCCTCAATACGCACCCGATCGGCGACATCCCTCTCGCGCAACAGGTTCGGGGCGTCCGCCACGACGGTCGAGAGGTCGGACAGCACTCCCCGCGAGGCCGGCGCCGCCGCCAGGATGGCGGCCAGCAGTGGGCCATGCCCTCCGCCGACGTCGACGATGGTCGGGTAGACGCTGAAGTCGTAGCCGGCGACAACCGTAGCGTCCGTCAGCTCCGAGATACTCGTCATCGTCTGGTTGAACAGTGTCGGCGAGCTCGGGCTTCTCGGCGAAGTATTCGAAGCTCTCCTTACCCCGCAGCGCCGCGACGACTGCATTACCGGTTCGGATTGAATCAACCAGATGGGTCCAGCGTTCGCGCTGCTCCTGCGACCCGTAGAACCGGGCTGCTGATTTCATCGACACCGGTGCGTCAGAGCGCAGCGTTTCGGAAAGCGAGTTCAGCTCATAGCGGCCGTCGCGACCCTGCCGGAAAATGCCCCGGCTGATCAATGCTCGCAGCAGCCGGCGCAGTGCATCCGCATCCGCGTCCACTCGGGCCGCCAACTCGTCGATCGGCAAGGGGCCTTGGGCGAGGGCATCGGCGACACCGAGTTCGGCCGCCACCGTGATTGCCTGCGAAATCCAGCTCGCAAGGATCATCTCGAATATCGCTGCCGGCGCGGGTGTCAGCCGTTGATTGAGCCGATACAGGTGGTGACGAGTCCACTCGACAACTCGGGCCAGTTTGGCGGGTGGCACCTTAGAGCTGATCATCAGCGGTCGGACAAGTCGGCCAGACAGGTCTCGGTTGACTTCCGCGGATATCCGCCGGTGGCTTATCGAACGCAGAAACGTCGTCATTGCCCAGGTGCCAAACGAGTCCGAGATCATGGCGGCCGGTTTCAACACTGACTCACTGCGCGCCATCTGCCGCGACGTCACCCAGGACACGGCGGTGAGCCTGCGTCGCCTGGTCTTCTCGTACCAGCGCAGCGCGCTCGAGAGATCACCGTTGCTGCCGTTGCGTCCCTTCCGGAGATCCGAGAGTGCCTTGCACAACACCATTGTGTCGAGCAGTGCCTGATTGGTCCCCTGCGCGAGGATGGGCGGCATCGTGTGTGCGGCGTCGCCGACCAACGTCACCGCGCCGCGGCGTGGTGACCGGGGAATCGGATGCCGAAAATGCGGGAACGGCGAAGGCGCCAGATCGTCGTCAGTCAACGTCGCGAGAACTTGATCGACCAAGTCGGACCATCCTGCGAAATTGGACCGGATCATCTCGGTCGGACGTTCAGGCCTGACGAAGCCGGGCGACCACGGCAAGTCGAACCACCACTGCAGATCGGAGCCGCCAGCCGGCCACAAGCCAAGGTTTCCGTGCTCGCCGACGATCTGCACCGCGACGTCCTTGTCGGGAATGTGCGGGAGGGTGATCAGTCCCTGCCAGCTGCACCAACCGGTCGGCTTCGCGGGTTTCGCACCGGCGATGTCTCGCACCATCGAGTGCAGACCATCCGCACCGATCAACAGATCGCCCTCCGCGCAGCTGCCGTCTCCGAACTCGATTCGCACCCCGTCCTGCGTGCCGACCGCTCGGACCACGCGCGAATTGCACCGGATGCGATCGGCCGGAAAGCCTTCCATCAGGCGCTCAAGAAGGACTCGACGTGGGACCATCCGAACGGCCCCGTCCAGCCGGTCCACGATGGCGGTCACGTCGATATTCACCAGTTGGCGACCAGTCGCTGTCGCGATCCGCACGGTGGACAGCAGCTGTCCCGCCCCGTCCATATCGACTCGCAGCTGCTCCAGAACCGTCGAGCCATTGGGCCAGATGGTCACCGCACCACCGCCGGGCCGCATATCCGGCCGCCGCTCGAAGACGGTGACGTCATGTCCGTCTCGCAGTAATCCGCGAGCAATAGAGATGCCGGCCACCCCCGCGCCGAGGACGAGAACCCGAAGCGGTTGCCGCACAGCAATTGTCATTTGCGGCCCATCCAGCTGTGGAAGCGACCGTCCGGATCATAGGCCGCGCGAACCGTATCCAGGCGCGCCATGTTCGGGTCGGTGATGAACTTCGCCGGGCGCCTGCCGAGATTCTCGTCGGCGAGCGCGATGCCGGTCGCCAGGTGCGACATCGCCGCCATGTTGGACCCCGACCAGTCGCGGTACCGTTCGTCGTCGGCGGGATCCTGCCAGACCGCGTACAGCCCCATGTAGATCTCGTCCTCGACGCTGAACGCCATGTCTGGGCGGTCTGGGGACGGGTTCCAGCCAGTGAAAATGAAATGTGAGGGGTGCGGTGGCATCGTCTGGATGATTCTGCGGATGCCCGGCAGTAGTTGCTCAGCTGAAGCCGACGTCCACATGTTGTCGGCGATATACCGGTGCCCCTTAGGGTAATTGGTCATTACGGCCGTGTACCAGCTGGCCAGGTTTGTCAACGCATACGGAACGTTGATCATCGCCCGATCGGCGACCGGGCAGGTGCCAAGTAGGGCAAGTGCTTTCGTCGCCTCGTCTTCTGATTCGGCGAACACTGGCGAGGCGATGGTGATGGCGGGGTGGTCGATCCCGGCTGCCGGAAAGGAGCGTGTCGTGAGGATTTGCAGCTCGACGCGGTCGTCGATCTCGGGACTGATCGAGCGTCCCCAGGTGAATACCTCGTCGGCGAGCTCGATCGGGTACATGTACAGACACGTGCCCACCACCGCCGGGCGCCGGTGAATCCGCAGTTTGAACGACGTGACCACACCGAAGAAGCCAGGGCCTGCGCCGCGGGCGGCCCAGTACAGGTCAGGATGGTTGTCGGGGTCGCAGTAGATCTGCTCGCCGTCGGCGGTGACAACCTCAAGTCCGAGCACATTTTCACATGCCGGTCCGAGCACCTTGCTGTTCCAGCCGTACCCACCCTGCAACAGATAGCCGCCGAGGCGGATGCCTTCGCAATGGCCGGTAGGAAAGAACAGCCCTTGCGAGTCAAGTTCGGCCGCAAAGATGTTGGCGATCTTGCCGGGCCCGACGTCGGCGGTCATCCGATCTGTGTCGACGGTGCAATGGTCGAGGCGGCTGACATCGAGCAGCAAGCCGCCGTCGCGCAGGTGGCTGGCAGCCCAGCTGTGGCCTCCTGAACGTACGCCGACTTTATGGCCGTTGGCGCGCGCATAGCGGATCGCCGCGAATACATCGGCGGTGTCGTGAGCTTGC